>NZ_FMUH01000001.1 GCF_900101025.1 Klenkia marina | reverse complement strand
ACAACAAACAAAAATCGTTCGACCTCACGGGTTGAACCAACTTGTCTCGCGTCCACTGTGCGGTTCTGAAAGCACGAACACACCCGTGTGTTCACACCGCCCCCACCCACCCGCTGACCCGGGTGAACCGGGGGAGGAAACTTTCACAGCGTTACGGCGGTCATGGCGAGAGGGAAACGCCCGGTCTCATTCCGAACCCGGAAGCTAAGCCTCTCAGCGCCGATGGTACTGCCCGGGGGACTGGGTGGGAGAGTAGGACGCCGCCGGACACACTTTCCGACAAGGGGGTCACAGCACACGCTGTGACCCCCTTGTTGCGTTCTTGACGCAACTCGCCCCAGGCTCGGGTGCCGAAAGCGCCGAGGGCACCCAGGTGTGCAGCTCCGGGTCGACGCAACACGTCCGTCACACCCCCGGACTAACGTCCGCTGGGATCCGAGACGGAGGACGTGTGCACCTCACCCCGCACGAGCAGGAACGTCTGCTGCTCAGCTACGCGGCCGAGCTGGCCCGTCGCCGGCGAGCGCGTGGACTGAAGCTCAACCTGCCCGAGGCCACCGCCCTCGTCGCCGACCACGTCCTCGAGGGGGCGCGCGACGGCGTCCTGGTCACCGAGCTCATGCAGAGCGGCCGCGCCGTCCTCACTCGTGACGACGTCATGGACGGCGTCCCCGAGCTGCTGGAGGAGGTGCAGGTGGAGGCGACGTTCCCCGATGGCACCAAGCTCGTGACCGTCCACCACCCGATCCCGTGATCCCGGGTGAGGTGATCCCGGCAGCCGGCTGGATCGAGACGTCGCCCGGTGCGCCCCGCGTCGAGCTCGATGTGGTCAACAGCGGCGACCGGCCCGTGCAGGTGGGATCGCACTTCCACTTCGCGCAGACCAACACCGCCCTGGTGTTCGACCGCGCCGCGGCCCGCGGCCACCGCCTCGACATCGCCGCCGGCACCGCCGTGCGGTTCGAGCCAGGGATCGAGCAGACGGTGGTGCTGGTGCCCCTGGCCGGTGCCCGTCTGGTGCCTGGTCTGACTGCGGAAGGAGGCCTGGACTGATGGTCCGGCTGTCCCGCGAGCGCTACGCCCAGCTGTACGGCCCCACGACCGGCGACCGCATCCGCCTCGCCGACACCGACCTGCTCATCGAGGTCACCGAGGACCGTTCCGGTGGCCCCGGCCTGGCCGGCGAGGAAGCGGTGTTCGGCGGCGGCAAGGTGATCCGGGAGTCCATGGGCCAGGGCCGCGCCACCCGGGCCGAGGGCGCCCCCGACCTCGTCATCACCGGCGCGGTGGTCGTGGACCACTGGGGGGTCGTGAAGGCCGACGTCGGCATCCGCGACGGCCGCATCGTGGCCCTGGGCAAGGCCGGCAACCCCGACACCATGGACGGCGTGCACCCCGAGCTGGTCATCGGGCCGGCGACCGAGGTGCTCGCCGGCAACGGCAAGGTCCTCACCGCGGGCGGCATCGACTGCCACGTGCACTTCATCTGCCCGCAGATCGTCCCCACGGCGCTGGGGTCGGGTGTCACCACGCTCATCGGTGGCGGCACCGGCCCGGCCGAGGGGTCGAAGGCCACCACCATCACCCCGGGCGACTGGTACCTGGCCCGCATGCTCGAGTCGATGGACGTCTGGCCGGTGAACGTGGCCCTGCTCGGCAAGGGCAACACGGTCTCGCACGCCTCCCTCGAGGAGCAGCTGCGGGCCGGAGCCAGCGGGTTCAAGCTGCACGAGGACTGGGGGTCGACCCCCGCCGCGATCGACGCCGCGCTCACCGTGGCCGGTCGGCACGGCGTCCCGGTCGCCCTGCACTCCGACACCCTGAACGAGGCCGGGTTCGTCGAGGACACCCTGGCCGCGATCGCCGGCCGGAGCATCCACGCCTACCACACCGAGGGGGCCGGGGGCGGGCACGCACCCGACATCATCACCGTCGCCGGCCACCCGAACGTGCTGCCCAGCAGCACGAACCCGACCCGGCCGCACACGGTGAACACCCTCGACGAGCACCTCGACATGCTCATGGTCTGCCACCACCTCGACAGCTCCGTGCCCGAGGACCTGGCCTTCGCCGAGAGCCGCATCCGACCCACCACGATCGCCGCCGAGGACCTGCTGCACGACCTCGGCGCCATCTCGATGATCGGGTCCGACGCGCAGGCCATGGGCCGGGTCGGCGAAGTGGTCATGCGCACCTGGCAGACCGCGCACGTCATGAAGCGGCGGCGGGGCTCCCTGCCCGGCGACGGTCCGGCAGACAACGCCCGGGCCCGCCGGTACGTCGCCAAGTACACGATCTGCCCGGCCGTCGCGCACGGCATCGACGGCGAGGTGGGCTCGGTCGAGCCGGGCAAGCTCGCCGACCTGGTGCTCTGGGACCCGAAGCTCTTCGGCGTCCGGCCGCACGTCGTGCTGAAGGGCGGCATGATCGCCTGGGGCCAGATGGGCGACGCCAACGCCTCGATCCCCACCCCGCAGCCGGTGTACCCGCGGCCCATGTTCGGCGCCTACGGCACGGTGCCGGCGCAGACCTCGCTGCACTTCGTGGCCCAGGCGGCCCTCGATGCCGGTCTGCCCGACCGGCTCGCCGTCGACCGCCGGCTGGTCGCCGTCACCGACACCAGCCGGCTGGGCAAAGCCGACATGCCCGAGAACACCGCCTTGCCCGACATCCGGGTCGACCCCGACACCTTCACCGTGTCGGTCGACGGCGAGGTGTGGGATCCCGAACCCGTCAGCGAGCTGCCGATGGCGCAGCGGTACTTCCTCTTCTGACCGTGACCGCAGCGCTCCTCGCCCTCGCCGACTCCAGGCTGCCCGCCGGGGGGCACACCCACTCCGGCGGTGTCGAGCAGGCCATCGTGGCCGGGCTCGTCCACGACCCCCGGTCCCTCGAGGTGTTCCTGCGGCGTCGGCTGGTCACCTCCGGGGCCGTGGCGGCCGGGGCCGCTGCCGCGGCGGCCCGCGAGGGCGGGGGTGCGCCGGCCGACCGGAGGGCGGGCTGGGCCCGGATCGACGCCGAGACCGACGCCCGCACCCCGTCCCCGGCCCTGCGTCGCGCGTCCCGGCAACAGGGCCGCGGGCTCGTGCGGGTCGGTCGCCGGGCATGGCCGGCCGCGGTGTGGGACGACCTGCCCGACCGCCCCCACCACCCGCTGGCCCTGGGCGTCGCCGCGGTGGCCGCGGGGCTCGGCCCCGACGACGCGGCGCGGGCGGCGGCCTACCTGGCGGTCACCGGCCCGGCGACCGCTGCTCAACGGCTGCTGGCGATGGACCCCATCACCGTCGCCACGGTCACCGCCCGGCTCGGCGACGAGGTCGACCGGGTCGCCGCCGCCACCTCCACGACCTCGACCGGGATCTCGTCCAGGACCCCACCCGGGACCTCACCCGGGACCTCGACCGGGGTGTCGACGGGCACGACCGACGGAGACGGCCGGGACCCCGACTGGCTGCCCGCCGACACCGACCCCCTGCTCGACCTCCTCGCCGAGGTGCACGCCGACCGCGGCGACCGGTACTTCGCCTCGTGACGCCGACCCCCGTGACGCCGACCCCCGTGACGCCGAGCCCCGGTACCTGCACAGCAGGGAGCCCAGCCCCCGTGACCCCGAGGAGCCACCGTGCCGCCTGACCACCTGCTCGACGACTACGTCGACCCCTACGACGACCCCGCCGCCCGAGGACGCCGCCACGGCCCGCTGCGTGTCGGCCTCGGAGGTCCGGTCGGCTCGGGTAAGACCGCGCTGGCGGCCGCGCTGTGCCGCACGCTGGGCGCCGAGCTCGACCTCGCCGTGGTCACCAACGACATCTACACGACCGAGGACGCCGACTTCCTCCGCAGGCACGCCGTGCTGCCCGACGACCGCATCGAGGCCGTGCAGACCGGGTGCTGCCCGCACACCGCCATCCGCGACGACATCACCGCCAACCTCGACGCGGTCGAGCTGCTGGAGGCGCGGCACCCCGGCCTGGAGCTGGTGCTGGTCGAGTCGGGCGGGGACAACCTGACGGCGTCGTTCAGCTACGGGTTGGTCGACGTCCAGGTGTTCGTGGTGGACGTCGCCGGCGGGGACAAGGTGCCCCGCAAGGGCGGTCCCGGCGTCACCGCGTCGGACCTGCTGGTGGTGAACAAGACGGATCTGGCGCCGCTCGTCGGCGCCGACCTCGACGTCATGCGCCGCGACGCGGCCGCCGTGCGGGGCGGCAAGCCGACCCTGCTGATCTCGCTGCGGGAGGACCCGGCCGCCACCGAGGTGGCCGCGTGGGTGCGCCAGCAGCTGCGCAGCCGGGCGGCCCAGCACGCGTGAGGGCCCCGGCGTGAGGACTCCGGCGTGAGGACCGCTCGGTGAGGACGGGGACATGAGGACGCTGGTGGAGGTCGTCGCCCGTCCGGGTCCGGGCGGGCGCACGGTGCTGCCGGTCGTCCGGGCGAGCGGGCAGCTGGCCGTCCGGCGCACGGGCCCGACGACGGTGCACCTCGTGGCCACCGCCTTCGGGCCGCTGGGGGGCGACGACGCCGAGGTCCGGCTGGTCGTCGAGGCCGGGGCGCGGCTGATCGTCCGCACCGTCGCGGCCGCCGTCGTGCTCCCCGCCCGGGGGGAGTCCCCGCCGTCCCTGCAGCGCATCCGCGCCGAGGTGGCCGGCGTGCTCGACGTGCGCCCCGAGCCCACCGTGGTCACCGCCGGCGCCCACCACCGGGCCGTTCTGCACGCCCAGCTCACCGAGGACGCCGAGCTCACCGCCACCGAGCAGGTGCAGCTCGGTCGTTCCGGCGAGCAGCCCGGTCGGTGGACCGGGACCACCCGCATCGAGCGTGCGGGCGTGCCGCTGCTGCACACCACCGTCGGGCTGGGTCCCGGCGCGGCGGCCTGGCTGCCGCCGGTGGCACCGCAGGCCTATGCCAGCACCGTGCACCTGGGCAGCACCGCCGGGCGTGCCACGGGGGACGACGCCGTCCGGCTGCCGCTGGACCGTGGTTGGGTGGCCACGGCCTGGGGTGAGCGGCTCACGCCCACCCTGGCCCGGCTGGCCCTGCTCGGGCAGCCGGCACCGGTGGAGGAGGCCCTGTCGTGATCGTCCGCGCGCACCGCGTCGTCCTGCCCGGGGGTGAGCAGCCCGCCGCCGTCCACGTCGCCGACGGCCGGATCACCGCCGTCACCGCCTTCGACGACGTCACCGGCGACGTCACCACGCTGGCCGAGGACGAGGTGCTGCTGCCCGGGCTCGTCGACAGCCACGTGCACGTCAACGAGCCCGGCCGCACCGAGTGGGAGGGCTTCGCCAGCGCCACCCGCGCCGCGGCGGCCGGGGGCATCACGACGATCGTGGACATGCCGCTGAACTCGGTGCCGCCGACCACGACGGTCGACGCGCTGGCGGTGAAGCGGGCCGCGGCACTCGGCCAGGTGTCGGTCGACGTGGCGTTCTGGGGCGGGGCCGTGCCGGGCAACGCCGACCAGCTCCGCCCGCTGCTCGACGCCGGCGTCGTCGGGTTCAAGTGCTTCCTGCTCGACAGCGGCGTGCCCGAGTTCCCCCCGCTCGACGACGACGGCCTGCTGGCTGCGCTCGCCGAGCTGGCCCCCGTCGACGGCCTGCTCATCGCGCACTGCGAGGACGAGGAGACCATCGCCGCCGCGCCCGAGCCGGCCGGGCGCAGCTACGCCGGGTTCCTCGCCTCGCGTCCGCCGGCTGCCGAGGAGACCGCCATCGCCCGGCTGGTCGCGGCCGCCGCGGTGACCCGGGCCCGCGTGCACGTCGTGCACCTCGCCGACGCCGACGCCCTGCCGCTGCTGCGCCGGGCCCGCGCCGACGGCGTCCGGGTCACGGTGGAGACCTGCCCGCACTACCTGACCTTCGCCGCCGACGAGGTGCCCGACGGGGACACCTCCTACAAGTGCTGCCCGCCGATCCGCGAGGCGGCCCACCGCGAGGAGCTGTGGCGGGCGCTGGCCGACGGCGCGGTCGACCTGGTGGTCAGCGACCACTCGCCCTGCACCCCCGACCTCAAGCGGCTCGACGTCGGCGACTTCGGGCTGGCGTGGGGCGGCATCGCCGGCCTGCAGGTCACGCTCCCCGCGGTGTGGACCGGCGCCCGCACCCGCGGCGTCCCGCTGTCCCGGGTCGTGGAGCTGATGTCCGCGGCGCCGGCTGCGCTGGCGGGTCTCCCCACCAAGGGCGGGATCGCCGTCGGCAAGGACGCCGACCTGGTGGCCTTCGCCCCCGACGCCCGGTCCACCGTCGGCGCGCTCGAGCACCGCAACCCGGTGACCCCCTACGCCGGACGCGAGCTCACCGGCGTCGTGCGGCGCGTCTGGCTGGGCGGGCAGGAGCTGGACGGCGGCCCCCCGCGCGGACGGCTGCTCGACCGCGGTGGCTCTGCCAGAGTGGCCCCGTGACCGCACCCGGCTGGACCGCGCTGCCCGACCTCGCGAACCGCGCCCAGGGCGGGGCGGTGGTGGCCGCCAACGACGAGTTCTTCGCCGCCCGGGAGAACCTCGTGCTGCCCTGGCCGGCGGTCGCCCGGCCCGACTTCGGGCACAAGGGCAAGGAGTACGACGGCTGGGAGACCCGCCGCCGCCGCGAACCGGGCGAGGACTGGGCGATCGTGCGGCTGGGCACCCCGGGCGTGGTCGCCGGCGTGGTGGTCGACACCGCCTTCTTCCTGGGCAACTACCCGCCGCAGGCCTCGGTGCAGGCCGTCGCGGTCGACGGCCACCCGTCGGTCGAGGAGCTCGTGGCGGCCGACTGGCGGCCGCTGCTGCCCCGCGTCGACCTCGCCGGCGGCACGGCCAACGCCTTCGACGTCGCACCCGGGCCGCGGGTCACCCACGTGCGGTTGACCATCCACCCCGACGGCGGCGTGGCCCGCTTCCGGGTGCACGGCACCGCCGTCCCCGATCCCCGGTTCCTCGACGCCGGGCCCTTCGACCTGGCAGCGCTGGAGAACGGCGGGCGGGTGACCGCGGTCAGCAACGCCTTCTACGGCAGCCCGCACCAGCTGCTGGGCCGGGGTGACGCCGCGAACATGGGCGGGGGCTGGGAGAACGCCCGCCGCCGCGGCGAGGGCAACGACTGGGTCGACGTCCAGCTGGCCTGCGAGGGTGTCGTCACCCTCGCCGAGCTCGACACCTCGTGGTTCCTGGGCAACGCCCCCGGCGCCGCCGCCCTCACCGGCCGCACGGCCGACGGCGCCGAGGTCGACCTGCTGCCCCGCACGCCCCTGCAGCCCGACACCCGGCACCGCTTCGTGCTCGGCGCGGTGCCCGGGGTGGTCGCGGTGCGGCTGCACGTGTTCCCCGACGGCGGCATGGCGCGGCTGCGGCTGTGGGGGCGGCCCACCGACGCGGGTCGGGCGCAGCTGGAGCGGGCCTTCCGTGGTGGTCGTGCGGAACCGGACGGCGCCGCCTAGGTTCTGGACGACGCACAGGGAACCCCCAGGTGCGCCCGGCCGAGGAGACCCGATGACCGTCCGCACCCGCACCACCGCCGCCCTGCTGGGCCTGCCGTTCCTGGTCTCGCTGGCTGCCTGCGGGGCCGGGTCGGTGGACTCCGACGAGGTCGAGGACCAGGCCGAGACGCAGCTGCAGCAGCAGCTGGGCACCGACGTGCGCCCCGACATCGACTGCGAGGACGACCTCCCCGCCGAGGAGGGCGCCACGATCACCTGCGCGCTGACCGCCGACGGCCTCGACGGCACCTACGACGTCACGATGACCACCACGTCGGTCGAGGGCGACACCGCCAACTTCGACATCGAGGTGGCCGACACCCCGCGCTGACCTGCGGTCAGCCGGCGGCCAGCGCCGGCGCCAGGACGTCGAGCTCGGCGTCGGTGACGTCGAGGTGCGGGGACACCCGCAGCACCGGCGCGGACAGCTCGCCGGGCGCCCGGGCGGGCAGGCAGAGGGTCGTGAGGATGCCGTGCTCGGCGCGCAGCCGGGCGTGCGCGGTGACGACGTCCGGGCCGGTCAGCGTGGTGGCCGCGGTCGGCTCGTCCACCGGCTCCACCACCTGCCACCCGGGCACCCCGGCCAGCCGCTCGCGCACCGCCCGCCCGATGCCGGCCAGCCGCTCGCGCACGGCGACCGGCCCGGCGGCCAGGTGCTCGCCGACGGCCAGGGTCAACCCGACCCGCCCGGCGACGTGCGCGTCGTGCGTCTCGTAGGACAGCGCGTCGGCGGGGTCGCCCTGCACGGGGGTGAGCCCGGCCCGGAACGCCGGCCGGGTCACCAGGAAGCCCACGCCGCGCGGGCCGGCCATCCACTTGCGCGACGTGCCGTAGACCGCGTCGGCCGGGATGTCGCAGTCGACCTGGCCCAGCGCCTGCGCGACGTCGACGACCAGCGGCACCCCGGTCGCCCGGCAGAGCCGGGACACCTCGACCCACGGCTGGACGACGCCGCGGTGGCTGGCGACCGCGGTCAGGTGCACCGCGGCCGGTGGGGTGGAGCGCAGCAACCGGGCCAGCGCGTCGACGTCCACGCGCCCGAGGTCGTCGGCGGCCAGCACCTGCGGCTCGAGACCCTCGTGGGTGAGCCCGGCGAGGTTGCCGTGGTACTCGCCGGGCAGGACGGCGACCCGTGCCCCGGCCGGCAGCCGCCAGGCGTCGAGCAGGATCCGCACCGACGACGACGCGCTCTCGGTGAACGAGACGTCGGCGGCGGCCATGCCGACCAACCCGGCCAGCACCGAGCGCCCCTGCTGCAGCAGCATCTCCGCCGACTCCTCGGCCAGGTACCCGCCGACCTCGGCCTCGTGCCGCGCGTGGTGGGCCACCGCGTCGAGCACCTTGGTCGACTGGCGGCTGCACGCGGCCGAGTCCAGGTGCACCCCGGCGGGGCGGGGACGGGCAGCACGCCAGGCGGCGCCGAGCTCGGGGTGGGGGAGGGTCACCGGGCCATTCTCCCGGTCGTGCTCAGCCGAGTGTGCCGCGGGCGATCGAGTCGGTGGAGTGCTCGGGGTCGCCGTCGAAGGGCTCGAGGGAGACGTCGACGGTGTCGTAGTCGGCGAGGTCGACCCCGTCGGGCACCACGAAGCTGCCCGAGGCGCCCTGCAGCGTGCCCAGGGACAGCGCGCCGGAGTCGGCCGAGAGCAGCCAGACCTCGTAGAAGCCGTCCCCGGTGTCGGCCGGGGGCGCGGTGAGCTGCACGGTGAGGTCCAGCTGGCCGTCCAGGTCGCGCAGGGTGGCCTCGCCCCGGCTGTCCCAGTCGCCGAAGGGGTCCAGCTGGGCGGCGGCGACCGCGGTGCCGGGGTCGGGGCCGGTCGGCCCGGGGGAGGAGGGCCCACCGCTGGTCACGGCGGCGCCGACGGCCACCCCGACGAGCAGACCGGCGGCCACCGCGCCGACGACCAGCCAGCGTCGCGTCGTCGACCGCCGGGCGGGGGCCGGGGTGCCCGCGGGCGTCCCGTCGACCGCCTGGACGGCGTCGTCGACGGCGTCGTCCTCGGCCGGGGTGGGCAGGGACCGGAGGGTGGGCGCGGACGCCTGCGAGGGAGCGGGGCCATCGGCCGGGCTGGGCAGTCCGACCAGGGCGGGGCCGGCGGCGGCCCGGGGGGCGCTGGAGACACCGGTCTGCGCGGCGATGGCCGCCCACACGCGGTCGGGCACGGGGATGTCGGGCCCGTCGTCGGCGGGCAGCCCGGAGGTGTCCAGGGCGTCGACGGCGCGGCCGAGCGAGGCCACCTCGGCCGTGCAGGAGGAGCACGCGGCGATGTGGTCGGCGTCGGCGGGGGACAGCGGCTCACCCAGCGCGGCGAGGGCGAGGTCCTCAGGGCTGCAGTGCGGCACCGTCCACCTCCAACCGGTCGCGCAACCGCTCCAGGGTGCGTCTGATGTGGCTCTTGACCGTGCCCAGCGGGATGCCGGTGCGGGCGGCGATCTCGCTGTGCGTCAGGTCGGCGAAGAACGCCAGCTCGATGATGCCGCGCTGGGGCTGCCCCAGGCGTTCCAGCTCGCCGAGCACGAGCACCCGGTCGGTGACGGTGCGGTCGAGGGGGTCCGGTGCGGTCGGGGTGACGGTGCCGGCCGCCTCGGCCGCCCGGCGGTCGCGTTCGCGACGGGCCCAGACGTCGGCGATGCGGTGCCGGCAGATCCCGGTCAGCCAGGCCGGGAGCGGCCCGGCGTCGGGCCGGTAGCCCGCACGGCCGGTCCAGCCCGACACGAAGGCCTGCTGCACGACGTCCTCGGCGTCCGGGCCGGGGCCCAGGGCGCGGACGGCCATGCCGTGCAGCCGGGCACCCCACCGCTCGTACGCCCACGCCAGCGCGCGCTCGTCGCCGGCGGCGAACCGGCGGCCGACTTCCTCGTCGGTCGGGTCGACGGGTGCGCCCTGCTCGGCCCCGGGGGGCACGTCCATGGCGACCACGCGATCGACCCTAGGGCTGACCTGCGCAAGCGGCATGTCAGACCGGTTCCGCGACCACGACGACGTTGTCCTCGTAGGACCGGATGTCGGCCAGGAACGGGCCGCCGCAGGTGATCATCACCAGCCGGGGCGGGCCGGTGCGGGCGAACAGGTCGGCCAGCGGCACCGACTGCTTGCTGAACTCCTCGCGGGCCACGACCTGCCACGTGGTGGTGCCGCCGGCGGCGTCGGCGACCTGCACCTGGTCGCCGACCGAGGCCCGGGACAGCGGGGACAGGGCGCCGAGGCCCTGCTCGACGTCGTCGACGTGGCCGGCCAGCACGGCCGAGCCCTCGACCGCGCCGGGGGCGGGCCCGAACCGGTACCAGCCGACCCGGGACACGTCCTCGGGGATGGTCATGTTCCCGTCCGGCTCGACGCCGACCGCGTCGACGGGTGCGTCGATGCCGAGCGCGGGCACGGTCAGGCGCACCGGGTCCGGCAGGGCGACGGCCGGTTCCGGCGTGGCCGGGCGGGTGGTCACCGGGGGCAGGGACCCGGAGGACCCGGAGGACCCGGCCCCGGCGGACGGCGCCGCCGGGGCCGGGGTGCTGGCGACCACCTCGGCGACCGGGGGGCCCTCCGACGTCCCCGGCCGGGTGAGCAGCCAGGCGGTCGGCACGCCGACCACGAGCAGCACGCCCAGCACGACGAGGACGACGGGGAGGCGGACCCTGGAGCGCATGGGTGGTCGCCGCGTCAGCGGCGCTCGGCGGTCAGCCGCCGGGCGCCGAGACCGAGGACGACCATGCCGAGCACGGTGGCGCCGACGACCGGCAGCGGCAGGCCGGGGTCGACGAGGCCGGCCGAGCCGCCGGGGACGCCGGACGGGCTCGAGTGCGTGCCCTCGATGGTCTGGACGGCGAGCTGGTACCCGGCGTCGGCCGAGCCCCACGCGTAGACGACGGTGGACGTGCCCTCTGCCAGCGTCAGGTCGGCCGGGCCGATGGCCACGGTGTCGGTGCCGGCGAGCACGACGTCGGCGGACACGGTGCCCGGCGCGGTCTCCAGGGACGCCTCGCCCGGGTTGGTCAGGTTCGATGCGATGACCGCCCCGTTCGCCCGGACGTCGACGGCGGGGGCGGCCGCGGTGTGCCGCACGGTCACCCGCGCCTGGCCGGCCGGCACCGCGGAGGTGTCGTTGACGTAGGGCGTCAGGACCGGGGTGCCCTCGGGGGTCAGGTGCGCGGCGACGGTGGCGTTCGCCCCGGCGGGGACGGCGACGTCGTCGGCCTTCGCGGCCGGCTGGGTGGTCGCCGGGTCGGACCCGGCCGGGTAGATCGCGAGGTCGTACTCGCCGGCGGGCAGCTGGAGCGGGTCGGTGAGCGTGCCCGGCTGGAAGTCGGGGATCAGCTCCTCGCCGTTGGCGTAGACGTCGACCGGCACCCCGGGGACGGCGTGCAGTACGGAGACGGTGGCGGTGTCCGCGGCCGCGGCGGGGGTGGCGGCGAAGGCCACGGCGCCGAGGGCGAGCGCGCCGGTGGCGCCGGTGGCGAGGGTCCTGCGGAGGGGGGTCATGGTCGGTCCTTCCGTGGGGGGTGTGCGGTGCTCTCACCCCCTCTTCCGGCCCGACCCCCCACCCGGATGCACGATCCCGGGAGAATCCTCAGACGGGTGTGGCCAGGGTCAGCGCGAAGTCGCCGTCCGGGTCGGTCCAGCACTCGGCGACCCGCAGCCCGGCCGCCGCCAGCTCGGCGGCCACTCCCTCGACGGTGAACTTCGTGGACACCTCCGTGCGCAGGTCCTCGCCGGCGGCGAACGGGACGTCGAGGTCCAGCGCGCCGACGTGCACCACCTGGTCCCGGGTCGAGCGCAGGCGCATCTCGATCCACGAGTGCTCGGCGTCCCACACCGCCACGTGCTCGAAGGCGTCGAGGTCGGCGTCGGCGTCGAGCTCCCGGTCGACCACCGCCAGGACGTTCTTGTTGAAGGCCGCGGTGACCCCCGCGGCGTCGTCGTAGGCGGCGACCAGCCGGCCGGTGTCCTTGACCAGATCGGTGCCCAGCAGGAACCAGTCGCCGGGGTCGAGCATCGCGCCGACGTCGGCGAGGAAGGATGCCCGCGCGGCGGGCTCGAAGTTGCCGATGGTCGAGCCCAGGAAGGCCACCAGCCGGGTGCCCTCGCGGGGCAGCTTGCCCAGGTGCTGGGTGAAGTCGCCGACCGCGGCGTCCACGGCCAGGTCGGGGAACCGCTCGCCGATGACCTGCCCGGCGTACCGCAGCACCGACGCGTCGACGTCGAAGGGCACGAACCGGCGCAGGGTGCCGGCCGTGGTCAGCGACTCCAGCAGCAGCTGGGTCTTCTCCGACGTCCCGCTGCCCAGCTCGACCAGGGTGTCGGCTCCCGAGAGCACGGCCACCTCGTCGGCGTGCTCGACCAGGATGGCCCGCTCGGCCCGCGTCGGGTAGTACTCGGGCAACCGGGTGATCTCGTCGAACAGCTCGCTGCCGCGGGCGTCGTAGAACCAGGTGGGCGGCAGCGTCTTGGGCGTGGCGGTCAGGCCGGCCCGGACGTCGGCGCGCAGCGCGGCGCCGGCGTCGACGGGGCCGAGGTGGTCGGTCAGGGTGAAGCTCACTGCAGTGCCTCCAGGGCGGTGCCGTCGGGGGTGACCGTGACGAGGTGCCGGTCGGGGACGTCGGTCCAGCGGGGGTCGTCGTCGTAGGGCTCGCTGGCCAGCACGGTGCCCTCGTCGAGCTCGAGCACTGAGAGCGTGTCGCCCCAGGTGGTGGCCAGCAGCCGGGTGCCGTCGGTGGCCAGCAGGTTCAGCCGGGCCGCGGGGTCCGCCGTCCCGACCTGGACGACGACGTCGCCGAGCGCGTCGACGCCGCGGGCGAACACCACCGCGGCGAGCTGCGCGCTGTCGCAGACCGACTCCGCACCCGGCGCGGGCGGCAGCACGGCGCGGTCGACCCGGCCGTTGTGCGAGAGCAGCCAGCGGCCGTCGGTGAACGGCGCCGCGGCCGACTCGTCGATCGGCATGCCGACGGTCGCCGAGCGGACGGCGGCCAGGATGCAGGACGACGCCACCGCCGGTGCCACCGAGGCGAAGGACGCCGAGCCCCACAGCGGGGTGGCCGCACGCCAGCGGGCGGGCTCGGCGCGGTCGGGGCCCCACCAGCCCACGCCCCAGCCGTCGGCGTTGACCGTGCCGTGCCGCTGCCGCCGGGGTGCGTAGGACTGCACGAGCAGCGAGGACGGCGGCTCCAGCACCAGCGAGGCCAGCGTGCGCGGTCGGCCCAGGTACGCGATGTGCCTACACACGGTGCCTACGCATCCCAGGCCAGCCGCACCCCGCTGAACACCTGGCGGCGCTGCGGGTGGTCCCAGTTGCGGAAGCTCGGCCGCAGTATCGAGGGCCCCACCGACCAGGCCCCGCCGCGCAGCACCTTGTAGTCGCCGCCGAAGAACGGGGCGGAGTAGTCGGCGTAGAGCATCGGCGTGAAGCCCGGCCAGGCGGTGAAGTCCGACGACGTCCACTCCCAGACGTCGCCCATCAGCTGCTCGACCCCGTACGCCGAGGCGCCCGCGGGGTAGGCGCCGACCGGGGCCGGGCGCAGCGCCGTGCCGCCGAGGTTCGCGTGCTGCGCGGTCGGGTCGGCGGACCCCCACGGGTACCGGCGGCGCCGTCCGGTGGCCGGGTCCCAGGCGGCGGCCTTCTCCCACTCGACCTCGGTGGGCAGCCGGGCACCGGCCCAGCGGGCGTAGGCGTCGGCCTCGAACCAGGTGATGTGCTGGACCGGTTCGTCACCGGGCACCTGCTCGGTGACCCCGAACCGGGTGCGGGTGCCGTCGCCGTGCCAGGTCATCGGGTGCGCCAGGCCCATGTCGGTGCGCACCTGCCAGCCCCTGTCGGTCCACAGCTCGGGCCGGGCGTAGCCGCCGTCGCCGATGAACTGCGCGTACTCGGCGACGGTGACCGGCACCCGGCCGATCTCGAACGCGGGGACGTCGACGGTGTGCGCGCCCCGCTCGTTGTCCAGGCTGAACGGCTCGGTGGTCCCGTCGACGCCGATCTCGACGGGTCCGCCGGGCACCAGCACGCGGGTGCCGGCCACCCCGGGGCGGCCGGGCGGGAGCGGGCTGCCGGCGCCGAGCAGCGCCGGGCCCGAGCGCAGCTGGAGGGCCTGCAGCATGGTCTCGTCGTGCTGCTGCTCGTGGCTGACCACCATCGCCACCTCGAAGGCGTCGGCGTCGCCGATGCGGTCCAGCACCCGCTCGCGCACCTCGGCCACGTACCGGCGGGCGTCCACCGGCGGCAGCAGCGGCAGCTGGGCGCGCACCGCGCGGGGGTGGGTGAAGGCGTCGTAGAGCTGCTCGACCTCGGGGCGCAGGATGCCGCAGCGCCCGGCCTCGCCGCCGCGCAGCAGCCAGAGGTCCTCCTGCTGGCCGATGTGCGCGAGGTCCCAGACCAGCGGGCTCATCAGCGGGTCGTGCTGGCGCAGCAGCTCGGGCTCGTCGAGGTCGGTGAGGTGCAGGGTGCGCTCGCGGGCGGCGGCCAGGTCGCGCACCACGGTGTCGATGTCGGTCATGCCAGGTCCTCTCCGGAGGTGGCCGCGAGCAGCGCGGCCTCGGGCCCGGACGTCCGGGCGGTGGTCAGGACGGCGTCGCCCGGGCCGCGGCCGGCCTCGACCAGCTCGGCGAGGGCGTGCAGCTCGGGGCGGAGATCGGCGGGTCCGCGGTCGGCGGCCGCCGCCAGGCAGGCCCGGGCGGCCTCGTGCAGGGCGGGGTCGGCCAGGCCGTGCCGGGCGGCGTCGTCCCACCGGCCGACGACGGGCAGGCAGGCCTCGGCGGCGCGGTCGGCGGCCACCGGGTCGTCGAGCACCGTGGCGGCGAGCGCGGCGAGGGCGGGCCAGGCCGGGCTCGCGTCGAGGTAGCGGATCTCGAGGAACCCGCGCAACCGCACCGGCGGGAACAGGGTGGTCAGGTGGTAGTCGAGGTCCCCGGTCGAGGGGCGGCGGCCACCCAGCAGCGTGCGGCCGGACGCCCAGTCGGCGAAGGGCACCCGGCTGGTGACCGCCTCGGCGCCGCCGTCGTCGGTCCAGCGCACCAGCATCACCGGGGCGGCGAGGGCGTAGTCGGCCCACTCATCGGCCGGGTCGCGGCGCCCGAGCAGCGGGCCGCAGCGCGCCTGGTCGAGGTCGCCCCACACCTGCTGACGGGTCGAGGCCCAGCCGGTCTCGCGCCCGGCCAGCATCGGGGACGACGCCGACACGGCCACCAGCACCGGGCCCAGCGCATGGGCCAGCGCGACCCGGTCGTGCTGCTCGGCCCCCGCCCCGGCCTCGAGGTTGAGCTGCACCGAGGCCGTCGAGGTCATCATGGCCGCGCCGGCGCGGGCGCAGCCGACGGCGGCGAAGTGCCGTTCCATGGCCAGGTACCGCTGACCGGGGCTGACCCTCGCCGCCGGGCGCAGCGGGTCGGTGCCCAACGGGGCCAGGCCGAGCCCCACCTCGCCGAGTGCGGTGCGCACGACGACGGCGTCGGCGCGCAGCGCGGCCACGGCGCCGGCGACGTCGTCGCGGGGCGGGCCGGACAGCTCGACCTGGCCGCCGGGCTCCAGGGTCACCCGGCTGCCCCCTGGCAGCGCGGGCAGCGCCGCGACGGCGGTGGTGACCCGGGCCCACGGCACCCGCGCCCCCGGGTCGGCCAGGTCGACGAGGTGCGCCTCCAGCTCCAGGCCCACTGGACCCGGGTCCGCGGGGGTCAGCGCGCCGCGCTGCACGTGGGCGCGGGCGTCGTCGACCCCGGCCAACGGGACGAGCTGCTCGGTGTCGTGCATGGCCGAAGCCACCCCCTCCAGGTCCGGACCGGTCGGTGACGACCGCGGGTCGGTGCGGGGGCGACTCGCGCGCGTGGTGCGGGCCGTCCTCGTCGTCCAGGGTGCCCCTCGTGCACGGCCGACGCCACCCCGGGGGGTGTCCGTGCACCGGGTGGACCGCAGGTGGTGGAGTGGGGGACATGCCACCGCGGGACCGGGACGACGAGGGCCGGGCGCGCAGTGCCCGGCCGCGCGACGGGCTGGGCCGACCGCTGCCCTACGGGGTGCCCGGCGAGCCGCGCGCCCCGGAGGGCGTCGTCCGCACACCGGCGCAGACCCTCGCCGAGGCGCAGGAGCTGCTCGACGCCGGGCGACCGTTCCACGCGCACGAGGTGCTCGAGGACGCCTGGAAGACCGGGCCGGCCGAGCAGCGCGAGCTCTGGCGCGGGCTGGCCCAGCTCGCCGTCGGGCTGACGCACGCCGCCCGCGGCAACCTCGCCGGGGCGCGCACGCTGCTCGACCGGGGCGCGGGGCACACCGCGGCGGCCGCCGAGGTCGCCGCCGAGCTGGGCGTCGACGCAGCGGGGCTGGCCCGGTGGGCACGAGGGGTGGATCCCGTCGACCCGGGCCCGCCACCGCGGCTGCGGGGCTGAGCCGGCTCAGGCCGGGGCGCCCGCCGGGACGGCCCGGACGGCGCGGCGTCGGCGGACCAGCTTCAGGGCGAGGACGACGGCCACCAGGACGCCGACCGCGAGCGGGACCGTGGCGTAGAGGTCGGGGTCCAGCGGCGGGACCAGCGAGGCAGCGGTGGTGCCGCTGACGACCAGCACGGTCGCCCAGGCGGTGGCCCCGGCGAGCTGGGCCACGGTGAACCGGCGGTAGGACACCCCGGCGGCGGCCGCCGCCCGCGGGGTCAGTGTGCGGGTGCCGGCCACGCACTGCGCCACGGCGACGACGACGAGCGGGTGCTGACGGAGGCCGGCGAACACCCGGGAGAGCAGGCGGCGCAGGCGGCCCTTCACCTTCGCGGGGGCGTCGCTGTGCTGGCCGCGCCACCACGACAGGTGCGCACCGGCGACCGTGGCCGCGGTGACCACGCCGATCACCAGCGGCAGCGGCAGCCCACGGTTCACCGACAGCCACCCGGCCGCCAGGGCCGCGGTGCTGCCGGGCAGCAGCATGCCGGCGAGGAAGCCGGACTCCACGACCAGGACGAGCGCGATCACGGCCAGCCCGGTGCCCCGCGGGGTGTCCAGGAAGGCGCGCAGCAGGTCGTCCACCGCCCGGTGGTGCCCCGCCGGGCGGCGGGCCGAACATGGCTCAGCCGGTCGGGTGGCGCAGGGCCTCCACCGCGCGGTGCAGGAAGGCGGTGACCACCCGGACGTCGTCGTCCGGCATGTCGGCCAGGACGTCGGCGACCCGGTCCGCCATCGGGACGAAGAACTCGCGGGCCAGCTCGCGGGCCCGGTCCTGCACCCGGAGCACCACCTGCCGGCGGTCGGTGCTGCTGCGCTCGCGCACCAGGTGCCCGGCGCGCTCGAGCCGGTCGACCAGAGCGGTGGTCGCGGGGGAGGACAGCCGCAGCTCGGTGGCCAGCAGCCCCGGGGTCATCTCGCGCCCGGCCGCCGCGGCGCCCACCACGACGGCCAGGGCGTCGAGGTCGGTGCGGTGCAGGCCGTGCGTGTCGCCGAAGACGGCCGACGTGCGGTTGCTCTCGACGGTGAGCCGGCGCAGCAACAGGGCCACCTCGCGGTGCGCTGCGTCCATCGTCACCCCCGGTTTGGACCGTTTACTTCGACGGTAGAGACATCTGGTCGTCGAGAACCGTGCGAGGAGACAACCATGAAGGACAGCACCCGGGTCGTGGCGGTCGTGGTGGCCGCCGTCGCCCAGATCGTCGGCAGCCCGCTGGGCACCGCCCTCTCCGGCCGCAGCGTCGGCGACGTCAGCGACGGGGCCCGCTCGCTGGTCACCCCGGCCGGCTACGCGTTCTCGATCTGGGGTCTGGTCTTCCTCGGCTCGCTGGCCTGGGCGGTCTTCCAGGCCCTGCCCTCGCAGCGCACGCGGCTCGTGCACCGGGTGACCGGCTGGCCGCTGGCGCTGGCCTTCCTCGGCAACACCGTGTGGGAGGTCGTCTACCCCCTGGGCGGCGTCTGGCAGTACGTGGCCCAGGTGGTCATCTTCGGCATCACCGCCGCCGCGGCCGTGGGCTTCGCCCGGCTGCAGCGCCCCGACGTGCAGCGCGACCTGACCGGGGCGGCCCGGGTGCTCCCCGCCGCCACCGCCGGGCTGCTGCTGGGCTGGGTGACCGTGGCGCCGGTGGCCAACGTGGGCAACACCGGTGTCGCGCTGGGCGCGGACCCCTCCGCGACGTACTCGACGGTCGCGGCGGTCGCCGCGCTGGTGGCGGTCGCGCTGATCGGGTCGTTCGTCGTGCTGAACGCCGAGGTGGCGGCCGGCCCGTTCGCCGCGGCCGTCGTCTGGGGCGTGCTGGCCATCGCCGCGGCCGGTGGTCCGCTGCCGGTGGCGGTCGCCGCCGTGGGGGCCGCCGCGGTCGTGGTGGTCGCGCTCGGCGTGCGGGCCGCCGCGCCGCGGGTCAGCGCCCGCGCCCTGCTGGTCGGCTGACCCTCAGCGGATGACCAGGATCGCCAGCCAGCCGACCAGGACGATCGCGACCGGGATCAGGTAGAAGGTGAACGCCGCCCACCGCGGGGTGCGCACCAGCGGTCGACCTGTGCGCGGGTCGAGCACCTCCCGCGAGCGGCGGCCCACCATGTACGCCGGCGGGATGCCCACGGCCACGCCGGTCGCCAGCCAGAGCCAGCCCGAACGGCCCAGCCAGGGCTCGTCCAGCAGCACGGCGAACGCGCCCTGCCCGATGAGCCAGCCGGCGGCAGCGGCCAGCACGAGCGTGGTCACGGTCCACCAGCGGGGCGGCTTCCGGTGTTCGTCGGTCAGGCTGCGGGCGTAGTCGCGGGGGCTGCCGAAGGCCTCGGCGGGGTCCTCGCCGGTCTCGGCCACGTGGCTCTCGACCTCGGCGACGATCTCGCCGATGCGGTCGGCGGGCACCTCCTGCAGGCGCAGGTGGAGCACGAGGGACTGGCGGTAGTCGGTCACCGTCTCGGGGGTGGCGCTCATCGGGTGCTCCTCGGGTCGGGGAGCAGGCTGCGGGCCTGCTCGGTGAACGTGTGCCAGGCGGCGCTGCGGCGGGCGAGGTGGTCGCGACCGGCCGGGGTGGCGGCGAAGAACTTGCGGCCGGGCCCGCCGACGCCCTCGCGCCACGACGACGTCAGCAGGCCGTCGGCCTCCAGCCGGTTGAGCACCGGGTAGAGCGTGCCGCCCTTGACCGTGCCCAGCCCACCGGCCTGCAGCCGTTGGGCGACCGCGTAGCCGTACGTGTCCTCCTCGGCGACGGCGGCCAGCACCGCCAGGGGCAGCACCGCCCGCAGCCACTCGGTCGGGATGTCGTCGTCCATGAGTAGAACGTAGCGGTTACTAGTCAGGCTCGTCAACTAGTGGAGTCCCCGGACAGCTGAACGGGTGTGGTTAAGGTGAGCCTCACCTAATCAACAGGAGGCGCTCGGTGACCCGTCGGAACATGCTGCCCGTGCTCGTGCTGGCCCTCGGGCTCACCGCGTGCGGGTCGGAGGTCGAGGCCCCGCCCGGTGCGGCCGGCGCGGAGACCCGGACGGTGGTCCACGCCGTCGGCACCACCGAGGTCACCGGCACCCCCGAGCGGGTCGTGGTCATGGACACCGGTGAGCTCGACGCCGTCACGTCCCTGGGTGTGGTGCCGGTGGGCACGGTGGAGACCGAAGGACTGCTGGAGGAGCTGGCGACCACCCACGACTTCGACGCCGAGGACGTCGCGGTGGTGGGCACCATCGCCGAGCCCGACCTCGAGGCCGTGGCCGCGCTGCGGCCGGACCTGATCCTGACCAACTCGGTCCGGCACGAGGCGCTGTACGAGCAGCTGTCGGGCCTGGCGCCCACCGTGATGACCGGCGACCTCGGTGCGGTGTGGAAGGAGAACTTCCGGCTGTCGGCCGAGGCGATGGGCATGTCCGCCGAGGCCGAGGAGATCCTGGCCGACCACGAGCAGCGGGTCGGCGAGATCGCGGCGGCGTGGGGGGACCCGTCCGCCACCGAGGTGTCGGTGCTGCGCTTCATGGGCGGCGGCCAGATCCGCGCCTACGCCCGGGGCTCGTTCATCGGCAGCGTGCTGGAGGACGTCGGGTTCACCTGGCCCACGGCGCTGGACAGCACCGAGAACCGGGTGGAGCTGGTCCCCGAGACGCTCGACCTGGTCACCGCCGACGTCGTCTTCTGGTCACCCGGCTTCACCGACGAGGGCAGTGGTGAGGCGGCCTCCCTGCAGACCGGGGGCCTGTGGACCACGTTGCCGGCCGTGGCCTCGGGCGACGCGCACGAGGTCGACGACGCCCGCTGGTTCCTCGGCCTGGGCCCGTCGGGCGCGGACCTGGTCCTCGACGACCTGACGGAGATCGCCGCCTCCCGCTGACCCCGCCGCCCCCCTGCTGCCCAGCCCTCGCCTCGCGTGGTAACGGCTTGCCGCGGCCGATCGCCGGTGGGGCTCCCCCCGACCGGGGGACGACCGTTGGACGCGGTGTAGCCCCGAGGACGACGATGTGCCCATGCCTGAGCTGCCGGAGGTCGAGGCCCTCGCTGCGTTCCTGCGGGAGAACGCGGTGGGCAAGGTCGTCACGCGGGTGGACCTCGCCGGCATCCAGTCGCTGAAGACCTTCGACCCGCCGCTGTCGTCGCTGGCCGGGCTGGAGGTCACCGGTGCCTCGCGCACGGGCAAGTTCCTCGACCTCGACGTGTCGGGCATCCACCTGGTGGTGCACCTGGCCCGTGCGGGGTGGCTGCACTGGCGTGCGGAGCTGCCGACTGCCCCACCCAAGCCGGGCAAGGGGCCGCTGGCGGTGCGCGTCCACCTCGACGACGGTGCGGGCTTCGACCTCACCGAGCAGGGCACGCGCAAGGGGTTGGCGGTCTACGTCGTCCGGTCGCCGTCCTCGGAGGTGCCGGGGATCGCCCGGCTGGGCCCCGACGCCCTGGCGGTCGACGCCGAGGCCTTCGCGGCCCTCATGAAGGGCCGGAAGGGCCAGCTCAAGGGGGCGTTGACCGACCAGACGCTGGTCTCGGGCATCGGCAACGCCTACTCCGACGAGATCCTGCACGTGGCGAAGCTGTCGCCGTTCAAGGGCGCCGACAAGCTCACCGACGACGAGGTGCTGCGCCTCTACGACGCCGTCCGCACGACGCTGACCGACGCGCTGGAGCGGCAGGTCGGGCAGCAGGCCGCGAAGCTCAAGGGCGAGAAGCGCGCCAACCTGCGGGTGCACGCCCGCACCGGCCTGCCCTGCCCGGTGTGCGGGGACACGGTGCGCGAGGTCTCGTTCGCCGACACCTCGCTGCAGTACTGCCCGACCTGCCAGACCGGCGGAAAGCCGCTGGCCGACCGCCGGATGTCCAAGCTCCTGCGCTGACTCCGGCCGACTGTGCAGTTGCGGTCGCTGCCTCCGGTGCGCCGGGGCGGGTCGACGATCGCAACTGCACAGTCGAGCGGGGGGGTCAGGCCTCGACGGGCTCGAAGGCGGCGCGGTCGACCTTGCGGTGGTAGTGCGAGCCGAGCTTGCCGCCGAGCATCGCGCCCAGCAGCGTCACGACGAGCACCGCGCCCAGGGCGATGAAGCCCGCGGTGGTGGCGGTGCCCGACTCGACCGGCAGCGCCGGCAGGTTCAGCTGGTCGAACACGTTGTACTGCGTGCCCAGAACCAGCCCGGCCAGCGCGGCGAGCACGGTCACGATGACGCCCCACAGCCATACGCCCAGGCCCTGCTTGGTGCCGTTGAACCGGGCCATGCGACCGGCCACGTACCCGCCGGCGAGGTAGGCGATGAACAGGACGACGAGCAGCGCGATGGCGGCGCCGAGGCCGATGCCGGAGTTCGCCTGGTCGGCGGCGTCCTGCGCGGTGCCGAGGGTGGAGTAGAGGCCGAACGCCAGGCCCGCGGCCGACAGCACGGCCAGCAGGATCACCGCGATGCCGACGGCGCTCATCCACCCGAAGAACGCCGAGCCCATGTGCAGGCCGCCGTAGCGGGCGCGCTGGGCGGCGGCCATCTCCTTGGCGGTCGTCGGGATGACCGCCCCGGTGCGGTCTTCGCGGCCGTCCCCGTCCCGGTCGACGGCCCGCTCGTGGACCCCGTCGTGGGTCCTGCCGTGGACACCGTCGTGGGCCCGGTCGTGGCCGACCGGCGCGACGGGTGCGACGGGTGCGACGGGTGCATGGTGCGTGTGCTCGCGGTCCCGGCCGTCGACGACCGGCGCGACGACGGTGTCCTGCCGATCGTGGCCGTCCCCGGCGAGGTGGTCCCGGCGGTCGTGGTCGTGCCGGTCGGTGCCGTACCCGGCCACGTGGTCGTGGTCGTGCCGGTCGCTGACCCGGTCGGCCAGGCCGTCGGCCGGGTGGTGGGTGTCCCGGTTGCCCGGGGCGTGCGGGCCGTCGGTCACCGCGCCGTACCCGGCGGTGGGCCCGTTGCCGGCGGCCGCAGGGGCGGTGGACAGGTTGCCCGGCGCCTGGGGGGCCGCGCCGAGGGGCGCGGCGGTGCCGTGCCGGCCCGCGTCGGGGTCCAGCGGGGCGGCGCTCGAGCCGGTGGCGGGGGGCGTGGTGCCCCGGGTGTCGTCGGCCATCGTGCGACCTCCATCTGGGCTGCGCCGGTGCCACGTCGGCACCGACCGTCGGTGATGGGTGCCCGGGGGAGGCCGCCGTCAACCGCGACGCGCTCCGGTCAGGCGGTCGCGGACCACCAGTCGGGTGTGGTCGGCGTCCCGTCGGTGAGGTCGAGCCGCTCGCCGGGCCGGGGGACGACGACCGGCACGTCCCCGGCCGCGGCCAGCAGCCGCTCGACCGGCTCGGCCCAGCCGTGGAAGGCCAGGTTGAACGTGGCCCAGTGGATGGGCAGCAGGACCTGTCCGCCGAGGTCGCCGTGCGCCCGCACCGCTTCCTCGGGGTTCATGTGGATCGCCGCCCACTGCTCGTTGTAGGCGCCCACGGGCAGCAGGGTGAGGTCGAAGGGGCCGTGCTGCGCGCCGATCGCGGCGAAGGCCGGGTGGTAGCCGGTGTCGCCGCCGAAGAACACCCGGTGCCGGGGCCCGGACACCACCCACGAGGACCACAGGGTGTCGTCGCGCGTCAGGCCGCGGCCGGAGAAGTGCCGGGCCTCGGCGCAGACCAGGGTGAGCTCGCCGACGCGGTGCACGCCGTCCCAGTCGAGCTCGACCACGCGCTCGGCCGGCACGCCCCACCCGCGCAGGTGCACCCCGATGCCGAGCGGCACGACGAAGGGCGCGGTCTGCTCGCGGACCAGCCGGCGCACGGTGGGCAGGTCGAGGTGGTCGTAGTGGTCGTGGCTGATGAGCACGGCGTCGACCTGCGGGATCTCCTCCAGCGGGCCGGGCGCCGGGTGCAGCCGCTTGGGGCCGACGACCGCCGACGGCGACACCCGCTCGCCCCACACCGGGTCGACCAGCACCCGGTGCCCGTCGACCTCGAGCAGGGCGCTGGCGTGCCCGAACCAGGTGACGGCGAGCTCGGCGGCCGCGGTGGGCAGCTCGGGGCGGACCAGCGGCACCGGCTGCGACGGCACCCCGGCCTTGCGGCCCTTGCGGGCCTCGCGCAGCAGGTCGCCGCTGCTGCCGGGGCTCAGGGACGAGGTGGGCACGGTGTTGCGGAACCTGCCGTCGGAGTGGTGCTCGGACCCGGCGACGAACGGGCGCACCGCACGGCGGCTGGCGCCCATCGCGACGGGCACCCCCCAGGCGGCGCGGGCCAGGGCGGCCGCGGGGACGGCGAGGACGGCGGTCAGGACGGCGGAGCGCAGGGACGGCACGCCCACCAGCATCCCCGGCGCAGCTGTGCGGCGCCCGGGTCAGCCCCCGTCGGTCGTCGCGCCCCCGCTCGTCGGCTGCTGGGCCGTCGGGTCGGTGGCCGTCGGGTCGGTGGTCGGCGTCGCGGTGGTGGTCGGGCCCGGTCCGGTCGGGTCGGTGGTCGCCGTCGGGTCCGTGCTGGTGGGCGGCGTGGTGCCGGAGGGGGTCGTGCTGGGCGGCGTCGTGGTCTCGCCGCTGGTCGCGCCCTCCGCCGGTGTCGTCGGCTCGGTCGGGGTCGGGGTCGGGGTCGGGGTCGGCTCGGTGGTGGGCGGGGTACTGCCGGGCGCCGTGCTGCCCGGGCCCGGCGTGCCGGGCGGAGCGGTGGTGCCGGCGCCCACCGGCGCCTCGTCCACCGGGGCCTCGTCGCCGGGCTGGGTGACCGGGACGTCGGTGGTGGCGCCGCCCGGGTCGAGCGCGCCGGGATCGGGGGCGGGTGAGGGCGCGGTGGGGTCCACCGGGCGGGGCGTGGAGTCAGCCGGGGTGCCGGGGTCGGTGGTCGCCGCGCTGCTGGGCGTGGCGCCCACGACGGCGGCGTCCGTGGTGGTGCTGGTGCGGGCGGCCGGGGAGGCCGAGACCGGCGGGACCGCGGCGCGGGGCGCGTCGTCGGACTGCGCGGCGGGGGAGGCCGCGGCCAGCAGGGTGAGCCCGCCGACGGCGACCGCGCCCAGCCCGACGGCGGCGACCGGGGCGGTTCGGCGGCGCAGGCGACGGGGCCGCGGGCGGCGCACGACGCGCACCGGCGGGGCAGGGGGCACCTCGGCGGCCGGGGTGATGAGCGGCAGGGGGTTGGTGTCGGCGTGCCGCCCGTAGGTGGCGGCGTCGGGGTCGATCCACGGCTGCCGGGCGTCGTCTGGAGTGGTCATCACCTGTGAACCCCCGTCCTCGGTACCTGCCCATGGCACCACGGATGGGGACGGCGCGCACCTGTGACCTGCGCAGACGTCGCTCAGCGTCCTCGATCCAGCACGCAGCGACGGGCGCGCCGGAGCCCGCATGCGGCCCCGGGTGGGCCAGGATCACCTGCGACCACCCGCGAGAGGGGACCTGTGGACGACGTCTCGGCCATCCTGCTGGCCGTCCTGCTCGGCGGGGTGGCCGCCGGGCTGCTCCGGCTGCCCCCGCTGCTGGGGTTCCTCGCCGCGGGCTTCGTGCTCTACCCGCTGGGGGTGCAGGCCCCGCCGGAGCTCGGCACCGTCGCCGACCTCGGCGTCACCGTCCTGCTGTTCGGGGTGGGCCTGAAGATCGACCTGCGCTCGCTGGTGCGCAAGGAGGTCTGGCTGACCTCCAGCGTGCACGCACTGGTCAGCACCGCGGTCACCGCCGGCCTGCTGGGGCTGCTCGCCGTCCTCGGGGTGGGCCTGGCCGCCGACGGCGGACCGCGTGCGTGGCTGCTCATCGGGTTCGCGCTGTCGTTCTCCAGCACCGTGTTCGTGGTCAAGGTGCTCGAGGAGCGCGGCGCCACCCAGACGCTGACCGGGCGGCTGGCGATCGGCGTCCTGGTCATCCAGGACCTGCTGGCCGTGGTCTTCCTCGCCGTCGCCGAGGGCAAGGTGCCCAGCCCGTGGGCGGTCCTGCTGGTGCTGCTCGTGCCGGCCGCCCCGCTGCTGCGCCGGCTGCTGGGCCGGCTCGGGCACGACGAGATGCTGCCGCTCTACGGGATCGTGCTGGCCCTGGTGCCCGGTTACGCCCTGTTCTCCGCGCTGGGCGTGAAGGGCGACCTCGGGGCGTTGCTGCTGGGCATGCTGCTGGCCGGGCACCCCCGCTCGGCCGAGCTGGCCAAGTCGCTGTTCTCCATCAAGGACCTGCTGCTCGTCGGGTTCTTCGTCTCCATCGGGCTCGCCGGGCTGCCCACCGGCGGCGAGCTGGTGATCGCCGGGGCGCTCCTGCTGCTGCTCCCGGTGCAGGCGTTCGTGTTCGTCGTCCTCTTCTACCTGGCGCGGCTGCGGCGGCGCACCGCCGTCTTCACCTCGACCGTGCTGACCAACTTCTCGGAGTTCGGGCTGATCGTGGTGGTGGCGCTGCCCGACGACCTCCTCGACCCCGGCTGGGCCGCCCCGCTGGCCGCGGCCGTGGCGGCGTCCTTCGTGCTGCCCTCGCTGGTGGGTGACCGGCCCGACCAGCTCGTCGACGTGCTGCGCCGCTGGCTGCCCGACCGGCCCACCGAGCGGTTGCACCCCGACGACCGGCCGCTGGACCTCGGCGACGCCCAGGCCGTCGTCCTCGGCATGGGGCGGGTCGGGTCGTCCGCGCACCGGCGGCTGACCGTGCAGTACGGGCTGCGGGCGATCGGCATCGAGGCCGACGGCGACCGGGTGGCCCAGCTGCAGGCCGAGGGGGTGCACGCCATCGAGGGCGATGCCACCGACCCGCGGCTGTGGGAGGAGCTCGAGCTGCACCACGTCGAGCTCGTGCTGCTTGCCATGCCCGCCCACGACAACAACCTGGCCACGCTCACCCGGCTGCGCTCGCACGGCTTCACCGGCACGGTCGCCGCGGTGACGCAGTTCGACGACGACCTCGCCGAGGTGCTCGACGAGGGCGCCGACATCGGGTTGCAGCTGTACGAGGGCGCGGGGGCCGAGCTGGCCGACCGCGCCGTCCAACGCCGTCCGGCCGAGTGACCGCACCGCGCCGCCCCGGTGACCGGGGCGGCGCGGCGGCCGGGCCGCGACGGGCTACGCGGCGATCGCGGCCACCGGGGGCGTGCGGGCCGCGCGGCGGGCCGGCAGCACGCTGGCCAGCAGCCCGGCGACCGTGGCGACGACGACGATCGCACCCACCTGCGCCCACGGGATGCTCACCACGGTGCCCTCGGCCGACAGCGAGCCCAGCACCGAGGCGGCGCCGACCACGCCGTACCCGCCGCCCAGCAGCACGCCGATCACCGCGGCCACCCCGGCGACCAGCACGGCCTCCCAGGCGAGCAGGCCGCGCAGCTGACCCCGGGTCAGCCCCAGCGCCCGCAGCAGCCCGCTCTCCTGGCGCCGCTCGACCACCGAGAGGGCGAGGGTGTTGCCGACGCCGATGAGGGCGATCACGACGGCGACCCCGAGCAGGCCGGTCACGACGAGCAGCAAGGTGTCCAGGACGTCGTCGAGCGCGGCGCGCTCGCTGGCGATGCCCGTGACGAAGGCGGTGGGCACCGCGGTGCCGGCGACGTCGGTGATCGCCTCGATCGCGGCGGCGGTGTCGGTGCCGTCGTCCAGGCGCAGCCAGACCTGGCCGACCGTGGCCTCCGGGTCGAGGGCGGCCAGCTCCGTGGCGGTGAACCGCGGGGTGTAGACGTCGGTGGTCCCCAGCACCGTGGTGAACGTGAGCGAACGGTCGTCGGCCGTGAAGGTCACCGGGTCGCCGGCGCCCACGCCGAACTGCTCGGCCAGGTAGGGCGGCAGCACGACCTCGCCCTGGGCGGGCAGGGGCTGGTCGGTGGCCGACCGGAGCACCGGCAGGGTGGCGGGGACGTCGAAGCCCTCGGCCTGCCACAGCTCGCCGTCGGGTCCGGTGACCTCGCCCCCGGTGACCGGCACGCCCTGGGACACCCCGTCGACGGCCTCGAGCTGGCCGAGCAGCGACGTCGGCAGCCCTGCGGTCTGGTCCTGCACGATGACGTCGGTGGGGTAGGCGGCGTCCAGGCCGGCGGAGGCGGTGGCCCGGGTGGAGGCCGCACCGACCACCATCGCCGTCGTCAGGGTGACGCCGATGACCAGCGCGGTGGCGGTGGCCGCCGTCCGGCGGGGGTTGCGGGTCGCGTTGCCGGCCGCCAGCCGGCCGGGCACGCCGCCGGCCCGGCCGAGCAGCCGGCCGGCCGCGGCGACCACCGGCGGGACGGCGCGCTGGGCGAGCAGGATCGCGCCCAGGAAGCTCAGCACCCCGCCGGGCAGCGCGACGAGCACCTCGCTGACCGCCGCGCCCCACACCAGCAGGGCGGCGCCGGGCACGAACAGCAGCAGGCCGAGCACCAGCCGCAGCACCCCCGACCGCGAGCGCAGCGGGGCGGCGTCGGTCGGGCGCAGGGCGGCCAGCGGGGCGACCCGGGTGGCGGCGCGGGCGGGGGCCAGCGCCGCGACCAGCGTGGTGACGACGCCGACGACCAGCCCGGAGACGACGGCGAGCCACGGGACCGAGACACCGGACAGCGGGATCGGCGAGTCCAGGGCGCCGGCCAGCGCGGAGACCCCCGCGGCCAGCCCGATGCCGCCGAGCACGCCGAGCACGGAGGCCGCGATGCCGGTGACGAGGGCCTCGCCGAGCACGCTGCGACGGATCTGGGCGGACGTCGCCCCGACGCAGCGCAGCAGTGCCAGCTCGCGGGTGCGCTGGGCCAGCAGGACGGCGAACGTGTTGGCGATGACCAGGCCGGCGACCAGCACGGCGACGGTGGCGAAGACGAGCAGGACGACGGCGAGCGCGTTCGAGCCGCCGGTGAGGGCGGCGGCCTTCGCCTCGGCGGCCTCGGTGCCGGTCTGCAGGGTGACCGCGCGGGTGGCGATCGCGGCCTGCAGGGCGACCGGGTCGGGGTCGCCGGCGACGAGCAGCTCGGTGGCCCAGCCGTTCCACTGCTGGATCTGCGCCGGGGTCACGAAGCCCTGCGTGTAGAGCCCGCCGGTGATCGACCCGGACACGTCGACCAGGCCGGTGACGGTGAGGTCGCCGGTGAGCTCGGCGCCCTCGGCGTCGTAGGTGGTGAACGGCACCCGGTCGCCGACGGCGACGTCGGAGTCCGCGGACAGGGCGATCTCGCCCGGTCCGGTCGGGAAGCTGCCGGCGGTGAGCTGCTGCCAGCGCAGCTCGGGTGCGTCGGCGACGGCGCCGACCGACACGTAGCGGGCGCCGGTGGTGCCGGGCAGGACGGTCTGCAGCGAGGTGTCCCAGTCGGGCGCGACGGCGGTGACTCCGGGGACGGCGGCGACGGCGTCGGCCTGGTCGGCCAGGTCGTCGCTCTCGGTGGAGGAGAGCACGTAGTCGGTGCCGGTGTACTGGGCGCCGACCGCGTCGAGCACGGTGGACTTGGCGGTCTGGTTGAGCACCAGCGTGGCGACGACGAACGCGACGGCGATGACGATGGCGGTCATGGAGGCGACCAACCGGCCGGCGTTGGCCCGCACCTGGGCGAGGAGCACGCGGTTCACGGCTCAGCCGCCCAGCCCGCGCAGCGCGTCGATGACGGCGTCGGCGGTGGGGTGGTGGACCTCGCCGGCCAGCCGGCCGTCGGCCAGCAGCACCACGCGGTCGGCGTAGGCGGCCGCGACCGGGTCGTGGGTGACCATGACGACGGTCTGGCCGGTCTCGCGGACGCTGGAGCGCAGCAGGCCCAGCACCTCGGCGCCGACCCGGCTGTCCAGGTTGCCGGTGGGCTCGTCGGCGAACACGACGTCGGGGCGGGGCAGCAGGGCGCGGGCGACGGCGACGCGCTGCTGCTGGCCGCCGGAGAGCTCGTAGGGGCGGTGCCCCAGCCGGTCGCGCAGGCCCAGCCGGTCGACGACGTCGTCCATCCAGGCGCGGTCGGGGCGCTGGCCGGCCAGCTGCATCGGCAGCGTCATGTTCTCCTCCGCGCTGAGCACGGGCAGCAGGTTGAACGCCTGGAACACGAAGCCGATGCGCTCGCGGCGCAGCTTGGTCAGCTGGTCGTCGCGCAGCCGGGTGAGCTCGGTGTCGCCCAGCCAGACCTGCCCGGCGGTGGCGGTGTCCAGCCCGGCCAGGCAGTGCATGAGCGTGGACTTGCCCGAGCCGGAGGGGCCCATGATCGCGGTGAACCGGCCGCGCTGGAACTCGACGTCGACCCCGGCGAGGGCGTGCACCGCGGTCTCGCCGGAGCCGTAGGTCTTGGTCAGCCCGGTCGCGCGGACGGCGGCGGTGGTCGGCGGCGCCTCGCCGGGGACGGTCATCACGGGTACGGACACAGGTGCTCCTCGGACGGGGATCGCGGACTGCACCCACCCTCGCGGCGGAGGGGGTCTGCCCGCGTCGGAGCTGGGTCCCGACTGTCGGGACCCTGTGCTGCACCCCAGGGTGGACCCGTGTCATCCCCGGGGAGGACCGGGCCCTCGGTGGGCGGGGCGGGGGTGGAGGTGGTGGACTGGGGGCAGCACCGCAGCCGACGGACCAGCGGTGATGCCCCGACCTGCGTAAAGATTGATTACCGGGGTACCGTCCTCGCACCGCCGCGGCCAGCAGCGCGCCGCGGCCCCAGAAGCGAGGTCACTGCGTGTCCGCTCTCCTCTTCGGGTCCATCAGCACGATCGCCGACACCTCCGAGCTCCAGCGCGAGTCGTTCAACGAGGCCTTCGCCAGCCACGGTCTGGACTGGCGTTGGGAGGGCGAGGAGTACCGCGAGCTGCTGCGGGGCAACGGCGGCGCCGACCGCATCGCCGCCTACGCCGCCGAGCGCGGCCAGGACGTCGACGCCGCCGCCGTGCACGCCACCAAGTCCGAGCTGTTCCAGCAGAAAGCCCTCGCCGGTGGGCTGACCGCCCGCCCGGGCGTTCTCGAGACGCTGCGCAGCGCCAAGCACGCCGGCGGCAAGGTCGCGCTGGTCACCACCACCTCGCCGGCCAACGTGGCCGCGGTGCTGCAGGCCACCGAGGGCATCGAGCCGGCCGACTTCGACCTGCTGGTCGACAACGCTCAGGTCGGCGAGTCCAAGCCCGACCCGGCGTCCTACGCCTACGCGCTGCAGACCCTGGGCGAGCAGGCCGCCGACGCCGTGGCCGTCGAGGACAACGTGGGCGGGGTCCAGGCCGCGCAGGCCGCCGGGGTCGAGGTGCTGGCCTTCCCGAACACGAACACCGCCGGGCACGACTTCGGGTCGGCCCGGGTGGTCGACCAGCTCGCCACCGCCGACCTGCCCACCGGGCTCCAGGGCTGAGGGGGCCGGTCATGACCACGGTCAGCTCCAGCGTCACCCGCGCCGACGGCGGCTTCACCGTCGAGGCCGTGCACCGCACCGAGTACCGCCTGGTGCCTGTCGACGGCGTGTTCGCGCCGGAGAACCCCCAGCTCGCCGACTGCTACCGCGCGGCCGGCCGCTGCCTCGCCGTCGTCGACGAGAACGTGCTCGCCCTGCACCGGGAGGCCATGGAGGCCTACTTCGCCGCGGCCGGGGTCGAGCTCACGGTCGTCCCGGTGGCCATCGCCGAGACCGACAAGACCATGGGCACCCTCGAGCGGCTGGTCGACGCCTTCGGCGCCTACGGCCTGCTGCGCACCGAGGCCCCGCTGGTCGTCGGGGGCGGTCTGGTCACCGACGTCGCCGGGTTCGCCTGCGCGGCCTACAAGCGGTCGACGCCCTACATCCGCATCCCCACCACCCTCATCGGGCTCATCGACGCCAGCGTGTCGATCAAGGTCGCGGTGAACCACGGCAAGGCCAAGAACCGGCTCGGCGCCTACCACGCGTCCTCGACGGTCTTCCTGGACTTCTCCTTCCTGGCCAGCCTCGCCGAGGACCAGGTGCGCAACGGCATGGCCGAGCTGATCAAGATCGCGGTGGTGGCCAACCGCACCGTGTTCGACCTGCTCGACGAGCACGGCGAGGAGCTGCTGCGCACCCGGTTCGGCCACCTCGACGGCAACCCCGAGATCCGCAAGGTCGCCGACCAGGTCACCGACGAGGCCATCGACACCATGCTGCAGCTCGAGGTGCCCAACCTCGCCGAGCTGGACCTCGACCGGGTGATCGCCTACGGCCACACCTGGAGCCCCACGCTCGAGCTCACCCCGGAGATCCCGTACTTCCACGGGCACGCCATCTCGGTGGACATGGCCTACTCGGCGACCCTGGCCGCCGAGCGGGGCTACATCGCCGTGGCCGACCGCGACCGCATCCACGCCCTGATGAGCCGGCTGGGCCTCACCGTCGACAGCCCGTACCTGACCGCGGACCTGCTGCGCGACTCGACGAAGTCGATCCTGCAGACGCGGGACGGACTGCTCCGGGCCGCCGCGCCCGAGCCGATCGGCGAGTGCACGTTCATGAACGACGTGTCCGACGACGAGCTCGTGCGCACGCTCGACCTGCACCGCGAGGTGGCCGCCCAGCTGCCGCGCGGCGGCGAGGGTGTCGACGCGTTCATGGTGCCGCGCACGAGCCCGGTGGTCGCAGCTCCGTGACCTCGGCGAGCACGGACGTCGGACTGCGTCCGGTCACGCCGCTGGGGATCCTGGCGGCGCGGCTGGACGCGGTCTGTGCCCGGCCGGACCTGTCGCCCGAGGTGGCGGCCGAGCTGGCCGCCGTCCGGGACCTGGCCGCGGGCTTCGAGCCCTACCTGGAGCAGCACACCTCCCCGGAGTCCCCGGCGCTGGCGGCGCTGGCCGAGCGCACCCGCACCGCACCCTGGTCGGGGACGCTGGAGGCCGAGATGCTCAGCGGCCACGTCGAGGGCCGGTTCCTGGCCTTCCTCGTCGGCACGACGCGGGCCCGCCGGGTGCTCGAGATCGGCATGTTCACCGGCTACGGCGCCCTGGCCATGGCCGAGGCGCTGCCCGCCGACGGCGAGCTGGTCGCCTGCGAGCTCGACGCCGACGTGGCCGCCTTCGCCCAGGAGTGCTTCCCGGACGGCGCGCCGATCGACGTCCGGGTGGGGCCGGCGGCCGACACCCTGGCCGCGCTGGCGGCCGAGGGCCAGGTGTTCGACCTGGTCTTCGTGGACGCCGACAAGGCCGGGTACGCCGGCTACCTCGACGCGCTGCTGGACACCGGCCTGCTCGCCGAGGGCGCCCTGGTCGCGGTGGACAACACCCTGATGCAGGGCCAGCCCTGGGCCGGCGAGCGCACCCCCAACGGCGATGCCGTCGCCGCGTTCAACGCCCGCCTGACCGCCGACCCGCGCGTCGAGCAGGTGCTCGTCCCGCTGCGCGACGGCATCACCCTCGTCCGTCGCACCCAGAGCTGAGGAGACCCCCATGCAGATCCAGCCGCTCGAACCGCTCGGTGCGGTGGTGTCCGGGGTCGAGGTCGGCCCGCTCGGCGTGGCCGACGTGGAGGGCATGCGGGCCGCCCTGGCCGAGCACGGCGTCGTGGTGCTGCGCGACCAGCACGTCGACGACACCGCCTTCCTGGGCTTCCTGCAGTCGTTCGGCGAGCTGACCTTCACCGCCGGCGAGACCCCGGTCGACGGGTTCCCCGACCTGAACGTGATCAGCAACGTCGGCCGTGCCGAGCCGCCGCGCAGCACCTTCCACGTCGACAGCTCCTACCTGTCGACCCCGCCCGCCTACACCGCGCTGCGGGCCGTGGAGATCCCGTCGCGGGGCGGCGAGACGGTGTTCACCGACCAGTACCGGGCGCTGCGCACGTTGCCCGCCGAGCTGGCCGAGCGGGTGCGCGACCGCCGCATCCGGCACGTGGTGACCGGCATCGACCCCGAGCTGCTCACCGCGGACGACGAGACCGCAGCCGAGCACCCCGTCGTGCGGCCGCACCCGCTGACCGAGCACCCGGCGTTGTTCCTCACCACCCCCAAGCGCTGCGCGGCGGTCAGCGGCCTGCCCGACGACGAGGCCGCCGACCTGGTCGCCACGCTGTACGCGCACTCGACCACCGAGGACAACAGCCTGGCCCACGCCTGGGCCCCCGGCGACGTGGTCATGTGGGACAACGCCTGCGTGCTGCACCGCGGCGACCACTCGGTCGTGGTCGGCGACCGGGTCATGCACCGCGGCATGGTGCGCGACCACGGCCCGCACGCCACCGACCACGCCACCGACCGCACGCCGGACCGCACCACCGGGGCGTCCCGCTGACCGCCGTGCTCCCGGACCGGCGGCGCAGCACCGCTGCCGGTCCCCGGCCCACGCCGTGGCGGTCGGTGGCCGTGCTCGCCGGCCTGACGCTCACCCTCCCGGTCGACCTCGCGGTCACCGCGGCCGCGCTGCTGACCACCCGGCGTCGACGGCCCGCCCCCGCGGCGCACCGGCGCACCGTGCTCATCAGCGGCGGCAAGATGACCAAGGCGCTCCAGCTGGCCCGCTCGTTCACCACTGCCGGGCACCGCGTCGTCCTGGTCGAGAAGAGCACGTACCGGTTCACCGGCCACCGCTTCTCCCGGGCGGTCGACGCCTTCCACGTCGTGCCCGACCCCCGCGACCCCGGCTACGCCCAGGCGCTGCTCGACGTGGTGCGGGCCGAGGGCGTCGACCTCTACGTGCCGGTCTGCTCGCCGGTGGCCTCGGAGTTCGACGCCGCGGCCGCCGACGTGCTGGCCGGGCACTGCGAGGTGCTGAGCCTGGAGCCCGAGATGGTGCGCACCCTCGACGACAAGCACCGCTTCACCGAGCTGGCTGCCTCGCTGGGGTTGAGCGTGCCCGACACGCACCTGGTCACCGACCCCCAGCAGGTGCTCGACCACGACTTCTCCGGCGCCACCCGGCCCTACGTGCTCAAGTCGATCGCCTACGACCCGGTCCACCGCCTGGACCTCACGCACCTGCCGCTGCCCACCCGCGCGGACACCGAGGCCTTCCTGGCCGGCAAGCCGATCAGCCCGGAGAACCCGTGGATCCTGCAGGAGTTCGTCACCGGCGAGGAGATCTGCACGCACTCCACGGCCCGGGACGGCGTCGTCACCGTCTGGTGCTGCTGCCCCTCGTCGGCGTTCCAGGTCAACTACGCCCAGGTCGACCGGCCACGGGTGCGCGAGTGGGTGACCACCTTCGTGCGCGAGCTGGGGTTGACCGGCCAGGTCTCGTTCGACTTCCTGGTCGACGCCGACGGCACCCCGTTCGCCATCGAGTGCAACCCCCGAACTCACTCGGCGATCACGATGTTCCACGACCACCCGGCCCACCCCGGGTTGGCCGACGCCTACCTGCACGCCCGGGACACCCCGCTCGAGCCGCTGCCCACCAGCCGGCCCACCTACTGGCTGTACCACGAGCTGTGGCGCGCGCTGAGCCGACCGAGAACGGCCGCCGAGCGCTGGCGGGTGGTCCGGGAGGGCAAGGAGGCCGTGTTCGACCGGGCCGACCCGTTGCCCTACCTGGTGCTGCACCACGTGCAGATCCCGTTGCTGCTGCTGGCCAGCCTGCGCTCGGGCGGGGCGTGGAACCGCATCGACTTCAACATCGGCAAGCTCGTGCAGCCGGCGGGTGACTGATGGCCCGCGTGCTGCACCTGGTCGGCTCGCCGACCAGCGCGTTCATGGACGACCTGTCCCGGCTCTACGCCGCCGACTGCCTGGCGAACGTGGGCGGGCAGCACGAGCACGTCGTCGCGCACGTGTCCCCCGACGGGTCGTGGCGGTTCCCCGCGACGCTCGGGGCCCTGGACGACGCCCCGCCGGTGCCGTTGGGGGAGGCCCTCGCCCGCCTCACGGCCCTGGACGTCGACGTCGCGCTGCCGCAGATGTTCTGCATCCCCGGCATGACCTCCTACCGCGCGCTGCTCGACGTGCTGGGCATCCCGTTCGTCGGCAACACCGCCGACGTCATGGCCCTGGGCGCGCACAAGGCGCGGGCCCGTGCGGTGGTCGCCGCCGCCGGGGTGCAGGTGCCGGCCGGCGAGGTGCTGGCGCCGGGGGAGCACCCGACGCTCGCCCCGCCGCTGGTGGTCAAGCCGGTGGACGCCGACAACTCGCACGGCATCACCCTGGTCACCGACGTGGGCGCCCTCCCCGCCGCGCTGGCCGCGGCCTGGGCGGAGTCGACGCACGCGCTGGTCGAGGAGTTCGTGCCGCTGGGCCGCGAGGTGCGCTGCGGGGTCGTGGTCCGCGACGGCGCGCTGGTCGCGCTGCCGTTGGAGGAGTACGGCCTGTCGGCCGACCACCCCGTGCGGACGGCGGAGGACAAGATCGTGCGTGCGGACGACGGCACCCTGGGCCTGATGGCCAAGGACACCCCGACGGTGTGGATCGTGGACGTCGACGACCCGGTCACCGCCCCGGTGCAGGCGGCGGCGCTGGTGTGCCACGAGGCCCTGGGCTGCCGCGACTACTCGCTGTTCGACTTCCGGGTCGACCCCGACGGCGTGCCGTGGTTCCTGGAGGCCGGGCTCTACAACTCGTTCGCCCGGCAGAGCGTCGTCCCGACGATGGCCCGGGCTGCCGGGGTCGAGCTGCCCGAGCTCCTCGACGACGCCGTGGCGGCTGCGCTCGCGCGCGGACGGGGGCCCTCGTAGGGTCTGCGGATGATCTTCGCGCGCCCGGGTCGTCGCCGGTGAGGCCGTCGCTGCTCGGTGTCTGGACCGCCGACGAGCTCGAGGTCGCCCTCATCCGCACCGCGTGCGGTGACCCGCAGCTCGAACCCGCCCTGCAGCTGGTCGTCGACGAGGGTCCCGGGGTCTTCGCGCTGCTGGCCGCGGGGCTGCTGCGGGTGCAGCCCGACGTCGACGAGCTGGGCGGGGGGCTGTGGGCCGAGCTCGAGTGGTCCGACATCGACGACGCCGTCATCACCGGCGCCCTGCAGGTCACCCCCGAGCAGCTGGCCGCCCTGCACACCGCCGCGACCCGCAGCGGCCTCCTCCCCGGTTAGGGCACAGCGGGCGAGGTCAGGACAGCCGGACGGCGACCAGGGCGACGTCGTCGTCGGGCCGGCCGTCGACCAACCGGTCGATCACCCCGTCGCAGAGCGCGTCGAGGGGTGAGCCGTGCAGCTCGGCGAGGGCCCGCTGCAGGCGTTCCAGGCCGGCGTCCAGCGTCGAGTCGCGCCGCTCGGTGAGCCCGTCGCTGTGCAGCAGCACGGTGGTGCCGGGCTCGAGGGTGCGGACCCGTTCGGTGCGGCTGGTCCGGTCGTCCACCCCCAGCAGCAGCTCCCCGCGCTCGACGTCCAGCACGGTCTGGCGACCGTCGGGGTGGATGAGCAGCGGGGCGGGGTGCCCGGCGTTCGACCAGGTCAGGCGGGTGGTGCCGGGGTGCCCGGCCGGCTGCTCGAGCCGGGCCACGACCGCGGTGGCCAGGGTGTCCACCCCCAGGAGCCGCATCGAGGCATCCAGCCGGCGCAGCACCTCGGCCGGGCCGACGTCGGAGGAGGTGGCGATGCCGCGCAGCAGACCGCGCAGCTGACCCATGGCCGCCGCGGCCGCGAGGTCGTGGCCGACGACGTCCCCGATCACCAGCACCGTCGACCCGTCGTGCTGCCGGAAGACGTCGTACCAGTCGCCCCCGACGCGCGCGGACTCCGCCGCGGGCACGTACCGCACGACGATCTCCGCCTGGTCGTGATGCGGCGGGTCGGTCAGCAGGCTGCGCTGGAGGCTCTCCGCGATCTGGCCCTGGGCCGCGACCAGGCGGGAGCTGACCAGGGCCAGGCCCATCCGTGCCGCGAGGTCCGCCGCGGTGTCCTGCACGACGCCCCGCAGCGGCCGGGACGCGGACGTGAAGAGGGTGAGCGCGCCGAGGACGCGCCCGCGCCCGGGGATGGGCAGGACGAGCAGGTCGTCGGCGGCGAGCACCTCCAGGGCGGTCCGGTCCGGGCCGGGCGGGAGCAGCTCGGCGACGGCCGCGGTGCTGCTGTGGACCGGCGTGCCGTCGCGGAGCGCCGTGGCCAGGGGGGAGGTGACGGGCAGGACGTCCAGGCGGGCGCTGCTCCACGCCGCCAGGGCGGCCCGGTGCGCCGGTTCGACGTGCCAGTGCCCGACGTCCTCGGGTCGGCCGTCGGGTGCCAGCAGGGTGACGATCGCGCCGTCGGCCAGGGTCGGCACCAGCAGCCGGGCGACGTCGGCCACCGCGCCGGTGGTGTCCGAGGCGTCGGCCAGGTGGTTGGTGACCTGGGCGCGGAGCGCGGCTCGGGCGGCGGCCCGGCCGGCCGACGCCGCGGCCCGCTTGCGGTGGGTGATGTCGGAGAAGTAGACCGCCAGCCCGTCGGGCGCCGGCCACGCCAGGACGTCGTACCAGGCGTCGAGCGGGGCCGGGTAGTGCGCCTCGAACGTCTGCGGCTGCCCGGACTCGACCGCGCCGCGGTACGCGGTCTCGAAGTCCGAGCCCACCGCGTCGGGGAAGGTCTCCCAGACGGACCGACCCAGCAGCTCCCCGCGCAGCTGCCCGAGCAGCCGCTCGGCGGCGGAGTTGAGGAAGGTGAAGCGCCACTGCGCGTCGAGGGAGAAGAAGCCGGCCGGCATGGCCTCCAGCAACCGGGTGGTGCGGGTCTGGCCGTCGCGGACGTCGGTGGTGTCGTAGGCCGCGCCCAGCACCCGCACGGCCCGGGTCGGGTCGGCGCCGGCCAGGGCCCGCCCCTTGGCCTGCACCCACCGGGTCGTCCCGTCGGGGAGCACCACCCGGTACTCGGCCTCGAACCTGCCGCAGCTGTCGATGGCCCCCCGCAGGGCCTGGGTCACCCGCTCGCGGTCGGCGGGGTGGACCCGGGCGTCGAAGGCCTCGATGGTGCCCCCGAACTCGCCCACCCGGTACCCGAACAGGGCGTGCAGCCGCTCGTCCCAGACCAGCCGACCCGACGCCAGGTCCCAGTCGAAGCTGCCGACCTGCCCGCTGTCCACGGCCAGCGAGCGGCGCAGCAGGTCGGCTTCGCGGTGACCGGGCACCTCGGGCCCAGCCGGCACGTCCGTCCCCCTCCCCGTCATCGCGCCGGGGCCGGGCGCGGGGTCGAGCGTCCCAGGTCGGCGACCGCGAACGGGCCGACCGGCCCGGGGCGGACGTCGAGGAGCTGGTCGAGGCCCATCACCTGCAGCGGCCGCAGTGCGGCCCGGCTGGGCGACCGCAGCACCAGGAGCACCGGGCGCAGGGCCCGCGCGGCGTCGACCAGGAGCGCCGCGCCCGACGAGTTGAGGAAGGTGACCCCGGCGGCGTCCACCTCGTGGACGGGCGGGAGGACGGGGTGCCGACGACGCCATGCGGCGACGGAGCGGTGGTCGACCACACCGGTCAGGACCAGCACGCCGTCCTCGACCCGCACCGGCGCCGCACCGGGCAGGGCGGGACCGGGCGGGGGGTCCTCGCCGAGGGGGGACGCGGGGGACGGACGGATCGCAGGCTCCTGCTGCTCACCGGCCGGAGCCGGTACCTGCCACGGGTTCGGGCGTCGGCCCATGGAACCACCCCGGGCCGGCGACGGCCCCGCGACCGGCCCCGACGGACGCCGCTGCGGCCACCCGCAGGTCGGCCTCGGCGCGCTCCAGGGCGGGGGAGAAGAGCCAGCCCTGGGCGGACCGGCAGCCCTCGGCGGCGAGGTGGTCGCGCTGGTGCTCGGACTCGACCCCCTCGGCGACGACGTCGAGCCCCATCACCCGGGCGAGCTCCAGCAGGCCCTGCACGATCGGGGTCCCCGGGGCGCCGGGGCGCAGGCCGCTGACGAACGACCGGTCGATCTTCAGCACGTCGATGGGGAACCGGCGCAGGTGGGTCAGCGACGAGTAGCCGGTGCCGAAGTCGTCCACCGCGATGCGCACGCCCAGCTCGCGCAGCCGGCCCAGCGTGCGTGCGGCGTGGTCGGTGTCGTCGACCAGGGCGGTCTCGGTCAGCTCCAGGCACAGCGCCTGCGGGGCCAGCCCGCTCCCGGCCAGCACGTCGGCCACCTCGGCGACCAGCCCCGGCGCCTCCAGCTGGCGGGACGAGAGGTTGACCGCGATGGTCACCGGCGAGGCCGCGGGCCCCGAGCGCCAGGCGGCCGCGGTCGCGCAGGCCTGCTGCAGCACCCACCGGCCGATCTCCACGACCACCCCGCTCTCCTCGGCGATCGGGATGAACACCGCCGGGGAGACCGACCCCAGGGTGGGGTGCTCCCAGCGCAGCAACGCCTCGAAGCTCTGCAGCGCGCCGGTGGAGAGGTCGACGACGGGTTGGTAGACCACGCGCAGCTGCCCGGCCGCCAACGCGGTGGGCAGGTCGGCGGCCAGCTGGGTGTGCAGCTCGAGCTCGGCACGCATGCCGGGCTCGAAGACGACGACGCGGGCCTTCCCCGCCCTCTTCGCCCGGTACAGCGCGGTGTCGGCGTCCCGGAGCAGGTACCCGGTGCTGGGGTCCTCGTCGGGGTCGGCCGTCGCCAGCCCGATGCTGACACCGACCCGCACCGTCCGACCCGCCACCGTGAACGGCGGGGTCAGCGCGGCGAGCAGCCGGTCGGCCACGGCCCGGTGGTCCTCCGGGGTGTCGCCCCGACCCGGTTCCAGCAGGACGGCGAACTCGTCGCCGCCCAACCGGGCCACGGTGTCCGCGGGTCGCACCTGGTCCAGCAGCCGGGTGGCCACCTGGCGGAGGAGCTCGTCGCCCGCGGGGTGGCCCAGGGTGTCGTTGACCGCCTTGAACCCGTCGAGGTCCAGCGACAGCACCGTCGGGTCGACCCCCGTGCGGCCGGTGCGGGCGAGGGCGTGCGTGACCCGGTCGTCGAACAGCGCGCGGTTGGCCAGCCCGGTGAGCACGTCGTGGAACGCCTGGTGGGCCAGCTCGTCCTGCATGCGGCGCCGGTCGGTGACGTCCTGCAGGGTCACCACCAGGCCCCCCACGTCGGGCTCGGCCGAACGGTCCACCACGCGCAGCTGCACCCAGGTGCCGTCGGCACCGGGCAGCTCGGCGGAGCACACCCGTCCCGGCGACCGCCCGGCCCGTTCCAGCAGGTCGCGGCGTCCGGCGGGGTCGGCCGCACCGACCGCGGCCCAGAGTGCCGAGGGCGCCGGGAGCCCGAGGCCGCCCAGGGGGACCCCGGTGGGGTCGACGACGACGAGCGCGTCGGCGGAGTCGGCCGCCAGGGCGGAGGCCCGGCGCGCCCGCAGCTCCAGGGCCCGGCGCAGGAGCGACTGCTGGCGGAGCAGCCGCGTGGCCCGGGCGAAGGCCAGCGCGACCATCGCGCCGGTCAGCAGGATGCCCGGGACGGGGTCGACGTCCGGTCCGTCCCGGAAGGCCACCAGCTCGACGACGCCCGGGAGCACCAGGGGCGCCAGGGCGAGGGCGACCTGTGACCGGGAGACGGCCGGCGACGCCGCGACCCGGTCGGCGGCGTCGGTGCCCGGGCTGGCGACCGGGGCGCCGGCGGCCCACACCGACACCGCCAGGGCCAGGGCCCCCAGGGTCCACCCGACGTCGAGGCCGACGGAGGTCTGCCCGGTCACCAGGTAGGCGAGGTCGGACACGAACAGGGCGGTGGCGCCGGCGGCGACCCAGCCGGCCTCGGCGCGCAGCGTGGTGCGGACGAACCACAACCGCACCACCAGGGCGAGCAGCCACGCGTCCAGCACCGGGTAGGCGGCCGTCACGGTGCGGACCAGCGGGGTGAGCGCGTCGTCCTCGACGGTGTGCCGCAGCACGAGGAGCCACTCGAGGTACACCACGACCAGGAACACCGCCGAGGTGTCGACGAACCGGTCGAAGCGCGACCCCGGGACGCCGTCGAGCACCCGGCGCAGCCCGATGCCGATGGCCAGGTAGGAGGCCAGGTAGGCGAGGTCGGCGACCGAGACGTCGGTGTCCGCCCCTGCCCACGTCAGCAGCTGCCACAGCCAGTCCCCGGTGGCCGACAGCGTCACCCCCGCCGACGTCCAGCCGCCGGCTCGCCCGCCACGTGCGATCGCGCACCACGACACGGCCGCCGCCCCGGTCACGACCAGCAGGTAGGCGAGGTCGGCGACCGGGCCCGACGGCAGCAGCAGCCGGCACAGGGCCACGACGGCGAGCACGGCGACGACCGCCCGGACGGCGGTGGTCGGTCCGGCGGACCGGGGTGCGGTGGCGCTCAGCGGGGGCTCCTCGGGGATGCGTACGGGACCCGCTGTCTCCAGGTCTCGTGATCCATCGGCGCCCCGGCGGCCGACCTGAGCCGCCCGGCTGCGCACCACCCCGTCCGGGTCACCCCGTGCGGCCCCGCGACGTCAGGTGCCGCCGCGGAGGGCCTCGACCGGCTCGATGCGGGCGGCCCGGCGGGCGGGGAGCCCCCCGGCGAGCAACCCCAGGACGGCGCCGACGGCGATGCCGCCCAGCGCCACCCACGGGTCGACGACCGGGGCCCAGTCGCGGGCGACCGAGATGGCGACCACGCCCAGCACGCCCACCGCGGCCCCGATCAGCCCGCCGAGCAGGCCGATCACCACCGACTCGGCGACGAACTGCCCGGCGATCTGCCGCGCGGTGGCGCCCACCGCGCGGCGCAGGCCGATCTCGCCGGTGCGCTCCACGACCGACAGCATGGTGACGCTGGTGATGCCGACCCCGCCGGCCAGCAGCACGATGACCGACAGGATCACGAACACCCCGTTGACGTCGGCCTGCACCGCCTGGCCCAGCTGCGACCGCGCCGACGGCGCCTGCACCTGCAGGCTGCCGGGCTCGTCGGGGGCCAGGGTGAGCGGTGCCTGCTCGCTGAGCTGCGGGCCGGCGCCCACGGCGATGCGGGCCTGCAGGTCCCCGGGCGTGGCCAGCCCGACGTCGGCGCGGGCGGTGCCCGTCGGCATGATCACCGCGTCGAGCAGCTCGCCGCGCACGTCGGTGCGGTCGACGACGCCGAGCACCGCGTAGGCGATGCCGTCGACGAAGATCGAGGGCTGGTTGTCGACCCGCTCGATGCCCAGGCGGTCGGCGGCCCGGCTGCCGAGCACCACCACGCGGTCGGCGCGGGCGTCGTGCCCGGCGTCGAAGAACCGGCCGGTGGCGACGTGGCCGCCCACGGCGTCCAGCAGCTCCGCCGACGCCGCGTACAGCGCCGGGGGCGCGGGTGGGGCCTGCGAGGGGTCGTTCACGGCGACGGCGGTGACGGTCGCGTCGGGCAGCGACAGCTCGGCCAGCAGCGCCGCGGAGTCCACCCCGGCCAGTCGCTCCATGCGGTCGACGGCGTCCCAGGGCAGCACCCCGGTGGCGACGGAGGACCCGCTCGCACCGCCGGTCTGCGCGGTCGACGGGGTGACCACCAGCGACGTGGCCGCGGCGGCGTCGAACTGCCGGGCGATCTGGCCGGCGGCGGTCTGCGCGAAGCCGATGGTGGCGATGAGCGCGGCCACCCCCAGCACGGTGCCGACGATCGTGGTGACCAGCCGGCCAGGACGGGACCCGATGTCGGCGGTGGCCTCGCCCAGCAGGTCGGCGAGGGTGAACCGGTCGGCGGCGGGCACCTTCTCCACCACCTCGGGGCGCACGGCGGCGGGGGCGCGGCGCAGCCTCACACCTCCTCCGCGCGGCCGTCGGTGAGCCGGATGCGGCGGTGGGCGCGCCGGGCGACCCCGCCGTCGTGGGTGATGAGCACCAGCGTGAGGCCGTCGGCGTGCAGCTCCTCGAACAGCGCCATGATCTCGCCGGTCGTCGTCTGGTCCAGGTTGCCGGTGGGCTCGTCGGCCAGCAGCACCCGCGGCCGGGTGGCCACCGCCCGGGCCACCGCCACGCGCTGGCGCTCACCGCCCGAGAGCCGGCCGGGCAGGAAGCCCATGCGGTGGCTCAGGCCAACCCGCTGGAGCGCCTCGCGGGCCCGGGGCTCGCGCTCGGCGCGCGGGGTGCCGGCGTAGAGCATCGGCAGCATGACGTTGTCCAGCACCGAGCGCCGGGACATCAGGTGGAACGCCTGGAACACGAAGCCCAGCTGACGGGCCCGCAGGGCGGCCCGCTCGTCCTCGGTCAGGGTGCTGGTGAGCACGCCGCCGAGCCGGTACTCCCCGACGGTCGGCCGGTCGAGCAGGCCGAGCAGGTTGAGCATCGTGGACTTGCCCGACCCGCTGGGCCCGATGATCGACAGGTAGTCGCCGTCGGGCACCGTCAGGTTCACGCCCTTGAGCGCCTGCACCTCGGGCGGGCCGGGGAACGAGCGGGTGACGTCGCGCAGCTCGATCGCCGGGACGGGCGCCTCGACGTCCTCCGGTGCGGAGACCGTCGTCGGCGCGGTCATCTGCCGACCACGACGAGGTCGCCCTCGCCGAGGTCGTCCCCGCTCGGCCGGATCTCCACCGCGCCGTCGGCGGCCAGCCCGGTCTCGACGGTGACCAGGTGGGTCTCGGCCCGGTCGCCGTCGCGGGGGTCGCCGTCCACGACCTCCACGCGGGACTCCCCGCCCGGCCCGGCGGTCAGGGCGGCCAGCGGCACCGAGAGGACGTCGCCCTCGGTGGCCCCCACCGGGATGACGACGCGCACGTTGGTGCCCTGCAACGCCGTGACCTGCTCGGGGGTGAGGTCGGCCGGGGTGAGCGCGACCGTGGCCCGGGCCTCGGCGTCGTCGCCGGGGGTGATCGTGCCGATGGTGGCGGTGGCCTCGCCGCCGTCGGGCAGGTCGAAGGCCGCGGTCATGCCGGGGGTCAGCAGCCGGGCGTCGGCGGGGGCGACCGTGCCCGACAGGCCGAGGGTGGCGCCCGAGACGGTCATGGCCGTGCCCTCGAGCACCGCACCGCGCTTCAGCTCGGTGGCGTCGACGCGGCGGGGCAGCTGGGTGAGGTACAGGATCTCGCCGGCCGGCAGCGCGGGCAGCGCCTCCTGCTGGGCGACGGCCAGGGCGTCCTGGGCGTCGGAGACCGCGTTCTGCGCGCTGGTGACCGCCGCCTGCTCGGCCGTGGTGTTCGGTGCGGCGTTCAGCTGCTGGCGCTGCAGCTGGGCCAGGGCCAGGGCGTCGCGCAGGTCACCGATGGTCGCGGCGTCCTCGGGGGTGGTGGCCAGGGCGGTGTCCAGGGCCCGCTGGGCGCTGGCGACCGCGTTGTCCGCCGTCCGCACGTCGACGGCCGACGGGCCGGCGCGCTTGGCCGTCAGCTCGGCCTGGGCCGCGGTGAGCGACTGCTGGGCCGACCGGACGCCCTCCTGAGCGGCGGCGACCCCTTCTGCGGCGCCCTCCTCGCCGGCCGGGGCCGGGTAGCCGGCCTGGGCGTAGAGCGAGGCCACGGCGTCGGCCGCGGTGCGGTCGAACACGTCGTTCGCCGGGTCGCCGGCGTCGAGCCCGACGGCCCGCATGGCCTCCTTGAACTGGACGACGTCGGGGCCGGAGACCCCGAACCGCAGCGTGCGGTAGGCCGGCAGCTCGCCGGGCAGGACGACGACCGGCCGCCCGGCCAGCTCCAGGGCGACCGACAGCGGGCCCAGCTCGGCACCCACCTCGGGCACCTGCCCGGTGACCACCGCGGGACCCGACAACCCGGAGGTGTCGACGGTGACCTCGACGGGGTCGGCGTAGCCCACCTCGCCGCGGATGACGACGTCGTTGCTCAGCTGCCCGAGCTCGACCGGCGCGGTGACCAGGCCCGGCTCGGGGGTCTGCGCCGCGGCGTCGTCCGGGGTGAACACGTACCGGCCCAGCACGAGCCCGGCGACCAGGGCGACCACGGCGACGGCCGCGGTGACCCACAGCGCCCGGTTGCGCCGGGCCAGGCTCGTCCACGCGGCGAACCGCCCGGGGGGAGCCGGGGTCTCGTCGGCATCGGCCGCGGGCAGGGGGGTGGTGCCGGGTTCGTCGGGTCGGGTCACCGGGTCAGTCCTGCTCGGCGGCGGCCTTCAGGGCCTCCAGCTCGCTCTTGTGGTCGGCGATGAACTGCTCCTCCAGGGCGAACTGGATGTCCTGCGCCTGCTGCCGGTAGTCGGTCTCCTCGCGGCAGTCGAGGTCGGCCAGGGCCAGCTCGACCTCCTTCTCGCCGAGGGCGTCCATGGCCGCCTGGTCGGGCTCGACGTACTCCTCGCCCTCGGCGGGTGCGGCGTCCTCGTACAGCTTGTTCTGCTCGTCGTAGATCGAGTTCTGCGCCTCGGACTGGGTGGCGAAGCCCCCGTGCCCGGCGGCCTCCATGCAGGCCGACCACGCGGCGTCGAGCTCGACCATGGCCGGGTCGCTGGTGGTCTGCTCCCACAACTGGTTCATCGCGTCCATGAGGGGCTTGAACTCCTCGGACTGCGTGGGGTCGCCCTCCTCGTAGACCTCGTGCTGGGCCGCGCCGTAGCAGCCGGACTTCGTCCAGTCGTACTCGTAGGTGCCGTCCTCCATGGCCGCCTGGTCCTCCTCGGAGGCCTGCGGGCCGTTGAGCGCCTCGTAGTAGGCGGTCTGCTCGGACTCCGAGAGGCTCTCGACGTAGTCGGCGTTGGGGTCGACGTACTCGTCCTCCTCGGAGGTGGGCTGGTCGTTGTACGGGTTGTCGACCGCGCCGTAGCCCCACTGCTCGACCCACTCGCGGTCGTCGGGCTCCCACACGACGTCCTCGCTGGTGCTGATCGACCCGCCGTTCGAGGTGTTGGGGACGTACTCGAAGCCCTGCTCGACCATGCAGTCGGCGACCGTCTCCTCGATCTGCCGGTTCTGCTCGTCGTACTGCGCCTGCTGCTCCTCGGGCGAGAGGTCGCCGCCCCAGACCGCGCTGAGGTACTCGCTGAGCGGGGACTCCTGCTCGGCGGCGGCGTCGTCGCCCTTCTCGGGCGACGAGGAGCACCCGGCGAGGACGACGGCGGCGGTGCCGAAGGCGGCCAGGGTGGCGGTCAGGCGGCGTGTGCGCATGGGGTCGGGCTCCTCCGGGTGGCGGTTGTGGGAGCACCGTAGGACAATCCGAGACCGCTCGGCGTCATACCGGGGGCGGATTCGCAGGTCCGCCCCAGGGATCAGGGAGCTGCGTCGCGCAGCAGGTCGCCCGGGTGCACCAGCCCCGAGCGGAACGCCAGCACCACCGCCTGCACCCGGTCGCGGCTGCCGGTCTTGGCCAGCACCCGCCCGACGTGCGTCTTCACGGTCGCCTCGCTGACGAACAGGCCCCGGGCGATCTCGGTGTTGGAGGCCCCGTAGGCCATCTGCACGAGCACCTCGGTCTCGCGCGGCGTCAGCTCGGCCAGCGCGGGGTCGGGGCCCCCGTGGGCCGCCGGCGCGCCGCCGCGCAGCAGCGGCGCCACGTGCTGCAGCAGCCGCCGGGTCGAGCTGGCCGCGATCACCGAGTCCCCGGCGTGCACCGTCCGCAGCGCGGCCAGCATCTCCTCGGGGGCGGCGTCCTTGAGCAGGAACCCGCTGGCCCCGGCCCCGATGGCGGCCACGACGTACTCGTCGAGGTCGAAGGTCGTGAGGACGACGACCCGCGGCGGCTCGGGCAGCGCGGTCACCTGCCGGGTGGCCTCGATGCCGTCGGTGCCGGGCATGCGGATGTCCATGAGGACGACGTCGGCCGGGGTGCGGCGCAGCAGCTCGACCGCGGCCGCGCCGTCCCCGGCCTCGCCGACCACCTCGAGGTCGGGCTGCGAGTCGATGACCATGCGGAACCCGGCGCGCACCATCTGCTGGTCGTCGACCAGCACCACCCTGACCGTCATCGGCGTCGACGGTAGGGCAGCACCGCGTGCACACCGAACCCGCCGCCGTGCCGGGGTCCGGTCTCCAGCCGGCCGCCGTGCAGCGCGGCGCGCTCGTGCATCCCCAGCACGCCCTGGCCGTGGCCGTCGGAGGTCACCATCGCGGCGGCACCGCGCCCGTCGTCGAGCACCGAGACCTCCAGCGCGTCGGGCCGCCACTGCAGGCGGACCCAGGCGCGGCTGGCCGGGCCGGCGTGCTTGAGCACGTTGGTCAGCGACTCCTGCACGATGCGGTAGGCGGCCAGCTGGGTGCCGCCCGCCAGGTCGACCGGCTCGCCCTCGGTGAGCAGGTCGACGTCCAGACCGCTGCGCCGCACGTCCTCGACCAGCGCCGGGATGGCGGCGACGTCGGGTTGCGGGGCGAACTCCTGCGCGTCGCCCTCGCGCAGCACGCCCAGCAGCGAGCGCATGTCGGCCAGGGCCTGCCGGCCGGTGGCCGAGATCTGCTCGAGCGCCCCGACGGCGGCCTCCGGGTCGGTGCGGCCGGCGTACCGGCCGCCGTCGGCCTGGGCGATCACCACCGACAGGGAGTGGGCGACGACGTCGTGCATCTCTCGGGCGATGCGGGCCCGCTCGGTGGAGGCGGCCAGCCGCACCTCCTGGTCGCGCTCGAGCTCCAGCAGCTGGGCACGCTCGCGCATGGCGGCCTCGCGCTGCAGCCGGCCGCGCTTGACCAGCCCCATCGACCAGCAGGCCACCACCAGCACCCCGATGGCGCCGGCGGTGACGGCCAGCTCGAACAGGCCGCCGACGTAGGAGTCGTAGTAGCCGCTGTTGAACGGCCCGCCGAAGTAGCGCAGGGCAGCCACCCCGGCCCCCAGCAGGCCGAGCACGAGCCCGGCGCGCTCGGCCCAGCGGGGTCCGTAGGCGGCCAGGGCGTAGATCATGATCGGCACCGCGACGTTGGCGACGAGGAACTGGCTGGTCAGCAGGATCTGCAGGAGCCCGACGACGAGGACGGCGGCGGCGGCCGGCACCGGCGCGACCCGCCGCCAGGCCAGCGGGACGATCAGCCCCAGGGTCACGACGACCTCGGCCGGACCGCCGATGTCCGCAGCGCCGACGGCCGCGCCGACCAGCAGCACCGTGACCACCAGGGCCAGGTCGACCCGGAAGGGGTGCGCACGTGCCCGGTCGACGAGCGTCGGCGTCGGGTTGGGCTCCATCACCGAGACGGTAGGCAGTCCGGTGGCCGGCGTCGTCGTCCCGGAGGATGAGGTCGGCGTCCGACCGCCGGCGGACCTCAGGCCGGGGAGACGGCGATCCCGGCCGGGGTGGCGCCGAACCGCACGTGGCCGAGGTCAGGGGCGTAGCCGTCGGCCTCGAGCTCGCTGTGGTGGTGGGTGTCGCCGACCGCGAGGGTGGCGCAGCCCGCGGCGCGGCCGGCGGCCAGGCCGGCCGGGGCGTCCTCGACAACCAGGCAGCGGTGCGGGTCGACCCCGAGCCGGTGCGCGGCGAGCAGGAACGGGTCGGGGGAGGGCTTGCCGTTCGCGATGTCGTCGACGCAGACGATCTCCCGCGGGGCGCGCAGCCCCGAACCGGCGAGCCGGGCCGCCAGCAGCGGGCGGGTGCACGAGGTGACGATCGCGACCCGGTTGGCCGGCAGTGCGGTGAGGGCCGCGACCACACCGGGCAGCACCTCGATGCCGTGGCCGGCGACGTCGATCTCCAGCTCGTGGATGCGGTCGAGCGCGCCCGCGCGGCGGGCGTCGGGCACCAGCTCGGCGACGATGCGCCGGGCCGGCAGCCCGCCCAGGGCCCCGAGCGCTGCCGGGTCGACGCCGAACTCGTCGGCCCAGGTGCGCCAGGCGGCGAGGGAACCCCGCATCGAGTCGATGAGGGTGCCGTCCATGTCGAAGAGCACGCCGTCGAACGTGCGGCCGGCGAGTGCGTCCAGGTCCAGGAAGGCGCCGGAGGGCGCGGAGGTCCGTTGCACGTCACCGATTGTTCCACCGCCCGGGAGCCGGGGCGCGGCCCGGAGGGGTAACCGGGGTGACCGCTGGACGACGGGAGCGGGCCGGGGCGCGGCTCAGGGGACGACGGTCACCGGCCACCGGCCGGCCCGCACCAGCCGGACGGCGATCGACCCCACCCACCGGTGCCCGGCCTGCTCCGAGGCCCCCACCAGCACGGCGTCGGCCAGCAGCTCGTCGGCCACCCGCGCGATCTCGGTGACCGGGTCGCCGCTGGCCGGCACGTACTCCACCGGGATGCCCACCTGGGCCGCCCCGCGCGCGACCATCTCCTCGACCTCGTCGGCGATCTCCCCGGCCGTGGCCGTCGCGACGGCCGCCGACCCCGGTACCAGCCCCGCCAGCGGGGTGAAGCCGGTGCGCACGTGGACGACGACGAGCCGTGAGCGCTGCCGGCGGGCCAGCCCGGCGGCGTAGGCAGCCGCCCGCAGCGAGGTGGCCGAGCCGTCGACCCCGACCAGGATCACCTTGGGCCCGTCGGTGCCCCGCTCGGGCACCCACTCCACCTTCGGCACGCACCGATCCTGCACCCGTCGTCGGCCGGCTCGTCGGTCCGGGGGCATCTGGGCGCCATGCGTTGCTCCGAACCGGTGTCTGACGCAACGGATCGACGCCGATGTGCAATCGCCGGGGATCGACTGCGTCCAGCACCCGGTCCACCATGGCGGCGTGACTGCTTTCGTGGGTGTGCGGGACATGGCGCGGCTGCTGGCGACGACCGGGGTGGGCCCGGCGGTCGAGCAGGTCGCCGAACGGGTGCGTGCGGACTTCGTGCGCTGGGCGGCGTTCGACAAGACCCCGCGGGTGGCCAGCCACTCCGCCGTCGGCGTCATCGAGCTGATGCCCACCAGCGACGGGCACCGCTACGGCTTCAAGTACGTCAACGGGCACCCCGGAAACCCGGCCCGCGGCCTGCAGACGGTCACCGCCTTCGGTGCGCTGGCCGACGTCGACTCCGGCTACCCGGTGCTGCTGGCCGAGATGACCCTGCTGACCGCGGTGCGGACGGCGGCCACCTCCGCCGTCGCCGCCCGGGCGCTCGCCCGCCCCGGCTCCACCCGGCACGCGATGATCGGCGCCGGCAGCCAGGGCGAGTTCCAGGCCTGGGGCATGCGCACGGCGCTCGGCATCACCGATCTCGCCGTCTTCGACCCCGACCCCGCCGCGGTGGCCAAGCTGGTCGCCCACCTCGAACCGGCCGGCTTCACCGTCGCCGTGGCGTCCTCCGCCCGCGAGGCGGTGGCCGGCGCCGACGTCGTCACCACCTGCACCGCCGACAAGTCGCGCGCCCTCGTCGTCCCGTCCGGCGCGGTCGCGCCCGGCACGCACCTCAACGCCATCGGTGGTGACTGCCCGGGCAAGACCGAGCTGCCCGTCGACCTGGTCACGGCGTCCTCGGTGTTCGTGGAGTACGAGCCGCAGACGCGCATCGAGGGCGAGATCCAGGCCCTGCCCGCCGACTCGCCCGTCACCGAGCTGTGGCAGGTGCTCGGCGGCGCGCACCCCGGGCGCCGGTCCGCCGAGGAGATCACGCTCTTCGACTCGGTCGGGTTCGCCATCGAGGACTTCAGCGCGCTGTGCTGGCTGGCCGACGCGGTGCGGGGCACCCCGTGGTCCACCGACCTCGACCTGGTCGCCGACCCGGCCGACCCCAAGGACCTCTACGGCCTCCTCGATGCCGTGCGCATGCCCCAGGGCGCCGGTCGGGGCTGAGGCCGCTCCGGCTGCTCGTCGCAGCCGTGGTCCAGGGGCAGCCGCACCAGCACCGGCGGGTCCCAGCGCTCGGCGTCCTCCGGTCGGGCGGGTTCAGGCAGCGGCCACATCGTCGTCCTCCTCCTGGTCGGTGGTGCGGGCGGCGACCACCAGGTCGGCCAGGACGGCGCGCAGGGCGACCCCCGGCGCGTCGGTGGCCACGTGCACCTCGTCCCGCGGGGTCAGCGGCAGGCCGCCACCGCTGCTCCGACCCCGGTCCAGCGGGTCGAGCCGAGTCAGCTGGTCCTGCAGGCGCAGTGCCGCGGTGGTGAGCTCGGGGCGGGTCGCCCGGCCCTCCACCGACACCCGGGCGTGCACGCGGGTGGAGTCGGCGTCCTCGGGCTGCAGCAGCACGAGCTCCCAGTGCGCCGGACCCTGCGCCGGCTCGACCCGGCGCAGCAGCTGGAACGGTGCGGCCACCTCGGTGCGGGTGCGCCGGTCGCCGTCGTCCCGGGTGCTGGTGAAGCCGCCGCGGGACGTCTGCACCTGCGCGCCGGCGCCGAGCAGGGCGTCGAGCAGCACCGCCGCCGGGGTGGCCGTGCGCATCGGCGGCAGCCACTGCGCCCGGCCGGCGCCGGCCGACCCCAGGTCGGTGGTCAGCGGGCGGGCCGGGGCGATCCAGACCATGCCCTCGCGCTCGCGCACCCCCCACGTGCCGGGCTGGACGGCGATCCCGCCGTCCCGGCGCTCGAGGGTCCGCTCGAGGGTCCGCTCGAGGGTCCAGGTGCGGCCGAGCAGCCGCACCGACAGCCAGCCGCCCGGGGCGAGCTGGTCGGCGGCGGCCACCGGGTGCCAGGCGTGCGCGAGCCCGGGCGCCACGTTGTCCAGCACCGGTCCCGAGGGCGCCGGCGGCGCGGGCACCGGTTCGGCCGTCGTGGCCGCGGTCGCCCGCGGAGGGCGCTGCTGCGCGGTGCGGTCGGGGGCGATCCACACCCAGCCGTCGCGCTCCTCCACCGCCCACGGCGTGGCCAGGTCCGCCCGCGGCGGCGGCACGGCGTGCGTGCCGAGGCCGGGGACGACGGTGCACCGCCCGTCCGCGGCGAACCGCCAGCCGTGGCCCGGGCACTGCAGCGCGCCGTCGACCACGGCCGCGCCGACGAGCCCGGTCCTGCGGTGCGGGCACTGCGGGGAGAACGCGGTCACCTCGCCCCGGGGGTGCAGCCGGACGACCACCCAGGCGCGCCCGCCCGCACCGACCTGGACGGGGGTGGTGCCGACGTCGGCGGCCCGGGCGACCGGGAACCAGGCGGGGGCGGGGAGGGACCGGGAGGAGGCCATGCACCAGTGCACCGCCCGCGCGTTCCGGCCGCGTTGCCCGGGCGTGACGTGTCGGTGCCGATCGGCCGGGTCACGGTTGCGGGTCGGAACGGGCGCGTCCGGTCGACATGTCGGTACCGCCGTCTAGTGTCGGCGATCACACAGCCGAACCACAGCGAGGTGCCCGACCGTGACCGAACCCGAACGCCGGCTGCTCACCGCCGAGGAGTACCGGCAGGCCCAGGACTCCCCGGAGTTCACCGAGCTCAGGCGCCGCTTCCGGCGCTTCGCCGTCCCCATGACCGTGGCCTTCCTGGCCTGGTACCTGCTCTACGTTCTGCTCTCGACCTACGCGGTCGACCTCATGAACACCCACGTGTTCGGCAACGTGAACCTCGGCGTCCTGCTCGGGCTCGGGCAGTTCGTGACCACGTTCCTCATCACCCAGCTCTACGTCGCCTACTCGGCCAAGAACACCGACCCCATCGCCGACGAGATGCGCGGTCGCCTCGAGGCCCACGAGTTCCGGTCGGAGGGCCAGCAGTGACCATCGGCAACCCGGTCGTCAACATCTCGATCTTCGGCGTCTTCGTCCTGATCACGCTGGTCATCACCTTCCGGGCCAGCCGCAACAACAAGAGCGCCGCCGACTACTACGCCGCCGGCCGCAACATCTCGGGCACGCAGAACGGTCTGGCCATCGCCGGCGACTACCTGTCGGCGGCCTCGTTCCTGGGCATCGCCGGGGCCATCGCCGTCTACGGCTACGACGGCTTCATGTACTCGATCGGCTTCCTGGTGGCGTGGCTGGTGGCCCTGCTGCTGGTCGCCGAGCTGCTGCGCAACACCGCGCGGTTCACGATGGCCGACGTCCTGGCCTTCCGCATGCGCCAGGGGCCGGTGCGCACCGCGGCCGCGCTCTCGACGCTCGCGGTCTCGCTGTTCTACCTGCTGGCGCAGATGGCCGGCGCCGGTGGTCTGGTCACCCTGCTGCTGGGCATCAGCGGGGCCGGTGCGCAGGCGGCCACGGTGGTCGTGGTCGGCGCGCTGATGATCTTCTACGTGCTGGTCGGCGGCATGCGCGGCACCACCTACGTGCAGCTGATCAAGGCCACCCTGCTCATCGCCGGCGCCTTCGTCATGACCGTCTGGGTGCTGGGCAAGTACGGGTTCAACCTCTCGTCGCTGCTGGGCGGCGCGGCCGACACCGCGGCGCAGCAGGCCACCCCGCGCGACGTGCTCTCGCCGATGGGCCAGTACGGCGCGACCGGCACCTCCAAGCTCGACTTCGTCTCGCTCGGCCTGGCGCTGGTGCTGGGGACGGCGGGGCTGCCGCACGTGCTCATGCGCTTCTACACGGTGCCCACCGCCAAGGACGCCCGGAAGTCGGTCGTCTGGGCCATCTGGCTGATCGGGTTCTTCTACCTGTTCAGCCTGGTCATCGGCTACGGCGCCGGTGCCCTGGTCGGGGCCGACCGCATCCTGGCCGCGCCCGGTGCGGTCAACTCCGCGGCCCCGCTGCTGGCCTTCGAGCTCGGCGGCACCGTGCTGCTGGGCATCATCGCCGGCGTCGCGTTCGCCACGATCCTCGCGGTGGTCGCGGGGCTCACGATCACCGCGTCGGCGTCCTTCGCGCACGACGTCTACAACTCGGTGATCAAGAAGGGGTCGGCCACCGGCTCGCAGGAGGTGCGGGTCGCCCGCATCACCTCCTGCGTCATCGGCGCCGTGGCGATCGGGCTGGGCATCCTGGCGCTGCAGGCCGGGCTGAACATCGCCTTCCTGGTGGCGCTGGCCTTCGCCGTCGCGGCCTCGGCGAACCTGCCGACGATCCTCTACACGCTGTTCTGGAAGCGGTTCACCACCCAGGGCGCGCTGTGGTCGATCTACGGCGGGCTGATCTCGTGCCTGGTGCTCATCGTGTTCTCCCCGGTGGTCTCGGGGGCGCCGGTGAACGAGGCCACGGGCAAGTCCACGTCGCTGATCCAGGACGTCGACTTCTCGTGGTTCCCGCTGAACAACCCGGGTCTGGTCTCGATCCCGCTGGCCTTCTTCCTGGGTTGGCTGGGCACGGTGCTGTCCAAGGAGAAGCCCGACGTCGCCAAGTACGCCGAGCTCGAGGTCCGCTCGCTGACCGGCATCGGCGCCGAGAAGGCCGTCGACCACTAGTCCCGACCGACCGGGCGAGGGAGCCCTTCCACCACGGTGCGCCGCCCGGCGTGGTGGAAGGGCTCCCTCGCTGCGTCCTGGCCGGCTCGCCGGCCGGATACCGTGCGCGGGTGGACGTCGTCGCCTGCGTGGACATCGGCTCGACGTTCACGAAGGCGGCTCTCGTGGACCTGGCCGACGGTCGGCTGCTGGCCACCGCGCAGGCGCCCACCACGCTCGACGACGTCGTCCGCGGAGCGCTCGGGGCGACCGCCGGGTTCCCGGTCGACGCCCCGGTGGTGGCCTGCTCGTCGGCCGGTGGTGGGCTGCGGCTGGCCGTCGTCGGCTACGAGGAGCTGATCAGCGCCGAGGCCGGGCACCGGGCCGCGCTCTCGGCCGGCGCCCGGGTGGTGCACGTGGCCGCCGGACGGCTGGACGTCACCGGTCTGCAGGCCCTGGGAGCGGCCCGGCCCGACGTCGTCCTGCTGGTGGGCGGGACCGACGGGGGCGACGCCGCCGTCCTGCGGCACAACGCCGCCGCGCTGGCGGGGTGGGACCGGTCCGTCCCGGTGGTGCTCGCCGGCAACGCCCACGTCGCCGACGAGGTGGCCGCCGTGCTCCGGGACGGCGGCCTGCCGGTGACCGTCTGCGCCAACGTGCTGCCCGACATCGGCGAGCTGGCCCCCGAGCCCGCCCGCGCCGCGATCCGTGCGGTGTTCCTCGAGCACGTGATCGGCGGCGAGAAGCTGTCCACCGACCCCCGGCTGCGGCAGTGGGTGCGGGCGGTCACCCCCGACGCGGTCCTCGACGGCGTGGTGGTGCTGGCCGGGCTGCGGGCCGTCGCCGACGTCCCCGGGGTGGTGGTGCTCGACGTGGGCGGGGCGACCACCGACGTCTACTGCGTGCCCGACCTCGACGCCGAGCAGACCGCGCTGCGCCGCGAGGCGGTCGGCGTCCCGGCGCACCGGCGCACGGTCGAGGGCGACCTCGGGGTGCACCACGCGGTGGACGACCTGCGGGCGGCCGCGGCCGCCGAGAACCTGCCCCCGCTCGCCGGCGGCGCCCTGGCCCTCGGCGAGGCCGCGGCCACCGTGGCGCTGCGCCGGCACCTGCGTGCCGAGGCGGCCTACGGCCCGGGCGGGTCGTCGGCCCGCGGCGTCGGACTGGTCGTGCTGTCCGGCGGGGTGTTCCGGCACGCCGCGGCGGCCGACCGCGACGCCGTGGTGGCCCGGCTGGCCGGCGACCGCGGCGGTGCCGGCGGGGTGCTCACCGGCACCGAGGTCGTGGTGGACGCCGACTACGTGCTCGCCGCGGTGGGCCTGCTCGCCCGGGACCACCCCGGCGCCGCCCGCGCCCTGGCCGCCACCCTGCTGCCCTGACGCCCGTCGGCCCCGGCGTGGATCAGCTCGGCTGATCGAACTCCGTCCCGGCTCACCGACGCCGGTGAGCCAGGACGGCCGCTCGTGCACCCAGCTGGTCCACGCCGAGGGGCCGTGGGGTCAGCGGGCGACGCGGATGCCCAGCTCGGCGGCCAGCGCGCCCGCCCAGCCGGCCAGCTGGGCCGCGCTGATCGTCGCCCCGCGCAGGCCGGTGACGCCGTCGAGGTCGGGCAGGCCGGCGCCGGTGAGGTCGACGCTGCGGCACCGGGCCCCGCTCGCGTGCAGGGTGCCGATCTCGCCGCCGGTCACCGTGACCCGGCGCAGGTCGGCGCCGCCGAGGTCGAGCTCGCCCAGCGCGCAGTCCACCAGCTGCACCTCGACCAGCGTCGCGCCGCGCAGGTTCACGTAGTCGGCCCGCACCCCGGTCAGGGTGACCCGGGTCCAGCTGGCCCCGTGCGCGGTGAACGCCCCGTAGCGGCCGCCCTCGACCACCGCGTCCAGCCAGGTGCCGTCATGGACGAGCAGCTCGGTGGCCCGGCAGCGCAGCAGCCCCGTCGTCGACAACCGCGCCCGGGCGAGCCCCAGCCCGTCGAGTGCGCAGTCCTCGAGCAGGCACTCCAGCAGCTGGGCGGCACCGGCGTCCCCGGTCAGCTCCAGCCCGGCGAACCGCAACCCGTCCGCCGTCCCGCCGGCGAGGTCGTGCGGTCCGGCGTCGGCGAGCGGGGGCAGGGGCGCGAGCAGCTCGGCGACGTCCACCGCCCCACCCTCCCAGGCGTCGGCCCGGTGGCGGTCGGCCCCGGGTTCCGAGACGGTGGGGGCATGGAGTGGATGACGTTCCTCGGCCGGCTGACCGGGTGGGCGCTCGGCGGGGCGGTGCTGGGCCTGGTCGTCGGGCTGGTGCTGCTCGCGATGGGCGTGGTGGACAACCCGTTCTGGTGCGTCTCGATCGGCATCGGGGTGGCCGCGGTGGCCATGCCGCTGCAGCAGGGGGTCAGCCGGGGACGCTGAGCGTCTGCGCCCACCGGCCCGACGCGGCGACCGCGAACGGGACGGCGTCCGCGGCCGCCACGTCGAGGGCCTGGTACCCGCCCGCCCCCGCACCGACGGCGGCCACCACGGTCGCCAGGCCCTGCCGACGCTGGAAGAACGTCTGCCGCACCTGCCACCCGACCACGGCCCGGCGCTGCAGCACGGCCTGCTCGCGCACCAGCCAGCCCGACCGCACCGAGAACGTGCGCGCCCCGGCCACGTGGCCGAGCGCGGCGTAGCGGCCCAGGCCCAGCGGCACGCCGAGCGCCGTCAGCACGGCGCCGGCCAGCAGCACCCACCACAGCCCGAGGATGGTGGTGAGCACCACCCCGACCACCAGGACGACGGCGCCGGGCGCCGTGGCGCGCAGCACCCGCCGGCGCCGCGCGGCCGGGGGGTGGGCGCGCAGCGGGCCCGGGTCCTCGACCAGTCGCCGGGTGACCGCCCACGCCTCGGCCCGCGGCCCCAGCGGCAGCAGCTGACCGCGCCGGGCGGCGTCCCCCAGGCCGGTCACCAGCGCGGTGGCCCGGGCGGCCCGCACCCAGCGCATGCCCATGCCCTCGGTGACCGTGCACCCGCGGATGCGGTCGACCTCCAGCTCGGTGTGCCGCCGGGTGAGCAACCCCCGGACGGCGACCAGCGACCCGCCGCGCCGCACCAGCCGGAACCTCCAGTTGACCAGCGCGCTGCCCACGATCGACCCGACCACCAGCAGCACCGCCACGGCCAGCAGGACGACGCCCACGACCGCGGTGTCGGTGAGGTCGGGGCGGTCGAGGTCGGGGCGCCAGCGCCGGGGGAGCTCGTCGACCAGCCGGAACAGCGCGCCGACCGCGGCCAGCGGCACGGCCAGGTAGCTGCCGACCAGCGGGGCGTAGAGCAGCCAGCGGTCGTCGAGGCGGGCGAACTCCTCCTCGGGAGGGGGCGCGGCGGGGTCGGGGACGGCGTCGGCCCGGCGCACGAGCAGGTGCCTGCGCAGCCGGTCGGCCTCGGCCGGGGGCAGCCCGTCGACGACCAGCTCCTCGTCGTCGCCGGACACCGCGCCGGCCGCCGCGTCGATGCGCACCCGCACCAGCCCGAGCGCCCGGTGCAGCAGCGGCGCCTCGACCTCGACGCCGCGCACCCGGTCCAGCGGCACGGTGCGCACCGACCGCGACAGCAGCCCGCGGGTCACCACGACCGCGGCGTCGCCGGGGGCGTAGGAGAACCGCCACCACCCCAGGACGGCGCTGACCAACGACACCGCCGTGACCGCCGCGGCGACGGCCGCCACGGCCCAGGGCCCGTCGCTGAACCCGCGCACGGCGCCGATGCCCAGCACCACCGGCACCCACTGCCGGGCCTGCTTGAAGGTGATCGTGTGCACCAGCACGATGCGCCAGGAGGTGCGCACGTCAGGTCGCCTCGTCGCGCACCAGCTCGGCCCGCCGCGCCAGGTCGTCGGCCACCCGGGCGGCGACCTCTGCGTCCAGGTGCGGGATGCGCACCGTGCCCTGCGACGAGGCGGTCAGCACCGCCACGCTGGCCAGGCCGAACAGCTGCTGCACCACCCCGCGGGTGACGTCGACGGTCTGGATCCGCGACACCGGGACGATGGTCCAGGTGCGCGACAGCCAGCCGGTGAGCGTGCAGACGGCCTCGTCGGTGACCTCCCAGCGGTGCACCCGGTGGCGCAGCCGGGGCCGCACCCCGACCGCGACCACGCCCTCGGCCACGACCAGCACCGCCAGCAGCACGACCAGCCACCCCGGCACGGGCGCGAACACCGCGACGCCGACCACGACGGCGGCCAGCACGAGCGTGCCCAGCGCCCCCTCGACGGTCCACAACCCGATGGCGTTGCGGGACGGGGACCACGCAGGCGTGCGGGCGGGTTCGGGGTGCACGGGCCCCATCCTCCCGGGTGCGCGACGATGGGTGGCGTGACGATGCCGCAGCAGGTCCCGACCGTGCCCGCCAGCGAGGTCCCCGAGGACGCCGTCGTGCTCGACGTCCGGGAGAACGCCGAGTGGGTGGCCGGCCACATCGAGGGTGCGACGCACATCCCGATGGGCGAGGTGCCGGCCCGCCTCGACGACCTCCCCGAGGGCGACCCGCTCTACGTGACCTGCCGCGGGGGCGGGCGCTCGGCCCGGGTCGCGGCCTGGCTGAACGCCAACGGCTACGACGCGGTGAACGTCGGCGGCGGCATGGGCGACTGGCAGGCGGCCGGTCGTCCGATGGTCAGCGAGACCGGCGGGGCGCCGACCGTCGTCTGAGGCGGGGTCAGCGCGTGCGCACCAGCACCGAGGGCGGGCGCAGCAGCAGGTCGGGCAGGTCGCCGGCCACCCGGGCCGCACCGGCCACGAGGGCCAGCGCGCAGGCACCGGCGACCAGCTGCACGGCCAGCCCCTCGGTCACGGCGCCGGCCAGGCCCAGGTAGGTGCACGCCGCGACGAGGAACCAGCGCGCCCGCACCCCGCCGCCGGCCGCGACCGCGAACAGCCCCCAGGTGAGGTACCAGGGGTAGAGCGCCGGGCCGCTCAGGGCGAGTGCGAACAGGGCGAGCCCGAGCGTGGCCATCGCCTGGCGCGGGGTGCCGGCCGCGGCCCGCCACACCAGCCAGGTGGCCAGGCCGGCCCCGAGGACGCCGACCACCGAGCGCCCGACGTCGAGCGCCTCGTCGACGCCCAGGCCCGGCACCGTCCACGACAGCAGGTAGGACAGCCAGGTGCTGGGGGCCGTGCCGTTGCGCACGACGCCGGGCACCCCCATGGCCCCGAGCCACCCCAGGGGGTTGGGCATGACCACGAGCACCAGCGCGGTCGTCGCCCCGGCGGTGGCCACCGCCCGCGCCAGGGCCGCCCGGGCGCCCGGCGCCGAGGACCGCAGCAGGTGCAGCAGCACGTAGCCGACCAGCAGCGCCGCCGGCACCTTGACGAAGGTGAGCAGCACCGCGGCCGCGACCGCGACCGCGGTGGCCCCCCGGCGCACGAGCAGCACGACCGCGACCGCGCCCAGGCCGACGAGGACGTCGACGTGCGCGCCGCCCACCACGTGCACCACGACCAGCGGGTTGGCCGCCGTCAGCGCGAGGGCCACCGCCCGGTCGCGGGGGTCGGCGGCCGCGGCCACCAGCACCACCGCGGCGGCCAGGGCCAGCACCGCCACCGCCCGGATGCCGAGCACCGCCAGCTGCTGGTCGCGGCCGGCCAGCTCGACCACCCAGCGGAACAGGTCGACCTGCAGCGGGCCGTAGGGCGTCGGGGTCTGCCGCCACAGCGGGTCGACCGCGGCGCCGTAGGCGTCGTCCAGGGCGATGGGGAAGACCCGGTACGGGTCCGCGCCCAGCGAGGCCAGCCGGCCGATCGCCGCGTAGCTGCCGGCGTCCAGGCTGCCCGTCGGACCCCCGGTGAGGAACGGCACGGCGGCCCACGCCGCGAGCCCGCCGACGACGGCGACGTCGCGTCCCCGGGCGGCCGCCCGGGCCCGCAGCAGCCGGCGGACCAGCACCGCCCAGCTGGCCAGCCAGCCGGCGGTGGCCAGCACGGCGGTGATCCGCCACCCGAGGAGGTCGCCGGGGGTGCGCACGGGCCACGCGCCCCACCAGTCGGCCAACCGGACGAGCTGGGTGGTGCCGGCCTGGGCGGTGACCAGCGCGACCAGGGCCGGCCCGACCACGCAGCCGACGAGGACGACGACGCCGACCCGGTCGACCGGCACGGCGCCCCGGCCGGGGGACCCCGACGCGTCCGGGCCGGCCGCGGTCCCGCTCAGGCGGTGCCGCCGAGCTCGACCAGCCGCGCCCGGCTGCGCGGCGCGGACCCCGGCTGCACCCGCACGGGCTGGCGCCGGGCCACGCGCAGCAGCTGCGCTGCACGCTCCTCGACCGCCCAGCGGGTCACCCGCACCAGCGACTCGCCCACGACGGCGCCGGTCATCTTCGACGACCCCCACGAGCGCTCCACGAAGGTGATGGGCACCTCGACCACGTGGCAGCCCGCGCGCAGCGCGCGCCAGGCCAGGTCGATCTGGAAGCAGTAGCCGTGCGAAGCGACCCGGCGCAGGTCGATCTCCTCCAGCACGTGGCGGCGGTACGCGCGGTAGCCGCCGGTCGCGTCGCGCAGACCGATGCCGAGGGCCCAGCGGGTGTAGGCGCTGCCCCCGCGGGACAGCAGCTGCCGGTGGGCGGGCCAGTTGCGCACCGCGCCGCCGGGGACCCACCGCGAGCCCAGCACCACGTCGGCGCCGTCGAGGGCGTGCAGCAGGCGGGGGAGCTGCTCGGGCTGGTGGGAGCCGTCGGCGTCCATCTCGACCAGCACGTCGTAGCCGCGCTCGAGGCCCCAGGCGAACCCGGCCAGGTAGGCGGCGCCCAGGCCCTCCTTGCCGGCGCGGTGCAGCACCTGCACCTGCGCGTCGGTGCGGGCCAGGTCGTCGGCGACCTGGCCGGTGCCGTCGGGGCTGTCGTCGTCGACCACCAGCACGTCGGCAGCGGGGACGGCGGCCCGCACCCGACCCACGATGCGCGGCAGGTTCTCCCGCTCGTCGTAGGTGGGGATCAGCACCAGGACGCGTTCGTGGTCCACAACGGCCTTCCGTCTGCGTTCAGGGGCAGCACAGTGGAGCAGCTCCACCTGAACGGATGGTGACGGGAACCTGTGGGTCGTGCGAGCGGGCGCCGTGAGCCGGTGATCCGGCTCACGGCGCCGGTCGGGCTCAGGCCCTGTAGTCGGCGAACCGGGTGCGCAGGTCCTTCTTGGAGAACTTGCCGACGCTGGTCTTGGGCACCTCGTCGATGAACTCCACGGCCGAGGGCAGCCACCACTTGGCCACCATCGGGGTGATGTGCTCGATCACCTCGTCGGCGGTGAGCTCCTGGCCGTCGGCGACGACCACGCAGGCCAGCGGGCGCTCGTCCCACTTGGGGTCGGGGATGCCGATCACGGCGGCCTCCTTGACCTTGGGGTGGCTCATGATCGCGTTCTCCAGGTCGACGGAGCTGATCCACTCGCCGCCGGACTTGATGAGGTCCTTGGTGCGGTCGGCGATGCGCACCGAGCCCGTGGGGTCGATGGCGGCGACGTCGCCGGTCTTCATCCAGCCGTCGGACGTCGCGAGCTCCACGCCCGCGTCGGGCTTGTAGTAGTCCAGCGCGGTGGTCGAGCCGCGCACCTGCAGCTCGCCGGTGGCGACGTCGTCCCAGGGCAGCTCGTCGGTGGTGCCGGCCTCGACGATGCGCACCTCGACGCCCATGAAGGGGATGCCGGCGCGGGCCCGGTAGCTGGCCTTGTCGTCGTCCGAGCCGTCGAACAGGCGGCGGGGGAGCCGGGCCGAGGTGGCCACCGGGTGGGTCTCGGTCATGCCCCAGGCCTGCAGGATCGGCAGGCCGACCCGCTCGCGGTAGGCCTCGCTCAGGGCCTTCGGGACGGCGGACCCGCCGCAGCCGATGTCGCGCAGCACGTGCTCGCGGCCCTCCAGCTCGGGCAGCACGCCCTGCCAGATGGTGGGCACGCCGGCGGTGAAGGTCACGCCCTCGTCGACGATGAGGTCGGCCAGTGCCTTGGGCTGCATCATCGGGCCGGGGAACACCATCGCGGCGCCGACCGCCGGGCCGGCCTGGGCCAGGCCCCAGGCGTTGGCGTGGAACATCGGCACGACCGGCATGACGACGTCGGTCTCGGCCATGCCGAAGACGTTGGGCTGCACCACGGCCATGGTGTGCAGCACGGTCGAGCGGTGGCTGTAGAGCACGCCCTTGGGGTTGCCGGTGGTGCCCGACGTGTAGCACATGCTGGCCGCGGTGTTCTCGTCCTCGACCCGGAAGTCGATCGGCTCGGCGGCGGCGATGAGGTCCTCGTAGAGCGAGACCCGCGGGTCGTCGGGGATCTCGTTGTCGCCGCCGTCGTCCATCACCACGACGTGCCGCACGGTGGTCATCGTGTCGATCAGCGGCCACAGCAGCGGCAGCACGGTGCGGTCGACGAAGACCGCCTCGTCCTCGGCGTGGTTGGCGATGTAGGTCAGCTGCTCGGGGAACAGCCGGATGTTCAGCGTGTGCAGCACCCGCCCGGTGCTGGGGACGGCGAAGTACAGCTCGAGGTGCCGAGCCGAGTTCCACGCGAAGGTGCCCACCCGGCCGTCGGCGGAGATGCCGAGGGTGTCCAGGACCCCGCCCAGCTTGCGGGTGCGCACGGCCCACTCGGCGTACGTCGTCCGCACCGGGCCGGTGGGGGAGTTCGTCACGATCGTCTTGTCGCCGTGGTGTCGCTCCACGTAGCGGAAGATCGAGTCGATCGTCAGGGGCGTCTGCTGCATGAGGCCGCGCATGGCGGCATCAAACCAGTGAGCGCCGCCACCTTCTACCCGTGGGTAGCTACCGCTGCAACGTCAGCGGCAGCTCGGCCAGGCCGCGGATGACGAACTCGGGACGGCGGCGCGCCTCGCCGGCCAGCTCGAGCACCGACGTGCGGGCCAGCAGTGCCCCGAACGAGGCCTGCAGCTCGACCCGGGCCAGCGGCGCCCCGATGCAGAAGTGCACCCCGGCGCCGAAGGAGATGTGCGGGTTCTCGGCGCGGGCCACGTCGAGGGTGTCGGGGTCGGCGAACACCGCCGGGTCGTGGTTGCCCGACCCCAGCAGCGCGGCGATCTTCTGCCCCTGCTCGACGACGACCCCGCCCAGCTCGACGTCGGCGGTGGCGGTGCGCTCGAACAGCTGCAGCGGCGAGTCGAAGCGCATGAGCTCCTCGATCGCGGTGGGCAGCAGCGACGGGTCCGCGCGCAGCCGGGCCAGCTGGTCGGGGTGCTGCAGCAGCGCCAGCAGGCCGTTGCCGGTCACGTTGACGGTGGCCTCGTGGCCGGCGTTGAGCAGCAGGACGCAGGTGGTGACCAGCTCGTCCTCGGTGAGCCGGTCGCCGTCCGCGTCGCGTGCGGTCACCAGGTGGGTGAGCAGGTCCTCCCCGGGCGCGGTGCGGCGCTGCGCGGCCAGGTCGCGCAGGTAGGCCACGAACTCCGCGGCGGCGACCTCGGCGGCGTCCTCGGTCTCCGTCGTCCGGCCGTACTCGTACATCTTCACGATCGCGTTGGACCACGGCCGCAGCAGCGGGCGGTCGGCCTGCGGCACGCCCAGCAGCTCGGCGATGACCTCGACCGGCAGCTGCTCGGCCATGCCGGTGAACAGGTCGACCGGCTCGCCGGCGGTCGACCGCTCGACCATCGCGTCGACCAGCGACGCGGCGAGCTCCTCGACCCACGGGCGCAGTCGCTCGACGTGGCCGCGGGCGAAGGCGGCGCTGATCAGCCGGCGCAGCCGGGTGTGGTCCGGCGGCTCCATCTCCAGGATGGCGTTGCGGTGGATCAGGTTGAACTGCCCGAACCGCTCGGTCGGCATGCGGTCGCTCCAGATGCGACCCAGCGCCCGGGTGCGCAGCACCGCGTTGGCCTCGGCGTGCCCGTAGGCCAGCCACATGCCCAGGCCCTCGTCCCACTGCACCGGCGCCTGGGCGCGGGCCGCGGCGAAGGCGGGGTAGGGGTTCTCGACGAACGAGGCGTCGGTCAGGTCCAGCACCGGGAGATTGTGCACCCCACCCCCGCACGGCCGGCCCGCATAGTCTCGGACGCATGGCCCGCACGCAGACCAAGCGCCGTCCCGCCCCCAGCCCCACCGCGGCGGGGGAGCAGAACCCCAAGGCGCCGTGCGCCTGCGGCTCGGGGCGCAAGTACAAGCACTGCCACGGCTCGGGCTACGCCCCCGTGGTCACCCGGCCCTTCGAGGGCCTGCCGGGCGAGACCCACTGGGTCGCGCTGCGCGAGCTGGTGCCCGCCGCGACCGCGACGCTGACCACGAAGGACGGCCGGACGGCGACCCTGGCCAGCGTCCTGCCCGGCGGTGCCCCGGCGCTGGTCCGGGCCTCGGGCGAGGTGCTCGTCGGGGTGCAGCTGCAGACCTCCTCCGACGACGTCAGCCGTGACCTGGGCACCGCGCTGGCCGCGGCGCTCGACGCCCCCGCCGGCGCGCCCGTCGACCCGGGCCCGATCGGTGCCGAGGGGTCGGCCGGCCCGCGGCTGCAGGACCTCCTGGACCCCGCCGCCGAGCTCGAGGTCACGGTGCACGACGACTTCGGCTTCTGGCTCGAGGGCACCGGCGCCGGCCCGGCGGCGATGGCCGGCCTGGAGCAGGCCAACGAGGCGATCATCCCGACCGTCCTGCTCGAGGGATTGGGTGCGGCCTACTGGTGCCGGCCGGCCGCCGACCGCGCGCACGTGCGCTGGGTGCGGCCCGAGCCCGAGGAGCAGCTGCTCGACGCACTGGCCCGCCTCGGCGGCACCGAGCAGCTCACCCTGGGCGAGGGCACCAAGTACGCCGGGGCGTTCCGGGCGCACGGCCTCGTCGTCCCGGTGTGGGACGTCCCGGCCGACGTGCCGGCGGCCGACTGGACCGGCCCGGCCCGTGAGCTCGACGAGCGGCTGACCGCGGCGCTGGCCGAGACGGGGCCGCTGGACGCCGCCGCCCGCCGCTCCCGCGCCGGGCTGCTCTCGCGCCAGGTCACGCTGCGCTGATCCCCGCCGGGCCGGGCCCCCGCCGCGGCGGCGCTCAGCCCGCGCCGGCGGCGACCGCCCGGTCGCGGCCGGCTTCCTTGGCGCGGTACAGGGCCCGGTCGGCGGCGGTGTAGAGCCCGCGGACGTCGCCGGCGTCCGCGGGCGCCTGGGCCACGCCGACGCTGACCGTCAACGGCAGCGCGCCGCCGTCGGGCAGCACCAGCGGGTGGGCGCGGACGGCGTCCACCAGGTCCTGGGCGCGGCGGGCGGCGACGTCGGGCGCGCACCCGGGGAGCAGCACGGCCAGCTCGTCGCCGCCCAGCCGGCTGACGACCGCGTCGCTGCCGCGCACGGTGCGGCGCAGCACCTCGCCGAGGTGGCGGAGTGCGTCGTCGCCGACCGGGTGGCCGTGCCGGTCGTTGATGGTCTTGAACAGGTCGACGTCGACCAGGACGAGAGCGGTGCCGCGGCCGGTTCCGCCGTCGACCGCGCCGACCAGCGCGGCGTCGAGCACGTGCCGGGTGACCAGGCCGGTCAGCGGGTCCACGGTGGCCAACTCGTGCAGCCGCTGCACGAGGCGGTCCTGCCGGTTGCCGGCGGTGGTGAGCAGCGCGGTGGCCATCACGAGGGTGGTGGCCACGAACGCGGCGTCGGGCAGCGCCCGCTCCAGCGGTTCGAGGTGCAGCACGAGGACGCCGTTCGCCAGACCGGTCACCACCGCGATGCACCAGGCGCCCACGGGGCGCAGCTGCGATGCCGCCCACAGCGTGGGCAGCACGGCGAAGACCTGGGCCGCGGCCGAGGTGTCCCGGGTGACCCAGTTCAGCGTGAGCAGCACGAGCGCGCCGCCCAGCGGCACGAGCGCCAGCAGGCCGTGCGCGTCCGGACGGCGCGGATCGGTGCGCCACAGCGCGGCGCTGGCCCACAGCAGCAGCCCGACCGCCAGCCAGGACCCCGCGTCGGCGACCCTCGACTGGTCGGCGAACAGCGCGAACGCGGCCTGGACCCCGGCGGCCGGCAGCATCACGGCGACGGCCAGCCGGGCGGCCGACCGCGGGTCCCGGGTGCCGAACCAGCGCTGACGGCGTCGCAGCCGCACCGGCCCGGCGGGCGGGTCGGCGTCGAGCGCACGGTCTGGGTTCACGGGTCCTCGTCTGGGTGCTCGGTCGACCGCTCGGGGATCGGCGTGGACCGGTCCTCGTCCATCGGCACGGAACGGTGCGGGTGACACCCGGCGCGGGCCCGCCTGACCCCGACGGGTGGGGTCCCTGGTGCGGCCGGGTCGGGCGTTGGCCCGGTTCGGCCCGTTTGCACCGCGCCCGGATGCTGCGTGCAGGTCAGCCGGCAGACCAGAGCTCGTCCGGGCCGATCCGGGTCGATCAAGACGCATGAGGAGATGTCGGCTTCGTTACGAGAACGTGACCGCCCAGGGCCGGGAACCGCTTGACTCACCCCGGTTGTTAGCGTTCACAATGTGAGCGCTCGCACAGCTGCGGGCCTGAGCGCCGAGATGTGTCCGGCGGGCAGTCGTCTCGTGAAGGAGTTCCAGTGAGCAAGAAGCTCAGGTTTGCCGCGATCGGTGCGGTGGCCGCGATCGGTCTGACCGCCTGTGGTGGCGGCGGCGCCGGCAGCGGCGGCGGCAACGACACCGCCAACGCCGACCCCGCGGACCTCACCATCGGCGTGGCCATGCCCACCCAGACCTCCGAGCGGTGGATCGCCGACGGCAACAACGTCAAGTCGCAGCTCGAGGACGCCGGCTACCAGGTCGACCTCCAGTACGCCAACGACGACATCCCCACCCAGCAGCAGCAGATCGACCAGATGGTCACCGAGGGTGCCGACCTGCTCATCGTCGCCGCGATCGACGGCACGGCCCTCTCGAGCCAGCTGCAGGCCGCGGCCGACTCGAACATCCCGGTCATCTCCTACGACCGCCTGATCCGCGACACGGACAACATCGACTTCTACGTCACGTTCGACAACTTCGCGGTCGGCCAGGCGCAGGCCAACGCCCTGCTCGTGGGCCTGGGCCTCAAGACCGCCGACGGCGGCGAGGGCACGGCCACCGGCCCGTTCAACATCGAGCTGTTCGCCGGTTCGCTCGACGACAACAACGCGTTCTTCTTCTTCAACGGCGCGATGGACGTGCTCCAGCCCCTGATCGATGACGGCACGCTCGTCGTCCCCTCGGGCCAGACCGACATCGAGCAGGCCGCCACGCTGCGCTGGCAGCAGGAGACCGCCCAGTCGCGCATGGAGACCCTGCTGACCGGGTCGTACAACAACGGCACCGTGCTCAACGGTGTCCTGTCGCCCTACGACGGCATCTCGCGCGGCATCATCACCGCCCTGCAGAACGCCGGCTACGGCCCCGACCTGGCCTCGACCCCCAAGCCGCTGCCGGTCGTGACCGGTCAGGACGCCGAGATCGCCTCGGTCGCGCTGATCAACCAGGGTGTCCAGAGCTCCACGATCTTCAAGGACACCCGCAACCTGGCCGAGCAGGCCGTCACCGCCGCCAAGGCGTTCCTCGAGGGTGACGAGCCCGAGGCGAACGACACCGAGACCTACGACAACGGCAACAAGGTCGTCCCCTCCTACCTCCTCCCGGTGGAGACGGTCTACAAGGACGACATCCAGTCGGTCCTCGTGGACTCGGGCTACTACACCGCCGCCGAGGTCGAGTCGGGCCAGGCCGACTGACCCACCCCTGAACCCGGCCGGGTCCGGCAGCGCATGCTGTCGGGCCCGGCCGGCTCCACCTGTACGGCCTGCACCACCTGCTCCACAGCACCACAGCCCCGAAGCAGCACAGCCCCACGAGCGAGACGACGGAGTCCCATGGCTGACCACATCCTCGAGATGCGCTCCATCACGAAGACCTTCCCCGGCGTCAAGGCGCTCTCCGACGTGACGCTCTCCGTCGAGCGCGGCGAGGTGCACGCCATCTGCGGGGAGAACGGCGCCGGCAAGTCGACCCTCATGAAGGTCCTGTCCGGGGTCTACCCGGCCGGGGACTACGACGGCGAGATCGTCTTCGACGGGCAGGTCGTGTCCTTCGGGGGCATCCGCGACTCCGAGCACGCCGGCATCGTGATCATCCACCAGGAGCTCGCCCTGGTGCCCTACCTCTCGATCGCCGAGAACATCTTCCTGGGCAGCGAGAAGCGCGGCCGCCTGGGCCTCATCGACTGGAACCTGGCCAACGCCGAGGCCGACAAGCTGCTGCGCTCGGTCGGTCTGGACGAGAACCCCACCACGCCGGTGGGCCAGCTCGGCGTCGGCAAGCAGCAGCTGGTCGAGATCGCCAAGGCGCTCTCCAAGGACGTCAAGCTGCTCATCCTCGACGAGCCCACCGCGGCGCTCAACGACACCGACTCGGCGCACCTGCTCGGGCTGATCCGCGGCCTCAAGGACCAGGGCATCACCTCGATCATCATCTCGCACAAGCTCAACGAGATCGACGCGATCGCCGACCACACCACGATCATCCGCGACGGCCAGACCGTCGAGACCCTCGACATGGCCGACCCCGAGGTGACCGTCGACCGGATCATCCGCGGCATGGTCGGGCGCGCGCTGGACTCCTACTACCCCGAGCGCGAGTCGCACCCGGGCGAGGAGGTGCTGCGGGTCGAGGGCTGGACCGTCAAGCACCCCACCCAGGACCGCCTCGTCGTCGACCACGCGAGCTTCGACGTGCGGGCCGGTGAGGTCGTGGGCATCGCCGGCCTCATGGGTGCCGGGCGCACCGAGCTGGCCATGAGCATCTTCGGCCGCTCCTACGGCACCTACGTCGAGGGCCGGCTGTTCCTGCACGGCAAGGAGACCCGCGCGCGCAACGTGGCCGAGGCCATCGACGCCGGCATCGCCTACGCCACCGAGGACCGCAAGAAGTACGGCCTGAACCTCATCGACGACATCGCCCGCAACAACTCGGCCGCGGCGCTGGACAAGCTGTCCACCCGGGGGTTCGTCGACGCGAACGAGGAGACCAAGGCGGCCGAGGAGGGTCGCCGGTCGATGAACATCAAGGCCCCCACGGTGAAGTCGATCGTGGGCAAGCTGTCCGGTGGCAACCAGCAGAAGGTCGTGCTGAGCAAGTGGCTGCTCACCGACCCCGACGTGCTGATCCTCGACGAGCCCACCCGCGGCATCGACGTCGGCGCCAAGTACGAGATCTACACGATCATCAACAAGCTGGTCGCCGCCGGCAAGGCCGTCGTCGTCATCAGCTCCGAGCTGCCCGAGCTGCTCGGCATCTGCGACCGGGTGTTCACCCTCTCGGCGGGCCGGATCACCGGTCAGCTGCCGGTCGCGGACGCGAACCAGGAACGCCTCATGACCCTCATGACCCAGGAGAAGGAGCTCGTCGGATGACGCGCAGCGTCGGCCCCACCTCGGAGCCCCAGGCGGAGGACGCCACCCAGGCCAAGGACGTCGCGCCGGCCGCCGCGCTCGGCGTCGGCACCAGCGACATCCGCACGCTGATGACCCGCAACCTGCGCACGAGCGGCATCTACATCGCGTTCGTCGTGGTGGTCGCGCTGTTCGCGATCCTCACCGGTGGCACGTCGCTGTCGCCGGGCAACATCACGAACATCGTCCTGCAGTACTCCTACATCCTGATCCTGGCCATCGGCATGGTCATCGTGATCATCGCCGGGCACATCGACCTGTCGGTGGGCTCCGTGGTGGCGGTGACCGGTGCGGTGTCGGCCGTGCTGGTCATCCGGCACGACCAGCCGTGGTGGGTCGGCGTGCTCGCCGCGCTCGCCGTCGGCCTGGCGATCGGCGCCTGGCACGGTTTCTGGGTCGCCTACGTCGGCATCCCCGCCTTCATCGTCACCCTCGCCGGCATGCTGCTGTTCCGCGGCCTGACCCTGCAGGTGCTCGACAACGTCTCGCTGTCCCCGTTCACCCCCGAGTACGGCAAGATCGCCTCGGGCTTCAGCAACGGGCTGCTGGGCGGCGCCGGCTACGACGCGTTCACCCTGCTGATCTTCGGCATCGCCGTGGTGGCCTACGCCTACGGCCAGTTCCGCACCCGGCAGGCCCGCGTCCGCTACAACCAGCAGGTTCCCTCGTTCCCGCTGTTCGTGGCCCAGATCGTGGTCGTCGCGGCCGTCGTCATGGCCTTCGCCTGGCAGCTGGCCACGGCCCGCGGTCTGCCCTACGTGCTCGTCATCCTGGCCGTGCTGATCCTGGTCTACGGCGTCGTCACCAAGCGCACCGTCTTCGGCCGCCAGGTCTACGCCATCGGCGGCAACCTGGCCGCGGCGACGCTCTCGGGCGTCAAGGTCAAGGTCGTCAACTTCTGGATCTTCGTGAACATGGGCTTCCTGGCCGCCGTGGCCGGGGTCGTGTTCTCCTCCCGGTCCAACGGTGCGCAGCCCGGCGCCGGCAACAGCTTCGAGCTCGACGCCATCGCTGCGGCCTTCATCGGTGGTGCAGCGGTCACCGGTGGTGTGGGCACGGTCGTCGGCGCCATGGTCGGTGGTCTGCTCGTCGGCGTCATGAGCAACGGCATGCAGCTCATGGGCGTCGACCAGTCCATCCAGTCGATGGTCAAGGGCCTGGTGCTGCTGCTGGCCGTCGCCTTCGACGTCTACAACAAGCGCCGGGCCGGCTCCAGCCGCTGAGGCGGGGGGCCGGGGAGGATCCAGCGGTGTCGACCGACACGACCGGGTCCGCCCCGGCCCGCCCGCTCGTCATGAGCGACGTCGCCGCCCGCGCGGGGGTGTCGCACCAGACGGTGTCCCGGGTGGTCAACGGGCACCCCAACGTGGCGCCGCTGACCCGGGCCCGCGTGCAGCGGGCGATCGAGGAGCTGGGCTACCGGCCGAACGCCGCGGCGCGGGCGCTGGTGACCGGGTCCTCCCGGACCATCGGCCTGGTCACGATCGACGTCAACCAGTACGGCCCGGCGCAGACGATGATCGGCCTGGAGCAGGCCGCCCGGGGCGCCGGCTACTCGCTGTCGGTCACCATCCTCGACCGGGCCGACACCGCCGCCATCCAGGACGCCGTCGACCGGTTCGTCGGGCAGTCCGTGGACGCCGTGGTCATGCACATCGCCGACCTCCGCGCCGTCGAGGCGCTCGAGCTGCTGGACCCGCTCGTGCCCGTGGTGGCCGTGCAGATGGGCGGTGAGGGGCTCGGCCCGACCGTCACGGTCGGACAGGAGGCCGGCGCCCGGCTGGCCGTGCAGCACCTGCTCGACCTCGGGCACCCCACCGTGCACCACCTCTCCGGCCCCGAGAACTCCGTCGAGTCGGCCCGCCGGCTGGCCGGGTGGCGCGAGGCGCTGGCCGAGGCCGGTGCCCCGGCCGGGGAGCTGTGGCACGGGGACTGGTGGCCGGCCTCGGGGTACGAGGTCGGGCTCGTCCTCGCCGACCGCGTGGCCGCGGGCGAGCAGCTGACGGCGGTGTTCGTGGCCAACGACCAGATGGCGCTGGGCCTCATGGTGGCCCTGCGTGAGCGGGGGCTGGCGGTGCCCGGCGACGTGAGCGTGGTCGGGTTCGACGACGTCCCCGAGGCGCCCTACTTCAGCCCGCCGCTGACCACGGTGCGCCAGGACTTCGACGAGCTGGGGCGGCGCGGGGTCCAGCTCGTGCTGGCCCGGTTGGCCGGCGCGGACACGTGCCCCGACCTGGTCGAGCCGCGGCTGCTGGTGCGCGGGTCGACCGGCGCACCGCCGGGGTGATCCTGCTGGGGCATGTGTTCCCAACCACTCTTGTTAGCGCTAACATACGGCGATCCCCGGCGGCCGCACGGCAGCGGCGCGGGCCTTGGAGGAATGCATGAGCGAGCAGTACGTGGTCGGCGTCGACTACGGCACCCTGTCGGGCCGGGCCGTGGTCGTCCGGGTCTCCGACGGTGCCGAGCTGGCCAGTGCCACCCACGCCTACCCGCACGCGGTGGTCGACCGCGAACTGCCCGGCACCGGTGAGGTCCTGCCCCCGGACTGGGCGCTGCAGGTGCCCAGCGACTACGTCGACGTGCTGCGCACCGCAGTGCCGGCCGCCGTCCGCGACTCCGGTGTCGACCCCGCCGACGTCATCGGCATCGCCACGGACTTCACCGCCTGCACGATGGTGCCGACCACGGCCGACGGCACCCCGCTCTGCGAGCTCCCCGAGTTCGCCGACCGCAAGCACGCCTTCGTCAAGCTGTGGAAGCACCACGCCGCCCAGCCGCACGCCGACCGCATCAACGCGCTGGCTCACCAGCGCGGCGAGGCGTGGCTGCCGCGCTACGGCGGGCTGATCTCCAGCGAGTGGGAGTTCGCCAAGGGCCTCCAGCTGCTGGAGGAGGACCCCGAGGTCTACGCCGCGATGGACCACTGGGTCGAGGCCGCCGACTGGATCGTCTGGCAGCTGTGCGGCGAGTACGTCCGCAATGCCTGCACCGCCGGCTACAAGGGCATCCGGCAGGACGGCGGCTACCCCTCCCGTGACTACCTGGCCGCGCTGAACCCCGAGTTCGCCGGGTTCGTCGAGGACAAGCTGGACCACCGCATCGGCGAGCTGGGCGAGCGCGCGGGCGGGCTGACCCCCCAGGCGGCGCAGTGGACCGGGCTGCCCGAGGGCATTGCGGTCGCGGTCGGCAACGTCGACGCGCACGTCACCGCCCCCGCCGCGCAGGCCATCGAGCCGGGCCAGATGGTCGCCATCATGGGCACCTCGACCTGCCACGTCATGAACGGCGAGACCCTCGCCGAGGTCCCGGGCATGTGCGGCGTCGTCGAGGGCGGCATCACCGCCGGGCGCTACGGCTACGAGGCCGGGCAGAGCGGCGTCGGCGACATCTTCGGCTGGTTCGTCGACACCTCCGTGCCCCCGGCCTACGTGCAGGCCGCCGGCGAGCGCGGCATCAGCGTGCACCAGCTGCTCACCGAGCTCGCCGCCCAGCATGAGGTCGGCGAGCACGGCCTCGTTGCACTCGACTGGCACAACGGCAACCGCTCCGTGCTGGTCGACGCCGAGCTCTCGGGTGTCGTGCTGGGCCAGACGCTGGCCACCCGCCCCGAGGACACCTACCGGGCCCTGCTCGAGGCCACCGCCTTCGGCACCCGCACGATCATCGAGGCCTTCGAGGGCTCGGGCGTGCCGGTGACCGAGCTGGTGGTGGCCGGCGGGCTGCTGAAGAACCAGTTCCTCATGCAGCTGTACTCCGACATCTGCCGCCGACCGCTGTCGACGATCGACTCCGAGCAGGGGCCGGCGCTGGGCTCGGCGATCCACGCGGCCGTCGCCGCGGGTGCCCACGCCGACGTCCCGGCCGCCTCGCGGGCCATGGGCAAGGTGCTGCGCGGGGTCTACACCCCCGACGACGAGCGCGCCGACCGCTACGACGTGCTGTTCGCGGAGTACAAGCGTCTGCACGACTTCTTCGGGCGGGGCGAAGGGCAGCCGGGGGGCGGCAACGACGTCCTGCACCGGCTGCGCGCCCTGCGCCGCGACGCCGCCGCCCGCCGGGCCGGCGGTGCGCCCACCACGTCGACCCCGGTCGCCCCCGAGGTCGAGGCCCCTGCGATCGAGGAGCAGTCCGATGTGCTCGGGATGTGACACCCCCACCCGGTTGACGGTGCGGCAGGCCGCCACCGAGGAGCGCGGCACCCACCGCGAGCAGCGCGAGCACGTCGCCGCGCTGCACGCGTTGCTGGTGACCAACGCCCTGGTCACCTGGACCGCCGGCAACGTGAGCGAGCGCGTGCCCGGCGAGGACCTCTTCGTCATCAAGGGCAGCGGCGTCGAGTACGACGGCATGACCTGGGAGGGCATCACCGTCTGCGACCTCGACGGCAAGGCCGTCGACGGCGTCCGGGCCCCCTCGAGCGACACCGACGCGCACGCCTACGTCTACCGGAACATGCCCGAGGTCAACGGTCAGGTGCACACCCACAGCACCTACGCCGCGGCCTGGGCCGCCCGGGCTGAGCCGGTGCCCTGCGTGCTGACCGCGATGGCCGACGAGTTCGGCGGGCCCATCCCGATCGGCCCGTTCGCCCTCATCGGCGACGACTCGATCGGCCGCGGCATCGTCGAGACGCTCACCGGCCACCGCTCGCCGGCGGTGTTCATGCAGAACCACGGCGTCTTCACCATCGGGAAGAGCGCCAAGGCCGCCGTCAAGGCCGCCGTCATGGCCGAGGACGTCGCCCGCACGGTGCACGTCTCCCGGCAGCTGGGCGAGCCGGTCCCGATCGCCCAGGCCGACATCGACGCGCTGTACGAGCGCTACCAGAACGTCTACGGACAGAAGTGAGCAGCGAGATGACCAGCGAGTCCCCGTTCCCCGGCCAGGAGGTCTGGTTCCTCACCGGCAGCCAGGAGCTCTACGGCGAGGAGACCCTGCAGCAGGTCGCCGACCAGTCGCGCCGGGTCGCCGAGACCCTGGACGCGGCGGCCGGGGTGCCCGTGCGCATCGTCTGGAAGCCCGTGCTCAAGGAGCCCGGCGCCATCCGCCGGGCGATGGGCGAGGCCAACGAGACCGAGGCCTGCGTCGGCGTCATCACCTGGATGCACACGTTCAGCCCGGCCAAGATGTGGATCGCCGGCCTCGACGCGCTGCGCAAGCCGCTGCTGCACCTGCACACCCAGGCCGACGCCGCCCTGCCGTGGGCGACGATCGACATGGACTTCATGAACCTCAACCAGGCCGCCCACGGCGATCGGGAGTACGGCTACGCGCTGACCCGCCTGCGGGTGCCCCGCACCACCGTCGCCGGGCACGCGGGCAACCCCGCCGTGCAGGCCCGGGTGGGCGGCTGGGCCCGCGCCGCCGTCGCCGCCGCCGAGGCCCGCTCGCTCAAGCTCGCCCGGTTCGGCGACAACATGCGCAACGTCGCGGTGACCGAGGGCGACAAGGTCGAGGCGCAGCTGCGCTTCGGCGTGTCGGTCAACACCTACGGCGTGAACGACCTCGCGGCCGTGGTCGAGACCGTCACCGACGCCGAGGTCGACGCGGTCATCGGCGAGTACCTCGACCTGTACTCGATCGCCGACGACCTCCGCCCGGGTGGTGACCGGCACGAGTCGGTGCGCTACCAGGCCCGCCTCGAGGTCGCGCTGCGCCGGTTCCTCACCGAGGGCGGCTTCGGCGCCTTCACCACCAACTTCGAGGACCTCGGCGCGCTGCGCCAGCTGCCCGGCCTCGCCGTGCAGCGGCTCATGGCCGACGGCTACGGCTTCGGCGGCGAGGGCGACTGGAAGACCTCGGCCCTGCTGCGGGTGCTCAAGACCGCCGGTCGCGGGCTGCCGGGTGGCACCTCGTTCATGGAGGACTACACCTACGACCTCTCCAGCGAGACGCCGAAGATCCTCGGCGCGCACATGCTCGAGGTCTGCCCCACCATCGCCGGCGAGCAGCCCTCGCTCGAGGTGCACCCGCTGGGCATCGGCGGCAAGGAGGACCCGGCCCGCCTGGTCTTCTCCGCCGCCCCCGCCGAGGGCGTCGTGATCGGCTGGGCCGACCTGGGCGAGCGGTTCCGCTGGGTGGCCAACGAGATCGACGTCGTCCCGCCGTCCGAGCCGCTGCCCAACCTGCCGGTCGCGCGCGCGGTCTGGGAGCCCCGGCCGGACTTCGCGACCTCGACCGAGGGCTGGCTCACCGCCGGCGGCCCGCACCACACGGTGCTGACCACCCAGCTCACCACGGCCGAGCTGACCGACCTGGCCGACGTGTTCCGCACCGAGCTCGTGGTCATCGACGCCGACTCCACCCGGCGCAGCCTGGCCAAGGAGCTGCGCTGGTCGGCGGCCTACCACCGCCTCGCCCAGGGGCTCTGAGGGACCTCCCGGGGGTGGGCCGTGCGCCGGCCCACCCCCGGTGGCTCAGCTGTGCTGCATCCAGACGCGGCGACGCCCGGCCTTGGTGCGCTCGCTGCGCATGGCCTCCACGCGGGCGGCCTGCTCGGGGGTGGCGCGGTGCTCGGCGACGGCGATCTCCGCCGCGCGGATCTCGGCCTCGGCTCGGCGCTCGGCGGCGGTGCGGGGCGGCAGCTCCGGCTCCTCCTCGAGCTGCGGTGAGCCGGTGACCAGGTTGGCCCGGTAGGGGTTGTCCTCGGGCAGGTTCCCGCTGACCCGGCCGTACAGGCCCAGGGTGAGCAGCAGGATGCCCACGACGATCGAGAACACGACGTTGGACATGCCGAAGCCGAGCACGTTCAGCCCGGTGTTGAGCACGACCAGGTGCCAGAACGCCGACAGCAGGAAGGCCGTGCCGACCCCGGTCATCACCAACCCGGAGATGCGCCCGCCCTTCACCGCGGCCGCCACCAGCAGGGCTGCCGTGGCCAGCGAGATCGTGGACAGCAGACCGTTGGAGGACAGGCCGACGACCTGGCCCCCGGTGTCGAAGTAGTCCAGGCCGCCGATGAAGCCCAGCAGTCCGAAGACGGCGAGCACGGCGGCGACGGTGAACGCACCGGCGCGGTGCACGCGCACGACGCGGCGGGCGGTGGGGGTCGAGACGACGTCCTCGTGGACCCGCGGCTGCGCCCGACGGGCCGGGGATGGTGCGATGCTCATGGCTGCCTCCTGGCGCTCGTGGCTGAACGACAGCACCCGAGGTACCCGGCTCCGCGGGGAGTAACCACGATTTACGCCGCTGGGGCGATCACCACCGGCGGCGCCGGCTGAGCGCGTCGGCCACCGCGGCCTCCATCGCCGCGCGGGCCTGCCCGCCGCCCTCGACGAGGGCGGCCAGGGCGCTGCCGTCGGCGAGGGCGACCAGGCGGTGCGCGGGCACGGGGCGGTGGCCGCCCCGTGCGACCACCGCGACGACCAGCTCGTCGAGCCGGGCGCGGGTCTCGCGCAGGGTCTCGCGCAGCTCGGGGTGGCGGCCGCCGGCCAGCCAGCGCTCGTAGAACGCCTGCACCTGCTCGTCGGTGTGCCGGTCGACGCCCAGCAGCACGTCGGCCAGGCGGGCCGCGGTCTCCCGCGAGCTGCGCCGGGCGGCGGGCAGCGCCTCCACCACCGCGCGGGCGGCTGCGGTGTCCTGCTCGCCGACCCGGGCGACGGCGGCCACCCGAAGCTCGGCGAGGTCGCGGAAGTAGTAGGTGGTGGCTGCCAGCGGCAGGCCGGCCGCTGCGGCGACGGCCCGGTGGGAGACGGCGGCGGGACCGGCCTCCACCACGAGCCCGGCCGCGGCCGCCACGAGGACCTCGCGCCGTGCCTCTCCCTTGGGCGTGCCCATCAGTGCGCCGAGGACGGCGCCAGGTTCAGCCCGACCACGCCGGCCACGATCAGCAGGATGGACAGGATGCGCGCCGTGCCCACCGGGTCGCCGAGCAGCCACATGCCCACGATCGCCGTGCCCGCGGCACCGATGCCGGTCCAGACCGCGTAGGCGGTGCCCACCGGCAGGTCACGCAGGGCGATGCTGAGCAGAGTGAAGCTGACGGCGGCGCAGACGATGAACGAGGCCGTCCACCAGTGCCGGCTGAACCCCTCGGAGTTCTTCAGCGAGACGGCGAACGCGGTCTCGAACAGGCCGGCGACGACCACCAGGACCCAGGCCACGGCGGCCTCCTCTCGATGCGGATCGGTACGACCGTACCTGAATACCGGTACGTCCGTACCGGAGAGCCTCCCGGTTACCGTGGGGGCGTGGAGCAGGACTGGGCAGGCACGTACACCTACACCGCACCCGTGGTGCGCCCGCGGGACGTCGCGCACCTGCAGGAGGTCGTGCGCGGTGCGACGGCGGTGCGCGCCCTGGGCACGAGGCACACCTTCAACGGACTGGCCGACTCACCCGGCGTGCTGGTCGACCTCACCGCGCTGCCCGACCGGGTCGACGTCCGCCCCGACGGCACGGTCGCGGTCACGGCCGGGACGACGTTCGGCGCACTGGCCCGCGAGCTGCACCGGCAGGGCCGGGCGCTGCACAACCTGGGCTCGCTGCCGCACATCTCGGTGGGCGGTGCGGTGGCCACCGGCACCCACGGCTCCGGCGACCGGGCCGGTGCCCTGGCCACGGCCGTGCGCGCGTTCACCGTCGTGGGCCCGGACGGCGAGCTGCGCACCGTGCAGGGCGCCGACGTCGCGGCCCAGGCGGTGTCCCTCGGGGCCCTCGGTGTCGTGACCGAGCTGGTGCTGGCCACCGAACCCACCTACGACGTGCGCCAGGACGTGTACCGCGGGCTGGCCACCGCCGACGTGGCCGACGCCTTCGGGGCCGGCGACAGCGTCAGCGCCTTCACCCGCTGGGACGGCGTCGCCGACCTCTGGGTGAAGACCCGGCTGCCGGCCCGGGTGCCCGACGCGGTGGCCGGAGCCCCCCGGGACCCCGAGAGCCGCGACCGGATCACCGACGAGATCGTCGGCAACGTGACCCCGCAGGGCGGGGAGCCGGGGCCGTGGCACGAACGGCTGCCGCACTTCCGGCACGACAGCACCCCCAGCAACGGCGACGAGGTGCAGTCGGAGTTCTTCGTGGACCGGGCCGACGCGGCGGCGGCGATCGCGGCGGTGGCCGCCGTCGGTGACCGCATCCGGGACCACCTGGTGGTGGGGGAGCTGCGCACGGTGGCCGCCGACGACCTCTGGCTGTCGATGGCCCACGGTCGCGACTCGCTCGCCGTCCACTTCACCTGGCGTCGTGCGGCCGGGACGCACGAGGTGGCGATCCCGGCGGTGCAGGAGGCGCTGGCCCCCTTCGGCGCCCGCCCGCACTGGGGCAAGGCGCACACCGTGCACGACCTGCCCGCCGTCGTGCCCCGGCTGGCGCAGGCCCGCGAGCTGTTCGACTCCCTGGACCCGGCCGGCGTGTTCAGCTCGCCCCGGCTGGTCGCGCTCGGCGTGCGCTCGAGCAGCTAGGGGGCATCCCGGACCACGGGGCAGCTCATGCACCGCGGGCCGCCCCGACCGCTGCCCAGCTGGTCACCGGCGATGGCCACCACCTCGATGCCGGCGGCCTCCAGCGCCTTGTTCGTGACGGTGTTGCGCTCGTAGGCCACCGCCAACCGCGGCCCGATGCACAGGGTGTTGTTGCCGTCGTCCCACTGCTCGCGCTCGGCGGTGACCGGGTCGAGGCCGGTGTCGACGATCCGCAGCCGGTCGATGCCCATGGCCGACGCGGCGGCGGTGAGGAACGGCTCCGGGCCCGTGATCCGCAGGTCGCCGGTGTCGGGGTCCTCGCCCGAGCGCACCGTCCACGCGGCGAGGGTGTCGGCGACCGCGGGGTACATGACCATCGCGTCGACGTCGACCATCGTGGCGATGGTGTCCAGGTGCATGGTCGCCCGCTCCTGGGCGATCGGCACCACCAGCACCGTGTGCGCCAGGCCGCGGGCGAACACCCGCCGGGCCAGCCGCTCGGCCCCGCCCGCCGTGGTGCGCTCGCCCACCCCGACCGCCAGCACGCCCGGCGCCAGGGCCAGCACGTCGCCGCCCTCGAGGTGCTCCAGCGACGGGTCGTACAGCCGCTGCGGTCCGCCGAACCGCGGGTGGTGGTCGTAGATCGCACCGGTGATGGTCGACTCGCGGTGCCGGGCCGGCATCGCCAGCGACGTGACCGCCACCTGGTCGCCGACCCACACGCTGGAGTCACGGGTGAACAGCAGGTTGGGCAGCGGCCGCACCACGAAGTCGCCCGGGCCCATCAGCTCGAACGCCAACCCCCGGGCACCGGGCAGCTCGTCGTGCGCCACCCCGCCGATGAGCGCCGCCGCCAGGTCGGTCGAGGCCAGCCCCGACAGGTGCTCGACGCAGGTGCGCTGCAGGGTCTCGCCGATCCGGGGGTCGTCGACGGCGGCGGCCACCAGCTGCTCGCGCGCGGCCGGGACCTCGAGCACCTCGGCCAGCAGCCGGTCGACGTGCAGCACCTCGACACCCCGGTCGGTGAGCGCCGCGGCGAACGCGTCGTGCTCCTCCTGCGCCTTGGCGACCCAGGGGACGCCGTCGAACAGCAGCTCGTCGTTGTTGCGCGGGGTCAGCCGGCGCAGCTCGGCGCCCGGGCGGTGCAGCACCACCGTGCGCAGCCGGCCGACCTCGCTGGTGACCAGGGGGGAGATCATGGGCAGACTGTGCCGGTGCACCAGGATGATCAGCAACCCGCGCCCGCCCAGCCCGCCTGGTTCGTGGTCGTGCTCGGTCTCGGCCTCGCGGTGGCCGTCGCGGCCCTGTGCTTCTTCGCGCTAGCCGCGCTGGGCGCCGAGCAGGTGGGCGCCGGCATCGTCGTCGTCGTCGGCCTGCTGGCCGCGGTGATCGGCGGGTTCCTGGCCCGCAGCGCCGCCGCGAAGCTGCCGCCGGTGGGCCGCGGGCCGCGCTGACCCGACCAGCACCCCGGCCACCACCAGCGCGCCCCAGGCCAGCTCGGTGCCCGACGTGGGCTCGCCCAGCAGCACCCAGGCCGCCGCGATGCCCACGACCGGCACCAGCATCGAGAACGGCGCCACCGACGACGACGGGTTGCGGCTCATCAACGCCGCCCACAGCCCCGAGCCGAGCAGGGTGCCCACCAGCACGGTGTAGGCCAGGCCGCCGAGGGCCAGCAGGCCGGTCGTCGTCCCCAGGCCGGTGAACCCGTCCCCGATGCGGGCGGGGCCCTCCACCACCAGCGAGACCGCCAGCATCGGCAGCGGCGGCACCACCGACATCCACAGCGTGAGCCGCAGCGGGTGCGGCGCACGGGCCTGGCGGGTGGCCAGGTTGCCCAGCGCCCAGCCCAGGCCGCCGCAGAGGGTCAGCAGCACCGGCAGCAGCAGCGCCCCGCCGTCGACGTCGGCCCGGTGGACGGCGATGCCGGCCAGCCCGGTGATCGCCACCGCCACACCCAAGCCCTGCCGGGCCGAGATCCGCTCGCGCAGCAGCACCCCGGCCAGCAGCACGGTGAACGGCGCCGAGGACTGCAGCACCAGCGAGGCGAGGCCGGTGGGCATCCCGACCGCCATGGCCAGGTAGAGGAACAGGAACTGCAGGACGCCGAAGCCGACCCCGTAGCCGAGCACCCACCGCCACGGCACGCCCGGCCGCGGCACCAGCAGCACGGTGGGGACGGCGATCACCGCGAACCGCAGCGCCACCAGGAAGAACGGCGGGAACTGCTCCAGCGACAGGTGGATCGCGATGAAGTTGAGCCCCCAGCAGACGGCGACGAGGCAGGCCAGCAGGCGGTCACGGGTGCTCACGCCGTCCACTCTGGGCGCTGCGTCCGTTCAGCACCATCTCCGATTGGTGGACCGTCGTTGTAGCGTCACTGCATGGACGTGCGTGCGCTGGAGACGCTCCGGGCCGTGCGCAGCCAGGGCGGGGTGACCGCCGCGGCCGCCGTCCTGCACCTCACGCCCTCGGCGGTGTCCCAGCAGCTGGCCGCCCTCGCCCGCGACGCCGGGGTGCCGCTCACCGAGCGCGTCGGCCGGGGGCTGCGGCTCACCGCGGCCGGCGACGCGCTCGCCGACGCCGCCGTCGACGTCGCGGTGGCCCTCGAGCGGGCGCGGGCCGCGTGCGCCGCCTGGGCGGGCTCGCCCACCGGGTCGGTGCGGGTGTCGGCCTTCCAGAGCGCGGCCCGCCTGCTGCTGCCCGTGCTGCTCACCCGGGTCGCGGCCATCGGCGGCATCGCGGTCGAGTGCGCCGACGAGGACGTCGCCCAGGACGCCTTCGCCGCGCTGACCGACCGGCACGACGTGGTGGTGGCCCACCGGCCCGCCGAGGGCGACCCGGGTTGGGGCGAGGGCGTCGTCGCCGTCCCCCTGCTGCGCGAACCGCTGGACGTCGCCGTCCCGGTGTCCTCCGCCCTCGCCGGTCGAGCCGCGCTCGAGCCGGGTGACCTCGCCGGCGTCGACTGGATCGCGGTCAAGGAGGGCTTCCCGGTCGCACGGGTCCTCGCCGACGTCGCTGCCCGGTCGGGTGCCACGCCCCGGGTGGTGCAGCGGATCAACGACTTCCACGTCGTGGAGGCCCTGGTCGCCGCGGGGCACGGCGTCGCGCTGCTGCCCCGCTACAGCTCCGGCGGGCACCCCGGCGTGCGGCTCGTCCCGCTGACCGGGGTGCGGGCCGGCCGGCAGGTGGACGCGCTCGTGCGGCCCGACGTCGCCCAGCGGCGGGTGGTCGCGGTGGTGCTCGAGGAGCTGGCGGCGGTGGCGGACGGGATCAGGCGGGCGCCGGCACCGACCGGAACACCCGGCTGAGCCCGGTCTGGGTCAGCAGCATGCGCAGCGACGCCGGCGGCTCGACCACCTCGAGCTCACCGCCGGCCCGCTTCTGCTTGCGGGCCAGGTGCACCAGCAGCTCGAGACCGGCCGAGCTCATGAACGTCACCCCGCGCGCGTCGACCCGGGCCGGCCAGTCGGCCGGGCGCACGGTCAGGCGGAAGTGCCGCACGACCTCCTTGTCAATCTCGCCGCTGAGGACGAGGAGGGAGCCCCCCTCGGTCAGCTCGACGGAACCGTGCTCGGGCGCTGCGGTCTCAACGTCCTGGGTCATGCCGGGCTGCATGTCCGCAGGAGCTGATCGGCAAACCCGACACGTGCTCGTTCAGGAGGGCAGCAGCACCCCGGGGTTGCAGATGCCTTCCGGGTCCAGCGTGGCCTTGACCGCGCGCAGCACGTCGACCCCGCGGGCGCCGATCTCCCGGTCCAGCCACGGGCGGTGGTCGGCGCCCACGGCGTGGTGGTGGGTCAGCGTGCCGCCGGCAGCCAGCACCGCGTCGGTGGCCGCCCGCTTGGCGGTCAGCCACTGCTGCAGCGGGAGGTCGTCGTCGCGGTCGGCGAGGACGGTGAGGTAGAGCGAGGCGCCGGTGGCGTAGCCGTGCGACACGTGCGTCATGACCAGCGGCTTCTTGCCCGGTGCGCTGAGCGACTCGCGCAGCGCCCGGCGGGCGGCGTCGTACACCGCGGGCAGCGCCGACCAGGTGGCCGCCGTCTCCAGCGTCTCGACCAGCAGACCGTGGTCGAGCAGCCGGTCGCGCAGGTAGGGCCCCTCGAAGCGGTGCCGCTCCCAGGCCTCGCCCACCCGGGCGCCGGCGCGCTTGCCGCCGTCCTCGCGCAGCAGCGAGGTGGCCGCCCGCTGCCGGGCGCGCACGATCGTGGGCAGCCCCTGCCAGCCCACCACCAGCAGGCACCCCGCGCCGTGCCCGCGGCTGCGCAGGGCCCCGCGCAGCGCCCGGGCGCCAGCACCACCCGAGAGCAGCAGGTTGGCCCGGGTCTCGTCGGGGTCGCTGAGCCGCACGACGTCGGGCAGCAGGTCGTGCCGGGCCAGCCGCTGCAGCGCCGCCAGACCCGCCGCCCAGCTGCGGAACGACCAGCCTTCGTACCCCTCGGTGCGCGGTCGGGGCCGCACCCGCAGCGTGACCTCCGTGATCACCCCGAGGGTGCCCTCCGAGCCCACGGCCAGGCCCAGCAGGTCCGGGCCCGCCGCCGAGGCCGGCGCGTGCCCGAGCTGGAGCACACCGGTGGGCGTGGCCAGGGTCAGCCCCTCGACCAGCTCGTCGAACCGACCCACCCCGGTCGAGGCCTGACCGGCGCTGCGGGTGGCCGCGTAGCCGCCCAGGGTGGCGAACTCCCAGCTCTGCGGGAGGTGGCCGAGGGTGAGGTCGTGCTCGGCGAGGGCGTCCTCCAGGGCCGGGCCGCGCATGCCCGGACCGGCGGTGACCAGCGAGCTCGGCACGTCGACCGACACCAACCCGGCCATGCGGGACAGGTCGACCACCACGACCGGGCGGTCGTCGACGTCGGTGCCCGACAGCCCGCCGACCACGCTGGTGCCGCCGCCGAAGGGGACGACGACCACCCCGTGCCGGCTGCACAGCTCCAGCAGCGCGGCGGTCTGCTCGGTGTCGGCCGGGGTCAGCACGGCGTCGGGGGCGTCGGAGGCGTCGCCCGAGCGGCGGCGCAGCAGGTCCAGGTAGCTCTTCCCGCCGGTGCGCCGCAGCCGCGACTCCCGGTCGTCGTGCACGTTCTCGACCCCCAGGAGCGTCACCAGCTCGGCGCGCACGGGCACCGGCAAGCGGCCGGGCGGCAGCTCGATCTGCTCGACCGGCACCGGTGGGGTGTGCCGCGGGGTCCAGCCCAGCTCGCGGGCCAGGTGCTTGCGGGCGGGCTTGGGCAGCGCCCGCCGGAGCGCGGCGTCGGCGGTCAGCTCGAGGGAGCCGCCCTCGGCGACGTGCGCGACGCGGGTCCCCGGGGGACCCCAGCCCTGGACGGTCAGTTCCGGTTGCTCGGCCACCGCCCCAGTCTGCCCGCCCGACCCCGCTGGCCGGGCTCCCGTACCTCGCCCGCACCCCGATCGCCCAGGTATCGGAAGCTCTACCCCGTCCATCGACCCCGTCCGGCGGGGTGGAGCTTCCGATACCCCGGGGCGGCGGGCAGGGTGGGGGCGTGGACGGGACGCGGCTGGACGCCGCCCGACGGGCACGCGACCTCGACCGGCTGGGCTCGGGGGTCGACGTCCTGGTGGTGGGCGGCGGGGTGACCGGCGCGGGTGTGGCCCTCGACGCCGCCGCCCGCGGGTTGTCGGTGCTGCTGTGCGAGCGCGCCGACCTGGCCGCGGGCACCAGCCGGTGGTCCTCCAAGCTCGTGCACGGCGGGCTGCGGTACCTGGCGCACGGGGAGGTCGGGCTGGCCCGCGAGTCCGCCCGTGAGCGCGCCGTCCTCATGGGCACCACCGCGCCGCACCTGGTGCGCCCGCTGCCGTTCTGCGTACCGGGTGCGGCCGGGTGGGACGTCGCCGCCGTCGCCGGCCTCGGCGGCGCGCTCGGCGACGGGGTGCGGACGTCGGTGCGCGGCGGCCGGGGTTCGCTCCCGCGGGCCCGGCGGGTGTCGGCCGCGGAGGTGGCCGCCTGGCTGCCGGCGGTGCGCCCGGGCGGCGGGGGCGCAGCGTTCTGGGACGGCCAGCTCACCGACGACGCCCGGCTGGTCGTCGCGCTGGCCCGCACGGCCGCCGGGTACGGGGCCGCGGTGCTCACGGGTGCCTCGGTGGTCGGCGTCGACGGGCGCACCGCCACGGTGCAGGTCGAGGGGCGGCGGGTCGAGGTGGAGGCCGGGGTGGTGGTCAACGCCGCCGGGGTCTGGTCGGCCGCCCTGGACGAGGCCGTCAGGCTCGTGCCCTCGCGGGGCTCGCACCTGGTGGTCCGGTCCGAGCGGCTGGGCCACCCGACCGCGGCGCTCACCGTGCCGCTGCCCGGGTCGCGGTCGCGGTACGTCTTCGCGCTGCCGCAGGACACCGGGCTGGTGTTCCTGGGCATCACCGACGAGCCGGTCGACGGTCCGGTCCCCGACGACGACCCGCAGCCCTCGGCCGCCGAGGTCGAGCAGCTCTTGGCGACCGTGAACCGGGTGCTGGTCGACCCGTTGACCAGCGCCGACGTGGTGGGCGCCTACGCCGGCCTGCGCCCGCTCGTGCTGCCGGCCGCCGCCGGGGCCGGACCGGGGGACGCGACGGCGGACCTCTCGCGCAAGCACCTGCTGCACCGGTCGGGAGCGGTGCTGACGGTGGTCGGCGGGAAGCTGACCACCTACCGGGCGATGGCCGAGGAGACGGTGGACGCCGCGGTGCAGCTGCTCGGCCGGGGTGCGCGGCGCTCGCCGACGGCCCGGTTGCCGCTGGTCGGTGCGGCCCCGCGCCGGGTGCTCGACCGGGTCGACGCCCCGCCGCGCCTGGTCGCCCGCTACGGCACCGAGGCCGCCCGGGTCCACGGGCTGGGCGCCGAACCGGTGGTGGCCGGCCGGCCCGAGACGGTGGGTGAGCTGCGCTTCGCCGTCCGGGTCGAGGGCGCGCGCAGCGTGGCCGACCTGCTGGACCGCCGCACGAGGATCGGCCTGGTGGCCGCCGACCGGCTGGCCGCGGTGGACCGGGCCGAGGCCGTCCTCGCCGAGCCCGCCGTCGCCGGCTGATCACCGCAGCGGAGGTGGAGCAGCGGGGGAGTCAGGCGGGGAGGCGGTAGAGGCGTCGGGCGTTCAGCTCGAGGACCGCGTCCCGGTGCTCCTCCGGGACCGCGGCGACCAGCAGGTCGAGGTCGGCGTCGGTGAAGGGGCGGCGGGCCCGCGTGCTGGGCAGGTCGGTGCCGGTGACCAGGGCCCGCGGGTCGACCGCGAGCACCTGCCGCACGGTGTCGGCGACGTCGAGCTCGACCCGGCCGAACCCCGTCGCCTTGACGACCGCGCCGGTCTCGACCAGCCGCAGCAGGTCGGGCAGGCCGTGGGCGTGCAGGCCGAGGTGGTCCACCGACACCTGCGGCAGCGCGTGCAGCACCGGGGCCAGCTCGGCCAGGTCGCGGGCGTCGACGTAGAGCTCGGTGTGCCAGCCGGCCAGCTCGTGCACGCGGCGGGCCAGCCGGTCGAGGTCGGCGGCCGGGGCCGACCCGCCGCGGCGCAGGTTGACCCGCACCGCCCGCACGCCGGCGGCGTCCAGCCGCAGCACCTCGGCGTCGGGGACGTCGGCCGGCAGCTGGGTGACCCCGACGAACCCGGGTCCCAGGCGCTCCAGCGCGGCCAGCAGGTAGGTCTGGTCGAAGGCCTGGAACGACCCGGAGACGACCGCGCCGCCGACCACGTCGAGGCCGGCGACCCGGGCCCGGTAGTCGGCCACGGTGAACGGCTCGGGCACGAAGCCCTGGTTGGGCACGAGCGGGAAGGCGGGGTCGACCACGTGGAGGTGGGCGTCGAACAGCCTCACAGGAACGCCTTCCCCTCGCCCCGGTAGGTGGGTACCGCGCCGACCAGCTCGTGACCGGAGACCAGGTGCAGCTCGCCCACCCGCTCGCACAGCTCACCGGCCTTGGCGTGCCGGAACCAGACGCGGTCACCCAGCCGCAGCTCGCCGGCGCGGGGGCCCAGCAGCGGGGTCTGGGCCTCGCCGGCGCCCTCGAGCGGGCTGTAGCGCAGGCCGCGTGGCCAGGTGATCACCGGCTGGCGGTCGGGCCCGGGCGGCCCCGAGGCGATCCAGCCACCGCCGAGCGCGGTGGCCACCCGCGGCGACGGGCGGCGCACCACGGGCTGCACGAAGAACGCGGCGGGCCGGGCCCGGAAGCGCCGGTAGGAGTCGAACAGCGCCGGCGCGTACAGCCCCGACCCGGCGGCGACCTCGGTGACCACGGGCTCGGCGGAGGTCTGCTCGACCGAGCCGGTGCCCCCGCCGTTGACGAACCGCAGCGGGGCCAGCGCCGACACGGCCTCGACCACGGCGGCCCGCCGCTCGGCCAGCTCGCGGGCCGATGCCCGCTGCACCGCCCGGACGGCGGCCTGGCGCAGGCGGGGCCCGGCGGCGTCGGCGGTGCCGGCGATCTGGCCCTCGTAGGCCATGAGTCCGTCGAGGTGCAGCCACGGCCGGGCCAGCACCGCCCGGGCCAGCGCGACCGCCTGCGCGGGGGTGCGCACCGGCGAGCGCAGCGGGCCCAGGTGCACCCGGCCGCCGAGCAGCTCGAGCGCGGCGTCGAGGTCGAGGCAGACCTTGACCGGGGCGGCGGGGGAGCGGCCCACGGCGGCCTCGACCACGTCGAGGGACTCGACCGAGTCGACCATGAGCGTGACCCGGGCGGCCAGGGCGGGGTCGGTGGCCAGCGCGGCGACCGCGTCGGTGTCGACGCTGGGGTAGCCGACGACGACGTCGTCGTGGTCGGCGGCGAGCCAGAGGGCCTCGGGCAGGGTCAGCGCGAGGACGCCGGCGAACCCGGGCCGGGCCAGCGCACGGTCGGACAGCACCCGGCAGCGGACGGACTTGCTGGCCAGCCGGATGGTGGTGCCCGGCGCGGCGCGGGCGGTGAGCGCTGCGGCGTTGGCGTCGAAGGCGTCGAGGTCGACGACGGCGAAGGGCGGTTGCAGCCCGGCGGTGGCCGAGCGGAGCGCGGCGAGCCGGTCGGTGCTCACGACGGCCGGGCCGCGGCCAGCAGGACGTCGGCCAGGGTCGACAGCACCTCGCGCGCCGCGTCGCCGTCGTGGTCGACCAGCCAGGTGAGCGCCAGGCCGTCGAGCGTGGAGTTGATCAGCCGGGCCAGCACCGGCACCGGGGTGGCCCAGGTGAAGCCGGCCGCGGCGGCGCTCTCGGTGAGGAACTGCTCGTGGACGTCGAGGTAGTGCCGGAACAACCGGGCCACCGCGGGCCGCAGCTCGGGGTGGCTGCGGGCGTACTGGGAGAGCTCGTAGCCGATGAGCTCGCGGTGCGGGTCGGCCTCGAGCCGCTCCCACAGCGCGGTGAGCGACCCGACGACGACGGTGCGCAGGTCGCCCTCGACCGAGAAGCCGGCGCGCACGTGGTCCAGCGTGCGGTCGGTGATCCGCTCGGCGGCGAGCACGAGCAGCTCCTCGCGCGAGTCGAAGCAGTAGTGGAAGGCGCTGAGGCTGGCGCCGGCCTCGGCCACGACGGCCCGTGTGGTGGCTGCGGCGACGCCGTCGCGCACGAGCACCCGCAGGGCAGCCTCGACGAGGTCCTCGCGGCGGTCGGCCAGCGCCTTGCGCACCACCGGCGCACGCCGCGCGGGGCTGCGTCGGGTCGCGGGTGGCATGCCCCGGATCGTCGCACGCCAGCGGCCCCCGGCACCACGGGACAGCTGTGTGGGTCATCTGACCCAGACACTTGACCTGGACGTGCGACCCAGCGCACACTCCCCAGCACCCGAGCACGGAGGAGACCCCGATGAGCAGCACCCCCACCGACCGCGGCGACGCCACCCTCGTCATCGGCGCCGGGCCCGCCGGTCTGGCCACCGCCCGCGCCCTGGCCGCCCGCGGGCTGCCCTACGACCACGTCGAGCGGCACGAGGGCGTCGGCGGCATCTGGGACATCGACGCGCCCGGCAGCCCCATGTACGAGGCCGCGCACTTCATCTCCAGCCGCACCCTCTCGGGCTTCCCGGGCTTCCCGATGGCCGAGGACCTCCCCGACTACCCCGACCACCGGCAGGTGCTGGCCTACCTGCGCGACTTCGCCGCCGCGTACCGCCTCGCCGAGCAGGTGGAGACCGGCCGCTCGGTGTCGGCGGTCGAGCGCGACGGCGACGGCTACCTGGTCACCCTGGGCGGCGGCGAGCAGCGCCGGTACGCCGCGGTGGTGTGCTGCAGCGGCGCGCAGTGGACCCCGCGCATGCCCGAGGTCCCGGCGGCCTTCACCGGCGAGGTGCGGCACAGCAAGGAGTACCGCGACCTCGACCAGCTGCGCGGCCGCCGGGTGCTGGTCATCGGCGGCGGCAACTCCGCCTGCGACATCGCCGTGGACGCCGCCCGGGCCGCCGAGCGCGCCGTGATCAGCATGCGGCGGGGCTACTGGTTCATCCCCAAGCACGTGTTCGGCGTCCCGTCCGACGTCTTCGCCGCCCGCGGCCCGCACCTGCCCAAGCGCATCGAGCAGGCCGTGTTCGGGTTCGTGCTGAACAAGCTCTACGGCAGGCCCGAGCGCCTCGGCCTGCCCAAGCCCGACCACCGGGTGTTCGAGACCCACCCGGTGCTCAACAGCAACCTGTTCCTGGCCCTGCAGCACGGCGACGTCGTCCCCCGGCCGGGCATCGCCGACATGGCCGGCACGACGGTCACCTTCACCGACGGCAGCACCGAGGACGTCGACCTGGTCATCGCCGCCACCGGCTACCGGCACACCATCCCGTACGCCGAGGGTCTGTTCACCGGCGAGGAGCACCCCGACCTCTACCTGACCGCGTTCTCCCGCGAGCACGAGGGACTGTTCGGCATCGGGTTCACCGAGACCAACTCCGGCGCCTACGGCCACTTCGACGGCCTGGCCCAGCTGGTCGCCGCGCACCTGGCCGACCGCCGCGACGACCCGGCGGCCTACGCGAGGTTCCGCTCGATGGTGCGGCACGAGCGCCCCGACCTCTCCGGGGGCATCCGGTTCGACGACTCGCCCCGGCACGCCGGCTACGTCGACGCCGACGCGCTGACCGCGTTCCGCCGCGAGGTGATGGGACGCATGTCCTGGCGGGCCGAGCACGGGACCCCCGCCCCGGCGCCGGCCGCGGTGCCGGCGTGATCGGCGAGGCGCTCGGCGAGCTGCGCCGGTTGCTGACCCACCGTACCTGGTCGGGCACCGGCCGGGTCGTCGTGGTCACCGGCGGGGCCGGGGGCATCGGCAGCGTGCTGTGCCACCGGCTGGCCGGCCGGGGCGCGTCGGTCGTCGTCGTCGACCGGGACGGCGAGCGGGCGGCGGCCGTGGCGGCCGGACTGCCCGGGCCGGGGCGGCACGCGGCGCTGGACGGCGACCTCACCGACCCGGCCCGCATCGAGGCCGTCCTGGCCGAGGTCGAGCGCCGCGCGGGGCGGATCGACGTGCTGGTCAACAACACCGGCATGACCAGCGCCGAGCGCTTCGGCGAGCGGTCGCTGGCCTCGATCGACCGCGAGATCGCCGTCAACACGCTCTCGCCGCTGCACGTGACTCGGCTGGCGTTGCCGCTGCTGCGCCGCTCGAGCGACCCGCGGGTGGTCACCACCGTCTCGCTGGCCGGGATCTTCCCGCAGGCCGAGACACCCATCTACTGCGCGTCGAAGTTCGGGCTGCGCGGGGCGATGCTGTCGATCGCGCTGGACCTGCACGCCGAGGGCATCCGGGTGGGCAGCGTGCTGCCCTCGGCGACCGACACCCCGATGCTGCGCCGCGAGGCGGTCGAGGGCGGCAACGCGCTGCAGTTCCAGAGCGGCCCGCCGCAGCGGGCCGAGGACGTCGTCGACGCCGTGCTCTCGCTGCTGGACCGGCCGCGTCTGGAGGTCTACCCCAAGCCGGCCGAGTCGCGACTGGTGCGGCTGGCGATGGCCGTCCCGAACCTGCTGCCCACGCTGATGCCGTTCTTCGCCGGCAAGGGCGAGGACGGCCAGCGCGCCTACCTGGAGGACCTGCTGCGCCGCGGCGAGGTCGTGCGGGACGGCGGCGGCTGGGCCCTGGCCCGGTGACCGGGCCGGCGGCCGGCCCGGACCGCCGCCCGGCAGGACCGCTGCTGTCGTCCCGTTGAATGGGACGGCGGTTCACTGATTGGGACGGTGAGGTGCACGATGCCCGCATGGACACCTACACGCACGGGCACGGCGACGCCGTCCTGCAGTCCCACCGGTGGCGCACCGCGGAGAACTCCGCGGCGTACCTGCTGCCGCACCTGCGGGCCGGGCTCGACGTGCTCGACGTGGGGTGCGGGCCGGGCACGATCACCGTCGACCTGGCCCGCCGGGTGGCCCCGGGGCGCGTGCTGGGCCTGGACGCCGCCCCGGCACCGCTGGGGGAGGCCCGCGACCTGGCCGACCGCGAGGGCGTCCCGGTCGAGTTCGCGGTCGACGACGTCTACGCCCTCGACCTGCCCGACGACTCGTTCGACGTCGTGCACGCCCACCAGGTGCTGCAGCACCTGACCGACCCGGTGGCCGCGCTGCGCGAGATGGCCCGGGTCTGCCGGCCGGGCGGGCTGGTCGCCGTCCGCGACGTCGACTACGCCGCCACCACCTGGTTCCCCGCCGACGACGGCCTGGACCGTTGGCTGGACCTCTACCGCCGGGTGGCGCGGCGCAACGACGCCGAGCCCGACGCCGGGCGCCGGTTGCGGGCCTGGGCGCACGCGGCCGGGCTGCGCGAGGAGACCGCGTCGGCCTCCACCTACTGCTACGCCTCGGACGCCGAGCGCCGCTGGTGGGGTGACTCGTGGGCCGGCCGGGCCACCGCGTCGTCGTTCGCCGAGCAGGCGGTGGCCTACGGCCTGGCGACGGCCGACGAGCTGGCCGAGGTGGCCGCGGCCTGGCAGCGCTGGGCCGCGGCGGACGACGGCTGGCTGGGCATGCTGCACGGGGAGCTGCTCGTGCGGATCCCTCGCTCAAGCTGACCGTCGGATGCGCCGATCACCTCCTGCGACGGCGTCACTGAGCCCGGTACCGGCCGGCTCAGTGACGCGGGTGGGCCTCGAGGGCGTGCAGGGAGCGGCGGACGCCGACGGTGACCGCGCCCAGGGCGAAGAACCCCTCGTCGTCGGGCACCTCCGAGCTGCGCAGCAGCTGGGTCAGCCGGTCCAGCGAGCCGACCGCCGCGTCGACGGCGTCGTCGCGGGCGTCCCGGCCGGGGCCGTGGTGGTACGGGATGCGCACCACCAGCGCCAGCGAGGACAGCGCGTCGGCCAGCACCCAGCCGGTGCCGTCGTCGACCCGGTCCAGGCCGCGCCGGTGCGGCTGGAACTCCGCGACCAGGTCGGTGAGGTCGTCGATGAGGACGGCGACCCGGTCGAGCGCGCGCGACTGCTCGCGGACCCGGTCGGCGGCGCCCTGCCACCGGGCCGCCCGGGGGTTGGCCCGCCGGGCCCGCTCGACCTGGGTCTCCGCGGTGCGCATGCGGTCCAGGGCGACCGAGAGCGCTGCACCGCGGCGGGCCCAGTCGTGCGGGTCGGGGACGGTGCCCCCGCGCACGGCGTCGGCCATGTCCACCAGGTGGGCGGCGACGAGCCCGCGCGTCACGGCGATGCGGTCGACCGCGACGGTGAGCATCATCGGCGGGAACAGCACGGTGGTCACCGCGACCCCGACGGCCGCGCCGAGCAGGGTGAGCCCGCCGTAGCGCAGCACGTAGGCGCCCGGGTCGTCGGTGCCGACGGTGATCATGAGGACGGCGGCGAAGCTGACCCAGCTGGCCTGCTCGCGCAGCAGCCGCCACTGCTCGACGACGATCGCCAGCGCCACGATGAGCGCGATCGTGAACGCGTTCGGCACCTCGCGGGTGAGCTCGTAGACCCCGGCGGCCAGCCCGAAGCCCAGGAACATCGCGGCCACCGTGCGCCAGGCGGCGCCGGCCGAGTCGGCCACCGTGGGGTGGACGGCGATGACCGCGCCCAGCGGGGCGTAGTAGGCGTAGTCCGACAGCGTCGGCGGCAGCAGCACCGCGATCTGCCAGGCCAGGCCGGCGGCCACCGAGGCCCGGACCCCCCGCTGCACCCACGGCCGACGCAGCACCTCGACGAGCTCCCTCACGCCGGAAGCGTGCCTCCTCAGCTCCCGGCGGGCTCGCCCGGGATGGTGAACAGCGGGGCCCACGGCTCGTCGGGCCCGATGGGGAACTGCACGCCCGGCGAGGTCGCCTGCACGGTCCAGCGGGCCTCGTGGACCTGACCGTGCCGGACCACCTCGTAGCCGGCCGGGTACTGGGCATCGGCGCGCCAGACGGGGTAGGGGCTGGTGGCCGGGTCGTCGAGCACGGGCTGGCGGGAGTCGGTGCGCACCACCTCGGTGACGGTGCCCGCGGCACCCGCGCTGCCGATGCGGCTGAACGCGGTGGTGAACGCGAGGGGTTCCTGGGCCACGCCGCTGCAGGTGTTGGAGTGCACGGCGACGTCGGTGAAGCCGGCGCCGCAGGGCTGGTCGCGGTTGATCGACCACATCGACAGCCGGCCGAGGCCGCGGTCACGGGCGAACGCGGTCAGGGCAGTCGCGTCCTCGACGGTGAAGACCTCGCCGTCGACGTCGTTCTGGCCGATCATCGGCGTCGCGCCCGGGCGGGCCCACAGGTCGGCGTCCTCCAGCGGTTCGCCGCGGTCCCGGTCGTGCTGGAGTCCGGCGGCCTGGTCGGCGCCCGCGACCTCACCCAGGACGACGTGCCCCGGGGTGTCCGGGTCGCGCTGGAGGACCCGCTGGTGGGCTAGGACAGCTGCAGCCGGGTCGAGCAGCAGCGACCCGCGTTCCTCGAGCTCGGCCGCGAGACCACGGTGGGGCTGGCAGCCGACCCGGCCCGCCGCGCCCTGCTGGCGGCCCTGGTGCCCTTCGCGCTCGCCCGGGACTGCGAGGTCGTCGCCAGCGGCGTGGAGACCGAGGACGAGCTCGCTGCCCTGCAGTCGTGCGGGGTCCGGCTGGGCCAGGGCTTCCTGCTGGGCCTGCCCGCCCCGGCGCCGGCCGCCGTCCGGCCCGCGCTGACCTGATCCGGCTGCCGCACCCGACCCGGTCCGTGCCCCGGTGGGCCGGGTCAGGCGGCCCGGGCGGCGGCGAGGCCGGCGGCGACGTACTCGTCCATGCCGGGCTCGTCGTGGAGGACGGCGGGGTCGACCAGCACCCAGCCGGCCAGCTCGCGGCCCTGCATGACCATGCGGGCGACCCCGTCGCGCTCGACGAGCTGGTCGGCCACCGCAGGCGCGCAGCGGACCATCAGACCCCCGCTGCCGCTGACGGCCACCGCCATCGCCCCGCCGACGAGGAACGCCAGCCCACCGAACATGCGCTTCTCGGTCACGTCCGGCACGCCGCCCAGCGACTCCCGCACCCGCCCGGCCAGGTCCTCGTCGTAGGCCACGGCCCCATCCTGCTCAGCAGGTGAAGCGGCCGACCGTGGTGCGCAGGTCGGTGGCCATCCGGGACAGCTCGTCCACGGCCACCCTGGTCTGGGACAGGGCCTGGGTGGTGGCGTCCGCGGCGCCGGAGACGCCGGTGATGTTGGCGGCGATCTCGGTGGTGCCGCCGGCGGCCTCGGCCACCGACCGGGACATCTCGTTGGTGGTGGCCGTCTGCTCCTCGACCGCGGAGGCGATGGTGAGCTGGTAGTCGTTGATCTGCCCGATCACGGTGCCGATCCGGCCGATGGCCTCGACCGCGCCGGTGGTGTCGGCCTGGATGGCCTCGACGCGGCGGGCGATGTCCTCGGTGGCCCGGGCGGTCTCCTGGGCCAGCTCCTTGACCTCGTTCGCGACGACCGCGAAGCCCTTGCCCGCCTCACCGGCACGGGCGGCCTCGATGGTCGCGTTGAGCGCCAGCAGGTTGGTCTGCTCGGCGATGCTCGTGATCACCTTGACCACGTCACCGATCTCCTTCGAGCTCAACCCCAGCTTCTGGATCGTTTGGTTCGTCGCCTCCGCCTCGCTGACCGCGTCGGCGGCGACCCGGGCGGCCTCGTTGGCGTTCTGCGCGATCTCCCGGATCGACGCCGACATCTCCTCGGCCCCGGCCGCGACCGTCGCGACCGACCGGGACACCTCGTCCGCGGCGCCGGAGACGACCGTGGACTGCACGCTGGTCTCCTCCGAGGACGCCGAGATCTGCGCCGCCGAGGCCGACAGCTCCTCGCTGGAGGCCGCCACCGCGTCGGCCGAGGTGGCGACGGTCGCGATGACGGAGCCCACGGCCGCGGCCGACTCGTTCAGCGAGGACTCCAGGCGCCCGAGCTCGCCGCCGGAGGTGTACGGCACCCGGGTGGTGAGGTCACCGCCGGCGACCGCCTCCAGCGCCTGGACCACCCGGGTCAGGGGGCGGGTGATGCTGCGGGTGACCACCACGCCGACCACGGCCAGCACCACGAAGGCGACCAGTGCGACGGTGATGGCCACGGCCCGGCCGGTGTCGGCCGCCGCGGCCACCGTCGAGGCGCTGCGGGCGTCGATGCTCCCCGCGACCGAGGCGGTCGCTGCGGCCACCGCGGAGTAGTGCTGGATCTCCTCGCCCAGGACGAGCCCGTTCGCCTGCTCGACGCCCTCGGGGGTGCCCAGCTGGTAGGCCGCGTAGACCCGCTGGTCGGTGTCCATGAAGTCGGCGAAGGCAGCCTGTGCGGAGGCGACCTGGGCCGTCTCGTCGGCGGTCAGCCCGTCCGCGGCGGCGAGCCGGCCCAGCAACCCGTCGAGGGTGTCGGCGGCGTCCACGAAGTGCTGGTGCGAGCTGTCGGACGAGGCGAGGTCGCGGCCGAGGTTGGCGTCGAGGGCGTAGGCGGTCTGCCAGCCGTTCCAGTCGGCGGCGGCGTACTTGGCCTCGGCGGCCAGCGAGGCCAGTTCGCGGGTGTGGTTGCTCTGCACCGTCGTGGTGCCGACGTGGCCGAACATGACGGCGCTGGAGAGCCCGATGGTGCCGAGGGCGAGGGCGGCGGTGCCGAACCCGACCCCCAGGCGCACGGGGACCGACCAGGTGTTCACGGGGTTGCGCACAGGGATGACCAATCGTCGTCGTTCTGAGCCGGAGCGCTCGTTGCCGCCCACAACGGCCGACTGCGCCACAACCTGTAGCTCAGCGCCGAGAAAGCGTTGCGTCTCCCTCCGGTGCCGGATCCGAGCCGTCCGGGATCGGAACGCCGATGGTGGGCGCGTGACGGACGTGTTCCCGATGTGTGAACTGCTGAGCTGGCCGTATGCCGTCGGGTGCCGGCTGTGGTCAGCTCCCTCCGACCGGTGGGGCCACGGCCGGGATGTCGACCTGACGACACGGCCGGGTCGGGTGACCGCGCCCCGATGAGGTCAGCGGGTGGCTGCGCCGAGGTCGAGCGTGGTGACCCAGCCCTGCACGGGCAGCGGGTAGCCGGTCAACCAGCCCTGCACGGCGTCGCAGCCCAGCCGGGCCAGCAGCTCGAGGTCGGCCGGTTCCTCGATGCCCTCGGCCAGCGCCGAGAGCCCCAGGTCGTGCGCCAGCCGGATGCTGTGCCCCACGATCACGGCGGCCGCGGCGTCCTTCGAGATCCCCGCGGTGAGCGAGCGGTCGAACTTGACCTCGTCGATGGGCAGCCGGTGCAGGTAGGCGAGCGAGCTGTAGCCGGTGCCGTAGTCGTCGACCGCGATGCGCACGCCGATCGACCGCAGCGCGGTGAGCGTCTGCAGCGCCCGGTCGGGGTCGAGCATGAGGGTGTCCTCGACGACCTCCACGGTGAGCGCCCGGGCCGGCAGCCCGTGCCGGTCCAGGGCACCGGTGATGCGGTGCGGCAGCAGTTCGTCGTCCAGGTCGACCGGGCTGAGGTTGACCGCGACGGGGACCTCGCGGGAGTCCCACCAGCTCGCCACGGCACCGAGGGCGAGGTCGAGCACCCGCTCGGCGACGGCAGCGCTGAGGTGCCCGTGCTCGGCGGCCCGCAGCACCTCGGCCGGGCCGAGCAGGCCGCGGGTGGGGTGGGCCCACCGCAGCAGGGCCTCGCAGCCCACCACGGTCGCGGTCGAGCCGGTGCCGTGCCCGACGATGCGGTGCTGGGGCTGGAAGTGCAGCAGCAGCTGGTCCTCGGCTGCCAGGGCGGCGTGCAGGTCGGCGACCCCGGTGAGCAGGCCGGCGTCCTGGGTGCGGCCGCAGCGGGCGGGGTCGTGCACGGCGCGGCCGCTCGTGCTGGCCTGCGCCTGGGCCAGCGCCTGGTCCGCGCAGCGCAGCAGGCCGTCGGTCATGCCGGGCTCGTCGGCCACCCCGTGGCTCACCGCCGTCCCGACGTTGACCGTGAGGTGCAACCGGTGCTGGCCGACGTCGAACGGGCGACCGAGCTGCGCACGCGCCTCGCTGGCCAGCAGGTCGGCGCGGGTGGGGTCGGTGCCCGGGAAGGCCAGGGCGAAGTCGTCGCCGTCGATGCGGGCGGCCACGGTGCCCGGCCCGGCCAGCCGGGCCAGGCGCGTGGCCACCCGGCGCAGCACCTCGTCGCCGGTCTCGTGGCCGGCCTCCTCGTTGACCCGGCGGAACCCGTCGAGGTCCAGCGCCAGCAAGGTCACCGGGTCACCCGCGGCCGACCAGCGGTCCAGCGCCGCACCGAGCCCGCGCCGGTTCAGCAGCCCGGTGAGCGGATCGGTGCGGGCGTCGGCGAGCTGGGCGAGCGCGTCGCGGGCCACCTGGAGGACGAGGTGGAACCGGATGCCCACGAGGGCGAGGCTGCCGCAGCCCCCGAGCAGGGCGGGGACGAGCCACTGCTGCACGTCGAGCCGGGTGTCGGCGACGTACACGGCGAGCAGGATGGCGCCACCGCTGGAGAACGGGATGAGGTGCGACCGGGCGTCGAGCCGGTCGGCGGTGGTCAGCAGCCGGTCGCGGGTGCGCACCGACCGGTCGGTGGCCCAGGCCAGCGCCAGGCAGGCCGCCGCGCTCAGCGCGGCGGCGGGCGGGGTGGCGATCCTGCCGTCGCGGTGCAGGGTGTAGCCGTTGACCAGGTCGGCCGCCAGCACCAGCACGGTGCCGACCAGGAGCAGGGCGACCCCGCCCGTGCGACCGGGCCGCAGCGCGGAGAACAGGGCCGCGGAGCCGGCCACGAGCGCGACGTCGCACGCCGTGAGCAGCAGGACGGCGACGACGGTGGCCACGGGCTGCCGCTCGTCGAGCCCGATCCACACCACGGTGCCGGCGACGGCGGCGATGGCCAGGGCGGCGCTCGCCGCGTCGAGGGCCAGCGCCGACCCCAGCAGCCGGCCGTGCACGCGCCGCACCAGCCAGACCAGGACGGCGGCGAGGCAGAGCTGGCCCAGCAGGTGGCCGGCCGGGAGCAGCCAGCCGAGGGTGCTGGGCCCGCCGACCGGCAGCAGCCGCGCGCCGACCGCGGCGACGCCCAGGGCGACCAGCCCACCGGCCAGCACCACCCGGGTGCGCCCGCCCGGGAGGTCGGGGCGCCGCCGGGTCAGGGTCACCACGACGGCGACCCCGTGCACGACGGCCAGCACCAGGACGTCGACCACGACGCGCCAGGTGCCGGCGCCCGTGGTGCCGACGGCGAGCACGAACCACGCGGCGAGCACCCCCGCGGCCGCGCCCAGGGCGGCCAGCACCGGGTCGTGACGGGGGAGCCGGCTCATCGTCACCTGTCAGCGGTCGGACGAGCGGCGGGGGTGCCGCTCGTCCGACCGTTCTCGGCGGCCCGCCGGCCCGACCTGACCGGTACCGTGCCGTTCCACCCCGCACGGGGGAGGACGACCGGGCGTCGCTAGGCGGCGTGGCGGGCGGCGTTGGCCTGGCAGGCCGTCGACAGGTACGCCGCGAGACCGGGCGCGATGCCCTCGTAGTACGCGGTGAACCGCTCGTCGTCGGTGTACATCCGGCCCAGGCAGGCGTGCAGCTCGTGGCTGCAGTCGTAGAACCGGCGGCTGATGTGCTGCCGGTGCTCCTCGGCCAGGTCCATCGCGCGCTCGCCGTCGGCCGGCGCCCCCTCGGCCAGCGCGGCCGCCAGCCGCCGCTCGAGGTCGTCGGTCTCGGCCTTGATGTCCAGCCAGTCCTGCTTGGAGTAGGCCGCGGTGCGGGCCTGGGACTGCGACCACTCGGTGGTGTCGCCCCAGCGCTGCTCCGCCTCGTCGGCGTACTCCTCGGGCAGCCAGTCGCCGAACACCTCGAGCTTCTCCTGCGGGGTCATGGGTGTGCCCATGTCCAGTGCCTCCATCTCCTTCTCGACGGCCGCCACCATGCGGTCGGTCCGGTCCCGCTGCTCCAGGAGCAGCTGGTGCTGCCGGCGCAGGTGCTCACCCGCGTCGACGTCCGGGTCGTCCAGCAGCGATCCGATCTCCTCGAGGCCGAAGCCGAGCCCGCGGTAGACCAGCACCTGCTGCAGCCGGTCCACGTCGGACAGCTCGTAGACGCGGTAGCCGGCCGAGGTGCGGCCGGACGGGGTCAGCAACCCGATCCGGTCGTAGTGGTGCAGCGTGCGCACCGTCACCCCGGCCAGCGCGGCCAGTTCCCCCACCGTGTGGCTCATGCCTTCTGCCTCCTCGACGAGACCGATGGAAGTGCCTGACGTCGCGTCAGGGTCAAGGGCTTTCCCCGATCAGGTGTCGGTGGAGTCGGTCCAGCCCGCGACGACCTGGACGCCGTCGGGGGTGACCGCGCGGACGGAGGCCTGGCCCTCGAGGTCGAACCGCTGCTCGCGGGCGCTGCCGTCGGGATCGGTCCAGCTCGCGACGACTGTCGCGGTGGTGCGCCAGGTCTGGCCGGAGCGCGGCTCCTGGTCCAGCACGACGTCGCCCTCGACCCGCCAGGTGACCCGGCCCGCGGTGCCGTCGGGGGAGGCGAACGCGCCGTCGTCGCAGACGAGGTCGTCGTCGGCCAGGACGGTGCACAGGTCGAGGTCCTCGGCGGCGGCCGCGAGCAGGTCCGCCTCCGCCCCGGCGCGGAGCTGCTCGGGCGAGGCCTCCAGGAGCAGGAACGGCCCGTCCTCGTCGACGGTCACCTCCTGGGTGTCCAGGACGACGGGCGCCTCGGGGTCGGGCACCACCCGGTAGGTGCCGGGGTACAGGGGCACCTCGGTCACGGTGGTGCCGGCGCTCGTGGTGATGGCGGTCGACCCCACCACCACGTCGACCTCCTGCAGGGGCTGGAGCACCGACAGGCGGGCCGGTTGGGCGAGCGACCCCCGGATCCGCCACTCCGGCCGCAGCCACGAGCCGCCGGTCCGTTCGACGTAGACGGTGTCCGACACCCGTTCCCCGGCGAGCTCGTAGGTGACCTCGTAGCCCAGCGCGTCGTAGTCCGGGCCCGAGTAGGGGGAGACGTGGGTGTCGCGGCCGTCGTCCCCGACCCGGACACCGCTGATCAGGTCCGCGTCGTCGGTCGTACCGGGCTCGGGCAGGCCGGTGCCGGTGAAGACGCCGTCGGTGGCCAGCGCGTTCGCCGCCTCGACGTCGCCGGCGGCGATCGCGTCGAGGTAGTCGACGACGAGGTCCCGGGGGTCAGCCCGCTGGCCCAGGACCCACCCGCCCAGGGCGAGCGCGACGACGACCACCCCGGCCAGCACGAGGACGCGGCGACGCGGGGTGCGGCGGGCGGCGGTCCCGCGGGTCTGCTCGGTCACGAGCAGCACCCTGGCACAGCCGAGTCGCGGACCGGGGCCGGTGCGGAGCAGGATCGGGTGATGACGGTGTCGCCGGAGGACCGGTACCCCCGCTCGCGGGTGCGCATCCGCGGGCACGAGATGGCCTACGTCGACACCGGCGAGGGCGATCCGGTCGTGTTCCTGCACGGCAACCCGACGTCGTCCTACCTGTGGCGCAACGTCATCCCGCACCTGGCCGGCCTGGGCCGGTGCATCGCGCCGGACCTCATCGGCATGGGCGAGTCCGACAAGCTGCCCGACCCGCAGCGCGGCACCTACTCCTTCGCCACCCACGCCGAGTTCCTCGCCGACCTGCTCGACGAGGTGCAGGCCACCGAGCGGGTGACCCTGGTGCTGCACGACTGGGGCGGCGCGCTGGGCTTCGACTGGGCCCGCAAGAACCCCGACCGGGTGCGGGCGATCGCGTTCACCGAGACCATCGTGACGCCGCTGCTGTGGGCCGACTGGCCGCGCGCGGCCAAGGGCGTGTTCCAGGGCATGCGCTCGGACCGCGGCGAGGAGCTGGTGCTCGAGCGCAACACCTTCGTCGAGCGGATCCTCCCGGCGTCCACGCTACGCGGGCTGACCCCGGAGGCGCACGACCGCTACCGGGCGCCCTACCCGACGCCCGAGAGCCGCTGGCCGACGCTGGAGTGGCCGCGCAACATCCCGATCGAGCACGTGCCGCCGGACGTGCACACCGCCGTCGACGCCTACGGCGAGTGGCTGGCGTCCTCCGACGTCCCGAAGCTGTTCGTCGACGCCGACCCGGGCTCGATCCTGGTCGGCCGCCAGCGCAACCTGGTGCGCCGCTGGCCGAACCTGACCGAGGTCCAGGTGCCGGGCAACCACTTCGTCCCCGAGGACAGCCCCGACGAGCTGGGGACGGCGATCGCCGGCTGGCTGCGCGGCCTGACCTGACCCACGGGTGCCCCGCCCCGCCCCGTGGGTCGATCATCGGCGGGTGGTCGTCACCGACGGCGTGGCGGGCAGCCACCTGCCGATGATCAACCGGGGGCAGGTGCTCCCGCGGGGGCCAGGACGGCGTCGCAGACGGCGAGCAGGCGTGCGCGCAGCGCCTGGCCGCGCGCCGCGAACGCCCGCTGGGCCGACGCGTACTCGGCCTTGCCCGCCGCCGTCTCGATCGGCACGGGGTCGTAGCCGTGGTCGGCGAGGTCGTAGGGGCTGGCGCGCATGTCGAGCACCCGGATGTCCACCGCCAGCTCGAAGCAGTCGGCCAGCAGTTCGCCGGGCACCGCGGGGGCCAGCTTGTAGGCCCACTTGTAGAGGTCCATGCCGGCGTGCAGGCAGCCCGGCTGCTCGAGCTCGGCCTGGGTGTCGCGGGTGGGGGTGAGCGCGTTGCGCGGCGCCGCGGTGGGGGTGAAGAACCGGTAGGCGTCGATGTGCGTGCACTGCAGCCGGTGCGACTCGACGACGGCGTCGGTACCCACCGAACCCAGCCGCAGCGGGACGGCGTCGTGCCGCGGCGCCGCTCGGTGCACCATCGCCCACTCGTGCAGCCCGAAGCAGCCGAACTGCCCGGCCCGCCCGGCGGTGGCGCCCAGCAACCCGGCGACCCAGCCGGCCGACGTCCCCCGCTTGGCGCGGAACGCGTCGACGTCGAGCCCGACCGAGCCGTCGGGCAGCCGTGCGTACAGCGGCCAGCCCAGCCGCTCCTCCGCGAGCTCGCCGGTGACCGATTGCCCGACGCCGGCGTGCCACCGCAGCAGGCGGGCCGGCTGTTCGGAGTAGTAGGTGAACAGGAAGTCGAGCACCGGGTGCGCCTCGTGCCGCTGCCGGCGCTCGAGGTGCGGCCCCACCCAGGTCAGCAGCCGGTCGCGGTGCGCGGCCGCGCGGGCGGCGGCGTCGGCGGGGTCGAGCACGGTCACCGGCCCAGCCTAGGTCCGCCTTGACAGTGGTCGAACGTTCAACCAGTGTCGGCTGCAGACCGTGACCGCGGTCACCAGCCCCCGACGAGGAGTGCCCCGTGCCCGTGGAGACCGACGTCCTGGTGGTGGGGACCGGCCCCGCCGGCGCCTCCGCCGCCCTGTTCCTGGCCAGCTACGGCACCCGCGTCGTCGTCGTCACCAAGTACTCGAAGCTCTCCCAGGACCCGCGGGCGCACATCACCAACCAGCGGGCGCTGGAGACCCTGCGCGACATGGGCGTCGAGGACACCCTCATGGCGCTGGCCACCCCGTGGGAGCTCATGGGGACGACGACCTTCTGCACCTCGCTGGCCGGTGAGGAGCTGGGTCGCATCCCGTCGTGGGGCACCGACCCCGCCCGGCACGCCGACTACCAGCTGGCCAGCCCGTGCACGATGCTCGACGCCCCGCAGACCATCACCGAACCGGTCATGGTGAAGGCCGCCCAGGACCGCGGCGCCACCGTGCGGTTCGACACCGAGTACCTGCGGCACGTGCAGGACGACGAGGGCGTCACCACCACCGTGCGCGACCGGCTCAGCGGCCTGGAGTACGAGATCCGCTCGCGCTACCTGGTCGGCGCCGACGGCGCCCGCTCGAAGGTCGCCGCTGACCTCGAGCTGCCCTACGAGGGCCCCGGCGCGGTGGGCGGCGCGCTGGGCATCGTGTTCAGGGCCGACCTCACCCACCTGGTCGCGCACCGGCCCTCGGTCCTCTACTGGATGCTGCAGCCGGGGGCCGAGAAGGAGGGCGTCGGCCTGGGCGTGCTCCGCATGATCAAGCCCTGGACCGAGTGGATGATCATGTGGGGCTACGCGGTCGCCGACGGCCCGCCCGAGCTGTCCGACGAGTTCGTCCGCGAGCTGGCCGTCGGGCTGGTGGGCAGCGACGACTTCGAGATGGAGGTCCTCTCGGGCTCGCCGTGGACGGTCAACCACCACTTCGCCACCACGATCGCGAAGGGTCGCGTGCTCTGCGCCGGCGACGCCGTGCACCGGCACCCGCCGACCAACGGCCTGGGCTCCAACACCTCCATCCAGGACAGCTACAACCTGGCCTGGAAGCTCGCCCACGTCATCGCCGGGACGGCGGACCCGGCGCTGCTGGAGTCCTACGACGCCGAGCGGGCCCCGATCGCCCGGCAGGTGGTCGAGCGGGCGAACCAGTCGATCGCGGACACCGGCCGGATCATGGCCGCGCTCGAGCTCACCGACACCACCGACACCGAGGCCCTCGAGCGCCAGCTCGCGCTGCGCCGTGCCCCGGGGCCCGAGGGCGACAAGGTGCGTGCCGCCGTCCGGGAGGCCATCGCCTACAAGGCCTACGAGTTCGACGCGCACGGCGTCGAGCACAACCAGCGCTACGCCTCGGGCGCCGTGGTGCCCGACGGCACGCCGATGCCGCCCTACGAGCGCGACCACCAGCTCTACGCCCGGCCCACCACCTGGCCCGGTGCCAAGCTGCCGCACGCCTGGGTGACCCGCGACGGCGGGCGCGAGGTGTCCACGCTCGACCTGGTCGGGCACGGGCGCTTCGCCGTCGTCACCGGCGTGGGCGGCGAGGCGTGGCTGGAGGCCGCCGCCGCGCTGGGCGCCGAGCGGGGTCTCGAGATCACGCCGGTCGCCATCGGGCCGGGGCTGCCGGTCGACGACCCGTACGGCACCTGGGCCGACCTGCGCGAGATCGCCGACGGCGGCGTGCTGCTGGTCCGCCCCGACTGCTACGTCGCCGCCCGCCACCTCGAGGCCCCCGGGCCGGACGCCCGGGCGTGGCTGGCCGGCGCGCTGGACGCCGTCCTCGGCCGGGCGCGCGCCTCCTGACGCCCGAGGCAAGGGATCCCTTCCACCACTGGGGGCCGCTGGTCGTGGTGGAAGGGATCCCCTGCCTCGGCGAGGTGCTGGCGCTCTCGGCGCGCGGTGATCACCGATCGGGAGGTTCGGCGACTACCGTTGTCGGGCCCGCCCCACCCGAGGAGCCCCGTACGTGTCGAGCAGCACCACCGAGCAGGCGATCCACGAGGAGCAGGAGCACGTCACCGGGCTGTACGCCCGCCTCGACGCCGCCCGCGAGCTGGCCGTGACCCGCCGCCAGCAGGCCATCTCGGCGCCGTTGGTGGACAACCCGCAGGCGATGGGGGAGAAGGAGGCCGCGGTCCGGTTCCACGGCACCCGCATCGTCCAGCTCGACGCCGCCGAGGCCGGGCTGGTGCTGGGCCGCCTCGACCGGGAGGAGAACCCGCAGCCGCTGTACGTGGGGCGCACCGGGCTGCCCGCCGACGACCCCGGCGGCGACCCGGCGCTGGTGGACTGGCGGGCACCGGCCAGCCGGCCGTTCTACACGGCCACGCCGTTCCGGCCCGAGGGCATCGCCCGGCGCCGGCACATCCGCACCCTGGGCCGGCGGGTGACCGGCGTCGACGACGAGGTGCTGGTGCTCGCCGAGGGCGAGGAGGTCGACGACCGCGGTCTGACCGGCGAGGCTGCGCTGCTGCGTGCGCTGACCGCCGAGCGCACCGGCCGCATGACCGACATCGTGCGCACCATCCAGGCCGAGCAGGACGCGATCATCCGCTCCGACGCCCGCGGCATCCTCGTCGTGCAGGGCGGGCCGGGCACCGGCAAGACCGCGGTCGCGCTGCACCGCGCGGCCTACCTGCTCTACACGCACCGCGACCGGCTGGCCCGCAGCGGCCTGCTCGTCGTCGGGCCCACCCCGACGTTCCTGCGCTACATCGCCGACGTGCTGCCCGCCCTCGGCGAGACCGGCGTGGTCATGGCCGGGCTGGGGCAGCTGCGCCCGGGCCTGTCGACGACGGTCACCGACGACCCGGCCACCGCCGAGGTCAAGGGCCGGTTGGCCATGGCCGAGGTGGTCGCGAACGCCGTGAAGGACCGGCAGGCCTTCCTGCGCGGCACCCGGGAGATCGTGGTGGACCGCGAGCGCATCCGGCTGCGGGCCGGCGACATCGCCCGGGTGCGCACCCAGGCGCGGCGGGCGTCGCGGCTGCACAACCTGGCCCGGCCCGCGTTCTACCGCGGCCTGGTCGACCTGATCGCGCAGCGGCTGGCCGACCGGCTGGGCTCCGACGTCCGCGGCGGGGAGAACCTGCTCGACGCCGAGGACCGGCGTGCCCTGCGCCGCGAGATCGCCGGCGAGCCCGCGGTGGTCGACCTGGTCGAGGAGCTGTGGCCGCTGCTCACCCCCGAGGAGCTGCTGCGCGACCTGTTCAGCTCACCCGACCGGCTGGCCCGGGCCGGGCGCGCGCTCTCAGAGGCCGACCGTGCCCTGCTGCTGCGCGACGCCGATGCGCCGTGGACGGTCTCCGACGTCCCGCTGCTGGAGGAGGCCGACGAGCTGCTCGGCGTCGACGACTCCGCCGACCGGGCCGCCGCGGCGCGCCGGCGCCAGGCCGGGGTCGACGAGGCCCAGCGGGTGCTGGACCTGCTGCACGGCTCGCGCTCGCACGACGCGGACGACGACGAGGAGTCCGAGGAGCTGATGGCCGGCGACCTCCTGGACGCCGAGGGCCTGGCCGCGCGCACCGACGAGGCCGACTACCGCTCCACCGCCGAGCGGGCCGCCGCCGACCGCACCTGGACGTTCGGGCACGTGGTGGTCGACGAGGCGCAGGAGCTGTCGGCGATGGCGTGGCGGGTGCTGGCCCGCAAGTGCCCGACGCTGTCGATGACCGTGGTGGGCGACCTGGCGCAGACCGGGACCCTCGGCGGGGCCATGAGCTGGAGCGAGGTGCTGACCCCGCACGCCCGCACGCAGTGGCGGCAGGCGGTGCTGACGGTGAACTACCGCACCCCGACCGAGATCATGGAGGTCGCCGCCGACGTGCTGGCGGCGTCCGGGTCGTCGCTGGAGGCGCCGCGGTCGGTGCGCAGCAGCGGCGAGCAGCCCCGTGCGGAGCGGGTGGCGGCGTCCGACCTGCTGGACCGGGTCGCCGAGGTCACCGCCGACCTCGCCGGCAAGGGCGGGACGACGGCGGTGATCGTGCCGCCGTCGCTGTTCGACGGCGCGGTGGCCGCTCTGCCCGACGCGACCGCGGGGGCGGACGCGGACTCCTCGGCCGGCCCGGTGCTGCTGCGCCCGGCCGAGGCGAAGGGCCTGGAGTTCGACTCGGTGGTGCTGGTGGAGCCGGCCGCGGTGCTGAGCGAGGGCGTGCGTGGCGATTCGGACCTCTACGTCGCGCTGACCCGTGCGACCCAGCGCCTGGCCGTGCTGCACACCGAGGACCTCCCGGACAGCCTGCGCCGCCTCACCGACTGAGGCCCTCGCCGCCTCCTGCCCCGATGATCATGGGGTTGTGGCCGTCGCCGCGCCGACCAGTGCGTGTCCGGTGTGCACAACCCCATGATCACCTGCGAGGAGGGGTGGCGGAGGCGCCGATGCCGGTGCGGACCTCGTAGAGCTCGGGGAAGAAGGTGAGGTCCAGGGCGCGGCGGAGGAAGGACGCGCCGGACGAGCCCCCGGTGCCGGTGGTGAAGCCGATGGTGCGCTGCACGGTGCGCAGGTGCCGGAACCGCCAGAACTGGAAGGCGTCCTCGATGTCGACGAGGTCCTCGCAGGTGGCGTAGTCGGCCCAGTGCGTCTCGGTGTCGTCGTAGATGCGGCGGACCACAGGGACCAGGTGCTCGTGCATCGTCCAGGCCTGCCGGACGTCGCGGTGCAGCACCTCGTCGGGGACGGCGTGGCCCTGGCGGGCGAGGTGGCGCAGGAACGCGTCGTAGACGGTGGGGGAGTCCAGCAGCTCGGCGAGCACGGCGCGGGCGGCGGGGTCGGCGTCGAAGACCGTCAGCATGCCGGCGTTCTTGTTGCCGAGGATGAACTCGACGGCGCGGTACTGGTGCGACTGGAAGCCCGACGAGCTGCCCAGCGACCCGCGGAACTCGGCGTACTCGCTGGGGGTGAGGGTGGCCAGCACCGACCACTGCTCGGCCAGGGTGCGGAAGATGTGCTTGACCCGGGCCAGGCCCTTGCGTGCACGTGCGGGGTCGTCGGCGTCGAGGTTCGCGCGCACCGCCCGCAGCTCGTGCAGCACCAGCTTGAACCAGAGCTCGGTGGTCTGGTGCTGGATGATGAACAGCAGCTCGTCGTGGTGCTCGGGGACGCTGACCGGGTGCTGTGCCGAGAGCAGCCGGTCGAGGTCGAGGTAGCCCCCGTAGCTCATCGTGTCCCGCAGATCGGTCCGGATCCCCGCCTCGATGGGCCGCTCGCCCGCGTGCTCGCTCATGCCCGCATCGTGCACCAGGCGAGTGCACGTCGATGCATGCCGGTTGCGGGCTTCTCGTCCCCTGCGGACCCAGGGAGGGGGCAAGAACCCCGCAACCGACGTGCACCAGGTCGCCTCCGGGACGGACGATGGTGCACCCCCCCTGATCATCGCTGCGCCACCCCGCCGGGGGAGGGCGGCAGGACGGCGGGCGGCGGGCGCGGGACACTGATCACCATGGGGTTCACCTCGCTCTACCGGCACGGGTTCGCGCGGGTGGCCGCGTGCACGCAGCGCACCGCCCTGGCCGACCCGGCGGCGAACGCCGAGTCCGTGCTGCGCCAGGCCCGGGCCTGCTCCGACGAGGGCGTCGCCGTCGCGGTGTTCCCGGAGCTCACGCTGTCGGGCTACTCGATCGACGACCTGCTGCTCCAGGACCCCTTGCTGGACGCCGTCGAGACCGCGCTGCAGACGCTGGTCGAGGGGTCGCGGGACCTGCTCCCGGTGCTCGTCGTCGGCGCCCCCCTCCGGCACCGCAACCGCATCTACAACTGCGCGGTCGTGGTCCACCGGGGGCGGGTGCTCGGCGTCGCGCCCAAGTCCTACCTGCCCACCTACCGCGAGTTCTACGAGCGCCGCCAGCTCGCCCCCGGCGACGACCAGGCCGGCGGGGAGATCACCGTCGGCGGCCAGAAGGTCCCGTTCGGCCCCGACCTGCTCTTCGCCGCCACCGACGTCCCGGGGCTCGTGCTGCACGCCGAGGTCTGCGAGGACATGTGGGTGCCGATCCCGCCGTCCGCCGAGGCCGCGCTCGCCGGCGCGACCGTGCTGGTCAACCTGTCCGGGTCGCCGATCACCGTGGGCCGGGCCGAGGACCGTCGCCTGCTCGTCCGGTCGGCGTCCAGCCGCTGCCTGGCCGCCTACGTCTACGCCGCCGCCGGCGAGGGCGAGTCGACCACCGACCTGTCCTGGGACGGCCAGACGCTGGTCTACGAGAACGGCGTCCTGCTCGCCGAGACCGACCGCTTCCCCGACGGCGACCGCCGGGCGGTGGCCGACGTCGACCTCGACCTGCTCCGCCAGGAGCGGGCCCGGATGGGCACCTTCGACGACAACCGCCGCCACCACGACCCGCAGGTGCGCACCGTCGAGTTCACCCTCGACCCGCCGGACGCCGACCTCGGCCTGCGCCGCGAGCTCGAGCGGTTCCCGTTCGTGCCCAGCGACGACGCCCGTCTCGAGCAGGACTGCTACGAGGCCTACAACATCCAGGTCGCCGGCCTGGCCCAGCGCCTGTCGGCCATCGGCGACCCGAAGATCGTCATCGGCGTGAGCGGCGGGCTGGACTCCACCCACGCCCTGATCGTCGCCGCCCAGGTGATGGACAAGGCGGGGCGGCCGCGCAGCGACGTCCTCGCCTTCACCATGCCCGGCTTCGCCACCAGCGACCACACCAAGGGCAACGCCTGGGACCTCATGCGCGCCCTCGGCGTGACCGCCGCGGAGCTGGACATCCAGCCCACCGCGACGCTGATGCTGCAGAACATGGGCCACCCCGCCGGGTCGGGCGAGCCCGTCTACGACGTCACCTTCGAGAACGTGCAGGCCGGCCTGCGCACCGACTACCTGTTCCGGATCGCCAACCAGCGCGGCGGCATCGTGCTGGGCACCGGCGACCTCAGCGAGCTCGCGCTGGGGTGGTCCACCTACGGCGTGGGCGACCAGATGAGCCACTACAACGTCAACGGCGGCATCCCGAAGACGTTCATCCAGCACCTCATCCGCTGGGTCATCGCCACCGAGCAGTTCGACGACGAGGTCGGCGCCACCCTGCAGTCGATCGTCGACACCGAGATCAGCCCCGAGCTGGTGCCGGGGGAGACCGCGCAGTCCACCGAGGCCAGCGTCGGCCCCTACGCGCTGCAGGACTTCACGCTCTTCCACGTGCTGCGCTACGGCTTCCGGCCGAGCAAGATCGCCTTCCTCGCGTGGCACGCCTGGCACGACGCCGCCGCCGGCGACTGGCCGCACGCCCACCCGGAGGCCAAGAAGGTCGCCTACGACCTGCCCGAGATCAAGCGCTGGCTCGAGGTCTTCTGCCAGCGCTTCTTCGGGTTCAGCCAGTTCAAGCGCTCGGCGATGCCCAACGGCCCGAAGGTCAGCGCCGGCGGCTCGCTGAGCCCGCGCGGCGACTGGCGGGCGCCGTCGGACGGCTCGGCCGCGCTCTGGCTGGCCGAGCTGCGCGCGAACGTGCCGGGGTGAGTGCGCGACCGACGGCGGCCGAGCGGGCCGCCGTCCTGCCCGGGGACGACGTCGTGCCCGACGCCGACGTCGTCATGGACACCGCCTTCGACCTGCCCGCACCGCCGGCGCAGGTGTGGCCGTGGTTCGTGCAGCTGGGCAAGCGTCGCGGCGGCTACTACCTGCCCCGCTGGGTCGAGGCCGTGGTGCCGCGCGCCCGGCGCGGCCTGCGGCACCTCGACCCCGCCCTCCTGGGGTTGGCGGTCGGCGACACCATCCCCGACTGGGGCGGCCGGCACGCCACCTTCACCGCGCACACGATGACCCCGCCGCACGTGCTCGTGCACCGCTCGACCCGCGGTCACGTCCGCCTGACGTGGGCGATCGTGCTGCACGAGCAGGGCGCGGGCACCCGGGTGCGGCTGCGGCTGCGGCTGGCCGGGGTGCGGCACCGCAGGGCCGCCCGGGTGCTCGGCGGCGCGGCCGACCGGCTCACCGTCGAGGGGCTGGCCGTGGGGCTGCGCGAACGCCTGACCCCCTGACCCGCGTAAGCGCCGCTGCCCATGCGGTACCCCCCGGTGCCCGAGCACGATGGGCGGATGGCCACCGTCTCCCGGCACGTCGATGCCGCACCCACCGCCGTCTGGGACGTCCTCGCCGACGGCTTCACCTACAGCCAGTGGGTGGTGAGCACCGCCACCGTCCGCGCCGTCGACGCAGCGTGGCCGGCCGCCGGGGCGAAGCTGCACCACAGCCAGGGCACCTGGCCGGTCACCCTCGACGACGAAGCCGTCGTCGAGGTCTCGAAGCCGGCCAGCCGGCTGGTGCTGCTGGCCAAGGGGCGGCCGCTGGGGTCGGCCCGGGTCGAGCTCGACCTGCGCAGCGAGGACGGCGGCACCCGGGTCACCATGAGCGAGACGCCGGTCAGCGGGCCCGGGAAGTGGGTGCACAACCCGGTGTCGGAGGCGCTGCTGCGGCACCGCAACACCGAGGCGCTGAACCGGTTGGCCGCCGTCGTCGAGCGGCGCACCGCCCCGCAGTAGCCACCGGGTGGCCCGGGGTCAGAGCGCCCGCACCGTCTCCACCACGGCGATGACCGCGAAGACCAGGAACAACCCGGCCGCCACGCGCCGGATCAGGGTGATGGGCAGCCGGTCGGCGAGCTTCTTGCCCAGGAAGACGGCCAGGCCCGAGACGACCAGCAGCGCGGCCCACGACCCGAGGAACACCGAGAGCGGGGCGTCGTAGCGGGCGGCCAGGCCGGCGGTGGCCAGCTGCGACAGGTCGCCCCACTCGGCGGCGAAGAGCACGCCGAACGAGATCGCGGCGGCCTTGAGGAAGGGCACCTGCTCGCGCTCGTCGGCCGCCTCGCCGCCGTCCTCGGGCCCGTCGGTGGCGCTGCGCCACAGCAGCACGGCGCCGACCAGGAACAGCGCCGCGACGACGCCGCTGACCACCGCCGGGGGCAGCAGCGACAGCAGCGAGCCGGCGGTGACCGCGATGGCCGACTGGACGGCGAACGCGGTGCCCACGCCGACGAACACCGGCAGCGGCGCGAACCGGGTGGCCAGGATGAGGGTCGCGAACAGCGTCTTGTCCGGCAGCTCGACCGGGAGGATCAGGATGAAGGCGGCGGCGATGACCGACAGGACCACGGGGGCTCTCTTCTGTGCTCGGCACGGCCGGGCGGTGGGCGTGCGCAGCCTCCGACCGGCAGCGCCACGGATGGGCTGCTCCAGTCGAAGGTCTCGCCCATCCGGCCGGGGCCGGACCCGCTGACCGGGTGCGCACGGCACCAGCATGTCGACCAGCGGACGGGGGGCTACTCCCCTTCTCCGCGGGGAAGGATAGCCGACTCCCCGGAGGGTGGGGTCAGCGGCGGGCGATGCGCGCCGCCACCACCCCGGCGGCGTGGCCGTCGTCGACGGGGGAGACCACGACCCCGGCCGTGCTGGAGTTCAGCATCGTGAGCAGGGCCCCCATGCCGCCGAACCCGCCGGCCTGGCCGGTCGAGGTCGGGACGGCGACGACCGGGGCGTCGGTGAGCCCGGCGACGGTGGAGGCCAGCGCCGCGTCGAGCCCGGCCACGACCACCACGCAGTCGACGTCGGCCAGCAGCGAGCCGTCGGCCAGCAGACCGCGCAGCCGGGACCCGGAGACGTCGTCGACCCGCACGGTGCCGGCGCCGCCGACCCGGGCGACGAACGCGGCCTCGGCGGCCACCGCGGCGTCGGCGGCGCCGGCGCTCAGCACCGCGACCCGCCCGCGCGGCTCGGGCACCGGGCCGACCGCCGCGGCCATCGCCGCGTGGTCCATCGTCGTGTAGGCGTCGTGCTCGCTGGCCAGGGCCACCAGGGTGTCGGCGCTGGCGCCGACCACGACGGCGGGCCGGTCCGGGTGGTCGCGACGGGCCTCGCGGACCAGGGCCAGCACCTGCTCGGTGCTGCGCCCGGCGCCCCGGACGACGTCGGGCCCGGGGGTCGTGGCCGTGCGGGTGGCGGGCGGCTGGGCCTCGGCGTCGAGAGCACCCTCGCCGGCCCCGTCGTCGCGGGTGGCCGGGCCGACGACCCGCCCGCCGCCCTGCGGACGGGGTCCACCGGGCGCGGGCACGGGCTCGACGAGCAGGCGGCCGAAACCACCGGCGGCGTCCGCACCCGGGGCGTCGACCCCGTCGCGCTCGCCCTCGCGGGAGCTGCGGTGGTCGTCGTCGACACGCGGGGCGGGCACGTCGCGCGGGCCGCCGAACAGGACGTCGGTCGGCCGAGCCGTGCGGGCGGCGGGGTCGTCGACGGAGCGCTGCGGGTGCACGTCGGTGACGGTATCCGCACCGGACGGCGACGAGGTGTCACCGACGGGGGCCGTGTCGAGGTCGAGCAGCTCGCCCTCCAGCACCGGGGCGACGGGCGCGGGGGCGTCGTCCACCCCGCCGTCCTCGGCCCGGGTCTGGGTGACCCCGGACAGCCGCACGACCCGGTCGCGGCCGCTGCGCTTGGCGTCGTAGAGGACGCCGTCGGCCGCGGCGAACAGGGTGCGCCGGTCGTCGCCGCGGGCGGCGGAGGCGATGCCCACGCTGATCGTGACGGGGACGTCGACGCCCAGCGCCGACCAGTCGTTGGTGGCGATGGAGGCCCGGATGCGCTCCATGGCCCGCTCGCCCTGCTCGGCGGTGGTGTCCGGCAGCAGGATCACGAACTCGTCGCCGGCCCAGCGGCAGACCTCGTCGGTGTCGCGCACGCCGTCGACCAGCAGCTGGGCGACCGCGCGCAGCACGGCGTCGCCGCCGGGGTGGCCGGCCTGGTCGTTGATCGACTTGAAGTGGTCGATGTCCACGACGGCGAGGGCGGGGGCGCTGCCGGCGGCCAGCAGGCCGTCGAGGCGGCCCTCGGCGTAGCGCCTGTTGGGCAGGTGGGTCAGCGGGTCCTCGTAGGCCTGGCGGCGCAGCTGGCCGGCGGCCCGCTCGGTCTCCAGCAGGCTCTTGCGCCGGCCGAACAGCTCGACCCAGCGGGTGCGGCGCTCGTCGACCCGGTCGAGCTCGTCGGCCAGGTAGGCCTGCAGGTAGGGCAGTGCCCGGACGGCGTCGTCGAGGTCGGCGTGCAGCGTGCACAGCTCGCGCAGCGCCGCCCGGCGCAGGCGGGGGAGCCCGTGCTCGGTGGCCAGTGCGAGGGCGCGGGCGAGGTGGTCGTCGGCGTCGGTGCCGCGGTCCTGCCGGCGCAGTGCCCGGCCCAGGGCCAGCTCGGCCGAGGCCAGCAGGGCGCGGTCCTGGTCGGCCGGCAGCGAGCCGACGACCCGGGTCAGGGTGGTGACGGCCTCGGCGTGCTCGCCCAGCCCGACCTGCGCCGAGCCCAGCACGACCTCGGCGGTGGGCCGGTGCGGGTCGTCGTCGGGCAGTCCGGCGAGGGTCTCCTCGGCCAGCGCCCGGGCCTCGGCGAAGTGCGGGTCGGCGTCGGAGCTGCTGCCGTCGTCCAGCAGCCCCTCGCCGACCTCGGCGCACAGCGCGGCCAGCCGGGCGGCGCTGTCGCCGACCAGGCCGAGGGAGCCGCGGCCCGGGTCGTCCTCGGCCAGCCGCAGGGCGGTGTGGTGGGCGCGGCGCTGGTAGTCCAGGGCCAGCGGCATCAGCTCGAGGTCGGCCAGCACCCCGGAGAGCGCGCCGAGGGTGTGCACGAGCAGCGGGCTGGGCGCCAGGGCGGGGTCGAGCAGGCTGGCGGCCTCGACCGCCTCGTCCATCGCGGCGTCGACCCGGCGGGAGAGCAGCTCGATGCGGGCGTGCCGCGCCAGGCCCGCGGCCCGCTGCAGCTCGTCGTCGGTGGCGTCGAAGGCGGCCCGGGCCGACCGCACCAGCGCGATCGCGGCGGCGGCCTGGGCGGCGGACTCCGAGCGGGCGCCGTCGTCGGTGGTCTGCAGCTGCGCGGCGGCCCCGGACTCGTCGATCGGGTCGCCGAGCAGCGTGAGGCCCGCCTGGCGCAGCCGGCGCACCAGCAGCTCGGCGCGCAGCGTGTCCGACCACGCCCGGCTCAGCGAGGTGAGCGGAGCGCCGGGCGCGACGCCCGGGGTGGGGTCGGCGTCGACGTCGGCGAGCAGCGACTCGGCGGCGTCGAGGTGCCAGTTGGCCAGCGCGGTGCTGACCTGCTCGTGCAGGATTCCCGGTGGCACGAGCGCACTGTGCCCGGGTGGACCCGTTCTGTCACGTGTTCCGTCGGTGGCACGCCGGGGGCGGGGGCTGCGCCGGGTCACGGGTGTCCCACGGGTCCCGTGCGCCCCGGTGGCCCCGCGGGCCTCACGAGTCGGCGCCCGCGGGTTCGTCGCCGGGATCGGCGTCCTCGGGCTCGAACGCCCAGCCCGGGGTGCGCGCCGACCGGGCCCCGAGCAGTTCGACGACCAGGTCGTCGACCGAGGTGTGCGGTCCGGCCGGGGAGCCCGCCGGACCGCCGTCGGCCGCGGTGGCCACCGTGTCGCGGCCGGCCCGCTTGGCGGCGAAGAGGTTGAGGTCGGCGTCGTCGAACAGCTGGCGCCAGGTGCGCGGCGCCCCCGGGGAGGAGACGGCGATGCCGATGCTGACCGTGACCGCCGCGCGCAGCCCCAGGGCCGGCCAGTCGCAGGCCACGACCGCGGCCCGCACCCGCTCCATGGCCACGACCGCCTGGGCCTCCTGTGCGCCGGGCAGCACCACCACGAACTCGTCGCCGGCCCAGCGGTAGACCTCGTCGCCGGTGCGGCAGTGCTGCCGCAGCAGGTCGGCCAGCTGGCGCAGCACCGCGTCGCCGTGCAGGTGGGAGTGGGCGTCGTTCACGGTCTTGAACCGGTCGATGTCCACGACGGCCAACGCCACGGGGCTCGACGCCGGGTCGAGCTCGGCGAGCCGGCGCTCGGCGCTGCGGCGGTTGCCCAGACCGGTGAGCGGGTCCTCGAGGGCGTGCCGGCGCATGAGCGCGTTCTGCCGCTCGGCCTCGCGCAGCCGGCTGCGCCGCACGAACATCTCGGCCCACAGCTCGCGGCTGCCGTGGTGGGCGCGCGCGGTCTCGGTGCGGTAGGCCTCGAGCCACCGCAGCGCCTCCGTCGCCCGGCCCAGGGCCGCCGTGGTCTGGCCCAGCTCGAGCAGGCACTGGCGGTAGCGGCGCCGGTCACCGGCGCCGGCGAACGCGTTCGCGGCGGCGTAGAGCAGGTCGGCGGCCTCGTCGGCCTCGGCGCCCAGCGCGTCGGGCGGGCCGGCGATGCGCGAGAGCAGGCGCGAGAGCGCCAGGTCGGCGTAGCCGCGCAGCCACGGGCTGCCCTCGGCGGCGATGCGGTCGCGCACCCGCCGCAGGGCCGGCAGCGTGTCCTCGACGTCGCCGGTCAGGGTCAGCGCCCAGCCGTGCACCACCGCGAGCAGGTCGGCCTCGTCGTCGGGGGGCTCGTAGTCGCAGCCGGCGGCGGCGTCGGTCGCGGTGAACGAGCACCGCAGCGCCACCGCGGCCAGCCGGGCGGCGCGGACGTCGTCGCCCCGCCGGTGCACGGTCTGCGCCAGCTCGGCGTGCTGCTGGGCGCACAGCCGCAGCAGCTGCCAGCGGGCCGCGTCGTCGTCGAGCTCGGCGGCGACCCGGTGCCCGCGCAGCGCCTGGGCGACCGCCAGCTCCTCGAGGTCGAGGTGGGTGAGGGCCAGGGACAGCCAGTGGTGGGCCTGGTGCAGCTCGCGGCTGGGGGCGTCGGCCGGCACCTGGTCGGTGAGCAGGCTGGCGTCGACGGCCAGGTGCAGCGCGGCCTCGAAGCGGTCGCCGGTGGCCTCGAGGTGGGCCAGGTAGGCCAGCAGCAGGGCGCGCTCGGCGTCGGCCGGGGCGTCCTCGAGGGCGGCCCGGGCGGCGGTGACGTGGTGGCCGGCGCCGGTGCTGTCGTGCTCGATGAGCTGGCGGCGGGCGGTGAACGCGTGCGACCAGGCCAGCCACCGCGGTGCCTCGCCGGCCGCCAGGGCGTCCTCGACCGCGGTGAGCCGGTCGGTGAACGCGCGGGGGTCCTCGCGGTCGCTGGCGTCGAGCAGGGCCCAGCGCGCACGGGAGAGGGCAGCCTCGTCGAGGAGAGCCGGGCTGCCGGTGGTCACGCGGTCCTCCTCACCTGGTGGACGACGGGCACGCGGCGCCGTCGTCGAACGGGTGGCGAGGCAGCTCCCCCCGGGGCGGACACCACGCCCGACCCGGCCGCACTACCCTCGCCGGATGCACGATCAACCTGTGCGGCCGACCCCGACGAGGTTCGCCTTTCTGGGGCCCGAGGGTACCTTCACCGAAGCGGCCCTCCACAGTCTCGGCACCCCCTCCGAGGGGGGCTCGGTGCCGGCCCCCAGCGTGCCCGCCGCGCTGGCCCTCGTGCGGGCCGGCGAGGTCGACGCCGCCGTCGTGCCGCTGGAGAACTCGGTCGAGGGTTCGGTCTCCCCGACCGTCGACGGCCTGGCCGCCGGCGAGCCGCTGCTGATCACCCGCGAGGTCTTCCTCGAGGTCGACTTCGTGCTCGGCGTGCGCCCCGGGCTCGCCCCGGGGGAGGTCACCCGGGTGGCCAGCCACCCGCACGCGCTGGCCCAGACCCGCGGGTGGGTGGCCGAGCACCTCCCGGGCGCCGAGGTCGTGGCCGCGGCGTCGACCGCGGACGCCGCCCGGCTGGTCGCCGAGGCGGCCCCCGGCGCACCGGACGCGGCCGTGTGCCCCGAGCTCGCCGCCGAGCGCTACGGCCTCCACGTCACCGCCCGCCGGCTGGCCGACACCCCCGGGGCGGTCACCCGCTTCGTCCAGGTCGAGCGGCCCGGCCGGCTGCCCGCCCCGACCGGGGCCGACCGCACGACGGTGACCTGCTCGGTGCCCGACCGCACCGGCGCGCTGCTGGACCTGCTGACCGTCCTCGCCTCGCGCGGGCTGAACCTCACGCGGCTGGACTCCCGCCCCACCCGGCAGCGGCTGGGCGTCTACTCGTTCACCTTCGACTGCGAGGGCCACCTGGCCGACGCCCGGGTCGGCGACGCCCTGGTGGCGCTGCACCGGCTGTGCGACGAGGTGCGCTTCCTGGGCTCCTACCCCCGCGCCGACGGTCGGGCGGCCGCGCCGGTGCCCGCGCCGCTGGCCGACGGGGCGTTCGGTGCGGCCCAGGCGTGGGTGGACCGGTTGCGGGCCGGCGCGGGCGGCTGAGCGGTCAGAGGTAGAGGCCGCCGGTCTCCTCGATGCGCTGCGCTGCCACCGCGTGGACGTCGCGCTCGCGCAGGATCAGCAGGTCCTCGCCGTGCACCTCGACCTCGTGCTGGTCGTCGGGGGAGAACAGCACCTGGTCGCCGACCTTGATCTGCCGCACGTGCGCACCGACCCCGCGGGCCTCGCCCCACACCAGGCGCTTGGCGATCTGGGCGGTGGCGGGGATGAGGATGCCGCCGGTGCTGCGCCGGTCGCCGTCGTCCTTCCGGAGCGACACGAGCACCCGGTCGTGCAGCATCTTGATCGGCAACCGCACGTCGTCCGTCATTGCGAGATCATCCCCAACCCAGTTCGTGCAGGCGTTCCTCGCCGATGCCGAAGTGGTGCGCGATCTCGTGCACCACGGTGATCGTGACCTCCTGGGCCACCTCGGCGGCGGTCTCGCAGACGTCGCAGATCGCCGCGCGGTAGATCATGATCCGGTCGGGCAGCTGGCCCGAGAGGTCCCACGAGCGCTCGGTGAGCGCGTAGCCCTCGTAGAGCCCCAGCAGCGAGGGCTCGTCGGGGTTGCGGTCCTCCACCAGCACGACCACGTTGTCGGCCAGCGCCATGAGCTCGGCGGGCACCTGGTCGAGCGCGTCGGCGACCAGGTCCTCGAACTCCTCGAGCGGGAGGGGCCTCACCAGCTGGTGGGCAGCGGACGGCCCTCCTCGTAGCCCGCGGCCGACTGCACCCCCACCACGGCGCGCTCGTGCAGCTCGTCGACGGTGCGGGCGCCGGCGTAGGTGCACGAGGACCGGACGCCGGCCACGATCTGGTCGACGAGGTCCTCGACGCCGGGGCGCGCGGGGTCCAGGTACATGCGCGAGGAGCTGATGCCCTCCTCGAACAGCCCGGCGCGGGCCCGCTCGAAGCCGCTCTGCGACGCCGTCCGGGCCTTGACCGCGCGGGCCGAGGCCATGCCGAAGCTCTCCTTGTACAGCCGGCCCGAGCCGTCCTCGTGCACGTCGCCGGCGCTCTCGTAGGTGCCGGCGAACCACGAGCCCACCATCACGTTGGCCGCGCCCGCGGCCAGCGCGAGGGCGATGTCGCGGGGGTGCCGCACGCCGCCGTCGGCCCAGACGTGCTTGCCGCCCTCGCGCGCGGCGGCCGCGCACTCCTCGACGGCGGAGAACTGCGGCCGGCCGACGCCGGTCATCATGCGGGTGGTGCACATGGCGCCCGGGCCCACGCCGACCTTGGCGACGTCGGCGCCGGCCTCGAGCAGGTCGCGGGTGCCGGCCGCGGTGACCACGTTGCCGGCCACGATCGGGACGTCGCCGGCCACCGAGCGGGCCGCGCGCACCGCCTCGACCGCCTTGGCCTGGTGCCCGTGCGCAGTGTCGACCACCAGCACGTCGACGCCGTGCGCCAGCAGCGCCTCGGTCTTGCCGGCCACGTCGCCGTTGATGCCGACCGCGGCGGAGGTGAGCAGCTGCCCGGACGCGTTGACCGCCGGGGTGTACAGCGCCGAGCGCAGCGCGCCCTTGCGGGTGATGACGCCGACCAGCTGGTCGCCGTCGACCACGGGGGCGGCGTTGATGCGGGCGTCGGTGAGCACGTCGAAGACCTTGGGCAGGTCGGTGCCGGCGGGGATCGTCAGCGGGTCGGGGGCCATGACCTCCGAGAGCTGGGTGAACCGGTCGACCCCCTGGCAGGCGCCGTCGGTCACCACCCCGACCGGGCGGCCGCCGTCGACCACGACCAGCACCCCGTGCGCGCGCTTGGTGAGCAGCTGCAGCGCCTCGGCGACGGTGGCGGTCGGGGGCAGGCTGATGGCGGTGTCGTAGACCGTGTGCCGGGTCTTCAGCCAACCCAGCACCTCGCCGACGACGTCGACCGGGATGTCCTGCGGGATGACGGCCAGCCCACCGCGGCGGGCGATGGTCTCGGCCATGCGCCGGCCCGAGATGGCGGTCATGTTGGCCACGACGAGCGGGATCGTCGTCCCCACCCGGTCGGGGGTCGTGAGGTCGACCTCCAGCCGCGACCCGATGGTCGAGTCGTTGGGGACCATGAAGACGTCGGAGTACGTCAGGTCGGTCGTCGGGCGCTGCTCGTTCAGGAACCGCATGACCCCATGGTCCCGCATCCCGGGTCTGGTTGGCTCATGAGCATGCGACGTCTGCTGGTCATCGGCATCGGGGCGGGCGACCCCGACTTCGTCACCGTCGGCGCCGTGCGCGCGCTCAACGAGGTCGACGTGTTCCTCGTGCTGGACAAGGGGCCGGCCACCGCCGACCTCACCGCGGCCCGCCGCGACGTGTGCGAGCGGTTCGTCGAGGGCGAGTACCGGTTCGTCGAGCTGTCCGACCCCGAGCGCGACCGCGACCCCGCCTCGGTGGCGAAGGTCGACCGGTACACCCGCGCGGTCGACGACTGGCGCACCGACCGGGCCGTGCTGCTGCAGCAGGCCATCGCCGACGAGGTCCCCGACGGCGGCACCGGCGGCTTCCTGGTGTGGGGCGACCCCTCGCTCTACGACGGCACCATCCGGGTGCTCGAGGAGATCGCCGCGGCCGGCGAGCTGGAGATCGAGTGGGACGTCGTCCCCGGCATCACCAGCGTGCAGGCGCTCACCGCCCGGCACCGCATCCTGCTCAACCGCGTGGGCGGCGCGGTGCACCTGACCACCGGCCGGCGGCTGGCCCGGGAGTTCCCGCCGAACGCCGACGACGTCGTGGTGATGCTCGACAGCGAGCTGGTCTGCCGGCGCTACGCCGACCTGGACCTCGACATCTACTGGGGCGCCTTCCTCGGCACCCCCGACGAGCTGCTGGTGTCCGGGAAGCTCGCCGACGTGGTCGACGAGATCGCCGAGGTGCGGGCCGCCGCCCGCGAGCGCAAGGGGTGGGTCATGGACACCTACCTGCTGCGTCGTCCGTGATCGGGTTGACCGTTATCGAACCGTGACATCCAGATCTTGACCCGAGCCCGAACTCCTCGTGACCCCCCGGACGACCCGGATGTCGAACACACACGAGGAGCTCGACCGTGAACCTGAACAAGACCACCGCCAAGCGCACCGCCGTCGCCGCCGTCGCCATGAGCGCCGCCCTCGGCCTGGCTGCCTGCAGCTCCGACTCCGGCACGAGCTCCAGCGCGGGCACCAGCACCTCCGCCGCCGCGGCCACCGAGTCGACCGTGACCAACCCCGAGCCGATCGCCACCATCCCGGCGATCTCCGGCGGCGACACGGCCGTGGCCCTGGACCAGGGCTTCCTCGACGCCATCACCGGCCTGGGCGTCACCCCGGGCGTCATCGGCGGGGCCACCCTCGAGGGCACCACCCTCGACTTCCCGATCACCGGCGGCACCGCCACCGTCTACGACAAGGACTCGGGCTACCGCCCGTTCGTCCAGGGCGCGATCTTCCACCAGGGCTCGGGTATCTCGCTGACCGCCGGCGCGAACGTCATCCAGCTCGAGAACTTCGTCGTCGTCCCGAGCAAGCCGGCGATCCTCTTCGCCGACGTCTCGGTGAACGGTGAGCTCGCCGCCCCGTCGTTCCCGCTGTTCAACCTGAACGGCACCACCCTGGAGCCCGTCACCGTGGACTCCTCGGGCAACGCGATCCTGACCGGCACCAAGGTCGAGGTCTCCCCGGCCGCCGCCGAGTTCCTCAACACCACCCTGGGTGCCCCCGGCGCCGTCCCGGACAACTTCCTGGTCGGTGTCGCCACCCTGACGATCCCCACCGCCTGATGAAGGACCCGGCTGCCCCCCACGACGCGCTCCGCGCGTAGCGGGGCCCCGCAGCCGGGCCGTTCCAGCACGGCACGTTCCCCCACCGCCTCCGGGCGGTGGGGGTTCCGTGCGTTCAGGGGAGGAGCACCCACACGTGCTTGCCGGCGTCGCTGGCGTACCAGCCCTCGCCGAGCGCGGCGTGCGCGACCAGCCCCAGCCCCATCCCGCCCTCGGCCGGGTCGCGGTCCAGCGCCGGGCGCGGCGGGTCCTCGACCGCCCGGTCGCAGACGGTGAGCAGCCAGGCGTCGTCGGTGCGGCCGATGTCCACCTCGACGGGGGTGCGGCCGTGCCGCAGCGCGTTGGACATCAGCTCGTCGACGGCCAGCACGAACATGTCGGGGTCGGCCACGGCGGGACGGCCGTCCGTGCGGTGCTCGCTGATCCGGTCGCGCAGGTCCCGGCGGATGCGGGGCAGGTCGGCCAGCCCGGTGGGCGCCCAGTGCCACAGCGGTCGGGCCTCCGGTGGGTGGTGCTGCTGCCAGGCGGTCGTGTGCTCGGCCACGGCAGTCCTCCTCCGGTCGACGTCCACCAGCGGCATGCCCCGACGCGCCGGAGGTGGAAACGCCCACCCACCTACCATCGACACGTGATCGACCTGCGGCTCCTGCGTGAGAACCCCGACCTCGTCCGCGCCAGCCAGCGGGCCCGCGGCGACGACGAGTCCGCGGTGGACCGGCTGCTGACCGCCGACACCGAGCGCCGCGCCGCCGTGCACCGCGCCGACGACCTGCGGGCCGAGCAGAAGGCCGCCTCCCAGTCGGTGAAGAAGGCCACCCCCGAGGAGCGGCCCGCCGTCCTGGAGCGGGCGAAGGCCCTGGCTGCTGAGGTGAAGGCCGCCGAGGAGGCCGCCCGCGTCGCCGACGAGGCCCTGCGCGCGGCGCACATGTCGATCGCCAACGTCGTGGCCCCCGAGGTGCCCCCCGGCGGCGAGGACGACTCGGTCACCCTGCGCCACGTCGGCGAGGTGCCCACCTACGACTTCGAGGTGCGCGACCACCTCGAGATCGGCACCGCCCTGGGCGCGATCGACATGGAGCGCGGCGCCAAGGTCTCCGGGTCGCGCTTCTACTTCCTCACCGGTCCGGGCGCGCTGCTCGAGTTCGCCCTCGCCCAGCTGGCCATCACCCGGGCCGTCGCCGCCGGGTTCACCCCGGTGGTCGCCCCGGCGCTGGTGCGCCCCGAGGCGATGGCCGCCACCGGCTTCCTCACCGAGCACGACGAGGAGGTCTACCGGGTCGAGCGCGACGACCTCTACCTGGTGGGCACCTCCGAGGTCCCGATCGCGGCCATGCACGGCGACGAGGTGCTCGACCTCTCCGCCGGGCCGAAGCGCTACGCCGGGTGGAGCGCCTGCTTCCGCCGCGAGGCCGGCTCCTACGGCAAGGACACCAAGGGCATCATCCGCGTGCACTGGTTCGACAAGGTCGAGCTGTTCAGCTTCTGCGCCCCCGAGGACGCCGCCGCCGAGCACCTGCGGCTGCTGCAGTTCGAGGAGGAGTTCCTGCAGGCCCTCGAGCTGCCCTACCGCGTGGTCGACATCGCCGCCGGCGACCTGGGCACCAGCGCCTCGCGCAAGTACGACCTCGAGGCGTGGTTCCCCACCCAGGGCACCTACCGCGAGCTCACCTCGACCTCGGACTGCACCACGTTCCAGGCCCGCCGGCTGGGCATCCGCTCGCGCGACGCCGACGGCAAGCCGCAGACCGTGGCCACCCTCAACGGCACCGCCTGCGCCATCGCCCGCACCATCGCCTGCCTGCTGGAGTTCCACCAGCGCGCCGACGGCTCGGTGCACGTGCCGGTCGCGCTGCGGCCCTGGCTGGGCGGCCTCGAGGAGCTCCGGCCGGGCATGTCCCTCGTGCCCACCCCGTGACGTCCCACATCCCGGCGCGGGCGGCGAACACGCTGCCCCAGCACAGCGGGGGAGCCGGCAGCGACGAGGTCGTCGAGCTCGGTGACCTCGGGCCCTGGCGCCCCCGGCTGGTGGCCACCGACCTCGACGGCACGCTGCTCACCCGGCACGGCACGGTCAGCGACCGCACCCGCGCCGCGATGGAGGCCAGCTGGGTGGCCGGGGTGCCGGTCGTCGGCGTCACCGGCCGCGGGCCGCGGCTGCTGGACAGCGTGCGGACGACGCTCGGCGGGCGCGGCATCGGCGTGCTGGCGCAGGGCGGCTTCGTGGTCGCGTTCGGGCAGACCCCCGCCGACGACGAGGTGCTGCGCACGGTCGGGCTGCCCCGGGACGAGGCGCAGGCGGTGATCGACGCGATCGAGGCGGTGACCGGCGAGCTGGTGCTGGCCGTCGAGGACGCGGCCACCCAGAGCGAGGCGCTCTCCCCGCTGCGGGTGCAGCACGGCTTCGAGTGGCCCTACCCCGAGCCGGCCGACCTCCTCCCGCGGCACGAGGTGCTGCCCGCCGGCCCCGTGCTCAAGGTGTTCCTGCGCTCGGAGACGCTCGGGCAGGACGAGCTGCTGTCGCTGGCCCGCTCGGTCACCGACCCCGCGGTCGCCGAGGTCACCCACGCGGGCCTGGGCTTCATCGAGGTGCTGCCCCCCGGCGTCACCAAGGCCTCGGGTCTGGCGGTGGCGCTCGAGCGGTTCGGGGTCGCCCTGCCCGACGTCCTGGTGTTCGGCGACATGCCCAACGACCTGCCCATGATCACCGCGGTGACCGCGGCCGGCGGCCGCTCGGTCGCCGTCGCCAACGCCCACCCCGCCGTCCTGGCGGCGGCCACCGCACGCACCAGCGGCCACGACGCCGACGGCGTCGCCCGCTACCTGGAGGCCCTGCACCCATGAGCGACTGGCGACCGAAGCTCATCGCGAGCGACATGGACGGCACGCTGCTGCGCAGCGACGAGACCGTCGCCCCGGCCACGCTGGACCAGCTGCGGCTGTGGGGCGAGGACGGCGTGCCGTTCGTGCTGGCCACCGGCCGTCCGCCGCGCTGGATGGTCGCGATCCGCGAGGTGATCACGACCGGGACGGCGATCTGCTGCAACGGCGCGGTGCAGCTGGACCTCGAGCGGTTCGAGGTGCTCGCCGAGCACACGGTCGCCCCCGAGGTGCTGCGCGAGGTCACCGGCCGGCTGCGGACCGCCCAGCCCGACACCTGGTTCGCGGTCGAGTACGGCCTGGAGTTCCGGCACGAGCCGGTGTACCAGCCCCGCTGGGACGTCGACGCCCCCGGCGTCGCGCAGGCCACGCTGGAGGAGATGGTCGCCGCGCCCGCGGCCAAGCTCCTGGCCCGGCACGAGCAGCTGCCGCGCGAGGAGTTCCTGGCGCTCGTGGCCGAGGTGGTCGGCGACCGGGCCACCGTCACCAACTCCTCCTCCGACGCCATGGCCGAGATCTCGGCCCCGGGCATCAGCAAGGCCACCGGGCTGGCCGAGGTGTGCGCCGCCCGGGGGCTCACCGCGGCCGACGTCGTCTTCTTCGGCGACATGCCCAACGACCTCGCGGCCTTCCACTGGCTGCGCGAGGGCGGTGGCCGCGCGGTCGCCATGGGCAACGCGCACCCCGACGTCCTGGCCGCCGCCACCGACATCACCGACACCAACGACGAGGACGGCGTGGCCCGCTTCCTCGCCTCCCTTCGCTAGGAGACCGCGATGCCCCACCTGCGTTCCGACGTCACCACCCAGGGCCGCAACGCCGCCGGCGCCCGTGCGCTGTGGCGGGCGACCGGCACCGGCGAGGACGACTTCGGCAAGCCGATCGTCGCGATCGCGAACTCCTACACCCAGTTCGTGCCCGGGCACGTGCACCTCAAGGACATGGGCGACATCGTGGCCGACGCGGTGCGTGCGGCCGGCGGGGTGCCCAAGGAGTTCCACACCATCGCCGTGGACGACGGCATCGCGATGGGCCACGGCGGGATGCTCTACTCGCTGCCCAGCCGCGAGGTCATCTCCGACGCCGTCGAGTACATGGTCAACGGGCACGCCGCCGACGCCCTGGTCTGCATCTCCAACTGCGACAAGATCACCCCGGGCATGCTGAACGCGGCCATGCGGCTGAACATCCCGACCGTGTTCGTCTCCGGCGGGCCGATGGAGGCCGGCAAGGCGGTGGTGGTGAACGGGGTCGCGCAGGCGCCGACCGACCTGATCACCGCGATCTCGGCGTCGGCGTCCGAGGCGGTCGACGAGGCCGGGCTCAGCGAGGTCGAGCGGTCGGCCTGCCCGACCTGCGGCTCGTGCTCGGGCATGTTCACCGCGAACTCGATGAACTGCCTGACCGAGGCGCTGGGCCTCTCGCTCCCGGGCAACGGGTCGACGCTGGCCACCCACGAGGCCCGCCGCCAGCTCTTCGTGCAGGCCGGGCACACCGTCATGGACCTGGCGAAGCGCTGGTACTTCGAGGACGACGCGAGCGCGCTGCCCCGCGGGATCGCCACGAAGGCCGCCTTCGAGAACGCCATGGCCCTCGACGTCGCCATGGGCGGGTCGACCAACACCGTGCTGCACGTGCTGGCCGCCGCCGCGGAGGGCGAGGTCGACTTCACCCTGGCCGACATCGACGCCATCTCCCGGCGGGTGCCCTGCCTGGCCAAGGTGTCGCCGAACTCCGACTTCCACATGGAGGACGTGCACCGCGCCGGCGGCATCCCGGCCATCCTGGGCGAGCTGCGCCGCGGCGGGATGCTGGACGAGGACGTGCACGCCGTCCACGCGTCGTCGCTGGCCGAGTGGCTGGACCGCTGGGACGTCCGCGGCGGGTCGGCGTCGGACGAGGCGATCGAGCTGTTCCACGCCGCCCCCGGCGGCGTGCGCACCACGCAGGCGTTCTCCACCGCGAACCGGTGGAGCTCGCTCGACACCGACGCCGCCGAGGGCTGCATCCACGACGTCGCGCACGCGCACACCGTCGACGGCGGCCTGGCCGTGCTCACCGGCAACCTGGCCCCGCAGGGGTCGGTGATCAAGACCGCCGGCATCCCCGAGGAGCTGTGGGTCTTCACCGGTCCGGCCCGTGTGGTCGAGAGCCAGGAGGCCGCGGTCGAGGTGATCCTCTCCAAGACCATCCAGGCCGGCGAGGTGCTGGTCGTCCGTTACGAGGGCCCGGCCGGCGGCCCCGGGATGCAGGAGATGCTGCACCCCACGGCCTTCCTCAAGGGCACCGGCATGGGCAAGAAGTGCGCGCTGATCACCGACGGCCGGTTCTCCGGCGGGTCCAGCGGCATCTCGGTCGGCCACATGGCCCCCGAGGCCGCAGCGGGGGGTGCGATCGGGCTGGTGCGCGACGGCGACGTCATCACCATCGACGTGCACCGCCGGCTGCTCGAGGTGGCCGTCGACGACGCCGAGCTGGCCGACCGCCGGGCCAAGATGGAGGCCTCGGAGCGGCCGTGGCAGCCGGCCGAGCGGGACCGTCCGGTGTCCCGTGCGCTGCGCGCCTACGCCGCGCTGACCTCGGGCGCCGACACCGGCGCCGTCCGCCGGCTGCCCTGATCCGTCCCCCCGGCGACCGACATGTCGACGCCGGGGGGACGGTCACCGCGCTGATTCGCGGCGGGGCTCAAGGGCCCCGCCGCGGCTGCCGAAGGTGCGTGCGGATCGAGAACCGCCCCGTCCGCACCCCCAGGAGCTCCTGCATGGCCACCGGCGCCGCACCGTCCCGTCTCGCCCCGTCGTCGTGGGGCCTCCGCGCCCGGCTGCTGGCCGCCATCCTGGTCGTCGCCGCCGCGTGCGCCGGCATCGCCGGGTTCGCCGTCGCCCGGATGTCCGGGCTGAGCGCCGAGGCGCAGCGGGTGGCCTCCGAGGGGATGGTCCCGCTCGACGCCCTGCGCACCCTGCAGGCCACCTGGTGGCAGCAGTCCACCGAGGAGGCCCGTTCCTCGATCCAGGGTCTGCCCCCGTCGGACACGGCGCGCTGGCAGAAGAACGCCCAGGACCTGAACGCCGAGGTGGGCCGGCAGCTGCAGGCCCTGACCGCGCTCCCGCTGGACGACGCCGCGCGTACGGCCGTCGCCGACTTCACCACCGCGAAGGCGGCCTACGACACGGCGCTGGTCTCGCTCGTCGGCACCCGCACCAGCGGCGACGACTCGCAGGCCCCGGCCCTGCTGGCCACCATGGGCCAGCAGCAGCAGATCCTCGCCCAGGCGTTGGTCGACGCCACCGCGGCGGCGACGGCGACGGCGACGGCCATCACCGAGGGCGCCCGCGCCGACTACGAGTCCGCCCGCACCACCACCGTCGCCATCGCCGCCGCGGCGCTGGTCGCGGCGATCGCGCTGGCCGTGCTGGTGGCCCGCAGCGTCACCCGTCCCGTGGGCCGCATCCAGGAGGTCCTCGGCCAGGTGGCCGACGGTGACCTGCGGGTGCGGGTCGGCGCGGCCGGCCGTGACGAGCTCGGCGACGTCGCCCGCTCGCTGGACCGGACGCTGGACGGCCTGGCCGAGGTGTTCGCCGTCGTCACCGGGTCGGCCACCCGGCTGTCGGCCGCCTCGTCGGAGCTGTCGGCCGGAGCCGAGGTCGTCGCCCAGGACTCCGCCCAGGCCGCCCGCCGCACCGAGGTCGTGGTGGCCTCCGCCGGCGAGGTCTCGGGCAACGTGGCCACCGTCTCGGCCGGGTCGGAGCAGATGCGCTCGGCGATCGGGGAGATCGCGCACAACGCCCAGCAGGCCTCGCAGGTCGCCGCGCAGGCCGTCGACGTCGCCGCGGAGACCACCCGCACCGTGCACACGCTCGGGGAGTCGTCCCAGGAGATCGCCTCGGTGGTCAAGCTGATCACCGCGATCGCCGAGCAGACCAACCTGCTGGCGCTCAACGCCACCATCGAGGCGGCGCGGGCCGGCGAGGCCGGCAAGGGCTTCGCGGTCGTGGCCAGCGAGGTCAAGGAGCTGGCGCAGGAGACCGCCCGGGCCACCGAGGACATCGCCCGGCGGGTCGAGACCATCCAGGGCGACACCGCCGGCGCGGTCGAGGCCATCGGGCGCATCTCCTCGGTGATCGGCGAGATCAACGACTACCAGGCGACGATCGCGGCCGCCGTCGAGGAGCAGACCGCCACCACGACCGAGATGAACCGCAACGTGGCTGCCGCGGCCGCCGGTACCGAGGAGATCTCCGGCGCCATCGCCGGGCTGGCCGAGGGCGCCCGCGCCGCCGGCGAGCGGGTCGCCGCGACCCGGGCGGCCAGTGCCGAGCTGGCCACCATGGGCCAGGACCTCGAGCTCGCCGTCGCCCGCTTCCGGATCTAGGCGGACTGCTGGCCCGCCGTCCTCCGACGGCGGGCCAGCAGGACGTCGACCGCCAGGAAGGCGGCCAGGCTGACCCCGAGCAGGGGCAGGAACCAGCCGACCGCCACCGTGAGGACGGCGAGACCGGCCAGCATCGGGCGGGGCAGCCGGCCCAGCCCGGCGGGGGCGGGCCACCGGCGCGAGCGCTGCCACCACATGCGGTAGCCCAGCACCACCACCGCGGCCAACCCGAGCGCGAGGCCGGCCAGGGCGACCTGGTTGGCCACCCCGAACAGCACGCCCATGTGCAGGTCGACGCCCCAGCGGGCCAGCTTGGCCATCAGCGGGTGGTCCGCGAAGCGGGTCGTGTCCACGACCTGGAAGCCGTCGGGGTCGACCGCGGCTGCGTCGACGGCGGTCGGGAAGGCCCGGTGCACCTCGGTCACGGTCCAGAACGACCCGGGGGCGGCCGGCAGCGCGATCTCCACCTCGTCGCTGGTGATCCCCGCCCCGACCGCCGCCGCCCAGACCGGGTCGACGTCGGCGGGGTCCACGGCGGCGTCGACGGGTCGGGGGGCGGCGCCGCCGCCGTGCCCGGCGTGCTCGTCCACCGCCATGCCCTCGTGGCTGGTGGCCAGCGCCGGGTTCGACCAGCCCAGCGCCGCGCGCAGGTCGGTGACGTGCGCCCCGGCGTAGGCCGACCAGGTGAGCCCGGTGGCCGAGAGCATGAGGAAGCCCAGCACCGACCAGGTGCCCAGCACCGCGTGCCACGAGCGGGTACGGGACCGGCCGGTGGCGGCGCGGTCGGGCAGCAGCGCGGCGCGGGCCGAGCGCCGGGCCCGCGCCCGGGCGACCCACAGCGCCAGCCCGCCCAGGGCCACCACCCACAGCCAGGAGGCGGCCAGCTCGCTGTAGAGCCGTCCGACGTCCCCCAGGTGCAGGGTGCGGTGCAGGTCGGAGACCCAGGCCCGCACCGGCAGGGCACCCGACGTCCCGTAGACGTCCTCCTGGCCGAGCACCTCGCCGGTGGCCGGGTCGAGGAAGACCGCGTGCCGGGTGGACTCGGCCAGCGTGCCGTCGTCGAACAGCACCCGGGTGGTGCCGCCCTCGGGCGCCGGCCGGACGGCGACCAGGCCGTCGACCGTGGTGACCTGCTCGGCGGTGGCGACCTGGTCGGCCAGCGAGACCGTCGGGTCGGGCGCGCCGCCGGTGAGCAGGTCGGCGTACACCACCCGCTCGACCTGGGGGCTCAGCGCGTAGGCCGCACCGGAGAGGGCAGCCACGAGCAGGAACGGCCCGATGAGCACGCCCGCGCAGAAGTGCAGCCGCAGCAGCAACGGGCGCAGCAGTGCCCAGGTGCCCGGGCGGGCGACGGGTGGGGCGGGGCGGGTGGTGCTGTCCAGCGACACGGGTCTCCAGGGATCGGGCGCCGACCCCGGGGGCCGCCGTCTCGGTGATCAGTCGTCACCGGACGGCGGGGAGTTCCCGGACTACAGGTACTGACCGCCCCCGGGCTGCGGGGCCGCGCCCTGCGGGCCGCCGGGCAGCGCCTTGCGCCGCATCTCGTCGAGCTGGGCCCGGGCGGCCATCTGCTGGGCGAACAGCGCGGTCTGGATGCCGTGGAACACGCCCTCGAGCCAGCCGACCAGCTGCGCCTGGGCGATGCGCAGCTCGGCGTCGCTGGGGGTCTCGTCGGCGGTGAAGGGGAGCGCGATGCGCTCGAGCTCCTCGCGCAGCTCGGGGGACAGGCCGTCCTCCAGCTCGCGGATCGAGGCGGCGTGGATGTCCCGGAGCCGGTTGCGGCTGGCGTCGTCGAGCGGAGCGGCCCGCACCTCCTCCAGCAGCTGCTTGATCATGGTGCCGATGCGCATGACCTTGGCGGGCTGCTCGACCATGCCGTCGAGGCCCTCGGCCCCCTCGGCACCCTCGCCGACGCCGGGCATCGGCACGGCGCCCACCGGTTGCCCGTCGGGGCCGACGACGACGACCTGGCGGCCGGGCTGGCCCTGGGCTTCGGGTGCAGTCATGCCCCCATCCTGCCCGGGCGGCCCGCGCCGGGCCCGGCGGCCCCTGTGACGGATCGGCCCCTCACGGTGACGGCCGCACGGTTAGGGTGCGGGGCATGGGACCGGGGGCCGCACGGCTGGACGTGGCGCGCGTGCGCGGGCTGTTCCCCGGGCTCTCCGACGGCCTGGTGCACGCCGACGGCCCGGCCGGGTCGCTGGTGCCCGAGAGCGTGCTGCGGGCGGTGTCCCAGGCCATGCGCGTGCCGATCGCCAACCGGGGCGGGGTCTTCCCGTCGTCCGCCCGGGCCGAGCAGCTGGTCGCGGGGGCCCGGTCGGCGATCGCGGACCTGGTGGGTGGTCAACCGCGCGGTGTCGTCCTCGGCCCGAACCTGACCTCGCTGACCTACACGTTCGCCCGCACGCTGGCCAAGGCCTGGCGGCCCGGCGACGAGATCGTGGTCAGCCGGCTCGACCACGACGCCAACATCCGTCCGTGGGTGCAGCTGGCCGAGGAGGCCGGGCTGCTGGTCAAGTGGGCCGAGGTGGACATCGAGTCCGGCGAGCTGCCCGAGTGGCAGTACGACGAGCTGCTCACCGACCGCACCCGGCTGGTGGCGGTCACCATGGCCAGCAACGCGATCGGCACCCGCCCCGACGTCCGCGCGATCGCCGACCGGGCGCACGCGGTCGGGGCCCTGGTGTTCGTCGACGGCGCGCACGCCGTGCCGCACGGGCTGGTCGACCTCACCGCCAGCGGCGCGGACTTCCTGTCGATGGCGGCCTACAAGTGGTGCGGCCCGCACGTCGGCGCCGTCGTGGCCGACCCCGACCTGCTGGAGTCCCTGGACCCCGACCGGCGGGTGCCCACCTCGGACCGGGTGCCCGAGCGGTTCGAGACCGGCACGGCCGCCTTCGAGCTGTTCGCCGGGGTCTCGGCGGCCGTGGAGCACCTGGCTGCGCTCGCGCCGGACGCCACCGGCACCCGCCGCGAGCGGTTGGCCACCTCGATGGCCGAGGTGGTGCGCTACGAGGGCACGCTGTTCGACCGGCTGGACCGGGAACTGCGGGGCATGCGGCACGTGCAGGTGCTCGGGTCGCCGCTGTACCGCACCCCGACGCTGTCGTTCACCGTCTCGCGCATGACCCCGCGCGCGGTGGCCCGCGAGCTCGCCCGCCGCAGCATCTGCGCCTGGGACGGCGACTACCAGTCCGGCGAGCTGTTCGACGCACTGGGCGTCAACGAGCAGGGCGGGGCCGTGCGGCTCGGGGTGCTGCACTACAACACGATGGAGGAGGTCGACCGCGTCGTCGACGCGGTCGCCGCCCTCGCCTGAACGGGTCCTTCCTCAGTCGTTGACCAGCAGCACCTTGCCGGTGTGCGAGCTCTCCTCGAGGATGCGGTGCCCGTCGGCGGCCCGGGCCATGGGCAGCCGGGTGTGCACGACCGGCCGCACCCGGCCGGCCTCGACGTCGGGCCACACGTGCGCCCGGACGGCGGCGACCACCGCGCCCTTGCCGTGGCGCCCCTCGACCGGTCGCCCGCGCAGCCCGGCGGCGTAGACGCTGCCCCGCTTGGCCAGCAGCGCGCCGATGTCCAGCTCGCCCTTGCGACCGCCCTGCATGCCGATGACGGTGATCCGGCCGTCCGGGGCCAGGGCGGCGACGTTGCGGGCCAGGTAGGCCGCGCCCATGTTGTCCAGCACGACGTCGGCCCCGCCGGCGGCCCGCACCACCTCGACGAAGTCCTCGTCCCGGTAGTTGATCGTGATGTCGGCGCCCAGCTCGCGGCAGAAGGCCAGCTTCTCTGCGCTGCCGGCCGTGGTGGCCACCCGGGCACCGGCCCGCTTCGCCAGCTGGATGGCCATGGTACCGATGCCGCTGCCGCCGCCGTGCACCAGCAGCAGCTCACCCGCGGCCAGCCCGGCCTGCATGAACACGTTGGACCACACGGTGCAGGCGACCTCGGGCAACGCGGCGGCCGCGGCCAGCTCGACCCCGGCGGGTCGGGGGAGCAGCTGCGCCGCGGGGACGGCGACGCGCTCGGCGTACCCGCCGCCGGCCAGCAGGGCGCACACCTCGTCGCCGACCCGCCAGCCCTCGACGCCCGGGCCGACCTCGCTGACGATGCCGCTGCACTCCAGGCCCAGCACCTCGCTGGCGCCCGGCGGCACCGGGTAGTTGCCCTCGCGCTGCAGCAGGTCGGCCCGGTTCACGGCGCTCGCCACGACGTCGAGCACGACCTCGCCCTCGCCGGCGACCGGATCGGGGACCTCGCCCCACACCAGGGTGTCGGGGCCGCCGGGGGACTCCTGGGTGATCGCACGCATGCCCCGACCGTAGGGGCCGGTCGGTGAGCGCGCCCGGGCGGCAACCCGCAGGGTGGGGCGTGCACCAGCTCCCCGTCCCCGCCGTCGACGCCGTCCCCGCCTGGGTGGGCGAGCACCTCGGCCACCTGCACCGCGACGACGCCGTGCGCCCCTCGGGCCGGTTCCGCGGGGGCCAGGCCGCCGCCGACGCCGCGCTCGCCACCCTCGACGTCGCCGGGTACGCCGGTCGCCGCAGCCAGGTGCTGCCACCCGAGCGCCGCGGGGCGAGCGCGATGAGCCCGTACGTCCGGCACGGGCTGCTGCAGCTGGGCGAGGTCTGGGACGCCGTCGCCGACGCCCCCACCAGGGACCGCACGAAGTACCGCGACGAGCTGCTCTGGCAGGAGTACAGCCGGCACCTCTACGCCCGGCTGGGCACCCGCACCCGCTCGGCGCTGCGGGCCGAGCCGGCCCGGGCGCACGCCCGCTGGCAGGAGCCCTGGCCCCGCGACATGCTCTGCCTGGACACCGTGCTCGGCGAGCTGGACGACGACGGCTGGCTGGTCAACCAGACCCGCATGTGGGTGTCCTCCCAGTGGACCGTGCGGGCCGGGCACGACTGGGCCGCGGGTGAGGACGAGCTGTACGCCCGGCTGCTCGACGGCTCGCGGGCGGCCAACCGGGTGGGCTGGCAGTGGACCGTCGGCGCCGGCAACGGCAAGGCCTACGGGTTCTCGCGCTGGCAGGTGCGCAAGCGTGCGCCCGGGCTGTGCGAGCGCTGCCCGCTGGCCACCGACTGCCCGATCGAGGCCTGGCCGGACGACCAGCCCACCCGCTGGCTGCCCCGCGAGCCGTTGCTGGCCGCCGACCCGTCGCCTGAGGTCACGGCCGGCCCGGCCGCGGTCGAGTCCACGGGCGCGCCGGCCGCGGTCTGGCTGACCGCGGAGTCCCTGGGGACGGCGGACCCCGCGCTGGCCGCGCACCCCGACCTGCCGGTGGTGTTCGTGTTCGACGAGCCGCTGCTCGCCCGGCTGCGACTGGCGTCGAAGCGGCTGGTGTTCCTCGCCGAGACCCTGGCGGAGCTGGCGCTCGACCGCGAGGTGGAGCTGCACCTCGGCGACCCCGCCGAGGTGCTCGTCGGACGGCAGGTCGCCGTCACCCATGCCCCCGTGCCGGGGTTCCGCCGCCTCGCCGCCGAGGTCCGCCCGGTGGAGCTGCACCCGTGGCCGTGGCTGCACCGTCCGGGGGCGGGCCCGGTGAGCAGCTTCAGCGCCTGGCGCAAGGGCCTGCCCCGCCGTTGACCGTGCAGAACCGCAACGGCGACGCGCCGGTGGTCGGTGTGGCGGCGTTGCGGTTCTGCGAGGTCACGACGCTCAGCGGGCGCGGAGCTCCTTGCGGAGGATCTTGCCGGCGGCGCTCTTGGGCACCTGCTCGATGAACTCGACGAGGCGGATCTTCTTGTGCGGGGCCACCTTCTCGGCCATGTAGGCCTTGACCTCGTCCTCGGTGATCTCCGAGCCGGGCGCCCGGACCAGGAAGGCCTTGGGCAGCTCCTCGCCGGACTCCTCGTCCTTGACCCCGATCACGGCGGCGTCGGCGATGCCGGGGTGGCCGATGAGCACGGCCTCGAGCTCGGCCGGGGCCACCTGGTAGCCCTTGTACTTGATCAGCTCCTTGACCCGGTCGACCACGGTGTAGCGGCCCAGCTCGTCGACCACTGCCACGTCGCCGGTGTGCAGCCAGCCCTCGCCGTCGAGGGTGTCGCTGGTGGCCTGCTCGTTGTTGAGGTACCCGGCCATCACCTGCGGCCCGCGCACCCACAGCTCGCCGCGCTCGCCCGCGGCGGCGTCCTCGCCGGTCGCGGGGTCGATCAGCCGGCACTCGGTGCCCGGGAGGGCGTAGCCGACCGAGCCCTTCGGGACGTCGGGGTCGCCGACCGGGCTGAGCCCGCGGTCGGGCGTGGTGTGGCTGACCGGCGACAGCTCGGTCATGCCGTAGCCCTGCGCGACGGTGACGCCCTCGTCGCCGGTGCCGGCCAGCTCGCGCAGCCGGCTCTGGGCGGCCAGCGCCAACGACTCGTCGAGCGGGGCGGCGCCGGAGTTGATCGACCGCAGGCTGGAGAGGTCGAACTGCTCGACCAGCGGGTGCTTGGCCAGCGCCAGCAGGATCGGCGGGGCCACGAACGCGCGGGTCACCTCGTGGTCCTGGATGGCCCGGAGGAACTGCTCGAGGTCGAACCGCGGCAGCGTGATGACCGCGCCGCCCCACTGCAGACCCTGGTTCATCAGCACGGTGAGGCCGTAGATGTGGAAGAACGGCAGGACGGCGATGATCCGCTCGCCGTCGGGGGCCAGGTCGATGAGCGGCCGGGTCTGCGCCACGTTGGCCACCAGGTTGCGGTGGGTGAGCATGACGCCCTTGGGCAGCCCGGTGGTGCCGCTGGAGTAGGGCAACGTGACCAGGTCGGTGGCCGGGTCGAGGTCGGGGTCCACCGACGGCGCCTGCGTGGTGAGCAGGTCGCGCAGGCTGTCGGCCCCCTCGGCGCCGTCGAGCACCACGAGGTCGGTGACGCCGGCGGCCACCATCGCGGGGCGGGCGCGGTCGAGGAACGGCGAGACGGTGACCAGCAGCTTCGCCCGCGAGTCCCTGAGCTGGAACGCGATCTCGTCGGGCGTGTAGAGCGAGTTGATCGGGCTCATCACGCAGCCGGCCGCGGCGATGCCGTGGAAGACCACCGGGAACCAGATGGTGTTGGGGGAGAAGACCGCGACGACGTCGCCCTTGCCCAGGCCGCGGGCGTGCAGGGCGGCGGCGAACCGGTCGACGTACCCGACCAGCTGGGCGTGGGTGATGGTCTCGCCCGTCAGGCCGTCGACCAGCGCCGGGGCGTCACCCAGCTCGCGCGAGCGGGCCAGCACGTAGGCGGGCACGGCGACGTCGGGGATCTCGACGTCGGGGAAGCGGCTGGCGAGCACCACGGGGTTCTCCTCCTGGGGGTGGACGTGACGCCAGTCTCACACCCGCCGATCCGGTGCCGTCAGCGGGGCCAGAGCACCTGCTGCGTGCAGCGGAAGAGCGCGGTGGTCGAGCCGGTGGCCGCGTTCGTGACGACGGCGTCCCAGACCTGGGTGGTGCGGCCGGCGTGCACGTTGCTGGCCACGCAGTCGATGCGCCCCTCGCGCGCCGTGCCGAGGAAGTTGCTCTTCAGCTCGATCGTGGTGAACCCGGTCGCGCCCTCGGGCAGCAGCGCGCGGGTCGCCAGCCCGCACGAGGTGTCGGCCAGTGCGACCACCGTCGCGGCGTGCAGGTAGCCGTTGGGTGCGAGCACCTCGGGCCGCACGTCGAGGTGGCTGGTGAGCCGGCCGGTCTCGTGGGTGTCCACGACCACCCCGACCAGCCCGGGCAGGGTGCCCGGCAGCAGGTCGTTGAGCTCGTCGGCGGTGTGGAACCCGGTGGCGGCCATGCCCGGACGGTAGCCGCGACGGTGCGGGGGCCCGGCTACGGGACCGGATCCCGCCCCGGGTCGGGGGGACGGGCCCCGGTCACCACCAGCTCGACCAGCTGACGGCCCCCGTCCGTGACAGCCTCGGGTGTGCCCCCGCATCCCGACGACCTGCCCGACGACCTCACCCACACCCTCGAGGGGGTGGCCGCCGAGGCCCGCCCGCTCGCCGAGGACGACCAGGTGCACGAACCCGGGATCGGTCCGGAGCACTTCGGCTTGGCCCTGTGCGAGCTCGACGGGACCGAGCACGTGGCCGGGGACGCCGACGTCGGGTTCCCGGTGCAGAGCGTGGTGAAGGTGTTCTCGCTGACCGCGGCCCTCCGGCTGGTCGGCGAGGAGGTGTTCGCACGGGTGGGCCGGGAACCCTCGGGTGACCCGTTCGACTCGCTCGTGCAGCTCGAGCGCGAGCACGGCATCCCGCGCAACCCGTTCATCAACGCCGGTGCGGTGGTCGTGTGCGACGTGCTGGTCGGCGCCACCGGCTCGGCGGACGCCGCCCGGGACGCCGTCGCCGACCTGCTCTCGGACCTGGTCGGCGAGCGGCTGGCACCCGACCCCTCGGTGCTGGCGGAGGAGCGGGAGGGGGCCGACCTGAACACGGCCATGGCGTGGCTGATGAGCTCGTACGGGAACTTCCACCACCCGCCGGCCGAGGTGGTCGACGCCTATGCCCAGCTGTGCGCACTGCAGGTCACCGCTCGGCAGCTGGCCCGGGCGTCGCGGTTCCTGGCGTCGGACGGGGTCGACCCCCGCACCGGTCGGAGGGTGCTGGCCGAGCCGCTGGCCCGCCGGGTCAACGCCGTCATGCTGACCTGCGGTACCTACGACGCCGCCGGCCAGTTCGCCTACGACGTCGGGTTCCCGTGCAAGAGCGGGGTCGCCGGGGCGGTCATGGGCGACGTGCCGAACCGGTTCGGGGTGTGCGCGTGGTCGCCCCCGCTCGACGCGGCGGGCAACTCCCGTGCCGGACGTGCGGCCCTGCACCTGCTGAGCGAGCGGCTGGGGCTCTCGCTGTTGTGAGCTACAGCAGCGCCTGGTGCACCAGCGACCGCAGGTAGCCGCGGATGGGCAGGGTGCTGGAGGGCAGCAGCTGCGTGTAGAAGGTGACGACGAGGTCCTCGACCGGGTCGACGTAGAACGCCGTGGACGCCGCCCCGCCCCACGAGTAGTCGCCCACCGAGGCGACGGTGCCGTAGCGCGCCGGGTCGAGCACCATCGAGAAGCCCAGCCCGAAGCCGACCCCGCGCAGGGGCGTCTCGGCGAACAGCGGTCGCCCGTAGGTCTCGAGGTCGGCACCGCCCGGGATGTGGTTGCGCACCATGTGGGCGACGGTGCGCGAGCCCAGCACGCGTCGGCCGTCGGGGGCGGCCCCGCCGGCGCGCAGCATCTCGACGAACTTCAGGTAGTCACCGGCGGTGGACACCAGCCCACCGCCGCCGGACAGGAACGCCGGCTTCTGCTTCGCGGCGGGCTCGAAGGCGGCCAGGGGGGTCAGGCCCGGGGCGTAGAGGCGCGCCAGCAGGGCCGGGTCGTCGTCCGGGCGCAGGCCGAACGAGGTCTCGGTCATGCCCAACGGCCCGAACACCCGCTCGGCGAACACCTCGTCGAGCGGCTTGCCCGCCACCACCTCGACCAGTCGGCCGAGCACGTCGGTGGAGACGCCGTAGTTCCACTCGCTGCCGGGCTGGAAGACCAGCGGCAGCGCGGCCCACTGCCGGCTGACCTCGGCGGAGTCGGCGCCGGGTGGGGTGCCCCACTCGTGCCCGGCGGCCCGGTACATGGCGTCGACCGGGTGGGTGTGGTGGAAGCCGTAGGTGAGCCCGGCGGTGTGGGTGAGCAGGTGCCAGATGCGGATCGGCTCGGTGGCCGGCTCGGTGACCGGGCGGGCGGAGCTGCCGGCGACGTAGACGCGCGGCTCGGCGAACTCGGGGAGCCACCGGCTGATCGGGTCGGTGAGCTCGAAGGCGCCCTCCTCGTACAGCGACATCGCCGCGACGGAGGTGACCGGCTTGGTCATCGAGTAGATGCGCCAGATCGTGTCCGGGGTGACCGGCAGGCCGGCCTCGACGTCGCGGTGGCCCCGGGCGCCCACGTGCACGAGGTCGCCGTGGCGGGACACGGTGACCAGGAACCCGGGCAGCTGCCCGCCGTCGACCCAGCGGGCCAGCCGGGCGTCGAGCCGGGCCAGGCGGGTCGCGTCGAGTCCGGCGGCGGCGGGGTCGTTCTCCACGGTGAGCACATCCGCATCCTGCACCGGGGGTCCGACGGGGACCCGTCTCCCCCCACAAGGGTCCGTCCCCCTCCACCAGATCTCGTGGAGGGGGACGGAGTTCGATCAGGGGACCTGATCGACGCTGCGCATCGGCAGCGAGGGGTCCTTCTACTTCACCGGGACGGCGGCGGCGGCCTTCTTGAGGTTCGAGCCGGCGGTCAGCTTCGCGGTGTTCGCCGCGGCGATCTCGATCGACTCACCGGTCTGCGGGTTGCGGCCGGTGCGGGCCGAGCGGGTGGTGCGCTCGAGGGTGAGCAGCCCGGCGATGGCGATCTTGTCGCCGCGGGTGAGGGCCTCGACGAACTCCTCGCCGAGGGCGGCGATGACGGAGTCGACGGTGCTGGCGGGGACGTCGGCACGCTTGGCGACGGCGGAGACGAGTTCGGCCTTGTTCACAGCGGTTCCTCTCGGTGGTCTGCGCGGCCCGCCGGGACGGCGGGCCCTCCCCGGGTTCGGGGCATCCGCACGGGGTCCGACCCCGTCGCGGGCGGTCTGGCCGACGCGGTCGCCGGTCAGGGACCCCCGGCACGTTGCCATGCCGGGACGCGGTCTGGCCAGTCGCAGGCCCGGATCGACAGGCTTTTCTGGCCCCAGGAGGCCCATGCACCCCTCTGCGGCACCCGTCGGCCCTCCTTATGGTTGACCCATGCCACTTCTCCCCGGGACCGACCTGACCGTCAGCGACCTCTGCTTCGGCGGCAACGTGTTCGGGTGGACCGCCGACGAGGCCACCTCGCACGCGCTGCTGGACCGCTTCGTCGACGCGGTGCCCAGCACGCAGACGGCGTTCGTCGACTCGGCCGAGATGTACGGCAACGGGTTGTCCGAGCAGATCCTCGGCCGGTGGCTCGTCGAGCACGGGCGCGACCGGCTCGTGGTGGCCACGAAGGCCTCGCCGGGGGACAAGGAGCACCCGCTGAGCGCCCCGGAGATCCGGGCCGCCGCCGAGCGGTCGCTGCGCAACCTGCAGACCGACCACATCGACCTCTACTACGCCCACTACGACGACGAGACCACGCCGCTGGAGGAGACGCTCTCCGCCTTCGACGAGCTCGTGCAGGCCGGCAAGGTGCGCCACGTCGCGGCGTCGAACTACTCGGCGGCCCGGCTGAACCAGGCGCTGGCCATCCAGCGCGAGCAGGGGCTGGCGCCCTACGTCGCGCTGCAGCCGCACTACAACCTCATGGAGCGCGCGGCCTACGAGGACGAGCTGCGCGCCGTCGTCGCCGACCGCGGGCTGGGCACGCTGCCCTACTTCTCGCTCGCCAAGGGCTTCCTGACCGGCAAGTACCGGGCCGGCGAGAGCATCGACTCGCCGCGCGCCAAGGGCGCCTCGGCCTACGTGGGCGAGAAGGGTGACCGGGTGCTGGCCGCACTGGCCGAGGTCGCCGACGCGCACGGCACCACCGGTTCGGCGGTGGCGCTGCGCTGGCTGGCCGACCGGCCCACGGTGGTCGCCCCGATCGCCAGCGGCCGCTCGGTCGAGCAGCTGGCCGACCTGCTGCCGATGCTCGACCTGCGGCTCACCGACGACGAGCGGGACGCCCTCGACGCCGCCTCGGCCTGACCCCGCTGCCGCGGCGCCACCCGACGACCGCTGCCGCGGCGCTACCCGACGACCGCTGCCGCGGCCATGTCCTCCACCCGCACCAGACCGACCACCCGGCCGCCGTCCAGCACCGGCACCGGGTCGAAGCGCAGGGCCGGACGACGGCCCAGGGCCCGGCGCAGCGCCTCGTCGACGGGGGTGTCGGCGGTCAGCACCAGGGTGGCCGGCGCCTCGAACCAGGCGCCGGTCCGGCTGTCCACGAGCGAGAGCGCCGAGGGGTGCCCGGCGTCGTCCAGGACGAGCACCGGCGGGGTGAGCTGCCGGTCGTCGCGCCCGGGGGACCAGGTGCGCACCGGGCGCAGCAGGCCTGCGAGGGTGCGGTCCAGGTCGGCGGTGCGGGCACGGGCGTGCAGCGCCCGCACGACCCGGGCGGCGGCCGGGCCGTAGCCGTCGGCGGGGTGGCCCACCAGCCAGCCGCGGGCGGCGTGCACGCCCAGGTCGAGCAGGCCGGTGAGCTCGGCGTCGGTCTCGACGCCGTCGGCGAGCGCGGTGGCGCCGGCCCGCTCGGCGTAGGCCAGCACCCCGGCTGCCACGGCGGTGCGCCGGGGGTCGCCGGCCAGCCCGGCCACGAGGTCGGCGGGCAGGACGACGACGTCCACCGGCAGCTGGGGCACACGGGCCACCAGCGGGGCCGGCGCACCCACCGCCGCACCGCGCTCGCGCAGCACGGCGCAGCGGCGCAGCAGGGCCGCGTCGTCGTCCACCTTGCTGTCGGTGAGCTCGAGCACGACGCCGTCGAGGGGGACGTCGAGGGCCGCGTGCACCACCGGGGCGCCGAGCAGCCACGGGTCGACCGGCACGTGCACCCGGCCGCCGTCGGGGCGGGTGGCCAGGGCGTTCTGCAGCAGCAGGGCCTGCACCGGGGCGGCCAGGCCGGCGTCGTGCGCGGCGGCGAACCAGACGTCGGGGGTGGCGGTACCGGGGAAGCGGGCGGCGGCCGACCAGCCGGTGACCTCACCGGACACGAGGTCGAGCACGGGGGAGTGCACGACGGCCAGGTCGTCGGGGTCGGCCAGCAGCGGGCGGCAGTCGGCGCGGCGGGTGGGCTCGAACAGGTCGGTCACGCCCGGGGGATCGTCGCCCGGTGCGCCGGCCTTGACCCCGGCGTCCCCCGCAGGGGGGAGGTCAGACCGGGACGGGGACCCCGCCCAGCAGGCCCGGGACCAGTGAGGGGTCGACCGGACGGCCCAGCAGGTAGCCCTGGGCGTGCCGGCAGCCCAGCGCGCGCAGCAGGGTGAGCTGGGCGGGCCGCTCGACGCCCTCGGCGACGACCGGGAGGTCGATCTCCTCGGCCAACCGCAGCACCGCGTGCAGGAAGGTGGCCTGGCGGGGGTCGGTGTCGATGCCGGCCAGGAACGAGCGGTCGATCTTGACCGAGTCCAGCGGCATGGAGTTCAGCTGCGCCAGCGAGGAGTAGCCGACCCCGAAGTCGTCGAGGGAGACCCCGACGCCGAGCTGGCGCAGCTCGGTGACGGTCCGCCGGGCGGCGTCGAGGTCGGCGAAGATGCCCGACTCGGTGATCTCCAGCACCAGGCCGCCCGGACGGAGCCGGTAGCGGGCGACCAGCGCGGCGACGGTGCCGACGAACCCGGGTGCGACCAGCTGGCTGGGGGCCACGTTGACGTGCACGGCCAGCGGCTCCGCGCGCCGCATCGTCCAGGCCGACAACCGGCCGCAGGCGGTCTCGAGCAGGTCGGCGGTGAGCGCCGTCATGAGGCCGGTGCGCTCGGCGAGCGGGATGAACACGTCGGGCGGGACATCCCGGCCCTCGTGCCGCCAGCGGGCCAGGGCCTCCAGGCCGATCACGCGGCCGGTGTCCAGCTCGACGATCGGCTGGTAGGCCAGCCGCACCCTGCGGTCGTCGATGGCGGCGCGCAGGGCGGCCCGCAGCTCCTCGTCCTGCAGCTCGGCCAGGCTCATGCCCGACGACCACGACACGATGCGGTCCTTGCCCGAGCGCTTGGCCGCGTACATGGCGGTGTCCGAGCGGGCCAGCAGCTCGTCGGCGGCCAGCGGTGCGTCGTGCGGGGACAGCTCGCAGATGCCCACGCTGGCGTGCACGTCGACGACGTCCCCGGCCAGCGTGAACGGCGGGACCAGGGCGTCGGCGACCTTGGCGGCGATCGGCAGCGGGTCGCCGCCGTCCTCGAGCAGGACGGCGAACTCGTCGCCGCCCAGGCGGGCCACGGTGTCCCCGGTGCGCACGGCGCCGGTCAGCCGCTCGGCCACCCGCACCAGCAGCTCGTCGCCGACGGCGTGGCCGAGGGTGTCGTTGACGACCTTGAAGTCGTCGAGGTCGAGGAAGACCACGGCGACCGGGCGCAGGTCGCGGGCGTGCAGGGCCAGGGCGTGGGCGAGCCGGTCGAGGAACAGTGCGCGGTTGGCCAGCCCGGTGAGCCCGTCGTGGAAGGCCTGGTGGCGCAGCTCCGCCTCGCGGGTGGCCAGCTCGAGGGCGAGCCGGCCGTTGTCGCGCAGGGCCACGTACTGGCGGGTGAGCAGCAGCGCGATGACGACGCCGGCGGTGAGCAGCTCCCAGCGGTTCAGCGTGCGGCCGGCCACCACCAGGATCGTGGTGATCGCCAGCGCCGCGGCGACCGGCACGTAGGGGAGGAAGTCGGCCCGGGAGATCCGCCGGGCGCGCTCGCGCTGGGTGCTCGCCGTCCCCGGGGCCGCCGGGGTGCGCAGCGCGGCCAGCCCGATCAGCAGGAAACCGCTGACCCAGCCGAGGTCGAGCAGGTTGCCGTCGTAGCTCCCCGCGGCCGCGACGTAGGCGAACGCGCTGTCGGAGACGCTGAAGGCCAGCAGCCCGAGCACCACCAGCGCGGTGGGCACCCGGTCGCCGGTGGCCCGGGCGAGGGTGAGCACGCCGAGCACGACCAGCAGGACGTCGAGCACCGGGTAGCCCACGAGCAGCGCACCGGTGAGCAGGTCGTCGCCGGTGTTGGTGGCCACGACGGCGCCCAGGGTGGTCTCCCAGCTGACCAGGCCGACGGCGGCCGAGGTCATGGCGGCGTCCAGGCCCCGCTGGACCCGGCCCACCGAGCCGTCGGCGGTGGGCTGCAGCAGCAGCGCGGCCCCGGCCAGCAGCGGGAAGGCCACGAACCCGACGTCGGCGACCGACGGGAAGGGTGCCTCGCCGCCCTGCACGACCTGCACCCAGCACCACCAGCCCTGCCCGGCTGTCCAGGCGCCGGTGCCGGCGGCCAGGCAGGCCCACGACCAGCGGGAGCGCCCGGTCGAGACCCGCGCCCGCCGCGCGGCGAGGACGGCGGCGACCAGCCCGGCCGCGGCCTGGACGAGGTTGGAGGTGTAGCGCTCGAAGACGTCGGCGGGCGAGAGCGCGAGGGCGGCCAGGTAGGCGAGGACGACGGCGACGGAGGCCAGGACGGCCCACGAGGGTGGTCCGGCCGCGCGGTGTCCCCGCTCCATGAGGTCTCCTCCTGCGACTCCGGCCCGGATGCCGGCGGGGTCATCCTCCCGGTGGGTCGTGCACGACGCATCCCTCTAGGGAGTGATCGCTCCGCTACTCCGGGTCATCGGGAGGGCCGCCGCGGCTGCGGCGCTGCGTCCAGCGGGTGCGGGCCTGCAGGGGCAGGTCGATGGCGACCGGCGCGGACCAGCCCCGGTGCACCGACAGCAGCCGCAGCCCGGCCACCAGCGCGATGGTCATGCCGGCGACCGGGAGCAGCGGGAGGTCCAGCGGCCCGGACAGCACCGCCAGCACCGAGGCGCCGATGAGCGCGGCGACGGCGTTGTACGGCCCGGGCTGGACGATGTCGGCCCGCTGGGCGAGCAGCACGTCGCGGATCACCGCGCCGCCCACCGCGGTGGCCACCCCGAGGAAGACGACGCTGGCCACCGGCAGCCCGGCCAGCTGGGCCTTCTGCGCGCCGATGACGGTGAAGAAGCCCAGGCTCAGGGCATCGAGGGTGTTGAGCAGGCCGGTGGTGCGGTTGAGCCAGCCCGAGAAGAAGAAGGTGATCATCGCCGCGATCCCCACCGCGGGCAGGTAGGCCGGGTTCGTCAGCGCCACGGCCGGTACGCCCATGAGCGCGTCGCGGATCAGACCGCCGCCCAGACCACCGGTGACCCCGAGCAGCAGCACGCCGGACAGCGCGAAGCCCTCACGGGCGGCCAGCAGGCCACCCGTGAGGGCTCCGACGACGACGGCGGCGAGGTCCACCGCCACCGGGATGCGCAGGACGTCGGCAGCGGCGCTCACCGCGTCATCCTCCCGCCCACCCCGGGTATCGGAAGCTCTACCCCGCCCATCGGGGTGGATCGAGGAGGTGGAGCTTCCGATACCCCGGGCGTGGGCTACTGGGCGGGGGCCATCTCCAGGTCGACGGCCGTGGCGTCGGGGGTGTCGACGGCCGAGCCCTCCCCGTGGACGGCGCGCACCCGCGCGTCCTCGGCGGCCATGGCGTCCTGGCGCGGGCCCTCCTCGCGCACGATGCGCGACTGCACCCAGGCGTCGGGGATGGCGAACCCGTCGACCAGCGTGCGCATGTGCGGCCGGAGCTCCTTGAGCAGGGCGTTGACCGCGCTGGTCACCGCCTTGGACCGGGCCGGGGTGAGCCGGCCGTGCTCGAGGAACCAGCCGCGGTCGGCCTCGATGGTGCTCAGCGCGTACAGGTCGCACAGCTTGGCCAGCAGCGCCTTCGCCGCCGGGTCGGCGGTGCGGTCGACGGCGGCGACGAACGCCTCCAGCACCACGCGGTCGATGTGGGTGGTCGCCGTCCGCAGCACGTGGTCCTGGACGTCGTTGAAGACGTCGAACAGTCGGTTCTCCTTGTTCGAGGCGCCCTTGCGCAGGCGGTTGGCCGCCCCCTCGAGGGTGTGCTTCTCGCGGTCCTCGAACATCTTCAGCTGCCAACCGCGGTCCAGCAGCGAGACCTCCTCGTCGCGACCGGGGACGGCGTCGACCAGGCGGGCGATGAGGCCGCGGGCGGCGGTGCGCTCGAGCACCGTCTCCTTGACCAGGTCGGCGACGAACTGCGCCTTGCCCCAGCTGTCCAGCGACCCGAAGGAGTCCTGGTAGCCGGTGAGCAGCCCCTTGGCGACCAGCTGCAGCAGCACCGTGTTGTCGCCCTCGAAGGTGGTGAACACGTCGGTGTCGGCCTTGAGGGCCGGCAGCCGGTTCTCCGCCAGGTACCCGGCGCCGCCGCAGGCCTCGCGGCACATCTGGATGGTGGCCGTGGCGTGCCAGGTGTTGGCGGCCTTGAGCCCGGCGGCGCGGGACTCGAGCTCGCGCTGGGCGACCTCGTCGACGTCCGCAGCCCCCTGCACGTCGTGCATGGTGGAGGTGAGCTCCTCCTGGGCGAAGTGCAGGGCGTAGCTCTTGGCCAGCGCCGGCAGGAGCTTGCGCTGGTGCACGAGGTAGTCGTTGATGACGATCTCGCGGTCCTCGCCGGGGGCGGCGAACTGGCGCCGCTGGTCGCCGTACCGGGTGGCGATCTGCAGGGCCAGCTTGGTGGCCGAGCCGGCCGAGCCGCCGACGCTCACGCGGCCGCGCACGAGGGTGCCGAGCATGGTGAAGAAGCGCCGGGTCTCGTTCTCGATCGACGAGGTGTAGGTGCCGTCCTCGGCGACCTGGCCGTAGCGGTCGAGCAGCATGTCGTGCGGCACGCTGACGTGGTCGAAGCTCAGCCGGCCGTTGTCCACGCCGTTGAGCCCGGCCTTCGGGCCGTCGTCCCCGATGGTCACGCCGGGCACCGGGTTGCCGGCCTCGTCGCGGATCGGCACCAGCCAGGCGTGCACGCCGTGCCGCTGGCCCTGGGTGACCAGCTGTGCGAAGACGACAGCCATGCGGCCGTCCTTCGCGGCGTTGCCGATGTAGTCCTTGCGCGCGGCCTCGTGCGGGGTGTGCAGGTCGAAGGTCTGCGTCGCCGGGTCGTAGGTGCAGGTGGTGCGCAGCTGCTGGACGTCGGAGCCGTGGCCGGTCTCGGTCATCGCGAAGCAGCCGAGCAGGTCGGCGTCGATGATCTTCTGCAGGTAGGCCTCGTGGTGGCGCTCGCTGCCCAGCAGCTGCACGGCGCCGCCGAACAGGCCCCACTGCACCCCGGCCTTGACCATGAGCGAGAGGTCGCCGTAGGCCAGCATCTCGATCGAGGTGACCGAGGCGCCGGAGTCCTCCTCGCCGCCGTAGGCCTTCGGGAAGCCCAGCCGCGTGCGGCCGGTGGCGGCGAGGTCCTTGAGCAGGCCGGTGATGCGCTCGCGGGCCTCGGCACCGGTCTCGCCGTACACCGGGGCGTACTTCTGCTCGCCGAGCTGGTCGCGGGCGTCGCGGCGCACGTGCGCCCACCGGCCGTCGAGCACCTCGGTGAGGCGCGCGGGGTCGACCGGGGTCAGGGACTGCTGCGTGCTGGTCATCGGGATCCCTCCGTGGTGGGGCGCTGCGTGGTGGTGCGGGGTGTGGTGGTGCGGGGCTGGACGACGCCGGACAGGCCTGCCCAGGCGAGATCGGTGAGGTGGGCGGTGAGCTCGGCCCGCGGCATGGGGGCGCTGCCGCCGAGCCAGCGGTCGCCGGCGGCGCGGACCAGGCCGACGAGGCCGTGGCCCCAGGGCTCGGCGGCGGCGACGGGCCGGCCGGCCTGCTCGAGGGCGAGGGCGACCAGTGCCGTGGCCTGGTCGCCCACCAGCTCCGACAGCCCGGCGATGGGGTCGGCGCCGGGCTCGCGCTCGGCCGGGGCGTGCACGACGAACCGGTACAGCTCGGGGTCGGCCTCGATGAACGCCAGGTAGGTGTCGATGGCCGCGGCGACCATCTGCCGCGGTTTGTCGGTGCTGGTCATCGCGGCGCGCAGGGCGTCGAGCAGCTGTTCGGCCACCCGGGCGCAGACGGCCAGGTGCAGTTCGCCGCGGTCGGCGAAGTGCCGGTAGACGACGGTCTTGCTGGTGCCGGCGGCGGCGGCGATGTGCTCCATGCCGACCCCGGGGCCGTGCTCGCCGACCGCCGCGACGGTGGCGGCGACCAGCTGCTCGCGGCGGGCGCGGCGGTGCTCGTCCCACCTGGAGTCGCGGCGGTCGCGCCGTCGCGGGACGGTGCTGGCTGGAGTGGGCGGGGTCACCGCCTCCGACTTCATGTGAACGACGGTACCTGATACCGTCGGTACCGACAACGCCACCCAGCGCGCCCCGGAGGCCCCCATGACCCGCAAGGCAGCGATCGTCGGCGGGAACCGCATCCCGTTCGCCCGCTCGAACAAGAAGTACGCCCGCGCGAGCAACCAGGACATGCTCACCGCCACCATCGACGGGCTGGTCGCCCGGCACGGTCTGGCCGGTGAGCAGGTCGGCGAGGTCGTCGCCGGCGCCGTCCTCAAGCACGCCCGCGACTTCAACCTGACCCGCGAGGCCGTGCTGGGCTCGCAGCTGTCGCCGTCCACCCCGGCCTACGACGTGCAGCAGGCCTGCGGCACCGGCCTCGAGGCCGCCGTCCTGGTGGCGAACAAGATCGCTCTGGGCCAGATCGAGTCCGGCATCGCCGGGGGCACCGACACCACCTCCGACGCGCCCCTGGCGGTCAACGACGACCTGCGCAAGGTGCTGATCGCGGCGAACAACGCCAAGACCCTGCCCGACCGCCTCAAGCTGCTGGGCCGGATCCGGCCGGGCCAGCTCGTGCCCGACCAGCCGCGCAACGTCGAGCCCCGCACCGGGTTGTCGATGGGCGAGCACGCCGCGCAGACCGCGAAGGTGTGGGAGATCAGCCGCGAGTCCCAGGACGAGCTCGCCGTGGCCAGCCACCACAACCTGGCCGCCGCCTACGACCGCGGGTTCTTCGACGACCTGGTCACCCCGTTCCTGAGCCTGACCCGCGACGACAACCTGCGCCCCGACTCGTCGCTGGAGAAGCTGGCGACGCTCAAGCCGGTGTTCGGGAAGGGCGAGGGCGCCACGATGACCGCGGCCAACTCCACCCCGCTCACCGACGGCGCCTCCGCGGTGCTGCTCGGCAGCGACGAGTGGGCGGCCGAGCACAACCTGCCCGTGTGGGCGCACCTGGTGGACGCGCAGACCGCCGCTGTCGACTACGTGCACGGCGGGGAGGGCCTGCTGATGGCCCCGGCCTACGCCATGCCGGTGATGCTGGCCCGCAACGGCCTGACGCTGCAGGACTTCGACCTCTACGAGATCCACGAGGCCTTCGCCTCGACGGTGCTCTCGACCATGAAGGCATGGGAGGACCCGGGGTTCTGCAAGGAGAAGCTGGGTCTCGACGCGCCCCTGGGCCCGATCGACCGGTCCAAGCTCAACGTCAACGGCTCGTCGCTGGCCGCCGGGCACCCGTTCGCCGCCACCGGCGGCCGGATCGTCGCCTCGCTGGCCAAGATGCTGCACGAGCTCGGGCCCGGGAAGCGCGGGCTCATCTCCATCTGCGCGGCCGGCGGCCAGGGCGTCGTCGCCATCCTCGAGAGCTGAGAAGGGACACCGCCATGAGCGACTGGTACCGCGACTTCGCCAACTCCGGCATCGGCAGCACGATCACCAAGCAGCTGGGCCTGCCCCGGCCCGTGCGGCTGCGCCGCTACTCACCCGGGCAGCCGCTGCTCGACGGCCCGGCCCTCGTGGGCTCGGCCGGCGAGGGCCGGCTGCGCGCCGAGGTCGAGTCGGTGCTGAAGGAGGACGGCGTCACCGTGCTCTCCCCGGTCACCGCCGACGGGGAGAAGGGCGCGAAGGTGGCCGCCGTCGTCCTCGATGCCACCGGCGTGACCACCCCGGCCGACCTGGCCGCCGCGCACGACTTCCTCGCCCCCGCGGTCAAGCGGCTGGGCACCAACGGCCGGGTCGTCGTCCTGGGCGAGGTGCCCGGCGAGGCGCCGTCCCCGGCGCTGGCCGCGGCCCGGCAGGCCCTCGACGGCCTGGTGCGGTCGCTGGCCAAGGAGCTGCGGGCCGGCGCCACCGCCAACCTCGTGTACGTGCCCGCCGGCGCCGAGGCATCGGTGCCCGGGCCGCTGCGGTTCTTCCTGTCCGGCCGGTCGGCCTACGTCGACGGCCAGACCGTGACGCTGAGCGCCGCCGACGTGCCCTCCGGTGACGGCGGGTCCACCCCGTTGGCCGGCAAGGTCGCCGTCGTCACCGGGGCGGCCCGGGGCATCGGCGCCTCGATCGCCGAGGTCCTCGGTCGGGACGGCGCCCACGTGGTCGCCGTCGACGTCCCGGCCGCCGGCCAGGCGCTGGCCCAGGTGGCCAACCGCATCGGCGGGACGGCGCTGCAGCTGGACATCACCGCCCCCGACGCCGCGCAGCGCCTGGTCGAGCACGTCGTGCAGCGGCACGGCGGGGTGGACGTCGTCGTGCACAACGCCGGCATCACCCGCGACAAGCTGCTGGTCAACATGGACGCCGCCCGCTGGAACTCGGTGCTCGCGGTGAACCTGCAGGCGCAGCTGGACATGACCCAGGCCCTGCTCGACGCCGAGGGCGCGCTGAAGCCCGGCGCGCGGATCGTCGCGGTCAGCTCGCAGTCCGGGATCGCCGGCAACCGCGGGCAGACCAACTACTCGGCGTCCAAGGCCGGCGTGATCGGCATGGTGCGCTCGTGGGCGCCGGAGTTCGCCTCGCGCGGGGCCACCATCAACGCGGTCGCGCCCGGGTTCATCGTCACCGAGATGACCGCGAAGATGCCGTTCGGCACCCGCGAGGTCGGCGCCCGGCTGAACTCGCTGCAGCAGGGTGGTCTGCCGGTCGACGTCGCCGAGGCCATCGCGTGGCTGGCCCAGCCGGCCAGCGCCGGGGTCAACGGCCAGGTGCTGCGGGTCTGCGGCCAGAACCTGCTGGGCGCCTGATGGGTACGCCCGTCGTCCTCCCCTCGGCGCCGTCGATGGGGAAGCTGTTCGCCCAGGCCGCGCTGACCGCGCGCGGCCGGGGTGGCTCGCTGCCCGACACCCACCTGACCAGGGTGGCCGTCGAGGTCGACCCGGAGCAGGTGGCCGACTACGCCGAGGTCTGCCGGTTCCGGTTCGGCGACACCCTCCCGCCGACGTTCCCGCACGTGCTCACGTTCCCGCTGCAGGTCGCGCTCATGGCCGACCGGTCGTTCCCGCTGGCCCTGCCCGGGCTGGTGCACGTGCGCAACCGGGTCGACGTCGTCCGGCCGGTCTCGGTGTCGGAGAAGCTGGACCTCGAGGTGTGGGCCGACCGGTTCGCCCCGCACCGCAGCGGCGCGACCGTCGACCTGGTCGCCTCGGTGCGCTCGCGCGGTGACGAGGTGTGGCGCGGCCGCTCGACCTACCTGGCGCGGGGAGCGTACGCGCCCGCAGGTCCGGTGCCCGACGTCCCGGACCTGGAGATCGGGGACGTCGCGCAGGCCGCGGTGTGGCGGGTGCCCGACGACGCCGGGCGCCGGTACGCCAAGGTCTCGGGCGACGTGAACCCGATCCACCTCTCGGGCCTGACCGCCAAGGCGTTCGGGTTCAAGCGGGCCATCGCGCACGGCATGTGGGTCAAGGCCCGGGCGCTGGCCGCGCTGGGTGGCCGGCTGCCCGGGTCGTACTCGATGGACGTCTCGTTCCGGAAGCCGCTGTTCCTGCCCTCGACGGTCACCCTGTCGACAGGCCAGCGCGACGGCGGCTGGGACCTCGCCGTCCGCGGTGCGAAGGCAGGCACCGACCACGTGCTCGCCACCGTCCGCCCCCTGTAGCCCCTCGCCTGCTCATCGTCGATCAGGGGGGTGCACGAGAGTCCGTCCTCCTCCACCGGAGTTGCTGGAGGAGGACGGACTTGCGTGGAGGAGGACGCCGGAGTGGTCACAGGGGGCTCCCAAGCTGCCGATGGGATCGGTGCGTCCAGAAGGTGACGCCGTCACCCGGCGTCCCGGGCATCTCGGGGAGTTCCCTCCATGCGCTCGTCCCTCGTGTCCCGCCGTGTGCTGGGGCTCGCCGCCGCCGGTGTCGTCGGCCTCTCCACCCTCGCGATGCCCGGCATCGCCCTCGCCGGTGACGAGGTCGCCCCGGCGCCCTCCATCATCGAGCCGCTGCCCCAGCTGCCGCTGCCCCCGGTCGACGGCACCGCCCCGGCGGAGTCCAGCCCGTCCTCGGAGAGCAGCCCGTCGGGCACCACGTCCTCCGACACCACGGCACCGGGCGGCGAGGTCGCCGCCGCCGCCCCGGCCGCCCCCTACCTGAACGGCTTCCCCGAGGGCATCGACGGCGGGCTGCGCTACAACTTCGTCGACCAGAGCGTGGCACCGGACCTGGCCACGTCGTTCGAGTACACGATCGACAACGGCGCGCACTGGGCCCCCCTCAGCGATGTGCAGGTCAAGAACAACCGCACGTACGGCACCGTCACCGGCCTGACCAACGGCGTGGAGTACACGACCAAGGTGCGGGCGGTGAACGCATCGGGCGCGAGCGACCCCAGCAACGGCGTCACCGCGCCCGCCTACAAGAAGGTCGGCCCGGTCACCGGGGTGCAGGTGACCCGCAGCCTCACCGGCGTCACGGTCACCTGGGCGGACCCGACCTCGCCTGGCACGTACGGCATCGCCTCCTACGGCGTCAGCTGGGGCGAGGACGGGGCGCAGTCGGGCGGGCCTGAGTGCGAGGTCGAGCCCACGGTGCACACGTGCACGTTCGCGCTGCCCACCGCGGGTGACTACGGGATCTCCATCATCGCCTTCGACACCCAGTTCAACGGCGGCGAGCGCGCGTCCGTGCGCTCCGGTGCCGTCAGCGCCCCGGCGCCGACCGCCGTCCCGACGAAGGACGACGGCGACATCCAGGGCCCGGCCGGTCCGATCTCCACCCTGACCGCCGGCACGCAGGTCGTGCTCAAGGGCGACGGCTTCCTGGCGGGCTCCGTGGTCCGGCTGACCATGTTCTCGACCCCGGTCGACCTGGGCAGCGCGGTCGTCGCCTCCGACGGCACCTTCACCGCCACGGTCACCGTGCCGGCGAACCTGGTCAACGGCACCCACCACCTGGTCGCGACCGGCGTGGACAAGGACGGCAACGTCCGCAACCTGGTCATCACGGTCACGGTGAGCGGCGGTCAGGCGACCCTCGCGGTCACCGGCTTCGACGCCGTCCCGGTCGCGGTCGGCGGTGGCCTGGTCGTGCTGGCCGGCGCCGGCCTGGTGCTGGGCGGTCGTCGCCGGAGCACCACCGTCTGACCTGCCCGACCCGACGACGGCCCCGTCCCCCACCCGGGGGGCGGGGCCGTCTGCTGTTGACCTTGCAGATGTGCAACGCCGCCACGCCGTCCACCGGCGTGGCGGCGTTGTCGTTCTGCAAGATCAACGAGGGGGCAGGGGAGGGCGGGCGGGGTCAGGCGGCCAGCGGGTGCACCGTCGCGCGGCCGAGCACGCGGTCGTAGTGGCCGACCAGCTCGTCGCCCAGGCGGCCCCACGTGCGGTGCGACACGGAGGCGCGCGCCCGGCCTGCCGCGGCCCGCAGCGCCAGCGGGTCGTCGCGCAGGCCCTCGACCAGCGCGGCCAGCACATGGGGGTCGTCACCGGCCCACAGCCAGCCGTTCTCGCCGTGCCGCACCAGGTCCAGCGGCCCGCCCGACGCCGCGACCAGGGCGGGGACGCCGGCGGCCAGCGCCTCCTGCACCGCCTGGCAGAACGTCTCGTCGGCACCGGGGTGCACCAGCAGGTCGAGCGAGGAGACCAGTGCGCCCAGCTCGGGCCCGACCACCCGCCCGGTGAACACCGCCCGGGGCAGGGCCCGCTGCAGCGCGCGCCGCTGCGGACCGTCCCCGACCACGACCAGCCGGACCCCGGGCAGCTCCGACAGCGGGCCCAGCAGGTGCAACCGCTTCTCCACCGCCAGCCTGGCCACGGTGCCCACCAGCAGCTCGCCGCCCGGGGCCAACCGGGCGCGCAGGGCCGACGAGCGGTGCCGGGGCGCGAACTGCTCGAGGTCGACGCCGCGGGCCCACAGCGCCAGCGGGCCGATGCCGTGCCGGCGCAGCTGGGCCATGGTCGCCGAGGAGGGCACGAGGGTCAGCGCCGTTCGGTCGTGCAGGGCGCGCAGCCAGCGCCAGGTCGTGCCGGAGCCGCCGGGCACCCGGTACCGGCCGGCGTAGGCGGCCAGGTCGGTCTGGAAGACCGCGACCGCCGGGATGCCGCGCTGCTGCGCCGCCCGGGCGGCGGTCGAGCCCAGGACGGCGGGGGAGGCCAGGTGGACGACGTCCGGGCGCACGCGGTCCAGCAGCTCGCCGACCTCGCCGGTCGGGGCGGCCAGCGGCAGCTCGCGGTAGCGCGGCAGTCGCACCGACCGCACGGCGTGCACCGCGACGACGGCACCGCACCGGGTCTCGTAGTCGGTGCCCGAGGGGGCGATGACGACCGGTTCGTGCCCGCGCAGAGCGAGGTGGTCGGCGGCCCGCAGGACCGAGGTGACGACGCCGTTGACCGCCGGGGTGAAGGTCTCGGAGACCAGTGCCACGCGCATGGTGCCCAGCAGAGCCGGGCGGGGTGACGCCCGGTCGTCCGTGCGTCGACGGCCGGGTGCCGATCCGGCGGCGGGCTAGGCTGCCCGGGCCGGGAGGGCTCGCCTAGTGGCCGATGGCGGCAGTCTTGAAAACTGCTAGGGGTTCACGCTCCTCGAGGGTTCGAATCCCTCGCCCTCCGCTTCCATGGCGCAGCCACCTGGCCCGGTGCGGCTTGGACGCCGCCCAGGGGTCAGGCGGTGGCGCTGCGTCCTCGGGTCAGGACGAGGGCGGCAGACCCGGCGAGGAGGAGCACCAGGCCGACCGGGAGGGCGTCGAGGTCGGCGCCGGTGTCGGCGAGCTCGGCCGGGGTGACGGTGATGGTGGCGGTGGTCGCGCGGGAGCTGCCATCGGGGGCGGTGCCGAAGGCGACGAGGGTGTGGGTGCCGACGGCGAGCGTCACCGGGACGACGGCGGGCAGTGTGGCCGTCCCCGCGTGGTCGGCGGTGGCGGTGCCCAGGACGGTGGGGGTGGAGTAGGCCACGAAGGTGACGGTGGTGGCCGGGGCGTAGCCGTCGGCCCTCAGGACGGTGGTGGTGCCGGCCGCGGCGGTGGTGGTCGCGACGCCGGTGGTGCCGGTGACGACGAGGGTGCCGTCGCCGGTCGGTGGGGTGGCCGGTGGGCTGAACGGCGCGGGACCGGTCACCGGAGGGCTGGTGACGGGTGCGGGGGCGACGGTGATGGTGACCGGCGCGCTGACCGCCGGGCTGCCGATGCCGTTGCCGGCCCGGACGGTGAAGGTCGCGACGCCGGCGGTGGTGGGGGTACCCGAGAGGAGCCCGGCGGGGGACAGTGCGAGGCCGGCCGGGAGGGCTCCGGTGTCGACGGTGAAGGTGGGCGCCGGTGTGCCGGTCGCCGCGAAGGCGTACCCGGCGTAGACGACGCCGGCCGTCCCGGTCGCGGGCGGGGTCGACGCGGTCAGCACCGGGGACTGCCGCCGCAGGGCCACCACGTGGACCCGGCCGGCGGCGATGGCCGTGACGCCGCTGAGACCGGCCGGCACGGTGGCCTGCCCCCAACGGTTGTCGCCCCAGGCCACGACGGTGCCGTCGGCCCGCAACGCAACGGACTGGAAGCGGCCGGCGGCGATGGCCGTGATGCCGTCGAGCCCGGCCGGGACGGTGGCCTGCCCGTAGTCGTCCACGCCCCAGGCGACGACCGTGCCGTCGGCCCGCAGTGCCAGGGTGTGCTGGCTGTCGCCGGCGGCGGCGATGGCGGTGACGTCGGTCAGCCCGGCCGGCACGCTGGTCCGCCCCTGAGCGCTGAACCCCCAGGCGACGACGGTGCCGTCGGACCTCAGCGCGACGGTGTGCAGGCCCCCGGCGGCGACGGCGACCACGTCGGTCAGCCCGGCGGGCACGGTGGTCTCCCCGGCGAGGTTGCTCCCCCAGGCGACGACGGTGCCGTCGGACCGCACGGCCGCCGAGTGGGTGGTGCCGGCGGCGATGGCGGTGATGCCGGTGAGCCCGGCCGGGAGGGTGGTCTGCCCGTAGCTGTTGTCGCCCCAGGCGAGCACGGTGCCGTCGGACCTCAGCGCCAGGGTGTGGCTGCCGCCGGCGGCGACGGCGACGGCGCCGGTCAGCCCGGCCGGGACGGTGGCCTGCCCGTAGAAGTCCCACCCCCAGGCCACGACGGTGCCGTCGGACCGCAGCGCCACGGTGTGGGCGTCGCCGGCGGCGACCGCAGAGACGTCCGAGAGCCCGGGGGGCACGGTGGCGTGCCCTCCGGCGGTGTTCCCCCAGGCGACCACGGTGCCGGCGGCTCCTCCGACCGGCACCCCCACGGGGGCGGCGCTCACCGGGTGCGCGACGAGGCCGATCAGCACCGACCAGACCACGACGAGGAGGGCCAACCACGAAGTCCGCCTGCGACGGTCCATCTGCACCACGAGGGTGGTATCGGCAGACGAGGGGCGACGGGGCACCGGGCCCGTGGGTCCACCTCACCCGTACCGCTGCTGCCGGCGCCCGGTCGTGCCCGATGGACGCCGCGACCGCCTCGACCGCGGCCTGGGCGGCGGCCCACGTGGCGTCGGGGTCGGCACGGTTCGAGCCCCTCGCCCTCCGCTCTGAGCAGCACGTACGTCGTCCGGGAGACCGCCGGGCACCCGGCGGCGTCGACGACGGCGACGTGGGTCGACTGTCGATGGCCGCGAACCCCGGTGCAGGAGCCGACGCAACCGGGCTGCCTACCCGTTCCGACATCGGCTTGCAGAACCGCCTCGGCCAGCACCGACCCGCTCGATCAGGTGGTCGGCGTGCCGGTGCCACCGGGTCCGCGGCGGTGCTCGACGGGGATGACGGTGGTTCCGACGAGTACCGACCAGGAAACCCCGTATGCGGTCCTACCGAGTCGATTCCCCAACCCGGTTCGAAACCTTCAGTTGGGCACGTGGTGATGGGCCAGGACGTGATGCGGGTCGGCCCCGTGGGCGGCTGGGCTGACGTGCACGGTGGCATCGATGAGCTCGGGGACGTCGTGGAGCAGGCGGTGGTGGACGTCGACGGCGATGTCGTGGCCCTGGGTGACGGTGAGCTGGGCGTCGACGGTGACGGCGGCCTCGGCTCGGATCCGGTGGCCGGTCCAGCGCACCCGCAGTCGCTCGACGTCCAGCACCCCGGGGGTGGCGCGGATGCTGGTTTCGGCGGCGTCGAGGACCTCGGGTTCGACGGCGTCCATGAGCCGGCGGTACACGTCGCGGGCGGCGCCCTTGAGGACGATGAGGATGGCTACGGTGATGACCAGGCCGACGATCGGGTCGGCAAGGGGGAAGCCTGCGGCGACCCCGATCGCGCCGATGACAACGGCGAGCGAGGTGAGGCCGTCGGTGCGGGCGTGCAGGCCGTCGGCGACGAGGGCGGCTGAGCCGATGCGGCGCCCGACCCGGATGCGGTAGAGGGCCACGAGCTCGTTGCCCGCAGCGCCGATGAGGCCGGCAGTGATCACGACGCCCACGTTGGTGATGGGCTGGGGGTCGATGAGCCGGCGGACCGATTCCCAACCGGCCAGGACAGCTGACAGGGCGATCATGGCGACGATGAAGATGCCGGCGAGGTCCTCGGCGCGGTCGTAGCCGTAGGTGTACCGCCGGGACGCCGCGCGCCGACCGAGGATGAACGCGATCCACAGAGGGACAGCGGTCAGGGCGTCGGAGAAGTTGTGCACGGTGTCGGCGAGCAGGGCGACCGACCCGGTGAACCAGACCACCACAGCCTGGGCGAGCGCGGCCAGCAGCAGCACGACCAGGCTGATCTTCAGCGCCCGGATGCCCTCAGCACTGGCCTCCAGCGCGGAGTCCGCAGAGTCGGCAGAGTCGTGACTGTGCGGCTTGATCAGGCCGAGGATGAATCCGCGGATGCCCGATGGGTGCTCGTGACCGTGCTCGAGGTGTCCGTGGTCGGTGCCGGTGCCGGTGCCGGTGCCGGTGCCGTGGCCGGTGTCGTGGCCGTGGCCGGCGGCGTGGCCGTGGTCGCTTGTCGTGCGGGGCTCATGCCCGTCGGTGTGCTCGCGCCGACCTGGGTCGGGGTTGTTGTACCTGCTCGGCGTGGTCATCGTGTGGCACCACCCTCGGCGGTGGGCAACGCCCGGACGCCGGCCTCGGCGCGGTGGTGGTCAGGGCTCGCGGACACCAGATGGTCGGCGTTGTGCACCGCATCGGTGATCAGCTGCGTGATGTGGTCGTTCTCCAGCCGGTAGAACACCTGCGTGCCCTCTCGGCGGGTGTGCACCAGGCGGGTCATCCGCAACTTGGCCAGGTGTTGGGACACCGACCCGGGGGTCTTGCCCACCCGTGCGGCCAGGTCGTTGACCGACAGCTCCTGCCCGATCAGCGCCCACAGCAGCTGGATGCGGGTCGCGTCGGACAGCATTCGAAAGGTCTCCACTGCCAGGTCGACCTGTTCAGCCGGCAGCACCGGCCGTACATCCCTGCTTTCCGCACGCATACGCGGATACCAAGGCAGAAGCGTGGTGGGTCGAGGCGCACCCCAGCTGTGCAGACCTGAAGGCAACTGTGGTTGCATCTGGATGTGACCAGCGAGACGACGGACCGCGAATGGGTGGTGCTCAGCCACCGCCTCCCGCGCGAGCCCTCAGGGCCTCGGACCACAGTCTGGCGTCGGCTTCGCCGCATGGGCGTGGCCTCCTTCGGCGACGGGGTCGTCGGGTTGCCCGCAGACGCCCGCACCCGCGAGGAGCTCGAGTGGATCGCCGCTGACGTGGTGGCCGCCGGCGGTCGCGCTGGGGTATGGCTGGCCCGGGCGTTGACGGCAGAGCACGAGCAGCAGCTGCTGGCCGAGATGGCCGCCGCACGCGCTGCCGAGTACGACTCCCTCACCGTCGCCGCCCACGAGGCAGCAGAGCTGGCCGAGGAAGACCGAACCCGAGAGCTCCGGCGGGTGCGCCGTGAGCTGCGAGCAGTGACCCGCCGGGACTTCACCTCACCGCCCCAGCGCGACGACGCCGAACGGGCCGTAGCCGAGCTCGGCCGCTCCGCCGGTGGCACCCTGCCCGTCACGCAGACCGGCACCGGCTCGACGAGCCGGGCATGAGGTGGGCGACCCGGGCCGGGGTGCACATCGACCGAGCGGCCTGCGCGTGGTTGATCCGCCGGCACATCGACCCCGCGGCCGAGTTCGTCTTCCTGGAGGACTGGTCCGACCCGACCGCGCTGCCGCCGGACCTGGTGCTGTTCGACGTCCCCGGCGTCGGCTTCGGGCACCGGGGGGAGGACTGCACCTTCGAGACCCTGCTGCGGGTGCACGAGCTGCACGACCCGGTGCTGTGGCGGATCGCGGAGATCGTGCACGTGGCCGACCTCGACGACGACGCATTCGACGCCCCCGAGGCGCCGGGCATGGACGCCGTGGTGCGGGGGCTGTCGATGAGCGGCACCGACGAGCAGACCCTCGCGGTCACCGATGCCGTGTTCGACGGCCTGCACGCCTACCACCGCCAGCGGCTGCTGCGCGGCCATGAACCCGCCTGACCCCCTCCCGTACCCGGGCAGCTGCCCACGGCCACGAGGAATCACCGTGACCATCGATCCCGCTACGCCCCCGGCCGCGACGCCGGACACCGCGCAGACCCCAGACCCCGCGCGGGTACCCGGCGCACCCCGGTCGGGCAGCCCGACGGGGCAGACCACCGTCCCGTTCTCGGCTGCGGTGAAGGCGTGGTTCCTGATCTCGCTGCAAACCTTCGGCGGTCCTGCGGGGCAGATCGCGGTGATGCAGCGCTCCTTGGTCGAGGAGAAGCGCTGGATAGGGCAACGCCGGTTCCTGCACGCGATGAACTACTGCATGCTGCTGCCCGGACCCGAGGCCCAGCAGATCGCCACCTACGTCGGCTGGCTGCTGCACGGCACCCGCGGCGGCCTGGTCGCCGGCGGCCTGTTCGTCCTGCCCGGCCTGCTCGCCCTGCTCGTGTTGTCGGCGATCTACGTCGCCTTCGGCACCACCACCGCCGTCCTCGCTGTCTTCGCCGGCCTGGCTCCCGCGGTGCTCGCCGTGGTCGCCCAGGCCGTCACCCGGGTCGGGAAGAAGGCACTCACCAGCCCGGCTCTGGTCGCCATCGCAGTCGCGGCCTTCGTGGCACTCACGCTTTTCGGTACGCCGTTCCCGGTCGTCGTCGCCCTGGCCGGTGCTGCCGGGTGGGCGATGGGCCGGTTCCGGCCCGGGCTGCTGCGCGAGCGGAGGAAGGCCGCCGCCGTCGACGACGGTCCACCGCCGGTCATCTCCGACGACGCCCTGCACACCGAGACCCCCTCCGCCGGGCGCACCCTGCGCACCCTGGTGGTCGGGCTCATCGCCTGGGGCGTGCCGCTGGTGATCGTCGCCGTGCTCACCGGCGCCCACTCCACCCTGACCGAGCAGGGCCTGTTCTTCTCCGGCGCCGCGGTGGTCACCTTCGGCGGCGCCTACGCCGTGCTCGCCTACGTCGCCCAGCAGGCCGTCACCGTCTACGGCTGGCTGTCCCCGGGGGAAATGGTCCGCGGCCTCGCGCTGGCCGAGTCGACACCCGGGCCGCTGATCATGGTCGTGCAGTTCGTCGCGTTCCTCGGCGCCTACCGGGCCCCCGGCGACCTGGACCCGTGGGTGGCCGCCGTCCTGGCCTCGCTGCTGGTCACCTGGGTGACTTTCGTGCCCAGCTTCCTGTTCGTGCTGCTCGGCGCTCCTTACATGGAGCGGCTGCGCGGCAACCGCACGCTGTCCGCCGCCCTCACCGGCATCACCGCCGCCGTCGTCGGCGTCATCGCCAACCTCGGCGTCTACTTCGCCGTGCACACCCTCTTCGCCGACAGCAGTCGCGTCAGCTGGGGACCCATCGCCCTCGAACTACCCGACGTCAGCACCCTGCGGCCGGTCGCCGTCGTCCTGACCGTCGTCGCGGCGGTCCTGCTGTTCCGGGTCAAGCTGTCGGTGCTGAAGACCCTCGGCATCTGTGCACTCCTCGGCCTCGCCGCCGGCCTCGCCGGGCTGCCCGTCATCTGACCCTCGCGACGACCACGAACCCCGGTATTCGGTCCTACGAGATGCAGCCCAGAACTGCGACCGAAACCCGAGGCGTCGCGACCTGACTCAGGAGGGTCGCTGGTGGAGATTGAGGCGGCGGAGCAGTTGGGCGTTGAGCGCGACGACGACGGTGGAGGCGGACATGAGCAGGGCTCCCGCCGACATGGGCATGACGAAGCCGATCGGGGCGAGGACGCCGGCGGCGAGGGGGACGGAGATGAGGTTGTAGCCGGCTCCCCAGGCCAGGTTCTGCATGCTCTTGCGGTAGGTCGCGGTCGACAGGTCGATGACCGAGACGACCGAGCGGGGGTCCTCGCTGGCTAGCACGATGCCGGCGGAGGCGATCGCGACGTCGGTGCCGGCCCCGATGGCGATGCCGACGTCGGCCTGGGCGAGTGCGGGGGCGTCGTTGACGCCGTCGCCGACCATCGCCACGCGGCGTCCTTCGTCCTGCAGCGCGGAGACGGTCGCGGACTTGTCCTCGGGGCGGACTCCGGCGAAGCAGCGGGTGATGCCGAGCTGTCCGGCGACCGAGGCGGCCACCGCCTGCGCGTCGCCGGTGATCATGACGACCTCGACGCCGCGGGCGCGCAGCTGGTCGACCGCGGCCCGGGACTCGGCTCGTACCTCGTCGGCCAGAGCCAGGGCTCCGGCGACCTGGTCGTCGACTAGGACGTGCAGGATGATCGCGCCGTCCTGACGCCACTGGTCGGCGACGGGCAGTTCGTGGGCGCCGGTCTGCTCGAGCAGGGCCGGCCCGCCGACGGCGACGGTGCGCCCGTCGACGGTGGCCTGCACGCCGACGGCCGGCGACGAGGTGAAGCCGGTCGCGGCCGGCACGGTCACCGCCCGGTCGGCGGCGGCTCGGACGACGGCGCGGGCCAGCGGGTGCTCGGAGTCGGCTTCGGCGGCCGCGGCCCAGGCCAGCACCTGCTCCTCGTCGGCGCCGGTGTCGGCTGGCTGGACCGCGGTGAGGGTGGGGCGGCCGAGGGTGAGGGTGCCGGTCTTGTCGAACAGCACGGTGTCCACGGAGCGCATGGCCTCCATGGAGACCCGGTCCTTCACCAGGACGCCGGCCCGGGCGGCGCGCTCGGTGGCGATGGAGATGACCAGGGGGATGGCCAGCCCGAGGGCGTGCGGGCAGGCGATGACCAGCACGGTGATGGTGCGGATGACGGCCTCGTCGGGGGACCCGAGCAGCGACCACACGATCGCGGTGACCACCCCGGAGCCGAGGGCGAACCAGAACAACCACCCGGCGGCGGTGTCGGCCAGCCGCTGGGCGCGGGAGCCGGAGGCCTGGGCGTCCGCGACGAGCTTCCCGATGCCGGCCAGGGCGGTGTCCTCGCCGGTCGCGGTGACCTCGATCCGGATGCCGGAGTCGGTGGCGACCGTGCCGGCCACCACCGTCGAGCCGACGTCGCGGCGCACGGCCCGGGACTCACCGGTGATCATCGACTCGTCCACCGCGGCCGACCCGTCGACCACGCGGCCGTCGGCCGGGATGCGCCCGCCCGGGCGCACGAGGACCACGTCCCCGACCACCAGCTGGTCGGGGGTGACGGTCTCCAGCTGTCCGTCGCGCAGCCGCTCGGCCTCGTCGGGCAGCAGCGCGGCCAGGGAGTCCAGCGCCGAGGCTGTCTGCGCCAGCGACCGCATCTCCACCCAGTGGCCCAGCAGCATGATCACCACTAGCAGGGCCAGCTCCCACCAGAAGTCCAGCCCGTGGCGGACCAGCCCCAGCGTGGCCGCCCACGACGCGACGAAGGCGACGGTGATGGCCAGCGCGACCAGCAGCATCATCCCCGGCTGCCGGGCCCGGATCTCCGACACGGCGCCGGTGAGGAAGGGGCGCCCGCCCCACAGGTAGATGACCGTGCCCAGCAGGGGTGACACCCACCCGACCCAGGTCACCCCGGGCAGCGGGTAGCCGATGATCGAGGCGAACATCGTCGACAGCGCCACCGTGGGCACCGCCAGCAGCAGGTTCCACCAGAACAGGCGGCGGAACATCGCCACGTGGTCCCCGTGCCCCCCATGGTGGGAGTGCGCGTCGTGGGCCCCGTAGTGAGCGCCCTCGTGGGTGTCGCCGTGGGCGGCGGGGGCGTGCGCGTGGTCGGTCGCCATGGTGGCCTTCCCTGATACCTAGGGGGGGTATGCCGTACACGCTCCGGTATACCACGGGGGGGTATACCTGACCAGTCGCCGAGGAACTCGGCGGCGGGGGTCGCCGACCGGCCGACGGCGGAGCTCCGGTGCCGGGGACGCGCACGCCCCCGGCCACCGGAGGACCTACTGCGTGGACAGGTCCTGGAGCAGCTGCTCCATCTCGGTGATCTCCGCGCTCTGGGGGGTCTTGATGTCCTGGGCCATCGCGACGGCGTCGGGGTCCTCGCCGTCGGCGATCTCGGTCTGCGCCATGCCCACCGCACCGGTGTGGTGCTCGAGCATCATCTGCAGCCACATGCGGTCGAAGTCGGTGCCGGAGGAGTCCTGGAGGGCGAACATGTCCTCCGCGCTCATCATCCCGCCCATGCCGGAGCGGTCCATGCCGGAGTGCCCGCCGTCCTCCTCGTCGGAGGCGACGCCCCAGTCCTGCAGCCAGCCGTTGAGCGTGTCGATCTCCGGGCCCTGGGCCGCCTGGATCCGCTGGGCCAGGTCGAGGACCTGCGGATTGGTCGACCGGTCGGGGACCATCTTGGCCATCTCGACGGCCTGCTCGTGGTGGGGGACCATGTCCTGCGCGAACGTCACGTCCGCGGTGTTGAAGGTGGCGTGGGCCGGCACCGAGCTGCTGGCGGCTGGCTGGTCGTCGCCGCTGGAGCAGGCCGCGAGGGCGAGGCCGCCGGCCAGCAGGACGCCGGCCAGCCGGACGGTGCGGCGGTGGGTGGTGCGGGTGGGCAGGGTGGAACGCACGATCGTCTCCTGAGGATTGGGTGGCCGAGCGCAGGGCTCGGCCCGAGCGGATGTGGCCGAAAGCGGGCGCCGTCAGCCGTAAGGCTGGGCGCAGCGGCGTTCGGCCTAGATCCGCAGCACGCAGAGACGCGCGAACTCCGGGGCAGGGAGGGACGGTCGATGCCGATCGAGGACGGCGCGCACCGCGGTCGTTGCACGCCGGGTCATGGAGCGGGCTCGGCCACGCGCGAGCCAGGCCGCCAGTGCGGCCAGCGCGACACCGATGCCGCCTGCGAGGACGGCCAGGCACACCATCAGCGCGTGCATCGCGGCCGAGTGGCCCGCGGGTACGTCCCCGCTCGCAGCGTGGGCGGACGGGACGACGTGCGGCGCGGCCTCGGCGCCCTCAGGGGATGCGTGGCCATCGGCGAGTGCCATCTGCATGGCGACGACGCCGTGCTTGGGTGAGGCGTCCGCTGTGGGTTCGGCGGCCATGCACTGCAGGCCGTGCACGGCGAAGACGGCGGCGAGCAGGAGCAGCGCCCAGCCCAGCCGAGCCCTCATGCCACACCTCCTGCCACCGGCGGATACCCCACCAGGGTACCCATGGGCGACTTGTCGTCCACCCGGCGTCAGGACTGCTGGTGGTCGGCCAGCAGGTGGTGAGGGTTGGCTTCGTGGGCTCGCGGATCGGTCAGCATCCATCGCGGAGGCTCGTCGGCCGAGCGGGTTGCCGCGACGACGCGTGTAGTCAGGCGTCATCGTCGACGTCCAGAAACCCCCGTTTGTGACACGACACTGGTCAGATCGACCGCAGGTCACAAAACGCCAGGTTCATCGCTGCGGTGGCGGGACCGAAACCCGTGAGCGAGGCGCACGATTGGCGTCGGAGCCTCGAGCGGGTGACGTGTCAGCTCTTCGAGGGTTACCGATATCGGACCACCCGCAACCTCATGAGCAACAGAGGGCTGGGCCGGTGACACGGTGTCGCGGTGCCCACTGGGGGCTGACCGCGTGGGCTTGCTTTGCCCGCTCTGGGCCGCGCCACAGCTGCGTCTCGTGCCCGCGGCCGGGTGCACCTCGAACGAGTGTCGCCGCGTGAGCCCAGCTCGGCGGCCTCTTCGCCGCCCGCGTTCCGTGCCCGCTACGTGCCCGTGGGGATGGCGAGAAGGAGTCAGAAGCGGTCGCCAGCGGTGGAAGCCGCAGCGCGCTGAGCTGCGATTCCCCATTTCACCCAGGGCGCGTGAGAAGCATCAGCATTCTTGGGAACTGCTAGGGGTTCACGCTCCTCGAGGGTTCGAATCCCTCGCCCTCCGCTGTTGCCTGGTCGTCCACCACCCTCGCGGCTGCCCGGTACCTGTCGGCGAGGGTCGCGAAGGCGGCCGCGAGCTCGGGTGGACCGACGACCTCCATGGGCGCCGCGAACCGGCCGTAGGAGGAAGCAAGGGCTCCCCAGGACCACGAGCCGGACTCGAGGCGGCAGCTGTGCTCGTCGACGGCGGTGACGGTGCCGTCGCCGGCGAAGGGTAGGACCTCGCGGGCCGGCAGCTGCAGGACGACGGAGCCGCGGCAGGGCCACGCGTCGGTGTCCGCACCCTTGAAGCGGGCGGACACGAACTCGTCGACCTCGCCGCCGGGCACCGTGCGCGGGGTGAAGCGTGGTCCGTTGGGGGTGCGCGGGCGTACGCGGTCGACGCCGTACAGGCGCCAGTCGGCGCGGTCGAGGTCCCACCCGAGCAGGTACCACCGCCCGTTCGAGGTGACGAGGTGGTGGGGTTCGGTGCGGCGCGGCGGGGGCGGGGGCTGCTCGTCGACCTCGCCGGCGCCGCGTGGGGGGTGGTCGAAGCGGAGCGTCTCCCGGTCGCGGATCGCGTTGGCGAGCACGACCAGGACGTCGAGGGCGACCGCCGTCCGGGGGGCCTCTCCGGGGCGACCGACCACGGTGACCTCCAGGGCGTCCAGGCGATGCCGGAGCCGGGAGGGCATGACCTGCCGGACGGTGGCCAGGGCGCGGACGGCGGCCTCCCCGATCCCCGCCCCCAGGGCGGGAGCGGCCTGCAGGGCGACGGCCACCGCGACCGCCTGGTCGTCGTCGAACAGCAGTGGGGGGAGCTCGGCCCCGGCGTCCAGGCGGTAGCCGCCGTCCGGCCCCATGGTGGCCCGGATCGAGTAGCCCATCCCGCGCAGCCGGTCGACATCGCGCCGCACGGTGCGGTCGCTGGTGCCCAGTCGCTCGGCGAGCAGCGAACCCGGCCAGTCCCGGCGGGTCTGCAGCAGGGACAACAGGTCGAGCAGGCGCGATGCCGTCGTCATGTCCTCCACTCTCGATCAGGTCTAGGACAGTAACTGACCTATACGGGGTCGAGACTAGGTGCATCGAGCCGATCGGGCCGAGATCACCTAGGAGCAGCGATGACCATCCAGACCACCACCCACCTCAACTTCCGCGGAGATGCCCGGCAGGCGCTGGAGTTCTACCGGTCCGTGTTCGGCGGGCACCTCGTCGTGAACACCTACGCCGACTTCGGGATGCCGGCCGACGTGCCCGGCGCCGACAAGGTCGTGTTCGGTCTCGTCGCCGCGGAGGACGGCTTCCGCGTCATGGGCTACGACGTCCCCGGGGAGAGCGCCGGTCCGCTCGTGGGCGGGGGGTCCACCCGCCGGGAGAACGGCACCACGATCACCGACCAGGCGCTGTTCGTCTCAATCGGGGCCGCCGGTCTGGAGGAGCTGCAGGGGTACTGGGACGCGCTGGCCGTCGGTGCCACGGTCGTCGAGCCGCTGGCCGCCTCCGCGTGGAGCGCCGGTTTCGGCATGCTCACCGACCGCTTCGGCGTGACCTGGAGCGTCAGCGTCACCGCCTGACCAGGCCCCTGCCGCGGCGCGGGCGCACCCGACCTGCGCCGCGGCACCCCTCCGCTCCACCCGTCACCCGGGGCTGTCGGCAGGTGGAGGAACCGGACATGGACGGGCTGACCGTCTCGACGTCCCGCGGAACGGGAGCTGCCTGTGCGGTCGGTGCACGACGCCGGTCCGGCGCGGGGATGCAGTTGGACCCGCCCGGGCGCCTGACCTGCCCCGACACCGTCACGTGTGCCACAGTGAATGCGTGGAGCAACCACCGCGCCGACCCCGGGTGACCGGTGCGGTGGTGGCCCGGGAGGCGGGGGTCTCGGCGGCCACGGTCAGCTACGTCCTCAACGACACCCCGGGCCAGAGCATCCCCGAGAGCACGCGCCGCCGGGTGCTGGACGCCGCGGCGCGGCTGGGCTACCGGCCCAACGCCGCCGCCAGGTCGCTGCGCGTCGGGCGCTCCGACGTCGTCGTCGGGCTCGTGCCGGACACGGGCTACACCGCCACCTTCAGCGCGCTGATGGCGACGTTGGCCACCTCGCTGTCCGCGGTCGGGCTGTCCCTGCTGCTGCAGCCGGCCCCGCTGGGCACCTCCCGGCTGGCCGAGCTGCTGCGCACTGTTGACCCGGTCGGCGTGGTCGCCCTGACCCCGGTCGACGACGACGTCGTCGCGTCGCTGCAGGGCTCGGGGGTGCGGGTGGTCGTGGGCATCGCCGGCACCGGTGACCTCCGTCCCTGGCAGGTGCAGTTCGGGTCCGGGGAGTTCGGGGCGACCCAGGCCCAGCACCTGCGGGACCGCGGGCACGACCGCATCGGCCTGGTGCGCTGGGCGCGCGAGCACCCCTCCGCCACCGACCTCGGCCGGGCCTCGGCGCTGCTGCGGGTGATGGCGGACGCGGGCCAGGCGCAGATCCCGGTCCTGGACGTGCCGACCGACCCCGACGCGGCCGAGCAGGCGCTAGTCACGTGGCTGCGGGACCACCCCGAGGTCACCGCGGTGGCCACCATGGACGACGACGTGGCCGCCCTCGTGGTCTCCTCGGCCGACCGGCTGGGCATCGCCGTCCCGGGCAGCCTGGCGGTGGTGGGCGCCTACGACTTCCCGATCGGCACCCTCGTGCGGCCGGCGCTGACGACGGTCCGCGCCGACCTCGGCGCCCTCATCGACCGGTTCACCGAGATCATCCGTTCGGCGGTCGCCGACCCGGCGTGGCCGCTGCCCGGGCGCATCGCGGTGGACACGGCGCGGATCGTGGTGCGGGGCAGCACCTGAGCCCTGCAGGGGTCACGAGGCACGGAGGCCGGGGCCAGGAGCCTGCAGGACGACGTCGACCAGGCCGTCGACCTCGGCGTCGGCCAACAGCGCCACCGGCAGCAGGTACCGGCGGACCCACAGCCCCTCCACCGCGGTGACGGCGGTCGCGGCCTCGCTGCCGCAGGCGGCCCGGACGCGTTCCCGGAGGGGGACCAGCAGGACCTGCTCGGCCGCCTCGTGCAGGGTCGGTTCGCGGGTCGAGCGCGTGAGGGCGGCCGCGACGACCAGCTCGGCCTGCAGCAGCGACTCGGTGAGCCGGCGCAGGAGCGCGGTCAGCTGCGCCCGGGCGCTGCCCGGGCTGCCCGGGGCGACAGGCAGGGGGTCGGTCGCCCGCACCGCCGCGGCGAGGAGGTCGACCATCGTCGGCCACCGGCGGTGGATGGTGGCCTTGCCGACCCCGGCGTGCGCCGCGATCGTGTCGACGGTGATCCACGCCCCCCGGGTGGCCAGGAGGTGCTGGGTCGCCTCGACCACCCGCGAGGTCGCGGCCGGGTCGCGGGGCCGGCCGACGCGGCTCCGGTCCTGCTCGTCCCGGACGTGTGCAGCAGCGGACACGACGACGACCCCCTCGGCGGCCGGCGGACCCGGCCGAGGTCCACTTCATGGTTCAAGTCCGCCCGGGGGTGCTCCGGGGCCGGATCAGTCCTGGGTGCGCCGGAACAGGCGGGACAGCACGATCTCGGTCTGGGTGCCGGTGACGTCGGGCAGGCCGCGGATGCGCTGCAGCACCTCCTCGAGGTGCCGGACGTCGCGGGTCTGCACCTGCACCACGGCGTCGGGGACCCCCGAGACGGTCCAGGCGCTGACCGCCTCGGGGACACCGCTGAAGTCCTCGGTGAGCCGACGCGGGGAGACCACCCCGGAGTACGACACCTCCACGTAGGCCTCGGTCGACCAACCCAGCGCCACCGGGTCGACCACCGCGGTGAACCCGCGGATGGCCCCCGACGCCAGCAGCCGGTCGACCCTCCGCTTCACCGCCGGGGCGCTGAGGTTCACCTCGGCACCGATCTCGGCGAAGGTGGCCCGGGCGTCGCGCTGCAGCGCGACGACGATGCCGCGGTCGATGTCGTCGACGTCCATGCGCCAAGCATTGCACCACGGGCGCTCTGTACGCAACGGATCGTCGTGCAGACGCATTCGACGGGGATCGACTGCGTGCGGGCCGCACCGCACGATGGTCGCCGTCCGTCCGACGAGAGGTGATCCGTGACCGTCCTGCAGCCGGCCCCCGAGGTGGTGCGCACCGCGCGCACCCGGCACTACGTGATGTGCCCGCCCACCCACTTCGAGGTGGTCTCGGTGCTCAACCCGTGGATGGACCCCGCCGTGCCCGTGGACCGCGACCTCGCCATGGGCCAGTGGTCCGGGCTGGTCGCCGCCTACCAGGGCCTGGGTCACCGGGTCGAGCTGCTGCCGCCGGTCGCCGGCCTGCCGGACATGGTCTTCGCGGCCAACGGGGCCACGGTCGTCGGCGGCCGCGCCCTCGGGGCGCGGTTCACCCACCCCGAGCGCCGTCCCGAGGCCGCCGAGCACCGGCGCCTGCTCGCCGAGCTGGGCGTCGAGGTGCACGAGCCGGTGCACACCAACGAGGGCGAGGGCGACTTCGCGGTGGTCGGCGACCTCGTGCTGGCCGGCACCGGGTTCCGCACCGACCGCGCCGCGCACGCCGAGGCCCAGGAGCTGTTCGGGCTGCCGGTGGTCTCGCTGCAGCTGGTGGACCCGCGCTTCTACCACCTCGACACCTGCCTGGCCGTGCTCGACGACACCACCGTCGCCTGGTTCCCCGGGGCCTTCTCGACCGGCAGCCAGCAGGTGCTGCGCACACTGTTCCCCGACGCCGTCGAGGCCTCGGAGGCCGATGCCCTGGCCTTCGGCCTCAACGCGGTCTCCGACGGCCGGCACGTGGTGCTGCCGGCCACCGCCACCGGGCTGGCCGCCGACCTGCGCGCCGCCGGCTTCGAACCGGTGCCCGTCGAGCTCGACGAGCTGGTCAAGGCCGGTGGCAGCGTCAAGTGCTGCACCCAGGAGCTGCGCGGACTGCGCTGAGGTCGCCCCCGGGCGCGAGTGCGCAGTTGCGGTCGTCCGGCGCGGCGGGTCGCCGCGTGTCGGCGACCGCAACTGCACAGTGGGGCGGCGGGCGTTACCGGGCGCCGGTGGGGCCGCCGGCGGAGCGCCCGCGGCGGCGGTGCTTGGGGCGGGCGGAGTCGCCGTGCGGGGGGCCGGCGTCCGAGCCCCGGCCCCGCGCGCTGCGGTCGAAGGCGTTCGGGTCGGTGCGGCCGCCGGCCCCGACGTCGGACTTCCGCGGTTTCCGTCCCCCGGCCCCCCGGCCGGCGGACGACGCAGCCGCACCCCGGCCGGACGACGTCCCTCCGGCACCCCGGCCGGACGACGTCCCTCCGGCCCCCCGGCCGGACGACGTCCCCCCGGAGCGGCCCGACGACGCGCGCGGCGGGCGGCGGTCCGACGACGGCCGGCCCGACGGGCGGGTGCCGCAGTCGCGGCAGGTGGTGAACCAGGGGGCGATGCCGACCCCGCACGAGGTGCACCGCGCCGCGCCGGTGAGGGCGATCGCGTCGGGCAGCAGCTCGGTGATCCGGTTCGCGCAGAGCTCCTCGACCTCGGCGGCGTCCTCGCTGGTCAGCCCGGCGACGCCGGGGAACGACCGCAGCAGCGTCTGGGCCTCGCGGGCCTGCGCGGCAGCGGCCTCGTACTCCTGCACGGTCGTGCCGCGCGGCACGGCGGGGAGCACGAGCTCGCGCGACACGGCCAGCCCGGCCTGGTGCTGCAGGGCGGCGCGGGCCAGCGCCAGCCAGCGCACCTTGCGCGGCGGGTCGTGGTCGATGGCCAGGTTGACCAGGCGCCAGACCGTCCACAGGTCGGTGGCCAGCGGGCCGCGCAGCATCGGCAGCAGGGCGTGCACCCGCAGCACCAGGCCGCTGACGTCGTCGGGGGTCATCGCCTCGGTGCGGGTGGCCGTGCGGGCCCACACCGACCAGCGCATCAGCGCCTCGGGCAGGTCGACCGCCTCGAACGCGCCGAGGTCCTCGAGCTCGGGGCGCAGCCGCGGCTTGCGGTTGGGCAGGTCGCTCATGACGTCGCCGCGCGCGACGGCCGCGCCGGCGGCGACCAGCGACGGCATCGGCTTCAGGCCGGCGATGCCACCCAGGACGCCGACCTGGCCGTGACCGGTGAGCCCGTAGCGCCCGGCTCGGCCGGCGATCTGCGCGGCCTCCCAGGTGCGCAGCGGGCGCATCTCGGTGCCGTCGAACTTCTGCGTCTCGGCGAACAGCACCGTCGTGGCCGGCACGTTGATCCCGTGGCCGATGACGTCGGTGGTCACCAGCACCTCGAGCTCGCCGCGGGTGAACCGGGCGATGACGTCGCGCCGGGTCGCCGGCGGCAGCGCCCCGTAGAGGACGCCGACCTTGCCGCTGCGGTGCGGGTCGAGCTGGGCGGCCACCGAGTAGACGGTCTTGCGCGAGAACGCCACGACCAGGGTCTGCTCGCGCACCTGCGCCGGCTTGACGGGGGCCGGGAGGACGTCGAGGCGCGAGAGCCGCTTGTGGTTGACGACCACGACCTGCTCGGCATCGGCGACCAGCGGCTTGAGCAGCAGCAACGCCTCGGCGGCCGAGATGAGGTGCATCTCGCGGTACTCGCCGGTGAGCAGCAGCCGGGCCCAGTGGTGGCCGCGGTCGGGGTCGGCGACCCAGTGCGACTCGTCGAGCACCAGCAGCTCACCGCGCGGCGGGGCCTTCTCGACCGTGCAGCAGACGATCGGCGCGTGCGGGTCGATCTCCTCCTCGCCGGTCGACAGACCCACCTTGCCCGGGCCGAGCTGGGCGGTGAGCTTGGCGTAGGCCTCGTGCGCGAGCTGGCGCAGCGGGGCGGCGTAGACGCCCGAGCCGGCGGCCGCGAGGGCCTGCAGCGACTCGTAGGTCTTGCCCGAGTTGGTCGGGCCGAGGTGGAAGACCACGTGCTCGGGCCGGGCGGTGCGCACCGGCAGGGCCGGCTCGGCGCCGTCGACCCAGGTCTGCTGGGCGGTGCGCTCGGCGCGGTTGCGGGTGGCCTGCGCCGAGGTGCGGTCACCGGGGGTGCGCACCCGGCGGCGGGCGGTGGGGGAGGGAGGTGTCACGGTGTCCTTCGGGTCCGGGGGCGGTCGGCGCAGTGGTGCGCTCGGGACCTGCCAGGGGCAACAGCGGCCACGGCCGTTCTGTGCCCTCCTCCACCGTGCCACACCGACCACCCTCCGGGGGGTGAGGAACGGCACCATGCCCGAAAGTCCCCGCCGAGCTGCGCCGATGTCCCGCCCGTGCCCCTCGCCGACGCCCCGCGCCGCCGTGCGCCCGGCGTCCCGTGGCTGCGCCCGGTGCGCCCGGGTCTGACCCGCCTGGTCGCTGCCCCCCTGCTGCTCAGCGGCGCGGCGCTGCTGGCCCTCACGCTGGTCGTGCTGCCCGCCGCGGCCGGGTCCTGGGTGGGCTGGGTGCTGACCGCCACCCTCGCGGTGCACGCCGCCGCCGTGTGGGTGGTCCCCGCGCGCACCGTCGCCGGTGACCTGGTGGTCGCCTCCGCGGTGCTCACCGCGACCGCCGCCGTGGCGGTGAGCACCGTGCTCCTCGCCGGCACCCTGCACGCCTGGGCCATCCTGCTGGGCCTGCCGGTGATCTACGCCAGCAGCATGTTCCGCCGTGCCGTGGCCATCGCCGCCACGACGCTGGCCTGCGCGGCGTCGGTCGCCGTCCTGCTCATCACCTCGGCCGACGCGAGCGCGCCCGAGTTCTGGGTCGACGTGGCGCTGGTCTGCGGGTGCCTGGTCATCCTCGCCGTCTTCGTGGTGCACGGGATGGAGCACATCGCCGCGCTGCTGGCCGAGCTCGAGCGCACCGCCGCCGTGGACGGCCTCACCGGCCTGGTCAACCGGCGGGTGCTCGACGCGGCACTGGCCGCCTCGCTGTCCACCGCCGTGGCCGAGGCCGGCACCGCCCTGGTGCTGGTCGACCTCGACCACTTCAAGGCGGTCAACGACCGGCACGGGCACCCGGTGGGCGACGCCGTCCTGCGGCACGTCGGGTCGGTGCTCGCCGCTGCCGTGCGCAGCACCGACGCGGTGGTCAGCCGCTTCGGCGGCGACGAGCTGGCGGTGCTGCTGCCCGGTTGCCCGGTGGACGTCGCCCGTACCCGCGCCGGCGACCTCGTCGCCGCGGTGCGCGGCACCCCGCTGGTGCTGGAGGACGGGACCACGGTGCCGCTGAGCGTCAGCGTCGGGGTGGCGCACGCCCCCGAGCACGCCGTCGACGTCCGCACCCTGTACTCGGCGGCCGACGCCGCGCTCTACGCCGCCAAGCGAGCCGGACGCGACGGCTTCGCGGTGGCTGCGGGCTGACCGCTGTCCTCGCTGCCCGCCGCGCCCCGTGCTGATGGTGTGGCCTGCGTCATGATTCCTGCCGTCCCGTGCAAGAGAACTGACGGGACGAGCAAGAACATGTGACCTGCGCCGCGCCATGCTCCTCGCCACGACCAGCGAGGAGCACCCATGGAACCCACGACGACGGCGACCGCGCTCGCGGCCGCCATCCGCCGCAGCGAGGTCAGCCCGGTGGAGGTGGCCGAGTACTACCTGGACCGGGTGGACCGCCTCGACGGCCCGGTCAACTCGATCGTCTGGCGCGACGACGAGCGCCTGATGGCCGACGCCCGCGCCGCCGAGAAGCAGGTCGCCGAGGGCGGCGACCTGCCCCCGTTCCTCGGGGTCCCGATCCCGGTCAAGGAGCTGACCACCGCCGCCGGGCAGCCCAACACCCGCGGCTCGCTGGGCTTCAGCGACCAGGTGCAGACCGAGGACGACCTCTGCATCGGTCTGCTGCGCCGGGCGGGTGCACTGTTCATGGGCCGCTCCAACAGCCCCGAGCTCGGCCCCATGTCGGTGTCGGACAACCGGCGCTACGGCAGGACCGCCAACCCGTGGGACCTGTCCCGCACGGCCGGGGGCTCCTCCGGCGGGGCGGCGGCCGCGGTGGTCGCGGGCCTCGCCCCGGCGGCGCAGGCCTCCGACGGCGGCGGCTCGATCCGCATGCCCTCGTCGTGCTGCGGCACGGTGGGCCTCAAGCCCTCCCGCGGCCGGGTGCCCCAGCTGGTCGGCGCCTGGGACCACGGCGTCACCGACGGCATGATCACCCGCTCGGTGCTCGACGCCGCCGCGTTCCTCGACGTGCTGAGCCCCTTCGACCCGCTGGCCTGGTACTCCGCACCGCAGCCCGAGCGGCCCTTCGCCGAGGAGGTCGGCCGGGACCAGGCCCCGCTGCGCATCGGCCTGCTCACCGAGGCCCCGACCGGGCTGCCGGTCGACCCCGAGTGCGTGCTCGCCGCCCAGCGGCTGGCCGCCGAGCTCGAGCGGCTGGGCCACGTCGTCGTCCCGGCGACCCTGCACGGGTACTCCGAGCCGGCCGTCCGCGGGTACCTCGACGTGATCGTCAACGCCTCGCTGCTCGTGCTGCCCTACGAGGACGCCTCGCTGGCCGAGCCCTACATCCAGCACCGCATGGCCCGCGGCCGCGAGCGGCACGCGGGGGAGTACGCGGCGGTCGACGCCCTGCTGCAGATCGAGACCCGCGCGGTCAACGCGCAGTGGGGCCGCGACTGGGACGTGCTGCTCACCCCGACCATGGCCACGGTCGCCCCGCCCATCGGCACGGTGCTGGAGGAGGCCAACGCCGACCCCGAGGGACCCCGGGTCGCCGAGAACCAGATGATCTCGTTCACCTCGTTCGTGAACATCGCCGGGCTGCCGGCGATCAGCCTGCCGGTGCACCGCACCCCCGAGGGCATCCCCGTCGGCGCGCAGCTGGTCGGCGGCCCCTTCGACGAGGCCACGCTCGTGCGCCTGGCCGCCTCCGTCGAGCCCGCCTTCGGCTGGACGACGTCCCTCCCGCCCGCGTTCGCCTGATCCGCCCACCCACCCAGAGGAACCCGATGAAGCGCTCCTTCCTGTCCCCCCTCGGGCGCGGCCTGCTCGCCGCGCTCGCCGGTGCCCTCGTGCTCACCGGCTGCTCGTCGTCGACCGACGGCGGCGGCTCCGGTGGTGGCGACGGCGCCTCCAGCCAGGCCGCCGCCGACGCGATGACCGCGGTGGACGCCGCCTACGAGGGCACCAGCACCCAGCCCCCGACCGACGCCCCGGCCGTGGCCGAGGGCAAGACCGTGTGGGTGCTCTCCGCCTTCCAGCAGGTGGCCAACCTCGCCTACCTCACCGACTCCACCGTCGAGGCGGCGCAGTCGCTGGGTTGGGGCACCGAGGTGTGCGACGGGCAGAACAACACCGACGGGGCCTGGGCCAAGTGCGTGCGGCAAGCCGTCGCGGCCGGTGCCGACGCCATCGTGCTCGAATCCATCGACTGCGCCCCGGTGGCCCAGGCGCTCGCCGAGGCCAAGGCGGCCGGCGTGCTCATCGCCTCGCTGACCTCGTTCGACTGCGACGACCCCACCCAGGGCGGCGGGCAGCCGATGTTCGACGTCACGGTGCCCTTCGTCGGCGGCGCCACGATCGCCGAGAGCTACCAGAAGTCCGGTCAGCTGCGCGCGGACTGGGTGGTGGCCCAGACGGGCGGTGCGGCCAAGGTCGTGCACGTCGAGTTCCGCGGGGTCGCGTTCGGCGAGTACCTGGCCGACGCGTTCAACGAGCGCATCGCCGAGTGCAGCGGGTGCGAGATCGTGGGCACCGTCGTGATCACCCCGGCCGACATCCCCGTGCTCCGGCAGAAGTTCGAGACGGCGATGCTGCAGCACCCCGAGGCGAACGCGGTGGCCGTCGACGTCGACTTCATGCTGCAGGCCGGCATCCAGCAGGCGCTGACCACCTCGGCCACCACCGACCTGGCCGTCGCCGGTGGCGAGTGCAGTCGTGACTCGGTGGGCTACCTGCACACCGGCGGCGGCATCGAGATGTGCGTCGGGCAGTCGCTGGGCTGGCTCTCCTACGCCGGTGTCGACGGTCTCGTGCGGGCCTTCGCCGGCGAGCAGGTGGTCGACTCCGGCCTCGGCGAGCAGCTGGTGGACGCCGAGAACAACCTCCCCGCCGAGGGCGAGTGGTACACCGGCCCGGTCGACTACGCGGCCGACTACCGGGCAGCCTGGGGTGTCTGACACCGCCGTCGCGGCCCCGCCGGACACCGCCCTGCGGCTGTCCGGCGTGGGCAAGACCTTCGACGGCGTCCCCGTGCTGCGCGGGGTCGACCTCGAGGTGCGGGCCGGCCGGGTGCACGCCCTGCTCGGCGGCAACGGGTCGGGCAAGTCGACCACGCTGAAGATCGTGGCCGGCGTGTACTCCGCCGACCCCGGCGGCACGATCACCGTCGGCGGGACCCAGCACCCCGCCGACGGGTTCAGCCCGGCAGCGGCGCACGCCGCGGGGCTGCGGTTCGTGCACCAGGACCTCGGCCTGGTCGACGACCTCACCGTCGCGGAGAACATGGCCCTGGTGCACGGCTTCCCCGGCCGCGGAGGCATCGTCGGCTGGCGGGCGCTGCGCCGGCGCACCGCCCAGGAGCTGGCCGACGCCGGTCTGGCGATCGACCCCCGCGCCCGGGTGCGCGAGCTGCGCCCGGGTGACCGCACCCTGTTGGCCGTCGCCCGGGCCCTGCAGGGCGGCGCGGCCGACCGGCCGCTGGTGCTGGTGCTCGACGAGCCGACCGCGAGCCTCCCGCGGCACGAGGTCGACGGGTTGCTCGCCGAGCTGCGCCGCCGCCGGGCCGAGGGGCACGCGGTGGTCTACGTCAGCCACCGCATCCCCGAGGTGCTGGCCGTGGCCGACGACCTCACCGTGCTGCGGGACGGCACCGTCGCCTACAGCGGCCCGGTCGAGGGCCTCGACGAGGCGGCCATCGTCACCCTGATGACCGGCGCGGCCTCGGCCGAGGCGCTCGCCGTGCCGCACCCGGCCCCCGACCGGGAAGGCGACCCCGTGCTGCGGGCCCGTGGCCTGGAGTTCCCCGGGGTCGGGCCGGTGGACCTGGACCTGCACCCCGGCGAGGTGGTCGGCGTGGCCGGGCTGCTCGGGTCCGGGCGCAGCCGCCTGCTGCGCGCTCTGTCCGGCCAGCTGCCGCGCACCGCCGGCACGCTCGAGCTGGGCGGGCGCACGGTCGGCCACCGCAGCCCGCGGGCAGCACTGGCCGACGGCATCGCGTACGTCCCCGAGGACCGCGCCCGGGAGGCAGCCTTCGCCGACCGGCCGCTGTGGGAGAACGTCTCGGCGATCGCCTACCCGCGGTTCGTGCGGCCGTGGGGGGTCGCCCGGCGGGCGGAGAAGAAGGCGGCGATGGCCGCCGCCGCCCGGTACGCCGTGCGGGCCGCGCACGCCGACGTCCCCTTCGCCGCCCTCTCGGGCGGCAACCAGCAGAAGGCGGTGCTGGCCCGCACCACCTGGACCGAGCCCCGCGTGCTGCTGCTGGACGAGCCCAGCCAGGGCGTCGACGCGATGGCCCGCCGCGAGATCCACGCGTTGGTGCGCCGGCACGTGGCAGAGGGGGAGCGGGCCGCGCTCGTCGTCTCCTCCGACTTCGCCGAGCTGGCCGCCCTGTGCGACCGGGTGCTGGTGGTGGGCGGCGGGCGGCTGCGCACCGAGCTGACCGGCGCGCAGCTGCAGGAGGACGTCATCGCGCACGCCGCCCACACCGAGACCCCCGACCGACAGGACCCCCGATGACCATGACCAGCGAACCGACGGCGGCCGCCGCCGTGCCCGACGTGCCCACCCCCGCGCCGACGCCCCCGCCGGCCGCCCGCCCCCCGGTGCGGGTCGGGGCCCTCGTCGAGCGGTACGGGCTGGTGCTCGTGCTGTTGGGCGTCGTCGCCTTCTTCTCCCTGGCCCCGGCCTCGGGCGAGGCGTTCCGCAGCCCGGCCAACTGGCTGGCGCTCACCGCCAACCAGGCCGTCACGCTCACCGTGGCGCTGGCCCTGCTGTTCCCCATGGCGGCCGGGTTCTTCGACTTCTCCGTCGGCGCGGTCGCGGCGACCTGCTCGGTGATCACCGCGGCGGCGATGAGCGCTCACCAGTTCCCGCTGCCGGTCGCGATCGGGCTGGCCCTGCTCGCGGGCGTGCTGATCGGCGGCCTGCAGGGCGTGCTGGTCGCCTACCTGCAGATGAACCCGTTCATCGCCACCCTCGGGACGGCGACCCTGCTCGGCGGCGGCATCTTCGCCTACACCGGCGGGCTGCAGATCACCCAGGGCATCTCGCCCTCGCTCACCGCGGTCGGGTCCGGTCGCTGGGCCGGGCTGCCCAGCATCGTCGTGGTCTCGGTGGTCCTGGCCGCGGTCTGCTGGTTCGTGATGGCCCAGACCGCGTTCGGACGACGGCTGTTCGCCGTCGGGTCCAACGCGGCGGCCGCCCGGCTGGTCGGCGTCGACGTCCGCCGGGTGCAGCTGTCGGCGTTCGTGCTCTCGGGGCTGGTCGCCTCGGCCGCCGGCGTGCTGCTGCTGGCCCGCCAGGGCGCGGCCACCGCGGACAACGGCATGACCATGCTGTTCCCCGCGCTGACCGCCGTCCTGCTGTCGACGATCGTCATCGACGTCGGGCGGCCCTCAGTGCTGGGCACCGTGATCGGCGTGCTCTTCCTGGCCGTGAGCACCAGCGGGCTGACCCTCATCGGGTCCCCGGCCTGGGTCAGCCAGGTGTTCTCCGGTGCCGCCCTCCTGCTCGCGGTCGGCGTCGCCGGCCTGGGTCGACTGCGTCGGTCCCGGTGAGCGCCCCCGTGAGCGGCCCGGCGAGCGCCCCGGGTCTGGTGCACCGGTTCTCCATCCGGGCCGAGGTCGGCCCCTACCGCCGGGTCGGGGACGTCGTCGGCGGCGTTCTGCAGGTCATCCCGATCACCGGGGGCACCGTCACCGGCGCCGGTCTGGACGGCGAGGTGCTCGACGGCGGCGCGGACTGGGCGGTGTTCCGGCCCGACGGCAGCGTGCTGGTCGAGGCGCGCTACCAGATCCGCACCGCGGCGGGCACCATCATCGACATCCTGAACACCGGGTTGGCCGGCCGCCCCGCGGACGGCGAGGAGGTGCCCTCGTACTTCCCCACCAGCCCGACCTTCCGGACCGACGTGGAGGAGCACCGGTGGCTGCTGGACAGCCTGTTCCTGGGGTGGGCGCGGGTGACGCCAGAGGCGACGACGATCGAGGTCTTCGAGGTGCTGGCACCGCCGGCGTGACCAGCACCGCGCCCACCCGGCTGGCCGGCTACCTGGGCAAGGGCGAGGCGTTCGACCGGGGGCCGGCCGGCATCCCCGCCGACGACATCAAGCTGTCGTGGGGCGGGCCGGGCGCCACGCTGAGCATGACCGCGTGGCAGTTCGGCGACCTGGACTTCGCGCTGTTCGAGGGCGACCAGGGGGTGTCGGTCGAGCCCGCGGTGCGCCAGCGTGCGCCGTGGGCCGGGCTGGTGGTGGGCATGTGCCTGGGCGGGGAGGTCGCCCTGGAGCAGGTCGGCCGGTCGGTCGTGCTGGGCGAGGGCCACTTCACCTTCTTCCACGGGCACGCCCCCTACCGGATCACCACCCCCGGGGCGCACCGCTGGCTGGTGTGCCGGTTGCGGTTCCTGCGGATCGGGACGGACACCCAGTCGGTGTCCGGTCTGCTGGCCGGGGACATGACGGCCACCGGGACGGCGGGGGAGCTGCTGGCCGGCCTGCTGCGCGGTTGCGCGGAGTCGCGGGACACCCTGCGGCCCGGCGGCAAGCTGCACTGCGCCGACGCCATCCACTCGCTGGTGCGCGCGGTCGTCGACGAGGGCGTGGCCCCGGCGGGCCCGCGTCCGGCCACCGACCCGTTCGGGCTGTACACGCAGTGGCTGGAGGAGCGGATCCAGACCCCGGGGCTGGACGCCGAGCAGGTGGCCGCGGCGCACCACGTGTCGGTGCGGCACGTGCGCGCGGTGTTCGCCGGCAACGGCAGCACCGTGTCCTCGTTCGTGCGCGAGCGGCGCCTGGAGCACCTGCGGCACGACCTGCTCGACCCCTCGCTCACCACCTACACGGTCGCCGGGCTGGCCCGCCGCTGGGGCCTGGACAACCCCGCGGCGGCCAACCGCCTGTTCCGGGCGCAGTACGGCCAACCGCCGGCCGCCTACCGCAAGCTGAACTCCGGGGTCTGATCCCCCGACCGGGTGAGGCGGCCTGCGGCCGGGGCGCGCACCGGCCGATGGTCGAGCTGTGCAGGTACCGGGGGGACTGAGGGCGCGTGAGCCGGTCGCGGCCGCGCGCGCCGCGGCGACGCTCACCGGGTTCAGCGGGGTGGTGCTGCTGCCCTGGGCCCTGTTCCTCCCACCGCTGCTCGCCCCCGCGCAGATGGCCGCGTGCGTGGCCGTCGCGCTGCTGCTGTTCGGCCTCACGTGGGGGCTGGCACGCGGGGACGCCGAGCGCCTCGACCGCGCCGGGGCCACGTTCGCCGTCCCGGTGTTCGGCTGCGCGGTCGTCGCGGCCACCAACGTGCTCACCGGCGACGTCTCGGCGTCGGCCCAGATCTTCCTCATCGTGCCGCTGCTGCTGGGCGCGACCCAGCTGCGCCGTCTCGGCGCGCTGCTCACGGCGGTGTTCGGCGTGCTGGCGTCCGGCGCGGCGACCGTGGCCATGAACCCGACCTCGCAGGGGTTCACCGACGCCGTCGTCGTCGGGTCGGCCATGCTGGCCGTCGCGGTGGTGCTGGCGCGCGCGGCCGACCGCCGCGACGAGGCCTTCGCCGTCCTGCACGAGCAGGCCAGCTCCGACGGGCTGACCGGGCTGCTGCGCCGCCGTGCGCTGGACACCGCGCTGGGGACGGCGCTCGGACGCGGTCAGGTGGCCCTGCTCATGGTCGACGTCGACGGCTTCAAGCAGATCAACGACGCGCACGGCCACCTGGTCGGCGACGACGCGCTGGTGCACCTGGCCGACGTGCTGCGCAGCCAGGTGCGGCACGACGACTGCGTGGTCGGGCGCCTCGGCGGCGACGAGCTGGTGATGGTGCTGCCCGGCTGCGCCCGCGAGGGGGTCGCGGCCCGCGCCGCGGACCTGGTGGCCGCCGTCCGGGCCGCGCCGCTGGCCCTCGCCGGGGGCGCGCGGCTGGCGCTGACGATCAGCGTCGGTGCTGCGCACGCCCCCTCGGACGCCGGCGACCTGTCGGCCCTGTACGCCGCCGCCGACGCCGCGCTGTACCGCGCCAAGCGGGCCGGCCGCGACCGCTTCGCCGTCGCCGCCTGACCATCGCCGCCTGACCATCGCCGCCTGACCGCGGCCGCCGGACCCGCGCCCCGCTCAGCCCGGGCGCAGGGCGCGCAGCAGCGTGCGCGGGGTGAGCCGGCCGTCGGCCAGGCCGAGGGCCACCACCTCGTCGAACACCCGCTGGTCGCCCGCCGCGGCACCGAACGCGGCGTCCATCAGCCACGGTCGGCTGCTCAGCCGCGAGGCCGCGGTCGAGTGCCGCAGGTGGGTGCCCAGCCGGGCGGCCAGGGCCCGGCGCAGCGTGCGTCCGGCCTCTGCCCCGCGGGCGGCGGCCGCGCCGGCGAGCGCCCCGGAGAGCACCGCGTAGAAGATGCCCTCGCCGGTCAGCGGGTTGATCAGCGACGCGGCGTCGCCGGCCAGCAGCACCCGGCCGTCGGGCTGCCGCGGCCGGCCGGTGGACAGCGGTAGCCGGTGCGCCCGCAGGCCCTCGGGCGCGACCCCGGGCAGCAGCCGGTGCAGGCCCTCGACCAGCCCGGCCCGGGTGGCGCCGGCGCTCACCAGCTCGCCGTACCCGACGTTGGCCCGGCCGTCGCCGATCGGGAACGACCAGGCGTAGGCGGGCCAGCGCTGCTCGGTCGTGGTGATGACCTGCACGCCCTCCTGGCCCGCCGCGGCGTACCCGCGGATGGCGACGGCCAGCCGGTCGGGTCGGTTGGCCCCGATGCCCAGGGCCCGCCGGACGACGGACTCGGCGCCGTCCGCGCCGACCAGCACCCCGGCGGTCAGCAGGCCGTCGACGTCGACGCCGTGCGGGCCGGGCGTGATCCGCCGGACCGTGTGCCGGCGCAGCCGCGCCCCCGCGGTCAGCGCGGCGTCGAGCACCCGGCCGTCGAGCACGGCCCGTGGGACGACGACCGCCGGCCGGTGCATCGTGCGCTCGACGGTGCGGCCGGCCGGCGAGGTCAGCCGCAGCCGGGGCACCGCGGGGTACCCGTCGGTGATCGCGGCGACGTCGGCGTCCAGCGCGGCCAGGACGTCGAGCGCCTCGGGTGCGATGCCGTCGCCGCAGACCTTGTCCCGCGGGAAGTCGGCGCGGTCGAGGACCAGCACCGACGCCCCGTGCCGGCGGGCGGACAGGGCGGCGGCCGCCCCGGCCGGTCCGCCGCCGACCACGACGACGTCCCAGCGCTCCACGGTCGCGACGCTAGGCGCTCGCGGCCGGTCCGGCCGGACGGGCCCACTTGCGCTCGGGGTGCTGGTAGCCGGCGACGAACTCCAGCAGGCCGTCGGCGGTGTGCACCACCCCCAGGGCGTCGAGGCGTCGGCCGTCGAGGTAGCCGTCGTCGACCATGCGGCGCAGCTGCAGCACCAGCGGCTGCCAGAAGTCCTCGACGTCCAGCAGCAGGGTGGGCTTGGCGTGCAGGCCGAGCATGCCCCAGGTCCAGGCCTCGAAGAGCTCCTCGAGGGTGCCGGCGGCCCCGGGCAGGGCCACGAAGGCGTCGGCGAGGTCGGCCATCGCGGCCTTGCGCTCGTGCATGGTCTGCACGATGCGCAGGTCGGTGAGGCCGGGGTGGGCCAGCTCGTCGTCGACCAGGTGCTGCGGGATGACCCCGACGACGTCGCCGCCGGCGGCCAGCGCCGCGTCGGCGAGGACCCCCATCAGCCCGGCCCGGCCGCCGCCGTAGACGATGCCGACGCCGGCCCGGGCGAGGGCTTCGCCGAAGGCGGCCGTGGCGTGCTGGTGCGAGGGCGGGCCGAGCTGCGACCCGGTGAAGACGGCGATGCGCATGGGGTGGAGGTTGCCACCTGCCCGCGGCGTGGATCAGCTGGGTTCACCGGGGGCCGTCCTGGCTCACCGGCGCCGGTGAGCCAGGACGGCCGGAGGTGGACCCAGCTGATCCACGCCCGAGAAGGCAGGACGTCAGGAAGCGGGCTTGCCGTAGGCGCGGGTGACCCACTCGGCGATGCAGACCGGCTTGTCGCCGCCCTCGCGCTCGATGACCACGGAGATGGTGTTCTGCAGGCCGCCGGCCACCTCCTCGACGTCCTTGAGGGTGGTGGTGGCCCGCACGCGCGAGCCCACCGGCACCGGCGCGGGGAAGCGCACCTTGTTCAGGCCGTAGTTCACGCCCATCGTCGAGTCGCTGATCGTGTAGGTGCCGGTGGCCAGCGGGACGGCGAGCGACAGGGTCATGAAGCCGTGGGCGATCGGGCCGCCGAAGGGGCTCTCGGCCTTGGCGCGCTCGACGTCGACGTGGATCCACTGGTGGTCACCGGTGGCGTCGGCGAAGGTGTTGACCGCCTCCTGGGTGATCTCGTACCAGTCGCTGGTGCCCAGCTCCTGGCCCTTGAGGCCGGGCATCTCGGCGAGCGTGGTGGTCGTGGTCATGCGTCACTCCTCGGTGAGTACGTGTCCCGGAGGTCGGGCTTGCGGATCTTGCCGGTGGCGGTCTTGGGCAGCTCGGTCACGAACTGCACCTGCTTGGGCACCTTGAACCCCGCCAGCCTCTCGCGCAGGGCGGCGCGGATCGCGTCGGGGTCCGGCGAGGTGCCGGGGGTGGGGACGACGACGGCCAGGCCGACCTCGCCCCAGTGGGCGTCGGGGACCCCGATGACCGCGACCTCCTGCACCTCGGGCAGCTCGAGCATCGTGGACTCGACCTCGGCCGGGTACACGTTCTCGCCGCCCGAGATGATCATGTCCTTGTAGCGGTCGCGGATGTAGAGGTAGCCCTCGGCGTCCACCGACCCGGCGTCGCCGGAGCGGTACCAGCCGTCGACCACCGCCGACGCCGTCGCCTCGGGGGCGTCCCAGTAGCCGGCCATGACGTTCGGGCCGCTGAGCAGCACCTCGCCGATCTCGTCCGGGCCGCACTCGGTGCCGTCGGGGCGCACGACCTTCACGTCGACGAAGAACTGCTGCTTGCCGGCCGACCCGACCTTGGCCACGGCGTCGGCGCTGTCGAGCACGGTGCCCGCCGGGGCGGTCTCGGTCATGCCGTAGGCCTGCTGCACGGTGATGCCGCGGTCCAGCCACGTGCGCAGCAGGGGCAGGGGGAGCGGCGCCCCGGCGGCCGCGACGGTGCGCAGCGCCGACAGGTCGAGCGTGCCGAAGCCGGGCTGCCGGCTCATCGCGTCCATCATCGTGGCGACGGCGAAGAACGAGGTCACCCGCTGCTCGCTGATCACCTGCAGCGTGCCGGCGGGGTCGAACCCGCGCACCAGCACGACGCAGCCCCCGCGCAGCAGCGTGGGGTTGACCGAGCCGTTGAGCCCGCCGATGTGGAACAGCGGGGCCAGGCCCAGCGTGCGCTCGTCGCCGGTGAAGTCGAAGCCCAGCACCTGGTTCAGGCACGCCCAGGTCATGTTGCCGTGGGTGAGCGTGGCGCCCTTGGGCCGACCGGTCGTGCCCGAGGTGTACATGATCAGGCAGACGTCGTCGTGCGTGACCACCTCGTCGCGGTGCACCGGCTCGGCCGCGGCGACCAGCGCCGGCCAGTCCAGCGACGCGGCCCCGCCCTCGAGCGGGGGTTCGGCCGCCGCCCAGTGCGCGACCCCGGGCAGCTGGTCGGCGAGCGCGTCGGCCGTCGTCCCGTGCTCGCGGCCGTGCACGACCACCGACGCACCCGAGTGCTCCAGCACGTAGCGCGCCTCGGCGGGGGAGAGCCGGGCGTTGACCGGCACCCACACCGCGCCGAGCTGGCCGCAGGCGTAGAGCAGGTGCAGCGCGGCGGGGTGGTTGGCGCCCAGCCAGGCCACCCGGTCACCGCGCCGCACGCCGAGGTCGTGCAGGGCGGACGCCGTGCGCCGGACGTCGAGGGCCAGCTCGCGGTAGGTCGAGGTCGTGCCCTCGAACCAGAGCGCGGGCTTGTCGGGGGAGATGACCAGCCGGCGCTCGGGCCAGCTGCCCAGGCCCTGGTCCCTCACCGCAGGCCCAGGGCGCGGATCGCGTTCTCCTTGAAGATGAGCGGCTTGACCTCGGGCTTGATGTCGAGGGTCTCGAAGTCGCTCATCCAGCGCTCGGGCTTGAGCAGCGGGTAGTCCGAGCCGAACAGCACCTTGCGCTTGAGCAGGCCGTTGGCCGCCTTGACCAGCTGCGGCGGGAAGTACTTCGGCGACCAGCCCGACAGGTCGATGTACACGTTGGCCTTGTGGGTGGCCACCGAGATCGCCTGGTCCTGCCACGGCACCGAGGGGTGCGCCATGATGATCGTCAGGTCGGGGAAGTCGGCCGCGACGTCGTCGAGCAGCATCGGGTCGGAGTAGCGCAGCTTGATGCCGCGCCCGCCCGGCAGGCCCGCGCCGATGCCGGTCTGCCCGGTGTGGAACAGCGCCGGGACGCCGAGGCTCTGCAGCTCCTCGTACAGCGGGTAGACCGCGCGGTCGTTGGGCTCGAACGCCTGGATCGACGGGTGGAACTTGAACCCGCGGACGTCGTGCTCGGTCACCAGCTTGCGGGCCAGCGCGATGCCCTTGGCCCCGCGGGCAGGGTCGACCGAGCCGAACGGGATGAGCACGTCGGGGTGCTGCGCGGCGAGGTCGGCGATCTCCTCGTTGGACAGCGCCGGGTGCCCGGTGGCGTGCTCGATGTCGACGGTGAACACGACCGCGGCCATGTTCTTGGCCCGGTAGTCCGCCGCGATGTCGGGCACGGTCGGGTCGTAGGGGTCGCCCTTGAAGTACTTCGCCGCCGCGGCGTTGAGCTCGTCGTCGAGAGCCTTGTGGCCGTGGGTGTCGGCGTGCACGTGGGTGTGCACGTCGATGGCGACCAGGTTGTCCAGGTCCAGCTGCAGGGCCATGTCAGCTCTCCGGCTCGAACTGCTGGCCGACGGTCTGCTTCGACGCCGCGAACGTCGTGGGCCAGATGTCCGCGATGGCCTCGGCCGACCAGCCGGTGCCGTCGGCGAACTCCACGACGGTCTCGGTCGGGTGGGTCCACAGGGCGAGGCGGTCACCGCCGATGCCGATGGCCTGGCCGGTGATGCCGGCGGCCTCGTCGGAGGCGAGGAAGGCGACCAGGCCGGCGACGTCCTGCGCGGAGCCGAAGCCCAGCTGCTTGCGGGCGTAGGGCGGCAGCGGGTCGCCGTTCTGCAGGGCCTCCACGTAGGGCTTGAGGAAGGGCACCGTCTCGGTCATGGCCGTGGCGGCCACCGGGACGACGGCGTTCACGGTGATGCCGGCCCGGGCCAGCTCCATCGCCCAGGTGCGCACCATGCCGACGATGCCGGCCTTGGCCGCGGCGTAGTTGGTCTGGCCGAAGTTGCCGACCTGGCCGGTGGGGGAGCCGATGGCGATGATCCGGCCGCCGTCGCCCTGCTCGCGCATGCGGATCGCCGCCGCGCGGGTGCAGGTGAAGGTGCCGCGCAGGTGGGTGGTGATGACGGCGTCGAACTGCTCGTCGGTCATCTTCCACACCGTGGTGTCGCGCAGGATGCCGGCGTTGTTGACCAGCACGTCGAGCCGGCCGAAGTCCGACACGGCCCGGTCGACCAGGGCCTGGGCGGCCTCGCTGCCGCCCACGGGGACGACCTCGGCGACGGCGGCGCCGCCGGCTGCGGTGATGGACTCGACGGCGGCCTGCGCGACGTCGGCGTCCACGTCGTTGACGACGACGGAGGCGCCGCGGCGGGCCAGCTCCTGGGCGTAGGCCAGGCCGAGGCCTCGGCCCGATCCGGTGACGACGGCGACCTTGCCGGTCAGCTCCACGCGAACTCCTCGGTGCTGGGGGGTGGTGCCCGGACCGTAGGGCGATATCGTGGAGGTTGTCAACGATGGAGGTGTTCATGGGCCACCCGCTCACCGACGACCTGGGGTTCCTGCTCTCGCGGGCCAGCGGGGCCGTCGTCCGGGCCACCAACGCCGCGCTCGTCGCCCACGGGCTGCGGGTGCGGCAGTACTCGGTGCTGGTGCTGGCCTGCGACGCCGCCGAGGGCGTCACCCAGCGCGAGCTGGCCGACGTGCTGGGCCTGGACCCCTCGCAGGTGGTGCTGCTGGTCGACGAGCTGACCGGGCGCGGGCTGGTGGAGCGGCGCCCCTCCGAGGCCGACCGGCGCACCCGGCTCGTGCTGGCCACCGACGCCGGGCACGAGGTGCGGGCGGCCGCCGAGCGCGACGCGGCGGTCGCCGTCGAGGGCCCCCTGGGCCTGCTGGCCGAGGCCGAGCGCGACCGGCTGCGCGACGTCCTCACCCGCATCTGGACCGCCGCCGGCTGACGGTCGCGCCGGGGTGCCACGGGCTCGGCGTGGATCAGCTGGGTCCACCGGCGTCCGTCCTGGTTCACCGACACCGGTGAGCCAGGACGGAGTTCGATCAGCTGAGCTGATCCGTGCCGGGCGGGAGCCGGAGGTCAGGCGACGCGGCCGGTGGCGCGCAGCGAGCGCTCGAGGGCGGCTCGGGCGGCCGGGGCCAGGGCGTCGAAGGCGCGCCGGTAGACCGCCGTGCTCGTCGGTGCGGGCCAGTCCGGGCCCAGGTGCTCGGCGGGCAGGCCGGGGTCGGTCTGCAGCAGGTGCAGCCAGTCGGCGCCCAGCAGCGTGAGCTGGGCCAGCGAGCCGACCACCCGCGGAGGTCGGCTCCAGGTGGCGGCGAACGACTCGTGCGCGGCGCGGACGGCGGGCACGTCCCACGCCCGGTGCACCAGCGCCCCGACGTCGGTGCCGGGCAGCGGGCGGGCCGAGAAGGCGTCGGCGAGCTCGGCCGCCTCGGCCAGCGGGCCCAGCACGTCGGCGACGTCGACGGTGCCCGGGGCCAGCCACAGGCCGTCGCGCACCCCGCCGAACCCGGCCCAGGTCAACCGCGTGCGCACCCGGTGCCGCAGGTCCCGCCGGCTCTCGGGCACCGAGTAGCTCAGCAGCGTCCACTCCCCGGCCGGGTGGTCGAAGGGGGCAGGTGCGCTGACCCGGGCGTCGGCCCGGCGCAGCACAGCTTCGATGCGCGGGGTGAGCGAGTACTCGGCGGTGCGGCCCACCTGGCCGCGGGCGAGCAGGTCGCGCTGCACCATGCGCTGCAGCGTCGCCCGGGCCGCGGCCTCGCCGACGCCGAGGTCGCCCAGCAGGTCCAGCAGCGTCGACGAGGGCAGCGCGGGCAGGCCGGCGTCCAGGACCAGTGCGCCGAGGAAGTTCAGCAACAGCTCCTGCGGGCGGTGTGCGGGCCCCTGTGCCGAGCCGGTGCCGCCGCCGTCGTCCGGGTCCACCGGGGTGCTCATGTGCCTCCTCGTCCGCTGCAGATCCCAGCACACCTGCAGCTGGCGATGAAAAGCTAGACAGGTTGTTGACGGACGTCCATATCATCTCTAGCTTTCCCGTGACCCGGAACACTGTCGCCTAGCACCCGAGGGCTCGTGATGTCCCCACCGCTGCTGTCCGTCGAGCACCTCGACGTCGTGTACGACGGCACGATCACCGCGCTCTCCGACGTCTCCCTGACCGTCGAGCCCGGCCAGGTCGTCGCCGTGCTGGGCTCCAACGGGGCGGGCAAGACCTCGCTGCTGCGGGCGGTCTCCCGCTCCCTGCAGCCCTACGGCGGCACCGTCACCGGCGGCACCGTCCGTTTCGCCGGGGAGGACCTCGCCGGCACCGACGCCGCCGCCGTCGTGCGCCGCGGCCTGGTGCAGGTGCCCGAGGGGCGCCGGATCTTCCGGGACCTGACCGTCGCCGAGAACCTGCGGGCCGGTGGCTACACCGTCAAGGACGCGAAGGCCCGTGCCGAGGCGCGCGACCGGGTGTTCGACCTGTTCCCGATCCTGGCCGAGCGACGCGACCAGCCCGGCGGCCTGCTGTCGGGCGGCCAGCAGCAGATGCTCGCGATGGGCCGCGCGCTCATGGTGAGCCCGCAGCTGCTGCTGCTGGACGAGCCCTCGCTCGGCCTCGCCCCGCTGCTGGTCGACCAGATCGGCGAGATCGTCACCGCGATCAACCAGCAGGGCACCGCGGTGCTGCTCATCGAGCAGAACGCGGTCATGGGCCTGCGGGTCGCCGACGCCGCCTACGTGCTGGAGACCGGCCGGGTCACCGCGTCGGGGACGGCGGCCGAGCTGTCGGCCAGCGACGAGGTGCAGGAGCGGTACCTGGGCGTCGCCGTCCCGGTCGTGGCCACCGAGGTGGTCGAGGCCGAGCCCGCGGTCCCCACCGCCGAGCCTCCCAAGACGCTGCGGGTCGAGGGCCTGACCGTGCGGTTCGGCGGCATCACCGCGCTCTCCGAGGTCTCCTTCGCCGTCGAGCCGGGCACCGTGCACGCCCTCATCGGACCCAACGGCGCGGGCAAGTCCACGCTGGTCAACGTCCTGGGCGGGGCCTACCGGGCCACCGAGGGCGCCGTCCACTACGGCGACGCCGAGCTCACCGCGCTGCGCTCGGACAAGGTCGCCGGCCTGGGCGTGGCGCGCACGTTCCAGAACATCTCGCTCGCCCTCGAGGACACCGTCGAGGACAACCTGCTCGTCGGGCGGCACCGGCTCATGCGCCGCGGTCTGGTGCCCGGCGCGCTGCGGCTGCCCGGCGCCCGCCGCGAGGAGCGCGAGCACCGCGAGACCGTCGCCGGCATCGCCGAGCTGCTGGGCATCGCCCACCTGCTGCGCACTCCGGTGCACACGCTGGCCTACGGCGACCGCAAGCGGGTCGAGATGGGCCGCGCGCTGGCCGCCCGGCCCTCGCTGCTGCTGCTCGACGAGCCGGTCGCCGGCATGACCCACGGGGAGAGCCAGGACATGGCCGAGACCATCCGCCAGGTGCGCCGCGACCTCGGCCTGTCGATCGTGCTGGTCGAGCACGACATGCCCTTCGTCATGGGGCTGGCCGAGCAGGTCACGGTGCTGGACTTCGGCAAGAAGATCGCCGAGGGGACGCCGGCGCAGGTGCAGCGCGACCCCGAGGTGCTCCGGGCCTACCTCGGCGCCTCGGCCGCAGGGGACGCCGCGGCATGAGCTACTTCCTGGAACAGGTGCTCAACGGGCTGTCCTACGGCCTCGTGCTGAGCCTCATCGCCGCCGGCTTCGCGATCGTCTTCACCTCCACCGGGGTGCTCAACTTCGCGCACGGCTCGATCGTGCTGCTGGGCGCCTACCTGGTCGCGGTCCTGCACGACACCATCGGGTTCTGGCCCGCGGTGCTCGTCGGGCTCCTCGGCGCGGCCGTCGTCGGCGTCCTCATCAACATGCTGCTGGTGCGCCACCTGGCCGACCCCAACCCGGGCACGGCGGCGATCCTCATGCTCGGCGTCGACATCGTGCTGCTCACCGAGCTGACCCGCCGCATCGGCAACCAGGTGCTCACCCTGGGCGCGCCGTGGGGCGCCTCGGTGGTGCGCCTGGGCGACGTCACGCTGCCCACCGGCCGGGTGCTGGCCGCCGGCGTCACGGTCGTCGCGTTCGCCGGCCTCTGGTACCTGTTCTCCCGCACCGACCTCGGCGTGGGCATGCGGGCCGCGGCGGCCGACGGCCCCACCGCCTCGCTCATGGGCATCCGGCTCTCCCGGACGGCGGCCACCGGCTGGGCGCTGGCCGGCATCCTGGCCGCGGTCGCCGGCATCTTCCTCACCTCCTTCCCTGCCCCCGGCGTCGCGCCGACCGTGGCGCTGAGCGCCTTCGCGGCGATCCCGGCGTGGGTGCTGGGCGGCTTCGACTCCGTGCCCGGCGCGGTGGTCGGTGGCCTGCTCATCGGGCTGACCAGCGCACTGGTCACCGGCTACGAGGCCGAGCTGGAGCCGTTCCTGGGCGCCGGGTTCGGCGAGGTCGCGCCCTACGTCGTGATGATCGTCGTCCTGCTCGTGCGGCCCTCGGGGCTCATGGGCAGCAAGGAGGCCGTCCGTGTTTGAGCTCCCGAAGAAGCTCGTCGGGCTGGTGCTGCTGCTGGTGGCCCTGGCGCTGCCGTTCGTGCTCACCGACTTCTGGCTGCAGACCGGTCTGTTCGTCATGGCCACCGCGGTCGGGGCGGTGGGGCTGACCCTGCTGGTCGGGGTGGCGGGGCAGCTGTCGCTCGGCCACGCCGCGTTCGCCGCGATCGGCGCCTACGTCTACGCCTTCACCACCGGCGAGTCGACCACCACGGTCGAGGGGCTCGGCCTGCCGCCGCTGCTGGGCCTCGTGCTGGCCGCGCTCGTCGCCGCCGGGGTCGGGGCGGCCTTCTCCCCGGTCGCCGGCCGGCTGCGCGGCATCTACCTGGGGCTGGCCACGCTCGGGCTGGTCTTCGTCGTCCGGCACCTGCTGGTCAACCTCGACGACTGGACCGGGGGGTTCGTGGGCCGCTCGGTCGAGCCCTTCGCCGTGCCCGGGTTCAGCTTCAGCAACCGCGACCCCGACTACCTGGCCATCGCCGGTGTCGAGTTCGAGGGCCTGCACCGGCTCTGGTACCTGTTCGTGCTGGTCGCGGTGCTGGCGATCTGGCTGGCCTCGAACATCCGCAGCGGGCGCACCGGCCGGGCCTGGGCCAACGTGCGCGACTCCGAGACCGCCGCGGCCGCCATGGGCGTCGGCGTGGCCGGGGCCAAGCGCTCGGCGTTCGTCGTCTCCTCGGCCTACGCCGGGATGGCCGGCGCGATGCTGGCACTGGCCTACGGACGGGTCGCCCCCGACGTCTTCAGCCTCACCGCGTCGGTCGACTACCTCGTGATGATCGTGCTCGGCGGGCTCGGCTCGGTGGCCGGCGCCGTCGTCGGGGCCGTCTTCGTCACCTCGCTGCCGCTGGTGCTGGCCCAGTACAGCTCGGCGCTGCCCTTCCTGGCCGCTCCCGGATCCGGTGGCCTGGACCCCTCCACCGCGTCCCGCATCGTCTACGGGCTGGCGATCATCGCCGTCCTGGTGTTCCTGCGCGGGGGCCTCGCCGGCGCTGCCGGCCGGCTCCGCGGGCGACTCACCGGGTCCCGTGCCGGAGCCGCCCCCACCCCTGCCGTCGACCGCCCGGTCGCCGGTGACCCACCCCGGTCGAAGGAGACCACCCGATGAAGCACCGCGTCCGCGCAGCCACGCTCGCCGCCGCAGCCCTCGCGCTGGCGGCCTGCAGCACCACCGCCCCGACGGCCTCCGGCGGCGGCGGGGACGACGTGACCACCGGCAACGGCGTCACCGACTCCGGCATCACCATCGGCATGATCACCGACCTCTCCGGCCCCTTCGCCGCCGGCGCCGCGGTGCAGGTGACCGAGACCCAGGCCTACTGGGACCAGGTGAACGCCGACGGCGGGATCTGCGACCGCGACGTCACCGTCGACGTGCAGGACCACGGCTACGACCCGCAGCGCGCGGTGACCCTGTACCGCTCGATGGCGCCCGACGTCGTCGCGCTGCAGCAGGTGCTCGGCGGCCCGACCAGCGCCGCGGTGCTGCCGCTGGCCGAGCAGGACGGCGTCTACGTCGGCGGCGTGGGCTGGGCCGGCTCGGCGCTGGCCTACGAGAACAACCAGCTGCCCGGCGCCTCGAACGCCATCCAGGCCGCCAACGCCGTCGACTACATGGTCGACGAGCTCGACGTGCCCGAGGGCTCCTCGATCGGCGTCGTCTACTTCACCGGCGACTACGGCGGCGACGCCCTCGCCGGTGCCGAGCACGCCGCCGAGGAGCGCGGCCTGGAGGTCGTGGCGCAGGAGATCACCTCGCAGACCACGGACCTCTCGGCGCAGGCATCGGCCCTGGCCCAGGCCGACGTCGCCGGTGTCGTGCTGGCCGCGGCGCCCACCCAGCTGGCCTCGCTGGCCGGCGTGCTGTCGGCCCAGGGCGCCGACGTGCCGATCATCGGGATGAACCCGACGTTCAACCCCTCGTTGCTGACCACCCCGGCCGCCGACGCGCTGCTGGCCAACGCCTACTCGATGACCAGCGTCTCCCCGTACGACAACGCGGACTCGGCGGGCGTGCAGGCGGCCAACGAGCTGTACGCCTCGGCCGCCCCGGACGGCGCCGTGGGCTGGGAGGTCCCGCTGGCCTACGTGCAGGCCGAGCTGCTCAAGCAGGCGCTCGAGGGCGCCTGCGAGTCCGGTGACCTGACGCCGGAGGGCGTCGTGGCGGCCTTCCGTGACGGCGGCGAGGTCGACACCGAGGGCGTGCTGCCCGACGGCCTGGACTACTCCGAGGTCGGGCAGTCGCCCACCACCACGGTGTTCGTCTCCAAGGTCAGCCGCGACGCCGAGGCCGGCCTCGAGCTGCTGGACCAGGTCAGCGGGCCCAGCGCCGAGTCCTTCTCCTACGGCGGCTGAGCCCGGTGCCCGCACTCGTCACCAGCGAGCTGCGGGCACCGGCCACCGGCCCGGCGGACGGCGTCCTGGGTGACGTCCTCCGCCGGGCCGTGGAGCTGGGGCCCGACGACGTCCTGCTGAGCACCCCGGCCACCGGTGAGGTCTGGACGGCGGCGCAGCTGCTCGCCGACGCGACGTCGCTGGCCGCGGGGCTGCTGGCCGCCGCCGGCCCCGGGGCGCGGGTGGCCACCTGCCTGACCAACGGCGCCGCACCCGTGCTCGTGCAGCTCGGGGTCGCCCTGGCCGGGCAGACCCTGGTGCCGGTCAACCCGCGGTCGCGGCCGGCGGAGGTCGAGCACGCCCTGACCCTCTCGGGCGCGGTGCTGGCGGTGGCCGACCCCGGGACGGCGATGAGCGGGGTGCCGGTGGTGACCGACTGGCGGTCGCTGCTGGCCGACCCGGTGGAGCTGCCCGTCGTCGCGCCCGACGCGCTGGCCCAGGTGCAGTTCACCTCCGGCACGACCGGCCGGGCCAAGGGCGTGCGGATCAGCCACGCCGGGATGGTGGCCACCGGGGCGGCGTTCGCCGAGCGGCTGGGGCCCGCGGCCGGGCGGGTGTGGTGCAACCCGATGCCGCTGTTCCACACCGCCGGCAACGTGCTCGGCGTGGTGGGGGCGCTGTGGGCCCGGGCCGACCACGTCGTGCTCCCCTTCGCGCCCGGCCCGGTGCTCGAGGCGCTGGCGTCGTCCCGGGTCTCGATGCTGTCGGCCGCCCCCACCCTGCTGGACCTGATGGTCGCCGAGGGCGTGCCCGACCTGCCCGACCTGCGCGTGCTGTTCACGGGCGGGATGACGGTGACGCCGGGGTTCGTCGACCGCGTCGAGGGCGCGTTCGGCGCGCGGCTGGCCACCACCTTCGGGATGACCGAGACCTGCGGGTCGGCGTTGATGAGCGGGCCCGACGACCCCGACGAGGTGCGCCGGGGGACCGTGGGCGGGCCGATCGCGGGCACTGAGGTGCGCATCGCGGCCCCCGACGGCTCGGTCGTGCCGGTGGGCGAGGCCGGGGAGCTGTGGGTGCGCGGCGCCCGGCTCACCGACGGCTACCTCGACGACCCGGCGGCCACCGCCGCCGCGATCGACGCCGAGGGCTGGCTGCACACCGGTGACCTGGCCACGATGTCGGCGGCCGGGGGCTGCCAGGTGGTCGGCCGGCTCAAGGACATGGTCAAGACCGGCGGGGAGAACGTCTCGCCGGTGGAGGTCGAGGAGACGTTGGTGGAGCACCCGGGGGTGGCCCGCGCCGCCGTCGTGGGCCGGCCCGACGAGCGGTGGGGCGAGCTGGTGGTGGCCTTCGTCGTCCCGACGGGGTCCGACGTCGACCCCGCCGAGCTGGAGGCGTGGTGCCGGGAGCGGTTGTCGCCGTTCAAGGTCCCCCGCCGCTGGCACGTGGTGGACGATCTGCCCATGACGCCGTCGGGGAAGGTGCAGCGGGCGCTGCTGCGCACCACCGCCGCGGAGCGGTGACCCGCTCCACCGTCGCCCGGGCGGTGTCGGTGGTGGAGGCGTTCCGGCCGGGGGAGACCGTGCTCGGGGTCTCGGAGATCGCCCGTCGCTCGGGGCTGCACGTGGCGACGGCGTCCCGGCTGGTCGCCGAGCTGGTGGAGCTCGGGCTGCTGCGCCGCGAGAGCGACCGCCGGGTGGGGCTGGGCCTGCGGCTGTGGGAGCTGGGTGCCCGGGCCTCGCCGGCGCTGTCCCTGCGCGAGGTGGCGATGCCGCTCATGGAGGACCTGCACGCCGTCGTCGGACAGCACACCCAGCTGGGCGTGCTGGACGGTGAGGAGGTGCTGTTCCTGGAGCGGCTGTCGGCCCCCGGCGCGGTGGTCAACTACACGCGCATCGCCGGCCGGCTGCCGCTGCACGCGTCGTCGTCGGGGCTGGTGCTGCTCGCGCACGCCTCCCGCGACCTGCAGCAGCGGACCATCGCCGGCCCGCTGCGCACCTTCACCGCCGCCACCGTCGGGACGCCGGGCCGGCTGCGGTCGGTGCTGGACCAGGTGCGCCGGGAGGGCGTGGCGTTCTGCCCCGGGCACATCCACCCCGACGCGTGCGGCATCGCCGTCCCGGTGCGCGACCCGGCGGGCGCCGTGGTGGCCGCGCTGGCGGTGATCGTGCCCAACGACGCCGAGGCCCGCGCCCAGGTGCCGGCCCTGCGGGCGGCCGCCCGGGGGATCGGGCGCCAGCTGCGTTGACCTTGCAGTTCGGCAACGCCGCCACGCCGGTGCGCGGCGCGCAGCCGTTGCCGTTCTGCATGATCGACGGGGCCCGCCTCTCGCTGGGTGAGAACGGCATGGTCCCGGTCACGTCCAGCCCGCCACGATCCCCGGCATGACCACCGCCGCCCGCTCCACCGTCCGCGTGGCCGCCAAGGAGCAGGTCGCCGACGGCGTCGTCGCGCTCACCCTGGTCGACCCGGACGGCGCCCGGCTGCCCGACTGGACGCCCGGCTCGCACGTCGACCTTGTGCTGCCCACCGGCGACACCCGGCAGTACTCGCTGTGCGGTGACCGCTGGGACGCCCACGCCTACCGGGTCGCGGTGCTGCGCGAACCCGCTGGCCGCGGCGGCTCGGCCTGGGTGCACGACGAGCTGGCCGTCGGCGACCTGGTCGGGCTCGGCGGGCCGCGCAACCAGTTCCGGCTGGTGCCCGCGCCCTCCTACCTCTTCCTCGCCGGCGGCATCGGCATCACCCCGCTGCTGCCGATGGTCGACGCCGCCCGCCGGCTCGGCGCGGACTGGCGGCTGGTGTACGGCGGGCGGGCGCGCGCCTCGATGGCGTTCCTGGACGAGCTCCAGGACCCTCGTGTGACCGAGTGGCCGCAGGACGAGCGGGGGCTGCTGCCGCTGGCCGACCTGCTCACCGGCCTGGACGACGGCACCCGGGTCTACGCCTGCGGCCCCGCCCCGCTGCTGGACGCGGTGGAGGCGGCCTGCCCGCCCGGGCTGCTGCGGACCGAGCGGTTCGTCGCCCGCGAGCAGGGCGCCCCCGTGCGCGACGAGCCGTTCACCGTGGTGCTGGACCGCACCGGCGCCGAGGTGGTGGTGACCCCCGAGGTCAGCGTGCTCGAGGCGGTGCGCGCCGCCGGGGCCGACGTCCTGTCCTCGTGCCGGCAGGGCACCTGCGGCACCTGCGAGACCACCGTGCTGGCCGGGGACCCCGACCACCGCGACTCCGTCCTGGACGAGGCCGAACGGGCCGCGGGGGACTGCCTGCTCGTCTGCGTGTCCCGCTCCCGCGGGGACCGTCTGGTGCTCGACCTGTGAGGGGAACCGCGATGACCGCCGTGCTGCCGACCCTGGACCTGGACCCCTTCGACCCCGAGGTGCTGCGCGACCCGCTGCCCGCGCAGGCCGCGCTGCGCGACGCCGGCCCGCTGGTGCGGCTGCCGCGGTACGGCACCTGGGCCATCGCCCGCTACGCCGAGGTGCACGCCGCGCTCAGCGATTGGCAGTCCTTCGAGTCCTCGGCCGGGGTGGGGCTGACCAACTTCCGCACGGAGACCCCGTGGCGGCCGCCGTCGCTGCTGCTGGAGGCCGACCCGCCGCACCACGACGCCCCGCGCACCGTCCTCGCGAAGGTCCTCGGCCCGCGGGCGCTGCGCAGGCTCCGGGCCGACTGGCTGGCCGACGCCGAGGCGCTGGTCGCCGACGTCCTCGGGCGGCGCACGGTCGAGCTGGACGCCGTCCCTGCGCTGGCCGCGGCCTTCCCGCTGCGGGTGTTCCCCGACGCGGTCGGCCTGGCGCGAGAGGGCCGGGAGCACCTGTTGCCCTACGGCGACCACGCGTTCAACGCCTTCGGGCCCACCGACAACCCGCTCGTGCTGGCCGGCAACGCGTCGATGCCCGAGCACGCCGGCTGGGTGGCGGATCAGTGCGAGCGGGAGAACCTGGCCGCGGTGGGGTTCGGCGCCGACATCTGGGCCGCCGCCGACCGCGGCGAGCTCACCCACGCTCAGGCCCCGCTGGTGGTGCGCTCGCTGCTCACCGCGGGGGTGGACACCACGGTGCACGGCATCGGGGCCGTGCTGCACGCCCTCGCCGTCACGCCCGGTGCCTGGCAGCTGCTGCGCGAGCGGCCCGAGCTGGTGCGGGTGGCCTTCGACGAGGCGGTGCGCTGGGAGTCCCCGGTGCAGGCGTTCTTCCGCACCACCGTGCGCGACGTGCCGGTGGGTGACGCGGTGCTCCCGGCGGGGGAGAAGGTGCTGGTCTTCTTCGCCGCGGCCAACCGGGACCCCCGGCGGTGGGCCGACCCGGACGCCTTCGACCTCACCCGCGACCCGTCGGGGCACGTCGGGTTCGGCATGGGCATCCACCAGTGCGTGGGCCAGCACGTCGCGCGGTTGGAGGCGGAGTCGCTGCTCACCGCGCTGCTGGCCCGGGTCACCTCGCTGGAGCTGGCCGGCGACCCGGTGCGCCACCTCAACAACACGCTGCGGTCGTGGGAGTCCCTGCCGCTGCGCCTGACCTGCTGACTCGCCGGGTCAGGGTTCCGGGATGGTGTCGAGCAGGGCGTCGGCGGCGGCGTGGGCGGCGGGGGCGATGCGGGCGTGCTCGCGGGTGAAGAGCTCCTGCGCGGCGAGCCCGGGCCACGGGTCGGGCAGCAGCTCCAGCGGCAGGCGCGGGGTGTCGCGCAGGGTCAGCCGCCACTCCTCCTGCAGCGCGAGTTTCCGGGCCAGCGGATCGGTCCACCGGGTGGCCGAGCTGCCGCCGTCCCACCGCTCGAGGAAGGCGGCGTAGGCCGCGGCGGCGGCCGGCACGTCCCACACCTCGCCGAGCAGCGCCGCCGGGTCGAGCCCGCCGGTGGGGTGCGCGGTGAAGGCCCGTACGTGCGCGGCGGCCTCGAGGTCACCGAGCGCAGCCGTGACGTCGAGCGCGCCCGGGGCCGCCCACAGCCCGCCCTGCAGCAGCCCGAAGCCGGCGCCCTGCAACCGGGTGCGCAGCTCGTGGCGCTGCCGCTGCCAGGTGTCGGGGAGGTTGAAGGAGAGCAGGGTCCAGGTGCCGTCCCACTGCGCGTCGGCCGTGGCGTCGGGCTGCCAGATGCGGGTGTAGCCGGCGCGCAGGGCGGCCACCGAGAAGGGGGTCAGGCCCAGGTAGACCTGGCGGCCGCGCTTGTGCCCGACCAGTCGTCCGCGCCGCACCATGCGGGTGATCGCCGACCGCGTGGCGTGCTCGCTGGCACCCAACCGGGCCATGACGTCGACCAGGCCGGGGGTGGCGACGAGCAGGCCGCGGTCGAGCACGTGGGCGCCGTAGAAGGTGAGCAGCAGGCTCTCCGGGCGCAGCGCGACGTCCCCGGGGGGCCCGACCGGTTCCCCGGTGTCGCGCTCACCCGGCTCCGCCCGCTGCTCGACGTCGTCCACCGGGGACAGTGTCACCGACGACCGGTCCGGCCCGCCGCGGTGGGCGGGCCGGACCGGCCGGGCGAGCACGGATCAGTCCAGCGGCCGGTTGAACCGCGGCGGGGTGAACGGCACGAACCGGGGCGCGGGCTCGGCCCCGAGGGCGGCGGCGCGCTGGTTCATCGCCGGCGCGGAGGTGGCCGGCCAGTGCCCGGTCTCCACCCGCTGCACGAGGGTGTCGATCGCCGCCTGCTGCTCGGCCGGCGAGAAGGTGCAGTGCCCGACCGTCTCGGTGTAGGTCTGCCGCAGCAGGGACGCGCTCCCGGCCCGGCGCACCAGCGACTCGTAGTACTGCTGCTGGGCCACGGTCGAGATCTGGTCACCGGTGGGCGACAGCGTCAGCACCGGCACCTCGAGCTGGCCGTCGAACACGATGCCCGCGGCGAAGCGCTCGCGGGCGGCGGGGTCGGCGGCGATGCGCGGGGCCGCGGCGAGCGCACCGAGGTCGGCGTCGAGGTCGAGGCCGGCCTGGCGGTAGAGGTCGCGCACCAGCTGGCGGGCCTGCGGGTCGGCGGTCTGCAGTTGGCGGGCGTAGTCGACGCCGACGTTGGTCGAGGGGTTGCCGCCGGCCACCGCGGTGAGGGCGCGCCGGCTGCTCATGGCCTGCCCGATGTAGGGCAGCGGGCCACCGGCCAGGGCCAGGAACGCGCCCTGCTGCAGCCCGGCGTCGTCGTGGCGGGACGGCGGGGGTGGCTGGGTGCCGTCGGGCTGCACACCCCAGGCCGGCAGCTGGCCGATCGCGGCGGCCAGGGCGATGCGGGCCCGGCCCTCCGGCGTCTGCTGCGCGGCGGTGAGGGCGGAGATCCAGGCCTGCTGCGCGGTGGGGACGTCGTCCACCTGGAGCACCGGCAGTCCGGGGGCGACCAGCTCCTCGAGCACGAACACGGTGTCCAGCTTCTGGTCCCACTGGGCGACCGAGCCGCCCAGGCCGCCGCACATGGGGACGGCGCCGTCGAAGGCGTCGGGGTGCTCCTGCGCGACCCCGGCCGAGACGAACCCGCCCATCGAGGCGCCCGAGGCCACCGCGGTGCGGGCCGGCCCGTAGGCATCCTCGAACCGGGCGAGCGCCTCCGCCTGGTTGTCGATCGCGGCGGCGATGTCCCAGCCGGTGACGGCGCGGGTGGTGCCACCGCGGGCGACGCCCTCGGCGAGCAGGCGCTGGGTGAGGGCCTCGGTGGGGCCGGGGCCGACGAAGTCCAGCGCGACGACCACGGTGCCGTCCCAGTCCGCCGGGACGACGAACTCGAACGGGGTGCCGTCCTCCAGCGTGCCGGCCAGGCAGGTGGGCCGGCTCGGCGCGTCCTGCTGGCAGGGCGTGCCGCCCGGGAACGGGGCCGGGGCGGCCGTGGCGGGCGCGACGGCGCCGCCGACCAGCAGGGCCAGGGCGCCGGCGACGACGGCGCCGCGACGGGCCGAGGTGCGGGGGGCCGAGGTGCGACGGGCCGAAGCGCGGCGGGACGAGCGTGGGCGAGGGTGCACGGCGGCCTCCACGGTGAGGGGTGCGGCGCGGGGACGACGTCCCCGGCGGGTGCTGCGGAGACTTCCCGCGGGCCCGGCATGATGTCAAGCAGCTTGATAGAAGTGGCTGCTGGGAGACTCGATCGGTGAGCCCAGCCCCCGACGGGTCCCCGGACGGGACGGCGGACGGCGGGTCGGCCGGCCGCCTCGACCCGCAGCGGCTGCCCCGAGCCGCGGCTGCCCGGGTCGAGTACGTCGCCCAGCGCCTGGCGCGGGCGCTCACCCGCTCGACCGAGGTGATCGCCGCGCGGCACGGGGTGAGCGTGCCGGAGTACCGGGTGCTGCTCCTGCTCGGTGACGAGGTGCCGCGGTCCAACGCGGAGCTGGCCCGGCTGTCCTTCGTCACCGCCCAGGCCAGCCACCTCGTCGTGGCGGGGCTGGTGCGCCGCGGGCTGGCCCGGCGCGCGGCCCACCCGGACAACCGGCGGATCCGGCTGGTGGGGCTCACCGAGCGGGGGGCCGCCGTCCTCGACGCCTGCGTCGCCGACGTCGTCGCGGTCGAGGAACGACTGCGGGCCGGCCTGCCCGCACGGCAGCGGGAGCAGTTGCTGCCGACGCTCACCGGCGCGGCCGAGGTGCTGGCCGGGGGCTTCTTCGGCGATGCGGACCTCGAGCGCGCCGCGGCCGACCTCCGCCGCCAGTCCTCCTGACCGACGCCCGTCGCCGCCCGTCGCCGCCCCGTCCCCGCCTGCCGCGTCGGTCGACGCCTGCCGGCGTCCCCTCCACCGGGTCATGGCATGGGGGGCGACGTGGGTGGACCAGGCCTCGGCGGCCCCGGACCCGGCAAACCTGAGGCACTTCCTTGACGGTCGCAACGCAAGCGACTAGTTTTCGGGCACCCAGTGAGCTGTGGGTCACACCGATGTGCCGGCGCCGTGGGCGCTGCGAGGACGGAGTTCCGATGAAGAGGCTCATGACCGCTGCGACCGCCGCGGCCCTGCTCGCGCTCACCGCGTGCGGGGGTTCCGGCGAGGCGTCGGAGGAGTCGGCCGCGACCTCGGGGGCGGGTGACGTGCAGGCCGAGTTCTCCCAGGAGGCCGCCGACCTGCTGCCCCAGGCCATCCAGGACAGCGGCACGATGATCTGGACCGGGGCCCCCAAGCCGCCGTTCTACATCGACGGCGCCGACGGGTTCACCGGCCTGGGCCCGGACCTGCAGACCGCGATGGAGCAGGTGCTGGGCGTCGACATCGAGTTCCAACCCACCGACGGGCTGAACTCGGTGCTGCTCTCGTTGCAGTCGGGCCGGGCGGACTTCTTCGTCGGCGGGGTGCGGGCCACCCCCGAGCGGCAGCAGGACTTCGACCTGGTCGCCTGGCTGACCGTCGGCCCCTCCTACCTCATCGAGGCCGACCGGGCCGACGAGATCACCAGCCCCGACGACCTGTGCGGGCTGACCGTCTCCTACGAGGAGGGCAGCTCGATGCAGTCCTTCGTCGAGGCGCTGGCCGAGGAGTGCGGCGACGACACGCTGACCCCGCTGCCGCTGACCGCCGACGGGTCCCGGCTGGCCGTGGACTCGGGTCGGGCCGACGCCTATGCGGCCAACGAGTCCGACGCCCGGTACATCCAGCTCCAGCGCGAGGGCCGGTACGAGGTCGTCGTCGAGGACACCGGCACCTCCGACCTCACCGCCGGCATGGCGCTCAAGGGCACCGGGCTCGGCGAGGCGATGGAGGCGGCGTTCCGGGCGCTCATCGACCAGGGCGTCTACCAGGACCTCATGGACCGCTGGAACCTCGGCGACAACGCGGTCGACGAGCCCGTCCTCAACCCGGCGTCGTGAGCCGGCCCGCCCCGGGGGCGGTCAAGGCCCCCGACCCCGCCCCGGCCACGGGCGTCCCCGACGCCCGGGACAGCCGGCCCGAACGGCGCCCCTGGCTCTGGGTGGCGTGGGCCGTCCTGGTCGTGCTGCTCGCCCAGCTCGTCGCGTTCGTGCTGCGCAGCGACCGGCTCGAGCTGTCGGTGGTGGGGGAGTACCTCTTCGCCGAGCCCATCCTCGACGGCCTGGTCACCACCATCGCGCTCACCGCGATCGCGACCGTGCTGGGCACCGTGCTGGGCGCTCTGGTCTGCCTGGCCCGGCTGAGCTCGCTGGCGCCGCTGAGGTACGCGGCCGCGGCCTGGATCGCGGTGTTCCGCAGCGTGCCGCCGCTGGTGCAGCTGCTGTTCTGGTTCAACCTCGCCTACCTGGTGCCGGTGCTGTCGATCGGCATCCCGTTCGGGCCGAGCGTCGGGGAGTGGAGCGCCAACGACGTCATCACGCCCTACACCGCCGCGGTGATCGGGCTGTCGCTCTACAACAGCCCCTACAGCGCCGAGATCATCCGCTCGGGCCTGTCGGCCGTGCCGCGCGGGCAGCTGGAGGCGGCCAGCTCGCTGGGTCTGCCCGCACGGGACACGTTCTTCCGCATCCGGCTGCCCCAGGCCACCCGGATCATCCTGCCCCCGATGGGGAGCCAGGTGATCTCGCTGCTCAAGGGCACCTCGCTGGTGAGCGTCATCGCGATGACCGACCTGCTGGGCGCAGCCCGCGAGGTCTACACCCGCACGTTCGAGGTCGTGCCGCTGCTGATCGTCGCGATCCTCTGGTACATCGTCCTCGTGGCCGCCCTCACGGCAGGGCAGTCCTGGTTGGAACGGCGGTTCTCCCGTGGCTACTGATCCTGTTCCGGTGCTGCGGGTCCGCGGCCTGGGCAAGCGGTTCGGGGACACCGTCGCGCTGGCCGACGTCGACCTCGACGTCGCCGAGGGCGAGGTGGTCGTCGTCATCGGCCCGTCGGGGTCGGGCAAGTCGACCCTGGTGCGCTGCATCGACCTGCTGGAGGACATCGACGCCGGCTCCGTCGAGCTCGACGGCGAGCTGCTGGGGTTCCGGGTCGACCGGCGCGGCGTGCTGCGCCGGCTGCCCGCCCGCCGGACCGCCCCGCAACGGCGCCGCATGGGCATGGTCTTCCAGTCGTTCAACCTGTTCGCCCACCTCACCGTCGAGCGCAACGTGTGGGAGGCGCCGGTGCGCGCCCTCGGCGAACCCCTCGCCGAGGCCCGCGCCCGGGCCCACCAGCTGCTGGAACGGGTCGGGCTGGGGCACAAGGGCGACGCCTACCCGGTGCAGCTCTCGGGCGGCCAGCAGCAGCGGGTGGCCATCGCCCGGGCGTTGGCCGTCCGGCCGCGGCTCATGCTCTTCGACGAGCCCACCAGCGCCCTGGACCCTGAGCTGGTCGGCGAGGTGCTCGCCGTGATGGAGAGCCTCGCGCAGGAGCGCACCACGATGGTCGTGGTCACCCACGAGCTCCAGTTCGCCCGCGAGGTCGCCACGCGCGTCGTCTTCATGGACGCCGGCCGGGTGGTCGAGCAGGGCACCCCCGACGAGGTGTTCGGCAACCCGCGCACCGAGCGCCTGCAGACCTTCCTGCAGCGGTTCTCCGCCGCCTCCTGACCTGCCCCCACCCGCCGGACCACCCCGGCGTGCCTCCGGCATGCCCGCGAGAGGAACCACCGTGACCGAGAACCAGACCGACGACCGGCCGCTGGCCGGCATCCGGGTGCTCGACCTGACCCGGGCGCTGGCCGGGCCCTACGCGACGCTGCTGCTGGCCGGCCTCGGCGCCGAGGTGATCAAGCTCGAGGACCCGGTCGGCGGCGACCTCGCCCGGGAGAACAGCCCCTACCTGGGCAAGGACGGCGTCACCGTCGGCCGGTCGGACCCCGACGACGTGTCCTTCTCCCACCTCACCCGCTCGCGCGGGAAGTCCGGCATCACGCTGGACCTCAAGCACGAGGCGGCCGGCGAGGTCTTCGCCGACCTGGTGCGCGGCTGCGACGTCGTGGTGGAGAACTTCACGGCCGGGACGGCGGCCCGGCTCGGCGTCGACCACGACACCGTGCGGGAGATCAACCCGCGGGTGGTCTACCTGTCGCTGAGCGGCTTCGGCCAGGACGCGCGGGCCGGCAGCAAGGCGATGGACGTGCTGGTCCAGGCACTGAGCGGGGTCATGTACACCAGCGGCGAGCCGGGTGAGCCGCCCGTGCGGCTGGGCATCCCGGTGGCCGACATGCTCGCCCCGGTGTTCGGCGTCATCGGCGTGCTGGCCGCGCTCGAGCGCCGGCACCGCACCGGCACCGGCGACTGGGTCGACGTCTCGATGCTCGGCGCGCTGACCTCGTTCGTCGCCATCGAGAACTGGGGCGCGATGGCGGCGGCCGGCATGGAGGCCCGCACCGGCCGCACCGTGCACCGGCTGTCGCCCTTCGGCGTCTTCGAGTGCAAGGACGGCTGGGTGGCGGTCGTCGCCGTCCACGACAAGCTCGCGACCGGGTTGTTCGCGGCGATGGGGGCCCCCGAGCTGGGCGCCGACCCCCGGTTCGCGACCCGCGACGCCCGGGTCGCGCACGCCGTCGAGCTCGAGGCCCGCATCGAGGACTGGTCGCGCACCTGCACCCTCGCCGAGGCGCTGGACGCGCTGGAGGCCCGCGGGGTGCCGGCTGCCCCGGTGCGCACGCCGGAGGAGGCCTTGACCGACCCCGACACGCTGCGCCGTCGCGAGTCGGTGCCCGTCGTCCACCCGGTGCACGGGCCCTCCGACCTGCACACCGCCGGCATCCCCATCACCTTCACCGAGGCCGCGACCGGGTTCGACGACGTGCTGCCGCTGCACCTGGGCGAGCACAACGAGCAGGTCTACCGCGACCTGCTCGGCTACGACGACGACCGGCTGCGCGAGCTCAGGGACCGCGGGGTCATCTGATGACCCCCTTCGACCGGTTGCTGGCCGCCTATGCCGGGCGACGCGACCCGGGCCCGGACGGCGGGGTGCTGCTGCTCGGCCCGGTGCCGGCGGCCCACCTCGTGCTGGACGCCGGCCTGCACCCGGTCGAGCTGGTCGCCGACGCCGCCGACCCCACCCCGCGCCTGGACGCCCTGGCCGGCGACGTCGCGCTGCCCCCGCGCGAGCGCTCGCTGGTCGAGCAGGTGCTCGCCCGCACCGGCACGGTCGCCGGGGTGCTGAGCACCGGGCGCACCCCCGCGGACGCCGGGCTGTTCGCCGTCCTGCGGGAACTCGGCCGGACGACGGGCACCCCGCTCCCGCCGCTGGCCCACCTCGACCTCCCGGGCCTGGACCGGGCGACGTCCGCGGCCTACCGCTCGGCCCGGGTCGCCGAGGTGCGCCGCTGGCTGGGCGGCCTGCCGGGCGCAGTGCCCGGGCCGCCGGACGTCGACCCGTCGGACGGCGCGCGTCCCGGGGGCGTGGTGGCCCGTCGCGACGCCCTCCTGGCCGAGTTGGTCGCCGAGCGTCGGTCGTCGGCCCCGCGACTGAGCGGCTGGGCCGCGGCCGTGGTGCGGCGAGCCGGCGCGGCCATGGGCCCGGCAGCCCACCTCGAGCTGCTGCAGGCACTGGTGGACGAGGGGTACGCCTCGGCGCCCACCCCGCTGCACCCCGACCGTCGGGTCGTGCTGGCCGGCAGCGCGCAGGACGACGCCGGCCTCGTCGCCGAAGTCGAGGCCGACGGGCTGGTGGTGCTCGACGCCACCGACGGCGCCGAGCTGGGTGTCGATGCCACCCGACCGGGGCGGCCCGACGGCGAGTTCGTCGACCAGCTCGTGCGGGAGGCCTGCGACTGCGGCGCCACCGTGCTGGTGCACGTGGCGCGCGCCGACGACGAGGTGGCCCGCTGGGACGCGGCAAGGCTCGCCGTCCTCGCCCCGTCCGACCTCGAGGTGGTGCTGCGCAGCCCCGTCCGGACGGCGCCGCAGCCCGGTCCGGCGTCCGCGCCGCGACCGGCGGGGGGTGCCCGCACGGGCCCGCCGGCACCGCGGTCGCGCAAGGTGCTGACGGTGGCGGAGAGCTACACGGCGTACCAGCGGGAGTGGTTCGCCGAGGTCACCGGCCGGGCGCGCGAGGGGGAGCCCTTCGCGGTGGTCGGCGCGGACTACCCGCACGAGCTGCTGCGCGCCCTCGACATCCCGTACGTCGTCACCCAGTGGTGGGCCTCGATCGTCGGGTCCAAGCGGATGACGCCGGGCAACCTGGCCGCGATGGCGGCCGCCGGCTACGCCCCGGACGTCGAGCCGTACAGCGCGCAGGGCCTGGCCAGCCACCTCGTCGGCGACGGCCCGTGGGGCGGCCTGCCCCGACCGGCGGTGCTCGGAGCCGCGCTGGGCACCCCGGTCACCCACCGGCTGTACTCGGCCTGGGCCCGCGAGACCGGGGCCCGCTACCTGCCGGTCGAGCGGACCGCGGAGTCGCGCGCGCGGGTGAGCCCCACCTGGTGGGCCGACCTGCCCGAGCACTGGGACGACGCCGTCGAGGCACCTCGCCTGGACCTGCTGCGCGCCGAGCTCGACGGCGTGGTGGCGGGGCTGGAGCAGGTCACCGGGCGTCGGCTGGACCACGACCGGCTGGCCGAGGTGCTGGAGCTGGCCAACGAGCAGGCCCGGGCCAACCGTGAGGCCCGTGACCTGCTGGCCGCCGCCCGCCCCGCGCCCGCCGGCGTGGTGGACACGATGCCGGCGACGATGGTGCCGCAGTGGCACCGCGGCACCGTGTGGGCCCGTGACGCCGCCCGTGCGCTGCGCGACGAGCTGGTCGACCGGGTCGCCGCCGGGCAGGGCGTGGTGGCCGAGGAACGGCTGCGCCTGATGTGGGTGGGCCGGGGCATGTGGGGTGACACCGGCCTGTACCAGCACCTGGAGGCCAGCCACGGCGCGGTCTTCGTCTGGTCGATGTACCTGGGGCTGGCCGCCGACGGCTACGAGCGTCGCTGCGCCCCCGGGCAGGACCCGCTGCGGGCGCTGGCCAGCCGGTTCGTGGTCATGGGTGACGAGCTGCGCATGCCCGGCTGGGCCGGTCCGTGGCACGTCGAGGAGGCCCGCCGGCACGGGGTGGACGCCGCGGTGGCGATCGCCGACGCCGACCCGTTCGTCGTCCGGGCGCTCGAGGACGCCGGCGTCCCGGTGCTGCGGCTGGGGCTGGACAACACGGCGCACGACGCCGGCGCGGTGGCCCGGGAGCGGCTGGAGGAGTTCGTCGACGGCCTGCTGGGGGCGCGCAGCGCGCGGTGAGCCTGTTCCGCGGGTGGTTCCTGGCCTACGTGGTGGGCGCCCTGGGCTCGGGGACCGGCATCTGGATGCTGCGGCTGGGGCAGACCCTGGCGCTGCTGCAGGTGCCGGGGGTGGCCGGGTGGAGCGTCGGGGTGCTGGCGGCCCTGCAGACCGTGCCGGTGGTGCTGCTCGCCCCGGTGCTGGGCGGGGTGGCCGACCGGGTGCCGCGCCTGGCGGTGCTGCTGGCCGGGCAGTCGGTGATGGCCGGGGTGGCGGTCACCGAGGTGGTCCGGGCGGTGGCGGGCACCCCCGTGCTGGCCCACTCGCTGGTGCTGGCCGGGGTCCTCGGGTGCGCCGCGGCCCTCGACCAGCCCGTGCGCACCTCGGCCGTGGCCGACCTCGTGCCTGTCGCCGACCTCCCGCGGGGGGTGGGCGCCGTCGTCCTCACGACCCAGCTGGGCCGGGTGCTGGGCCCGGCCGCCGGCGCGCTGCTGACCGCGGTGCGCGGCACGGCGGCGCTGTTCGCGGGGTGCGCGGCCCTGTTCCTCGCGTTCGCCGCCGTGCTGCTGCCACGCGCGCGGCGCCGGGTGGGGTCCGGACGACCGCGTACGGGCCCCGGCGCGTGGGCGGCGCTGCGTGCGGACCCGGCCCTGGTGCTCGTGCTCTGGTTCGTCGGCTGGGGCGGCCTGGTGGGGCCGAACCTCACGACGCTGGCCACGCTGACCGTGGTGGGCGAGTTCGGCGGCGACGCCCTCGCGGTGAGCGGCGCCGCGCTCGCCCTGGCCGTCGGTGCCGTCGGTGGTGCCCTGTGGACGACGGCCGGGCGGCGGACACCCATGCCGGGCACGGTCGGCGCCGGGGCGGTGGCGTGCGGGCTCGCGGCGGCGGCGTCCGGGGCGGCCCCGACCTTCCCGGTCTACCTGGGGGCGCTGGTGCTGTGCGGGGCGACGTCGGTGTTCATGGCCTCGCAGGGCAGCGCGCTGGTGCAGGTGCGGGTGCCCGACGAGGTGCGCGGGGCGGTGACCGGGGTGTTCACCGTGGCGCTGGTGGCCGGCGTCCCGCTGGGGGCACCGCTCATGGGGCTGGGGGCCGACGTCCTCGGTCCGCGGGTGACGGCTGCGGTGGCCGGCGGCCTGGTCGTGCTCGCCGCCGCAGCCGCCCTCGCCCGCCGCCGATGATTCCGCATGGTGGAAGTCGGGTTCTGTGGCCGTGGTGACGGGCCTCACGATGGACCGGTCACCGACGACGCCCCGGGAGGGACCCGCATGACCTCGATCGTCCGCAACCAGTGGTACGTCGCCGCCTACGGGCGCGAGATCGGCCGGGAGGTGTTCGGCCGGACCATCTGCGGCGAGTCGATCCTGTTCTGGCGGCGCGAGGACGGCTCGGTCACCGCGATGAGCGACCGCTGCGTGCACCGCCGCTTCCCGCTGAGCGAGAAGCCCTCCCACCTCGTCGGCGACACCGTCGTCTGCGGCTACCACGGCTTCACCTACGACGCCGACGGCAAGTGCGTCGCCGTCCCCGGGCAGACCCGGGTGCCGCGCACCGCCCGGCTCAAGAGCTACCCCGTGGTCGAGCAGGACAGCTTCGTCTGGGTGTTCATCGGCGACGACGACCGCAGCGACACCGTGCCGATCCCGCGCGCGCCGTGGCTGGACCAGGAGGGCTACACCACCGTCTCCGGCATGGAGCCGCTCGCCGCCCGGGCCAGCCTGCTGGTGGACAACCTCATGGACCTCTCCCACGAGACCTACCTGCACGGCGGCTACATCGGCACGCCCGAGGTGGCCAACACCCCGATCACCACCGAGGTCGACGAGGACGCCCAGGTCGTCTACGTCTCCCGGCACATGGACGACGCCGACTGCCCGCCCTTCTACGCCAAGTCCACCGGCATCCAGGGTCGCATCGTGCGCTGGCAGGACATCGAGTTCCACCCGCCGTGCCTCTACCTGCTGCACAGCCGCGTGGCCCCGGTCGGCGTGCTGCCGAACGAGGACGGCACCGACCCGAACGGCTTCCACGTCGAGGTGGTCTACGCCATCACGCCGGAGACCGAGCACTCCACGCACGACTTCTGGGCCGTCGCCCGCGACTTCGCCCTGGACGACGAGGGCGTCAGCGACTTCCTGCGCGAGAGCAACCGCACCGTGGTGCTGCAGGACGTCGTCGCCCTCGACGCCCTGGAGCGCGTGCTGGCCGGCGAGCCCGACGGCTACCAGGAGCTCTCGATCAACATCGACACCGGTGGGCTGGCCGCGCGCCGGATCATCGCCGCCCAGGCCGCCGCCGGCGCCGAGCAGGTGCCCGAGAGCCCCGCGGCGCTCGCTCGATGACCAGCCCGCTGCGCACCGTCCCGGCGGGGCCCACGGTCGCCCCCACCCGGGTGCTCTCCGGGGACCGGGTGACCCGGGTGGCCTGGCTGCCCGGCAGCGACCGCTTGATGGGGGAGTGCTCGTGCGGCGCCCGCGCCGAGGGCGGCGACCCGATCGGCATGTGGCAGTGGCTGCTGGCCCACCCCGACCACCCGGCGCAGGTGGCCGAGCCCGACGCCGCCGCGGCTGCGGTGCACGTGCCCCCGCCGCACCGGGTGGCCCGCCCCGAGCAGGCCGCCGGCCCGCGGACGCCGCTCCGGTGACCGCCGTCCAGTCCACGCCGACCGCCGCCGGCGAGCACGAGCTGCAGCTGACCGTGGCCCGCCGCACCGAGGGTGCCGAGGGCGTCGTCGTCCTTGAGCTGGCCGACCCCACCGGGGCGGAGCTGCCCGGCTGGACCCCCGGCGCGCACGTCGACCTCGTGCTCACCGAGGACCTGACCCGGCAGTACTCGCTGTGCGGCGACCCGGCCGACCGCGGTGTCTACCGCATCGGCGTGCTGCGTGAGCCCGAGGGCCGCGGCGGGTCCGCGCACGTGCACGACCACCTGCTCGAGGGCGCGGCGGTGCAGGTCCGCGGCCCGCGGAACAACTTCGAGCTGGTGCCCGCCGACCGGTACGTCTTCGTCGCCGGCGGCATCGGCATCACCCCGCTCCTGCCGATGGCGGCCGCCGCCCGCGCCGCGGGCACGCCCTACGAGCTGCACTACGGCGGGCGCAGCCGGCGGTCGATGGCCTTCCTCGAGGAGCTCGAGGGCACCCTGCACCCGCAGGACGAGGTGGGCCTGCTCGACCTCGACGCCATCCTCGGCGACCTGCCCGGGGGCACGCTGGTCTACTGCTGCGGCCCCGAACCACTGCTGGCCGCGGTCGAGCAGCGCGTGCCGGCCGGTCGGTTGCACGTGGAACGCTTCGCGCCCAAGGACGTCGGCGAACCCGTGCGCGCCGACTCCTTCGAGGTCGAGCTGTCGCTGAGCGGCAAGACCCTCACGGTGCCGCCGGACCGCAGCATCATGGCGGTGCTGCGCGAGAACGGCGTCGAGGTGCTCAGCTCCTGCGAGGAGGGCACCTGCGGCACCTGCGAGACCGGGGTGCTCGAGGGCGAGGTCGACCACCGCGACTCCCTGCTCACCCCCGACGAGCAGGCCGCCAACGACGTCATGTTCGTCTGCGTCTCGCGGGCGGCCTGCCCCAAGCTGGTGCTGGAGCTGTGACACTGCGCCGGTGAGGACGGCGAACGGCAAGCTGCTCGCCGTCCTCGACGCGTTCACCCGCCAGCGCCCGCGGCTGACCCTCTCGGAGATCGCCCGGGCGGTCGGCGTCCCGCTGTCGACCGCCCACCGGCTGGTCGGCGAGCTGGCCGCCTGGGGCGGCCTCGAGCGGGACGAGGACGGCGGCTACCGCGTCGGCCTGCGGGTCTGGGAGCTGGGTGCGCTGGCCCCGCGCGGGCTGGGCCTGCGCGAGGCGGCCCTGCCGTTCATGGAGGACCTGTACGAGGTCACCCACGAGAACGTGCAGCTGGGCGTGCGCGACGGCCACGAGGTGCTCTTCGTCGAGCGGTTCGCCGCCCGGGGCGCGGTGACCGTGCTGACCCAGGTGGGCGGTCGGTTCGCGCTGCCGCCCACCGGCGTCGGCCTGGTGCTGCTGGCGCACGCCCCGGCGCAGGTGCAGGAGGCGGTGCTGGCCGCGCCGCTGACCCGGCACACCCGGCAGACCGTCGTCGACCCCGGGCGGCTGCGCGGGGTGCTGGCCGAGGTGCGCCGCGCCGGGCACGCGATCAGCGACCGGCAGGTGACCGACGACGCGGTGTCGGTGGCCGCGCCGGTGTGGCAGCGGGGCACCGTGGTGGCGGCGCTGTCGATCGTGGTGCGGGGCGGGTCGCCGTCCGTCGTCCGTCCCTTCGTCCCGGGCGTGATGGCGGCGGCGCGGGGGATCAGCCGCTCGCTCGGGGACTGACCGCGACCGCGACGGCCACCCGCACGCGGTCCCGGCCGGCGTGCTTGGCCTCGTACAGCGCGCCGTCGGCCCGCGACAGCAGGGTGGACAGGTCCTCGGGCGCGGGCTGGCCCGGCCGGGCGTGCGCGACGCCGAAGCTCGCGGTCACCGGCAGGTCCCCGGTCAGCGGGGCCCAGGGCGCGCCGGCGAGGTCCACCCGCAGCGCCTCGACCCGGTCGACGACGTCCGCGGCGGTGAGCCCGACGAGCACCAGCAGGAACTCCTCGCCGCCCATCCGTGCGGCGAACCCGCCGGTCTCGGGGCCGCCGGTCGGCACGGCGTCGCGCAGCAGCTGGGCGGCCCGGCGGAGCACCTCGTCGCCGACCGCGTGCGACAGGGTGTCGTTGACCCGCTTGAAGTGGTCGAGGTCGACCAGCGCGACGTGCACGGCCGAGGGGCCACGCAGCAGCACGGGCAGCACCTCGTCGACGTGCCGCCGGTTGAACAGGCCGGTCAGCGGGTCGCGCAGCGACAGCTCCCGGTACTGACGGGTCTCGCGGCGCGCCTCGGCCGTGTCGTGCAGCGCGTGCAGGGTCTGGGCGCGCACCTCGCGGTCGACCGACTGCTGGCGCAGCAACGCCGCGGTGTAGGCCCGCTGGCCCTCGTAGGCCTGCTGCCACTCCCCGCGCGCTGCGTGCAGCCGGGCCTGCAGCTCGTCGACCCGCAGCCGCAGCCAGGTGAGCCCGCGGGCGTCGCAGCGCTGCCGCGCGTCGGCGAGGTGCTGCTGGGCCGGACCGAGCTTCCCCCGCACGAGGTCCACCTCGGCCGCGGTGAGCAGGAGCTCCGCACCGCCGTCGCCGGCTGTGGCCGCCTCGAGCGTGGCGGGGTCGAGACCGGCGGCGACCACGGCGGCGGCGTCCTCGGCCTGCCCGAGACCCAGCAGGACGCAGGCGACGGTGTCCCGCTCGCTCACGTCCAGCCCGGTGCCGTCCAGCCGCGCCTCCTCCTGGAGCGCCCGGACGTCGTCGCGGGCGCCCTCGAGGTCACCGAGCTCGAAGCGGGTGTACGCCCGGTTGTTGAACACCCGCATCACCCGGTGCCGGTCGTCGAGCTGCAGGGCGAGGTCGAGGGCGGCCGCGTAGGCGTCCTCGGTGGCGGGGTCCTGCAGCTGGGCCAGGGTGTCGGCCAGCCGGCTGCGGTGGTCGGCGAGCACGGCGGCCGGGGCGTCGTCGGGCAGCCCGTCGACCGCCCGGACGGCGTGCTCCAGGGCGAGCGACCGGTCGCCGATCTCCGACAGCGCCCCGGCGAGCACGAAGTGCGTGCGGGCCAGCAGCAGCCGGTGGCCGTGCTCCTCGGCCCACCGGCGCACCTCCTCGCCGACCTGGGCGCACTCGACGACGCCACCCGCGCGGCGACCGAGCTGGGCGCGCACCAGACGGGCCCGCTGCACGCGCAGCGCGCTCCCGCTCCGGGTGGCCCGGTCCAGGAGGACCTCGGCCCGGGCGAGCTGGGCCGGCAACGCGCCCACCCCGTACCGGGCCACCGCGGCCCACTGCTCGAGCTCGGAGAGGTCGGCGTCGAGGAGGCCCAGGCCGGTCACCGGGCGGGCCCGGTGCCCACCTGTGCCGGACCCACGACCCCCGGACCCACGACGCGGTCGCGGCCGGTGCGCTTGGCCTGGTAGAGGTTCACGTCTGCCCGGGCCAGCACCTCGGCGGCCCCGGGTGCGCCGCCGTCGGCGGCGACCCCGATGCTCACGGTGACCGGCAGGCCCTGGGTCAGCGCGACCCAGGGGTGCTCGGCCACCGACCGGCGGACGCCCTCGAGGCAGTCGGCCGCGGCGTCGCGGTCCAGGCCGGCGAGGACGAGCAGGAACTCCTCGCCGCCCATCCGCGCCGCGAAGCTGCCGGTCGGCGCCGCGTCGGCGGCGGCCTGCAGGATGCGGGCCACCTGCTGCAGCACGGCGTCGCCCACCTCGTGCGAGCACGTGTCGTTGACCTGCTTGAAGTGGTCGAGGTCCAGCAGCGCCACGGTCACCGGGTCGCCGTCGACCTCGCGGCGCAGCAGCAGGGCCGGTAGCCGCTCGTCGACGTGGCGGCGGTTGTACAGGCCGGTGAGGGCGTCGCGCAGCGCCAGCTCGCGGTAGCGGCGGCTCTGCCGGCGGGCCTCGGTGGTCTCGTACATCGCCTGCAGGGTGCGGGCCCGCGCCTCGCGCTGCTCCGACTGCTGCGCCAACGCCTCGGCGGCGTAGCGCACGTGCTCCTCGTAGGCGCCGCGGTGGTCCCCGGCGGCGGCCAGCAGGGCGGCGCGCTCGCGGCGGGCACGGGTGCGGATCGAGGTGAGCCCGTGCCGCTCGCAGCGCCGGATGCACTCGTCGAGGGCGGCGCCGGCCTCGGCGTGCTGCCCGCGCACCCGCTGCACCTCGGCGAGGGTGAGCAGGAAGTCCGCCCCGCCGTCGCCGGTCACCGACGCGTCGAGCACCTCGGGCTCCAGGCCCGGGCGCAGCGCCTGCTCGGCGTCGTCCCAGCGGCCCAGGCCGAGCAGCACCCGGCCCACGGTGTCGAGGGTGGCCAGGTCCAGCGGCAGGTCGTGCGCGTCGGACAGCTCGCGCAGGCGGCCGATCGCGGTCAGCGCCTCGTCGTGCTGGCCGGCCAGCGACGCGCAGTAGGCGCTGTTGTTCAGGATGGTGGCGGCGCGGTGCACGTCGTGGGCCTGCTCGGCCAGCGCCAGCACCTCGAGGTACAGCTCCTGCGCCCCCTGGTCGCGGCTGAGGCCCAGGCAGTCGGCCATGCGCTTGCGGTGGTCGATCTGCACCGGGGCCGGGGTGGACTCGTCGAGCAGGTCGACCGAGTGCACCGCGTGCTCCAGCGCCTGGGCGAGGTCGCCGAGCTCGTTGAACACCGCGGCCATCAGGTGGTGGGCCCGGGCCAGCACCATGCGGGCGTCGTTCTGCTCGGCCCACTGCAGCATCTCGCGGGCGGTGCGGCCGGCGTCGGCCAGGTGCCCGGCGCGGCGGCGGATGTCGGCGGAGACCAGGTCGGCCCGGCAGGCGAGGTCCTCGCGGCCCAGCAGGCGGGCGTCCCGGGCCACGGCCACGGCGGCCGGGGCGATGCGGGGGAGCTCGCTCTCGAAGCGGGCGTCGGCCTCCAGCTCGTCGAGCGCGGCGACGACGGCGGGCAGCGCGGGCTGCTCCACCGAGGTCAACGGTCCGACGTCCACGTCACCTCCATCGTCACCCGTGGCCCGGTTCCGAGCCGATCGCGCCCCAGATCACCCTTCCGGGTGGCCGGCGCGCACGGTTGCCGCCGCGCCGCAGCGGGCAGCATCCGGTGTGCCCTCTCTGCTCCGCCGCCGTCTCCACCACCTCGTGCGCCGGCTGGACGCCGACCGGTACCTGGTCATCCTGCTGCTCGGCTTCGGCGGGTCGATCGTGCTCACCCGGCTCTACCTCGAGCTGACCGGCTACCCGACCGTCGGGGGCGACACCCTGCACATCGCGCACGCCGTCTGGGGTGGCCTGCTGCTGTTCGTCGGTGGCCTGCTGCCGCTGGCCCTGGCCAACCGCTCGGCGCTGCTGGTCGCGGCGCTGGCCACCGGGGTCGGCGCCGGGCTGTTCGTCGACGAGATCGGCAAGTTCATCACCGTCGACAACGACTACTTCTTCGCCGCGGCCGCGCCGGTCGCCTACGCGGTGTTCGTGCTCACGCTGTGGGTCTGGTTCCGGGTGCGCGGGCGACGGGACCCCTCGCCGGCCTCCCAGCTGCACGCCGCTCTGGAGCTGCTCGGCGACGTCGTCGACCGCGACCTGACCCGGTCCGACCGGCGCGAGCTCGAGCGGCGGCTGGAGTCGGCCTGCGACGCCGAGCCCGAGCGGCTGCGGCGGCTGGCCGAGGACCTGCTGGAGCTCACCCGCAGCGGCGCGCTCGACGGCGGGGTGACGGCCCCCGGTCGGGTGCGCCGGCTGGTCACCCGGCTCGACCGCTGGACCGACCGGCACCTGTCCGGGGCCCGCCTGCGCCGGGTGACCGTCGGCGCGCTGGCCGTGCTGGGCGTGGTCGCCGTTGCGGACCTCGCCGTCGTCGGCTTCATCGGCCTGGACCTGCTCGACGGGACGACGACCTCCCTGGCCGACGCGGCCAACCGCTACGCCCGGGTGGGCATCCAGGACGGCCTCGGGACGACGCTGCTCCTGCTGCGGGTGGGCCTGGACGTCGTGGTCGGCGTGCTGCTGCTGGTCGGCGCCGTGCTGGTGGCCCGCGGGCGGGACCGCCGCGGCGTCGAGGTCGCGCAGGGCGGTCTGCTGCTGGCGCTGACGCTGGTCAACGTGCTGCTGTTCTACACCGACCAGTGGGTGGCCTCGGGTGCCGCCGCGACGGAGCTCGTCGTCCTCGGGCTGGTCTGGCGGTACCGCCGCGACGCCCTCGGCGAGGGCCCCGACGGGGAGGTGGACGACGACGCGGACGGCGACGCGGACGGCGCCGACGTGACGGGGGAGGTCAGCGAGCCGGCCGGACGAAGGCGTTGAGCTGGCTGGTGACCACCGCCGGGAAGGTCTCGAACGCGGCGGCCCGCTCGGGGGAGGCGTTGTAGACGGTCTCCACCTCGGTGAAGCGGGCCTCGTCACCGTCGAGCTCGACCGACCACACGAACGCGTCGTTGGCCTCGTCGACCCAGGCCTCCAGCACCCGGAACCCGTACTGCTCGCGCACCGGCACGATGGAGGGGAACCACGCGACGAAGTCGGCCATGCGGCCGGGCTCGACGGAGTAGCGGCGCAGCTGCACGGTGGTGGTCACGCCCGGGAGTCTGCCGGCTCAGGCGGGCGGACCGTAGAACTGCAGGTCGTTGCCCTCGGAGTCCTTGAACGGGGCCAGCCGGCCCCACGGGTGGTCGCTGATGCCGCCGGTGAACTCGACACCGGCACCCCGCAGCCGCTCGACCTCGGCGTCGATCCCGCCGTCGGGCTGGAACGTGATCACCGCGCCGCCGTCGGCGTGCTTCGCCGTCCCCTCGCGGGCGTTCAGGCCGATCATCAGGCCGTTCGCGTCGAACTCGCTCCACTCGTCGGTGACCTTGCCCTCCTCGAGCCCCAGGGTGTCGCGGTAGAACGCTCGGGCGCGCTCCATGTCGTCCACCGGGACCCACACACTCGCCACTCCGCTGGCCATGACGGCCTCCTCTCGTCGGGTCCGCAGGCCCTGCCCGTCCGGTGGGGGTGGCAACCGTCGGCGACACTGGGTGGCATGGCCGACCGCAGCTGGGGCTTCCGCACGCGTGCGCTGCACGCCGGTGGTCAGCCCGACCCGACGACCGGTGCCCGTGCGGTGCCGATCTACCAGACCACCAGCTACGTCTTCGAGGGCGCCGACGACGCCGCGGCGCTGTTCGCACTGCAGAAGTACGGCAACGTCTACAGCCGCATCGGCAACCCGACGGTGGCGGCGTTCGAGGAGCGCATGGCCTCGCTGGAGGGCGGGCTGGGGGCGGTGGCGGCGTCGTCCGGGCAGTCGGCGGAGTTCCTCACCTTCGCCGCGCTGGCCGGGGCCGGCGACGAGATCGTGGCCTCGGCGAACCTCTACGGCGGCACCATCACCCAGCTCGACGTGACGCTGCGCCGGTTCGGGGTGTCCACCACGTTCGTGCGCGGCACCGACCCGGCCGACTACGCCGCGGCCATCACCGACCGCACGAAGCTGCTCTTCGCCGAGGTGGTGGCCAACCCGGGCAGCGAGGTCAGCGACATCAGGGGCCTGGCCGAGGTGGCGCACGCCGCGGGCATCCCGCTGGTGGTCGACGCGACGACGGCGACGCCGTACCTGTGCCGGCCGATCGAGCACGGCGCGGACATCGTGATCCACTCGGCGACCAAGTTCATCGGCGGCCACGGGACGACGATCGGTGGCGTGGTGGTCGACGCCGGCACCTTCCCGTGGGCGAACGGGCGCTTCCCGCAGATGACCGAGCCGACGGCCTCCTACGGCGGGCTGTCGTGGTGGGGCAACTTCGCCGAGTACGGGTTCCTGACCAAGCTGCGCAGCGAGCAGCTGCGCGACATCGGGGCGTCGTTGTCGCCGCACAGCGCGTTCCTGCTGCTGCAGGGCGTGGAGACGCTGCCGCAGCGCATGCGCGAGCACGTGGCCAACGCCCGGCGGGTGGCCGAGTGGCTCGAGGCCGACGACCGGGTGGCTTGGGTGCGGTACTCGGGCCTGCCGTCGCACCCCTCGTACGAGCGCGCGCAGCGGTACCTGCCCGAGGGGCCCGGGGCGGTGTTCAGCTTCGGCGTCGTCGGCGGACGCGAGGGCGGACGCCGGTTCATCGAGGCGGTGCAGCTGTGCAGCCACCTGGCCAACATCGGCGACGCCCGCACGCTGGTCATCCACCCCGGCTCGACGACGCACGGCCAGCTGTCGGCCGAGCAGCTGGAGACCGGCGGGGTGTCGGCGGACCTGGTGCGCATCTCGGTGGGCCTGGAGGACGTCGAGGACATCCTCTGGGACCTCGACCAGGCCCTGACGGCGGCGACGAAGTGACCGGCCCGACCGCGGGGCAGCGGCAGGAGATCCTCGACCGCACCCGCACCGTGGCCGTCGTGGGCGCCTCGGACAACCCGTCGCGGGCGTCCTACTTCGTGGCCACCTACCTGCTGGCCAGCACCGACTACGAGGTCTGGTTCGTCAACCCGCGGGTGTCGGAGATCCTCGGCCGGCCGGTGTACCCGTCGCTGGACGCCCTGCCCGGCGTGCCCGACCTGGTCGACGTGTTCCGCAAGCCGGCCGACCTGCCCGGGGTGCTCGACGAGACGATCGCGGTGGGGGCGCGCACCTTCTGGCTGCAGCTGGGGCTGAGCGACGGCGCCCTGGCCGAGCGGGCGTTGGGAGCCGGGCTGGACGTCGTGATGGACCGCTGCCTGAAGATCGAGCACGCCCGCTTCCACGGCGGCCTGCACCTGGCCGGCTTCGACACCGGCGTCATCACCTCCCGCCGCCGCCCCCACCGCTGACCCACCCCGTAGGTGACGCCGCCCCAGCCGCCACCCCGTCCGGCCAGGCGTGCCGGGCGGTGGCCGGGCGTGGCGGGGAGGATGGGGGAGTGCCGCACACCTCGCCGACCGACGGGTGGACCACCTGCGCGCTGGGGCACCGGCACTGGGGGCTCGCGGGGGCCGCTGGGCTGCTGGTGCACCGTGCCGGTCCGACCGGCACCGAGGTGCTGCTGCAGCACCGGGTCGAGTGGAGCCACCACGGCGGTACCTGGGGCACCCCGGGCGGGGCGCTGCAGCCCGACGAGTCCGCGGTCGACGGCGCGCTGCGGGAGGCGGGCGAGGAGCTCGGCCTCACCGCGGCCGACCTCGTGCTGGGCGTGCAGTCGGTCGACGAGCACGGCGGGTGGAGCTACACGACCGTGCTGGCCGTCCCCGCGGGGCCGCTCGACCCCGCCGCGCTGCGGCTGAACCCCGAGAGCACCGCGGTGGCCTGGCTGGCCCTCGACCACCCCGGCGTGGAGCTCCACCCGGGGCTGGCGGCGAGCCTCCCGGGCCTGCGCGACCTCATCGGGTGAGCTCCCGGCCGTGCATGATCCCGGGGTGTCCGACCGCAACCGCGTGGCCCGCGTGCTCTGGGCGCTGCTCGCCCTCGTCGTCCTGGCGTCGGTGCTCACCGAGTTCGGGCGCACGCTGGCCGGTGTCGGCGAGGACCCCGAACCGCTGGGCACCCGGGTCGTGCGGTTCTGGAGCTACTTCACGATCCAGAGCAACGTGCTCACGTTCCTCGCCGTGCTGCCCCTGGTCCGCGACCCGCAGCACGACGGCCGGTGGTGGCGGCCGCTGCGGCTGACCGCGCTGCTGGGCATCGTCGTGACGGGGCTCGTGTACGCCGTGGTGCTGGCGCCGACCGACCACCCGGTCGGCCTGGGGGTGTGGACCAACGCGGGCCTGCACTACGTGGCCCCGGTCGCGGCCCTGCTGGGCTGGCTGGTGCTCGGCCCGCGGCCCCGGGTCACCTGGTCCACCGTGGGGTGGGCGATGGTCTGGCCGCTGGCGTGGATCGCGTACACGCTGGCCCACGGCGCGGTCAGCGGCTGGTACCCCTACCCGTTCCTGGACGTCGCGGCGCTGGGATACGCCACCGCGCTGCGCAACCTCGCGCTGGTCGCCGTCCTGGCGCTGGTGCTGCTGTCGGGCTTCCGCCTCCTGGACCGGCGCCTGCCGCGCACGGGGGTCATCCGGGCCGCGTAGCGGTCCCGTGCCGCGGCCCCGGGTGCACCGTCACCGCGGCGAACCGGTGGTCGCCGAAGGCCAGCCGGCGCACCTCGGGGTCGGTGCCGCCGACGTCGTCGAGGGCGAGCACGTGGTCGAACTGCACCCGGGGCGCCGCCGCCGGCCAGGTGCGCTCGGTGACCAGCCGGCGCCCGCCGGTGGCCAGGGGCGCGAGCGAGCCACCCAGGTTGAGGTCCCCGGCCACGACCACGGGACCGGGCAGCCCGGCGGCCCACGCGCGCACCCGGCGCAGCTGCCGCAGGGCGGTGGGTGCGGCGAAGGAGAGGTGGGTGGCGACGACGGTCAGCCCGTCGAGCTCGGCGGCGACGGCGGCGCGCGGTTCGTCGGGGAACCACCACAGCCTCCGCGCCCCGGTGCGGGGGTCGGGGGCCACCAGCGGGAGCTTGAGCGGACCGGGGGCCAGCCCGAGCACGTGCCAGCGGCGCACCGGCACCCGCGAGACCAGCGCGATGCCGTAGTGCGGGCCGCCGAGCCCGCCGTGGTCGAGCACTCCGGAGAGCGGCTGCCACGAGGCGAAGGGGTCGGGGGTGCCGGCGAGCGTGGGGGCGAACCGCCAGTCGACGGCGCCCAGCGCGTCCGCGACGACGGAGGGCTGGTGCACCCGGTGGGAGCGGGGCTGGTCGACGTCGACCTCCTGGACGGCGAGGACGTCGACGTCGAGCCCGTCCAGGCCGGCCGCGAGCCCGGCGGCGTCGACGGACGCACCGTCCGGGCACCGGCCGGAGGCGATGTTCAACGAGCCCACGCGCACCGGGACAGGGTGCAGGTTGTGCACGATCGCGGCACCCCGGGGTCGCGTAGCGTCCCGCCCGTGAGTGCACTGGACGGCGTCTCGGAGACCTTCGACCCCACGGCCTGGACGGCGGTCCCCGGCTTCGAGGGGCTGACCGACCTGACCTACCACCGCGCGGTGGACGCCGGTGTGGTGCGGGTGGCCTTCGACCGGCCCGAGGTGCGCAACGCGTTCCGGCCGCAGACGGTGGACCAGCTGCTGCAGGTCATGGAGCACGCACGGCTGGACACGACGGTCGGCTGCGTGCTGCTCACCGGCAACGGTCCGAGCCCCAAGGACGGCGGCTGGGCGTTCTGCTCGGGCGGTGACCAGCGGGTGCGCGGGAAGTACGGCTACGAGGCCGGTGCGGGGAGCTCGGGGCGGTTGCACGTCCTGGAGGTGCAGCGGCAGATCCGGTTCATGCCGAAGGTGGTCATCGCCGTCGTCCCGGGGTGGGCAGCCGGTGGCGGGCACAGCCTGCACGTGGTCAGCGACCTGACGCTGGCCAGTGCCGAGCACGCCCGGTTCAAGCAGACCGACGCCGACGTCGGCAGCTTCGACGGCGGCTACGGCTCGGCCTACCTCGCCCGGCAGGTGGGCCAGAAGTTCGCCCGCGAGATCTTCTTCCTCGGTGACGAGTACTCCGCGGCCGACGCGCACCGCATGGGCATGGTCAACGCCGCCGTCCCGCACGCCGAGCTGGAGGCCACCGCGCTCGAGTGGGGGCGCAGGATCGTGGCCAAGAGCCCGACCGCGCAGCGGATGCTCAAGTACTCGTTCAACCTCCCCGACGACGGTCTGGTCGGCCAGCAGCTGTTCGCCGGCGAGACCACGCGGCTGGCCTACATGGCCGAGGAGGCCGTCGAGGGCCGCGACTCGTTCCTGGAGAAGCGGACGGCGGACTTCTCCCGTTTCCCCTGGCACGTCTGAGGAGCGTGTGGTCACGCACCGTGCTCGGACGCGCCGGTGAGTCTCGACACACACTGGTTGGACGTCGTCGGTCGTTGTGGTGACTCCACTCGAACAGGCACCATGCGAGGGTGACCACCGACCTCTCCCCCCGCGCCGACGTCCGGTCCCCGGGGCGCCCGCTGAGCCCGGAGCTGTCCGAGCAGCTCGTCTCGGTGGCCGTCGACATCCTGGCCGACGAGGGCTGGGGCCGGCTCAACAGCGACCGCGTCGCCGCACGGGCCCGGGCCGGCAAGGCCGGCATCTACCGGCGCTGGCCCACGATGGCTGCCCTGGTGCGGCACGCCGTCAGCGGGTTCGACCTGGTCCCGCGGCCGGCCGACACCGGTTCGCTGCGCGGTGACCTGCTCGAGCTCGTGGCCCCCTTCGGTCGGCCGCTGGACCGCGAGGAGCGGGCGGTGGCCGGTCTGGTCGGGGCCGCCCGGCACGACGACGACCTGCGCGCCGGCCTCGACACCGCGGTGGTCGGGCCGCTGGGTGCCGTGGTCGAGGAGGTGCTCGACCGCGCCGAGCGCCGGGGCGAGGGCGTCTCGGCCACTAGCCGCCGGCTCCTCGGCCAGCTGCTGCTGGCCCTGTGGTGGGACCGCTACACCGCGTTCGCGGAGCCGCTGCCCGCCGACGAGCTCGCGGCGCTGGTCGACGGCGCGCTGCTGCCCGTGGTGGGTGCCTCCGGGCGCTGACCACCCGGACGGGCCCGCCGCGCGACGACGAGGTCGGGCGGCAGGTGCTTCTCGAGCTGGGCGACCCGGGCCAGCACCGAGCTGTCGGCGGGGTGGTCGGCGACCGCGCCCAGGCCGGCGATGACCCCGCTGAAGGTCAGCTGGCTGAGCTCGCGCATCTCGGCCCGCTCGGTCTCCACGCCCTGCTCGGCCACCTCGACCGAGGCCGAGCCCCACCCCCGCCGCCACTGCTCGGTGAGCACCACCCGCGCCGAGGTCACCAGCACGCCGCTGAGCAGGTCGGCCGGCACGCGCAGGCCGGGGAGGTCGCCCAGCTGCTCGACCCAGGTGGCGTGCAGCGCGTCGGACAGCTCGAACTCGGCGCGGCGCATCAGCTCGCGCTGCTGCAGCTGCAAGGTCTGGCTGGCCATGATCGTCTCGAGGTAGCAGGCGATCGCGGGGCGCCGCAGCAGCCGGGGTACCACCAGCACGTGGCTCTCCAGCCAGGCGTGCGCGGTGGCGACCGCACCGGTGCCCGGGCGCCGGGAGCGCACCGCCGCCGCGGCCCCGTGCGCCCACCAGTCGCGCCCGCTGAAGAAGAGCTCCTCCTTGGTGGCGAAGTGGTTGAACACCGTCTGGACGGCGACGTCGGCGGCCTCGGCCACGTCGGCGACGGTCACGGCGTCGAAGCCCCGGTCGGCGAACAACCGCTGCGCGGCGCGCCGCACCTCGACGCGGGTGCGCGCCTTCTTCCGCGCACGGCGGTCGGCGAGCTCCTGGGGCATGGGGGCAGCCTAGGTGTCGGGATCCGCCCTGTCAGGCGTCGTCCCCGGCCCAGTCCGCGGACACGGCCTGGGCCCAGGAGCGCACGAGGGTGGACAGGTCGACGACGTCGAGGTCGGCGGCGACGTCGGCCACGGTGGTGCGCCAGGCGGTCGGTGGGTGGTCGCGCACGGGTCGGCGGGCGCCCTCGCCGAGCGCGGCGCGCAGCCGCTGGACCGGCTCGCCGTCGGGGGAGTGCTGGGCGTCGTAGGCGACGCCGGCGAGGTCCAGCAGGGCGGCGGCGCGGAGGTCGCTGGGGGCCTCGTCGCGCAGGCCGCGCACGGTGACGTCGAAGAGCCGGGTGCACCCCGGCGAGGCCCCGGGGTGCCGCGCCTCGAGGCCGGGGGCGACCGCCAGCACGGCGCCGCAGCCCGGGCAACGGGACACCAGGGTGGGCGGGTGCGGCGGGGGTGGGGACCCGTCGGCGGGGCGGGCGGCAGGCACCCGCCGATCCTGCACCACGCGGGTGGTGCCCGCCGGGGTTGACCCCCGCCGCGCCCGGGCAGGTGAGGGCGATGGCTCCGAAGATCGCCGTCCTCGACGTCGACGGCACCCTCGTCGACTCCAACTACCACCACGCGCTGGCCTGGTACCGGGCGTTCCGGTCGCTGGGCGAGACGGTGCCGGTGTGGCGGCTGCACCGGCTGATCGGCATGGGCGGTGACCAGTTGGTGGCCGCGGTCGGCGGCGACGAGCTGGAGGAGCGGCTGGGCGACGCGGCCCGTGCCCGCTGGGAGGAGGAGGTGCAGCCGCTGCTCGGCGAGCTGTCCCCGCTGCCGGGGGCCCGTGACCTGCTGGTGGCCGTCCGCGAGCGCGGCCACCGCCTGGTGCTGGCCAGCTCGGGCAAGGCCGACCAGGTCGACCACTACCTGGACCTGCTCGACGTCCGTGACCTCGCCGAGGCCTGGACCACCAGCGACGACGTCGAGTCCTCCAAGCCCGCCCCCGACCTGCTGCTGACGGCGCTGCGCAAGCTGGGGGAGCCCGACGACGCGCCGGCGGTGGTGGTGGGCGACTCGGTCTACGACGTCGAGGCGGCGAAGCGGGCGGGGATGCCCGCGCTCGTCGTCCGGTCCGGCGGGTTCGGGGACGACGAGCTGCACGAGGCCGGCGCGGTCTCGCTCCACGACACCCCCGCCGACCTCGCCGCCGCCCTCGACGACACGCCGTTGCGCTGATCCGGGCCGGGGTCAGGCGGCGCGCTGGACGTAGTCGCGAACGGTGACCATCGGCGGGCGCTGGTCGACCGCCACCGGGATGCTGGTGGGCACGAACCCGGTGCCGTCGTGGCCGAACTGGGTGAGCAGGCCGCCGGGCGCGCTGCGGTGCCGGTCGCTGCTGCCGCGGGAGGCCCGCGCGAGCACGGTCGAGACGATCTGGCCGGCCATGGCGCCCAGGGCCTCGTCGGTCTGGTGGGAGTGCACGCGGGTGCCCAGGTCCACCTGGGCCAGCCCCGGCAGGCCGCTGACCTGCAGCAGGTCGACCAGCAGGCCCACCTCGACCCCGTAGCCGGAGACGAAGGGCACCTGCTCCAGCGCCGAGCGGCGGCCGGCGTACTCCCCGCCCAGGGGCTGCACGAACCCGGCCAGCTCGGGCCACAGGGCGTTGAGCAGCGGACGCGCGGTGAGCTCGGTGACCCGCCCGCCGCCGGCGGCGCGCACCTCGCCGTCGACGCTCAGCGGCCGGGTGTAGCAGCCCTTGACGTAGTCGATGCGCGGGTCGGCCAGCAGCGGCCCGAGCAGGCCGGGCACGTAGTGCGAGACGTCGTTGAGCAGGTCGGAGTCCATGAAGACGACGAGGTCGCCGGTGGTCGCGGCCAGCGACTTCCACAGCGCCTCGCCCTTGCCCGGGCGGGTGCCGAGCGCAGGCAGCACGTCGGCGGTGGCCACCACGCGAGCACCGGCGGCCCGGGCGATGGCCGCGGTGTCGTCGGTGGAGTCGGAGTCCATGACCACGACCTCGTCGACCAGCGGCACCTGCTCGACCCAGCGACTCACCAGGTCGGTGACCAGGCCGCCGACCGTGGCGGACTCGTTGCGGGCGGGCAGCACGACGCTGACCCGGTGCCCGCCGCGGCGCTTGGCCGCGAGCAGGGCGACGGGGTCGACCCCGGCCAGCGAGGTGGCCGAGGAGGTGCGGTGCTCGAACCAGGCTCGGGTGTCGGGTCGCATGGGCCCACTGTCGGCCACGTGCGCCGCCGCTGTCGCGCCCGAGCGGCCGGGTTCACGCGATCTTCACGGAGGTCCAGGAGCCGGAAACATGCTGGTCACGCAGGGTCAGGGGTGGCGCACGACCCGGCTGCCACCGCAGGCCCACGCGACGCGCAGGCCGGCCCGGGCGCGCAGCAGCAGCTCGGCGGGGGAGTGGTCGGGGCGGGCGGCGCTGAGGCCGCCGGCGGCCGGGCGGCCGGTGACCCGCTCGGCGACCGAGAGCAGCCGGTCGGCCACGGCGTCGAGGTCGGCGGGCAGCACGGAGAGCACGACGGCGACGTCGTCGCCCTCGGTGCCCACCCAGTCCTCCACCCGGGTCTCGCGACGGACGGCGGCGCGGACCGCCGCCGTGCGTGCGGGTCCGGGTTCGTCGACGGCCAGGACCAGCAGGGTCCCCGAGCGACCGGCCACCAGCAGGGCAGCCGCCAGCGAGCCGGCGCACGGCAGCGCGGTCGCGGGGTGCTCCAGCAGGGTCATGCGGTGTGGATCGGCTCGACCCCCGTCGTCCTTGAGGCGCGCGGGTCGGGGTGACCCAGATCGGTGAGCCAGCCGCGCAGCACACGGTGCAGGTGCTCGGCCCCGACCACCTCACCGGGGTCGGCGAAGCCGGCCGGGTGCAGCAGGAACCCGTGCTGCTGGGGGCCGCCGAGCCCGCCGTGCGAGCCGACGTGCGGCTCGAAGGCCGGCGACTCCTCGGTGGTGGGGTCGAAGCGGCTGTTGACCATCACGTCGGCGCAGTGCGGGAAGGTCGAGGTGCGGGCGACCAGCCGGGCGGCGTGCGGGCCGTAGGGGGCCAGGGGGTCCTCGCCGACCACGACCCCGGAGTCCAGCCGGTGCAGGCCGTCGCGGCCGAGGACGACGGGGCCGAACTCCTCGGAGTGCACGAGCAGGAAGCCGACGCCGGGGTGGTCGACGAGCGCGGGCAGCAGCCGGGGCCAGCGCCGCTCGATCTGCTCGATGGGCACCCGTCCGGGCAGGTCGGTGAAGGAGACCATCGCGGTGTGGCCGCTGACCACGCAGACCACGCCGGGGGCGACCCGGGCGACCTTCCCGGGCGCGCCGGCGACGTCCCGCGGGGTGTGCTCGGCGGACCCGGCGCGCTCGACGCGGTCGCGCAGCCGGCGGGCCACGAGCCCCGGACCGCTCGCGGCCTCGGCCAGCGCGGCGCCGACCTGCCACCCCTCGGTCGCCCGCTGCCCCCGCGCCCCGGGCGCCGGGCCGGCGGCCCCGGGCGCCGGGTCGGCGGCGTCCGGCGCCGGGTCGGGCGGCGCCCCGCACAGCCGGCCGACCAGCTGCTCGACGGTCTCGCCGAACCGGTTCGCGAAGTTCTCGCCCTGGGTCTGGCCGTGGTCGGACAGGCACACCAGATGGTAGGGCCGCGGGGCCAGCTGGGTGGCCCGCCGGAGCCGGCCGATCTGCTGGTCGATCGAGCGCAGCACCTCGAGGGTGTCGAAGCGCTCGATGCCCGAGTGGTGGGCGACCTCGTCGTAGCCGAGGAAGTCGGCGTAGGCGACGGGGCGCCCGGCCAGCATGTCCTCGATGAGCGCGGCCACCACGACGTCGCGGGCGATGACCGTGGTGCCCGGCCGGGCCAGCGGGTACAGCCCGCCGCGGTGGATGCGCGGCCGCACGTCGGCCCGGCGCTGCCGCCTGGCCGCGGTCAGCTCGCGGCCGACGTCGACCAGCGAGGCGACCAGGGTGCGCAGGGCGTTCACCGGGTTGGCGAAGTAGGCGTAGTAGCCGGCCCCGACCCGGTCGGTGCCGCGGCGCGCCCGCCGGGAGCCCTTCGGGACGACGACGGCCAGCGAGCTCATCGTCAGCGACACGTGCCGGGCGTCGCCGGTGAACAGGTTGCCCCGCCCGGCGCCGTCACCGGAGAGCAGGCCGCACCCGTCGCTGTGCCGGGACTCGACCAGGGCGGCGTCCTCGGGGTGGGACACGGCGACGACCTTGTCGCGGTCCTTCTCGTACCAGCGGAACCCGATGACGTCGTGGTTGGAGCCGTGCAGGATGCCGCAGACGCTGGCCCCGGTCTGCGAGCTCCAGTCGGTGTGCCACGAGGTGAGCCGGTGGCTGCCCGCGCGCAGCCAGGCGGCCAGCGTGGGCATGGTTCCGTCGCGCACGGCGCGCTGGGCGGTGGCGTGGCCCAGGCCGTCGACCTGGAGGAACAGCACGCCGGGGACCTCGGTGGCCGCGGCGTCGGCGCCCCGGCGACGGGCCCGGCGGAAGAACAGCTCGTCCTCGTCGAGGGCCAGCAGACTGCTGATCACCGCCGCGACCCCGGCCATCGACACCGCCACGACCACCGAGGTCCGGAAGGAGGTGACCTGGACCCCCGGGATGGCCAGGAAGATGCCGAGCACGCCGGCGCCGAGCACCAGGAAGCCGCCCAGCCCGAGGGTGAGGATCGCGATCGGCAGGGCGACCCGCATGAGCAGCGGCCAGACCACCCCGGCCAGCACGCCCAGCAGCAGCGCGGCGACCGGGGGCTGCCACCACGAGGGCATCGCGAACCCGGTCAGCCAGCGGTCCAGGCCCAGCAGGGCGACGGTCGTGAGCACCCACACGAGCAGCACCCGGGCGACCGCCCGGCCGCCGGTGAGCACCCGGCCGGGCGGGGTGTGCGGCGGTGTCACGACGAACGCTCCCGCTTCCGGCGGCGCCGCGCGGCCAGCCGGTTGGACAGCAGCCCGACCAGCAGCACCAGGGCGGTCGCGACGAGCGTGGCCACCAGCGGGTCGTCGAAGATGCCCCCGCTGACGACGCCGAGCAGCGCGTAGGCCACGGCCCACAGGGTGGCCGCGGCGAGCGAGGCCGGCAGCAGCCGTCGCCAGGGGTAGGCCAGCGCACCGGCGGTGACCAGCACCGGGATGCGGCCGGCGGGCAGCAGCCGACCCACGACGACGATCTGCCAGCCGTGCGCGGCGAACTGCCGGCGCACCTCGGCCAGCCGGTCGGCGTGCTGGCGCCGGGACACCCAGCGCACCGCCGCCGGCCCGCCGAACCGGGCGACCGCGAAGGTGACCACGTCGCCGACGAACGCACCCAGCACCGCCAGCAGCAGCACCAGCACGATGTCCAGCCGGTCGGTGGTCATCGCGACGGCGGCGGCCACCGAGAGCAGGGGCCCGGTGGGCACCACCGGCACGATCGACCCCAGCAGCACGCCGCCGAAGAGCACCGGGTAGCCCAGCGAGCCGCTGTCGGTCCAGCCCGAGGCGAGCACCTGCACGCTCACGGGAGGTCCACCCGGGAGCCCGGCTCGGTGACCAGCACCTGGGTGCCCACCCCGGTGGCGGCCACGTCGTCGGCGAAGCGGCGCGGGGGGTCCACCAGCAGCCTGCGCATGCGGCGGGTGCGGGCGACGCCGGGCAGCGCGAGGGTGCCCCAGTGCACCGGGACGGCGACCCGCGGGCGCAGCAGGGTGCAGGCCAGCGCGGCGCCGGCGGGGTCCATGTGGCCCGGGCCGAGCGTGGCGCCCCAGCCCCACACGGGCAGCAGCGCGACGTCGACCGGCCCGAGGTCGGCCATGCCGGGCAGGACGTCGGTGTCGCCGGCCGCGTAGACCGTCGTCCCGTCGCCGGTGAGCAGGTGGCCCATGGCGACGGCGTCCGGTCCGTGGGTCGAGCGCGGCCCCCACCGGTGGCCGCTGTGCGCGGCCGCCGTGCCGGTGACGGTGAGCCCGCCGTCGGCGAGGGTGTCGCCGGGGGCGAGCTCGGTGACGTCGGTGAACCCCTTGCCGCGCAGCCAGGCGCCGCCCCCGCGGGGCACGACCACCGGCGTGCTGCGGCCCAGGCGGCGCAGCGAGGGCAGGTGCAGGTGGTCGCCGTGCAGGTGGCTGAGCAGGACGAGGTCGACGTCGGCCCAGGTGGCCGGGTCGAGCGGGGGGACGACGCGGCGCAGCGGGCCGACCCGCCCGGTCAGCACGGGGTCGGTCAGCACGGTGCGCCCGGCGAGCTCGACCCGGACCGTGGAGTGCCCCAGGAACGTGAGCGTCACCGGGCCAGTATCCGTGCCCCCTCAGCACCCGGCCGGAGCTCGCGCCGCACCTGCTCCACGGTGACGTGGTGCAGGTCGGCGCGGGTGCGCACGGTCTGCACGCCGGCGGCCAGGACGGCGTCCAGCAGCGGGCCGGGGGAGACGCCGTGCGCCACGGTGTCCAGCCCGTAGGCGGTGCAGGTGGCCACGATGGCCCGCACCGACCGCCGGGTCAGCTCCTCGTCGCCGCGGGCGCCCAGCGCCGCCACGTCGATGCGCACGCTGGTCAGCGGGGCCCGGGAGAGGTGGGCGTGGATGGTCTGGCCCAGCCCGTAGTCGTCCAGGCAGATCCGCACCCCGAGGGCGTGCAGCTCGCGCAGCGCGGGCGGCAGCGCGGGCGGGGAGGTCTGCAGGGCGGCCTCGGTGAGCGCCAGCGACAGCGTGCCGGGCGCCAGGCCCGAGCCGTCGAGGGCCCGCCGGACGTCGGCGACGAGCTGGTCGGCGGCCACGTGGCCGGCGGGGAGGTCGACGGCCAGCACCCGGATCCCGGGCAGCGGGGCGGTGTCCCGGCACGCACGGTCGAGCACCCAGGCCTGCAGCGCGGCGTCGCAGCCTTCGCGGCCGGCCGCGGCCCACAGCTCGGCGGGCGGGCGCAGGCCGGTGACCGTGTGGTGCCAGAAGGGCTCGGCGTGCAGCGACCGGGGGTCCCCCGTCGAGCCGGTGACGCTGTAGCGCAGCTCGACCCGCCCCTCGGCCAGGGCGGCGGTGACCGTGTCGTCGCCGTCGACGGCGCCGTCGTCCTGCACGCGCACGCAGCCCTTGCCGGCGGCCTTGGCCGCGCGCAGCGCGTCGTCGGCCTCGCGGAAGGCGTGCTGGCCACCGGCGCCGCCCACGGGGGCCACCCCGACGCTGGCGCCGATGGCGAAGGTCCGGCCGGCGGCGCGGTGCGGCAGGGCCGCCACGTCGACCACCCGCTCGGCGGCCTCCACGGCCTCGGCCAGGGTGCCGGCGACGACCACGGCGAACTCGTCGCCGCCGAGCCGGACGACGAGGTCCTGCTCGCGGACGACCGAGCGCAGCCGGCGGGCCACCTCGACCAGCAGGTGGTCACCCGCCTCGTGCCCGGCGACGTCGTTGACCGCCTTGAACCCGTCGAGGTCGAGCACCAGCAGGCACCGGTCGCCGGCGGGGACGGCCAGCTCGCGGAACAGCCGGGCCCGGTTGGGCAGCTGCGTGAGGTGGTCGGTGTAGGCCATGCGTTCGAGCTCGCGCTCGCGGCGGCGGCGCACGGTGACGTCGCGCAGGTGCAGCACCCGCCGTCCGCCGTCGGCCCGTGGGTGCGCGGTGACCTCGAGCTCGGTCGGCTGGCCGACGTCGGGCACCCGAAGGTGCAGGGAGGGTGCGGCGCCGGTGCGCAGGTCTGCGGCCACCCGCTCGCGGTCCTCGGCGAGCACGAGGTCGGGCAGGTGGGCCGGGTCGCCGGCCTCGTCCGGCAGGCCCAGCAGGGCGCGGGCGGCGGGCGAGGCGAACTGCACGCGCAGTGCGTCGTCGACGACCACGACGCCGTCGGTGCTGCCCTCGACGAGGCTGCGCAGGTCCTCCTCGGCGCGCACCGCGTCGGCGACCAGGCGGGCGCTGGTGCGCAGCCGCAGGGTGCTGCGGACCAGCAGCAGCGCGACCACCCCGGCCACGGCGACGAGCGACCCGGTGGTGAGCTGCTGCCCGCGGGCGGCGGCCACCGCCAGGGCCACCGGCAGGCCGCCGAGGGAGAGGACGGTGACCAGCAGCCCGGCCGGGACGACCCGCGGGCTCTGCGCCAGGACGTCGTCCCGGCCGGGGCGGGCGCGCGGCATGCAGCGGACGGCGACGACGCAGGCCTCGAGCGCCACGACCGAGGCCGCGTCGCCGAGTGCCTGCCACAGCAGGGTGGGGCGGTCGTTGCCCACGGCCAGCATGGCGGTCGCGAGGGCCACCCCGACGCTGGCGACCACCATGGCGGTGGCGGTGCGCTGCAGGTCGCGGGTGGACACGGTGCACAGCGCCCCGGTCAGGCCGACGGCGACCACCGCGTACCCGGCGTAGCCCAGCGTCACCGCGCTGACCGGTTGCGTCAGGTCGGGGGAGTGCAGGGCCAGGACGTCGGTGACCACCGCCAGGGCCAGGACCACCGCGACGCCGTCGACGGCGAGGGTGACCCACCGGGACGTGCTGACCTGGTGGGCCAGCACGGTGCAGACGACGAGGGGGACGACGAGCACCGGCACCAGGAGCAGGTCGCCGACCCCGGCGACGCCGAACGCGCCCGCCACCCCGCTGCCGGTGACCAGGCAGGCCACCGCGAAGAGGGCCACCATGACGGTCATCGCCCACCCGGTCGCCCGCCAGCGGCCGGTCCGGCCGCGGGAGGCGGACCCCGTGCGGACGGCGGCGACCACGGCGAGCACGCCCAGGACCGTGTTGTCGGCCTGGGCGCCGAGGGCGTCCGACGGCGTCCAGGGCAGCGACGCCCCGACGGCCAGCAGGCCGAGCAGCACGACCAGCACGCTCCCGCGCACGCCACCGCCCACCGCAGCGCCGCTGCGCCCGGCGCCGGTCACCGCAGTGCCCCCGGTGCGCCGGTGACCGCTGCGGGGACGTCGTCGAGGACGCCGGCCAGCGCGGGGAGCTCGGTGGGCCGGGCCAGCAGGAAGCCCTGCACGAACCGGTGGCCCATGTCGCGCAGCAGCTGCAGCTCGCGCGGGGTCTCCACACCCTCGACGACGACGTCCAGGCCCAGGCTGGAGCCCAGGTGGAGCACGGAGCGGCAGAGGGCCTGGTGCCGGGGGTCGGACTCGAGGGAGGCCAGGAACTGGCGGTCCATCTTGAGCACGTCGATGGGCAGGCCCACGAGGTAGGCCAGCGAGGACCAGCCGGTCCCGAAGTCGTCGACGGCGATGCGCACCCCCAGCCGGCGCAGGGCCTCCAGCTCGTCGGTCACGTGGGCATCGTCCAGCAGCACCGACTCGGTGAGCTCCAGGGTGAGCCGACCGGCCGGCAGGCCGCTGGCCTGCAGCGCGTCCTGCACGTCGGTCAGCAGCTGGCCGCTGCGCACGTGCCGGGCGGCGACGTTCACCGCGACGGCGAGGTCGGGGCGGCCCAGGCCGGCGACCTGCGCGGTGGCGGTGCGCAGCGCCCACCGCCCGAGCTCGACCACCATCGTGGACTCCTCGGCCAGCGGCACGAACTCCCCGGGGGAGACCGCGCCCCACGTGGGGTGCTGCCAGCGCATCAGCGCCTCGGCGGACCCGGGGCGCTGCAGCACCAGGTCGACGACCGGTTGGTAGACCATGCGCAGCTCGCCGCGGCCCAGGGCGACGGCGAGGTCGGCGCGCAGGGCCTCGCGCCGGTTCTGCGCGATGAGGGAGGCGACGGAGTGCCGCCGCACCCGGCCGGGGCCGGCGGTGCGCGCGCTCTCCAGCGCCATCCCGGCCCGGCGCAGCACCTGCACCGGCTCGGGGTCGCCGTCCTGCAGGCCGGTGATGCCGGCCGAGGCGGACAGCCGGACCCCGTGCACCGGGGCGTCGGCGGGCACCGTGCCCACGAGGCGGTGGGCCAGGGTCTCGGCGTCGCTGATGCTGCCTTGCACCAGGACCGTGAACTCCTGCGTCCCGGTGCGCCACAGCTCGTCCCCGGTGCGCAGCACGCGGGCGAACCGGCCGGCGAGGTCCACGAGGGCCTCGGGCGGTGCGGGGGTGCCGCGGTGGGTGTCGGCCAGGCCGCTCACCCAGATCTTCACCAGCGCGGCGGGCGTGCGGGTACGGGCCAGGTCGGCCAGTCGGACGACCAGGGCGCTGCGGTCGGGCAGGCCGGTGTCGGGGTCGACGCCGCCGGTCTCGGCGACGACGGCGGGGGCCGTTCCGGGGGCCGCGCCGGGGGCGTCGTCCCGGGTGACGTCGCGGCAGTACAGCACCAGGGCCCCGACGTCGGGGTCGTCGCGCAGGTCGCGCACCCGGCTCTGCACGAGCCGCCAGCGGCCGTCGTCGTGCCGAACGCGACCGGTGATCGTCCGGCCCTCGCGGTCGGCGTCGTCCTGCGGGGCCAGCAGGCCGGCGGCCAGCGCGGCCCGGTCGTCGGGGTGGACGGCGACCCGGACGTCGGCGCCGACGATCCGCTCGGGTCCGCGGCCCAGCATCGCGGTGAACGACGGGGAGGACCAGGTGATGGTGAGGTCGGCGTCGAGGATGATCACGGGGTCGACCGCGGAGCGCACGACGGCGCGGAAGTAGGCCTCGCTGCGCTGCAGCCGGTGCGTGAGGTCCCGACCGTCGCGCAGCGTCACCCACTGGTGCACGGTCAGCAGGAGCAGCCCGACACCGGCCAGCACGGTCTGCGCGACACCCAGCCGGCCGTGCACGAGGACGCCGACCAGCAGCAGCAGCCCACCGGTCGTCGCGGTCACGTGCGGCAGCAGGGCGGGCAGCACCGGCAGGGCAGCTGCGTCGGACGGCCGGTCGTGCTCGCGGTCGAGCAGCGCCGCCGACACCAGCAGGGCCAGGGCGGCGATGGCGCAGACCGACGTCGCGATCAGCGGGGGCGAGGCTGCCTGCGCCTCGTCGGAGAAGGCCATGAGCACCACGCCCGCGCTGACCGCCACCTGGCCGGTGAGGGCGAGCACGGCGACCCGGCGCAGTCCGCCGGTGGTGGCCGAGACGACCAGCAGCCCGACCGCCACCATCAGGGCAAGGGTGGCGAACAGCGCGGCCAGGGTGGCGTCGAAGGCGGAGTCCAGGCGCAGGGTGCGTCCGGCGAGCAGCTCGAAGACGGCCAGCGCGCACAGCAGGCAGGCCACGACGAACAGCAGCAGCGACGTGACGAGCTGGGCCCGCAGCCGGTGCCAGGTGCCCGGGGGCAGCAGCCGCGGCAGCGGCCGGACGGTGAGCAGCATGCCGGGCAGTGCGCCGACGGTCATCGGGATCGACGACCCCGGCAGGTGCAGGGCCACGGCGGCCCCGACGGCGGCGACGAGCAGCGCCACCAGGTACCGGCCCCAGACGTCGCGGTGGATGCTGCGCCGACCGGCCGGCACGCCCACCAGCAGGGCGCCCACGAAGGCCAGCGAGGCGCAGGAGGCGACGCCGACGTCCACGGCCGGCTGCGGGAGCGCGGCCGACACGAGGGTGCCGATGCCGAGCAGGCAGGCCCCGGCGGCCACACGACCTGGGGTCGCCCTGCCCCGGGGTCCGCCGCGGGGCTGCGGGGGACCAGGGTTCACAGAGGGCAGGTCGGCCGCGGCGGACCCCGCGTTGAGCCCGTGCGGTGGCTCCTCACCCCTCGGGGGCGGGTCGCCGGCGGATCAGGAAGCTGGGGCGCCCTCGGCCGGGGCGAGCTGGGCGGCCTCGACCGGGACCTCGGGGGCGACGGGCTCCTCCGCCCGTGCGGAGGAGGGGCTTTCGGTGGCGGCGGCGCTGGACGACGAGCTGGCCGGTGCTGCCGGGCCGCCGGCCAGGGCGGGGGACGGCGAGGCGGACGCCGCACCACCGGCCACCGCTGCCGAGGGCGCCGCCGGTGCCGCACCGCCGACGGGGGCGGACCCCGCCGGGGTGGCCCCGTCGACCGTCTCGGCGCCGTCGGCCGGTTCCGGGTCGTCGACCCGGACCGCCGCGGTGCTCGGCGCGGTGCTGGGCTGGTCGGCCGGGGCAGCACCCGTGCTGCCGGCACCGGCGCCGGCGCCCGGTGCGGGGCCGTCGTCGGTGCGGGTGTCCGCTGCGTTCTCCACCGCGGTGGCGTCGGAGGTCACGGCCTCGTGCACCAGGACGGCGGCCGGGACGGCCAGGAAGCTGGCGATCCAGATGGCGAGCGCGACCGGGACCCAGCGCAGGTCCCGTCGACCCGGCGCGCGCCGTGACCCCGTGGCGGGGCCGCGGGACGACCCGGTGGACGGGCCCCGGGAAGAGCCGGTGGACGGGCCCCGGGAAGAGCCGGTGGACGGGCCCCGGGAGGAACCGGTGGACGGGCCGGCGGCGGGGCCGCGGACGCCGGTCAGCGGGGGCGGGGGGAGCGGGACCGGCCGCGACGGGACGGCGGTGCTGCGGGCGCCCGTGGGTGGGCCGGCGTGCCGTCCGCCCGTGTCGGCGCTGTGCCGGTGTCCGCCCACGTCTGTCCCCCGGTGAATTGCATGCGTGTCATTCGTCCCTGACGGATCAGCAACGTAGTGACTCCGATGCGTGACGGAGAAGTCGACATCGGCGTGTCATCCGCGACTCGCCGAGAGATGTTCGCGTTCACACATCGCGCACGGGCGGGTGCGCGCGGTGGGGGGACCGGTTCAGTTCGAGGGCGTGGTCTCCGGGGTGACCGGTTCGACGGGCGGGGGCGCGGTCTCGGCGGTCAACGTGGCCGTGCTCGCCGTGGCGGCAGGCGTCTCCACGACCACCGGGGTGTCGGCCGCCGGGGGCGCGGCGACCTGCGGCTGGACCGGGGCGGGGGCGGGGGTGGTGGTGCGGCCGGCAGCGCTCGTGGGGGCGGGGCGGTCGGCGTCGTCGTCCGCGGGTCGGTCGGAGTCGTCGACGACGACCGGCCCGGAGAGGTCGAGGGTGTTCATCGCCGGCGGGGGCGGCGTGGTCGTGGTCGCACTGGGCACGGCGGCCTCGGTCGTGCTGGCGCCGGTGCGCGCCGCCTCGTCGGTGTCGGTCGCCGGACCGTTCGAGGCGAACCCGCTGGTCAGCAGCACTGCGGCGACGATGGACAGCACTCCGGCACCGACGCCCACCGGGATCCAGCGCCGGCCGGAACCCCGGGTGACGAGGGTGCGGTGGGTCAGCGTGCCGAGGGCGGGGACGTCGTCGGCCCACCCGTCGCGCTCGTCGTCGCCGCGGACGGCCAGGTGGTGCCGGCCGGTGTCGGTCAGGGCGAGGGCGGTACCGGCCGGTGCGTCGTCCAGCGCTGCGTGCCGGCCGGTCTCGACCAGGTCGTCGTGCCGGGCGAACTCGGCGGCGACGTCGAGCTCGGGCACGGCGGGGGCGGCCGGCTCGGCGTGCACCTCGAGCTCGGCTGCCTCGACGTCGTGGCCCTCGTCGGGGCCCTCGTCGTCCAGGTCGTCGTCGTCACGGGCGTCGACGCCCTCGTCCTGGGCATCGGCGGCCTGGAGGGCCGGGAAGGCGTCGACGGGGAGCAGGTCGGCGCGGGTGGAGAGGACCGGCAGGGGCAGCGGCGGGAGGGCGGGGACCGGGGCCACCGCGGTCGAGGGGCCACCGACCGCGGGCGGGGCGAAGAGGTCGGCCAGCCCGCCCGGCGCGGCCGTGACGGCGCCGGCGGTCAGGGCCCGGCGGGCCTCGGCGGCCTTCGCGGCGGCGTCGAGCGCGGCCAGGAGCTGCTCGTCCAGCACCAGCAGGCGTCCGGACTCGGCGACCAGGTCGCGGGCGGCCTCGGCCGCGGTGCCGCCGGTGTGGATGCCGGAGTCGACGAGCAGGTCGTGGGGGTCGTACCAGCTGGTCTCGTCCACCGGCGGGGCCGCTGCGGGGCCGACGCCCGGGACGGGTGGCAGGGGGCGGCGCGGTGCGATCACGTGCTCGTCCACCTTGGCAGTCCTCCACCCGTCCCGGTGCTCCGTGCGGCACCCGATCGGCGGGAATGGTGACACTCCGAAGCGACATGACGACAGTGCGTCGGCGGCGTGTCGCAGGGACGTGCGGCACATGGGGGTCGTGCGGCCGGTGGGACGGGCGGACCCGTCCGCCCCGCCCCCGCGCACGATGCGGTTCCGGGTGGCACAGTGACGCTGGTGAAGACGTGGCTCGACCAGTGGCCGGTGTTCCGCCAGCTGACCGGCTCCGACCCCTTGGGCCGGGGCCAGGCCGCGCGGAGCAGGAAGACCGAGGGCATCACCTCGCGCACCGCCACGGCCGACCGGGTCGTGAAGTCGATCTGCCCCTACTGCGCCGTGGGATGCGGCCAGCGGGTGTTCGTCAAGGACGAGCAGATCGTGCAGATCGAGGGCGACCCCGACTCGCCGATCAGCCGCGGCCGGCTGTGCCCCAAGGGCAGCGCCAGCAAGCAGCTGGTCACCTCGCCGACCCGTGTGACGACCGTGAAGTACCGGCGTCCGTACGGCACCGAGTGGGAGGACCTCGCCCTCGACGAGGCGATGGAGATGATCGCCGACCGCGTGCTGGCCGCGCGGGAGAAGGGCTGGCAGGACGTCGACGGTGACCAGCGAGTCAACCGCACCATGGGGCTGGCCAGCCTCGGTGGCGCGACGCTGGACAACGAAGAGAACTACTTGATGAAGAAGCTGTACAGCGCCATGGGCGCGATCCAGATCGAGAACCAGGCGCGCATATAGCACTCCGCCACGGTGCCCGGTCTGGGTGCCACGTACGGCCGCGGCGGGGCCACCGGGTTCCAGCAGGACCTGGTCAACGCCGACTGCATCGTCATCGAGGGCTCGAACATGGCCGAGTGCCATCCGGTCGGGTTCCAGTGGGTGATGGAGGCGAAGGCGCGCGGGGCGAAGGTCATCCACATCGACCCGCGCTTCACCCGCACGTCGGCGGTGTCCGACACCCACGTGCCGCTGCGCGCGGGCACCGACATCGCGTTCCTCGGCGGGCTGATCTCCTACGTGCTGGAGAACGAGCTCGACTTCCGCGACTACGTGCTGGCCTACACCAACGCCTCGTCGCTGGTCGGGGAGGACTTCGTCGACACCGAGGACCTCGACGGCCTCTTCTCCGGGTGGGACCAGGACTCGAAGAGCTACGACAAGACGTCGTGGCAGTTCGAGGGCGCCCACGAGCCGAGCGCCACCGGCACCGACGAGATCGACCCGCCGGCACCGCAGAAGGACTCGCTGGGCCAGCCGGTGACCGACCCGACCCTCCAGCACCCGCGCAGCGTCTACCAGGTGATGAAGCGGCACTTCGCCCGCTACACCCCCGAGATGGTGGGCGACATCTGCGGCATCGAGCCCGAGGTGTTCCTCGACGTCGCCCGCGCGGTGACGGCGAACTCCGGCCGCGACCGCACCACCGCCTGGGTGTACTCGGTCGGCTGGACCCACCACACCGTCGGCGTGCAGTACATCCGCACCGCCGGCATCCTGCAGGCGCTGCTGGGCAACATGGGCCGGCCCGGCGGCGGCATCCTCGCGCTGCGCGGGCACGCCTCGATCCAGGGCTCCACCGACATCCCGACGCTGTACAACCTGCTGCCGGGCTACCTGCCGATGCCGCACGCCGAGGAGCACGCCACCCTCGACGACTTCTGCAAGGTCGGCGACGAGATGGTCGGGTTCTGGGGCGGCACCCGGGCCTACATGGTCAGCCTGCTCAAGGCCTGGTTCGGCGACGCCGCGACGGCCGAGAACGACTGGTGCTACGACCTGCTGCCCAAGATCAACGGTGACCACGGTTCGTACCGCCAGGTCGCCGACATGATCCAGGGCAAGATCCCCGGCTACTTCCTGGTCGGCGAGAACCCTGCGGTCGGGCACGCCAACGGCAAGATGCAGCGCCTGGGCCTGGCCAACCTCGACTGGCTCGTCGTCCGCGACCTGCAGATGATCGAGTCGGCCACCTTCTGGCAGACCGCGCCCGAGATCGCCACCGGCGAGCTGGTCACCGACCAGATCGGCACCGAGGTCTTCTTCATGCCGGCGGCCACGCACACGGAGAAGGAAGGCACCTTCACCAACACCCAGCGCGTGCTGCAGTGGCACCGCCAGGCGATCGAGCCGCCGGACGACGCCCGCAGCGACCTGTGGTTCTACTTCCACCTGGGCCGCATCCTGCGCGACCGGCTGCGCGACTCGACCGACCCGCGCGACCGCGGTCTGCAGGCGCTGACCTGGGACTACCCGACGCACGGCCCGTTGGTCGAGCCGTCGGCCGAGGCGGTGCTGCGCGAGATCAACGGCGTGGGCCCGGACGGCAAGGCGCTCTCGAGCTACACCGAGCTCAAGGACGACGGGACGACGACGGCCGGCTGCTGGATCTACACCGGCGTCTACGCCGACGAGGTCAACCAGTCCGACCGCCGCAAGCCCGGGCGCGAGCAGAACTGGGTGGCCCCGGAGTGGGGCTGGGCGTGGCCGGCCAACCGCCGCACGCTCTACAACCGCGCCTCGGCCGACCCCGAGGGCAAGCCGTGGAGCGAGCGCAAGGCCTACGTCTGGTGGGACGAGGACGCCCAGAGGTGGACGGGTCACGACGTCCCGGACTTCGAGGCGACCAAGCCGCCGTCCTACCGTCCCGAGCCCGGGGCGAAGGGCGCGGCCGGCATCAGCGGCGCCGACGCGTTCATCATGCAGAACGACGGGAAGGCCTGGCTGTACGCGCCGTCGGGCCTGGCCGACGGGCCGCTGCCGACGCACTACGAGCCCGACGAGTCACCGATGCCGAACCTGCTCTACCGGCAGCAGGCGAACCCGGGGCGTGAGGTCATCGAGGCGGCCTGGAACCGCAGCAACCCGCCGACCAGCGACGTCTACCCGTACGCGTTCACCACGTACCGGCTGACCGAGCACCACACGGCCGGTGGCATGAGCCGCACGCTGCCCTACCTGGCCGAGCTGCAGCCCGAGTTCTTCGTGGAGGTCAGCCCCCAGCTGGCGCACGAGCGCGGGCTGGAGAACGGCGGCTGGGCGACGCTGGTCAGCGCCCGCACGGCGATCGAGGCGCGGGTGCTGGTCACCGAGCGCATGCGGCCGCTGAAGGTGGGCGGCGGGCGGGTCGTGCACCAGATCGGCGTCCCGTACCACTGGGGCGAGCAGGGCATCTCCACCGGCGACAGCGGCAACGACCTGTTCGGCGTGGTGATGGACCCCAACGTGCACATCCAGGAGTCGAAGGTCGCCACCTGCGACATCCAGGCCGGTCGCCGTCCGCGGGGCCCGGCGCTGGTCGACCTGGTCGAGAGCTACCGGCAGCGGGCCGGCGTCAAGAGCGGCCGCGTGCCGGTCGGTGGCCGTTCGCCGGTCGAGGAGACGAACATGACCGGTGAGGACTCCGGCGCGGACACCACCCAGAGCGCACCGGACCACATCGCGGAGGGCACCTCGTGAGCCAGATCAGCTCCGCCAGCCCGGCCTTCACCGGCAACGACCCGGAGAACCGGCTGTTCGGGCCGCTGCCCGACGTCACCGGCGAGGCCGGCTACGAGCCCGACCACCCGGCGCGGGTCGGGTTCTTCACCGACACCAGCGTCTGCATCGGGTGCAAGGCCTGCGAGGTGGCCTGCAAGGAGTGGAACACGCTCCCGATGGACGACGCCGACGGCAACCGCGACGCCCTCGGCCTGTCGGGCATGAGCTACGACAACACCGGCATGCTCGGCGCGAACTCGTGGCGGCACGTGGCGTTCGTCGAGCAGTCGCGCTCGGTGGACCTCCCCATGCCCGCCATCGGGGCCCCGGCTGCGCCCGGCCAGGGGGTCGGGTCCGCCGGTGGGTGCGGCGGGTCCTGCGGGTCGGCCGAGACGCCGTCCCACGCGAACGCCGACGGCGTCACGATCGACCAGCACAGCGTGCTGAACGCGCAGGCGCTGTCCTCGTTCGACCCGCAGACGGCGCAGTCGGCGGACCGCGAGATCCGCTGGCTGATGTCCAGCGACGTCTGCAAGCACTGCACGCACGCCGGTTGCCTCGACGTCTGCCCGACCGGGGCGCTGTTCCGCACCGAGTTCGGCACCGTCGTGGTGCAGGACGACATCTGCAACGGCTGCGGCTACTGCGTGCCGGCCTGCCCGTACGGCGTGATCGACCAACGCAAGGACGACGGCCGGGTCTTCAAGTGCACGATGTGCTACGACCGGCTCACCGACGGTCTGCAGCCCGCGTGCGCCACCGCCTGCCCCACGCAGTCGATCCAGTTCGGCGACCTCGACGAGCTGCAGGCCCGCGCGGACGCGCGGCTGGCGACGCTCACCGAGCAGGGTGTGACCACTGCCCGGCTCTACGGCCGGGACACCGACGACGGCGTGGGCGGCGCGGGGGCGTTCTTCCTGCTGCTCGACGAGCCGGAGGTCTACGGGCTGCCGCCGGACCCGGTGGTCACCACCCGTGACCTGCCCTCCATGTGGCGGCACGCCGCGGGTGCCGCGGCGATGCTGGTCGGCGTGGCGCTCTCCGGCTTCCTGGGGCGGCGGCGATGACCCCCCGGCACGCGAGCGAGCCCGGCGACGGCGGCGCGCCGGCCGAGGGCGCCGGACCCGACCGGGCGGCGCAGGCCCCGGTCGCCCAGCCCGACCCCGAGGTCGCGCAGGCGCGGACCCCCGAGATGGGGCGCACCGGTGTGCCCAGCGAGGACGTCGACGCCCCGCTCGACCACCGGCCCGGCGTCTCGGGCGTGGCCACCCCCGGTGGTGGCTGGCGCAAGGCCGACGGACCCTCGGCGTCCGGGCGCGAGAAGCGCAAGCGGAGGGGACGCCGCGGAGGTGCCCGCGACGGCGACCCGACCGTGGGCGATGCGGACTTCCAGAGCTACTACGGCCGGCAGATCGTGAAGTCGGCGGTGTGGAAGACCCCCGATGTACCGCTCTACCTGTTCCTCGGCGGTGCGGCGGGGTCGTCGGCGGTGCTGGGGGCCGGCGCCGAGTTCACCGGCCGCCCCGCCCTCGCCCGTGCTGCGCACCTGGTCGCCGGTGGTGGCGCGATCGCCAGCGTCGGTTTCCTGATCCACGACCTGGGTCGGCCCGAGCGGTTCCTGCACATGCTGCGGGTGTTCAAGCCGACCTCGCCGTTGAGCGTGGGCTCCTACATCCTGTCGCCGTTCAGCACGGCGGCCGGGGGAGCGGCTGCCCTCACCCTGCTCTCCGGAGTGCCCGCCGTGCGCCGGTCGCGTGGCTGGTTCCCGCGGCTGGTGCGCTCGGCGGGCCTGCGCCGGACGGCGAGCGTGGGCGCGGCGGCCTTCGGTGGGCCGATGGCGGCCTACACCGCGGTGCTGCTGGCCAACACCGCGACGCCGAGCTGGCACGAGCCGGGCAACCAGCTGCCGTTCGTGTTCACCGGTTCGGCGCTGGCCGCCGGTGGCGGGCTCTGCATGGCGTTCACCCCCGTGGACCAGGCCGGGCCGGCGCGCTCGGCCGCGGTGGTCGGCGCCGCGGTCGAGCTGGCCGCGATGCACAAGGTGGAGCACGACCACGGCATCGTCAGCGAGCCCTTCCACATCGGCCGGGCCGGGAAGCTGCTGCGCGCGGCACGGGCCTGCACCTCCGCCGGGGCCGTCGGCGCCGCGCTGGTGGGTGGCCGCCGCTGGGGCGCCGTCGCCAGCGGTGCGCTGCTGGCCGCGGGCTCGCTGCTGACCCGCTTCGGGGTCTTCGACGCGGGCATGGCGTCGTCCAAGGACCCGAAGTACGTGGTGATCCCGCAGCGCGAACGCCTCGCCGCCCGCGCCGCCGCCGACAGCTCGCCGAAGGACGCCTGACCGGTTGTCCACAGGCCGGGTGGACGCGTTTGCGACCCCCGGAGTCACGGTGGCACGGTGCCCGGCGTGACCACGAACCGCGTGCCCTACGGCGAGACCGGCAAGGCGGTGCAGGCCGCCCGCCCGCCGGCCGGGCTCGGGCCGTCGTCCCGCGTCTTCCTCCGAGGCCTGGGGCAGCTCCGGGCACCGTTGCCGGTGCTGGTCGCCGGGGTGTTGATGACCGTGCCGGTGCTCGCGCTGGCCGTCGCCTCGGTGGCCGTCGTGCTGCCCGGGTTCTCGGCCGGGTTCTGGCAGGGGCTGTTCTCGTGCCTGCTCGGGATCATCCTGTTCACCCTCGCTGGCCTGGGGTGGCGCGGGGTCAAGCGCACCGTGCACCTGGGCTCCTACGACGACGGGTTCTTCCTCGCCCGCCTGTCGCTCATCGGGCTCGTGGTCGTGGGGGTGGCGGCCATCGCGCTCGTCGCGCAGGGCGAGGAGATGCCGTGGACGATGGCCCTCGTGCCGGCGGGGGTCGCCTTCCTGTGGCTCCCGTGGGTGCTGCTGCAGAACGACGCGGCGCGGGCCTGGCCCCAGCAGGTCGAGCTGCGCCGCGGCGTGCGGGTCGCCGATGCCGAGCAGGCCGCCTGCCTCCCGGGGGTCCGCGTCCACACCTGCGGCGCCTTCGGGTACGCCTACCCGGCGCAGCCCCCCGAGGTGGTCCCGGTGCACGACCGGCACGGGTCGGGGTGGCGGGTGCGCTACACCTGTGGTGCGTGCGGTGAACCGGCCGAGCAGCTGGGTGCGGCGCTGCGGGAGGGGGAGACGCCGGAGCTGGGCGGCTCCGACCTGTGGTGGCTGGGCGAACAGGCCGACCAGGTGTGCCAGTCGGCCCCCACCGAGGTCGACGGTCGCCTGGTGGTGCGCCCGGTGTCCCCTGCGGCCCTCGACGACGAGCCGCTCGTCTGGTGCGTGCGGGCTCTGCGCGGGGGTGTGCGCGTGACCCAGCAGCTGCTGGCGCTGGTGCCCGAGGGAGCCGACAAGGTGCCCGGGATGCGCACCGCCGGCCGCACCGTGCCCGTCGACCAGGTCACCCGGGCGTTCCGGCGCGACACCCTCGAGCAGGCACTGTCCCGTCGTCAGGGGTGGCTGGCCAGCTTCGAGGCAGAGGTGCGACGCCGGGCCGGTGCCGTGCCGCCCGTGGGAGCATGACCGGCGCGACCTGGGAGGAACCATGTCCTACGACTCGGTGCGGATCGACCCCGACGCTGCTGCCGCCGCGTTGCAGGCCTGGCAGGCGTCGGCGGCCCAGCTGCGGCAGACCGTGATGCAGTGCTCCGGCGCGATCGAGGCCGCCGAGGGGGCGCAGCCGTGGGGTGGCGACTCCAGCGGGCGGGAGTTCGGGACGACCTACCTCGAGGGGGCCGAGCCGTCGCGCGGGGCGGTGTCCTCGTTGGCCGGACAGTTCGAGGAGGTCGGCCAGCAGGTGGAGACCGCCGTTCAGGCGTCGCTGGCCTCCGACGGCGAGCAGGCCTCCTCCCTGGCGTCCACGCAGGGCACCCTCGACTCGCTGTGACCGCTGCCCGTGGGTGAGCCGTTCGACCCCTCGCAGTTCGCGGCGGTCTGGGCGGCCGCGGCGCGGGCCGGCGACGACGCGACCCGGTTGGCCCTGCTGCGGGGCGCCGACCTGGCCCTGCCGTTGCCGCCGGACGACCCGCCGACCTGGCCGGTGACCCAGCACGACGGCCGCACCTGGGTGACGGCGTGGACCGCGCCCGACCTGCTGCCCGACCCGGCGGCGCCCTGGTGGCGCAGCTCGTTCGTCGACCTGGTGCACGGCTGGCCCGACCTGCGCTGGGGGCTGGCCGTGGGCGCCGGCACCGAGCACCCGCTGCTGGTGGAGCCCGGTGCGCTGGTGCGCCTGGTGGTCCCCGACCTCGTCGACGAGCTGGCTGCCGACCCCGGGCACGCGGTGTGGGTGCAGCAGCTGGTACCGCTCGACCGGCTGGGTCCGCTGCTCTCCGGTGGCCGAGGCCGGGTGAGCGGGGTCGTGCACCGGTGCGACGACCTCGCCCACATCGGGGCGCCCACGGTGCTGCTGCGTGCGCTGGGCCGGGCCGACGAGGAGCGCGACCTCATCCCGGACGACGGCTCGCTGCACGTGCTGCGCTGGCCGGTGTTCGCCGCCGAGCTGTACCGGGTGGCCCGCGGTGGCCGCGACGCCGAGCAGCGCGACGCGGTGGGTGGCTGGCTGGTCGAGCCCCCGCCGTTCCGGGGGACGGGGCTGGCGGCGGGCGCGGTGCCGGTGCGCGAGCACCGCGTGGACGACGTCGCGCTGCCGCACGGCGCCGCCGTGGTGGAGGTCGACGTGCGCGGACGGGAGCAGGAGCGGGCCCGCTGGGACGCCGTGCGCGAGGTCTGGCAGCTGGTCACCACGGGGGCGGCGTCGTGAGCTGGGTGGCGCGGTGGCGGGGCGAGGAGCTGGCTGCCGCGCCCGAGCTGCGGGTCGACGGCTGGTGGGTGTGGCTGTCGGTCCCCGCGGTGCGGGAGGGATTCGAGCTGCTGACCGAGGACGGGCCGTGGGTGCGCACCGTGCCGGTCGCCGAGTGCGAGGCGGTGCTGCACCGCCGCACGGTCGCGCGCTGGCGCGGGGTCGCGTGCGTGGTGGTCGGCGAGCGCCCCGACGGCTACCTGCTGCAGGACGCCGGTGGTGACGCGGCGGCGGCCGGCGAGCTGGGGTTCGAGCGGGTGGACGTCGGGGTGCGGCGGCGCTGGGTGCCCCGCGGTGAGGTCGAGCAGCTCGAGGTGGAGGAGCGGGGCGTCACGGGCTGACCGCGGCTGCGTGGTGTCGGCGTGCGTCCTCCCACTCGGCGCGACGTCGTGCGCGGTCGGCAGCGCGGACCTCCGCCGGGGTGGGCGCGGTCGCCTCGGCAGCGGTGCGCCCGCCCAGCTCGTGGGCGGTGTCCGGGGCGGTGCGTCGAGCACCCCGCTCCCGGGATCCACCGATCGGTGGTCGACCTCCTCGGGCGGGCGACTCCGCAGCAACCGGCCGAGCGTGCCCGCCGGACCGGTGCTCGCCAGGTGCACGGTTGGTCCTGCCGCCCAGGGGACCCGATGCGTTCGGAGTCCCGAGGGCCGCCGGGGCCTGACGGCTCAGGCGCGGATCGGCGGGAGCGGGCGGGGTGGTGACCGAGCCGGGGAGCGCGACGGTGCCGGTCGTGCGGGCTGATCGCAGGGCCATCGGGACCGACGGGTCGACGTCGGCTCCGTGGTGGGCGCCGGGCCGCGCCGGGCTGCTCGGCCGCGGGGGGTCCTGGCGATGTCTGCTCTGCCGCCGGGGCTGGCCGCGGGCGGGTGGGGGCGGGGGCGAGGGTGGTGCTGCGTCGGCAGGACCGGGGCGACCGAGGACGTGTGGGGTCGTAGGCGCAGCTGACCGGTTCGTGCCGGATGGGCCACCAGGAGGTCGGGTGCCGGGCAGAGCGGGCCCGCCGGCGCGCGGGCGGGTGGACCCGGGCAGGGCCGGCGGAGGCGGCGGCGCGGTCGGCGAGGACGGCGCGGACGTGGTCGATCGGCCCGGCAGACGAGGAGGCGGTGGCGGGGTGGCTCCGGGCCGCAGGCCGGGAGCGCCGGGCGGCTGCGGAGCGCCGGGGGCCCCGACCGGGGGCGACGCACTCGCGGCCGGCAACGCGGCCCGACCAGGGAGACCAGGTGGGGTCGCGCCCGGCATGCCAGGCGCACGCTGGATCGGGGCCGAGCCGGGGGAGCGCGAGCCCACCGCGCTGGGGGACCCGGGGGCTCCGGGCACCGTCGGCATCGCGGGGGCGCGCCGACCGGCGAGGGCAGGCGCTCCGGCCCAGCCAGCGGCGACCAGCGACGACAAGGTGGTGCCGGCGGGAAGGCGGGGGCCCGCAGGCGCAGGTGATGGCCCGCGCACGGCACCCCGAACCGGTGCCGGCGTCGGTACCGGGGAAGTGGGCACCAGAGGGACTGCGGCGACCGCCGCGGAGGGAGCCGTCGGTAGGTCGGGCGCGGACGGGGCACCTGGTCGGGGGAAGGCGACGGATGCCCCGGGATCACCGGGCATGGAGGGCATGGAAGGCATGGAAGGCATGGATGGTGACCAGTGCCCGGTCACCATCGCCTGCAGTGCCCTGTCGGCCGGGACGGCGGCGTCGGTGGGCCCGCGGTAGATGGGCCCCCGTTCGGACAACGAGACTGCCGCCTCGGCGAACCGGTTCGCGAGTGGGTTCACCACCTCGTCGAGGGTTCGTCGGGTGTGCTCCTCCACGTTGTCCTCGAGGCTTGCATCGATCACGAGGCCAGAGACCACGTCGGTGAGCGCGTCCCCCTCCGGGTCGGCGCTGAAGCCGGAGGAGGCGTCCGCACGCGCCGTGATGGCGTCGGCCGCCTGGGTGAAGTCGTCCCAGATCCACTGCATGCGCAGCTTCTTGCTGGCGACGACCACTGCGAGGTCGTACAGCTCGCTCGCACGGTTCGCGGCTACGTCGGACCACCGGTCCACCGAGGCAGCGGCGGCTTCCCCCCGTTCGGCGAACACGGTGGCGGCGTCGGACTGCCACGACGCCGCGAGGCCGGTCAGGGATCCGCGCAGAGCCCTGGCCTCGGCGTCCAGCGAAGCGCCCAGGTTCTGCCAGGCCACTGCGGCGTCACGCATGCCCTCGGTGTCCTCGAGCATGACGAGCGGGTAGATCTCGGTGATCTTCAACAGCCGGAAATCCTGGCCCTCGACCTCTGGACGAGCACCGCTCTCGCCGTCCGTGCGTGCTGTGGGCATGTCAGCCGTTCGCCCCGAGTGCACGGTCGAGGTCCGCCGCCTGCTGGGCGTGCGACTCCTCGGCCGTCTGCTCCAGAACCGGATCCGGCTCGGCATCGGGGTCCAACGGGACCACCGACACCGCCTCGCTGTTGCCGTGCTCGTCGACCCGGACGACGAAGGGGGTGTTGAACTGGTCGGACAGCCGATCCGCGGCCCGCTCGGCCTCGGCGTACCCGGCCCTGGGGTCGTAACGGCCCTCGGCCGCCTGGCCGGACTGCCCGATGCTCTCGAAGTGCGCGGCGACCTCGTCGGTTGCCCGTGAGTACTGGTCGTGCCGGGATCCGGGCTCGGGACGACGCCCGGCATCGGCCTGGTTGAGGAAGCGCTGTTCCTCGTGGTCGGCTGGTCGACCCGCGGAACCGGCGTCGAGCTGGTTCAGGTACCGCTGCTGCTCGGCGTTCGCTGCGGACGCCGTGGTCTGCGCAGCTCGCTCCTCGGCGCGCCGCGACGAGATGCTGGCCTGGCCCGGAGGAGGTGCGAAGGCGGCACCGACCGTGGCCATCTGGTCGGCCTGGTCGGCGTCGGAGTACCGGTACCGCTCGGCGACGGTCGCGGAGACGTAGCTCAGAGCGAGGAGGCCGTCGCGGACGTCGTCCAGGAACTGCCCGGTGATGAACTGGGAGTCGGCGTAGCTCGACGCTGCGGACCGGGACTCCACCATGCCGCTGCCGCCGAGGTTCGCCCCGGACGTGGTCATGCGCGCCGTCGCGGAGGACTGCCCGAAAGCGTTCGACCGCTCGAAGAGGCGGTGGGAGAACTCCAGGAGTGCGTCGGCGTCGACCCGCGTGCCGTCCGTCATGCGTCCTCCTCCTTCGCTGCTGGTGCCTCGGGTTCGCCGAGCCTAGGGGGCCCGGACGACATCCCCAAGCTGCGGACCGGTGCCTGTGGACAACTACGTACGCGCAGCTCAGGCGGCATGTCCACCCGGTGACGGGGATCCGGACCCGGGCAGCACCGGTTACGGTGGCGCCCCACCGACCTCAGCCCTCCTGAGAGGAGCAGTGCCGTGACCGCGCCCGACCGCAGTGAGCTCGACGGCTTCCGCGCCTACTCCGAGCAGCTGCAGGTCAAGCTCGGCAAGCTGGTCGAGCAGGGGCCCGAGCTCGCACGCCGCGCCCGTGCGGTGCAGGCGACGGAGACCTCGCCCGACGGCCTCGTGTCGGTGACGGTCGGCCCGCAGGGCCGCGTCGTCCGGCTCGACCTGGACCCGCGCATCTACCGCAACCAGGACGCCCGGGCGCTGGCCGACCTCATCACCGAGACCATCGAGCACGCCGTGTGGACGGCGGAGGACCGCGTCGTCGAGATCATGTCCGAGGTCGCCGACGGCGAGCAGGTGCGGGCGATGCTGAACGGCGACGACGAGCAGGTCGCCTCGATCGTCGACGACCAGCTCCGCGGCCGCCGCTGACGCCGTGGTCCGCCGGAGCAGGTGATGGAGCACCCCGACGACGTCGTCAACCCCTTCATGTGGCTGGGCGCCGACGGTGACGGCATTTGGAACGACCTGCTGTCGATGATCTTCGCCGGGTCGGCCTGGCCCGAGGGCAGCGAGACGGCGGTCTGGGAGCTGTCCCAGGAGTGGATCGACCTGGCCGACGGCCTGGGCGCGGCGTCCGAGGGGCTGCAGGCAGCAGCGGCCGACCTCCTCGCTGCCTGGGACGCCCCGGCTGCGGAGGGGTTCGACGACCTGGCCCGCAAGCTGCTCGGGTCGCCGGAGTTCGGCTTGCCCGGCCACATCCAGAACGCGGTGGCCATCGCGCAGCAGACCAGCGGGTTCGGGGTCGAGCTGCAGTACGCGAAGGTGTCGGTCAACGTGGCCGTCGCGGTGGCCGCGATGGCGGCGGTCATCGCGGTCGTCATGGCCTGGGCCGGGGGACTGTCCTTGGCGGGGCTCGGGCCCATCGCGAGCACGGCCCGGCAGGCGGTCATCGCTGCGCTGGACAAGCTGGCCGAGGCCGCCGGCCGCAAGGCGCTCGTGGAGGGGGTGCGCCGCGCCGTCACCGAGCAGACGGTCGCGCTCGCCGGCCGGGTCGCGGCGCACTCGACCGGGCGGCACCTCGCGTACGAGATCGCCGAGGAGGTGCTCGAGGAGCTCGTCATCGACGTCACCACCCAGGCGTGGCAGATGGCCGACGGCAGCCGCACCGACTGGAACGTGCTCTCGACGGTGCAGGCCGGCCTGGGGGGCGGGTTCGGCGGAGCGGCCGGTGCCGGGCTGGTCGCGCCGGTGTTCGCCCGCCTGCGCCGGTCACCACGGGTCAGCGCCGTCGCCGGTCTGGGCGCCGACGGGGGACGGCTGGCCCGCACCGGCAACTTCGGGATCCGGCACACGGGTGGGCTCGCCGCCACCGCGGGCACCAACGCGGTCGCGTCACCGGCCGGTGGCATCGCGGCGAGCCTGCTGACCGGGCAGGGGTTCCCGGCGCTCGACGGGTCCGTCTTCGGGATGGCGGCCCTGGGCGCGATGGGCCGGTACGGCACGGTCAGCCCGACCAACCCGGCCGTGCTCTACGCCGCCGTGCACCCGGTCCAGACCCTGGCCCAGGTGCACGTCGACGCGTTGGCCGGGCACCTGGCGCAGCAGGGCACGACGACCGCTGCGGGGGCCGCGTCCGCCGCGGGGACGACGTCCGTGACGACGACGCCCGGCACGGACGTCCACGGGAGGACGTCACCAGCGCGCGGCGTGACCGGCACCGCACCGTCGAGCACGGCACCGTCGTCGACCCCCGCGACCGGGCGGATGACGGCTGCGGCGGCCACCGGGGGCAGTTCCACCACGGCGGGGACGACGACCGGTTCTCCGCTCGCCGCCCAGCCGGCCGCTGCCACCGCGTCCCCGACCACCACGACGTCGCCGCCCGCAGCCCCGGCCGTGGCAGCTCCGGTCTCCTCCGCTCCGGTCTCCTCCGCCCCGGTCTCCTTCGCCCCGGTCGCGGCCACTCCGGTCGGGTCGAGTGCGGCGGCCGGTCCGGCGTCGGCGTCCGTGGCCCCCGCACCGTCGTCCTCCTCGCCGTCCTCGATCCAGTCGCCCGCGAGCCAGTCGGCCTCGCCCGGATCGTCGACGGGCTCGGCGTCGTCGTCCTCGTCGGGTCAGACGCAGGGGAGCGCGCACGCGTCCCCGACCGAGCGCGGGGCGGGGGCGACGGGAGCCGGCCTGGCCCCCGCCGACGCGCACTCGACCACCGAGGAGCCAGGAGCTGCCGGGTCGACGTCCCCCGCGGCGCAGTCGTCCGCCCCGGTCGATACCGCACCCGTCGCGGCCCAGGGAAGCCCGGTGGGGGCTGCTCCCACCTCAGCCCCGGCCGCGTCGGCGCAGGCCACGTCGGCGCAGGCGTCGGCGGCAGCAGCTCAGGCCGAGGGCCCGACGACGAGCGCGGCCCCGACGGGCACCCCCCGGCCGGGTTCGGTGACGGCCGACGCGGAGTCGACGTCCGGTCCGGCGACCGCGGCACCGACCGGGAAACCGTCCGACCCCGCAGCGGAGGCGGGGACCTCGGTCGACCCGGCGGCAGAGGTGACGCCGACGGAGACCGTCGCGGTGGCGCCCGCTCGCGCCGACCGGATCGAGGCGTCGCTCGACCGGCTGGCGGCTGACCTCACGGCGATCGCGGCGACGGGCGGTGGCGGCCCGGTCAGCCGGTCCGACGTCGAGCAGGCCTTGCTGCACCAGTCGGCGCAGACCGAGTCGCAACGGACGTCGCGGGTCCGAGCCCGCGAGTACGCGCTGCGCGAGATCGCCGGCCGCAAAGCAGCCCGCGTCGCGGCACCGACCGGGGGCGGCGCGAGGATCAGGACCGACACGGAGAGTTCGGGGTCGGCGCAGCGGGCCGGGATGACGTCCGGCGAGGGAAGGACGAACGATGACGGTGCCGGTGCGCTTCACCGTGGCCAGGACGTTCCAGCTCACGGGGATGGGGCCGACGGCCGTGGGGATCCTGGAGGAGGGCGACGTCCCGGTGACGGGGACGACGCTGCACGTCGAGGCGAACGGGACGCCGGTCCGCATCCGCTCCTTCGATCTGCACACCCGTCAGACACCAGCGGGGGTGCAAGTCGGGCTGTTCCTGCACCCGGAGGACGCCTCGATGGTGAGCCCGGGCTCGGTTCTGGTGAGCCCACCGGCGTAACGGCCGGTCCGGGGTCCGACTCCGGTGTCCCGCAGACCGGGCCGACGTCCGCTCCCGAAAACGGTGCAGGAGACCCGCCCGTCCCTCCGCCCACGCCGGAGCAGGAGCTGTACGACGGCATGCCGGAGCCGCTGCGGCGGTACCTGATGGAGGCGGTGGCGCACGGCCAGGTGTGGGCTGACCTGGTGCAGGACCAGATGGTGGATGTCTTCGCCCGGCTGCAGGAGCAGGGGCTGCCCGCGCCCGAGGCCGTGGGACTGGTCAACGCGGTCAAGAGCCTGGAGTCGGCAGCCAGGAAGATCCAGCCGTCGATCCAGGGTGGTTCGACCTTCGCCGCGTCGATCTGGTCGATGGACGACCTCGTGCGGTTCTCGCTGCAGATCGACCCCGACCGCTACGGCGAATCCGTGCTGGAGGCGCTGCGGGCCTTCCGGGCACTCGGATGGGCTGCTCCTGAGGACCCGGGTCCCGGCGAGACCCACGACGACTGGCGCAACACCTGGGCCATCGGCAACCGGCACCACGGACTGCTGGTCGTGATGACGCACGCCACGACAGGCCAGCGGGTGGAGATGCAGTTCCCGACCCCGCAGTCCTGGGCCGTCGGCAAGCGGACCCATGACTTCTACGAGACCCTGCGCTTCACGAAGGGCGACCCGTTCGAACGGGTGGTTGCGCTCGGCAGGATCCTGGACATCGTCCGAGCCGAAGGGGTAGAGGCGCATCTCCCTGCAGGTCTGGACCTACTCGGGCCGGTGAAAGCCAATGGGCCGACACAGATCTTCAAGAAGGAACCTCGCCTTGCCGCGGCATTCCTGGCCACCGCGGAAAGCAAATTCGGGTCCGTAGCCGCGGCCTTGATGCGAGCGAAGGTCTCGGCTGAGACCGCACAGCACATAGCTGACGCCCTGGGCGCTCAGACGACACCCGCCACGTCGGCACCGAAGGAGAGCAACGATGACGGACCCGAATCACCCGGGGTGGCCTCTGTGGGAACGGACCCGGCAGAAGGACCGGGCCATGTGGGAGAGGTTCCGGGTGATGGACCAGCGCGCCGGGCTTCCGACGGCCTCATACCAGGAGCTTCCAGACGACCCGGGACCGGAGCGTCTGGACATGCTGGTGCAGCTGGAGGCCGAACAACGGGAAGAAGAGAAGGTCTTCACCTATCGGATAGCGACCTGGCGGAAGCTGGGGACCAAGCAGATCCTGGCCAGCCACTGGGTGGTGGACGGGGGGCAGGAGACGATCTTGTTCGACGTACCGAGCCACACCTGGATCTGGGACCCGGTGAGCGCGAGCGAGATCGCGCACCAGGCGGACGAGGACCCGTACGTGCTGCTGGAGCCGGCCACGCGGGAGCAGGCGGAGGAACTGGCCCGGTTGAAGGGGACGACGCTGCCGAGCCCGGAACGCCTGCTGGAGATGTGCCGCAACCAGGAGGGCCGGGAGCTGGGCATGTCGGCGACCTCGGAGGACCGGGCGAGGTTGCGCAACCGCCAGCGCTGACCGGGCCGCTCGCCGTCGGGGCGGACGGCGGTGCCGCATGGCAGCACGTCCTCGCCGAGGCGGACCCCGCCGTCCTGTGGGAGGGCGCGGACGGCGTCCTGCCCGGACAGGTGCTCCTGCTGGCCGACGGGTCCTCGGTGCGGGTCAACACCGGCCTGAACCCCTGGGCGCGTACGGACCCCGATCGGCCCCTGCAGATGTGGACCGTGGGCGCGTTCCACCTCGACGACGGACCTCTGACCCCGGCGACCTCGAGGTTCCTCGGTGACCTGCTCATGGCCCTGACCGACCCCGATGTCGGGCAGGCGGGGCCTTCATCCCATTGGTTGGCGCAGCGGGCCACGCTCGACCCGGGCACGCACGAGATCGCCGCGCCCGGGCTCGCCCGGCGTCGCGTGGACGGTGCACCGACGCTCGTCTGGGATGCGGCCCAGGGGTGGGTCGACGCCCGACGGGCCGGCGCTCTGGCTCGGGTGAAGGGTGAGGAGCTCATCCCCGCGGAGGCGTTCGCCAGCTGGGTCAACGAGCCCAGCGCCGTGCAGCTGGTCGACGGTTCCGTCGAGACGCTCGCTCGGCTCCGGGCGACCGAGCAGGACGAGAAGCTGCAGACGGCTCCGGGGACCGAGGAGCACGCCGCCGCCGTGGAGGCACGGGCTCGGCGACGGGCTGAGTTGCGACGGCAGGCCGAGAAGTGGATGACGGACGCCGTCGCACCGGCAGTGGCCCAGTTCGTGGACCAGGGGGTGCAGCCACTGGCCGAGTCGAACGGGCGTGTGCTGGTCGAGCTCGACCACGGCGACCTCGCCGTGGTCACGGTCTCCGTGGCTGAGAACGACGCGCTGGCCGGCAGTCGACCCGGGTTGCAACAGGCGGGGACGACGTCCGACATCGGGCAGCTGCGCAACGAGCTGGCTGCGTACCCGGCCTACAAGGGGGCCGTCGACTCACTGACCAAAGCACTCCAGCAGGGCGCCGTCCGGCAGTTCCGAGTGCAGGGCGTGCTCGCGGACGACGGCTTCGTCGGCATGCGGGTGACGGAGTTCGAGGTGGCCCGACCGGCGCACGACGAACCCGGCGTGCTGCGCACCGACGTCGAACCGCAACGGCACATCGATCCCGGGTTCTGGACACGGGAGGCCATGAGGAGAGCGGTGGCCGGGTGGACCCCCTCGTCGGTGAGCGAGGCCGTCGAGAACGCCCTGCGGTGGCTGCCGTTCGTGAACCCGCACCACGCCCGCTTCCCCGTGGCCCGGTGGACGCCGTGGAGCAACAACTGCGGCGACTGCTCCCGTGCGGTGGCCGACCTGCTGCACGGAAGGGATGCGCGGGCCGCGTTCGGCGACAACGGCGGGCGCGTGCTCGATGACCACGTCATCTGGGGAACCGATCCGGGTGAGCTCAACGAGATGTGGCGCTGGGCCGGGATCCAGCCCGGATGGCACTGGTGGGGGCTGGAGTCCGCCACGTTCTCCACCGACTTCACCGACGACGCCGATGCACGCATCGGCGCGGCGCTGGCCTCGCTCCCCGAGGGCACGGTGGCGATCGTGCTGCTCGGCTGGGCCGACCCCACGGGTCACTGGGACGGCGGGCACTGGTTCAACGCGGCCGTCACCGAGGACGGCGTCGAGTGGATCGACGGCCAGACCGCCGACCACCACGCCTGGCCGCCGCCGTACACCACTCCCTACAGCGGCTACTCCGTCATCACCCGCGCCCAGGGCTCAGACGTCTGGGTGGACCTGTTCCTGGACGGCGGTCAGGTCGGCGGCGGGCCAGGATCGGGCGGGGCTGCATCGGCCGTCGAGTCCGGTGGACGCCGTTCGCGGGATGTGAGCCTGCTCGTCGACTACCTGCACCGGAACGGCCGAACGGGGGCGCCGCTGCTGACCTTCGACCTGGATGCGGGGCAGTTGGACGAGGGGGGTGACCCAGCAGTCGCCGCTTCTCTGTCGGCGCGTGCTCTGTCTGCTGCGCTTGCCGATGCGGTCGTGGCGATGGCCGCAGGATCGGTGGGCAACGTGCGTGCCGTCGCCCGGCAGGTATCCCCCGCAGCTGCAGCCCTCGTCTCGCCCGACGGAGAGGTCACGGTGAGCACCTCGATGAGGACAGCGGGCGCCGCAGAACATGCACGTGAGCCGGACCTGCACCCGGTGATGGCCGCTGCGCTCGACCGGATCGATCCCGAGCACCGCGGGCCCGGGCATGGTCGCTGCGCCGAGGTCGCGGTGCTCTCGGATGCTCTGTGGCAGTTCGAGGCGGACGCGGTCAACCAGGCGCAGTGGGCTGATGCGGAGTCGCTGCGGCTCGCTGCCGTGGCCCACGTGGCTCGGTCGACGATCTCGGTCAGCCGGCTGGTGGTCGATCACCGCCGTGCTGAGGACGTGCGGTTCCGTTTCGAGGACTTCCCGCCGTGCTCCACGTGTGAGCACTTGGTCGGGCCCGGTTCGGTCTTCGGCGCAGCGATCGTGCCGTCGAGGGTGGCCCCGCTCGAGCAGCCTGTCGCCGACTGGGTTCCCGTCGAGCGAAGGGTTCACCCTGGCTCGGTCGTCCAGCGGGATGCGCCCGTCGAGACGGGCGGGCGTGAGCGGCCGATCGAGGCGTGGCCCCCGACTGCGTTCTCCCGCGGTCCTCCAGGGACGTCGGCACCCGCCGACCTGTACGGAGGGATGCTCGCGGACGAGCGACGGACGGTTGATGCCATCACGCGATCGGTGGCGCTCAAGGCCGTCGAACTCGGGATACCCGTACCGACGCCATCCGATGTGCGCCAGGCGTTGCGGCACCTGGCGGCAGACGACCACCTGCTCGTCGACTGGGCGTCGGTGGCGCGGGCCCTCGGATCGGGGCACACCGGTTCGATCGGCGAGCTGGGTGACGAGCACGTCCGCCGTGCTCGGTTCGCCCTGGACCCCGAGATCATCGCGGCCCTCTCGCGCCTGGTGAGCGGCCGCGGGGTGCGGGACAGCGACGTGACCTTGGTGATGCACGAGGTGGTCGAGTCCGCTCTCCGTGCGTCTCACCCGGCAACCCCGCACCGTCTGCTGCACGCCGCAGCGAACGCGGAGTTCGACTGGGAACGCGTGATGGCTCGCGAGGACGTGGACCCCGCCGATGGCCGGACGCCGACGGCGAGCCCCCAACCGACCGACGCATCCTTCGCGGCCCGCATCACCAACGCGACGGGGGACTGGCCCGAGGAGGACGACGAACTCCGGCCGAGCTCGACCAGGGTCGAGAACTGGGCGGACGGCGCCGGATCGACGTCCATGACGACCGTCCCCGTCGACTCCCCGGGGGGTGAGCGGAGGTGGGTGGCAGCCCGGTGGGTCGAGACCAGCCGGGACCAGCGAGACGTGCTCGTGCTGGCCGAGCTCCCGGGCCATCCGTTCTGGTGGAGCACCCCCGAGGCCCTGACCCAGCTCATCGATCGGGCACGCGAAGCCCTGCACCCGGATCCCGACCGGTGGGCCACCATGATCGTCCTGGGAGAACGGATCGACCGCCTCGGCCGTCGGGTGATGGCCCAGCTGGCAGTGAGTCCCACCAACGGTGGGGGAGTGGAGGCGACAGGAGAGGTCCGGGTGCTCCCGCCCGCCGAGGTGCTGCTTGCCCGCAGCGCCTTGCGTCTGGACCCCGGTCAGTCGACCGGCTGCGGTGGGGCCCCCGTTGCGTAGTTGATGATCATCTCGTCCACTGTGCGGCCGACGACGTACTGGTCGATCTCACCGGCGAGCACGACTCCCGAGATGCCCGGCCCGTCCTCGAGCACCACCACCAAGCCCTCGACCCGCTGTCGTCGGTCCTCGGCGACGGGGAAGAGGACGGATCCGGCCCAGTGGGCCAGACTGGCTGCCTCTCGCCAACGGACGTCAGGAGTCGGGTGCGGGAAGAACTCGAGGTCGCAGACCCCCTCGGAGTGCAACCGGAGCCCGCCGAACTCCACCAGGGCTCTCCGAGCGGCGTCGTGCAGTCGGACGTCGTCGTCGGGGACGCGAGCGGCAGCCCACGCCGTGATCTCGGCCTCGGGGAGCACTCGGCCGGGGAACCATCCGGCGTCCTCGAGCACCGCGACCGCGACGGGCGGGAAACGATCGGTGGGCGCAGCCGAACCGATCCGGTCAGCGATCTCATCGACCGGCCAGTTGGGCCAACGGTGCGCCTGGGCCACCCTTGCGTGCTCGAACAGGTGGATCCGCCTACCGGGACCGCGGACGGACTCCTCGCCCCGGTGGTTCGTGATCCAGAGCAGCCATCCGTCGGCCACCTGTCGCAGTCCGGCATGGACCGCCGGGAGCGAACCCAGGAGCTCATCCGGTACAGCCGTTCCCAGGACCTCGGACCGGATGAGGTCCTTCTCCCGTCCTGCGGCCGCAGCTCGGAAGCGGAGCGCACGACGGGCGAGCTCCGCCCGGGCCTCGTCCTCGCTGATCATGCGTGCATCCTGCCCGACTCCCGGCCCCGGTCCAGAACCCTGTGGAACGTGGGCTGGCGTCGACGGACTCGAGAACCGGCCGTGCCCGGATCTGGGTGATCGGGGGTGCCCCAGCCACGGATGACCGAGGCGCTCCTCCATCGACCGTCGGACACCGGGTGAGGGAAGAACTCGACGTCCCGCCCAGCGGCGGCGCCGATGCGCAGTCCGCCGAACTCACGAAGGGTCGACCTCGCTCCACCGTGCACCACCACGCCGTCCACGCCAGGTCGTGCGGCGATCAATGCGTCCACCTCCTGCATCCAGGATGCGGCGACCGGGGAACCAGCCTGCTTCCTCCAGGTGAGCGCGCACCACGGCCGAGAACCGCTGCTGAGAGCTGTCCGTCCGGAGCCGGTCTGCGATGTCGGAGATGGGCCACGCGGGGCACACGGCATGAACCCGCCCCCGGCCGTCGTCGACCTACGGCGACCCCGTCGTGCAGGCTGCTCTTCGCCAGGACGGGTCACGCCCCTGCTGCCCGTCGACGGTCCGGTGCAGGTGGGATGCGTGGGGCGACGCGGCGGCGCTTCCGCGGTAGCAGCGTTCCGTAGTCAGTCCATGACGCTACGGTTCCGAAGCTGATCCGTGTACGGGTCGTCGGGACGCAGGCAGGGGTCGGGGTGGGTAGAGACGTTCGGGACGTGCTGCTGCGCGGGTGGTGGCTGCTGGTCATCGGGCTGCTGACCGGGCTGGCGGTGTCCGTCGTCGCGGGCCTGCTGCTCGGCTCGACGGGTGCCGATCTCGTGGTCACCGCCGGGGCTGGCCTGCTCGCCGGCAACGCCGGGGGAGTGGTGGCGGCCGTCGTCGGCATGCGGGGTGCGCCGTCGAGCCGTGCCGAGATGCCGGCTGCCGCCCAGGTCCCCTGACCGGCGTCGTCGTCGATTCGTGCACCTCCGTCGCGCTCCGGGCTGGGGTGACGGTGGCGCCGTCCGAACCTGCCTGGGAGGCCGGGCCCGCCTTCGCGCGAAAGGGTGACGGTGCGGGCGGGTGGATGAGGCCAGGGGCTGATTCCCGACAGTGACGGAACAAGTTCGGCGAGTCACTCAAGCAACAGCACCGCCGGGCCGATCCTCCTCGTGCAGGTCTGCCAAGAGGAGGAACGCCATGCGCACGGACAAGGCATCACGGGTGCGTCGAGCCCTGCTCGCGGGGACGGCTGCGCTCGTGGCGGCCGTGGTCGTGCCGGTGGCCGCCATCGCCACCTCGTCCCCGGGCGACGAGGCCGCCCCCGTCCTGATCTCCGCCGACGACGCGCCCGGTACCGGCGCCGCCGCGTCGTCCGGTTCGGCACCCGGCACGTCGTCTGCGCCCGGCGAGACCGCCGGTGCGGTGGCCGACCCCTCCCGGCCCCCGGTGGCCGGGTCGGCGAGCCAGGGCAGCACGCCCACCGCCGCTCGTCCGACCACCGGCCGACCCTCGACGCCGGCCACGACGCAGCCCTCGACGGCACCCGGGTCCGCCCCTTCTGCCGCTGACCCGACGGCGCCGCCCGCCGCCCTGCCCGCCCCGCCGGCCGTCCCGGTGGACGCTGACCCCCCGACCCAGGGCGCCGTCCGGCTCATCTCGCCCTACGACACCGGAGCCGTCGGCGACGGCGTCACCGACGACTCGCTCGCGCTGCAGGCCGCATTCGACCTGGCCGGTGACGGCGACGTCGTCATGCTCCCGGCCGGTGCGACGTTCGCGCACAGCCGCGTCCTCACCGTCCGCCGGGGCGGCATGACCCTGACCGGCGGTGGCACCCTCCGCGCGACCAGGGAGGCGACGTCGTCGCTGACCGTCTCCGCGCCGGGGGTGACCGTCAGCGGGATCACGCTCACCGTCGCCTCCACCACCCGTCGGTGGGACGCCTACGAGCAGCAGCGCCTCCGGCTGGACGGCGCAACCGGTGCCGTCGTCCGGAACGTCGTCGTCGACGGGTCGGCCGCCGCCGGCGTGTACGTGGGTGGCGGCACCTCGGGCTTCGTGCTGGACCGGGTGACGGTCATGAACACCCGCGCCGACGGCATCCACATCACCCAGGGCTCGCACGACGGCCAGGTCGTGTCGCCGGTCGTCCGCAACGTCGGCGACGACGGCGTGGCCGTCGTGTCCTACCGTCAGGACGGCGTCCCCTGCGCCCGCATCGTGGTCACCTCGCCCTCGGTCGACGGCTCGACCGGTGGGCGCGGGCTGTCCGTCGTCGGCGGCACCGACGTGGACTTCACCGGCATCGACGTGCGCAACACCTACGGCGCCGGCGTCTACCTGGCCGCAGAGGGTGGCTGGGGCACCGCCGGCGTCGCCCGGGTCCGGGTCAGCGGCGGGGCGATCGTCAACGCCAACGCCGCCACGTCGATCGACCACGGCTCGGTGCTGGTCTACAACGGCACGCCCGACCAGCTGGTCTCCGACGTCACCCTGACCGGGCTGACCGTCAGCGGCTACCGCGCCTCGGTCAGCCGGGTGCTCGGGTTGATCGTGGACTCGGCGTCCTCCCCGGGGATCCGGAACGCCACGCTGAGCGGCATCGCCATCACCGGCGACGGACGGCCCGCGGCCCTGGTGAGCAACCAGTCCTCGACGACCTTCGCCGTGACCTCCGTCCTGCGCAACGGAGCGGGTCTCGTCCGGACCGGCGGGTACTTCCGCTAGACCGCCGTGGCAGGCTCGTGCGGTGACGACCCCGCCGCGTGTGACCCTGGTGCACGAACGCTTCACCGAGTTCGCCGGGTCCGAGGCCGTAGTCGAGCAGCTGGCCCGGGAGTGGCCGGCGGCCCCCGTGCTGGCCCCGATCGGCTTGCCCGGGGTCATGCCGCCCGACATCGAGCCCCGGGTCACCACGACCGCGCTCAGCCGGCTGCTGCGCGGGCGCACCTACGCGCACCTGCTGCCGGTGCTGCCCGCGGCGGTGCGCCGGTTGCCGGTCCCGCCGTCCGACGTCGTGGTCGCCTCCCACCACGCCTTCGCCAACCAGGTCGTGCACGCCACCGACGCCCCCGTCGTCTCCTACGTCCACTCCCCGGCCCGCTGGGCCTGGGACCCGGCGATGCGGGCCGGCGAGATCGGCGGGCGGGTCGGCGGCGCGGGGCTGGCCGCGTTCTCCGCCCTGTACCGCCCGGCCGACGTCCGGGCGGCCGCGCGCGTGCACACCCTGCTGGGCAACTCCACCGCCGTCGTCGCCCGCATCCGCGACTGGTGGCAGCAGCCGGCCACGGTCGTGCACCCGCCTGTCGACACCGAGAGCTACACCCCCGACCCCGACGTGCCGCGCGAGGAGTTCTTCTTGCTGGCCGGTCGGCTGGTCGCCTACAAGCGACCCGACCTGGCCGTGCGCGCCGCCGAGGCGGCCGGGGTCCCGCTGGTGGTCGCCGGCGAGGGCCGGGCCCGCAGCGAGCTCGAGGCGCTCGCCGGGCCGCACACCCGGTTCGTCGGACGGGTCGACGACGCCGAGCTGCGTCGGCTGTTCCGCAGCTGCACCGCACTGCTCATGCCCGGTGTCGAGGACTTCGGCATCGTCCCGGTCGAGGCCCAGGCCTGCGGCACCCCGGTCGTGGCGGTCGACGCCGGCGGAACCCAGGACACCGTCGTCCCGGGCGTGACCGGTGAGCTGGTGCCCCCGGTCGACGCCCGCGACGAGGTCGCCACCTGGGCCGCCGCCCTGCGCGACTTCGACCCGGCCCGCTACGACGCCACGGCGATCCGGCGGCACGCCGAGTCGTTCTCCCGGGCCGCTTTCCGCGACCGCATGCGCGAGGTCGTGGCCGAGGTGCTCGCCGGCTGAGCTCACCCGGCCGGGTCACGACGGGTGTCGGCGAGCGGTACGCCCGGTCTAGGTTCGCCGCACCCGGTCCGCCCGCTGCCGTCGGCAGGTCGAGCGACGGGGTGGAGGAGGACCTACGTGGACGAGCACCAGACCGCCCCGGCGACGCCCGGTGAGCTGCCCCCCCACCCGCACCTCACCGTGCCCCGCGAGGGCCTGCGCAGCTACCTCGCGCCCGGCACCGAACCCGCGCCGGCGGTCGGCGTCGGGTCGGTGGCCGGTGCGGTCCGGTCGCTCGTCGGTCCACGCCAGCGCGCCGCCGCCAAGGTGGTGGGCACCCGGCTGCTGGCCCGCCGCGCCACCCGCCGGCTCGCCGAGCTGCACGGCCGCGGGGACCGGTTGCTGCTCAACCTGGGCAGCGGCACCTACAACGCCGCGGGCTGGGTGAACATCGACCTGTGGGGGCTCCACGCGCTGTGGGGCGTGCACCCCGACGTCGTCTGGGACCTCCGCCGTCCGCTCCCGCTGCCCGACGGCTCGGTCGACGGGGTGTTCCTCGAGCACGTGCTGGAGCACCTGCCGGCGCCGGTGGGCCTGGCCGCGATGGACCAGGCGTTCCGGTTGCTGCGCCCCGGCGGCGTGCTGCGGGTCAGCGTGCCCGACTTCGGCCGCTACGCGGTCGACTACGCCGCCCGCCGCTCCGGCAACCAGGGGGCGGACCTGCTCAGCGTGGTGCGGCCGGGCCGACCCACCGACCTGCTGGCGTTGGCCGAGGTGGTCTACGACCACGGGCACGTGTCGATCTGGGACGCCGAGACCCTCACCGAGCTGCTGCGCGCCGCCGGGTTCGTCGAGGTGGCGGTGTCCACCTACGGCGCCGGCCGGGTCGACCCGTCACCGGACTCCCCGCACCGGCGGGACGAGAGCCTCTACGTCGAGGGTGTGCGTCCGGCCTGACCCCGGCGCACGGCGGCCACCGTCCCCTCGGCCACGTCGTCCCAGGTGCGGCGGTCGGCCCGGGCGGCGACGTCGGGACGGGGGCGGCCCAGGTGGTCCAGGACGGCGGTCGCCCAGGCGTCGACGTCCTCGGCCGGGAGGTGCTGGGCCCGCGCGCCGCTGACCTCCACCAGCGCCGCGTCGGTCGAGGTGACCAGCGGGGCGCCCAGGTCGAGCGCCTCGGCCGCCGGCAACCCGAAGCCCTCCGCGAGGCTGGGCGCCAGCACGACCGCGGCGTTCTCGTAGGCCCAGCGCAGGGTGCCGTCGTCGACGCCCTGGAGCTGCCGCAGGTGGCCCGACGCGACCAGCGGGTCGAAGTCTGGCCCGTAGGCCTCGGCGCCCCACGGCGGCGGACCGACCTGCACCAGCACCGCGTCGGGGCGCTGCGCCACGACCTGGCGCCAGGCGGTGATCACGGTCGGCAGGTTCTTCCGCGGCTGGGTGTCACCCACCACCAGCGCGAACGGCCGGCCCCCGAGCCCGTCGACCGGCCGGGGCGCGGCGGTCAGCAGCGTCGGGCTGGTGGCCAGGGGGACGGCGGTGCTGCGGGCAGCGGTGCGCGGGTCGAACGCGGTCAGCCGGTCGCGGGTGGCGCTGCTGACGCACACCAGGGTGTCCGCCCCCCGGATCGACCCGGCGTAGGGGAGCTGCAGCAGCGTGCGCTTGGCCGCCCCGAAGTCCTGAGGGCGGTCGACCAGCAGCATGTCGTGGATCGTGAGGACTCCGTGCGTGCGTCCGAGGCCGCGCGGCAGCAGGTGCTTGACGCCCTGCACGACGTCGTACCGGCCGCGCAGCCGCAGGCCCAGGGCGGCCCGCTCGTAGGCCGGGACGGCGGGCCCGGGCAGCGCGGGCAGCACCAGCAGCCGGTCGCGGGAACCGACCAGGTCGGTGAGGCCGTCGACGGCGTCGGGGGCGACCAGCAGGTGCAGGTCGACGTCGGGACGCCGATGCAGGGCGCGGGCCAGCTCCACGGTGTAGCGGACGATGCCGCCGCCGCGGGTGCTGCCCGGGACGTGGCCGGCCATGAGGAGCCACCGCATCGGACGGGTCACCGTCGGCCACCCACCAGGACGGCGTGCGCGGGCGTGGGTAGCCGGTCCCGGGCGGAGCGCAGGTGCGGCGCCCGTCGCTTCGTCGCCGGGCGCCCCACGTACAGGGCGACGACGAGCAGGGCCAGCACGGCGGGGACTACGCGGCCCTGCGTCCAGTACAGGTACCGGGGCAGGTCGAACAGGCCGGTGACGACCATCGGGTAGAGCAGCGCCCCGACCGGTGACCCCTCGAGGAAGCCGCGGAACAGGAGTCCGATGACCACCCCGACCACCACGAAGAAGAGCAGCCCGCCGACGGTGCCGAAGTCCACGAACGGGGTGGTGAACCCACCGGGGTTGTTGAACTCGGGGTTGCCGAACCGCTCGAGGACGTCCTGGGACACCGCCGGCGCAGGGGCCGACAGGCGGTCGTACAGGTCGAGCTGGCTGATGCCGGGTGCGGTCCAGAACGCAGCGACCGAGTCCAGCGGCAGCCGGCCGGGGAACGGGTCGTGGTCCAGGTGCAGCTGCCCGTTGTTGTACGAGGTGGCGTAGTAGCCGACCAGGCGGATCAGTGCGAAGACCGGGAACGACTCGTCGGTCCGGGTCTTGAAGAACTGCCAGCTGCGGGAGTACTCGAACGCGGCGAAGAGGACGAACACCAGGGGCGTGAGCACGACCGGGGCCAACGACGCGGCCAGCCGGCGGGCGCGCACCCGTGACCTCGCGGCGGCCAGCACGACGATCGCCACCGCGGGGACGGCGACCTCGACCAGGGCCAGCCGCTCACTGGCCACGAACGACCGGACGAGGCTGAGCAGCAGCACCACCGCCAGCTGCCAGGCCAGGCGCCGCTCCCACCGGGTGACCAGCACCCAGGTCGCCACGACCACGAAGGCGATGCCGACCTGGGTGAGGCTGGTGACCCCGGCGATGCCCTGCAGGGCCTCCTTGGCCTGGCCGCTGTAGTTCTCCTGGGTCACCAGGGCCTGGACGACGGCCGCCGGGTCCAGCCCGTTGGCGATGCCCGCGCCTGTGTAGAGCACGTAGCCGCCCACCGTGACCCAGAACAGGCCCTGCGCCGCAGCGGCGAGCCGGTCGGGCACGACGCCGGGGACCGGGATGAGCGCCCGTCGGCTGCGGGGCGCCAGGACGGCGGTGGCGGTGGCCACCCCGGCCAGCACGAGGGCCGCGACCGCGATCAGCAGCAGCGTGCTGTCGGTGACCGACTTGGAGCTGCGGTAGAACAACCGGAAGGCCTGGTCGTCCAGCCGCCAGGTGAGCAGCAGGGTGACCGGGACCAGCAGCGACAGGGCGCCGGCCGGGGTGATCCACCACGGCGCCGTCAGCCGGGCCGGGCTGGTCACGACCCGGTCCCGACCGGCCAGTCCCCCGGTCGACGATCCACCCAGCCGGCCCACGTGCCCCGCAGGTAGGCGACGTCGGCGCGGGCCAGGGCCCGCTCGCCACGGGACAGCCGCACCGCCGCGCCCACGGCCTTGCGCGCCGAGTACCAGACGAGCAGCCAGCGGGGGAGGCGGTGCAGCCGCCACAGGTGCCCGTTGCCGCAGCCGTAGCGCAGCATCTTGGCCACGAACCGGTCGTCGGCCTCGTCGCGCGGCTCGTCCTGGAGCACCACCAGGGCCGGGTCGTAGCGGACCGCCCCGCCGTCGTCGAGCACCCGCAGCAGCAGGTCGGACTCCTCGCCGGCCCCGTACCAGCCGGCCGAGCCGACCCCCATGCCCTCGTCGAACCGACCCACCTGGTCCAGCCGGTCGCGCCGGAAGAACATGGTGCTCATGATCGAGGTCTTCATGAAGTTGGTCCGGGTGACCGGCCCGCCCTTCCCGGGCCAGCGCAGCATCGACGGGCGGCCGTCGAGGGTCTGCTGCTGACCGGAGAGCCCGGCGAGGTCGGGCTCGGCGGCGAAGGTGGCCAGCACCCGCTCCAGCGCCCCGGGCGGGAACCAGCAGTTGTCGTCCGGGAACCCCAGCAGGCTGCCGCGCGCGAGCTCCAGCCCGGCGTTGCGACCCACCGAGGCGCCGCGGCCCGATGTGGTCGCCTGCCAGGGCAGCGGCGGGTCGAGCTCGGCCAGCAGGGTGGCGCAGGACTGGTCGGCGCTCTGGTCGCAGACCACCAGCTCGACCTGACCGGTGGGGGCGGTGCGCACCAGCGAGTCGACCAGCCGGGCGAACTCCTCGGGACGGCCCACCGTGCTCACCACCAGGGAGAGGACGGGGGCAGCGGCCTCAGGCACGGGTGCCGGGGAGGCTGGTCCGGTCCTCGGCGGGGAGCACCGGCAGCCGGCCGGTGTCCTCGACGGGGTCGGGCGCGGTGACCGGGTCGAGGGCGGCACCCGGCTCGACAGCGGGTGGCTGCTCGGTCGTGGCACCGGTACCGGGTGCGGCGGAGCGACGCCCGGTACGGCGGCCGCGCGGCGCGTGGTTCACCACGATGCCGGCCGGGGTGGCGCCCGCGCCGTGGAGGATCTGCACGGCGCGGTCGACGTCGGCGATCCGGCTGGACCCGACGGTCGTCACGACGACGGTCTCCCGGCACTGCAACGCCGCGCGCAGGGGCTCGTCGGAACGGTCGAGCGGCGGCGCATCGACGACCACCGCCCACCCGGCGGCCGACGCCGCATCGGCGAGGCCGCTGGGCACCAGGTCGGCGATGCTGCTGCCTGCGGGCACCTCGAGCACGGCGAGGCCGGGGACCGACCGGGTCCGGCGCACCGGCACCTCGCTGGGGCGGTCGTCCGGGATGCCGTGGCCCGAGGTGTCGATCCGTCCGCCCAGCAGCAGCACGGACGGCTCGTGGAGGCCACCGAGCAGCTCGGTGGCCTCGTCGAGGTCGTAGGTGACCAGGAGGGTGGGCCGGCGGACGGCGGCGTGCCGGGCGTGCGCCACCGCGGTGAAGGTCGTCCCGACGCCCGGGCCGGGGCCGACCACGGCCAGGCTGCCGCCGTTGACCGGGCCGTCGGGGAGCTGCAGACCCTGCAGCTGCACGGCCCGGCGCAGGTCACCCGCGCGCCGGCCGCGGGCGACGACGGGGAGGCCCGGGGTGAGCACCGGGACGCCGAGCCCGGTGACGTCCTGGGCATCGCGGACCCGGCCGCGCAGCGAGGACGCCACCGGTGCCAGCACGCCGCCGAGGAGGGCGCCGACGAGGGCGGTACCCACCACCGTCAGCACCGCGGTGGACAGTGCCCCGGTGGGCTGAGCCGTGGCCTGCTGGATGATGCCGGCGACCTGTCCGGTGTCGGCGGCGGCCCGCTGCAGGGTGTCGCGGGCCCCGAGGAGCTCCACGTTCTGCTGGGCCAGGGCGGCCCGCTGCTGCTCGTTGACGTCCACGCCGTCGGTCGGCGGGACGGGCAGGGCGTCCAGGGCCTGCTGGTTGGCCGTGATCTGCGACTCGACGGTGGTCTGCAGCCCGGTGATCCGGTCGGCCAGTCGCTGCTGCCGGCCAGCCACGTACAGGTCGGCGGCGGACTGGGCCTCCGCGGACGCCTCCGCCGCGGTGCCCGCGGTGGCGGTGATCGTGATGACGTTGGAGTCGCCGACGCGCACCGCTTCCAGCTGCACGTCGGACACCGGCTCGCCGACCGCGGCCGCGACCTGTTCGGCGAGGTCGGCGCTGTTGAGGGACACCAGTTCGGTCTCGACGTAGGTGGCGTTGCGGGCCGCCTGGTCGCCGTCCACGACACCGGTGGTCGGGTTCTCCACCGATGCCGGGTCCGGGTAGCTCTGCACGAGGGCGGACGCGCTCACCTCGGGGTCGGCGGTGGCGGCCAGCACGCCGCCGACGGCGCCGAACACCACTGCCCCGACGAGGGCGCCGACGAGGGCGCGGCGCCGACGACCGGAGCTGCCGGCCCGGCGGGCGGAGTCGTCGGCCGACGACGCGTCGACGCCGGGTGCGGCTTGGCTGGTCACGATCGTGGCTCCTGTTCGTCCCGGCCGTCGTCGTGCAACGCGCGGTATGGTCACCGGAACGCCGAACCGCCCCGTGGCGGAGGCCGGGCCCCTCGAGTATCCACGACCGGCCGCCGCGGCAGGTTCCGTGCGCCCCCCGGCGCAGCAAGGTGTGTGCAGAGCCGCACGACGACCCACGGCCCCATCCGACGACGGGACAGTGCCCCATGGCCGCCACCGGCAGCTCGACCGCTCCGCCCCAGGACCCCGACGCGGCGACCGCGCCGCCGTCCCGACGCCGGCCCCGACGGGTGCTCGTCGCGGTCGGCGTGGTCGTCGCCCTGCTGGCCGCCGGGCTCGTCTGGTGGCTGGTCGTACGCGGCGGCTCCGACGACGCGACCTACGACCCGGCGGACGCCGTCCGTGTGGAGGACTACGGGGCAGTGGGCGACGGGCGAACCGACGACACGGCCGCGGTGCAGGAAGCCTTCGACGCCGTCCGGCCCGGCGGGGCGGTGCTGCTGTCGGAGGGCCGCACCTATGCGGTCGACGACGTCCTGACGCTGTCCGTGCAGGGGGCGGTGCTCACCGGAGGTGGCACCTTGCTGGCCACGGACGAGGAGCAGTCCTCGCTCACCGTGGCCGCCGACGACGTCGTCGTGCAGGACGTCACGCTCACCATCGAGCCGACGTCGCGCCGGTTCGACGCGTTCGAGCAGCAGCGGCTCCGGCTCGACGGCCACAGCGGGGTCGTCGTGCGCGACGTCACCGTCGAGGGCTCGGCCGCCGCCGGCATCTACGTCTACGGCACCCGCGACTTCGTGCTCGACGGTGTGCAGGTCAGCGGCACCCGTGCCGACGGGGTCCACATCACCGCCGGCGCCTCCGACGGCGAGGTGCTGCAGCCGGTGGTCCGCGACGTCGGCGACGACGGTGTGGCCGTGGTGTCCTACGCCCAGGACGGCGACCCGTGCGCCCGCATCCGGGTCGAGTCGCCCGTGGTCGAGGGCACCGACGCGCGCGGGATCTCGGTCGTCGGCGGCACCGACGTCACGTACACGGACATCACGGTGTCCAGCACGGCCGCGGCCGGGGTGTACGTGGCGGCCGAGGGCAGCTACGACACCGCGTCGGTGGACGGGGTCCGGGTCGAGGGCGGCACCGTCACCGGTGCCAACACCGACGAGGCCATCGACCACGGCGCCGTCCTCGTCTACAGCGGGGCGGAGAACCGGTCCGTGGACGACGTCGTCGTCTCCGACCTGGAGGTCTCCGACACCCGGTCCAGCGCGAGCCGGTGGCTGGGCGTGGTCGTCGACGCCGGCTCCGTCTCGGGCATCGAGCTGACCGACCTGTCCCTTGACGGCGACGGACCCGGTGCCGAGTACGGCACGAACGAGCCCGACGCCGACGTCGCGCTCACCGGCATCACCCGCGACGGCGACGAGGTACCCGACCAGAACTGAACGGTATCGACTGGGTTCTACGATCCCCGGGGCGCGGCCGTGGGGCCGCCCGGAGGAGGTGGCACGTGGCCGTCGCGACGTTCGACGTGTTCGAGACCGTGCTCGTGCGCGCGCTGGGCGCCCCGGAGCACGTGGACGAGGCAACCGGTCGTCTCCTGCGCGACCGGGGGGTGCTCGCGGTGTCGCCCATGGTCTACGCCGCGGCCCGCCGGGCCGCGCAGCACGACAGCACCACGGACGTCGCGGTGCACGTGCGGTTGCCCGACCTGGCGGCGGCGACGGCGGCCCGGCTGGGGGTGCCGGAGATCGCGGCCGACCTGGTCGCGGCGGAGCTGGACGTCGAGCGGGCCGCCTGCCGGGCCGTGCCGGGCGCGGTGGCCCGGGTGGCGGCCGCGCGGGCACGCACCGGGCGCGGTGTCGTCTACGTGTCGGACTCACCGCTGCCCGCACCGTTCCTGCAGGAGCTGCTCGAGCGGGAGGGGTTGTTCGCCCCCGATGACGAGGTGCTGGCCTCGGCCGACGTCGGCAGCTCCAAGCAGCACGGCGGCCTGTTCGACGTGGTCGCCGAGCGGCTGGGCGCGCCGGTCGGCGAGCTGTGGCACACCGGCGACGACCGGTGGGCCGACGGCGCCCACGCCCTGGAGCGCGGCTGGCAGGTGACCCTCGACCGCAGCGCCCACCTGGCGGGCCGTGAACGGCTGCTGGCCGCGGGGGCGCAGGCCACGGAGGGCGTGTCCGGCCGGCTCGCGTCGGCCGCCCGCGCGGCTCGCCTGCAGGGCCGGGAGGAGGGCCTCGACCCCGGGGTGGTGTCGGTCGCCGGAACCGTCGCCCTGCCGTTGTTCGTCGGGTTCGCCCGGTGGGTGCTGCGCGAGGCCGAGCTGCGCGGGCTGGACCGGCTGTACTTCGTGGCCCGCGACGGCGAGGTGCTGCTCGACGTCGCTCGTCGGGTCGCCGCCGCGCGCGGCGCCGACGGCCCCGAGCTGCGCTACCTGCACGGGTCGCGGCGCAGTTGGCGGCTGGCCGCCGCGGGCCGGGAGGGGCACGACGTGGTGGGCGACCTGTGGATCCCCGACGACTTCCGGGCCGAGGAGCTCACGCCGCGCGAGCTGCTGCACCTGGTCGACCTCACCCCCGACGAGGTCGCGGCGATCGCGCCGGCGCGGTGGCTGACGGCCCCGGCCGTCGACCAGCCGGTCGGGGCGGCCGGCTGGGCCGACCTGCAGGCGCACCTGCAGCGGGGTCCGGTGGGGGCGGAGGCGACCCGCCGGGCCGAGGAGCGGGCCGAGCTGCTGTTGGCCTACCTCGACCAGGAGGGCGTCACCGGGCCCGGCCGGGTGGGCGTCGTCGACGTCGGTTGGACGGGCCGGGCCACCCGGTCGCTGGAGGACCTGCTCGCGGCGTCGGGCCGAGAGGCACCGGCGGCCTACCTGTTCGTGGGGCTGCTCGGACCGGCCGAGCGCCGGCTGGGCCCCGAGCTGTTCGGGCGCAGTGCGGCCTGGCTGGTCGACGCCGCCCGTGGTCTGCCGGCCCGCAGCGAGCCGGGGGAGGACCCGGTGATGCTGGTCGAGAGCCTGGCCATGGGACGGCAGGGGACGACGACGGCGTTCGCCCGCGAGGGCGACCGTGTCGCGCCGGTGCTGGCCGCCCCCACCAACCCGGTCGCGTCGGGCTGGTCGTTCCAGGACTACCGGCGGGCCCTGGAGCTGGCGGTCGAGGCCTTCGTGGACTCGGGCCCGGCCGGGCCGGAGGTCGACCTGCGGCCCACGGTCTGGGCCCAGCTGCTGGATCTGTGGCGCCGGCCCACCGTGGCGGAGGCCGAGTCGTGGGGGGCGCAGCCCTACGGCGAGGACTTCGCCAACCAGCGGTGGTTCCCGCTGGCGCGGCCGATCACCGCCCGCCGGTTGCTCCGTGCGGCCGGCTTCGGGCCGCCGGAGTGGCGTCTGCCCCTGTACTGGCGCAACGGCTCGGTGCGGCTGAGCTCCGCTCCGGTGCGCGCCGCGGTGCGGCTGCGCGACGCCGTGGACCCGGAGCGACTGGCCCGGGTGCCCCGCCGCCTGCAGCGTGAGTGGTTGCTGCGCCGACGGCCCCGGCCTGCCCCGGACCGGCCGTAGCCGTACCGTCGAGGAGATGACCGGGACACCTGCCCAGGCCGACTCCCCGACCGTGGTGGCGGGCACTGCCCACCTGTTCGGGCTGGTCGCCGGAGACGACCCCTCCCGTGCTCTGCTCCAGGAGGCCTGGGACGCCGGGGTGCGCCGGTTCGACACGGCGCCCTCGTACGGCGGTGGGCGCACCGAGGAGGAGGTCGGCGCCTTCCTGGAGGGTCGGCAGGGGGTCGACGTCGTGGCCACCAAGGTCGGGCTGGCTCCCGCGCTCGGCACCCGCGGCGGTGGTCGACAGCTGGTGCGGGTGGCCCGGGCCGTGCTGCCCGAGGCGGTGACCCGCCGGCTGCGCAGGGCCAGCCAGGAGCGCTCGCGAGGGCGCTTCGACCCCGACGCCGTGCAGGAGTCGCTCGCCCGGTCGCTGCGGCGGCTGAGCGGCCGGGTCGACCGGTACCTGCTGCACGAGGTGCAGCCCGACGAGGTGACTCCGGCCCTCGTGGCCGTGCTGCGCCGCGCGGTGGAGGCTGGCGACGTCGGTGCCGTCGGGGTGGCCACGCAGGTGAGCGCGACCGCGGCCGCGGTCGAGCGCGGGGAGGGTCTGTTCACCGTGGCGCAGTACGCCGTGGGTCCGGCCGACTCCTCGGTGGGCCCGCTCCCGGGCGTGACGACCCGCGTCGGGCACGGGCTGCTGGGGGCGGGCGGTGCCGCTCTGCGCACCACCGCCGACCGGCTCGCCGCCGACCCGGCCGTTGCCGAGCGGTGGCGGGCCGCCGTGGCGGGCACGGCCTACGACGGCGAGGGCGGTCTGGCCAGGGCGCTGCTGGGGCGGTTCCCCGAAGGCGTCGACGAGGTGCTGCTGGCGACCTCCCGGCCAGGTCGCCTGGCCAGCGCGGTGGCCGCGGTCGCTGCTGGCCCCCCGCCCCCGGCTGTGCGCGACGCACTGACCGCGCTGGCCCGGCCGGCGGGCTGACCCGCCGGTCGGCTCAGCGTCGGTCGGTGACGAGCCGGGCGAGTGCGGCCCGGTGGACGGCTGCGGCGGCTTCGGGGTCGACATGCGTGGCGCCTCGGCCCCGGCCCGGGCCGCGGCAGCGCGCAGAGGGGTCGGGTCGGCCAGGTGGTCGGCAAGAGCCCGGCCCAGGGCTGCGGCGTCCTCGGGCGGAACCGGGGCGCCGAAGGCCCCGTCGGCGAGGACCTCGCGCGGACCGGTCGGGCAGTCGAAGGTCAGGCGGGTGTGCCACCGGCCAGCGCCTCGGCCAGGACGAGCCCGAAGCCTTCCCAGCGCGAGGACAGCACGAACGCATCGGCTGCCCCGATGACGCGGTGCGGGTCGGCGACGTGGCCGGGGGATCGGACGGCGCTGCGCCGAGCGACCGCGCGGCCTCGTCCTCGAGCTCCACCCGGTCGTCGCCCTCGCCGAGGACCACGACCTCCACAGGCGGAGCGCTCTGCCCGCGAGCGGCCGCGACCGCGTTGGGGACGGCACGGTGTCCCTGCCTCGCCGGGACGGCGTGAGCCCGGCCGCGGGTCCGGTGCTGACGCAGACCGTCTGCGCGGCGGTGGTCAACGCGGCGCGGGTGGCTCGGCGTGCCCAACGCGGACGTAGAGGGAGATGGCCCGCTCGGGCTCGGACTGGACGAGCACGCTGATCGGTCGACCAGCGGCCCGAGCCGCGGCGGTGGCCACGAGCATGCCCAGCCCGATCTCGGACCCCGACACCACCACGTCGGCGCGGGCCGCCCAGCGTCGTGCCCGAACCAGGCTGCGGGCAGGTCCCCGGGCCTGGGGTGGACGAGCACGAGGAGGACGACCTGGTCGCCGGCCTGCGCCCACGCGGTGGCCCGTTCCAGGGCCACCCGGTGGGCGCCGCTGTCGCCGAGGTCGGACAGGACCACCAGGGTGCACACGGCGCCACACCAACGGCGCGGGGTTGCCGGGATCACGGCGCGGGGGACGGCGCGGCCCCGCGGCGGCGGTCATGCTGGGTGCTCGGCCGGTCCGCGGTCGAGCACCCCTGACGGATGGAGCCCCGCACCCGATGATCCTCGACCTCGCCGCACTGCAACCCGGTGCTGCCGAGCTGGACCGTCCGGACGCGATCGCCGTCGTCGGCAGCGGGGCGGCCGGGTTGGCCGTGGCCCTGCGGCTGGAGGAGCTCGGTCGGCCGGTCGTGCTGGTCGAGTCCGGGGGCGACCCCCGTGACGGTGAGGCCGTCGCGGCGGCGGCGCCGTTGAACGGGGGCGAGGTGGTCGGGCAGCAGTACCGGGGTCTGACCGACGGTCGGCAGCGCAGCCTCGGTGGGGCCACGCAGCTGTGGCACGGCCAGTGCACGCGTCTGCGAGACGGTGACCTCTCGCCACGCCCGTGGTTGCCGCACAGCGGGTGGCCCCTCGACCTGGCCGACCTCGACCCGTGGTACGAGGCGGCGGAGCGGTGGTTCGAGCTGAGCGGCCGGGGCTACGACCGGGGTCGGTGGACCGAGCACCGCCGGCTGTCGCCGCTGCCGTGGACGGCCGACCGGCTGCTCGACGACTTCGCCGAGTACACGCCCATGCCGCACCTGGGCGACCGGTTCCGGCAGCACCTGCGGACGTCGACGACGGTGCAGACCCTGGTGTCGGCCACCGCGGTCGGGGTGCGGGTCGAGGGCGACCGGGTCCGCGGGGTGGAGCTGCGCGACCCGTCCGGTCGAGAGCTCTTCCTCACCGTGGGGACGGTGGTGCTGGCTGCCGGTGCGGTGGAGAGTGCCCGGCTGCTCATGCTGTCCGACCCGGAGGGCGTCGGGTTGGGCGCGGGGCGCGAGCTGACCGGTCGGTACCTGCAGGACCACCCGGTGGCCGCGCTGCTCGAGGTGGTGCCGACCCGGCGCGCCTGGCTCCAGGACCGCACCTCGCACCTGTTCGCCCGCGACTCCCGCATCTGGCCCAAGGTGCGGTTGGCGCCGGCGGCCCAGGAGCGCGAAGAGCTGGTGGCGGCCAACGCCGTGCTGGTGCACGAGGTCGACGAACCCGAGCTCGACGCGGTGCGGCGGCTGGCCGGTGCGCTCCGGCGCCGTCGGCTGCCCGACGACCTCGGCACCGACCTGCGGCTGGCGGTCCGCGCGGTGCTGCCCACGGTGCGCACCGGATGGCGACGTTGGGTGCGCGGCCTGGCCTCGGGCCGCCCGGCATCGCGGGTGCGGCTGGACGTGTGGTTGGAGCAGGTGCCCGACCCCGAGAGCCGGGTGACCCTGGACGCCGACCGGCGCGACGCCTTCGGGTTCCCTTCGCCGCGGGTCGACTGGCGGGTGTCGGAGACCGAGGTCCGCACCAGCCGGACCATGGCGCGCTGGGTGGCCGAGGACCTGCGCACCCATGGCCTGGCGGAGGTGACCGAGCTGCCGGCCATGACCGATGACGAGGCATGGCGTGCGAGCGTGGCCGACGCCTTCCACCCGGCCGGCACCACCCGGATGTCGACCGACCCGACCACCGGGGTGGTCGACCCCGACCTGCGCGTGCACGGCGTCGACGGGCTGTACGTCGCCAGCAGCAGCGTGTTCCCCATCGCCGGGTACGCGAACCCGACGTTGACGATCGTCGCGCTGGCGCTGCGGTTGGCCGAGCACCTCGTCCGCCAGCGGGAGGTCAGCGACCACCCTGCGTGACGACGGGCCGTGCTCGGGTGTCGGCGACGCCGCGGCCGCACCTCCCGACCAGCAGGGGCCCCGGGACTGCACATAGCTTCCGCAGATGACTGCAGCGCAGCAGCGGACCCGGCGGTACGACCACCTCGCTGCCCGGGTCCGCGCCGAGGGGTACGCCCACCTCCCCGACCTCGGGGTCTCCGCCGATGACCTCGCCGAAGCCGGGCGGCTGCTCGACGGACTGTTCGACCGGTTCGACGAGCTGCCGGCGGACAAGGCGCACGACCTCGGCGCCGGCGGTGACCCGCAGCGCCCGACCGTGCCCGAGGTGCTCGACTGCGCCACCCTGGAGCCCCGGTTGCGCGCGACCGCGGTGTGGGCGGCGGCCCACGAGGTGGCGCGGACGGTGCTGGGCCCGGGCACGTACTCGACCTACGACCACGCCATCTACAAGCCGCCGGGCATCGGGGGCACCACGTCGTGGCACCAGGACGCCGGCTTCGACCAGGTGCTCGACCACGGGTTGGCGATCTGGGTGCCGTTCCAGGACACCGCGGTCGTCGACGGGTGCATGAAGTACGTGCCGCGCAGCCACCTCGGTGGCCGCATGGCGCACCTGGAGCGCACCGGTCCGGGCGGCAAGAAGGTGTTCCACCTCGAGGTCGACGCCGACACCGCTGTCGACGTGCCGTGCGCCGCCGGCGGTGTCACGATGCACGACTTCTACACGGTGCACGGCGCGGGCAACAACGCCGGTACCCGGACGCGCAGGGCCTGGGTGATCGACTTCGCCACCGCGCCGCTGCACCGCCGCGTCCTGCGGGGGGCGAAGCGGACCGTGCTGGGCCTGCGGGGTCAGCGCCGGTAGACCTGCTCCAGTCGGTCGACGTGGCCGGTGAGCTCGAACGACGACCGCTGCAGTTCCCGCAGCGACTCGCCGTAAGCGGCCCGGCCGGCGGGGTCGTCGGCCAGACGGGCGAGCACACGACCGGCCGCGGCTGCGTCACCCGGGGGGAAGAGGGCGGCGCCGGGCACGAGACCGACGGTCTCGAGGGGTCCGCCCGCGCCGGCGGCGACGACCGGGGTGGCCACGGCCATGGCTTCCAGGATCGACAGCCCGCACGGCTCGGCCGGGGCGGTCGAGAGCAGCACCGCCGAGCCGGCCAGCAGGTCAGCCGGGTCGGCCACCCACCCGAGGAAGTCGACGGCGTCGCCCAGCCCGAGGCCGTGCGCACGCCTTTCGAGGTCGACGCGTTCGGGCCCGTCGCCGGCGACGGTCAGCGTCCAGCCCCGGGAGGCCAGGCCCGAAGCCGCGAACGCGGCCAGCGCCGTGTCCGTGTCCTTCTCCGGGGCGAGCCGCTGGGCCACCAGCACGGTGTCGCGCCGCGTGGCAGGGCCGGACTCCTGGGAGCGCACGCCGTTGAGCAGCACTGCCTCGGGTCGTCGTTCGAGGTGCTGCGCGACGAACTCGCTGACGGCGATCTCGGCGGTGAGGGCTTGCCGCACGACAGGGGCGAGCAACCTCGCCGCCCGGCCGTACCCCCGCGGGGCGGTGATGTGCCGGGTGGAGAAGCGCCTCCCCCGGGTGGTCGGCGCTGCCGCGAGGGCCACGAAGTCGGCCTTCGTCATGTGGGAGTGCACGACATCGCGGCGTCCGGTGCGGCGCAGCGATGCCAGCGCTGTGCGGGTGGTGTCCCCGGGCAGCCAGTCGACCTCGGGGGGCAGGAGCTCCCGCATCCGGGTCGGATCGCCGCCGATGACCGCGACCTGGTGGCCGCCGGCAGCCTGCACGGTGGCCACCTCGACGACGTAGCGCTCGGTGCCCGCGAAGGACGGGGTGACGACGACGTGGGTGATGCGCATTGGCTCTCCTCGGGTGGGGCCGGTCACGGAGCGAGCACCCGGACGGCGCGACCGGCCGGACCGGGCAGGGCCTCGGCCAGCCAGTGCAGGTCATCGGCGGCGAAGACCCGCGCCAGCCGGACGCCGACCGCGGCGACGACGAGGAAGACGGCGCCGGCGCAGACGTCCCCCAGGAGGCCGTCGACCTCCGCGCGCACCAGCACCGCCGCTGCGGCCGCCGCAGCGGCGACGCCCACCGCAGCCGCGAGGCGCCACGGGGCCAGGTGCAGCGCGACGCCCTGGCGCAGGGTGTACCCGAGGATCAGCACCGCGCCGACCGTCTGGGCGACGAAGGTGGTGATGACGGCGCCGGCCAACGAGAACGGCGGGATGAGCACGAGGGCGAGGACGACGTCGGTGACCGCCGCGATGCCGCCGCACCACAGCACGGGCCGGAGCCGGCCGATGCCGGTCCACAGCGTGGTGCACACCTGGCCCAGCGGGACGACGAGCAGCATGAGCGCCAGGTAGCGCACGATCTCGGCGGCCTGGGTGAACTCGGCGCCGTAGGCGGTGCGGACGAGGCCGGGCCCGACGGCGAAGGTGGCGGCACTGAGCAGCACGCCGAGCGTGCAGACCACCCGCGCGGTGCGGCCCATGACGGCGGTGACGGTCTCGGGGTCCTGCACCCAGCGGGCAGCGATCGCCGGCAGCGACGCCCCGATCAGGGTGCTGGTGAGCACGACCGGGATGGTGATGACGTTGGCCGCGACGGAGAACATGGCGACGGTGGGACCGTCGTGGAACTGGTCGAGGAACACCAGCTCGATGCGGCGCTGGATGATCTGGCTGATCAGCATCGACCCGGAGAACGCCAGCCAGGTGGTGACCACGGGCCGCCAGTCCGGCCGGCCCGCCGGTCGGCGGGGGAGCCGGGGGAGCGAGCGGTCCAGGTGCGCGAGGGTGATGAGCAGACCGACCGCGACCACCAGCTGGGCGGCGAAGACGCCCTCGATGCCCCAGCCGAGGTAGATCGCCGCGATGGAGGCGAGCGGGCCGACGGCCTGGGCGACCAGGCGCCGTCGGGAGGTGCGGGTCCAGCCCCGGTGCGCGATGTCGCGCACGGTGCGGGACCAGCCCACGGCGTCCACCAGCGCGGTCGCGGCGGCCAGGAACCACAGCAACCGGTACTCGTCGCGGAAGACGCCGATGCCGGCCATGAGCCCCGCGGCCAGCAGCCCACCGGTCAGGTGCGCAGAACCAGACCAGCGTGCCAGCCATGCCAGCCGGTCGTCGTCCTTCGCACCCACTGCGGTGGCGAGCAGCTGGATGCTGGCGCTCGTGAAGGAGAAGATCAGCACCGACACCAGGAGGGACGCCACGTAGGCGATCACGCTCTGCTCGCCGAGCACGGCCGCCCCGAGCTCGCGGCTGATGACGATCGACAGCGCCAGCGTGCTGCCCATCGGCAGCACGGTCGCCGCGGCGTTCCACAGCCCCCCCGAGACGGTGCCTCGGCGGGCGGTCACCTCGACCACGGGGTCGGGCGGGGGCTGGTCGGGCACGGGCTCCTCCGGCTGGGATCGGCGGACGAGCGTGCCGCGGCGGTCTGCAACGTTCGAGGGTAGAGGGCTGGGCCGAGTGGGCCCGTGCCCGGCGGGCGGCCTCCCTGGCCGTGCGGTGTGACGCGATTCACGAACGAGGCCGACTCGGATCGGTGCGATGAACGACCGGTGACCACAACGGGGTGGTTGTCACGCTGAGTAGGCGGACCGCCACGTTGGGGGAGACGGCGCCCGCATCGATCCAGGTTGAGCCGTCGATCACCACTTCTCGGGTGACGCAGCGTGACATCGGTCGATACTGTTCACCTGAACCAGCGTCCAACGGCGGACGGCAGACACCACGGAAGAGCCACGGGGGCTCTGTGCGGGGGACACCGAACGACGTGATCGACACGACTGAGCTGAGTGCTGCGGCGCGAGCGCCGCACACCGGGCCGACACGACCGCTGCGGGCCCGTCGACGGCCGTTCGCCACCCGCCTGCGCGGGAAGGGCACGGACGCCCGCCGAGCGTGGCGCGGCGAGTACCGGCGCCGGATCGCCCTCACCGACCTCGTGGCCGCCACGCTGGCTACTGCCGTGAGCTACTGGTTCCACTTCGGGGACGACGCCCCGATCGATGGCGTGCCGCAGTCGGCGGCGCGCTTCCTGGCGTTCGCGATGCCGCTGGGCTGGGTCGCCCTGATGTTCGCCGCGCGCAGCTACGAGGAGCGCTACCTCTGGATCGGTCCGGAGGAGTACCGCCGCGTGGGTCGGGCAACACTGGCGCTGCTCGGTGGCGTGGCGTTCGTGTCCTGGGCGCTCAAGCTCGACCTGGCCCGCGGCTTCACCATGACGGCCATCCCGATGGCCGCCGTGCTGACCCTGGTCGGCCGATGGGTGCACCGCACGGTGCTGCACCACCAGCGCGCCGCCGGGCGGCACACCCAGACCACCGTCATCGTCGGGCACCGCAACGCTGTGGCCCATCTGCACAGGCAGATCGAGCGCGAGGCCCACCACGGCTACCGCGTCATCGGCTGCGTGCTGCCCCCCGGTCAAGGCGTCGACGAGTCGCAGGACGAGTTCGACGGCCTGCCTGTGCTCGGTGACATGACCCAGGTCGCCGAGGTCGTGCAGAGGTACGAGGTCGACACCGTCGCCGTGCTGCCCTCGCCCGAGCTCGACGGCCCGCACCTGCGCCGGCTGGGCTGGGAGCTCGAGGCAACCCGCGCCGAGCTCCTGCTTGCCCCCGCTGTCACCGAGATCGTGGGCACTCGAGTGGCGATCCGTCCGGTCGCCGGGCTGCCGTTGCTCCACATGGACAGCCCTGAGTTCAGCGGCCCGCGCCGCTGGGCCAAGTCAGCTTTCGACCGCACCGTCGCCGGGCTGCTGGTGCTCCTGACCGCGCCGGTCCTGGTGGCCATCGCGATCGCCGTGAAGGTGACGAGCCCGGGTCCGGTCTTCTACCGGCACCAGCGCATCGGCATGGACGGCGAACCGTTCGACGTGCTCAAGTTCCGCAGCATGCGGCCCGGTTCCGACCGGGAGGTCGACCACCTGTTCGCCACGTCCAACCAGGGCAACGACGTGCAGTTCAAGATGAAGCAGGACCCCCGCATCACCGGGGTCGGCGCGGTGCTGCGCCGTTACTCGCTCGACGAACTGCCCCAGCTCTTCAACGTCATCGGCGGCAGCATGTCGCTGGTCGGCCCGCGGCCGCACGTGACCCGCGAGGTCGAGCAGTACGGCGTGGACATGCGGCGCCGGCTGCTGGTGAAGCCGGGCATCACCGGGCTGTGGCAGATCAGCGGTCGCTCGGACCTGTCGTGGGACGAGTCGGTGCGCATCGACGTGCGCTACGTCGAGAACTGGTCGCTGTCGTTCGACTTCATGATCCTGGCCAAGACCTTCGGTGCCGTCGTCAGGGGCTCCGGGGCGTACTGACGCCACTGCGCGCGTTCGTTCAGTGACACGCCGTCACGCATCCCCCCATCGTGGGGCGCAGAGCGGTATTCCTGTGCCCGTGACGTGGTGGGTGGTGGCCGGGCTGGTCGGATGGTGCGCGAGTGCACCCGTGGTCGCGGTGTCGACCGGTCGCCTGCTGGCCCGCCGATCACCCGGGACCGCGGTCGAGGACCTCGTCCGCGTGCCCGACGCCTGGGTCGCTGATCAGCTGGACGCCGCGGGGACCTGAACCTCCCGGTCGACGAGGTCGCGCTTGCGCCGGGCCGGTGCTCCGGCGTAGAGGCCGTGCGGCTCGCAGTCGGCGGTGACGACCGACCCGGCTGCGATGACGCAACCAGCACCGATGGACACCCCGGGCAGCACGATGACCCCAGCGCCCAACCAGGACCCGTCGCCGATGGTGATCGGCCGCTCCTGCAGCTCGCCGGCGCGGCGGGCCGCGGGCCCCAGCTCATGGGTGGTGGTGAGCAGCCTGCAGTGCGCCGCGACGGACACCTCGCGGCCGATGTGCACGCCGGCATGGTCCTCGAAGTAGCTGTACCGGTTGATCCGGGTGCCGTCGCCCACGGTCGTGTTGCGGGTGACGAAACGGACCCGGTCCTTGACGTCCACCGACGGGGCCAGGTCGAGGCCGGCGGCGACGAGGACCCGGCGCCGGGCGACGACCGGCCAGATCGGCGACATCGAGACGTCGGCCAGGAACTTGCCGGCCAGTCGTCGTGCGCCAGCGGGGGTGAAGTGCAAGGGGTTCCCAACGGTCGGCCGGGCAGAGCACCAGCGGGTGGGTACCGAGGTGGGGCACCCACCTGGTCGAGCGTGCCACCGTGACCGGCGCCACTCGTCGTCACGGGGTCGTCACCGCGCTGGTGCCCGACGGTGCGTCGCTCCGCGGGCTCGCCCTGGTGGTCGGACGCGACCGGTTCTCGCGGATCGACCTCGCTCTCGGCTCCAGTCCGAGCACGACGGTGCCGATACCGGGGGGACCATGGACACCACCGTCGTCACCCTGATCCCGGCGCTGCTGGCCCCGCTGGCTGCCGCCGTTCCCGCGTTCCCTGCGCACGGGCGCGTCGCGACGTCCGGGACCACCGCTGCGCTGATGAGCCGCACGGTCCCGACCAGGGCCCGTCGACGGGCGATCTGACACCGCGCAGCCGGTGCCGTCGTCCAGGGTGGGTCGTCGTCGCGGTCCGTGCAGCCGAGCGCGGTCTGGTCCGGCGGCTCAGCGAGGAGTGGTCGGCAGCGCCTGGTCGGCGAACTCGTCGGCGTTCTGCCCCAGCGAGTCCGTGTCCAGGTAGCCCCACATGCGGGCCCCGGTGACGGAGTCCAGGTAGACCACGCTGGCTGCGCCCTCGCGGCCGGTGCCCAGGACCGGTGCGGTGAAGAAGTCGACGTCGGCAGGCGTGACGTCGCGGGCCGACCAGGCCATCGAGAGCAGGTCCGGCGTGCTGAGGGTGTCGTCGACCGCGATGGAGCTGGTGATGATCCGCAGCACCGAGTCGACCTGCCCCACGCTGTCGAAGGTGCCAGCGGCGAAGAGCTTGCCGAACATGGAGCGCAGGTAGTTCTGCTGCCGCTTCACCCGGTCGAAGTCCCCGCCGGGGAGGTCGTAGCGCTGACCGACGTACCAGCGGGCCATGTCGCCGTCGAGGTGGTTGAGCCCGGCGGTGAACGTGTACGGCCCGTTGGTGGTGGTCTCGGCCACCTGGACGTCGACCCCGCCGAGCTGGTCGGTCATCGAGATCAGCTGGTCGAAGCTGATGGCGGCGAAGTGGTCGATCCGCACCCCGGTCAGGTTCTCCACCGTCTGGATCAGCAGGCTCGGGCCACCGTAGGAGTAAGCGGCGTTGATCTTGTCCTTGCCGTGCCCGGGGACGTCGACCCAGGAGTCGCGGGGGATCGAGACGAACTGCACGTGCCGCCGGTCACCCGACAGCCGGGCGATCATGATCGCGTCGGAGCGCGCATCGGGCAGTTGCCCGTCGACCACGTCGGCGCGGGTGTCGGAGCCGACCAGCAGGAACGTCACGGGGTCTGCGGACGTGGACGTCGCCGGACTGGCCGGGGCGGGGCGGTCGCCCTCGTCGAGTCCGGCGAAGACGTCCTGCACCCGGTCGACGTTGCCGCCGTAGCGGTCGGCCAGGAACCAGGCGCCGCCGCCGACCAGCAGGGCGAGCACGAGGCCGATGACGCCGAGGGACACCAGCGCCGTGCGCAGGGCTCGCCGACGCCGACGCGCGGGGATGCCGGCTTCGCTGGTCGCCTCGTCCGCGACCTCCTGCCGGCGGTCGTCACCCGGCCCGTCCGAGGGGGCACCCTGCGGGTCGTCCGCGGAGCTGTCCGCCGGGTCGTCGTCGCGCACTGTTCGGTCCCCTGTCTGGTGGTCGTGCTGAGGGTAGGGCGGTTCGTCCCTGCCCCGCGGTGGGCGGGCGACCTCGTCACCCAGTGGGGTCACGAAGGTCGATCGTCCAGGCACTCACCCGTCGATGGTCGAACGACTACACCGAGTAGTCGTTCATCTCCGCGTCACCGTCTGCTCGTCCGGGCGTCGGATGACACGAACAGGTGGACCGCGCGTGAACCTCTTGCCTGTTCGGTCACCCACCGTCACTGTATGCCGGGGAACGCAGCCGACCCTCCCGGCCAGAGCACCGGGAACGGTCAACGGCGCGAGCGGACGACTACATCGAGTGAGGGGGCGCGGGTGTACGTGCGGCGAGGGGAGGCCATGGTGCCGGACCACGTGAGCAGCGTGGCGGTGACTCAACGCAGCCTCCGTGCGCCTCGTGCGAGTGCTCCCGCCGCCGTCCCGGAGTCCGCGCCCGGCTCCGTCCCCGTCCGGCAGGGTTCCTGGATCCGCGGCTACGTGGGCGCGTTGGTCGCTGCCGACGCCGTGCTCGGGGCTGCCGCCGGGCTGATCGCGTCGTCGCGCACGTGGAGCTCGCCGCGCGACACCCTCTTCTGGGTCTGCCTGGCGCTCCCGCTGATGTGGCCCGTCGTCGTGGCGCTCGCCGGGGGGTACGCGGCCCGCGTCGCCGCGCTGGGCCGTGAGGAGCTGTCCCGGGTCCTGCGGGGGGGCATCGGCGTCCTGGCCGTCATGGGGTTCACCTCCTACGCCCTCGAGCTGGCCCTGTCCCGGGCGCTCGTGGTGGTCGTCATGCCCACGCTCGTGCTGGCATCCCTCGTCGTGCGCTACGTGGCCCGCTGGCGGCTGCGCTCGCTGCGCCGGGCAGGCCGCTGCTCGAAGCGGGTGCTGGTGGTCGGCCGCGGCCGTGCCGTGCTGGGCCTGACCGAGCGGCTCGCGGCCGATCCGGCGTCCGGGCTGGTGGTCGTGGGCGCCTGCGTCACCGATGCCGACCGGCGGCACGTCGAGGGGGTCACCGGTCTGCCGGTGGCCGGGCTGGACGGCGTCCGCGCCCTGGCCGCCGAGCTCGAGGCGGAGACCGTCGCCGTCACCAGCGCCAGCGAGACCGCCGCGGAGTACCTGCGTCGGCTGTCCTGGGACCTCGAGGGCAGCGGCATCGAGCTGCTGGTGGCCCCCGGGCTGATCGAGGTGGCCGGACCCCGGCTGCACATCCGCCCCTACGACGGCCTGCCCCTGCTGGCGGTGGAGCAGCCGAGGTTCGAGGGGTGGCGGCGGGTGGTCAAGACCGCCGTGGACCGTGGTCTGGCGCTGGCGGCCGTCGTGGTGCTCGCTCCGGTGCTGGTCGCCGTCGCGGTCGCCGTCCGGCTGGACTCCCCGGGTCCGGTCCTCTTCCGGCAGGAGAGGGTCGGCAAGGACGGCCGGACGTTCTCGATGATCAAGTTCCGCAGCATGGTCGCGGACGCCGAGGGTCAGCTGGCCGGCCTGCACGCGGCCAACGAGTTCGACGGGGTGCTGTTCAAGATCCGGCGCGACCCCCGGATCACCCGTACCGGCCGCTGGTTGCGCCGGTTGTCGCTGGACGAGCTGCCGCAGCTGTTCAACGTGCTCGGCGGCTCGATGTCCCTGGTCGGTCCCCGCCCGCCGTTGCCCGTCGAGGTGGCCCGCTACGACGGGTCGGCGACCCGGCGGCTGCTCGTCAAGCCCGGCCTGACCGGTCTGTGGCAGATCTCCGGGCGGAGCGACCTGTCGTGGGAGGAGTCCGTGCGGCTCGACCTGCGCTACGTGGAGAACTGGTCACTGGCGATGGACGCGTCGATCCTGTGGCGGACCGGGCGGGCCGTGCTGACGTCGTCGGGGGCCTACTGACCCGACGGGGTGGGTCGGTCCGCCGACGGCGCCCGCGGGGGAGGGCGTACCACCCGGGCGGGTGACCCTCGCCTCCAGAGCGGTCGCAGCCGGGTCGATGGGTCCGAGACTCAGCACTCCCGCAACGAGAACGAGATGGAGGCGACCGTGCGCATCGCACTGGTGGGCACCAGAGGTGTCCCGGCCGCGTACGGCGGATTCGAGACGGCCGTCGAGGAGGTGGGCCGTCGGCTCGCCGACTCCGGCCACGACGTCGTCGTGTACTGCCGCACCACGCCCGGCTCCGCCGACGACCGCCCGGCCACCCACCTCGGGATGCGGCTGGTGCACCTACCGGCTGCGCGCAAGCGGGCCCTGGAGACCTTGTCGCACACCGCGCTCTCGGTCGGTCACCTGGTCACCCACCGCACCGACGCCGCGTTCGTGTTCAACGCGGCCAACGCCCCGCTGCTGCCGGCACTGCGCGTCGCCCGCATCCCGGTGGCCACGCACGTCGACGGACTGGAGTGGAAGCGCACCAAGTGGAGCGGGGCCGGCCAGCGGTACTACCGCACGGCCGAGGCGCTCGCCGTCCGCTGGTCCGACGCGCTCATCGCCGACGCCCAGGGCATCGCCGACTACTACACCGAGCAGTTCGGGGCCACCACCGACCTGATCACCTACGGTGCCCCGGTCATCGACCCGCCCGCCGACCGCCTCGCCGAGCTCGGCCTCGCAGCCCGCGGCTACCACCTGGTCGTCGCGCGCTTCGAACCCGAGAACCACGTCGCCGAGATCGTCGAGGGCTACGTGGCCAGCGACGCCGACCAGCCACTGGTCGTGGTCGGTTCGGCCCCCTACTCCGACGAGTACACCGCTCGGGTGCACGGCCTGGCCGACGGCCGCGTCCGGTTCCTCGGCGGCGTCTGGGACCAGGACCTGCTCGACGTCCTGTACGCACACGCCACCACCTACCTGCACGGGCACTCCGTGGGCGGCACCAACCCGTCGCTGCTGCGCGCACTGGGCGCCGGCGCGACCGTGCTCGCGCACGACGTCTCCTTCAACCGCGAGGTCCTCGGTGTCGCGGGCCGGTTCTTCGCCGCGCCGGCTGACCTGCCGGCCCTGCTGGCCCGTGCCGAGGACGACCCGGCCAACGCCCGCAAGCGCGGGGCGCAGGCGCGCGAGCGCGCCGGCGCCTACGACTGGGACGACGTCGCCGCCCGCTACGCCGACCTCGCGCACCGGCTGGCGACCCGCCAGTTCCCGCGCCGTCGTCCGGCAGGGCGCAGGGCCGGTCCCTCGGGGCCCGTCGCCACCGGCACCCGACACCCCGACGGTGACGGCCCCGCCTCTCTGCGGTCGGTCGCGTGAGCGCCGCGCTGAGCCCCGCCCGCCGCCCCGAGCCCGGGGAGACCGTCGGGGCCACGGTGCGCCGGTTGGCCGGTGCGCAGAAGGGCGCCAAGGGTGCGCCGGCCTACTCGCGGTTCGTGAACCGTCCCGTCGGCCGGGTGCTGGCAGCGCTGGCCTTCCACCGCGGGCTCACGCCCGACGCCGTCACCGGCCTGAGCGCGGTGTGCACCTTCACCGGCCTGGCCGTGGTCGCGCTCGCCCCGCACACCTGGCTGACCGGCGCGCTGGTCACCGCGCTGCTGGTCCTCGGGTACGCGCTGGACTCCGCTGACGGACAGCTGGCCCGGTTGCGCGGTGGCGGCTCGCCGGCGGGGGAGTGGCTGGACCACGCGGTCGACTCGACCAAGGTCGTCGCCGTCCACCTGTGCGTGCTGGTCGGGCTGTACCGCACCGGCGAGCTGGCCGTGGGTTGGCTGCTCGTGCCGCTCGGCTTCGCCGTCGTCGCCGTCACCCACTTCTCGCTGACGCTGCTCAACGAGGCACTGCGCGCCCAGCACGGCGCCCGTACCCGTGCGGCCCGCGCCGTCCCCGGCGAGCGGGCCAGCGTGCTGCGCTCGTTGCTCGTGGCACCCACCGACTACGGCGTGCTGTGCCTGGTCTTCGTCCTGCTGGGCGCCACACCGCTCTTCCTCACCGCCTACGGCCTCCTGGCCCTGGGCACCACCGCCTACCTGCTGCTGGCGCTGCCGCGCTGGCGCAACGAGATGGCGGCCCTCGGCCGTCGGGACGGGACCGCGTCATGAGCTCGCCCACCTCCACCACCCGCCGGCCCTCTCGTCGGCTCCTGGTCGTGGTCGGGGCGGTGGTCGTCGTCCTGGTCGCCGTCGCCCTGTTCCTGTCCACCCGGGGCGGCGACGGGCAGGACGATGCCGCGGCCCCCGCCACCACGGTTCCCGGGGACCCCGTCGGCTCGGAGCCCGCGCCGACGAACCCGCCCACGCCGGCGCCGACCGGACCGACGGCCGACGCGACCGACCTGCCACCGACCGCGCCCGCCGTGGGGTTGTCCGACGAGGCCGCCGTGGGGGACGGCGTCACCGGTCGACTGGTCTCGATCGAGGCCGTGCAGGGTGACGGGGAGGGCGTCGGGAACGTCGACGGCCCGTCGATCCTGGTCACCGTCGAGCTGGTCAACGGCACCGACGCCCCGGTCTCGTTCGACGCCGTGGCCGCGGAGGCGTACACCGGCGCGGCCCTCACCCCGGCCACCCTCCTCGACGACCCCCAGGCGAGCCCGTTGCGCGGGACCGTCGACCCAGGTGGGTCGGTCACCGGCAGTTACGTCTTCTACGTGCCGGAGACGGACCGCGGCGACGTGACCATCCAAGTCGGTTACCAGGCCGGTGCGCCGTACCTGGTGTGGCGGGGCTCGGTGTCCTGACCGGCCGGCCTCCGGACACGCCCCGCCCACCTGCGAGAACCCGGTACCAGCGGTATCTGGGTCATCGCCGCAGTCACGCACGGCGACGAGACGTACGCACTACCGATCCGACACGAGGGAATTCATCCGAACGAGGTCGTTTTCCCTCTGGTGCCGAGTTCAAACACCACGCAGAGTGACATCCGATGCCGGACGCCTGGGGGCTTGCCGGCCAGCGAGATCGAGAGACCCATGGGCACGACTGCACTCCCCGGCGCGTTCCGCGCTGCCGCCGCCGGCCTGCTGGCCGCGGCCCTGTCCATCGGCGTCCTCGCCGGCGCGCCGACGCCGGCCCGTGCCGACACGGCACCGGTGGCCGATGCCGCCGGCTACACCCCTCCGCAGACCGTCACTGCCGACTCCCTGCCCACGACCCAGGTCAACGGTGTCGTCTGGGACCAGGCCGTCGTCGGTGACACCGTCTACGTGGCCGGTCGGTTCAGCACCGCACGCCCGGCCGGGGCGGCCGCCGGCACGAACGAGGTGTCGCGGAACAACCTGCTGGCCTACAACCTGAGGACCGGGGTCCTGGTCTCCTCGTTCAACCCGAACCTCAACGCGCAGGCGTACAGCCTGGCCGTGAGCCCCGACAAGCGGACGCTCTACGTCGGGGGCGAGTTCACCCGGGTGGGCTCGGTGACCCGCAACCGCATCGCGGCCTTCGACGTCGCCAGCGGTTCGCTGACCTCGTTCGCGCCGAGCGTGTCCGGCGTCGTCAAGGCCCTCGGCGTCACCGACTCCGCGGTCTACCTCGGTGGCACCGTCAGCGCGGTCGGCGGGGTCAGCCGTACGCGGCTCGCCGCCGTCACCCCCGCAGGCGCGCTGCTGGGCTGGGCCCCCGTGCCCGGCGTCGGCCCGACCTCGGGCAACCGGCTGCCCCCCGAGCTGGGTGGCAACACCCGCAACTCGCAGACCTCCAACGAGGTGAAGTCGCTGGTCATCACCAACGGCGGCAGCCAGGTCGTGGTCTCGGGCCACTTCTACACGCTCAACGGCCAGGCGGCCTCCGGCGTGGGCGCCCTCGACGCGACCACCGGCGCGACCAACCCGTTCGAGATGGGCACCCTGATCACGAACCAGGGCGTCAACTCGGCCATCTACAGCCTGTCCACCGACGCCGCCGGATCGACCGTCTACGGCACCGGCTACGACTACTACGGCCCGGGCAACCTCGAGGGCTCGTTCGCGGCCACCGCGACCGGCGGCACGCTGCAGTGGGTCAACAGCTGCCTGGGTGACACCTACTCCAGCGTCCCGTTCAACGGGGCGCTGTACATGGCCGGGCACCCGCACAACTGCGACTTCATCAGCGGCTTCCCGGAGCAGGACCCGCGGGTCAGCAAGTACGCGACCGCGGTGTCGCTGACCCCGCAGGGCACCAACCGGTACAACGGCTGGGGCGGCCGTCCGGCACCCCAGGAGCTGCACTGGTTCCCCGACGTGAACGTCGGCTCGATCACCGGCGCCTACCAGGCCGGCTGGGACATCACCGCCAGCGGTGACTACCTGCTCTACGGCGGTGAGTTCACCCGGGCCGGCGGCACCGGCCAGCAGGGCCTGGTGCGCTACGCGATGCCGAACGTCGCCCCGAAGAAGGTCGGCCCGGTCTCCGACGCCGGTATCACCCCGACCGCCCTCTCGGTGGCCGCGGGCTCGGTGCGCGTCACCTGGACCTCCGCGTACGACAACGACAACGCGAACCTGACCTACCGGGTCTTCCGTTCCGACAAGCCGAGCACCCCGGTCTTCGAGACCACCGCCGCCTCGGTCTGGTGGAACCGGCCCACGCTGGGCTTCGTCGACCGCAACGTCACCGCCGGCACCAGCTACACCTACCGCGTGACCGTCGTCGACCCCGACGGCAACAGCGTCACCCGCGGCAGCGCCACGGTGCGGGCCTCCTCGGCGACCCTGCCGGCCTACTCGCAGCGCGTGCTCGCCGACGGCGCCACCGGCTACTGGCCGCTGGAGTCGGTCAACGGCACCACCAGCTACGACTACGTCGGGCTCAACGACGTCGTCACCGCCGGTGGGTTGACCCAGTCCGACGGCTCGCCGACCACGACCACGTCGCTGACCGGCGACGGCACCGGCGCGGCGCGCGGCACCATGGGCGGGTCCGGCGCGGCACAGCAGGCGCCGAACACGTTCAGCCTCGAGCTGTGGTTCAGCACCACCTCGCCGTCGGGTCGCCTCGCCGGTTTCGGTGACCGCGCGACCGGTGAGAACGACAACTACGACCGCCACATCTACCTCGACGGCAGCGGCCACCTGGTGTTCGGCATCTGGACCGGCCGCGCCGAGACCATCCGGACGACCCAGGCGGTCAACGACGGCCAGTGGCACCACGTCGTCGCCGAGATGTCCCCGGAGGGCCAGACCCTCTACGTGGACGGCGTCAAGGTCGGCACCGACCGTCGCGTCACCGTGGGGCAGGACTACCGCGGCTTCTGGCAGCTGGGCACCGGCCGTGGCTGGGCCGACCGGCTGGAGTTCAGCGGCCAGCTGGCCCAGGCCGCCGTCTACCCGACCGCGCTGACCACCGCGCAGGTCCGTGACCACTACACCGCCACCGGTCGCACGCTGACCACGGCGCCGGCTCCGTCCGACGCCTACGGTGCTGCGGTCGTCGCCGACGAGCCCAGCCTGTTCTGGCGGCTCGGCGAGTCCGGCGGCCAGGACAGCGCCGCCGACCTGTCCGGCAACGGCAACAGCGGCTCCTACCGCGGCGACGTCGTCCGCGGCCAGGCCGGCGTGCCGCTGGTCGGCGTCACCGGCGGCACCGCCGCCGACCTGGACAACCGGTTCGGCTACGTCGTGGCGAACAACCGGTCGGAGAACCCGACCACGTTCTCCGTCGAGTCGTGGTTCAGCACCACCTCCACCCAGGGCGGCCGGATCGTCGGGTTCGGCAGCACGCAGGACCAGTGGAGCAACAACTACGACCGGTTCGTCTACATGTTCAGCGACGGCCGCCTGCGCTTCGGCGTCTGGGGCCCCGGTGAGCAGGTCATCGACACCCCGCGCGCCTACAACGACGGCGACTGGCACCAGGTCGTGGCCACCTTCGGCGCGGGCGGCATGGCGCTCTACGTCGACGGCCAGCTGGTGGGTTCCGGCCCGGGCAGCTCGGTCGACGCCTACGACGGCTACTGGCGGGTGGGCAGCGACAACATGTGGGGCGGGGCCAACACCCAGTCCCTCGACGGCCTCGTCGACGAGTTCTCCGTCTTCGACAAGGTGCTGACCCCGGCCCAGGTCTCGGCGCACTGGACCGCCGCGGGCCAGGCCTCCCCGACTCCGTCCAAGCCGGCCGACGCCTACGGCGCCGCCGTCTACGACTCCGTCCCGCGGCTGTTCTGGCGGATGGACGACGCGACCGGCTCCACCACGGCTGCCGCCGCGGCACCGGGCGGCGGCCGGGGCACCTACACCGGCGGCCCGACCCTCGCCGTCGCCGGCCCGCCGCTGGTGGGCACCACGGCCAACACCGCGGTGACCTTCGACGGCGTCGACGACGGGCTGTACTCCCGCACGCAGGTCAACAACCCGCTCGTCTTCTCGACCGAGCTGTGGTTCCAGACGACCACCACGCGCGGTGGGAAGCTGATCGGTTTCGGCACCAACCAATCCGGGGGCAGCGGCGGCTACGACCGCCACGTCTACCTCGAGCCCTCGGGTCAGCTGACCTTCGGCACGTGGACCGGCCAGACGAACACGATCACCAGCCCGGCCGCCTACAACGACGGCAAGTGGCACCAGGTCACCGCGACCATGGGCCCCGACGGGATGGCGCTCTACGTCGACGGCAACCTGGTCGGCACCAACCCGAACACCGGTGCGCAGGACTACGCCGGCTACTGGCGGGTCGGCGGCGACAACAGCTGGTCCGGCGACCCCTACGTCGCGGCGACCATCGACGAGGCCGCGGTCTACGACCGGGCCCTCCCGGCCACCGAGGTCGCGGCGCACTTCCGCGCCTCCGGTCTCGGCCCGGACGCCACCCCGGTGTCCCGGTTCACCGCGACCGCCGACGGCATGGAGGTCACCTTCGACGGCTCGACGTCCTCGGACGTCGAGGGCCCCATCGCGGGCTACTCGTGGGACTTCGGCGACGGCAGCACCTCGACCGGCACCCCGGTCAGCCACCGCTACGAGACCGCCGGCGACCACGAGGTCACGCTGACCGTCACCGACTCGAAGGGCCAGACCTCCACGTCGACCCAGACGGTCACCACGACGGCCCCGCCGCCGAACCGCGCCCCCACGGCCGCCTTCACGGCGACCGCGACGGGGCTCGGGCTGGCCGTGGACGGCACCGGCTCCACCGACAGCGACGGCACCGTGGCGTCCTGGACGTGGGAGTTCGGCGACGGCACCACGCAGGTCGGGCGGACCGCCACGCACACCTACGCCTCCCCGGGGACCTACCCGGTGCGGCTGACGGTGGCCGACGACGACGGCGCGACCGCGTCGACGACGCAGTCGGTGACCGTGGTGACGCCGAACCAGGCGCCCACCGCGGTGATCGGTCAGCCCACCGCGGCCGACCTGGTCGTGACCCTCGACGGCCGCGGCTCCTCGGACGCCGACGGCACCGTCGCGGTGTACGCCTGGGAGTTCGGGGACGGCTCCACCGGCACGGGTGCGCAGACCTCGCACACCTACACCGCCGGGGGCACCTACACCGTGCGGCTGACCGTCACCGACGACGACGGCGCGACCGGCACCACGACGACGGACGTCACCGTGGCCCCGGCCCCGCCGGCGAACGTCGCGCCGACCGCGGGCCTCACGGCCACGACGAGCGACCGAACGGTCAGCGTGGACGGCTCCAGCTCCACCGACACCGACGGCCGGGTCGTCTCCTGGGCGTGGAACTTCGGCGACGGGGCCACCGCCACCGGGGCGACGGCGACGCACGCCTACGCCACGGCGGGCACCTACACGGTGACCCTCACCGTGACCGACGACAAGGGTGCGACGGCGACGGCCACCCGCGACGTGACCGCCACCGACCCGCCGAACCGGGCACCGTCGGCCGGCGTCACCGTCTCGGGAAGTGCCCTGACGGTGGCCGTCGACGGCCGGTCGTCCTCCGACCCCGACGGCACCGTCGCCTCCTGGGCGTGGTCCTTCGGCGACGGCGGCACGGCGACCGGGTCGCAGGCGTCGCACACCTACGCGACGCCGGGCACCTACACCGTGACGCTCACGGTGACCGACGACGGCGGGGCCACCGGCTCCACCACCCGCGAGGTCACCGTGGCCCCGGCCTCGCCGACCGTGCGGGCGTCGGACGCCTTCGGTCGCACGGTGAACGGGGGCCTCGGCAACGCCGACCTCGGCGGGACGTGGGTCGCCACCTACGGTGCGGCCCGCCTCTCGGTGACGCCGGGCACGGCCCAGCTGGCGATGACCAGCCCGACCAACCAGACCGGCGCCTACCTGCAGGGCGTGTCCTCCACCGCGGTGGACGTGCGGACCTCGGTCTCCCTGTCCGGCGCCGTCACCGGCGGCGGGACGACGGTCTACGTCGCCGGCCGCCGGGTCGGGCTGAACCAGGAGTACCGCCTGCGGCTGCGCTACCAGGCCAACGGCGCCGTCGGCCTCGCGGTCACCCGGTTGGCGGGCTCGGCCTCGGAGACCGTGCTGGGCAGCGAAGTGACGCTGCCGGGTCGGTACACCGCCGGCCAGGTCCTCCAGGTGTCCCTCCGGGTCACCGGGACGGGCACGACGACCATCAGCGGGTCGGTCTGGGCCGACGGCGACGCCGCCCCGACCGCACCGATGATCAGTCGGACCGACACCACCGCCTCGCTGCAGGCGGCCGGCTCGGTGGGCCTCACGGCCTACCTGTCCGGGTCGGCGACCAGCGGCACCGTGGCCCGCTTCGGTGCCCTGACCGTCACCGACGTGCCGTGACCTGAGCAGGACAGCAGGACGGACGGGCCGCACCGCCACCCGGTGGTGCGGCCCGTCCGCCGTCCGGCCCCGTCACCACGGGTGACCGGGCACCGGGTGCATCCGTGCAGGACTCACCCGGACGTGATCCATCCCCCGGACGAGTACTACCGACGGTGACCGCCGGGGGGCACGCTCCTCCTCGGGCCGCACCCGGCCTCGCACTCCTCGTGGACGGTGGGATCCCTGATGCGCACTGCCGAGACCCTCGGTCGTCCGGCCCGGTTCCTGGTCGCGGCCCTGGCCGGCCTCGTCGCCGCCACCGTGGCCGGCGCACCCGCCCGGGCCGAGGGCCCCACCACTGCGGGCGGCTCGACCGCCCCGGCCACCACGGTCTCCGCCGACGCCCTGCCCACCGTGCAGGTGGACGGCGTCGTGTGGTCGCAGGTCGTCGTCGGGGACACCGTCTACGTCGCCGGTCGGTTCGCCAACGCCCGCCCGGCGGGTGCGGCCGCCGGCACGAACCTCACCCCGCGGGGCAACCTGCTGGCCTACGACATCCGCACCGGCGTCCTGGTGCCGGGCTGGGCGCCGACCCTCAACGCCCAAGCGCTCACCATCACCGCCTCGCCCGACGGCTCCCGCATCTACGTCGGCGGCGACTTCACCTCGGTCAACGGCGAGACCCGCCGCCGCATCGCCGCCCTCGACCCGGCCACCGGCGCTCTGGTCCCCGGGTTCGCCCCCGCCGTCACCGCCTCCGTGCGGGCCATCGCGGTCGCCGCCGACACGGTCTACGTCGGCGGCGACTTCAACGCCGTCGGCAGCGCCCCGCGCCTCCGGCTGGCCGCCTTCTCCACCGCCGGTCAGCTGCTGCCCTGGGCGCCGTCCACGGGCGTGGGGCGCAACCGCGACGGCAGCACTGCAGCCAGCGCCGCGGTCAGTTCCCTGGCGCTCACCGCCGGCCAGGTCGTCGTCGGCGGCCGGTTCGGGTCGATCAACGGCACCGCGACCAGCGGCGTCGGTGCGGTCGACGCCGCCACCGGCATCGTCCGGCCCTTCGCGATCGGGCAGCGGATCACCAACCAGGGCGACGACAGCGGCGTCACCAGCCTCACCACCGACGGCACCACCGTGTGGCTCTCGGCCTACGACTTCTCCGGCCCCGGCAACGCCGAGGGCGCGATCGCCGTGCGGGCCGACGGCGGCACCCTGGTCTGGGACGCCGACTGCCGCGGGGACACCTACTCCACCTTCCCGATGGGCGGCGCGGTCTACCTGGCCAGCCACGCCCACGTGTGCAGCAACATCGGTGGGTTCCCGGAGGTCACCCCGCGGGTCAGCCGGTTCGGCACCGCGCTGTCGCAGGCGGTGGCGGGCACGGTCGGCAACGGCACCTGGGGCAACACCGCCTTCCGCGGCGCCCCGGCGCCGGCGGTCATGGACTGGTACCCGCAGCTGACCCCCGGCACGGTCACCGGTCAGGGCCAGGCCGGGTGGAGCGTCACCGGCACCTCGCAGTACGTCGTCTACGGCGGGGAGTTCCCGCGGGTGAACGGCACCGGCCAGCAGGGCCTGGTGCGGTTCGCCGTCCGGCCCCTGGCGCCGAACAAGGTCGGCCCGGCCGCGGGCAGCCTGGCCGCGCCCACCGTCACCGCCACCGGCGCCGGCGCCCTGTCGGTCGCGCTGACCACCACGTCCGACCGCGACGACCGGTTCCTCACCTACGAGCTCTACCGCGACGGCGGCGCCACACCGGTGGCCAGCCAGTCGGTGGACTCACTGTTCTTCAAGCCGCAGACGGTCACCCTGGTCGACCGCCGGCAGGCGCCGCTCTCCACGCACTCCTACGTGGTGCGCGCGGTCGACACGACCGGCAACTCGGTGACCAGCCCGGCCACCTCGGGGACGGTCAGCGCCGAGCCGCTGCCCTCGCTGTACACCGAGCGCGTGGTCGCCGACGGCGCGATCTCGGCCTGGCCGCTGGGCACGGTCACCGGCGGGACGAGCCCCGACGCCACCGGCCGCGCGCCGCTGAGCGTGCCCGCGGCGGTCCGCCCCCAGGTCACCGGCGCGGTCGCCGACGACGCCTCGGGCTCCTTCCGGCTCGACGGCACGTCCTCCTCCCGCATGGTCGCGAGCTCGGCGGGCGCGGTGCGCAGCCCCTCGACCTTCTCCCTCGAACTCTGGTTCTCCACCACCTCCACCACCGGTGGTCGCCTCGCCGGCTTCGGCAGTTCCGCGAGCGGGTCGAACACCACCTACGACCGGCACGTCTACCTCGACGGGTCGGGCCGGGTCACCTTCGGCGTCACCTCGGGCTCCCGCCGCACGGTGACCAGCCCGGCCGGCTTGAACGACGGCGCCTGGCACCACGTGGTGGCGACCCTCGGCGCCGGCGGCATGACCCTGTGGGTCGACGGCACCCAGGTCGCGGCGAACGCCGCGGTCACCTCGGCCAGCAGCTACAACGGGTACTGGCAGGTCGGCGGCGGTCCGCTCACCTCCTGGCCCGGCGCCGGCCGCACCGACCTGGTGGGCTCGGTGGACGCGGTCGCGGTCTACCCGACGCAGCTCACCGCCGACACCATCGCGGCCCACCGCCGCACCGCGCTGCCCAACCGGGCCCCGACGGCCGCGTTCACCTCGACCACCACGGACCTCTCGGCGGCCCTCGACGCCGGCGCCTCCGCCGACACCGACGGCCGGGTCGTCTCCTGGAGCTGGGACCTCGGCGACGGCAGCAGCAGTGCCGGCGCGCAGGTCAGCCACGACTACGCCACCCCCGGCACCTACCGGGTCACGTTGACCGTGACCGACGACCGCGGTGCCGTCGGCACCACCGCGCAGGACGTCGTGGTCACCCGGCCCGCGGTCTGGGTCCTGGCCACCGACGCCTTCGCCCGGACGACGACCGGTGGCCTGGGCACGGCGGACACCGGCGGTGCCTGGACGACGGCCAACGGTGCATCCCGGCTGTCGGTGGACGGCGGCACAGCGGCCTTCGGTCTCACCGCGCCGGGCAACCTGACCGCGGCCCACCTGGGTGAGGTGTCCGCGGCGTCGGCCGACGTCTCCACCACGGTCACGCTGACCTCCGCGCCCACCGGTGGCGGCACCTCGGTGTACGTCACCCCACGCCGGGTGGGGGCCAACCTGGAGTACCGGGTGCGGCTGCGTTTCCTCACCGACGGAACCGTGCGCGCCGCGGTCACGAGGCTGGCGGGGACGGCCACCGAGGCCCTCGTGGGCGGCGAGGTCGTGGTGGTGACCGGCTACGTGCCCGGCCAGGCCCTCGCCGTGGACGTCGCGGCCGCCGGCTCGGGCACCACGACGGTGACAGGCACGGTCTGGGTGGCGGGCACCACCCGGCCCGAGGCGCCGTCGCTGAGCCGCACCGACGACACCGGGGCCCTGCAGGCCCCGGGCGGCGTGGGCCTGGCGGCCTACCTCACCGGGTCCTCGACCGCCGGGACCGTCGTCCGCTTCGGCCCGCTGACGGTCACCGCCGGCGCGTGACCTGCGCGCACCCGGGCGCGCCGGTGCCCCCCGCGGGCACCGGCGTGCTGGGGTGGGCACCGTGACCACCCCTGCTACGCCGGCCGCCGTCCCGGTGCCCGCTGCGCGCGCCGGTCGCGGCCGGCTGGTCGGCGCACTGGTCGGCCAGGGCACCCTCGCGCTGGCCGGGCTCGTCCTGCAGGTCGCCGCAGCGCGCGAGCTCGGCGCGGCCGGTCTGGCCGCCTTCTCCGTCGTCTACGGCGCGGTCGTGCTGGCCACCGCGGTCACCAGCGGGCTGGTCGGCGACTCCCTCACCGTGCTCGACAGGCACGACCCCGGCGTCCGCGCAGCGTTGCACAGGCTGGCGCTCGGCACCGCCGCCGGGACCGCGCTCGCCGGCGGCCTGTTCGTCGTCCTCACCGGCTGGGGATCGGTGTGGGCCGGGGTCTGGATCGGTGTCGCGACCCTGGCCTTCGTGCTGGAGGACCTGCTCCGCCGGCTGCTGCAGGCCACCGGTCGGTACTGGCGGTTGCCCGCCGTCGACCTGTCCGGCGCGGTGGCCGCGCTCGGAGTGCTGGTCGTGCTGCGGTCCGAGCGGTCGCTCGACGTCACCGACCTGTTCGTCGCCCTCGCCGTCGGTCAACTGGTCTCCTGCGCGGTCGCGCTCGTCCTGGTGCCCCGGGGGGAGCGGCCGGCGGGCCCGTGGCGCGGGGCCGCCGTCGGCACCGTGCTGGCGTTCGGGGTCTGGCGCGCCGCCGGGCAGACCGTGCGCCCGGCCACCCTCACCCTGCTCCGCCTGGTCGTCATCGGCGCTGCCGGTGCCGCCGCCTACGGCCCGGTCGAGGCGGCCCGGGTGCTCACCTCGCCCACCCTGGTGCTCGTCGCGGGCCTGGGTTCGTTCCTGCTGCCCTGGTTCGCCGGCGCCCGGCACCGTCCCGCCGCCGAGCTGCTGCGCCGGGCCGACCGGGCGGCGGTGGCCGCCGCGGCCGGAGTGGCCCTGGTCGTGGTCGTGGTCGTGGCGCTGCTGCCCTGGCTGGGCCCGCTGCTGTCGGCCGGGGACTACGCCGTGCCTGCGGTCGCGGTCGCCGGTTGGGGCGGCTACGCGGTCACCGGGGCGCTGCTGCTGCCCTACGCGGGCCTCGCGTCGGTGCATGGCGCGCAGCGGGCAGTGCTGGGCTGGCGAGCCGTCGAGATGGCGGCGCTGGTCGGTGTGCTCGTCCTGGTGGTGCTCCGCCCGGGGGCGGCCGACTGGGCGCCGGCCGTGCTCGCGCTCGGCCCGGTCGCCGCGGCGGCCGCCGTCCGGTGGCGGGTGCTGGTGCCGCGCAGCCGGGCCTGAGGCTCAGCGGGCCAGCTCGGCCACCTGCTCGACGACGGCCCGCCGGTAGCGGTCCGTGCTGAACCGCTCGACCGCCCGGGCCCGGCCGGCCGCGGCCAGCGCTGCGGCGGCGGGGCGGTCGGAGAGCAGATGCTGCACCGCGTCGGCCAGGGCGGCCGGGTCGTCCGGGGGCACCGACCGGCCGGTCTCCCCGTCGAGCACGATCTCGCGCAGGCCCTGCACCGCGCTGGCCACCACCGGGCGCAGTGCCAGCTGGCCCTCGACCGCGACGTTGCCGAACGGCTCGGCGCGCGAGGGCACGAGCACGACGTCGGCGCGAGCCAGGACCGGCCAGGTGGGGGAGGTGTACCCGGCGAGCTCGACGTGCCCGGCGAGGTCGGGCCGGGATGCCCGCTCGCGCAGCTGGTCCTCGAACCACTCGTAGCCGGGGAAGACGCTGCCGTGCAGCTCCAGCCGGACGTCCAGGCCGCGCCCGCGCAGCAGTGCGGTGGCCTCGACGGCGACGTCGCTGCCCTTGCGGGGGGCCAGCCGCCCGACCAGCACCAGGGTCGCGGGCCCGTCGGTGCCGGTGGCCGGCACGGGCTCGGTGGGCGGGCCGGCGATGCCGTTGTGCACCACGCGGGTGCGCGCGGCGAGGCCGCGGACGGCGTCGAGCACGGTGTCCCGGGCGGCGTGGCTGTTGACCACCACCCGCCGGGCCAACAGCAGCGGGGCGTTGAGCACGAAGCGCTGCCAGCGGGGCAGGTCGGACTCCGCCTCGTGGACGTGCACCAGGGCCGGCACGCGCAGCACCGCGGCCAGCGCCAGCCACGAGGGCACGGTGACGGTGTTGACGTAGACGACGTCGGGCCGCTCCCGGCGCAGCAGCCGCCACGCCGGGGGCAGCCAGCGCAGGGTGTCCCGCCCCAGGGTGAGCAGGCCGCGGGGCCGCAGCAGCGCCTTGCGCAGCACGGGCACGGGTAGCTGGACGACGTCGGCACCTGCGCCGCGCAGTGGCCCGGTCAGCGGGCCGTCGGCGGGGACGGTGACGGTGACGGCCCAGCCCTGGGCCACCAGGCCGTGGACGCTCTCGACCAGCTGCAGGTCGGAGCCGTAGACGTCGGAGGACGGGTGGGCGACGAGCACCCGGGGGGCGTGATCAGCCACGGAGGTGCACCGGTCCACGGTCGAGGGCGCCGGGCGCGAGGGTGCGGCCCAGCTGCGGAGGGGGTCGTTCGTGGGTGCCGCGCTCGCCGGCGAGGGACACCACCAGCAGCACGAGCAGCGCGGGGGTCGCGTCGAACAGCCCGCTCTCGAGCACGCTGCGCAGCACGACGAAGAACAGCAGCCCGGCGGCGACCGGCCACTGGACCGGCGGCAGCCGGCGCAGCCCGCGGGCGGAGGAGACCACCCAGCAGAGCGCGACCAGCGCGCCGACGAGGCCGGCCTGGACGACGACCGAGACCCAGCTGCTGTCCAGCAACTGCTCGTTCCACCACTGCCCGGCGACCGGGATGAGCTTGACCGAGAGACCGGCGCCGAAGGCCCACTGCCAGGCCGAGGAGGCGAAGTCCAGCGCGGCGCCCCAGGCGATGAGGCGTGAGTCCAGGGTGCTGTTGCCCGAGGCGTCCGTGCGGTCGGCGAACGAGCTGACCGCGTCGGTCGAGGCCAGCAGCAGGGCACCGGCGGCGACCGCGAGGCCGAGCCCGACCACCAGGCCGACCTGTGGGCGCCTCAGCCGGGTCGCGGCGATGGCCACGGCGAGCAGCAGGACGGCCAGCGAGGTGCGCGAGCCGGTGAGCCAGAGCACGCCGAGCGCGGTCACTGCGACGGCGGCCTGCAGGCCCGTGCCCCGGCCGAGGACGGTGGGCCAGGCGGCGCCGATGACGACGACCCCGGCCAGCAGCGCGATCTCGTTGGGGTTCAACGGCGGGATGCCGCCGAACAGTCGCCCGCCGGCCAGCACCGACGGCACGCCGGACACCGCCGCCACTCCGCCGACGATGCCGCAGGACCACACGACCGCCGTCAGCACGACGGCCGGTCCCAGGGCGCGGACCAGCAGGCGGACGGTGACCGCGAGGATGGCCACCCGGACCGCGACCACCGCCGACGGCACCAGCGTGCCGTGGCCGAGGGCGCCGAGCACGGAGGCGACGAGGACGACGGCCAGCACCCACATGCCACCGGTGCCGACCCGGCGCCCGGCGGTGGAGCGCTGGTCGAGCCGGAACGCCAGGGCCAGCGCAGCCACGCTGACCAGCGCCTTCGTGGCCACCACCGGGTCGACACCCCCGGAGAACACGTCACCGCGACGCCACGCCACGCTGCCGACCACCACGAGCAGGACGGGCAGCAGCGCGGCCGCCCGGGGTCGGGCCAGCAGCGGCGCGGTGTCGCTCACCGGTCCTGCGCGGGCGGGATGCGGACGGTGACCTGGCTCCGGTTGTTCCGGGACAGCGCCGGCACCCGGCGGGAGGAGCCGGCCACCCGGTTGCTGCGGACCGGGGTGACGGTCGGTCGGTCGCCGTGGGGGCGACCCGGCCTGGCCGGCACCGCACCCGGGCGGTCCTCGGCGGTGGGCTCGGACGTCGTGGGACCGGCGGGCGTCGGGGACGTCGGGGACGTCGTCGGCGAGGTGAGCCGGGCCCAGCCGGTGTCGTCGGCGGACGGGCGGCGGGTGGCGGCCTGCCGGGCCGGGGCCGGCGGGGACGCCGGGGTCGTCGCGGGGGCCACGGACCCGGAGGTGTGGTCGGGACCACCCCTGTGCCCCGGTGCGGTGAACACCACGCCGACGGTGACGGCCTCGACGCCGTCCAGCAGCTGACCGAGCTCGAAGACGTCGACCCGGTCCGCAGACCCCGGTGGGCACACGACGACCACGCCGTCGCTGCCGCTCACCTCCGCCCGCCAGGTCGTCAGCGCGGCGTCCGGGGCGACGGTGCTGAAGACGACGTCGGGACGTCGACCGGACGCCGGCGCGGCGTCGCCCTGCTCGTCGTCGCCTGCGGCGTCACGGGGTGCAGCGCTCGCAGGGCCCTCGGCGTCGGGCGTCGAGGCGGCGGGGGTCGCCGGCTGGTCCGTGCTCTCCACGAGCAGGCCGCGGCGGGTCAGCACGTCGGTGAGGTCGGCGGTCAGGTCGGCCACCGCCGGGGTGGCCCGGTCGTTGGGCGCCACGATGAGCACCCGCACCGGGCCGTCCTGCGCCCGGCGCTCCACCCGGCGGGCGAGGACCTGCGCGGCGCGGTCGCCGGGCTCGCGCCGGCCGCGGGTGGAGAGCACGTCGGGCACGGTGGCGCCCCAGGCGGACCGGACGTCGTCCGGCGTCCACACCCGGGTGTCCCACCGGTCGCGGACGACCGCGGCGGCGATGCCGGTGCCCAACCCGCACACCAGGCCGAGCGCGACGAGCAGGGAGACCTGCGGACTGGTCGGCGAGGTGGGGACGGTGGCCGGGTTGGTGACGGTCAGGGTGACCGGGCTGCTCCCCGACCCGGTGGTCTCCAGACGCTCGACGGCGGAGCTGAACTCCTCGGCGACCGCATCGGCGATGTCGGCGGCCTGCCGCGGGTCGTCCACGGTGACCGAGATGTTGATCTGCGAGGTGTCGACCGGGTTCTCCGCGTCGACCGCGGCGCGCAGCTGTGCCAGGGACATGTCCAGGCCGAGGGTGTCGCGGACCGGGTCAAGGACCTCAGCACTGCTGGCGACGTCGGGGTAGCTCTTCACCCGCTGCTGCAGGAACGAGGGGCTGACGTTCTCGGTGGTGCTGGACACGAAGACCTCGGTCTGCGCGGTCCAGGTCCTGGGCGTCAGCAGCGCGGCGGACAACGCGACCAGCAAGCAGGCCAGCAGGCACACCGCCAGCCACCGCCAACGCCGTCCCACCACCGCGACGTACTCGCGCAGCTCCACCCCGGGCCTCCGTGACGATCGACTCCCCGTGACCCAGCGGCCACGTCCAGTGCAGGAACCTACGGCGGGCAACCGCTCCGCGGCTGTTCCGAGGCGGGGTCGGCCACCCGATCGGGGGAGAGGGCTCCCCGTACCGGAGTCGATGGTGCCAGACTGCGGCTCACTCTCGGTGGTCGTCTGGCCACCGTCACCCTGCGTTGAGCAGCCAACTCTTCCGGGTGAGTGGCCGTGCCCCCGTGCCGGACGCTACGCAGAGTGGTCGCCGTCGCCTACGCTGTCCGTGCTCCACCTGAAGCTCTGGAGGATCCCTTGCCCGTCATCGGGTACGCGCCCGGCGCCTACGACCTGTTCCACATCGGCCACCTCAACGTGCTGCGGCACGCGGCCCAGCACTGCGACCACCTCATCGCCGGGGTCGTCGCCGACGAGGTGCTGGAGCAGACCAAGGGCCGGCTGCCGGTCATCCCGCTGGCCGAGCGCATGGAGATCGTGGCTGCTCTGCGCTTCGTCGACCAGGTGCACGCCGAGGTCGTCCCGGACAAGGTCGAGACCTGGCGGCAGGTCGGCGGGTTCGACGTCATCTTCAAGGGCGACGACTGGCGGGGCACCGAGAAGGGTGACCGGCTCGAGACCGACTTCGGCGCCCTCGGCGTCCGGGTGCACTACTTCCCGTACACGATGCACACCTCGAGCACGATCCTGCGGCGGGCCCTCGACGCCATCGACGCCCCCGAGCCGGTCGGCCGGGTCGCCCGCGCGTTGACCTCCTGAGGCGGCCGGGACGGACCGGTCACCCACACGGGTGCACGCACGGTGAGCCTGCGTGCACGGGGCGTCCCTGACCGGTAGGCAGACCGGGTGACCGGGACCCAGCTGCACCCCCCGCTGCCCACGGCGGGCGGACCCCGCTGGCGGGTCCCCGTGCCCCCGTGGGCCCGGGCCGCCGCGCTGCTGCTGGTCGGTGCCGAGCTGCTCGGCTACGGCCTCCGCGTGCTGGGAGCCCCACGCGCCATCAGCCACCCGCTGTCGATGGAGCTGCCGTTCTCCTTGCCGCGGATGCTCATCGCGACGGTGTTCGTGCTGGCGGCCGTCGCGGCGGCGACCGGTGCCGCCCGGCTGCCCCGGCGCCGGTCGTGGTGGACCGCCGTCGCGCTGCTGTGCACCCTCGCCGCCCTGGTGAAGGTCGGCAGCACCGTGCACCGTGCGGTGCTGGAGGCGGTCGACGGGTACGCCCACCCGCTCCGCACGGTCCTCGGCTCGGCGGCGGTGGGAGCCGTCGTCCTCGCCGGTCTGTTCCGGTTGAGCCGCGACGAGCGCCGCGACCGGCGCCGGGTGCTGCGCTGGCTGGCCGCCTACGGGTTCGCCGCCGGCGGACTGACCGTCCCGTCGGCGCTGGCCGAGGGGGCGTGGGGGCACGGCAGCGCGCTGACCGCCACCTTCGTCCTCGTCGAGGAGAGCGCCGAGGCGCTCGCCGCGCTCGGTGTGCTCGTCGCCGTCCTGGTGGGCTGTGCGCCGCGCCTGGTCTTCCCGGCCGCACGCGGGCTCCGTCGCGCGGACGACGTCGGCGGCCCCGTGCCCGACCGACGAGCGCAGGGAGCCTGACAGGATCGGTGCCGACGCGCTCGTCGACGGTGGGGACATCATGGACATCTCGGTGATCGGCTGCGGCTACCTGGGCGCGGTGCACGCGGCCTCGATGGCGCAGCTGGGCCACGACGTGGTGGGCATCGAGGTCGACGTCCCCAAGGCCGAGCTGTTGGCCTCGGGCACGGCGCCCTTCCACGAGCCGGGGTTCGAGACGCTGCTGAAGGACTCGTTGGCCTCGGGGCGGCTGCGGTTCTCCTCCGACATGGCCGATGCGGCTGGCTCGCAGGTCCACTTCGTGTGCGTGGGGACCCCGCAGAAGCGCGGGGAGTACGCCGCCGACCTGCGCTACGTGGAGTCCGCGACCGAGTCGTTGACAGACGTGCTGGCCCCGGGTGAGCTGGTGGTCGGCAAGTCGACGGTGCCGGTGGGCACCGCGGCGCGGCTGGCCGAGCTGGTGACCGGCAAGGTGCCCGGGGCGTTGCTGGCGTGGAACCCCGAGTTCCTGCGGGAGGGCTTCGCCGTGCAGGACACCCTCCACCCGGACCGGTTGGTCTACGGCCTGCCGGCCGGCACCGACGGCGACACCGCGCGGGCGCTGCTGGACGAGGTGTACGCCACGATCGTCGCCGACGGGACCCCGCAGGTGGTCACCGACTACGCCACCGCCGAGATGGTGAAGACCGCGGCCAACTCGTTCCTGGCCACCAAGATCTCCTTCATCAACGCGATGGCCGAGCTGTGCGAGGCCACCGGCGCCGACGTCAAGCAGCTGGCCGACGCGATCGGCTACGACGACCGCATCGGCCGCAAGTTCCTCAACGCCGGGCTCGGCTTCGGTGGTGGGTGCCTGCCCAAGGACATCCGGGCGTTCATGGCGCGGGCGGGGGAGCTGGGCGCCGACCAGGCGCTCACCTTCCTGCGCGAGGTCGACAACATCAACATGCGTCGCCGCATCCGCATGGTCGAGCTGGCCCGCGAGGTCTGCGACGGGTCACTGCTGGGCAAGCGCATCGCGGTGCTGGGAGCGGCGTTCAAGCCCGACTCCGACGACATCCGCGACTCCCCGGCGCTGAACGTGGCCGCCCAGCTGCAGCTGCAGGGCGCCACCGTGCGGGTCACCGACCCCGCGGCGAACGAGAACATCCGCCGGTCCTGGCCGCAGCTGGAGGTCGTGGAGACCGCCGAGGAAGCTGCGCACCGGGCCGACGCCGTCCTGGTGCTCACCGAGTGGAAGCAGTTCCGCGAGCTCGACCCGGTCGCCTTCGGCCAGGTGGTGGCCCGCAAGGCCGTGCTCGACGGGCGGCAGGCGCTGGACCGGGACACCTGGGTGGCGGCCGGCTGGTCCTACCGGGCGTTGGGCCGCCGCGCCGGCTGACCGCGCTCACCCGCCCGGGGGACCCGGGACCACCGAGCCCTCCGGCGGCGGTGCCGGCCGGTCGAGCACCCTGAGGTGCGCACCACCCAGGACGTCGCCCGCCCGCTGACCGGCACGGCCCACCCCGAGCCGCTGCCGGGGCTGGTGCATGCCGCCCTGGCGCTGCCGCTGCGCCGCCCGGTGGCGACCACCGCAGCGCTCGCCGGGTGCGTCGTGCTGGCCGAGTCCGTCGGCCTGGCGACCCGGGTGGCCTGCCGCGCAACCGCCTGCGCGCCGTGGACCGACCGGTTCGACCTCGACGCCCTCGGGTCGGTGCCCCGCCTGCTCGTCACGTCCGTGCTGACCGTCGTCGCCCTGTGCTGCGGGTGGGCGGTGCTGCGCGCCGGCCGGCAGGGGGCCGGCCTCTGGTGGGCGACCCTCGCGCTGGGCACCGGCACCCTCGCGGCCGCGAAGGCCACCTCCCTGCACTCGGTGCTCGAGGCGCGGCTGCCCGGCGCCCAGCTGGTGTTCTTGGCGGTCAGCCTGGCCGGGCTCGCCGTGGCCGTGCTCAGCGGCCGCTGGGTCCGGCGAGGCACCCGGGTGGCAGTGGTGACCTGGCTGGCGCTCTACGCGTCGGCCTCGGTCGGTCTCGGGGCGGTGTCGGTGCTGCTGGCCGGGGTGTCGACCCTGGCCGGCGACCTGTCCAGCTGGGTCGAGGAGACCGCCGAGGGCCTCTCCGCCGCCGGATTGCTGGTGGTCGTCGCCGCCCAGGCCCGCGAGGTCTCCCGCCGCGCCTAGCGGGCCAGCAGCTCGCCTGCTGTCCGCGTGTTGATCACCCGCTCCGCCGTGATGCCCGCCGCGGCGGCCCGCTCGCAACCGGCGCCCTGCCAGTCGAGCTGACCCGGCGCGTGCGCGTCGGTGTCGATCGCGAACTCGCACCCGAGGTCGGCGGCCAGCTGCAGCAGCCGGGACGGCGGGTCCAGCCGCTCGGGCCGGGAGTTGATCTCGACGGCGGTGCCGTGCTCGACGCAGGCGCGGAACACGGCCTCGGCGTCGAACTCGCTCTCGGGCCGCGGCTTCTGCGACTTCCCGCCCTTCTGGGTGCGCTCGACCAGCAGCCGCCCGGTGCAGTGCCCCAGGACGTCGGTGTGCGGGTTCGCCACCGCTGCCAGCATGCGCGGGGTCATCTGGGACGCCGGGGCGCGCAGCTCGGAGTGCACGCTGGCCACCACGACGTCGACCCGGGCCAGCAGCTCGTCGGTCTGGTCGAGGGTGCCGTCGGCGTTGATGTCGCACTCGATGCCGGTGAGGATCCGGAACGGGGCGAGCTCCTCGTTCAGCTCGGCCACGACGTCGAGCTGGCGGGCCAGCCGTTCGGCGCTCAGCCCGTTGGCGACGGTCAGCCGGGGGGAGTGGTCGGTCAGCGCCAGGTACTCGTGCCCGATGCCGATCGCGGCCAGCGCCATCTCGCGGATCGGGCTGCCGCCGTCGCTCCACTCGGAGTGCGTGTGCAGGTCCCCGCGCAGCGCCTGGCGCAGCTCCCCGGCCGCGCCCTCGAGCGTCGTCGGCGGGTGCTGGGCCTTGAGGCCGGCCAGGTACTCGGGTTCCTCGCCGGCGTGCGCCTGCACCACGACGGCGGCGGTCTTCGCCCCGATGCCCTTGAGGTCGGTCAGCGTGCGCGTGCGGATGCGCCGGTCGAGCTCGGCGTCGGACAACCCGTCGACGACGTGCGCCGCGGTGCGGAAGGCCGACACCCGGTAGGTGGGTTCGCGGGCGCGCTCCAGGAGGAACGCGATCCTCCGGAGCGCGTCCGCGGGGGTCACGAGAGCCCGATCTCCTTGCCGACCTTCTTCGCCTGCTTCTTCAGCTTGCGCTGGGTGCGGCCGCGGGAGGCCTTCTTCTGCGCCTTCTCGGCCTTCTTCTGGGCCTTCTCGAACTTGGCCTCGGCCTGGGCGACGGCCTTGTCCGACGCGCGGCGCACCCGCCAGCCGGCCGACGGCTTGCCCTCGGTGTCGACGGCGGCGATGAGCAGCCCGCCCAGCAACCCGGCGTTCTTCAGGAAGTGCGCCTGGTTGCTGAACTTCTGCTCGGGGTCGCTGTCCTCCCAGAAGCGGTGCCCGGCCAGCGTGGTGGGCACGATCGACCCGGCCAGCGCGAGCGCCGACAGCCGCGGGAAGCGGCCCAGCGCGAACAGCACACCGGCGCCGACCTTCACACCGGCGTCGATCTTGACCCACTGCTCGACGTCGCGGGGCACCTGCACCGGGAGCTGCTCGTCGGCGGCCTTGGTGATCTGCTCGACGATCGGCTTCGCCCCGGGCACCCGGCTGCCGGGGTTGCGCAGCGTGTCGATCCCCCCGTAGACGAACGAGGCGGCGAGCAGTGGACGGGCGATCCTGCGGACCAGCATGGGAGACCTCTTCCCTCGACGGCAGTCGGCGGGTCCGGTGCCCGTTCGGACGGACGGCGAACCCTCGTCGCGACCGTAGTGACCCCGGCTGCCCGCCGCCCGGGGAAGGCCGGCAGCGGATCGTCGCACCAGGCGTCCACACTCGGGCGATGACCAGTGGCCGGGTGCGGGACGACACCTGGCTCTGGGCGCTGCTCGGCCTGGCGGTGGGGCTCTTCGGGGTCGGCTTCGTCGTCCGGTGGCGGTGCACGGCGGGCGCCTGCCCGCTGGCCGGCCACCTGTGGCTGCTCGACCTCGACGCCGTCGGCGGGCTGCCGCGGCTGTTCACCACCTCCCTCTTCATCGCCTCGACGGTCGTCGCCGTGCTGGCGGTGACCCGCACCGCGGGACGGCGCGCGCTGTGGTGGACGGCGATCGCGCTGGCCGGGGTCGGGCTGGTGGGCGCCAAGCTGCTGAGCGCCCACTCGGTGCTGGAGCGCACGGACGGCGCCGGCCCCACCCTCGTCGGCGGCGTCGTGGCCAGCGTGCTCGGCCTGCCCGTGCTGGCCGCGCTCGGCCGCGCCTGGCGGGTGCCCGGCTCGCGGGACGTCGTGCTGGCGCTGGCGGTCTACGCCCTGGCCGCGCTGGGCCTGGACCGGGTGACCGCGGTCGTGGTGGCTCTGGACCCGCACCCGTTCGCGATGGCCGCGGCGACGACCGTCGAGGAGCTGGGCGAGGCCCTGGCCGCCCTGGCGCTGCTCGCCGTCCTTGTGCGCCGGCTGCCCGAGCGGCCCGCGCGTCACCGCTCCGAGCGGTAGACCACCAGCCGCTGGCGCTTGGTGAAGACGAACTCGGTGGCCGGGTCGCCGGTCTCGCCGTCGAAGGCCACCGCCTGCGGGCCCGACAGCGAGCGCACCGTCAGCTTCTGCACCTGGAACTGCCGGTAGGAGCGGCTGCGCTCGCTGGCCCCCAGCAGGGTCGCCAGCACGGCCCGGGTGCGGCCGAACCGGAGGTCGGCGCGCAGGTACTGCACGTCGAGCAGGCCGTCCTCCAGTGACGGTCGCCAGGCCGGGGACAGCCCGCGCGGGGTGTAGACGCCGTTGCCGACGAAGAGGATCCAGGCGTCGATGCGCCGGCCGTCGACCTCGAGCCGCACGGGCCGGCCGGTGCGCAGCACCTGCCCGGCCGCCACGGTGAGCGCCAGCCACTTGCCCAGCCGGCCCGACAGCGCATCGCGGCGGCGCACCATCTCGGGGTAGGCCCCGATGCTCGCGGTGTTGAGGAACGGGGTGCCGTTGACCGCCGCGACGTCGACCAGCACGCCGTCGCCGGCCTCGACCGCCCGGGCCGCCTCGACCGGGGTGGCCACGCCGACGTCCCGAGCGAAGTGGTTGAGCGTGCCCGCCGGCAGGACCGCCAGCGGCAGGCCGTGCTCCAGCGCCACCGCCGCGGCCGCGGCGACCGACCCGTCGCCGCCGGCCACGCCCAGCGCCCGGGCGCCGTCGCGCACGGCCCGCTGGAGGACGTCGGTGACCGAGTGCTCGGCGTCGATGTCCACCACCACTGCCCCCGGCAGCAGCTCGCCGATGTCGGCCGAGGGGTCGTAGTCGGCGTCGCCGGAGCGCGGGTTGACCGCCACCACCAGGCCCTCGCCGCGGGGGAGCGCCGGGGCCCGCTCGGTGGGCCGCACCTCGGCAGGCGTGGTCGGCCGGCGCGGCCACCAGTGCTGCGACGCCGCCGCGACCGCCCCGCCCACGGCCATGCCCGCCAGCACGTCGCCGGGGTAGTGCACCCCGACGTGCACCCGCGAGTACCCGACCCCGAGCGCCACCGGGGCCACCAGCCCACCCAGCAGCGGGCTCTCCATCGCCACCCCGGTGGCGAACGCGGCCGCCGACGCCGAGTGACCGCTGGGGAAGGACAGCGTGTGCGGCGCCCGGTCGAGCATGCGGTCGGTGGAGACCCCGCCCGGCTCGGGCCGGACCCGGCCGAACGCGGGCTTGAGGACGACGTTGACCAGCGCGCTGGAGACCAGCAGCGACCCGGCCCCGCGCACCGCCGCCCGGCGCGGTGCACCCCGCTTCGTGCCGAGCACCGCCGCGACCCCCATCCACAGCTTGCCGTGGTCGGCCGCCTGGCTCAGTCGCCGCAGCACGCCGTCCACCGGGCTGGCCGGCAGCCGGCCGATCCGGGCCTGCAGCCGGGCGTCGAGGCGGCGGGGGAGGGATCGCTTCGAGGCCACGTCCGCGGACGGTAGACGGCCCACCCCGGAGGGGTGAGATCGCACCCCGGGGGGTGAGGTGCCGACCGGGACCGGTCGATGCCAGCAGTACCAGACCCCCACCTGATCGAGGGATCCTCCCGTGCGCACCCGCCCCGCCCTGCTGCCCCTCCTCGCCACCTCGGTGGCCGGCGTGCTCCTCGGCGCCGTCGTCGCCGCCGGTCCCGCGTCGGCCGACCCGGTCGCGGCCACGCCGAGCGCGGGGCCCTCCACCTCGGCGCCCGCCGACCCGTCGACCGCGCCGCCGAGCACCCCGGTGGTCCCCAGCCCGGTGCCCGAGCCCGAGCCGGTGCCCACCCCCGAGCCCGTCGCCCCTCCCGTGGTCGCCGAGCCGCCGGCCCCGGTCGCCGCGCCCGCCCCGGTCGCGGCCCCCGTCGTCGACTCCGCCCCCGTGGCCGCGCCGACCCGCAGGACACCGCAGGTCGCGGTGGCGCCGGTCGCGCCGGTCGAGGTCCCCGAGCAGCCGACCACCGGCGGGTCCGCCCAGGCCGGCACCGCCGCCGCCCTCGCCGCCGAGGCCGCCACCGGCGCCCGCGGCGGGGCGCAGTCAGCCGCCGAGGCCGAGGCCGGGGCCCTGCTGGTGCAGGGTTACCTGGTGCGGGCCCAGCGTGCCGGCGCCGTCGCCCTGGACGCCCCCGAGGACGTCCTGGACGCCGCGCTCGCCGAGGCCCGGACCGTCGCCGGTCTGCTCGCCGACCAGGACGCCGCCGTGGCCGCCTCGCTCACCGCCGCGCAGCAGGCCCAGGCGCGCGCCGCCGACCTGCTCGACCAGGTGCGCGCCCTGCCGCAGACCGCGGCCGGCGTCGCCGACCAGACCGCCTACGCCCAGCAGGTGGTCGCCGCCGCCGGGGTGTCGGTGGACCGCGCCGCCACCGCGCAGGTCGCCGTCGCCGCCGCTGCCGGGCCGGTGACCGACGTCGTCGACACCCTGACCGCCCGCGCCGCCCGCCTGGACCCGGCGTCGGCGGCGGAGCAGCTGCCGGACGCCGCGGCGGTCTACGCCCTCGGTGCGGTCGTCGTCCTCGGGTTCGGCGTGGCCGGGACTGCCGCGGTGAGCGCCCGCCGCACCACCGTCCGCCGCCGCATGGCCGCCCGCCGCGCCGCCTTCGCCTAGTCGTCCCCGCCGCCCGCACGCAGAGGCGGGCATGGGAGCCCTCCCCCCACGGATCGACCGCATCCGTGGGGGAGGGGCTTCCTTGCCTCAGCGGGTGGGGCGGCTCAGCCCTTCTGGCGGGCGCGGTAGGCGGCCACCGTCGAGCGGCTCGAGCAGGTGTTGGAGCAGTAGCGGCGGCTGCCGTTGCGCGAGGTGTCCAGGTAGACGTTGCCGCAGCCCTCGGCCGCGCAGACGCCCAGGCGCTGCCACCCGTGCTGCACGACCACCTGCGACAGCCCCATGGCCACCGTGGTGGTCAGCTGCTCGAGCGCCCCGGCCCCGGGTGCGGCGTAGTGCAGGTGCAGCGAGCCGTCGTGGTCGGTGGCGTAGGGCTTGGGGCTGGCCACCGCCAGCAGCGCGTTGAGCCGCTCGACCACCTCGGTCTCCGACGACGCCACCGCCACCTCCCGCACCAGGTCCCCGGTGGTCGCGGCGGCCTTCGACTCCCGGCGCGAGAGCTCGAGCACGGTGCCGTCGGTGAACCACTCGTGGTGCGCGGCGCAGAAGGTCGACGCCCACGCCTCGTCGGCGCGGTCGGCGTTGGCGAGGTCCACCGCGAGCTCGAGGGCGTCGGAGCCGTAGCCGTCGTAGTCCATCTCACATCCCTGACTGGGTGTAGGCGGTCATGGTGCTTTGACTCCCTACGCTCGATCTCGTAGCGTCAGGAATGCGTAGGGACTCAACCGGAGTTGACTCCCTACGATTCCCCTCCAGACCGTTCGAAGCGAGCTCAGTCATGCGTCAGTACCTCACCGTGTGGCGGCTTCCCTCCGCGCCGGTGCTGCTCGTCGCCGGTTTCGCCGGCCGGTTGCCGTCCGCCATGGTCCCCCTCGCGCTGCTCCTGATGGTGCAGCAGCAGACCGGTTCCTACGCGGTCGCCGGACTGGCCTCGGCCACCTACGGCATCGCGATGGCCGTGATGGCCCCGGTGCTCGGGCGGCTGGCCGACCGTCGCGGGCCCCGCCTGGTGCTCCTCACCCAGTCGATCACCTACCCGCTGCTGCTGGCCGTGCTGGCCGCCGCGGTGTTGACCTCCACGAGCACCGCGGTGATCCTGGCCGCCTCGGCCGCGGCCGGGCTCTCCACCCCGCTGGTCAGCGGCACCGTGCGCGCCCTGTGGTCGCGGGTCGACGAGCGCGTGCGCCCGACCGCCTTCGCCCTCGACGCCACCACCACCGAGCTGGTCTTCGTCGCCGGCCCCACCACGGTGGCCACGCTGACCCTGCTGGCCAGCCCGGTCGCGGCCATCGCGCTCGCCGGGGTGTTCACCGTCGTCGGCACGCTGGGCATCGCGTTCTCCGGGGCCATGCGCGCCTGGCGGCCGGTGGTCGCCGTCCAGAAGAGCCTGTTCGCCACCGTCACGGTGCCCGGCATGCCGCGCGTGCTGGTCAGCGGCACCGCGCTGATGCTCGGGTTCGGCGCGATCGAGGTCGCCGTCCCGGCGTTCGCCGACGCCGCCGGCTCGCCGGGGCTCTCCGGCGTCCTGCTCGGCGTGTGGTCGCTCGGGTCGGTCGCCGGGGGGCTGTGGTTCGGCGCCCGGGTGCTGTCGACGTCGCTGCCGCGGCTCTACCGCTGGGGCCTGCTGGGGACGACGATCGGCATGCTGCCCCTCGCCGCCGTGTCGAGCCCGCTGCTGCTGGGCGCCCTGCTCTTCCTCGGCGGCACGGCCATCGCACCCACGCTGACCGTGCAGAGCTCGCTGGTCGGGTCGATCGCCCCGGCCGACGCCACCACCGAGGCCTTCACCTGGCTGTCGACCATCGCCTTCGGCGCCTCGGCCGTCGGCGCGGCGATCGGCGGTGCCCTGGTGGAGACCTCCTACGGCGTCGGGGGCGCATTGGTGCTGGCCACGGCCGCGGCGGCGCTGGCCGTCGTCGTCACCCTCCTGCCCGGACGGCGGGTGCCGGCGCTGGCGTGACACCCCCTCGTGGCGCCGGGGAGGGGCGCTGGTATCGTTCCTCCTCGGTGCTTCCGGGGAGACCTGGGGGCCCGGGAGGCTTCGCCTAGTCCGGTCTATGGCGCCGCACTGCTAATGCGGTTTGGGTTTTGGCCCATCCCGGGTTCAAATCCCGGAGCCTCCGCGCCACACAACTGAACACCACGCACCCGTAGCTCAACGGATAGAGCATCTGACTACGGATCAGAAGGTTAGGGGTTCGAATCCCTTCGGGTGCACGTCAGGTTGAGACAGCCGTCGGCCCCCGCGCTCCTCGCGAGTGCGGGGGCCGACGTCTTCCCGGGGCCCGGTAGCCGAGAGTTCCGTCGCGGAACCTCCGCTCGCACGAGGGCCCCGGGGCGGGCTGGTGTGTGCCTATGGTCTGCCCGGCTGCGGGCGTGCCCCCGGTCACACGCCCCCGCCCCGAGAGGACCTCCCGCCATGGCGTCGATCACCTACGACCAGGCCACCCTGCAGTACCCCGGCGCCGACAAGCCCTCGGTCAACGCCCTGGACCTCGAGATCGCCGACGGCGAGTTCCTCGTGCTCGTGGGCCCCTCGGGCTGCGGCAAGTCGACCTCGCTGCGCATGCTGGCCGGCCTCGAGGACGTCACCGACGGCAGCATCCGCATCGGCGACCGCGACGTCACCCACGTGGCGCCGAAGGACCGCGACATCGCGATGGTGTTCCAGAACTACGCGCTGTACCCGCACATGACCGTCGCGGACAACATGGGCTTCGCGCTCAAGATCGCCGGCATGGGCAAGTCCGACATCCGCACCCGGGTGGAGGAGGCCGCGAAGGTCCTCGACCTCACCGAGTACCTCGACCGCAAGCCCAAGGCGCTCTCGGGCGGTCAGCGCCAGCGCGTGGCCATGGGGCGGGCCATCGTGCGCAACCCGCAGGCCTTCCTCATGGACGAGCCGCTCTCGAACCTCGACGCCAAGCTGCGCGTGCAGACCCGCACCGAGATCGCCGCGCTGCAGCGCCGGCTGGGCACCACCACCGTCTACGTCACCCACGACCAGGTCGAGGCCATGACCATGGGCGACCGCGTGGCGGTGCTCAAGGACGGCTTCCTCCAGCAGGTCGACACCCCGCGCAACCTCTACGACAAGCCCGACAACGTCTTCGTCGCCGGCTTCATCGGGTCCCCGGCCATGAACCTCGTCGACGTGCAGCTCACCGGCGACGGCGCCACCGTGGGCGGGCGGCCCGTCCCGCTGCGCCGCTCCGCGCTCGCCGCGCTGTCGGCGCAGGGCCAGACGTCGGCCACCATCGGGTTCCGCCCCGAGGCCACCTCGCTCACCTCCGCCGAGGACGGCATCCCCTTCGAGGTCACGGTCGTCGAGGAGCTGGGCTCGGACGCCTTCGCCTACGGCAACTTCCCCGGCGCGCAGACCGAGGCCGGCCGCGACCGCCTGGTCACCGTGCGGATCCCCGGGCGTCAGGTGCCCATGAAGGGCGAGACCGTGCACCTGCAGGTCGTGCCCGACGAGCTGCACGTGTTCAACCCCGAGACCGGCCAGCGCATCACGGACTAGTGGGCCGCCTCAGGCCCCGCGAGCCAGCGGGGGCCCGAGGCGAACTCCACCACGGCCGCGCCGGCCGCACCCCGGGCCCACGCGTACGGGTCGGGGTCCCGCACGGTGAACTCCACGGCGGGCGAGCGCGGGTCGCGGTGCTCGTCGACCGCGGCCTGCAGGCTCTCGTAGCCCACCACGGCCAGGTCCGCGCCCTCCCCGTCGACCACCACCTGGACGACGCCGGTGGTGCCGGAGACCAGCGCGACCAGCCGGCCCAGGTGGGCGGCGGCGTCGTCGACCACCCGCCGGGCGCGGTCCACCCGGTCGACGGCGTCGACCAGCAGGTCGCGCCAGGTGACCGGCCGCCCGTAGGCCACGTGCGCGGCGGCCAGCAGCGCCGGCACCGTCACCAGGGCACCGGCGCACCCGCGGTGGCCCTGCGGGCAGCGCGGCCCCCCGGGCTCGATCGGCAGGTGCCCGACCAGCTGCGGCCCGGCCGTGCGGACGACGGCGTCGCCCACGACCAGGCCGTAGCCCACCCGGGTGTCCAGCGTGAGCAGCGCGAACGCCGGCTGCTCGCGGCCCAGCCCGAACCAGTGCTCGGTGGCGGCCAGGCAGGCGACGTCGTCGTCGACGACCACGGGCCCACCGGTGTGCGCGGCCACCAGCGCGGCCAGGTCGACCCCGGGCCGCCAGTCCAGGGCATCGGCCTGCAGCACCCGGCCCGCGCCGTCGGCCACCCCGGCGAGTGCGACGCCCACCCCGGTCGGCGGGCCGCCCAGCTCCTCGACCAGCCCGGCGACCGCGGCGGCGACCTGTGCCGGTGCCGTCCCGGTCAGCGGCCGGTGGGCCCGGCGGCGCACCTGGGCCCGCAGGTCGGTGGCCACCGCCCAGGCGCCGGTGCCGGTGACCGAGACGCCGACGAACCGGTGCGGGTCGAGGACGACGTCCAGCGGGCGGGTGGGCCGCCGGGTCGCCGGGTCGGTCACCGGGGTGGTCTCGACCAGCACCCCGGCGTCCAGCAGGGGCTTGCCCAGCCGGGTCAGGCTGCCGGCCGACAGCCCCAGGGCACGGGCGACGGCGCCGCGCGGCGCCGGCCCGTGCCGCAGCACGTGCACCGCGACCTGGCGGACGCTGTCGTCAAGGTCGGGCACCGCGGGCGTCAGAGCGGGAAGCTGACGTACTTCGTCGTCAGGTACTCGCCGATGCCCTCGTGCCCGCCCTCGCGGCCCAGGCCCGACTGCTTGACGCCGCCGAAGGGGGCCGCCGGGTCGCTGACCACGCCGCGGTTGATGCCGACCATGCCGGTCTCCAGCGCCTCGGCCAGCCGCAGGCCGCGGGCCAGGTCGCCGGTGTAGACGTAGGCGACCAGGCCGTAGGGGGTGGCGTTGGCCAGGGTCAGCACCTGCTCGTCGGTGTCGAAGGTGGCGATCGGGGCGACCGGGCCGAAGGTCTCCTCGGTCATGGCCGCGGCGTCGGTGGGGACGTCGACCAGCACGGTGGGCGGGTAGAAGAAGCCCGCGCCCTCGGGGCGGGTGCCCCCGGTGACCACCCGCGCGCCGGCGCCCACGGTGTCGGTGACGATGCGGTCGACCTTGGCCACGGTCTCCTCGTTGACCAGCGGGCCGAGGGTGACGCCGTCGTCCGAGCCGCGGCCCACGGTCATCGCGCCCATGCGGGCCGCCAGCTTCTCGGCGAAGGCCGACGCGACGCCCGATTGCACGTAGAAGCGGTTGGCCGCGGTGCAGGCCTCGCCGCCGTTGCGCATCTTGGCCAGCATCGCGCCGTCGACGGCCGCGTCGAGGTCGGCGTCGTCGCACACCACGAACGGCGCGTTGCCGCCGAGCTCCATCGAGCTGACCATCACCTTGTCGGCGGCCTGCCGGAGCAGGATCTTCCCGACCTCGGTCGACCCGGTGAAGCTGATCTTGCGCACGCGGTCGTCGTCCATCGCGGTGGCGACGACGTCCTTCGCGTTCATCGTCGGGATGACGTTGACCACGCCGTCGGGCACCCCGGCCTCGGTGAGCACCTGGGCGAGCAGCAGCGCGGTGAGCGGGGTGTCCTCGGCGGGCTTGACCACGCTGGTGCAGCCGGCGGCGATGGCCGGGCCGAGCTTGCGGGTGAGCATGGCGGCGGGGAAGTTCCACGGCGTCACGAGCAGGCAGACGCCGACCGGCTGGTGGGTGACCACGGTGCGGGTGCCGCCGGCGGGGGCGACGCGGTAGTCGCCGTCGATGCGCACGGCCTCCTCGGCGAACCAGCGGAAGAACTCGGCGGCGTAGGTGAGCTCGGCGCGGGCGTCGGGCAGCGCCTTGCCGTTCTCCCGCGACATGAGCAGCGCGAACTCCTCGCCGCGCTCGACCAGGATCTCGAAGGCGCGGCGCAGCATCTCCGACCGCTTGCGCGGGGCGGTCGCGGCGAAGCCGGGCAGGGCGGCGTGCGCTGCCCCGACCGCGGCCAGCACGTCCTCGGAGGTGCCGTCGGCGACCTGGGCCAGCACCGAGCCGTCGGCGGGGTCGAGCACGTCGAAGGTCGCCCCGGACGACGACGCCTGCCACTGCCCGCCGACGAACAGGCCGGTGGGCACGGGGGTCTGGACGCCGGGGACGCTCGCGGTGGTGGTCACGCGGTCACCCTAGATCCGGGGTCGCAGCTGTGGGGCGGGGCTGTGGGGCGGGGCGCCGGGCCTGGCGGTCTGGCCGCGTTGGTCGGTCTCGCTCAGCGGTGAGGAGCCATTCATCTGCCGGCTGCCCCGCCCACGACCACTGTGACCCACGCCACTACGCGCCGTCAACCCCGTCCCGGAGTGTCGAGTGCTTCCGCGCGTAGGTCACGTAGACCACCGCCGCGAGCGCCAGCCAGCCGGCGAACAGCGCGAACGTCGTCCCCGACAGCCCGGCGACGAGGTACAGGCAGAACAGCACCGACAGCACGGGGACGACGGGGTAGCCCGGCACCCGGAACCCGCGCGGGAGGTCGGGGGCGGTGCGGCGCAGCACGACCACGCCCACCGACACCACCGCGAAGGCCACCAGGGTGCCCATCGACGTGAGGTCGACCAGGAAGTCCAGCGGCAGGAAGCCGGCCAGCGCGCCGACGAACAGCGCGACCAGCACCGTCCCGCGCACCGGGGTGCGGGTGCGCGGGTGCAGCCGGGAGAAGACCGCGGGCACCATGCCGTCGCGGCTCATCGCGTAGAGGATGCGGGTCTGGCCGTAGAGCGTCACCAGCGTGACCGAGAAGATCGAGACGACCGCACCGGCGGCCAGCACGATGCCCGGCCAGCTCGCCCCGGTCACCCGTTCGAGGATGACCGCGAGCCCGGCCGTCTGGCCCTCGAAGTCCGCCGCCGGCTGGGCCCCGACCGCGGCGAGGGCGACCAGCAGGTAGACGACGGTGACCACCACCAGGGCGCCGATGATCGCCCGGGGCAGGGTGCGCCGAGGGTCGCGCACCTCCTCGCCGGCGGTGGAGACCGCATCGAGGCCGATGAAGGAGAAGAAGATCGACGAGGCGGCGGCGCTGATGCCGGCGATGCCCAGCGGGGCGAAGGGCGTGAGGTTGCCGCTGTCGAACCCGGTGAGCGCCAGGACGACGAACAGCAGGAGCACCCCCACCTTGACCACGACCATCACCGCGTTGACCGTCGCCGACTCGCTGGCCCCGCGGACCAGCAGCAGCGCGCACAGGGCGACCAGCACCACGGCCGGCAGGTTGACCACGCCGCCGGCGCCCGGGGCCGCGGCCAGCGCGGCGGGGATCGACCAGCCCAGGGTGTCGCCGAGCAGCTGGTCCAGGTACTCCGACCAGCCGACGCTCACCGCCGCCGAGCTGACCGCGTACTCGAGCACCAGGCACCAGCCCACGACGTAGGCGACCAGCTCGCCCAGCGTGGCGTACGCGTAGGAGTAGGAGGACCCCGACGCCGGGATCGTCGAGGCCAGCTCGGCGTAGCAGAGCGCGGTGAACCCGGCGGTCACCGCCGCCAGCACGAACCCCACCGTGACCGCGGGCCCGGCCTCGGGCACCGCGGTGGTCAGCACGAAGAAGATGCCGGTGCCGATGGTGGCGCCGATGCCCAGGGCCATGAGGCCGAACGTGCCGATGCTGCGGGTCAGCCCGTCGGCGGGTTCGGCCGTCACCGGCTTGCGGCGGAGCAGCTGCGAGGTCACCGCCGCACGGTAGGGCGCGCTCAGGCCCGGCGCAGCACCTCGGGGGTGAGCTGGTCGACGGCGGTGTGCCCGGTGAGGCCGAGCGTGAGGTCGAACTCGCCGACGACGTCCTCGACCACCTGCCGCACGCCGGGCTCGCCGGCCAGGCCCAGCCCGTACACGTAGGAGCGGCCGAGCAGGCAGGCCCGTGCCCCCAGCGCGGTGGCCACGAGCACGTCGGCGCCGCTGCGCACACCGCTGTCCAGCAGCACCGGCACCCGGTCGCCGACCGCCGCCACCACGTCGGGCAGCGCGTCCAGGGCGCCGATGGACCGGTCGACCTGCCGGCCGCCGTGCGTGCTCACCACCAACCCGTCGACGCCTGCGTCGACCGCCCGCCGCGCGTCGTCGGGGTGCAGCACGCCCTTGAGCACCAGCGGCAGCGACGTGCGGCTGCGCAGCCAGGCCAGGTCGTCCCAGGTGATGGAGGGCCGGGAGTAGATGGCCAGGAACGTCTCGACGGCGGCCCGGGGGAGCGGTGAGCGCAGGTTGTCCGCCAGCGACCCCGGCCAGGCCTTCGCCATGCCCACCAGCGCCCGGACCGCGGCCGGCGTGGGCAGCGGCTGCCTCCCCTGCGGTGCGGCGGTGGCCACCCGCTCCTCGACGAGGCGGCGGAACACCGGGTCGGAGGTGTACTGCGCGATGCCCTTCCCCAGCGCGAACGGCAGGTGGCCCAGGTCGAGGTCACGGGGGCGCCAGCCCAGCATCGTGGTGTCCAGGGTGACGACGACGGCCTCGCAGCCGGCCCGCTCGGCCCGGTGCAGCAGGCTCTCGACCAGCTCGTCGGACGTCGACCAGTACAGCTGCATCCACCGCGGCGCATCGCCCATCGCCGCCGCGGTGGTCTCCAGCGGCACCGAGGCCTGGTTGGAGAACACCATCGGGACGCCGGTGGCCGCCGCGGCCCGGGCCACGGCCAGGTCGGCCTCGCGGTGCACCAGCTCGAGCGCGCCCACCGGGCCCAGCAGCAGCGGGGCGGGCAGGCGCCGTCCGAACAGCTCGACGGAGGTGTCGCGGCTGCTGACGTCCCGCAGCACCCTCGGCACCACCTGCCAGCGGTCGAACGCGGCCCGGTCGGCGCGCACGGTGGCCTCGCCCCCGGCCCCGCCGGCGACGTAGCCCAGTGCCCGGTCGGTCAGCCTCCGCCGGGCGGCCGCGGCCAGCGCGGTGTGCACGGTGGGCACCCGCGGACGGCGGCCGTACACCCCGGCCCGGTAGACCTCGTCCTGCCGCCGCCGCCCGGTCCCTGCCCCGTTGCGTGCCGTTGCGTCCATCCGCCGACGCTAACCCGGGGACGCCTCCTGCCCCACCCGGCACAGGCGGCCCCGACACGCCGTCGACACGCCCGGGCGCAGGGGAGCCGCTCGACAAGGCGGGGCAGCTCGTGGGGATGATGGGATGCCGGGTCCCACCTGCGGTGATCGTCCGGCGGCACGACGACGGCGGACGGGTCGAGGAGGTGGCGGGGTGCGCAGCGCGACGACGGGCACGGTCGCGGTGCGCCCGGCGACCCTGCTGCGCACCGGCGTCCTGACCCTGGCGGCGGCCCTGACCGGGGTGCTCCTGGCGGTCCCCGCGCTGGCCGCCCCCGAGACCTCCGAGCCGCCGTCGACCTCCAGCTCGGCGGCCGTCGTCGACCCCGCGCGGCCCACCGCCCGGCTCGTGCACGGCCCCAACTGCACCGACGGCTACGTCCGGGTCGAGGTCACCAACGGCACCGCCGGCCGCACGGTCACGCTGCAGTACGACGGCGCCGACGTCGGCAGGTCGGTGACGCTGGGGCCCGGTGAGCAGACCGTGCTGGAGGGTCCCGAGGTGGCCGGCGGCGCGCAGGTCGACGTCCAGGTGGCGGTGAGCAGCACCGACGGCGCCGGGGCACCGATCCCGCTGGGCACCTCCACCCGCCCCGCGCAGCAGGACTGCGACGCGGTGGGCGAACCGCAGCCCACCTCGCCGGCGCCCACCACGCCGCCCACGACCACCCCGGCCCCGTCGTCGACCCCGGCCCCGCCGCCGGCGAGCACGTCCGCGCCCACCACGGCGCCCACGACACCGCCCACGACGTCGCGCCCGCCCACGACCACTCCGGCCCCGACCACGGCGCCGGCGCCGTCCCCGGGCACGACGACCGCCCCGCCCGCGTCCAGCTCGGCGGCGGCCCCGCCGGGCGGCACCGCCTCGGCGGGCCAGGTGTCCCCGGGCAGCGTGGTGACCATCCGCGGCACCGGCTTCGCGCCGGGCGAGCAGGTCACGGTGACCCTCGTGGGCACCGGGGTCCCGCTGGCCACGGTCACCGCCGACGACGAGGGCCGGGTCGAGGCGGTCGTCCAGATCCCGCAGGACGTCGTCCTGGGCCCCGCGGTGGTCCAGCTGGTGGGCGAGGAGTCCGCGGCGGCGACGCAGGTGGCCCTCGACGTCGCCGCCCGCGAGCGCCCCGCCGCCGTCGCCGGCACCCCCTGGCCCCTGGTCGCGGCCGGCCTCGCCCTGCTGGCGGTGGCCGCCGCCCTGGTCGCGGCGACCCGGCGGCCCCGCTCCGACGACTGGCCGGCCCCGGCCGGCCCGGCGCGCGATGGCTGACCGGCACGAACCGCACGGCCGTCCCGCGCACCCCCGCCGCCGCGCCGCGCCGCGCACCACCGCCCCGCGCGACCTGCGCGGGATGGCCGGCGCCGGTCCCGGACCCCAGGAGACCTGGCTGCGGCTGAGCCAGGCCCACGAGCGGGTGGGCCGCCGGCTGGACGCCGCGCTGCGGGCCGGTCACGGGCTGTCACTGGCCGACCTGCGGCTGCTCCGGCTCGTCGACGCGGCGCACGGCGAGCGTGCCTCGGTGGGCCGGCTGGCCGAGGAGGTCGGGTCGTCGCCGGCCGGCGTGGGCCAGGCCCTGGCCCGGCTGGCCGAGGACGGCTGGGTGACCCGCGAGCGGGGCGCCACCGACCGGCGCACCACCTGCGCCCGGCTCACCGAGCACGGACGCGGACGCATGGCGCGCGCCGGGCAGACCCACGACCAGTTGCTGGCCCACCTGCTCGGCGCCCTGGGGGCCTCCGCCGGCCCCGTGACCGACGCGCTCGCCCGCGTCGCCGCGGGCGCCCGCCCTCCGCGCTGACCTACTGCAGGTAGCCCTCCACCTGCGACTCCGGGCGGTCGGCGGCCTCGTCGGGGTCCGCGCCGTACTGCTGCTTCGCACGGCGCTGGCGCAGCAGGTCCCACGCCTGGTCGAGGTGGCGCTCGAGCTCGGCCATGCGGGCCCGCTGGTCGTCGCCGTGCTCGGCTGCGCTGTCGCGGAGCCGGTGCTCCTCCTCGACCAGCGCGTGGATCCGGCCCAGGATGTCCTGCTCGTCCATCGTCTGCTCCTCGTTCGTCGGCGTCCGTCGAGCCCTGCCCCGCCGATGCGGTGAGCAACCATCCCCGCCTCGCGGGGGACGGGGCTCGGTGACGGGGTGGGGGCGAGGGCTAGGCGGGGAGCCAGCCCTCGACGAAGGCGGCGAGGCGGCGGTCGACGGCGCCGCCGGCGCGGCCCAGGGCCAGCAGCGCCGCGCGGTCCAGCGGCACCCGCACCGTGCGCCGCTCGCCCGAGCGCGCCGCCACCGCGTGCCCGGCCTCGACCAGCTCGGGCCAGGGCCGCTCGAGCTGCGCCCGGACGGCGGCCAACGCGGCCGCGGTCGGGACGGCGTTGCCCTCGACCATGGCCGTGACGAAGGCGGGGTCGCTGGCGATCACCCGGGTGCCGCTGGCGAAGCTGCCGGCGGCCAGCGCCAGGGCGAGCGGGCCGGCGTCGGCGGCCGCGGCGGCCAGGGCAGCGGCCAGCAGGTGCGGCACGTGGCTGATCGCGGCGACGGCGGCGTCGTGCTCGGCCGCGGTCACCGGCACCACCGAGGCCCCTGCGGCCAGCGCCACCTCGGCCACCCGCAGCCAGCGCGGCAGCTCGGTGCCCGGCTCCAGGCACACCGCCCACCGCGCGCCCCGGAACAGCTCGGGGTCGGTGGCGGCGTGCCCGCTGCGCTCGGTGCCGCACATGGGGTGCCCGCCGACGAACCGGTTCCCGAACCGCTCGCCCAGGGCCTCCAGCACGGGCACCTTCACCGAGCCGAGGTCGGTGACGGTGGCGTCGGGGGCGACGTCGAGGTCGTCGAGCGCGGTCGCCAGCGCCGGGATGGGGGTGGCCAGCACGACCACGCCGGTCAGCTCGCGGGTGACGACGACCCCGCGAGCAGCGGCGGCCTCGCGAGCGCCCGGGTCGGTGTCCCAGCCGGTGACCGTGCGGCCGGCGGCCACCAGGGCGGCGGCCAGCGACCCGCCCAGCTGGCCCAGCCCGACCACCGCGACGGGCGGTGCCTCCATGGTGGGGACCGGAAGGCTCACCGGACCGCCCCGCCGGCGAGCGGCAGCCCGGTGACCGCCGGTGCCGCGTCCTGGGGTGATCTCACCGCAGCTCGTCCGGCGGCGGCGTCACGCCGGCGGGGTTGGTGCCCTCGCCGGGGGAGGGCGGCGGGTGCTCGACCGTGGAGATCTGCATGGTGGGCGGCACCGGGGGAGGCGCCCCCATCACGACGACCTCCTCCTCGAGGGCCCACGGGGTGCCCAGCCGGAAGACCCGGGCCAGTGCGGTGGCCACCAGTCGGCCGTCGGCCGACGTCGCCTCGATGCGGTAGACCGCCGTCCGCTTGCTGAGGTGGACCTCGGTGCCCACGGCGGTGAGCACGTCGCCGGGGCGGCCGGGGGCGAGGAACTCGGTGTGCACGTCCTGCGCGACGGCGACCGTGCCGTGGCTGTTGCTCACCGCGGCGTGCACGACGTCGAGCAGCGCCATCGTCGCGCCGCCGTGCGCCGTGCCGACCGCGTTGAGGTGCGCCGGCCCGACGGTCATCGACGCCCGGGCGTAGCCGGGGGAGACCTGCTCGAGGCGGATGCCCAGCTGGGCGGCGAGCGGGTCGGCGGCCAGGGCGGCGAAGAGCTCCGGGGAGATGTCGGGCTCGGGCACGTCGGCCATGATCGCACCCATGACGCCCCAGTCGTTCCTCCTGAGCCCGGAGCTGGCGGAGTTCGTCCGCGCCTCGGCCGACCCGCCGGACGACGTCGTCACCGACCTCGTGGCCGAGACCGCCGCCATGACCGCCGCCGGCGACGGCAAGCCCACCTACCAGGTCGCGACCGAGCAGGCGGCGTTCCTGACCCTGCTCACCCGTGTCGCGAGGGCTCGCTGGGCGATCGAGATCGGTACGTTCACCGGGCTGTCGGCGCTGGCCATCGCCCGCGGCCTGCCCGACGACGGCGGCCTGCTGTGCCTGGACCGCGACGCGCACTGGACCGACGTCGCCCGCCGGTACTGGGGCCGCGCCGGCGTGGCCGACCGCGTCGAGCTGCGCCTGGGCGAGGCCGCCGAGCTGCTGGCCCAGCTGCCCCGACGCCCCACCTTCGACCTGGCCTTCGTCGACGCGGACAAGACCGGCTACGCCGGCTACGTCGACGCCCTGCACCCACGCATGCACCCCGGAGGACTCCTCGTGCTGGACAACACGCTGCGGGCGGGCAAGGTGCTCGACCCGCAGGACGACGACGACCGGGCGATCGCCGCGCTGGCGGCCTCGCTCGCCGCCGACGACCGCTTCGACACCGTGCTGCTGCCGGTCGCCGACGGCCTGACCCTGCTGCGCGTCCGATGAGCGAGCGGCTGGGTTCCTTCGCCGTGCGGGCCGCGCGCACCGGCGAGCGGTGGAGCGTCGAGCTGCTGGCCGACGACGCCGGCACCGAGCTGCCGGTGCTCGAGGGCGCGCTGTCCGGCGAGTGGCCGGGGCCGTTCGTGTTCGTCGTCGACACCCGGCTGTACTTCGTCGCGCTCACGCCGGGCCCCGGCGGCATGGTGCGGGCGATGATCAGCGACGGCGCGCTGCCGGAGTTCCTGCTGGCCGCCGAGACCATGGAGCGCTACGGCATCGAGGGCGTCGAGGTCGACGCCGACGACGAGTCCGAGCACCCGGCCGGCGACCTCGACCTGTTCACCGACGCCGGGCTGCCGCGCGCCGACCTCGAGCACATCCTCACCGCCGACCTGTGGGCCGACGAGATGGTCGACGCGATCGCCCGGCGGCTGGGCTTCGCCGACGAGCTGGCCACGGCGGTGACGGCGTGACCGCCGTGGTGTTCGACCTCGGCGGGGTGATCACGACCAGCCCGCTGGCGGCGTTCAACGACTACGAGCGCGAGGCCGGGCTCCCCGTCGGGCTGGTCGCCCGGCTGAACACCACCAACCCGCACGAGAACGCCTGGGCGCGCTTCGAGCGCAGCGAGCTCGACCGCGACGGCTTCGTCGAGGTCTTCGAGGCCGAGGCCACCGCGGCGGGGTACGACGTCGACGCGACCCGTGTGCTCGACGCACTGCACGGCGCCGTCCGGCCCGCGGTGGTCACCGCGATCGGGGCCCTGCGGACGGCGGGTGTGCCGCTGGCGCTGCTGTCGAACAACGCCGCGCCCATGGACCCCAGCACCGAGCACGGGGCGCTGATGGAGCTGTTCGACGTGGTGGTGGAGAGCTCGGTCGAGGGCATCCGCAAGCCCGAGCCGGCGATCTACCCCCTGACCCTCGACCGGCTGTCGGCGGCGATCGGGCGGACCGTCGCGCACGCCGAGGTCGTCTACCTCGACGACCTCGGCCCCAACCTCAAGCCCGCTCGCGAGCTGGGCTGGCACACGATCAAGGTGGTCGACCCCGCCGACGCCCTGGCCGAGCTGGGCCGGGCCACCGGTGTCGACGTGTCGACATGACCCCCGACGAGGCCATGGGGCGAGCGCTGGAGCTCGCCGCCGACGCCGCGGGGTGGGGCGACACACCCATCGGCGCCGTCGTCCTCGGCGCCGACGGCGCGGTGCTCGCCGAGGCGGCCAACGAGCGCGAGAAGGTCGGGGACCCCACCGCGCACGCCGAGGTGCTCGCCCTGCGCGCCGCGGCCCGGGTGCACGGCGACGGCTGGCGGCTGACCGGTGCCACGCTCGTCGTGACGCTGGAGCCCTGCACGATGTGCGCCGGCGCCGCCGTGCTGTCGCGGGTGGACCGGGTGGTCTACGGCGCGCGCGACCCGAAGGCCGGGGCCGCGGGGTCGCTCTGGGACGTCGTCCGCGACCGCCGGCTCAACCACCGGCCCGAGGTCGTGGCCGGGGTCCGCGAAGAAGAGTGCGGCGCGCTGCTACGTGCCTTCTTCCGATCCAAGCGGGGCCTGTAGGCTGGTCGACGGTGGCGTGTCCGAGCGGCCGAAGGGTCCCGCCTCGAAAGCGGGTGAGGTGTAAAAGCCTCCGTGGGTTCAAATCCCACCGCCACCGCCAGCACGGGAGGGCGGCACCCACGCGGGTGCCGCCCTCTCGCGTCTCAGACGGCGATGTCCTCGTCCATCAGCAGGGTGCCGTCGGGTCCCTCGACCAGCGTGAAGCGGTGCTGCTCGACCAGCTGCTCGTCGTCCTCCACGAAGGTCACCTGCGCGGTGGCCACCAGCGAGCCGTCGGTCGCGCTGACCGGTCCGAGCACCACGTCGTCGAACCCCTTCCAGAAGTCCCGGTACCCCTTCTCGCCGATGACGCCCTGCAGCGTCGGGCCGGTGAGGGCGTAGGCGTCCTTCGCGTCGTCGGGCAGCAGCGCGTAGTAGTCGGTGATCGCCTGCGCCACCTCGGCGGCGGTGACCACCTCGGGCTCGCTGGTGGGCGCCTCGGTGGTCGTGGCCGTGGTGGTGCTCGGCGCCTGGGTGGTGGACTGCTCGGCCGTCGTCTGCTCGGTGGGCGCGGCCGGGGGTGCGGCGACCGGGGTGGTGGTCGACGCGGGTGCGGCCGTCGTCCCGGCGTCGCGGTTGCGCAGCCCCAGCCAGGCCCCCAGGCCGACGAGCAGGAGCAGCACCACGACGGCGGCCGCGACCGCCGTCCAGCGCGGGGCGCGGCGGGGCGGGGCGGCCGGGCGGGGCGCGACCACGGGCCGTGAGGACGTCGCCGCCGCCGGAGCCGGGGAGGTCGCCGCCGGCAGACCGACCCGGGTGGGGTCACGCGGCGGCGGGGGCACCGTGCGCAGCGGGGTGCGGGCGGCCAGCACCGCCGTGACGTCGCCGTCGGACCCCGCGGCGATGCGGGCCAGCGCATCGCGCACCTCGGCCATCGAGGGGCGCGCCGCCGGGTCGGTGCTGAGCATGCGCTCGAGCACCGGGGTCAGCGCCCCCGAGCGGACCGGGCGGTTCGGCTGCTCGGCGGCCACCCGGTACAGCAGCTCGAGGGAGTTGCCGCTGCTGCCGAAGGGCGGATCGCCCTCGAGCGCGGTGAACAGGGTGGCGCCGAGGGACCACACGTCACCGGCCGGGCCGGGCTCCTGGCCGCGGGCGACCTCGGGGGAGAGGTAGGCGGGGGTACCGGTGACCATGCCGGTCTGGGTCAGCCGGACGTCGCCGGTGGCGTGCGAGATGCCGAAGTCGGTGATCTTCACCAGACCCTCGAGCCGCCCGCCCCGCCCGACCAGCACGTTGCCCGGCTTGACGTCGCGGTGCACGATCCCGGCCGCGTGGGTGGCCACCAGCGCGTCGGCCAGCTGCGCGCCGATCTGGGCCACCTGCTGCACGGGCAGCACCCCGTCGGCGGACAGGACCTCGGCCAGGCTGCGGGACGGCAGGTGCTCCATCACCAGCCACGGGACGCCGGCGTCGTCGGCCACGTCGTAGACACCGATCGCGTGCGGGTGGCTGATGCGGGCGGCGATGCGGCCCTCGCGCATGGTGCGCTCGCGCTGCTCGCGGGCCGCCTCGGGAGAGGTGCCGACGGGGATCACCAGCTGCTTGACCGCGACCTCCCGGCCCAGGCGCTCGTCGGTGCCCAGCCAGACCGCGCCCATGCCGCCACCGCCGAGGCGGGCGGTCAACCGGTAGCGGCCGGCGACCCGGTACCCGGGCCCGACCTGGGGGTCCGTCACCGCAGGGACGCTACCGGCGGCGCGGCGGGTCCACCCCTCGGACGTCGCCCGGCGTCGGCCCGGTAGTCTGGCCGGCGCACGTTGGAGGATTCGCCTAGTGGCCTATGGCGCTCGCTTGGAAAGCGGGTTGGGTGCAAGCCCTCGGGAGTTCGAATCTCCCATCCTCCGCCCACGCTCCACCCCCGCCGCGGCGTCCTCTAGACTTCCCGGCAGACCCCTCGTGCGGCGTCAACCTGTGAACCTCCCCAGGGCCGGAAGGCAGCAAGGATAAGCGGGCTCTGGCGGGTGTGCGGGGGGTCCCTTGCGTTCCGGGGCCACCGGCCGACACTGCGCACAGGGTTGCTCATCGCCCGCACAGCTGAGCCTCAGCTTCGGCTGCTGTACTGCATGAACCTTCAACCAGAGGAGCACGCAGCATGCCCAGTCGCCGTACGTGGATCATCGCCGGCAGCGTCGCGGGGGTCGTCGTGGTCGGCGCCGTCGCCGGCCCGCTCGTCTACGCCGCGCTCCAGCCCGAGGCCGCGCCCGCCGCCACGGTGCAGGTGCAGGACTCCGACGCCCCGCTCTCCGAGGCCACCGACGGCACCTGGACCATCGGGTCCGGCTCCTCGGCCGGCTACCGGGTCGACGAGGTGCTCAACGGCGCGGACGTCACCGTCGTGGGCACCACCGACCAGGTCACCGGGACCCTCGAGATCTCCGGCGGCGACCTCACCTCCGCAGAGGTCGACGTGGACGTCGCATCGGTCACCACCGACAGCGACCGCCGCGACTCCTACTTCCGCGACGACGTCATGGAGGTCGGCACCTACCCGACCGCCACCTTCGAGGTCGACCAGGCCGTCGACCTGCCCGAGCTGACCGGCACCCCGGTCACCGTGCCCGTCGCCGGGTCGCTGACGGTGCACGGCGTGACCCAGCAGGTCACGGTCGACCTGTCGGTCGTGCGCACCGCCGACGGCGTCCAGGCGTCGGGTTCGATCCCCGTGACCTTCGCCGACTACGGCGTCACCCCGCCGAACCTGGGGTTCGTGTCGGTGCAGGACACCGGGGCGATCGAGTTCTTCCTCTCCCTCACGCAGTAGTCGGTCGACCCCGCCGCGTCGGCGCCCGGCGGTCGTCCGCCGCGGCGCCGACGGCGGGGCCGGGGGTGTCGGTGGGGGCCAGTAGCCTCGGGTCGTGGCATTGGCGCTCTACCGCAAGTACCGCCCGGCGACCTTCGCCGAGGTGGTCGGGCAGGAGCACGTCACGGCGCCGCTGGTCAACGCCGTCGAGGCGGGCCGCATCAACCACGCCTACCTGTTCAGCGGGCCCCGCGGGTGCGGCAAGACGTCCTCGGCGCGCATCCTGGCCCGGTCGCTGAACTGCGAGCAGGGGCCCACGGCCACCCCCTGCGGGGTGTGCACGTCGTGCGTGGCCCTGGCCCCCGACGGCCCGGGCTCGATCGACGTCATCGAGATCGACGCGGCCAGCCACGGTGGTGTCGAGGACGCCCGCGACCTGCGCGAGCGGGCCTTCTTCGCCCCGGTGCACAGCCGCTACAAGGTGTACATCGTCGACGAGGCGCACATGGTCACCACGCAGGGCTTCAACGCCCTGCTCAAGGTGGTCGAGGAGCCGCCGGAGTTCCTGGTCTTCGTCTTCGCGACCACCGAGCCCGAGAAGGTGCTGCCGACCATCCGGTCGCGCACCCACCACTACCCGTTCCGGCTGGTGCCCCCGGCCACGCTGCGCCAGCTGCTCGAGAGCACCTGCGAGCGCGAGGGCGTCACCGTCGAGCCCACCGTCTTCCCGCTGGTCGTGCGGGCCGGTGGCGGCTCGGTGCGCGACTCGCTGTCGATCCTGGATCAGCTGCTGGCCGGGGCCGGGCCCGAGGGCGTCACCTACCGCACCGCGGTGGGTCTGCTCGGGGTCACCGACGACGCCCTGCTCGACGAGACCGTCGACGCCCTGGCCGTGCACGACGCGCCAGGTGTCTTCCAGGCCGTCGACCGCGTGGTCGAGGCCGGCCACGACCCCCGCCGCTTCGCCACCGACCTGCTCGACCGGCTGCGCGACCTCATCGTGCTGAACGCCGTGCCCGAGGCCGGGGGCAACGGCCTGCTCGACTGCCCGCCCGACCGCCTCGACCTCATGAGCCGCCAAGCCATGGCCCTGGGGCAGGCCTCGCTGTCGCGGCTGGCCGACACCGTGCACGAGGGCCTCACCGAGATGCGCGGCACCACGGCCCCGCGGTTGCTGCTCGAGCTGGTCTGCGCCCGCATGCTGCTGCCGGGCACCGACGGCTCGGCCGCGGCCACCCTCCAGCGGCTCGAGCGTCTCGAGCGCCGGATGTCCATCGCCGGTGAGCACGTCGGGGGTCCGGCCGGCGATGCCGCGCCGACCCCCTCGGCCGCCCCGCCTGCCCCCTCGTCGGGCACCGTTGCCGCACCTGCGGCACCTGCAGCACCTGCGGCACCGTCGTCCCCGGAGGTCGACCGGGCCGGGGGGGCGGCGCGGCGGGAGTACGTCCGCCCGTCGCAGGCGCGCCAGGAGTCCCCGCGCCAGGAGGCCCCGCGCCAGGAGGCCCCACGCCAGGAGCCCGGTCGGTCGGCGCCTCCTGCCCAGGAGGCGGGCCGGGAGCGGACCCGTCCGGAGCCGTCGCGGTCGACGGTGGGCCCAGGGCAGGACGCGATGTCGCCGGCCAGTCAGGGTGCCGAGGCCCAGCGTGCCGAAGCCCAGGGTGCGGAAGCCGTGCGTCCGGCGGCGGACCAGCCCGCCGCCCGGCGGCCCGGCGCTGAGGCCTCGGCATCCCCGAGCACGGCACCCCCGAGCGCCGAATCCCCGACCACGGCATCCCCGAGCACGAATGCGACCGGTGCCGGTGCCGGTGCCGGTGCCGCGGGGACGGCCGACGACGACTGGCCCGAGATCGCCACCCCCGGCTCGGCGGCGCCCGCCCCCGCCCGGCCAGCGGAGGCCCCGGCGGAGGTCGACGGCTGGCCCGAGATCGCCGTCCCCGGTGCGCCGCCGGCACGTCCGGCGCCCGCAGCTGCGGCCCCCGCAGCAGCCCAGGCCCCGCAGACCCCCGCGGCACCGTCGGCCGGGTCCGAGGCGACGGGGAACGGCGACGCCGGTCGCGGGGCGCCCCGCGTGACGGCCGGCGAGCCCGACATCCCGTTGCCACCCGAGCCCACCGACGACGAGGACTGGGCGCCGCCCTCGCGTCCCGCCGCGTCCGCCCGCCCCGGCCCGGGGTCGTCCGCGCCGGATGCCCGGTCCACCGGTGCGGCGTCGCCCGGTGCGTCCCCGTCGGTGAGCGCACCGCCGTCCGGCAGTGCGTCCCCCGCCGTCGGGAACGCTTCGGCGGCCGGCGGTGCGGCGACCTCCGGGGGTGCTGCGTCGACGACCGGCGAGCCGCCGCCGCGGGCCGCGGCCGAGTCGTCGCCGGCGCCGCGCGGGGGTGAGCCGACGCCCCTGGTGTCGGCCAACCCGCCCGAGCAGCAGGCCGACGACGGCGAGCTCACCACCACCGACGTCCGGCGCATCTGGCCCGAGCTCATGGGCGTCGTCAAGCGGCACAAGCGCACCACCGAGGCGCTGCTGAAGAACGCGCAGGTCCACGACCTGACGGCCGGGGTGCTGACCCTCTCCACCACGTCGCCCGCCCTGTCGCGACGGCTCGGCGACGACCTCAACAAGGACGTCATCCGCACCGCCCTCGAGGAGCTGCTCGGCGTCCGCTGGCGCGTCGCCACCGTGGTCGACGGCGGCGACGCCGCGCCCGCGGCCGGCCGGGGTGCGCCGCAGGGCCCGCCCCCCTCGGCGCAGGAGACCCAGCGGGCGCAGTACGCGGCACAGTCCGCCGAGGCCGACGAGCTCATGGCCGAGCGGGCCGCCGACCCCGTCGACGGCCGTGACGCACCGCCGCCGGTCGACCCCGAGCAGGCCGCGCTCCAGCTGCTGCGCACCCAGCTCGGCGCCCACCCCGTCGACAGCTGACACCCGGGCGCCGCGGGCTCGGCGCCAGCACGACGCGGGCCCGGTGCCGCCCCCCGAGGGAGCAGCGCCGGGCCCGCGGCCGACCAGAGGTCAGTGCGCCATCACGGGGGCGGCGTCCGGGTCCTGCTGCACCGCGCCGTGCGGCAGCAGCAGGCCGCAGATCACCGCGCCGGCGGCGAAGATGCCGGCCGACCAGGCGAACACGGTCGTGTAGCTGGACACCGAGGCCTGGAGCAGGGCTGCCGGGTCCGACGGGTCGACGCCGACCAGCGCGTCGGTGGCCGCAGCGGCGGCGAGCGCACTGAGCACCGCGGTGGCCACCGAGCCGCCGATCTGCTGGAACGTGTTGACCGCGGCCGAGGCGACCCCGGCGTCGTCCGGGCGCACGCCCAGGGTGGAGGCCGCGAACGCCGGCGCGATGACCAGGCCGATGCCGAACCCGACGACCACGAGACCCGGGAAGACGTGGGTCCAGTAGCCGCTGTCGACGTCCAGGGTGGTGAACACCAGCATGCCCAGGGCGCCGACGGCGAAGCCGACCGCGACCGGGATCTTGACGCCGACCCGGTTGACCAGCACCGGCGCGGTCTGCGCGGCGATCGTCAGCGCCACGATCATGGGCAGGAAGGCGATGCCCGTGGGCAGCGGCTCGTAGCCCAGCACCTGGGTCAGGTAGTAGGTGAGGAAGAGGAAGACGCCGAACATGCCGGCGCCGACCAGTCCGACGGCGACGTAGGCCCCACCGCGGGTGCGGTCGGTCACCACCCGCATCGGCAGCAGCGGGTGCGCCACCCGGGTCTCGACGACGACGAACACGGCCAGCAGCACGAGGCCGGCGACGATGAAGCCCACCGTCGAGCCGGCCGACCAGCCGTCGGTCTCGGCACTGGCCAGGCCGTACACCAGCGAGACCAGGCCGGCGACGCTCAGCACGGCACCGGGGACGTCGAGCCCGGGGGCATCGGCGGCCCGGGTGCTGCGGCGCGGCAGGAAGAGGAACGCGCCGACGACGGCGGCGACGGCGATCGGGATGTTCACGTAGAGGCACCAGCGCCACGACAGGTACTCGGTCAGCGCGCCGCCCAGGATCAGGCCGATGGCGCCGCCGGCGCCGGAGATCGCGCCGAACACCGCGAACGCGCGGCCGCGCTCGCGGCCCTCGGCGAAGGTGACGGTGAGCAGGCTCAGGGCAGCGGGGGCCAGCAGCGCGCCGAAGACGCCCTGGGCACCGCGGGCGGCCACGAGCACGCCGAAGCCGTCGGCGGCCCCGCCGACGGCGGAGGCCAGGGCGAACCCGACCAGGCCGACCAGGAAGACCGGCTTGCGCCCGAGCAGGTCGGCGAGGCGACCGCCGACCAGCAGCAGCGAGCCGAAGGCCAGCGCGTAGGCGGTGACGATCCACTGGCGGCTGTCGTTGCCGAAGCCGAGGTCGGCCTGGGCCGTGGGCAGGGCGATGTTCACGATGGTCGCGTCGAGCACGACCATCAGCTGGGCGAGGGCGACGACGCCCAGCACCAGCCACCGCCGGCGGTCGCCCCCGGTGGCGGGGGCCGCGGCGGGTGCGCCGCGGTCGGTGTCGGTCGTGCTGGTCATGCGTCCTCCGAACGAAGTGGAACAGCTTTTCCGGTTCTACCGCGACGGTAGCAACGAAAACGGAGGATCTGTTCCGTTTCCATTACGATCGGGTGCATGTCCTCCGTCACGCAGGCGAACGGTGAGGGCGGGCGGCCGCTGCGCCGGGACGCCGAGCGCAACCGCGGGTTGATCCTCGACGCGGCCCGTCAGGTGTTCGCGGCGCAGGGTCTCGACGCCGGTTTCGACGAGATCGCCCGGGTGGCAGGCGTCGGCGTGGGCACGGTCTACCGGCGCTTCCCCGAACGCGGAGACCTCGTGGAGGCACTGTTCGAGCAGGAGATCGACGCCGTGGTCGCCCGCGCCGAGCAGGCGGCCGCGGACCCCGACCCCTGGCGCGGGCTCGCCGACTTCCTGCACTGGGGCACCGATGCGCAGGCCGCCGACCGCGGGCTGGCCCAGGTGCTGGCCTCGGCCGGACGGGGGCACGAGCGGGTGGCCCGCGAGCGCGACCGCCTGCGCCCGGCCGTGCAGGCGCTGGTCGAGCACGCCCAGCGGGCCGGGGTGCTGCGTCCCGACGTCGGTGAACTCGACGTCGGCATGGTCGTGGCCCTGATCGGCCGGGTGGGCGGGCCCGAGCGCGCCGACCTGCGGCACCGCTTCGTCACCCTCCTGCTCGACGGCCTCGTGGTGCGCCGCGACACCCCCACGCCGCTGACCCCGGTGCAGACGTCGGAGGACGACCTGGCCTGCGTGTTCGAGCAGCCCCGACCTCGCCGCTGAGCTCTCGCGTCGCCCGCCCGGGGTCCTCCTGCGCGGACGTCCGTCCTCCTCCGCCGGATCCGGTGGAGGAGGACGGACGATGATCAGGGACCCTGATCAACGCTGCGGGGGCCGGGACGGGGTCAGCGGCCGAGGTAGGTGAGGACGCCGGCGGCCAGTTGCTCGGCGAAGGCCTGCCGGCCCGCCTCGGAGGACATCGCCGCGGCGTCGGCGGCGTTGCGCATGTTCCCGCACTCCACGTACACCGCCGGCACCGTGTTGAGGTTCAGCCCGGCCAGGTCGCCCCGGGAGTCCAGGCCGTCGCTGCCCAGGTAGTCGCTCACCGGCTCGACCGCGATGAGGGAGTCGCGCAGGGCGAGGGCCAGCTGCTGCGTGGCGGTGGCGACCGCGGCCCCGCCGGGGTCGATCGACGAGGTGATGACGTGGAACCCCCGTCCGCCGGGTGCGGCGCCGTCGCCGTGGATGCCCACGAACGCCGCCGCCCCGACCTGGGCGCCCAGCTGGCCGCGCACGTCGACGCACGGCCCGACCCCGGTGTCGTCGTCGCGGGTCAGCACCACCTGCACCCCCGCCGCGGTGAGCAGGTCGCGCACGCGCAGCGCGGTGTCCCAGGTGAAGGCGTGCTCCGGGTAGCCGGCGTCGGTCGAGGTGCCGGTGGTGTTGCAGGGTTTCGTGCCGCCGGTGCCGTCGGGCACCGGGGCGTTGATCGCGCCGGGGTTCGCTGCGTTGCCCCCGTTGTGCCCGGGGTCCAGGACGACGACCGGCGCGGGTGCCGCCGGGGTGGTGGGCGCCGGCGTCGTGGTCGGCGGGGCGTCGGTGGTGGGCGCCGCGGTGCTGGGGCCGGCGGTGCTGGGGACGGCGGACGTCGTGCGGGCGCTGGTGGCGGTGGCCGAGGCCGGGGCGGCGGCCGGGTCGGTGCCCCCGCACCCGGCCAGGAGCAGCGCCGACGCCGTCAGGACCGCTGCAGCTCGTCGCACGCCCGCAGCGTAGGGCGGGTTGTCGGACCCACCGCATACCCTCGTCCGCATGCGACCCGGTGGACAGCCCGACATGCAGCAGTTGATGAAGCAGGCGCAGAAGATGCAGCAGCAGCTCGCCGCCGCGCAGGAGCAGCTGGCCGAGGCCGAGGTCACCGGCACGGCCGGCGGCGGCATGGTCACCGCCACGATGACCGGAAGCGGCGAGCTCACCGCCATCGCGATCTCGCCCCAGGCCGTCGACCCCGACGACGTCGAGACCCTGCAGGACCTCGTGGTCGCCGCCGTGCGCGACGCCAACCGCGCCGCCGGCGAGCTCACCCAGCAGACCATGGGCCCGCTGGCCGGTGGCATGGGCGGGATGGGCCTCCCCGGCTTCTGACGCACTGCCCTCCAGGAGTCCCCCCGTGTACGAAGGCGCCGTCCAGGACCTGATCGACGAGCTCGGTCGGCTCCCGGGCGTCGGCCCCAAGAGCGCCCAGCGCATCGCGTTCCACCTGCTGGCCGCCGACGCCGCCGACGTCGGCCGGTTGGTGGCCTCGCTGCAGCGCGTGCAGGCCGAGGTGCGGTTCTGCAGCATCTGCTTCAACGTGGCCGAGGCCGAGCAGTGCCGCATCTGCCGCGACCCCCGGCGCACCCTCGACGTCATCTGCGTCGTCGAGGAGCCCAAGGACGTCGTGGCCATCGAGCGCACCCGTGAGTTCCGCGGCCGCTACCACGTGCTGGGCGGCGCGATCAGCCCGATCGAGGGCATCGGCCCCGACGACTTGAAGGTCAAGGAGCTGATGAGCCGGCTGATGGACGGCTCGGTCACCGAGCTGATCATCGCCACCGACCCCAACCTCGAGGGCGAGGCCACCGCGGCGTACCTGGCCCGGCTGGTGTCACCGATGGGGCTGGCGGTCTCCCGGCTGGCCAGCGGCCTGCCCGTGGGCGGTGACCTCGAGTACGCCGACGAGGTCACGCTCGGCCGGGCCTTCGAGGGCCGCCGCCGCATCTGAAGGCACCACCCCGACCCCGGAAGAGGAGCGTCACGTGACCGAGGCAGTGCAGGTCCACGGGCTGGAGATCGCACCGGAGCTGCACGCCTTCGTGCGCGACGAGGCGCTGCCGGGCTCGGGCATCGACGAGGACGCCTTCTGGTCGGGCTTCGCCGCCCTGCTGCGCGACCTGGTGCCGGTCAACCGCCGGTTGCTGGCCCGGCGCGCCGAGCTGCAGTGGGCCCTCGACGAGTGGCACACCGAGCACCCCGGTCCGGTCACCGACGCGGATGCCTACGAGGCGTTCCTGCGCGGGATCGGCTACCTCGTCGACGCGCCGGCCGAGGTCGCCGTCACCACGTCGGGCGTCGATCCCGAGGTGGCCGTGGTCGCCGGTCCGCAGCTGGTGGTGCCGCTGACCAACGCCCGGTTCGCGGTCAACGCCGCCAACGCGCGGTGGGGCTCGCTGTACGACGCGCTCTACGGCACCGACGTGGTCCCCGAGACCGACGGGCGGGAGAAGGGCACCAGCTACAACCCGGTGCGCGGCGACGAGGTGGTCGCCCGGGTGCGCCGGTTCCTCGACGATGCGTTCCCGCTGGCCCAGGGCTCGCACGCCGACGCCCAGGGCTACACCGTCCGCGAGGGGGCGTTGGAGGTCGCGCTGCCGGGTGGCCCGGTCGGGCTCGCCGACCCGTCGGCGTTCGTCGGACACCGGGGGTCCGCCGAGACCCCCGAGGCGGTCGTGCTGGTGCACCACGGCCTGCACGTGGAGATCGTGGTCGACCCCGCCGGACCGGTCGGGGCCCGGGACGCGGCCGGGGTGGCCGACGTCGTGGTGGAGGCCGCGGTCACCACGATCATGGACCTCGAGGACTCCGTGGCCGCCGTCGACGCCGCCGACAAGGTGGCCGGCTACCGCAACTGGCTGCAGCTCATGCAGGGCACGCTCGCCGAGGACGTCACCAAGGGTGGGCGCACCTTCCGTCGCGAGCTCGCCCCCGACCGGGTCCTGCAGGGCCGCGACGGCGCCGAGGTCGTGCTGCCCGGCCGGTCGCTGCTGTGGCTGCGCCAGGTGGGCCACCTCATGACCACCGACGCCGTGCTGCTCGAGGGCGAGGAGGTCCCCGAGGGCATCGTGGACGCCGTCGTCACCACGCTGTGCGGGTTGGCCGACGTCCAGCAGCGCGGCCGGTTCCGCAACTCGCGCACCGGGGCGGTGTACACGGTCAAGCCGAAGATGCACGGGCCCGAGGAGGTGGCGTTCACCGACGCGCTGCTCTCGCGCACCGAGGCCCTGCTGGGGCTGACCACCGGCACGATCAAGCTCGGGATCATGGACGAGGAGCGGCGCACCTCGGTCAACCTCGCCGCCTGCATCGCGGCCGCCCGCGGCCGGGTCGCCTTCATCAACACCGGTTTCCTCGACCGCACCGGCGACGAGCTGCACACCTCGATGCTGGCCGGCCCCATGGTGCGCAAGGCCGACATGCGCGACACCGCCTGGATCGATGCCTACGAGGCGCAGAACGTCGCGATCGGCCTGGCCTGCGGCCTGCGCGGCCGGGCGCAGATCGGCAAGGGCATGTGGGCCCGGCCCGACGACATGGCCGCCATGCTCGAGGCGAAGATCGGCCACCCGCGGGCCGGGGCGAACTGCGCCTGGGTCCCCTCGCCGACGGCGGCCACCCTGCATGCGCTGCACTACCATCAGGTCGACGTCGCGGCGGTCCAGGACGAGCTCGCCGCCGCCGGTGCCGGCTCCCGGCTGCGTGACCTGCTCACGCTCCCGGTCGCCGCCGACGCCGGTTGGAGCGCCGACGAGCGCACCGCGGAGCTGGAGAACAACCTGCAGGGCGTGCTCGGCTACGTGAAGCGCTGGGTCGACGACGGCATCGGCTGCTCCAAGGTGCCCGACATCCACGGCACCGCGCTGATGGAGGACCGCGCCACCTGCCGCATCTCCAGCCAGCACGTGGCCAACTGGCTGCGGCACGGCGTGGTCACCGCCGACGAGGTCGACGACGCCCTGCACCGCATGGCCGACGTCGTCGACGCCCAGCAGGCCGGCGAGGGCTACGTGCCGATGGGTCCCGGCTACGACGGGCAGGCGTTCCTGGCCGCCCGCGACCTCGTCGTCCGCGGGATGGAGCTGCCCTCGGGCTACACCGAGCCCGTGCTGCACGAGCGGCGCCGGCTCCGCAAGCAGGAGGGCTAGAGCCAGGGCAGCGCCGAGCGGGTGGCCCAGTAGGCGTCCGGATCCTCGGCCAGGTCCGGCAGGTCGACGTCCAGCCCGCGGGCGTCGGCGTTCGAGCGCAGCTGCTCGGTGGTCGCCGCCCCGGACAGGACGACGTCGGCCCACGGCTGGGCCAATGCCGCGGCCAGCGCGACGGCGTCGGGACCCACCCCCGCGCGGTCGGCAGCGGTGCGCACGGGGGAGTCGGCCGGCAGCCCGCGGTCGGTGAGCCGACCGTTGGCCACGCCCTCCTTCACCAGCACCCGGAACCCGGCGTCGGCGGCCTCGGCCAGCGCCGGGCCGACCGAGGTCTCCAGCAGGTTCCACGTGCTCTGCACGGCGGAGAACAGCGGCGCACCGGCCACCTGCAGGCCCACCCCGCGGCGTACCGCGTCGGCCTGGCGGGGCCCCGAGGTGGAGAAGCCCAGGGCCGTGCCGGCGTCGCGCACCTCGGCCAGCCGGTGCAGCAGGGCGTCGTCGTCCCACAGCGGGCTGTCGGGGGTGAGCGAGTGCACCTGGTAGAGGTCGATGCGGTCGCCCAGCAGCGCCCGCGACTCGGCCCACTGCCGGTCGAAGGTGGCCAGGTCGTGCGTCTTGACCTCGTCGGCGTCGACGGTCGGGTCCTCAGCGGTGTACGTGTAGCCCCACTTGCTCGACACCGTCACGTCCCCGGGCGCCGTCGGGAGCCAGCTCGCCAGGAACTGCTCGGCGCGGCCGTAGGAGCGCGCGGTGTCCACCCAGCCGATGCCGAGGCCCACCGCGGCGTCGAGCAGCTCGTGCGCCCGGGCCTCCAGCGCGGCTGGCGACCGGTCGGCCGGCAGGTCGGCGTCCCGGCCCAGGGTGATGTAGGCGGGGCGACCCACCGCGGCCAGTCCGAGTCCCAGCTGAGCGCTCACGCACCCATCCTGCCGCCCAGGTCTCGATCCGGTGACGATCGGTGTCCGGCGACACAGGTGGGACAGGGCAACGACCTAGTGTTCCTCCCGCCGTCGACGGGAGTTCGTCCCGTGGGCGCGCCTCCCGCAGACAGCTCGTCCGGCTCCTACGAGCCGAGGAAGCAGGTCCTCCAGCATGCAGCGCCGAACCACCCGGGTGCTCGCGGCCTCCGCCGCGTCCCTGACCGCCCTGTCCTTGGCCGCGTGCGGCAGCGGCGACGACAACGGGGGCGGTGGCTCCGGCGGCGGCGACTCGCTGCTCATCGGGACCAGCGACAAGATCACGACGATCGACCCGGCCGGCTCGTACGACAACGGCTCGTTCGCCGTCATGAACCAGGTCTACCCGTTCCTGATGAACACCCCGCTGGGCAGCCCCGACGTCGAGCCCGACATCGCCGAGTCGGCCGAGTTCACCTCGCCCACCGAGTACACGGTGACGCTCAAGGACGGCCTGACCTTCGCCAACGGCAACGAGCTGACCAGCTCCGACGTCGTCTTCACCTTCCAGCGGCAGCTGGCGATCAACGACCCCAACGGGCCGGCCTCGCTGCTCTACAACCTGGACTCCGTCGAGGCCACCGACGACACCACCGTCGTGTTCACGCTGAAGACCGAGAACGACCAGCTCTTCCCGCAGATCCTCTCGAGCCCGGCCGGCCCGATCGTCGACGAGGACGTCTTCTCGGCCGACGCGCTGACCCCCGACGACGAGATCGTGGCGGGCGAGGCCTTCGCCGGGCCGTACTCGATCACCGACTACACGATCAACAGCCTGGTCTCCTACACGGCCAACCCCGACTACCAGGGGCTGCTGGGCGCGCCGAAGACCGAGAACGTCGACGTGAAGTACTACACCGACGCCTCCAACCTCAAGCTCGACATCGAGCAGGGCAACATCGACGTCGCCTTCCGCAGCCTGTCGGCCACCGACATCGACGACCTGCGCGGCAACGACGACGTCGAGGTCGTGGACGGCCCCGGCGGCGAGATCCGCTACATCGTCTTCAACTTCAACACCCAGCCCTTCGGCGCCACGACCGCCGAGGCCGACCCGGCCAAGGCCCTCGCCGTCCGGCAGGCCGTCGCGGACCTGATCGACCGCGAGGAGATCGCCGACCAGGTCTACAAGGGCACCTACACCCCGCTGTACTCCTACGTGCCCGACGGCCTCACCGGGGCGACCACCCCGCTGGAGAGCCTGTACGGCGACGGCGAGGGCGGCCCCGACGCCGACAAGGCCGCGCAGACCCTGTCCGCCGCCGGCGTGCAGACCCCGGTCCAGCTGTCGCTGCAGTACTCGAACGACCACTACGGCCCCAGCTCGGGTGACGAGTACGCGCTGATCAAGGACCAGCTCGAGGCCACCGGCCTGTTCACGGTCGACCTGCAGACCACCGAGTGGACGCAGTACACCGAGGACCGCGTCGCCGACGTCTACCCGGCCTACCAGCTGGGCTGGTTCCCCGACTACTCCGACGCCGACAACTACCTGACGCCGTTCTTCCTCGACGGCGGGTTCCTGGGCAACCACTACAGCAACGCCCAGGTCGACCAGATGATCACCCAGCAGGCCAGCACCCCCGACGAGGCCGCCCGCCAGGAGCTCATCGAGCAGATCCAGCAGACGGTCGCCGAGGACCTCTCCACGGTGCCCTACCTGCAGGGCTCGCAGGTCGCCGTCGTCCGCTCGGGCGTGACGGGGGTGTCGGACACCCTCGACGCCTCCTTCAAGTTCCGCTACGGCGCCCTGTCCGCCAGCTGACCTGAGCTGCACCCCGGCCCCGGGTCGTCCCCTCGTGGGGCGGCCCGGGGCCGCACTGCGTCTCCCTGGAGCGAGCACCCCGTGAGGAACCCATGACGACCGCGACGCAGGACCCGGCCCCGCCGGCCGAGGACGCACCCGCCGGACGACGACGTCGGCGCGGCGGGGGTCTGGGCAGCTACCTGCTGGTCCGCGCCCTGCTGATCATCCCGACCGTGTTCATCCTGGTCACGACGGTCTTCTTCCTCATGCGCACGACCGGTGACCCGATCACCGCGGCGCTGGGCGGGCGGCTGCCGGCCGACCAGCTGGCCGAGCGCATCCGCGAGGCCGGGTACGACCGCCCGCTGCTCGTGCAGTACCTGGACTACCTGGGCGGTCTGCTGCGCGGTGACTTCGGCACCACGCTGAGCGACCGCCGTCCGGTCACCGACGTGCTGGTCACCTACGGCGCGGCCACGCTGGAGCTCACCGTCTACTCCATGGCGGTCGCCCTGCTGGTCGGCATCCCGCTCGGCATGGTCGCCGCCCGGCTGCGCGACCGGTTCCCGGACGCGGCGCTGCGGTTCTTCGCGATCTTCTGCTACGCCACCCCGGTCTTCTTCGCCGGCCTGCTGCTCAAGCTGGTCTTCTCGGTCTGGCTGGGCTGGCTGCCCGTCGCCGGTCGCGTGTCCACCCGTGGCGAGCTGCAGCTGACCCGCGGCGACACCCACACCGGCATCTACCTGATCGACGCGATCAGCACCGGCGACGGCGAGCTGGTCGGCGAGGTGCTGCGCTACGCCGTCCTGCCCTCGCTGGCCCTGGGCCTGCTGACCGCCGGCGTGTTCCTGCGCCTGGTGCGCACCAACATGATCGGCACGCTCGGCTCGGGCTACGTCGAGGCCGCCCGCTCGCGCGGGGTCGCCGAGTCGCGGCTGGTGCGCAAGCACGCCTACCGCCCGGCGCTGGTGCCGATCATCACCGTCATCGGCCTGCAGATCGCCCTGGTGCTGTCGGGCGCGGTGCTCACCGAGACCACCTTCGAGTGGCGCGGCCTGGGCTTCCAGCTCGGCCAGTACCTGCAGGCCCGCGACTTCGTGGCCGTGCAGGGCATCGTCGCGCTGCTGGCGGTCATCGTGGCCCTGACCAACTTCGTGGTCGACGTCGTCGCCGCGCTGATCGACCCCCGGGTGAGGTACTCGTGAGCCGCCGACGCACATGGCGGTCGCTGCCCGTCGTCCACCAGCTGCGGCAGAGCGTCGGCCTGCAGCGCGGAATGCTGGTCACCGGCTTGGTGCTCACCGGGCTCCTGGTGCTCACCGCCCTGCTGGCCCCGCTGCTGGCGCCCTACGGGTTCAGTCAGCTGCGCGGCCCCGACGGCACCTTCGGCGCCCAGCAGGCACCGTCGGCCGACCACCTGCTCGGGACGACGGTCGGCGGCTACGACGTGCTGTCGCGCGTGCTCTACGGCACCCGCACCGCGCTGTTCGTGATCGTCGTGGCCATCGTGCTGTCGATCGTGGCCGGTGTGCTGCTCGGGCTGGTCTCGGGCTACCTGGGCGGCTGGCTGGACCGCGTGCTCGTGGTCGTCGCCGACGCCGTGTACGCCTTCCCGTCGCTGCTGCTGGCGATCGTCGCGGCCATCGTGATCAGCGGGGGGCAGTCGAGCCTGGTCGGCGGTGTGCTGGCCGCGGCCGTCTCGATCACGGTGGTCTTCGTCCCGCAGTACTTCCGGGTCGTGCGCGCCGAGACGGTGCGGATCAAGAACGAGGCGTTCGTCGAGTCGGCGCGGGTGGTCGGCACCAGCACGTGGCGGATCATGACCCGGCACGTGCTGCGCAACGCGACCCGCTCGCTGCCGCTCATCGTCACCCTCAACGCCTCCGAGGCGATCCTCACCCTCGCCGGCCTGGGCTTCCTGGGCTTCGGCATCCAGCCCACCGCCGCGGCCGAGTGGGGCTACGACCTCAACCGCTCGATCGCCGACGTCACCAGCGGCATCTGGTGGACCTCGATCTTCCCCGGTGCGGCGATCGTGCTCACCGTGCTCGGGCTGACCCTGGTCGGCGAGAGCCTCAACGATTTGGCCGACCCGCGGCTGCGCAGCCGCCGCCGCGCCGCCGACGCACCTCCGCCGGCCGACGTCGCCGTCACCCCCGGCGGCGGGCTGGCCGCCGGCACCGATGGGAGCACCCCGTGACCGAGCCCGCCCGCGAACCCGTCGTCGACATCCGGGACCTGCGGGTCACCTTCGCCACCGACGGCGGCGACGTCGCCGCGGTCAAGGGCGTCTCCCTGCAGCTGCTCCCGGGTGAGGTGCTCGCCGTGGTCGGCGAGTCCGGCAGCGGCAAGACCGTCACCGCCCGCACCGTGCTCGGGCTGCTGCCGGAGACCGCGCTCACCCGCGGGGCCGTGGTGCTGCGCAGCAAGGACGGCGCCACGACCTCCGACGTGGTCACGCTGAGCGGCGGTGACCTGCGCCGGGTGCGCGGTCGCGACGTCGCGATGGTGTTCCAGGAGCCGGGCAGCGTGCTCAACCCGGTCTACCCGGTGGGTTGGCAGATCGCCGAGGGCCTGCGCGCCCACGGCGACGTCTCCAAGAAGGAGGCCCGGGCGACCGCGGTCGACGTGCTGCGCCGGGTCGGCATCCCCGACCCCGAGGTGCGGGTCGACCACTACCCGCACCAGTTCTCCGGCGGGCAGAAGCAGCGCATCGTCATCGCGCAGGCGCTGGCCCTGAACGCCGGCGTCATCGTGGCCGACGAGCCCACCACCGCCCTCGACGTCACCGTGCAGGCCGAGATCCTCGACCTGCTGCGCCGCTGCCGCGACGAGTTCGGCGCATCGATCGTGCTCATCACCCACAACATGGGCGTGGTCGCCGACCTCGCCGACCGGGTCGCCGTCATGTACCAGGGCGAGCTGGTGGAGACCGCCGACGTCGCCACCCTGTTCGCCGCGCCGCAGCAGGAGTACACGAAGAAGCTGCTGGCCTCGGTGCCGAAGCTGGGCCAGGGCGCGGTGCGGGCCCGGGACCGCGCGGCCCGGCGTCCTGCGGGCTGGGCGGACCAGGCACCCGTGGTCGTCGCCCGCGACCTGCGGATCGTCTACCCCGGCCGGTTCCGCCAGCCCGACTTCACCGCCGTCGACGGCGTCGACTTCACCATCGCCCCCGGCGAGGTGCTCGGCCTGGTCGGCGAGAGCGGCAGCGGCAAGTCGACCATCGGCCGGGCCATCGCGGGGCTGACCAAGGTGTCCGGCGGCTCGCTGCAGGTGCTCGGCACCGAGGTGGCCGGCCTGGGGGAGAAGGCCTTCCGGCCGGTGCGCAAGCGCATCGGGTTCGTCTTCCAGGACCCGGCGACCAGCTTCAACCCGCTGCTCACCATCGCCGACGCCGTCGCCGAGCCGCTCGTGGTGCACGGCCGGGCCGGCGACACCGACGACGCCCGGGGCCGGGTCGACGAGCTGCTCGAGGCGGTGCAGCTGCCCAAGGAGTTCGGCGACCGGTTCCCGCACGAGCTGTCGGGCGGTCAGCGCCAGCGCGCCTCGCTGGCCCGGTCGCTGGCCCTGCAGCCCGAGCTGCTCATCGCCGACGAGCCCACCTCGGCGCTCGACGTCTCGGTGCAGGCCCGGGTGCTCGACCTGTTCGACGAGCTGCAGCGGGAGTTCGGGTTCGCGGCGCTGTTCATCAGCCACGACCTGGCTGTCGTCGACCTGCTGGCCGACCGCATCGCGGTGCTGCACCGGGGCCGGCTGGTCGAGGAGGGCACCGGGGAGCAGGTGCTGGGCGACCCGCAGGACGCCTACACGCAGCGGCTGCTGGCCTCCCTGCCCGTGCCCGACCCCGCCGAGCAGGCCGAGCGCCGCGCCCGCTGGTCCGCCCTGCGCTGATCGGCGGGCGACGGGCCAGGATGGGGCCCATGCCGCGACCCCGTGCCGTGCCGGCCCGCCTCCTCGCCGTCCTCGCGCTGGGGGTGGGGCCGGTGCAGCTGGCCGGGCCCGCCGCCGCCGACGAGCCGTCGCGGTTGGTCAGCGAGGTCACCGACACCGCCGGGGTGCTCTCGTCGTCCGACCGGGACGCCGTGCAGCAGTCGATCGACGACCTGGTCGCCGACGAGGGCGTGCAGGTCTTCGTCGCCCTCGTCGACTCGTTCGACGGCGCCTCGGCCACCGACTGGGCCGACCGCTCGGCCGAGCTGTCGGACCTGGGGGACGACGACGTCCTGCTCGCGGTGGCCGTCGAGGACCGCTCGTTCGCGGTGTCGGCCTCCTACGAGCTGGTCGACGACGCCGAGTTCCAGGACCTGAACACCGCCGTCGAGCAGCAGATCCGCGACCAGGACTGGGTGGGCGGGGTGCAGGCCCTGACCGACGAGCTGCGGCCCAGCACCACTCCCCGGTACGTGCTGGCCGGCGTGGTCGGTGCTGCCGCGCTCGGTGGCGGGGGGTATGCACTAGTCCGGCGTCGGCGGCGGGCCGCGGAGGAGGCCGCGGCGATCCGGGCGGCCGGGCCGTTCCCCGACGAGAGCACCGACCAGCTGCGCAACCGGGTGGGCAGTGGGCTGCTGGAGGTCGACGAGGCCGTGCGGGCCTGCCAGCTCGACCTCGACTACGCCCGCCTGCAGTACGGCGAGCAGGCCGTCGCCGAGCACGCCGCCACCCTGGCCACCGCGCGCGGCGAGCTCGACCAGGCCTTCGCCGTCCAGCAGGAGCTCGACCTGCTCGAGGCGCCGGACACCCCGCTGGAGGACCGCGCCGTCCGGGAGAAGCTGGCCCACCAGCTCGAGCTGCTGCACGCCGCCGACACCCGCCTGGACGCCGCGGCCGCCGACTTCGCCGCGCTACGCGACCTGCAGAACACCGCACCCCAGGTGCTCGCCGGCCTGGCCGGGCGGGTCACCGCGCTGCGCGGCCGGCTGGGCGGCGAGGCCACCCGGGTCGCCAGCCTGCAGCAGCGCTACGCCGCACCGGCGCTGGCCGAGGTCGCCGACGTGGTCCCACGGGCCGAGCAGTCCGTCACCGCCGCCGAGGCCGCCCTCGCCGCCGGGCAGCAGGCCGTCGCCGCGGGCACCGACGGCCAGGCCGTCACCCCCGTGCACGCCTGCGAGGCCGCCGTCACCCAGGCGCAGACCCTGCTCGACGGCATCACCCGGCACGAGCAGCGGTTGACCGCCGCCGACACGGAGGTGCCGCGGCTGCTGGCCGAGGTGGACGCCGAGATCGCCCGTGTGCGCACGGTGCCGCCGGCCGAGCTCGCGGCGGCCGGTGGGGGAGTGGCGGCCGGCGTGCTGGCCGCCGCCGAGACCGGCCGGGCGGCCGCGCAGCAGGCGTTCACCTCGGTGCCGCGCGACCCGCTGACCGCGCTGGCCCGGCTGACCGAGGCCGACGAGGTGCTCGACGCCGCCCTGCTGGCCGTCGACCAGGCGCGCGACCGGGTGGCCAAGGCGACCGAGGCCCTGCCCGCTGCCCTCGCCGCCGCACGGGCGGCCGTCGGCGACGCGCGGGGCCGGGTCGAGCTCGGCGGGTCCGGCGTCGGCGGGTCCGCGCGCAGTCGGCTGGCCGAGGCCGAGCGGGCCCTGGTCACCGCCGAGGCGACCGGTGGGGCCGACCCGGTGACCGCGTTGGCCGCGGCGGTGCAGGCCCAGGGCGCCGCGCAGGCCGCCCGGCAGCAGCTGCAGGCCGACCTCGCCGCTGCCCGGCGCGCCGCCGATGCGCGCAGCCGGGAGTCCGGGTGGGGCGGGTCCGGTGGCGGGTGGAGCTCGGGCGGCTCGTGGGGCGGTTCCTGGGGTGGCGGGTCGTCCTACCGCTCCCGGTCGCGCTCGTCGTCGCGGTCCTCCTCGCGGTCGTCGTCGCGGCGGTCCAGCAGCAGCCGGTCCAGCGGACGGCGCAGCCGCGGCGGCCGCTTCTGATCCGACCGTTCCGCGGCCCGCGGCGACGTCCGCCCCCCCGTCCCGGCGCGGGCCGCCGCGGTTCGGGCGTGGTCGCTGCGCGGTCGCGAGCCGGGGTGCGGTGCGGCCGTGCAGGGACCGGATCGGACCCGGGCTGCGGCGGGGGTGGCCGGCGGCAGGGACGATGGGGTCATGCGTCTGCCGCTCCGCCTGCTCGCCGGGTCCGCCGTCGGTCTCACCCTCGCGCTCACCGGCGCTGCGCCGGCCCTCGCCGAGGAACCGTTCGCGCCGGTCGACCGCGTCACCGATCAGTCCGACGTGCTCTCCAGCAGTGAGGAGCAGCAGGTCCAGGACGCCATCGACGCCCTCCAGGACGACGGCACGTCGCTGTACGTCGTCTACGTCGACAGCTTCGACGACCTGACGCCGGGGGAGTGGACGCAGCAGGCCTACGCCGACGGCGGGCTGGGTGGCAACGACGTCCTGCTCGCCGTGGCGACGGACACGAACCGGGTCGGCTACGGGACGCAGGAGACCGGTACGAGCCTGCAGTCGATCGTCCAGGACGACGTCGAGCCCCTGCTCTCCCAGGGTGAGTACGCCGCGGCGGCCACGACGCTCGCGCAGGAGCTGCAGCCCAGCGACACCGGCACCTACGCCCTCGGTGGGCTGGTGGGGGTCGCCGTCCTCGGTGCCGGCGGGTACGCCCTGGTGCGCAACCGGCGGAAGAAGAAGGCCGTGGAGGCATCCCGCGCCCGCGCGGCCGAGATCGCCGCGGCCGAGGAGGCCGCCCGCGACCCGCACAACGGCACCTCCACGCAGGACCTGCACTACCGGGCCAGCGGCGAGCTGCTCGCCCTGGACGAGGCGATCAAGACCAGCCAGATCGACGTCGACTACGCCCGGGCCCAGTACGGCCCCGACTCGGTCACCTCGTCGTCGGCGGCGCTGGAGGAGTCCCGCGCCGAGCTGGGCCGCGCCTTCCAGATCCGGCAGGAGCTCGACGACGAGATCCCCGAGGACGAGCCCACGCAGCGCCGCATGCTGGCCGAGCTGCTCGCGCTGACCGGCTCGGCCCGCGGCCGGCTCGACCAGCAGGCCGCCGCGCACCGCGAGCTGCGCCGCCTCGAGGACGACGCCCCTGCCACGCTGCAGCGGTTGACGTCCGACGTCGACCAGGTGCAGGCCCGCATCGCCCCGGCGGAACAGGCCCTGGCCGACCTGCAGGTGCGGTACGCCCGCTCCACCTGGGCCGCGGTGGCCGACAACGGCCGGGAGGCCGCCGAGCGCGTCGGGCTGGCCCGCCAGGCCGTGCAGCACGGGCAGGACGAACTGACCGCGGGTCGGCAGGCCGGTGCCGTGCCGGCGGTGCGCGCCGCCGAGGACGCCCTGGCACAGGCCCGGCGCCTGCTCGCCGCCGTCGACAAGCTCGTCGCCGACCTGCGGGACGCCCCCGCCCGGTTCACCGCCGTGCGGGAGGAGACCGAGCGCGACATCGCCGAGGCGAGGACCTTGCTCGAGAAGGGCGTGGACACCCCCGGCCTGCGGGAGCAGCTGGCCCGGGCCGAGTCCGCGCTGACCGCGGCGCTGCGGCCGGTCCCGGACGGCGAGCTGCCCGACCCGGTCGGCACCACCCGCACCCTCGACGACGCCGACCAGGCGCTGGAGGCCGCGCTCGAGCCGGCCCGCGACGCCCGGCAGCAGCAGGAGCGGGCACTGGCCCACCTCGGTCAGGCGCTCAGCGCGGCGGCCTCCGCCGTCGACGCCACCAACGACTTCGTGGCCACCCGCCGCGGGGCCGTCGGCGCACAGGCCCGCACCCGGCTGGCCGAGGCCGACCGGCACCTCGACGAGGCCAACCGGCTGGCCGCGGCCAAGGACCCGGTGCCCGCGCTGCGGGAGGCGCAGACGGCCGAGCGCATGGCCCAGCAGGCGATGACCGCCGCGCAGCAGGACGTCCAGCGCTACCAGCAGCAGGACGGCTGGGGCCAGGGCGGCGGCTACGGCTACGGCCGGGGCTACGGCCGACGTGGTGGTGGCATGGGCGACGCGGTGGTCGGCGGCATCGCGGGCGTGGCGCTGGGGAACATCCTCTTCGGCGGCCTGGGCGGTGGCTACGGCGGCGGCTTCGGCGGCGGCGACGGCGGCGGGGGCGACTTCGGCGGCGGCGACTTCGGGGGCGGCGGCGACTTCGGCGGCGGAGGCTTCTAGGCCCCACGGTCCGGCGTCACATGACGCTCAGGACCCAGGATGCGCTGGAACTGGGTTCTGACCGTCACATGACGCCTGGTTCGGTGGGTGGGGGCGGGTCTAGCGTTCGCGGCCGCGGGGCTTGAGGGGCACCGGGGGCATGGGCGGGGCGGGGGTGCGCTCGCCGTCCTCGAAGCCCTCGACGTGCCCGAAGCGCTCGCCGGCCTCCCACTGCTCGCGGAAGCCGGCGACCTCCTCGCCCTCGCGGCCGACGAAGTTCCACCACATGACGATCTGCTCCTTGAACGGCTCCCCGCCCAGCAGCAGCAACCGGGACGGCGCGGTGGCCGAGACGCGCAGCGTGCGGCGTCCGGTTCCCAGGTAGAGCATCGAGCCGTGCTCGACCGGGGCGCCCTCGACCACCGAGGACCCCGACGACGCCAGGACGGCGTGCTCGAACCCCGGCTCCAGCGGGATCTCGACGTCGGCCCCGGCGTCCAGCGCGAGGTCGACGCCGACCAGCGGCGAGTACGCCGTCCCGGGGGAGGTGGCCCCGCCCAGCGAGCCCATCAGCACCGTGGCGGTCACGCCGTCGGAGCTGAACCCGGGCAGGTCGGCGTGGTGGGCGAACGCGGGCGCGGTGTCGCGGGCGGCGTCGGGCAGCGCGACCCACAGCTGGGCGCCCTGCAGCAGCCGCGGGTGGGCCACCGGGGACTGCTCGCTGTGGCTGATGCCGTGCCCGGCGGTCATCAGCGCCAGCTCGCCGGGGCCGAACGAGACGTCGCTGCCCAGGGAGTCGCGGTGGTGCACCCTGCCCTCGATCAGCCACGACACGGTCTGCAGCCCGGTGTGCGGGTGCGGGATCACCTGCATGCCGTCGGTGCCCGCGACGTCGTCGGGCCCGTAGTGGTCGACGAACGCCCAGGCGCCGACCATCCGTCGTCCCAAGGTCGGGAGCAGGCGGCGGACCTGCATCTTCTCGCCGAGGGTGACCGTCTTGCCCGGCAGCAGGTCGAGCGCCGGGCGTGCGGCGACGCCCCCGAGCCCGCCCAGCACGTGCGGTTCAGGGCGGGGCTCGAGGTCGCTCACGTCAGGAATCCTGCTCCGTCGCGGCGTGCACGTCGACGGTGTCGCGGACCCCGGTGTGCGGGACGTGCGCCGCGGGGATGCTGCCCAGCCGCCCGGCCTGGTGGTCGGTGAAGGCGTCGATGACCTCCTGGCGGGTGTTCATCACGAACGGCCCGTACATGGCGATCGGCTCGCGGATCGGGCGCCCGCCCAGGATCACCACCTCCAGCGACGGGGTCCGGCTGTCCTGGTGCTCGGCGCCCTTGACCGTGATGGTGTCGCCGGGGCCGAAGACCGCCAGCTGGCCGCCGGTGACCGGGTGGTCGTCGATGCCGACCTTGCCGTTGCCGGAGAGCACGTAGACCAGCGCGTTGAACGACGGGTCCCACGGCAGGTCGAGCGTCGCCCCGGGCGCGATGGTCGCGTGCACCATCGCCATCGGGGTGTACGTCGTGCCCGGGCCGGCGTGGCCGCCGACGTCGCCGGCGATCACCCGCAGGAACGCCCCGGCGTCCGGGCTGGCCAGCAGCACGGCCTGGTCGGCGCGCAGGTCCTGGTAGCGGGGCTCGACCCACTTCTGCGCCTTGGGCAGGTTCACCCACAGCTGCAGGCCGTGGAACAGGCCGCCGCTGACCACCAGCGACTCCGGCGGACGCTCGATGTGCAGCACGCCGCCGCCGGCGGTCATCCACTGGGTGTCGCCGTTCGTGATCGACCCGCCGCCGCCGTGGCTGTCGGCGTGCTCGAAGGTGCCGTCGATGATGTAGGTGACGGTCTCGAAGCCGCGGTGCGGGTGCCACGAGGTGCCCTTGGGCTCGCCCGGGGCGTACTCGACCTCGCCCATCTGGTCCATGTGGATGAAGGGGTCGAGGTCGCGCAGGTCGACCCCGGCGAAGGCCCGGCGCACCGGGAAGCCCTCGCCCTCGAACCCGCGTGGGGCGGTGGTGACGGAGCGGACGCGGCGGCGCACCGTCCGGGGCGCGGGCAGCGGGACCCGGGCCAGCGTGGTGGTGTCCTCGACGGTGACGGCGGGCATCCCGACCTCCTGAGTTGAGTGTTCAACTACTTGCGGAGACGGTAACCCACGGACCCCGGGATGTCTTCCCCGGCCGGATCGGGCAAGGGATCCCCTCCACCACGGATGGACGCCGATCGTGGTGGAAGGGATCCCTTGCCCAGGGGGCGGGGGGTCAGCGATGGGCGCGGATCACCTCGGCGTAGGCCCGGCCGCTGTCCTTCACCGTGCGCACCTGGGTGTCGTAGTCGACGTGCACGATGCCGAAGCGCTGGTCGTAGCCGCGGGCCCACTCGTAGTTGTCCAGCAGCGACCAGGCGAAGTACCCCCGGACGTCGGCCCCGGCGTCGACCGCGGCGGAGACCGCGGCCAGGTGGTCGTGCAGGTACTGCACCCGCTCGGGGTCGTGCACCCGGCCCTCGGGCGTCACCTCGTCGGGCCAGGCCGACCCGTTCTCGGTGATGACCAGCGGCAACCCGGGGGCGACCGAGGAGATCCAGGTGAGCAACGAGGTGAAGGCGGGCGCGTCGATGCCCCAGCCCATCGTCGTGGTGGGCCCCTCGGGCTCGAGGTCGGCGATCGTCCCTGCCCCGATGAACGAGGACTGCTTGCCGGTGGGCTCGCCGGTCTCGCGCACCACCGAGCTGAAGTAGTAGTTGACGCCCAGCCAGTCCAGCGGTGCCGCGATGGTCTCCAGGTCGCCGTCCTCGACCGGCAGCGGTGCGCCGGCCGCGGCGAGGTCGGCGACCACGTCGGCCGGGTAGGCGCCGGTGACCGCGGGCAGCAGGAACATGCGGTTCTGCTGGCCGTCGCAGCGGCGGGCGGCGTCGACGTCGGCGGGGGAGTCGGTGGCCGGGGTCATCGGCGTGAAGTTCAGCGTGAGCCCGAGCGACGTCGCCCCGCGCTCGCGCAGCACCCGGGTGCCCAGGCCGTGCGCCAGCAGCAGGTGGTGGGTGGCCCGCGAGGCCTCGACGGCGTCGGTGTGCCCGGGGGCGTGCTGGCCGGACATGTGGCCCAGCAGCGCGCTGCACATCGGCTCGTTCAGCGTCGACCAGTGGGTGACCCGGTCGCCCAGCGCCCCGTGCAGCACGTCGGCGTACTCGGCGAACCGGTGCGCGGTGTCCCGGTTCGTCCAGCCGCCGCGGTCCTGGAGCGCCTGCGGGAGGTCCCAGTGGTACATCGTCAGCCACGGCTCGACCCCGGCGCCGAGCAGCTCGTCGACCAGCCGGCGGTAGAAGTCCAGGCCGCGCTGCTCGACCCGGCCGGTGCCCTCGGGCAGCACCCGCGACCAGGCCACCGAGAACCGGTACGCCGACAGGCCCAGGTCGGCCATCAGCGCGACGTCCTCGCGGTAGCGCGTGAAGTGCTCGGCGGCCACGTCGCCGGTGTGCCCGAGGTGGGTCTTGCCGGGGGTGTGGCTGAAGGTGTCCCAGATCGAGGGGCCGCGGCCGTCGGCGTGGACGGCGCCCTCGATCTGGTAGGCCGCCGTGGCGGCGCCGAACACGAAGCCGGGCGGGAACCGCACGGTCAGGGGGGCGGGAGCTGTGCTGGTCACCGAGATCAACCCTTCACTGCGCCGGACATGATGCCGCCGACGATCTGCTTGCCGAGGAACGCGAAGACGACCAGCACGGGCAGGGTGCCCAGGAGCGTGCCGGCCATGATCACCGCGCGTTGGGGGACGTAGCCCGAGCCGAGGTTGGCGATCGCCACCTGCACCGTGGGGTTGGCCGCGGTGAGGGCGATGATCGGCCAGAAGAACTCGTTCCAGGCCGTGAGGAACGTGAGCATCGCCAGCACCGCCATCGCCGGGCGGGCGACGGGGAGCACGATGGAGAAGAAGATGCGGTGCGTCGAGGCGCCGTCGACCCGGCCGGCCTCGAGCAGCTCGTCGGGCAGCGCGGTGACCAGGTACTGGCGCATGAAGAAGACGCCGAACGCGCTGACCAGCGTGGGCAGGACGACCGCCTGCAGGGAGTCCACCCACTGCAGCTCGGCGATCATCATGAACAGCGGGATCACCGCGAGCTGGGTGGGCACCATCATCGTGCCGACCACCAGGCCCAGCAGCGGGCCGCTGCCGCGGAAGCGCAGCTTGGCGAAGGCGAACCCGGCCAGCGTGCAGAACAGCACGGTGCCCACGGTGATGCAGCCGGCCACGATCACCGAGTTGACGATCGCCAGCCCGAGCGGCGCCTGGTCCAGTGCCGCCGAGACGTTCTCGAAGAACGTCGCGTTCGGCAGGAACGGCGGCGGGGTCGCGGCGATCTCGGCGTTGGTGTGCGAGCCCGCGACCAGGGTCCAGTACAGCGGGAAGACCGAGACCAGCGCGGTGAGCACCACCAGCGTGTAGGCGACCGGGCCGGCCCGCCCGGCGCGGGCACCGCGCGGACGGCGGCGGCTCGGGCGGGGTGCGGCCGCGGACGCGGGCTCGGGGGCGGGGCGGGACAGGACGGCGGTCATCGACGGGCTCCCTCGCGGCGGGCGCGGAGGCGACCGACACCGAAGGCCGTCCCCACCACCAGCAGGATGATCAGGAACATGGCCCACGCCGTCGTGGCGGCCTGGCCGATGTTGAAGTTGGACCAGCCCTGCTGGTACATCAGCAGCCCCAGGGTCTGGTACTGGTTGCGCCCGCCGCCGCTGGTGGCGCCGTTGCCGCCGAACAGCAGCGGCTCGCCGAACAGCTGCACCGCCCCGATGGTCGACACGACCACGGTGAACAGGATCGTGGGCCGCAGCGACGGGATCGTGACGTGCACGAACTGCCGCCAGCGGCTGGCGCCGTCCATCTCGGCGGCCTCGTACAGCTCGCCGGGGATCGACTGCATCGCGGCCAGGTAGATCAGCGCGTTGTACCCGGTCCAGCGCCAGGTGACGATGACGGCGATGGCGACCTGGCTGGACAGGGTGCCCGACTCCCAGTCGATGCGGTCCAGCCCGACGGCCTCGAGCGCGGTGTTGATGATCCCGTAGTCGCGGCCGAAGAGGGTGGCGAAGACCAGGGTGGCCGCGGCGATGCTGGTGGCGTAGGGCATCAGCATCACGGTGCGGAAGAAGGTGCGGCCGCGGAGCTTGTAGTGCAGCAGGTGCGCCAGCCCGAGGGCCAGGCACAGCTGCGGCACCGTCGACAGCAGCCCGATGGTGATGGTGTTGCGCAGCGCGTTCCAGAAGAACTCGTTGCCCAGCAGTGCGGCGTAGTTGTCCAGGCCGACGAACTCGCCGCCGCCGATGTCCGACAGCCGGGCGTCGTGCAGCGACACCCACGCGGTGAACAGGAACGGGAAGAGGCTGAACGCGCCGAAGACCAGGAAGAACGGGGCGACGTAGGCGTACCCCCACCGGTTGCGCGACAGGGAGGGGCCGCGGCGGCGCGGCGGCCGGACGGCGGCGGGCGGGTCGGTCACGGCGGGCTCGACGGTCGCGGTGAGCGTCCGCGGGCTGTCGTCGGCGAGGGTCACGGGGATCTCCTGCGGGGCTGGTGGCGGAGGGGGGCACGCGGCGCCCGGGGGTCCGACCCCCGGGCGCCGCGGCGGGTCAGCCGGTGACCTGCTCGATCGCCGCCAGCGCGTCGTCGTAGGCCTGGTCGGGGCTGCGGCTGCCGTCGGCCACCGTGGTCAGGGCCTGGGAGAAGGCGTCCTGGATCTGGGTGTCGTACGGGCTGATCGGGTTCCGTCGCACGGCGTCGGCCGCCGTCCCGAAGATCTCGCCGATCGGGGCGTCGCTGAAGTACTCACTGGTCGCGCCGGTCACCTCGGGGCTCTCGGCGGCCACCGAGCTCGACGGGAAGAACCCCTGGGAGACGAACATCTTCACCTGCTGCTCGGGGGCGGTGAGCCACTCGACCAGCTCCTTGGCCTCCTCGACGTGCTCACCGCTGCTGGGCACCCCGAGCCACGAACCGCCCCAGGTGCTGCCGGCCTGCGACTGGCCCGGCAGGGTGGCGATGTTCCACTTCCCGGCGCCCTCGTCGCCCAGCTGCGAGGTGATGTAGTTCAGCATCCACGAGGGGCAGGCGATGGTGGCGAAGCCGTCGTTGGCGAAGGCGGCGGTCCACTCGTCGCTGAACTGGCCGAGCTGGGCGGTCAGCCCGTCGCCGGCCGCGCGGCTGGCCAGCCCCCAGGCGGTCTGGACGCCGTCGCTGTCCTCGACCACGGGGTTGCCCTCGTCGTCGGCGTAGGTGACCTCACCCTGACGGACGGCGGGGGCGAAGACGCTGTTGGGGCTGTCCACGAACGCGGTGCCCTCCGGCCGGGTGGGCGAGGAGGAGAACTGCTGACCGGTGGCGATGTAGTCGTCCCAGGTGGGCCACAGCGCGCTGACGGCGGCGGGGTCGGTGGGCAGGCCGGCCTCGGCGAAGAGGTCCTGGCGGTAGCACATGGCCTGCGGGCCCGCGTCGGTACCGAGCGCGATGGTCCGGCCGTCGGTGGTGCTGGCCTGGTCCCACTTCCAGTCGTAGAAGGTGTCCTGGAGGTCGGCGGCGTCGTCCTCCGCGGCGAAGTCGACGAAGGCGTCGGCGTGGTTCTGCACGACGTCGGAGACGAAGCCGATCTCGATGCCCTGGATGTCGGCCATGCCCGAGCCGGCGGCCAGCCGGGTCTGCAGCGCCTGGTAGTACGGGCCGCTCTGCGCGACGACGGTCTGCTCGATCTTGATGTCCGGGTGCAGTTCCATGTACTCGTCGTAGAGCCCGGCCTCCTCGTAGCCGAAGGTGCCGTACAGGCCGAGGGTGAGCGTGGTCTTGCCGCCGTCGTCGTCCCCGGCGTCGCCGCCGCAGGCCGAGGTGAGCAGGGCGAGGGAGACGGCGGCCGCAGCAGCGGCCTTGGCCCTCCGGGACACGAGCATGGGGAACCTCCGAGGTGAGCCGCCGGGTCGGTGCGCCTGTGCCCTCCGGCGGGGCCGTGAGAACGCTCTCACGGCCTGCACGGCAGAGAGTGGTCGGGCTCACACGAGTCTGTCAAGAACCTGTCCCGAAAATGTGGGAGCGCTTCCACGACAGGCTTCCCAGGACGCCCCGGATGCCGCACGATGGCCCCCGTGACCACCGACCTCACCCACGGCGCGCGCCCCGGCGTGCCCACCCTGGACGAGGTCGCCGTGCTGGCCGGGGTCTCCCGCGCGACGGTGTCCCGGGTGGTCAACGAGTCGCCGCGGGTGAGCCCCGAGGCGCGGGTCGCCGTGCAGGCGGCCATCGAGCAGCTGCGCTACGTGCCCAACCGGGCCGCCCGCAGCCTGGTCACCCGGCGCACCGACACCATCGCGCTGGTGCTCAGCGAGCCCAACAGCCAGGTGTTCTCCGACCCGTTCTTCGCCAGCATCGTGCACGGGGTCTCCGCCGCCCTGGCCGAGACCGACCTGACGCTGGTGCTGCTGACCGCCCGCGACGCCCGTGAGCAGCGCAAGATCGCCCGCTACGCGCGGCAGGGCCACGTCGACGGCGTCGTCCTCATGTCGCTGCACAGCGAGGACCTGCTGCCCGACATGCTCAGCGAGGCCGCCGTCCCGCTGGTGCTGTGCGGGCGGCCCTACGACGGCCGCGAGGTGGCCTACGTCGACGCCGACAACCGCGGCGGGGCGCGGGTGGCGACCGAGCACCTGCTCGGGCTGGGCCGGCGGCGCGTGGCCGCGCTCACGGGGCCGATGGACATGATCGCCGGGGTCGACCGGTACGCCGGCTGGGTGCAGGCCCTGGCCGACGCCGGCCGCGAACCCGACCCCGCGCTCGTCGCGCACGGTGACTTCACCGAGGCCGGCGGCGAGGCCGCGATGGCCCGGCTGCTGGACCAGGCCCCCGACCTCGATGCGGTGTTCGTGGCCTCGGACCCCATGGCGGTCGGCGCGCTGCGGGCCCTGCGTGCGGCCGGTCGGCGGGTGCCCGAGGACGTCGCCGTGGTCGGGTTCGACGACGCCGCGGTGGCCACCACCTGCGACCCGCCGCTCACCACCGTCGCCCAGCCGCTGGACCGGATGACCACCGAGCTGGTGGACCTCCTGCGCGCCCGCATCGACGGCGAGGCCGGACCGACCGAGAGCCGGACCTGCCCGACCCGGTTGGTCCGCCGCGCCTCCGCCTGACCGCCGACCCTCCCTTGCCCGCGGGCCCCTGCGCGCCGAAACGCGCCGTTCACGGCCGGGAACTAGGTTCGCCCCATGGCGGACCTCTTCGACGGCTACCCCCTGGGGGAGCAGTGGGACGAGATGTTCGGCGCGCCGGCCCAACCCAGGCCCCCGTACGCCGGCCTCTTCGGATCGCTGCAGCACATCTCGGGCGAGGAGCTGGCGGCCCGCGCCGACGTGCTGAGCCAGACCTACCGCGACGCCGGCGTCACCTTCGCCCACGCCGGCGAGGAGCAGCCCTTCCCGCTCGACATCGTGCCCCGGGTCATCGGCTCCGACGAGTGGGCGCACGTCGAGCGCGGGGTGGCCCAGCGCGTGCACGCGCTCGAGGCTTTCCTGGCCGACGTCTACGGCGCCGGCCAGGTGTTCGCCGACCGCGTCGTGCCGCGCCGGGTCATCACCACCAGCGCGCACTTCCACCGGGCCGCGCACGGGCTCGTGCCGCCCAACGGGGTGCGGGTGCACGTGTCGGGCATCGACCTGGTGCGCGACGAGGCCGGCGACTTCCGGGTGCTCGAGGACAACCTCCGCTCACCCTCGGGCGTCAGCTACGTGATCACCAACCGGGCGGCCATGAGCCAGGTGCTGCCCGAGCTGTTCGGCGACCACCGCATCCAGCCGGTCGCCGACTACCCCAGCAAGTTGCTCGCGGCGCTCAAGGCCTCGGCGCCCTCGACGGTCGGTGACCCGACGGTCGTCGTCCTCACCCCGGGCGTCTACAACTCGGCCTACTTCGAGCACGCCCTGCTGGCCCGCCAGATGGGCGTCGAGCTGGTCGAGGGCCGCGACCTCGTCTGCTCCGGTGGCCAGGTCAGCATGCGGACGACGGACGGCCAGCAGCGGGTCGACGTCATCTACCGCCGCATCGACGACGAGTTCCTCGACCCGGTGCACTTCCGCTCCGACTCCGTGATCGGCTGCGCGGGCGTGCTCAACGCCGCACGCGCCGGCCGGGTCACGATCGCCAACGCGGTGGGCAACGGCGTCGCCGACGACAAGCTGATCTACACGTGGGTGCCCGACCTCATCCGGTACTACCTGAACGAGGAGCCGGTGCTGGCCAACGCCGACACCTACCGGCTCGACGACCGCGACGCGACCGAGTGGGTGCTGGAGAACCTGTCGTCCCTGGTGCTCAAGCCGGTGGACGGCTCCGGCGGCAAGGGCATCGTCATCGGCCCGCGGGCCGACGAGCAGACGCTCGAGGCGCTGGCGGTGAAGGTGCGGGAGAGCCCGCGCGACTGGATCGCGCAGAAGCCGATCGGGCTGTCGACGTCCCCGACCCTCATCGACGGGCGCATCGCACCCCGGCACGTCGACCTGCGCCCCTTCGCGGTCAACGACGGCAACGACGTGTGGGTGCTGCCCGGCGGGCTCACCCGGGTGGCGCTGCCCGAGGGCGAGCTGGTGGTCAACAGCAGCCAGGGCGGGGGGTCCAAGGACACCTGGGTGATCTCCGGCCCGCGGCCGGCCGACGCGCCGGTGCCCGACCGCACGCAGATCGAGTTCACCACCGCCGACCTGCCCGACGAACCGCCCGCCCAGGACCCGGGTCCGGCCAACGACAACGCGGTCGGCCAGGGCCAGCAGCAGCAACAGCAGCAGCAGCGGCCGGGGGTGCCGTCGTGCTGAGCCGCATCGCGGAGTCGCTGTTCTGGATCGGGCGCTACGTGGAGCGCGCCGACGACACCGCCCGCATCCTCGACGTGCACACCCAGCGCCTGGTCGAGGACCCGTGGATCGACGAGCGGCGGGCCTGCCACAACCTGCTCTCGCTCATGGGCATCCCGTGCGACCCGGCCGAGGCCGACACCGAACGCGTGCTGGCCACCCTGGCCTTCGACCGCATCGCGCCCAGCTCGATCGTCGGTGCGCTCAGCGCCGCCCGCGAGAACGCCCGCGGTGCCCGCGAGGTGCTCTCGGCCGAGATCTGGGAATCGCTCAACGTCACCCACAACGCCCTGCCGCAGCAGCGCACCATGGCCCGCCGGTACGGGCCGCACTCGCTGTTCCGCTTCGTCCGCGAGCGCTCGGCGATGGTGTTCGGCCTGGCCGACGCCACGATGAGCCGCGACGAGAGCTGGCTGTTCCTCATCCTGGGCCGCTCGCTCGAGCGCGTCGACATGACCAGCCGCATGCTCTCCACCCGGGTGCTGGCCGGTGACGCCGCGCCGTCCTGGACGCTGGTGCTGCGCTCGACCGGGGCCTACGAGCCCTACCTGCGCACCTACCGGGGCGCGGTGAACTCCAGCCGGGCGGCGGAGTTCCTGCTGCTGGACCGGCTGTTCCCCCGGTCGGTGTTCGCCGCCCTGGAGCAGGCCGAGGGGTGCCTGGCCGAGCTCGAGCGCTCCAACGTGCGCGACGGCCACCGCATCGGCGTGGCCGGCGAGGCGCACCGGATCGTCGGGCGGGCCCGCACGATGCTCGAGTTCATGGGCACCGACGAGATCCTGGCCCAGCTGCCCACCCGCCTCGACGAGCTGCAGCGCACCTGCTCGGCGGCCAGCGAGGCAGTGACCAGCAGGTTCTTCACCGAGCAGGCCCCCCAGGTGTGGGTCCCGGAGGGTGCACTGTGAACCAGTCCCAGGGGCAGCGCTCGCCCGAGCCCGTCACCGGCCCGCTGCCGCGGTCGGCCGTGCCGCAGACCGGCGTGCTCTCGGCCCAGCCCGCGCCGCACGGGGTCGAGCGGTGGCGGCTGCAGATCGTGCACCGCACGAAGTTCTCCTACGCCGGCCCGGTGCGCAGCTCCTACAACGAGGCGCGCATGACCCCGGAGAACACCACCCGGCAGACCACGCTGCGCTCGCGGGTCGAGGTCGAGCCGGCCGCGACCATGCAGGCCTACCGCGACTACTGGGGCTCCACGGTCACCGCGTTCGACCTGCACGGCCCGCACCGCGAGCTCGCCGTCGTCGCCACCTCGGTCGTGGAGGCCGGGCCCGAGCCCGAGCAGGCCGAGGTCGTCGGCTGGGACGCCCTGTCCGACCCCGACGTGCTCGACCGCTTCGGCGAGATGCTCGCCCCCACCCGGCTCACCGCGATGGACGCCCCCGTCGTCCGCGCCGCCCGCGAGGCCGTCGGCGACGTCGACCCGCGCGAGGCCGGCCTGCGGATCTGCCGGTTCGTGCACGACCACATGCAGTACCTGTCCGGCTCGACCGACGTGCGCACCAACGCGATGCAGGCCTGGACCCGCGGGCAGGGCGTCTGCCAGGACATGGCGCACGTGTCGGTCGGCCTGCTGCGGGCGCTGGGCATCCCGGCCCGCTACGTCTCGGGCTACCTGCACCCGCGCCCGGCCGCCGGCATCGGCGAGCCGGTCAAGGGCGAGAGCCATGCCTGGGTCGAGTGGTGGGACGGTGCCTGGACCGGCTACGACCCCACCAACGTCGTCGAGATCGGCACCCGGCACGTCACGCTGGGCCGCGGTCGCGACTACAAGGACGTCCCCCCGCTCAAGGGCATCTTCTCCGGCCCGCGCAGCGAGGGGCACTCGGTGGTCGTGGAGGTCACCCGCCTGGCCTGAGATCCATCGGGGGCAGGTGGGCCGTGCGCTCGGGGACCCGTGAGCGCCACCAGTCGGGGGCGGCGGTCAGCCAGGTGTCGCCGAGGTCGGTGAGCCGGCCGTCGCTGCGCAACGAGGCCCAGCCCTGGGCCACCCGCACGCCCGCGGCGACCATCAGCAGCTTCGCCGCGACCCGCAGCCGGCGGTGCTCGGGGGCCACGAACACCTGGCCGACCACACCGGTGCCCGCGCTCCACCGCACCGCGCCGACCTGGTTGGCCCAGCCGACGTCGAGCTGCTCGAGCGTCGCCGCGCCGACCAGCGTGCCGTCGTCCAGGTGAGCCGTGGAGAAGGCGACGAGGTCGACGTCCCCGCCGGGTGCCTGCGGCCCGGCGGCGCGCAGCACGCACCACAGGTGCGGTGCCTGCGGGGCGACGTCCTCGGACACCAGCACCCGCGACGGCGCCCGCCCCGGCTGCGGCACGTGCGCCTCCACCTGCCAGCCGGCGGGCCGGGACGGCGGGCCGGGGTGGTCGACCACGGCACCGTCGGGGAAGGCTATCGAGGCCACGCCGACCAGCACGTGCCCGTCGCCCACCGGGTGACGGGCGTACCAGAGCGAGGTCAGCGGGGCGCCCGGCGACGGGCGAGCACGAGGCCGGCGGCCCCCGCCACCAGCAGGCCGCCGCCGACCGCGGCCATCGGGCCGACGTCGGCGCCGGTCAGCGCCAGGGTCGAGGCGCCCGGGGTGGTCGCCGCGTCCGTCGCCGTGCCGGCGGTCGCATCGGCGACCACCGGGACGCCCGGCGCAGCCGCGGTCGCGTCGGGGGCGGCCCCGGCCATGCCCGGGGCGGGCGGCACGGCGGTGTCGCCGGGCTGCCCCGCGGAGACCGTGACCAGCGGGTCGAAGAAGGTGATCGTGCCGATGACGTCGTCCGGCCGGGGCTCGATGTCCCACTGCAGGGCCTGCACCACGGCCGGAGCTCCGACAGGGGCAGTCGCGCCCGTGCCGTCGAGCTCGGAGAACTCCGTCTCGAGCGGCATCCAGTAGCCGCCGACCCCGTGCACGACGGCGTTCTCCGTCGTGGGGAGGGTGAATCTCCGCGATGTCGGAGCGGCGATCTGCTCCACGGTGAACGTCTGCCGCCCGTTGACCGACAGCATCCCGTCGACGATGCCCGGGGAGCCCTCCGGGAAGACGCACAGGCCGGTCGAGACGGTGGTGCAGATGGCGCTGACCTCGGCTCCGTCGTCGCTGTCCGGGTCCGGCAGGGTCACCTTGACCTGCGCTCCCGCCAGGTCCTCCTCCTCCGGCGCATCGACCTCCGCTGCCGGGGCGACGTAGACCTGCACCTTGCCCACCCCGAACTCCACCCGGTCGGATTCAGAGCCCAAGTAGGAGACCGGCGAGGTCGTCAGCACCCGCGGAGCGGCGACCGGGGCCTCGTCGGGCGTCTGGTCGACCGGGGCGGCGGGGTCGACCATCGCCGACGCGGCCGGGGCCAGCACCGTGCCGAGGGCGGCCGTGGCGAGCAGCAGGCCGCCGACCTGCAGGGGACGGCGCACGAGCGGGCGAGAGGTCACGCGACCCCTATCGGCAGTGCCCGACCCGGTTGGTACGTGCCGAGGCCGTGGGCTCGTCCCGGACCAGCAGCCGGGTGGGCAGCCCGATCGCCTCGTCCTCCGGCGTCATCGGCGGCGGACGCTCGCCGCCGGCCGGCACCCGGGCCCGCCACGCCTCGGACTGCGCCGACAGCCACGCATCGCCCAGGTCGGTGACCCGGCCGTCGCTGACCAGCGGCGCCCACCCCAGGGCCACCCGGACGGCGTCGGCGGTGATCACCACCCGGGTGCCGACCCGGCGCCGCCGGGCGCGCGGGGCGACGTAGACCTGCGACACCAGACCGCTGGACGGCGACCAGCGCACGGCCGCCACCTGGTCGGCCCAGGTGACCCCGGCGTCGGCTAGGTCGGCGGCGGGGACCACGCGGCCGTCGGCCAGCGCCGTGGTGGAGAAGGCGACCAGGTCGACGGCGTCGCCGGCGCCGGCCGGGCCGAGGGTGAACCACAGGTGCGGCGACCCGGGCGCCAGGTCGGGGGAGACCCGCACCAGCACGGGGACGTGGCCGGCGTCCCGCACGTGCGCCTCGGCCAACCAGCCCGTCGGGTGGGCCGGCGGGCCGGGCAGGTCGACCACCGCGCCGTCGGGGAAACCCGGCCCGGCGACGCCGACCAGCACCACCCCGCCGTCCGGGACGGTGTGCCGGGCGTACCAGACGTCGGTGCCGACGGTGGGGGTCACGCGGGGATCATGCCGTCCGACGACGCCGCGTGCCGGCGAACGCCAGCGCCGAGCCCGCACCGACGGCCAGGGCGCCGAGGCCGAGCAGCGGGGCCACGTCCACACCGGTCGTCGCGAGGACCGCGTCGCCGCCCGCGGTCACGGTGAAGGTGACCGTGCTGGTCGAGCCGCTGGTCAGCCCCACCGCCGTGACCGTGTGCACGCCGACCTCCAGGCCCGCGGGGACGGTGAAGGTGAAGGTGGCGACGCCCTGGGCATCGGCGACCGCGGTGCCCAGGTCGACCGGGGTCGAGTACAGCGTGCCGCGCACCGTCTCACCGGGGGTGAACCCGCCGGCCGTGACGGTCTGCTGCCGACCCACGGCCAGCGTCGCCGACGCGGCGGTGGCGGCGCCCGGTGCCGAGGTGGGCGGCGCAGGGGTCGGGGTCGGGGTGAGCGGGGTGACGGGCACGCCGAGGCTCAGCAGCAGCGGGGTGTCGCGCTCGGTCGTGGTGGTGGCCGGGGCCACGGTGAACCGGGTGCGCTCGGTGCCGCGGATGAGCAGGTAGTCACCGGGCAGGTAGCGGCCGTCGAACGTGGCCAGGCCGGAGGCGTCGGTGGTGGCGGGGACCGGTGTCGACCCGTTCGCGCAGCCGTTTCCGACGGCCGGGCACAGCAGCACCCGGGTGCCGGCCGGTGCGCCGTCGACCACGGCCACCCCGAGCGCCCGGTAGCCGTGCCTGACAGCCAGCCGCAGGTCGCTGTCCAAGCCGGGGCTCGCGGTGGTGTCCGTCCACCCCTGGACGGACATGGGTGCAGCCAGCAGCTGACCCGACGTCGGCGGCTGCACGAGGGTGAGGGTGAAGACGGAGTCGGCCGGCAGGGTCGGGGCCGGGCCCGCACCGTAGTCCTGGGTCTGCAGCGAGTGGCCGGGACGGAACCTGCAGTCGGTGATGAGGGGGCTCGACGGGTACGGGGCGACGAGGTCGCAGGTGCCGCTGGCCGTGGACGGCGCGCCGCCCATCTGGCTGAAGCGGATCTCGAGCTGCGCGCCGGCGGCGGCCAGGACCGCGCCCGCGGGCAGGGGGTCCGCGGTGGTGTTCAGGGACGGGTTCAGCTTGCCGGTGCCGAAATGGGCGCCGGGCGGGTTCGCCGCGGCGACCTGCGGCGCCGCCCCGTCCTGGTCGGCCGACTGGTCGGTCACGGACGATCCGCCCCCGGTGGTGTCGGTCCCGGTGGTGGTCGACGTGGTGGTCGACGTGGTGGGGGCGGGGGGCAGCACCTGCGGGGTGCCGGCATCGGCCGACGGGTCGGCCTGCGGCGTCGGGAGGTCCTCGGCGAGGGCGGCCGGGGAAGTGGCCAGGCCCACGGTGGTGGCGGCGAGGAGCAGCCCGCCCAGCTGGAGGGGGCGGCGGGCGAGCAGACGGGAGGTCACGCCGCGCCTATCGGCAGTGCCCCGGCAGATCGGCACGGCCGGCCCGCGGTGCTCTCCCCGGCGGGCGCTGCGGGCCGCCGCACCGGCGCCGACCCGCATGCCGGACCATGGGTGCTCTATGACGACCCCCCTGAACCTGGTCTCGCTCGAGCGGGTCTCCAAGGCGCACGGCACCACGGTCCTGCTCGACGACGTGTCCCTCGGCATCGCGGCCGGTGAGCGCATCGGCGTCGTCGGCCGCAACGGCGGTGGCAAGTCCACCCTGCTGTCGGTGATCACCGGCGCCCAGCCGCCCGACGAGGGCCGGGTGACCATGCGCGGCGGCACCGCGATGGGCGTGCTCGACCAGAGCGGCACACTGCCCGCGGGGACGACCGTGCACGACGTCGTCCTGGCCGGGTTCGGCGCCGAGCACGAGTGGGCCGCCGACGCCGCCGTCCGGTCGGTGCTCACCGGGCTCGAGCTCGACCGGTTGGGCCTCGACGCCCCGGTCGCCCCGATGTCCGGGGGTGAGCGCCGTCGCGTGGCGCTGGCCGCGCAGCTGGTGCGCCCGCTGGACCTGTTGGTGCTCGACGAGCCCACCAACCACCTCGACGTCGAGGGCGTGGCCTGGCTGGCCGAGTACGTCAAGGCGCGCGCCGGCGGCATGGTGGTCGTCACCCACGACCGCTGGTTCCTCGACGAGGTCTGCACGACCACGTGGGAGGTCGCCGACGGCTCGGTCTACGCCTACGACGGCGGCTACTCGGCCTACACGCTGGCCCGCGCCGAGCGCGCCCGGATCTCCAGCGTCACCGAGGAGCGCCGGCTCAACCTGGTGCGCAAGGAGCTCGCCTGGCTGCGCCGTGGCCCGCCGGCCCGCACCAGCAAGCCAAAGTTCCGCATCGAGGCCGCCCAGGCGCTCATCGCCGACGAGCCGCCGGCCCGCGACTCGATGCAGCTGGCGAACTTCGCTGCGCGCCGGCTGGGCAAGACCGTCTACGAGCTGGAGCACGTCGACTACGCCGTCCCGACCGACGACGGCCCGCGCACGCTGTTCCGCGACCTGACCTGGAACGTCGGCCCCGGTGACCGGATCGGCGTGGTCGGGGTCAACGGCGCCGGCAAGACCTCGCTGCTCAAGATGCTGGTCGGGGAGAACGAGCCCGACGCCGGCACGGTGAAGGTCGGGCAGACCGTCTCGGTGGCGTACCTGTCCCAGCACGTCACCGAGCTGCCGCCCAAGGCGCGGGTGCTCGAGGCCGTGCAGGACGTCGCCCGGGTCGCCCGGCTGGGCAACCAGGAGATCTCGGCGTCCACGCTGGCCGAGCGTTTCGGGTTCGCCGCCAACCGGCAGTGGACGCCGGTCGGCGACCTCTCCGGGGGTGAGCGCCGTCGGCTGCAGCTGCTGCGCCTGCTCATGGCCGAGCCGAACGTGCTGGTGCTCGACGAGCCCACCAACGACCTCGACATCGACACCCTGACCGCGCTCGAGGACCTGCTCGACGGGTTCCCCGGCACGGTGCTGGTGGTCAGCCACGACCGCTACTTCGTCGACCGGGTCTGCGACACCGTCGTCGCGCTGCTCGGCGACGGGTCGCTGGCCCAGCTGCCCGGGGGCGTCGAGGAGTACCTGCGCCGCCGTGCCGCCGGTCAGGCCCAGCTCTCGACCGCCGCCGGGGGCGACCTGGGGACGACGGCTGCCGCCCCGGCGGTGAGCGCCGCCGAGGCCCGGGCCGCGCGCAAGGAGGTGCAGAAGCTCGAGCGCCGCATGCTCAAGCTCGACGCCGACGAGAAGAAGCTGCACGACCAGCTGCTCGCCGCCTCCACCGACCACGCGAAGGTCGCGGAGCTGAACGCGCAGCTGCTCGCCGTCCAGGCCGAGAAGGAGCAGACCGAGACCGCCTGGCTCGAGGCCGCCGAGCTCGCCGAGGGCTGAGGCGCTGGCCGCGCCTCGGCCCCCCCCGGGTTCCGCGGCCCCGGCTCGCGCTCCCGCCGAGGCGAGGGATCCCTTCCACCCCGGGCAGGCCGCCTCCGGTACGGAAGGGCTCCCTTGCCCGGGGGTGGTGTGGCCTCAGGCAGGCAGCGGTGGGTCCTCGTGGTGGCAGCGGCGCTGGTGCTCGAGGACGTCGGAGAGCTTCAGCCGGCGGTGGCTGCCGGGCTGGTCGTAGGGGATCGCCCCGTGGTCGAGCAGCCGCACCACGGTGGGTCTGCTCACACCGAGCAGGTCCGCGGCCTCCTGGGTGGTGAGCGTGCGCTCGTGCGGGGTGAGCGTCACCGCGGCACCGTGCGCGAACGCGTCCAGCGCCAGGGCCAGCACCTCGGCCACCTCGTCGGGCAGCGGGACGCCGTGGCCGTCGGCGCCGCAGAGCACCCACGGGCCGGGCGGCACGGCGGGCACCGACGCCGGTGGGTGCACCGTCGACTCGCGCATCCGGCCGTCCACGGGCAGACTGTAAATCGAACGAAACGAACGCGCACGCCGATGGGCGTCCCCGACCCCGATGGAGACCTGTGGGCCTGCTGCTCCTCGCACACCTGGCGGCAGCCTGCCTGGCGCCGCTGCTGGTGCGCTGGTGGGGGCGGTCGGCCTACTACGCGCTGGCGCTGGTGCCCGCCGCCGGGTTCGTCTGGCTCGGCGCCCAGCTGAGCACCGTGCTCGACGGCGGCACGGTCGACGAGCGCACCACGTGGATCCCCGCCCTCGACCTCGACGTCACCCTGCGCCTCGACGCGCTCGCGCTGACCATCGCCGCGTTGGTCACCGGTGTCGGTGCCCTGGTGTTCGTCTACTGCGCCCGCTACTTCGAGCCCGGCGACGAGGGCCTGGGTCGGTTCGCCGGCGTGCTCATGGCCTTCGCCGGCTCGATGCTCGGTCTCGTCGTCGCCGACGACATGCTCCTGCTCTACGTGTTCTGGGAGCTCACCACCGTCTTCTCCTTCCTGCTGATCGGCGGCAGCGGCGCCAAGGTCGCCGGCCGCCGCGCCGCCCAGCAGGCGCTGGTGGTCACCACCGCCGGCGGGCTGGCCATGCTGGTCGGGCTCGTGATGATCGGCCAGGCCAGCGGCAGCTACCTGCTCAGCGAGGTCGTCGCGAACCCCGGCAGCGGGGCGCAGGTCACCGTCGGCGTCCTGCTGGTGCTGGCCGGTGCGGTCACGAAGTCGGCCATGGTGCCCTTCCACTTCTGGCTGCCCGCGGCCATGGAGGCGCCGACCCCCACCAGCGCGTACCTGCACGCCGCGGCGATGGTGAAGGCCGGCATCTACCTGGTCGCCCGGCTGGCCCCCGGCTTCGCCGACACCCCGGGCTGGCGGCCGGTGCTCATCGGGCTGGGCGTGGCCACCATGCTGCTCGGCGGGTACCGCGCGCTGCGGCAGTACGACCTCAAGCTCCTGCTGGCCTTCGGCACGGTCAGCCAGCTGGGCTTCCTGATGGTGCTGGTCGGCATCGGCAGCCGCGAGGCCGCTGCGGCCGGCATCGTGATGCTGCTGGCCCACGGGCTGTTCAAGTCCACGCTGTTCCTCGTCGTCGGCATCGTCGACCACGCCTGCGGCACCCGCGACCTGCGCGAGGTCAACGGTCTGGGCCGCCGGGTCCCCGTGCTGGCGGTCATCGCCACCCTGGCCGGTGCCTCGATGGCCGGGTTGCCTCCGCTGCTGGGGTTCGTCGGCAAGGAGGCCGCGTTCACCGCCCTGCTCGACGGCGGGCTCGAGGGCCGCACCTGGGCGATGCTCACCCTGCTGGGCCTGGTGCTCGGGTCGGTGCTCACCGTCGCCTACACCGCCCGGTTCCTGTGGGGGGCCTTCGGCACCGGGGGGTCGCTGCGCCGGTGCGCCGCCGACCGCCCGTCGCCGGCCCACCTGCACCGCCCGGGCCCGGCGTTCCTGGCCGCCCCCGCCGTGCTCGCCGTCCTCGGCCTGCTGGCCGGGCCGTTCTCCGGCCTGCTCGATCCGCTGGTGGCCCCCTACGCCGACACGCTCCCGCTGGTGGCCGAGGAGGCCGAGAAGATCGCGCTGTGGCATGGCTGGCAACCGGCCCTGCTGCTCTCGCTGGTCACCCTCGGCGGCGGCCTGGCGCTGTTCGCCGCCCGCGACCTGGTCGCCCGGCTGCAGCGCCGGCTGGCCGTCGACCCCTCCGCCGACGAGGGCTACTGGCACACCATGCGCGGCCTGGACCGCGTGGCCCAGACGGCCACCCGCACCACCCAGCGCGGATCGCTGCCCACCTACCTGGGCGTGATCCTGGTCGTGCTGGTTCTGCTGCCGGGCTCCGCCCTGGTCTTCAGCGCCCCCTGGCCCGAGGACGTGCGGCTCTGGGACACCCCCGTGCAGGCGCTCGTCGGCGTCGTCGTCCTGGGCGCCGCAGCGTTGGCCATCCGCATCCGGCAGCGGCTGTCGGCCGTCCTGGTGGTCGGGGTGACCGGGTACGGCGTCGGCGTCCTGTTCGCCCTGCAGGGCGCGCCCGACCTGGCGCTCACCCAGTTCCTGGTCGAGACGCTCACGCTGGTCACCTTCGTGCTCGTGCTGCGCAAGCTGCCCAAGGACATCTCCGACCGGCACCGCGCCAAGGAGCGCACCGCGCGCGGGCTCATCGCGGTCGCCGTCGGGCTGCTCATGGGCGGCGTCGGCGTCGTGGCGCTCGGTGCGCGCACCGCGACGCCGGTGTCGGTCGACTACCCCGAGCAGGCCTACGAGTTCGGCGGCGGGGAGAACATCGTCAACGTCACCCTGGTCGACATCCGCGCCTGGGACACCATGCTCGAGGTCTCGCTGCTCGTCGTCGTCGCCACCGGCGTCGCCAGCCTCGTGTTCCTGCGCGAGCGCACGGGTGCGGTAGCCCGGGCCGGGGGCGTCGCGCGCTCGGCTGCCCGGCGCGCCCCCCGCGACCGCTGGCTGGCCGCCAGCGCCACCCTGGACCCGCGGCGGCGCTCGGTCATCCTCGAGGTGATCACCCGGGTGCTCTTCCACACCATCGTCGTCCTCAGCGTGTACCTGCTGTTCAGCGGGCACAACGTGCCCGGCGGCGGGTTCGCCGGCGGCCTGGTGGCCGGGCTCGCCCTCGTGCTGCGCTACCTGGCCGGCGGACGCTACGAACTCGGCGAGGCCGCCCCGGTCGACCCCGGCAAGCTGCTCGGCGGGGGTCTCCTGCTGGCCGGGGGCACGGGCGTCGCCGGGCTGGTGCTGGGCGTCGACGCCCTGCAGACCACGATCCTGCAGGCCACCCTCCCGGTGCTCGGCGACGTCAAGCTGGTCACCTCGCTGTTCTTCGACATGGGCGTCTACCTGATCGTCATCGGGCTCGTGCTCGACGTCCTGCGCAGCCTCGGCGCGCAGATCGACGCCGACGACGAGGACGGCGACGACGACGCCCGCGACGGCGCAGGCACCGCGGAGGCGACCCGATGACCCCCACCGTGGTGCTGCCGGTCATCGTCGCCGGGCTCTACGCCGCCGGCGTCTACCTGCTGCTGGACCGCAGCCTCACCCGCGTGCTGCTGGGCTTCCTGCTGCTGGGCAACGCCACCAACGTGCTGCTGCTGTCGGCCGGCGGGGTGGCCGGGCTGGCGCCGATCCTGCCCGTGTCGGACACCTCGCTGATCAACGACCCGCTGCCGCAGGCGCTGGTGCTCACCGCCATCGTCATCACGTTCGGCATCTCGGCGTTCGTGCTGGCGATGATCTACCGGTCGTGGCGGCTGGTGCGCGACGAGGTCGTGCAGGACGACGCCGAGGACCTCCGCGTGGCCACCCGCGAGGAGATCGACGCCGACGACATGGACCCCGAGGCGATGGACCCCGCCGACCGCGGGCCCGGCGACGGGTTCACCGTCGAGCGCGACCCCCTGCACGGTGAGGTCACCCCGCCCTCGGACGACGTCGCCCTGGCGCTGGCCCGGGAGGAGGCGGCCGAGAACGAGTCCGCCGAGGCCCGCGCCGCCGGCACCCCCGACCGCACCCCCGCGGGCGGCCGCCCCGTCGACCGGGAGGAGGAGCACTGATGGACGACCTGATCCGGGTGCTCACCCCGCTGCCGGTGCTGCTGCCGCTGCTGGGCGCGGCCGCCGCGCTGCTGGTCGGCCGGCACCCCCAGCTGCAGCGCACCGTGAGCATCGTCGTCCTCAGCGGGGTGCTCGCCGTCTCGGTGGCGCTGCTCGTGCTCGCCGACGACCAGGGCGCGACGTCGGTGTCGGTGGGCGGGTGGCCGGTGCCGCTGGGCATCGTGCTGGTCGTCGACCGGCTCAGTGCGCTCATGCTCGTGGTGGCCAACACCGTCACCCTGGGCGTGCTGGTGTTCGCCGTCGGGCAGGGTCTGGCCGACGGCGAGGAGACCGACACCCCGCTGTCGATCTTCCACCCGACCTACCTGGTCCTGGTGGCCGGCGTGAGCAACGCCTTCCTGGCCGGTGACCTGTTCAACCTCTACGTCGGCTTCGAGGTGCTGCTGGCGGCCAGCTACGTGCTGCTGACCCTCGGCGGCACGGCCGGCCGCATCCGGGCGGGCATCACCTACGTGGTGGTCAGCCTGATGAGCTCGCTGGTCTTCCTGGCCGCGATCGGGCTGGTCTACGCCGCCACCGGCACCGTCAACATGGCCCAGCTCGCCGTCCGGCTCGGTGACCTGCCCGACGGCACGCAGCTGCTGCTGCAGTCCATGCTGCTGGTCGCCTTCGGCATCAAGGCCGCGGTGTTCCCGCTGTCGGCGTGGCTGCCCGACAGCTACCCGACCGCGCCGGCCCCGGTCACCGCGGTGTTCGCCGGGCTGCTCACCAAGGTCGGCGTCTACGCGATCATCCGCACCAACACGCTGCTGTTCCCCGACGGCGCGCTCGACGACGTCCTGCTGTGGGCAGCGCTGGCCACCATGGTGATCGGCATCCTGGGCGCGGTCGCGCAGACCGACGTCAAGCGCATGCTCTCGTTCACCCTGGTCAGCCACATCGGCTACATGGTGTTCGGCGTCGCCCTGGGGACGACGGCCGGCTTCGCCGGCGCGATCTTCTACGTGGTCCACCACATCGCCATCCAGACCACCCTGTTCCTGGCCACCGGCCTGGTCGAGCGCCGCGGCGGGACGACGAACACCGAGAAGCTGGGCGGGTTGGCCAAGGCCTCGCCGCTGCTGGCGATCCTGTTCTTCGTCCCGGCGATGAACCTGGCCGGCATCCCGCCGCTGTCGGGCTTCATCGGCAAGCTGGGCCTCATCGAGGCCGGGGTGGCCATGGGCGGGGTGGGCCCCTACGTGCTGGTCGGCGGGGCCGTGCTCACCAGCCTGCTCACCCTGGTCGCCATCGCCCGCGTGTGGGGCCGTGCGTTCTGGCGGCCCCGTGCGGTGGACACCGCCGACGAGGACGTCGAGGCGATCCGCCCGGCGCCCGGCACGTCGACCACCACCGAGGAGCTGCAGGCCGCCCGGCTGCCGCGCACGATGGTGGCCGCCACCGCCGGGTTCGTCGCGGTGACGCTGGCCATCACCGTCTTCGGCGGCGTGCTCTACGGGGTCGCCGACCGCGCCGCCACCGACCTGCTCGACCGATCGCCCTACATCGAGTCCGTCTTCGGCGAAGGGGCGATCCCGTGACCGCCCGGGTCTCCCGGCTGCGCCAGCAGGGCTTCCTGCTGGTCTGGCTGGTGCTGGTCTGGAACCTGCTCTGGGGCACGTTCTCCTGGGCCAACCTGCTCAGCGGCGTCGTGATCGCGCTGGTCATCACGACGCTGCTGCCGCTGCCCACCGTCGAGACGGTCGCGGCGTTCCGGCCGGTGGCCGCGGTCCGGTTCGTGGGCCGGTTCCTGGCCGACCTTGTGGTGTCCAGCGTCGAGGTGTCGTGGCTGGCGTTCCGGCCCGGCACCCACCGCTCGGCGATCATCACCGTGCAGCTGCGCACCGACTCCGACCTGCTGCTCACCGTCATCGCCGAGGCCCTCTCGCTGGTGCCCGGGTCGCTGGTGCTCGACCTGGACCGCGAGCACTCGACCATGGCGGTCCACCTGGTGCAGGTGCGCGACGCGGCCCACGTCGAGCGGCTGCGGGCCGACGTGCTGGGCATGGAGGACCGCGTCGTGCGCGCCTTCGGCTCCGCCGAGGACATCGCGCGGCTGGACGCACCCGGCACCGTGACCCCCGAGATCGACGGCACCGAGAGGATGAGCCAGCGATGACCGTGGTCGCGATCGTCTGCTTCGCATTGCTGGGCGCCGGCGCCGTGCTGATCCTGGCCCGGTTGGCCATCGGCCCCTCGCTGCTGGACCGGGTGGTGTCCACCGACGCCCTGCTGGTCACCATCGCCTGCGGCATCGCCGTCTACTGCGCGGTGTACCGCGACATCTCGCTGGAGCCCGTCCTGCTGGTGGTCGCCCTGCTCGCCTTCGTCGGCTCGGTCTCGGTGGCCCGGTACATCGGCGGCATGCTGGTGGCCACCGAGCCCGGCCCGGACGAGGAGCCCGTGGTCGGCGGGTCGACCAGGCAGGGTCGGGAGGAGGCCCCGTGAGCGCCGCCGACGTCGTCGCCTCGATCTGCCTGGTGCTCGGCTGCTTCCTCTGCCTGACCGCCGGGCTCGGCCTGGTGCGCTTCCCCGACGTGCTCAACCGCATGCACGCCGCCACCAAGCCGCAGGTGCTGGGCGTGCTGCTGGTGATGACCGGCGCGGTCATCCGGCTCACCGGCCAGCCCATCGTGTGGATGCTGGTGCTGGTCGCGGTCTTCCAGCTGCTCACCGCCCCGGTCAGCGCGCACATGGTCAGCCGCATCGCCTACCGGCGCCGGCACGTGCGCCGCGACCTGCTCGTGGTCGACGAGCTGGGCACCACCGGCGACACGCTGCCGGCCCGTCCGCACCCGGTGCACCCCGAGGGCGACCCCGATGCGGACGAGCCCGCCGACGGCCCCGAGGCCCGTCCCACCCGCTGACCTGCGCCTGCCTCAGCGGAAGTCGCGGGAGGTGGTGCGGGCGGTGATGGCCAGCTGGTCGAGGCTCTCGGCGACCAGGTTGACCACGCCGGCGTTGCGCTCGACCCGCCCGCGCACCACCAGCGCCGAGGCCTCCCGGGCCACCCGGCGGTGCCGGGCCCAGACCCCGGCCGACACGATCACGTTCACCAGCCCGGTCTCGTCCTCCAGGTTCAGGAACGTGGTGCCCCCCGCCGTCGCCGGGCGTTGCCGGTGGGTGACCACCCCGCCCACCCGCACCCGGCTGCCCGGCTCGGCGCGGCCCAGCGCGGTCGCCGACAGCACCCCGGTGGCGTCGAGCTCGGCCCGCACGTGCTGCACCGGATGGCTGTCGGTGGAGATGGCGGTGGCCCACAGGTCGGCCATGGTGAGCTCGGGGTCGCTCATGCCCGGCAGCATCGGCGGCGGTTCGGACCCGGCGGTCCCGGCCAGCAGGTCGGCGCTCTCGCGGGCGGCCCGGCCGGCCTCCCACAGCGCCTGCCGTCGGGAGATGCCCAGCGGGTCGAACGCGCCGGCGGTGGCCAGGGCCTCGAGCTGGGCGGTGGTCAGCCCGACCCGCAGCACGAGGTCGGCCATCGAGGTGAACGGGCCGTCGGCGTCCCGGGCGGCCACGATGCGCTCGGCGACGTCCGGCCCGATCGTGCGCACCCCGGCCAGCCCCAGCCGGACGACGAAGCCCTCGTCGAGCCGGTGGTCGGCGGTGTCGAAGGGCGCGTCGGGGTCGAACTCGCCGCTGGGTGGTTGCTCGAGGCTGCGGCAGGCCGGGTCGCCGGTCGGGCGGGGGTCCTCGCCGGACCGCTCGAGGTCGGCGTGCACCCCGGACCGCAGGATGTCGGGGGTGCGCACCTCGACCCCGTGCCGGCGGGCGTCGGCGACCAGCGTCTGCGGGGACCAGAAGCCCATCGGCTGGGCGCGCAGCAGGGCGGCCAGGAACGCCGCCGGGTAGTGCAGCTTCAGCCAGCTGGAGCTGTAGACCAGCAGCCCAAAGCTGATCGAGTGGCTCTCGGCGAACCCGAAGTTCGCGAACGCCTCGATCTTGGCGTAGATGTCCTCGGCCAGGCCGCCGGTGATGCCGTGGGCCGCCATGCCGGCGAACAGGGTGTCCTTGAGCCGGCCGATCTTCTCCAGCCCGCGCTTGGAACCCATCGCCCGGCGTAGCAGGTCGGCGTCGTCCCCGCTGCACCCGCCGACGGCCTGGGCGATCTGCATGAGCTGCTCCTGGAACAGCGGGACGCCGAGGGTGCGCTCGAGCACCGGCTCCAGCAGCGGGTGCGGGTAGGTGACCTTCTCCTGGCCCAGCTTGCGGCGGATGTAGGGGTGCACCGCCCCGCCCTGGATGGGCCCGGGCCGGATCAGCGCGATCTCGATGACCAGGTGGTAGAACTGCCGCGGTCGCAGCCGGGGGAGGGTGCCCATCTGCGCCCGGCTCTCGACCTGGAAGACCCCGATCGAGTCGGCCCGGCAGAGCATGTCGTAGACGCCCGGTTCCTCCTTGGGCATCGAGTCCAGCGTCCAGCGCTCGCCGGTGTGCTCGGCCACGATGTCGAAGCAGTGCTGCAGGGCGGCCAGCATGCCCAGGCCCAGCAGGTCGAACTTGACCAGGCCCATGGCGGCGCAGTCGTCCTTGTCCCACTGCAGCACGGTGCGCTGCTCCTTGCGGGCGTGCTCGATCGGGCAGACCTCGCCCACCGGCCGGTCGGTGAGCACCATGCCGCCGGAGTGGATGCCCAGGTGCCGCGGGAACCCCAGCAGCTCGCCGGCCAGGTCGACCACGGCGTCGGGGATGTCGTGGTCGGCCGCGGTGGCCACCGACCCCCACGCCTCGACCTGCTTGGACCAGGCGTCCTGCTGCCCGGTGCTGTGCCCCAGCGCCTTGGCGACGTCGCGCACCGCCAGCTTGGGCCGGTAGGTGATGACGTTGGCGACCTGGGCGGCGTTGCGGCGTCCGTACTTCCCGTAGACGTACTGGATGACCTCCTCCCGCCGGTCGGCGTCGAAGTCGACGTCGATGTCGGGTTCCTCCTCGCGGGTGGTCGCCAGGAACCGCTCGAAGGGCAGCCCGAAGCGCACCGGGTCGACCGCGGTGATGTCGAGCAGGTAGCAGACCAGCGAGTTGGCCGCCGACCCCCGGCCCTGGCAGAGGATGCCCTCGCCCCGGGCGAAGGCGACCAGGTCGTGCACGATGAGGAAGTAGCCGGGGAAGTCCTTCTCCCCGATGACGTCGAGCTCGCGGTGCACCCGGTCGGTGTACTCGCGCTCGTCGACCCGCCAGCCGCCCGAGGGCCCGAACCGCTTCTCGGCACCGCGCAGCACCAGCTCGCGCAGCCAGCTGATCGGGGTGTGCCCCGCGGGGATCTCGGTGCGCGGCAGCCGGGGCCGGGCCAGCTCGAGCGGGAAGGTCAGCTGGTCGGCCAGGTGCACCGACCGTGCGACGGCCCCGGGGTAGCGGGCGAACCGGGCCGCCATCTCGGCACCGGAGCGCAGGTGCGCCGCGCCCGTGGCCGGCAGCCAGCCGTCGATGCCGGTGAGGTCGCGCCGGGCCCGGACGGCGGCGAGCGCGGTGGCCAGCCGTCGTCCGGCCGGGGTGGCGACGTGCACGTTGCCCGTGGCCACCACCGGCAGCCCGGCCGCCGCGGCCAGCCCGGCGACGGCGTCGTTGGCCCGGCTGTCGGTGGGGTGCCCGTGGTCGAACAGCTCGGCCACCACGTGGTCGCGGCCGAACAGCGCGGTCAGCCGGTCGAGCTCGGCGGCCGCGGCGTCCGGGCCGCCGGAGGCCAGCGCCGCGCGCACGGTGCCCTTGCGGCAGCCGGTGAGCACCAGCCAGTCGCCGCCGGACGCGGCGGCGAGCTCCTCGAGGTCGTAGACCGGCCGGCCCTTCTCGGCCCCGCGCAGCTGCGCCCGGGTGATCTCGGCCGAGAGCCGGTGGTAGCCCGCGGTGCCGCGGGCCAGCACCAGCAGGTGGCTGCCCTCGGGGTCGGCGACGCCGTTCTGCGGCCCGGGCAGCCCCAGCGACAGCTCGGCGCCCACCACGGTGGGCAGGTCGTGGGCCTTCGCGGCCTCGGCGGCGCGGACCACCCCGTAGAACCCGTCGTGGTCGGTGACCGCCAGCGCGTGCAGACCCAGCCGCGCGGCCTCGGTGACGAGCTCCTCGGGGTGGCTGGCACCGTCGAGGAAGCTGAAGTTGGTGTGGCAGTGCAGCTCGGCGTAGGGGACGCCGGGCAGCACCGGCTGCGGGGTCTCGACCGGCGGCGGCGTGTAGGGCTGCCGCTTGCGCGACCAGGCCGGGCTGTCGCCGCCGTCGCCCTGGGTGGGGGAGCCGGGGCGGTGGCGGTCGGAGAGCCGGCGCTCGAGCTCCGACCACGGGATGGGTGGGTTCTGCCAGCCCACGTCAGCGCGCTCCTTCAGTCATAGCTGGCCTCGACCCACCAGCGCCCGCCGCCGACCAGCAGCAACCAGGCGCTGCCGTCGACGCCGACCACCTGGAAGCGGGCCAGCTGCCCGGGGGCGTCGTCGGTCCACCAGCGCTCGTCGACCGGCCACGGCCCGGCCCACGCCTGCACCGGCTGCCAGCCCACCGGCCAGCCCGCGACCGGCCGGGCGTCGTCGTCCACCCGGAACCGCACCGGGGGCACCGACAGCACCCCGCGGTCGGACAGGACGGCGGGTGACCCGCCCGGCCCCAGCACCCCGGCCGGTCCGGGGCGGGGGAGCACGGTGGCCGGCAGCGGCGGCGGCAGCTGCCCGGGCCACGGCGGCTCGCCGGGGCGGGCGGGCACCGGGCGGTCGCCCCAGGGGACGAAGGTCATGCGGTCGGCCGGGCCGCGGCCGCCGCCGATCACCGTGGTGCCGACGGCGCGGTGGCCCAGCCGGCTCTGCACGCGGGTGAGCGCCTGGTGCACCTGCTCGTGCGGCGCCCCGCCCCACAGGCCCTCGGCGTGCGCGCCCTGCGGCTCGACGTCCTCGGGCACCAGGTCGACCCGGGCCACCGGCCCGGTCAGCCCGCCGGCGGCCAGTTGCCACTGGACCCGGTCGAGCACGTCGGCGGCGGTGAAGAAGCGGGGGTGCAGCCAGCGGCGGACGACGAGGCCGTCGCGGTCGTCCTCGATCTCCACCCGCAGCCCGGTGCACACCAGCACCTGGCCGGTCAGGCCGGCGACGAAGTCCTCGGCGGTGGGGCCCAGCGTGGCCACCACCTGCTCGGCGCGGTCGAGCGGGGGGTCCAGGTCGACGGTGCGGCCCAGCTCGGGCAGCGGGGCGCGACCGGCGGCGGCGCGTTGGTCCTCGCCCCGGGCCAGCCGGTGCGCACGGCCACCGTCGGCACCGAACCGGGCCAGGACGTCGGTGAGCTCGAGCGCCGCGAACGCCCCGGCGGTGCGCAGCCCCATGCGGCGGAGCAGGTCGGGGGCGTCGGGCTCGAGCACCGGGGCCAGCACCTCGACCGGCAGGTCGGCCAGGAAGGCCCGGTCGCCACCGACGGGCACCACCCGGGTGCCGGGCACCGCGGGGGCGGTGCGGGCGGCGTGCTCGGCGCTGAACGGGCCGTCGGCGATGCCCACCCGCACGCCCTCGATGCCCAGCCCCTCGACCACGTCGAGCAGCACCGCCGCGGCGGCCGCCTCACCGCCCAGGTAGCTGCTGGCGCCGCGGGCCGGGACCGCGCAGGTGCCCGGCCGCAGCACCTGCACGCCCGGGGCCACCGCCTCGACCGCGCGCAGCACCGGCTCGAACGCGCGGGCGTCGCGGCGCTGGTCGGCCGGGACGACGACGAGCTCGGGGCAGCGCGCCTGCGCCTCGCGGACCCGCAGCCCAGCGAGCACCCCGGCGGCGTGCGCGGCGGGGGACAGCGCGACCACCCGCCCGCGCTCGACGACGGCGGCGGGCGGGCCGGCCGGGCAGTCGGCGACCCGCACGGCGGCGGTGACCGGCCAGTCGGGGCACCACAGCACGATCGTCCGGTTCGGGGACCGGCTCACCCGGCGACCCTGGTGAGCGGTGTGGTCGACGGGGTGCTGGTCTGCGGGGCCGCCGGCTCGAGGGCGGGGCGCACCCGGCCCTCGGCGTCGGGCAGCCACATCCGGGTGTGCTGGGCCCGGCCCGCGCGGCGGCCCTGCACCGCGACCGCCGCGATGCGCCCGGTGAGGTGGCCGTGCCCCTCACCCAGCCCCCGCCACTCGCTGCCGGTGACGGTCAGCTGGGCCTCGGTCTGCGGCCAGGCCGAGGCACCGTGGGCACCGTGGGGGGCGTGCACCACGAGTGCCGCGCCGCGCTGGCGCAGCCGGGCGGTCAGCCGGCTCGCCTCGCCCGGGGCGACCCGGCGGGGCAGCCCGACCAGGACGACGGTGAGCGCCCCCACCAGCGCGTCGACGATGCCCACCGGGTCGGTGCCGGGGTCGGGCACCAGCACGGTGCGCGCGAGGTCGACGCCCATGCCCGCGGCGGCCTCGGCGCCGAAGCCGGGCACCCCGACGACGCCGCACCACTCACCGGCCGCCGAGGGCCCGGCCAGCAGCGCCGTGGCCAGCGCGACCGAGCCGAGCACCGAGTAGACCGCCCCGGTGTGCAGGGCCCCGCCGGGCAGCAGCGGAGCCAGCCCCGGCACCGTCTCCAGCGGGCGCCGGGGCGTGGTGCTGCCGAACCGGCTGTCGACCGCGGCGACCGCCGACCGGGCGGCGGCCAGCCGCTCGGCGAGGTCGGGCGGGAGCGCGGTCACCGGACAAGGATCGAACACGTGTTCGATCGATGTCAAACCGGCAGGCCGCCCCGGCGCGCCGGTTCACCCGCCCAGGTGAACCGGCCCGCGGCCGGGCCCGGCGGTCAGCGCAGGGCGCGGTTGACGGCGCTCACGACGGCGCGCAGGGACGCGCTCACGATGTTCGGGTCGACGCCCACGCCCCACAGCACCCGCTCGCCCACGGCGCACTCGACGTAGGCCGCGGCCTTGGCGTCGCCGCCGGAGGACAGGGCGTGCTCGGCGTAGTCCAGCACCCGCACGTCGACGTCCAAGGCCTTGAGCGCGTCGACGAACGCCGCGATCGGGCCGTTGCCGCGGCCGGTCAACGTCACCGGGACGCCGTCGTCGGTGAGCTCGACGGTCATGGTGTCGGTGCCCGAGCCGTCGGCGGAGTGCCGGTGCCCCGTCAGCGACAGCCGGCCCCAGGGGGCGTGCGGGTCGGGCAGGTACTCCGAGGAGAACGCCGTCCACATCTGCTCGGCGGTGACCTCGCCGCCCTCGTCCTCGGTGTGCCGCTGGACGACGGCGGAGAACTCGATCTGCAGCCGGCGCGGCAGGTCCAGCTGGTTCTCGGTCTTCATGATGTAGGCGACGCCGCCCTTGCCGGACTGGCTGTTCACCCGGATCACGGCCTCGTAGCTGCGGCCGACGTCCTTGGGGTCGATGGGCAGGTACGGCACGGCCCACGGGATGTCGTCGACGCCGACCCCGGCGGCCGCGGCGTCGGCCTTCATCACCGCGAAGCCCTTGTTGATGGCGTCCTGGTGCGAGCCGGAGAACGCGGTGTAGACCAGGTCGCCACCGTAGGGGTGCCGCTCGTGGACGCCGATCTGGTTGCAGTACTCGACCGTGCGGCGGATCTCGTCGATGTCGGAGAAGTCGATCTGCGGGTCGATGCCCTGGCTGAACAGGTTCAGGCCCAGGGTCACCAGGTCGACGTTGCCGGTGCGCTCGCCGTTGCCGAACAGGCAGCCCTCGATGCGGTCGGCGCCGGCCCGGTAGCCCAGCTCGGCCGCGGCCACCGCGGTGCCCCGGTCGTTGTGCGGGTGCAGCGAGAGGACGACGGAGTCGCGCCGGCCCAGGTTGCGGTGCATCCACTCGATCTGGTCGGCGTAGACCGTCGGCTCGGCCATCTCGACGGTGGCCGGCAGGTTCAGGATGGTCGGGTTGTCCGGGGTCGGCTCCCAGACGTCGGTGACCGCGTTGCAGATCTCGACGGCGAACTCCAGCTCGGTGCCGGTGAACGACTCGGGGGAGTACTCGTAGCGGATCTCGGTCCCGTCCATGCCCTCGGCCAGCTTGCGCACCAGCCGCGCGCCGTGGACGGCGATGTCGACGATCCCGGCCTTGTCGCTGTTGAACACGACCCGGCGCTGCAGCGTGGAGGTCGAGTTGTACAGGTGCACGATCGCCTGCTTCGCGCCCACCAGGGACTCGAAGGTGCGCTCGATCAGCTCGTCGCGGGCCTGGGTGAGCACCTGGATGGTGACGTCGCCGGGGATCAGGTCCTCGTCGATCAGCTGGCGCACGAAGTCGTAGTCGGTCTGGCTGGCGGCCGGGAAGCCGACCTCGATCTCCTTGTAGCCCATCTGCACCAGCAGCTCGAACATGCGCCGCTTGCGGTCGGGGGTCATCGGGTCGATCAGCGCCTGGTTGCCGTCGCGCAGGTCGACCGCGCACCAGCGGGGGGCCACCGTCGTCGTGCGGGCGGGCCAGGTGCGGTCGGGCAGGTCGATCGCGGCGAACGGCGCGTACTTGCCGGTCGGCATCGCCGAGGGCTGCTGGGCGTTGCGGGCGTGCGGGTGGGTGCTCATGGGGGTGGCTCTCCTGGTGTGCCGAGGTGTGCGGTCCGGCAGCGCGGGGTGGACACGCGCGAACACCGCGGCGAGGGAGCCGACCTAGGAGAGGGCCTCGCCGCGGCGGAGAAGAAGGAGGCTGCCGCGCACGCAGACACCGTAGCAGCGGACCGCCCGGTCGGGTGCGACCATCCGCGGATGACGGTGTTCTGGCTGGTGGCGGGCCTGGTGCTGCTGGTCGTCGGCGGCGAGCTGCTGGTCCGCGGGGCCACCGGTCTGGGCCGCGCCGCCGGCCTCTCGCCGCTGGTGGTCGGGGCGACCGTGGTGGCCACCGCGACCAGCGCACCCGAGCTCGCCGTCTCGTTCGACGCCACGCTGTCGGGGTCGCCGGGGCTGGCGGTCGGCAACGCGGTGGGCAGCAACACCGTGAACATCCTGCTGGTGCTCGGCGTGGCCGCGCTGGTCCGTCCGCAGACCGGGGACCGGGCGCTGCTGCGCTTCGACCTCCCGGTCGCGCTGGTGCTCGCGGCCGCCCTGCTCGTCCTCGGGCTGGACGGCGGCCTCGGCCGGTGGGACGGCGCCCTGCTCACCCTGGCCCTGGTCGGCTACCTGGCCGTGGCGGTGGTGCGCGGACGACGGGCCGAGGCCGGGGACGGCGCCGCACCGACCGGGGACCCGAGGCCGCTGCGGGACGGCGCGCTCCTGCTGGTCGGGGTGGCCCTGCTGGTGCTGGGGGCGAACCGGCTGGTCGACTCGGCCAGCACGATCGCGTCGTCCCTGGGCCTGTCCGACCTGGTCATCGGGCTCACCGTGGTGTCGGTCGGCACCGCGCTGCCCGAGATCACCACCGCGGTCATCGCCGCGGCCAAGGGCGACACCCAGCTCGCGGTGGGCAACGTGGTGGGCAGCAACGTGGCCAACATCGGCATGGTGCTGGGCGTCCCGGCGCTGCTGCTGCCCGCGGGCATCGCGGTCGACCCGGCGGCGGTGCGGTTCGACGTCCCGGTGATGATCGCGGCGACCGTGGCGCTGGGCGTGGTGCTGTACACCGGCTCGCGGGTCAGCCGGCCCGAGGGGGCGGTGCTGCTGGCCTGGTTCGTCGCCTACACGGCCTACCTCGTGCTGGACTCCGCCGACCACGACGCGCTGGGGCCCTTCAGCGCCGTCCTGCTGTGGTTCTGCCTACCGGTCACCGTCGTCGCCGCGGCCGGGTTCGCCGTCCGGGAGGTCCGCGCCGGGTGACGTGCGGGTGCCCGGGGTCATCGGGGCGCCGGAGATCCGCGCGGCCTGGCCGATCTCGAAGCCGGCGATGGGCACGGTGAACAGCTGGAGCACCACCGCCAGCAGCAGCACGACCACCGCCGTCGGTCCGGGGTCCAGCACGACGACGCCGAGCAGCACCAGCACCAGACCCAGCCCACCGGCCTTGGCCACCGCGTTGGTGCGGTTGTAGACGTCGGGCATGCGCACCAGCCCGACCGCGGCCACCGCCATCAGCACCACGCCCAGCATCAGCAGGACGTCGCCGACCACCGTCTGCAGGGTCACCGCGACCGCCTCGCGACCAGTCGGGCCAGCGCGACCGTGGCCAGGAAGCCGACCAGGGTGCCGATCAGGACGAGGTCCAGCAGCGCCGGGGTGTCCAGGCGGACCGACAGCAGGGCCACCGCGCACAGCGTGACGAGGAACCCGAAGTCGACGGCCAGCACGCGGTCGGCGTCGGTCGGGCCGACCACTGCGCGCACGGCGGCGACCACCAGGCTCAGGGCGAGCAGCACGAGGGCGACGTCGAGCACGACGTCCTGGGTGATCACGTGGTCCTCCCCCTGGGGCCGAACGCCGCGAGCATCCGGTCCTCCAGGTCGCGCATCGCGGCCAGCTCGCGGTCGCAGTCCAGGGCGTGCACGGCGTGCACGGTGACCACGCCCTCGGCACGGTCGACGACCAGCGTGCCGGGGGTCAGGCTGACCAGGGCGATGAAGCTGGCCACCTCGACGTCGGTGCGGCCGCGCAGCTCGTAGCGGACCACGACCGGCCGGTGGGCCAGGCGGGGGCGCAGCACGTGCCCGGCCACCCGCACGTTGGCGACCAGGAACTGGCCGACGTACCAGGCGGCGAACGACACGACGGCGCGCAGGCGGCTCACCGGGTCACCGCCGCGACCCAGGCCGACGGGTCGGCGAGCTGCTGCCCGGCGATCGTGCTGGCGGCCAGCAGCGGCTCGGCCCAGATGCCCAGCACGAGGGCGACGGCGGCCAGCAGCAGCGGCGGGCCGACCAGGGTGGCCGACGCGCCGCGCGCCGGGGCGGGCAGCGACGACGGCTCGCCCCAGAAGACGCCGTTCCAGAGCTTGAGCATCGACACCATGGTCACCGCGCTGACCGCGACGACGGCCACCAGCACCCACCACGGGCCGTCGGCGGCCGCGGCGGTGGCCAGCTGCAGCTTCGCGACGAACCCCGACGTCGGCGGGATGCCGACCAGTGCCAGCGCGGACCCGGCGAACGCCACGGCCAGCCAGCGCTCGCGGTGCACCAGCCCGCCGCCGACCCGGGCGAGCACGTCGGTGCCGTACCGCACCTCGACCGCGCCGCCGACCATGAACAGCGCGGCCTTGACCAGCACGTACTGCACCAGGAAGAAGGTCGCGGCACCCAGCCCGGCCGCTGTCGACAGGCCCAGCCCGACCAGCACGTAGCCGATCTGGCTGACCATGTGGGCGGTGAGCACCGGGCGGACGGCCGTGGCGCCCACAGCCGACAGCACCCCGACCACCATCGTGAGGACGGCGACGACGAGCAGCACCCACAGGAACCGCGGGTCGCCGTCGAAGAGCACCGAGTACAGCCGGAACAGGGCGTACAGGCCGATCTTGGTGAGCAGGCCGGAGAACAGCACGGTGACCGCGGGACCTGCGACCGAGTACGAGCCGGGCAGCCAGGAGTGCAGCGGGACGACGGCGGACTTGATGCCCATCGCCACCAGCAGCAGGGTCGCGGCCAGCGCGGCGGGGGCGCTGGCCGTGGCCACCCCGGCCAGCTGGCCCAGCTGCACGGTGCCGGTCACCCCGTAGAGCAGCCCGATCCCGCCCAGGAACAGCGTGGAGGCCAGCAGGTTCACGCCCACGTACAGCCGGGCGCCGGCGATGCGCTGCCGCCGGGGGGCCAGGGTGAGCAGCACGTAGCTGGGGATGAGCACGACCTCGACGAAGACGAAGAGGTTGAACAGGTCGGCGGTGGACAGCGCCCCGGAGACGCCGGCGGACATGACCAGCACCAGCGGGGTGAAGGTGCGCTCGCGGTCCTCGCCGGTGCCGATGGCGTAGACCAGCCCGAGCAGGGTGACCGCGGCGGTGAGCAGCAGGACCAGCGCGCCGAAGGCGTCCAGCGCCAGGACGATCGCGATGCCCGCCGGCCAGCCGCCGACCTGCACCACCGGCACCTCGCCGGTCAGCGTGCGGGCCAGCAGCACCGCGGCGGCCAGCACCACCAGCGCGGTGGCGCCGATGCCCACCACCCGGGCCAGCGTGGTCGACCGGGGTGCCAGAAGCAGCACCGCAGCGGCCACCAGCGGCAGCGCGATCGGCGCGATGACCAGCGCGTTCACGACGGGCCCCGCGCATCGTCGTCGGCCGGGCTGGGCTCCTCGGAGCCGGCGCGCAGCAGGCCCAGCAGGTAGACGGTGACGGCGAAGGCGATGACCACCGCGGTGAGCACGAAGGCCTGGGGGAGCGGGTCGGCGGGCTCGCCGCCGCCGTTGCCGGGCAGCGCGAACCCGCCGCGATCACCGCCGGCGGCCAGCACGAGCACGACCATCGCGTGCCCGAGCAGCACGAACCCGAGGACGACGCGCAGCAGGCCGCGCTGCAGCACCAGGTACGAGCCGCCGGCCACCAGCAGGCCGACCGCCACCGCGGCGGTCACGCGGCCACCTGCTCGTGCTCGGGCCGGGCGCCCAACGCCTGGACGACGGCGACCACCAGCGCCAGCACCATGAGCCACACCCCGAGGTCGAACACCAGCGCCGAGCTGAGGAAGGGGACGAGGTGGAAGGGGGTGAGCAGAGCGTCGCCGACGAGCAGCGGGGCGAGCCCGACACCCACGGACAGCACTGCGCCCACCCCCAGCAGCGGCCCTGGCTGCAGCCACGCGCGGGTGGGCACCGTGCCCGAGGCCAGCTGGCGCAGCGCCACCGCGATGCCGGCGACCAGCGCGGAGATGAACCCGCCACCGGGCTCGTCGTGGCCGCGCCACAGCAACCAGGCCGACAGCAGCAGCATCCCCGGGGCCAGCAGGTGGGTGCCCACGCGCAGCAGGACGTCGTCGGTGTCGGTGGGGTGCGGCACGGTCGCGGTGCCCAGCAGCAGGAGGCCGAGGGCGGCGACGCCGACGACGACCGACTCCAGCAGCGTGTCCAGGCCGCGGAAGTCGACCAGCACGGTGTTCACCACGTTGGTGCCGCCGGTGAGCTCCTCGGCGCGGTCGAGGAAGAAGGTGCCGGCCGCGGACAGCTCGCGGCGCCCGGTCAGCGCCGCGGTGGCACCCGCGGCGACCAGGCCCACCGCGACGGCCAGGACGGCGGTGGGCAGCCGCCGGGGCCCGGGCGCGGGCAACCGCAGCGGACGGTCCCGCAGCACGAGCACCAGCACGACGGCGGTGAGCACCTCGACCAGCAGCAGCGTGATCGCGACGTCCAACGAGCCCGACAGCAGCAGCCACAGCGACACGAACAGCCCGGCCACCCCGACCAGGGCGACCAGGGCGACGGTGCGGGTGGCCAGTGCGGTGCCCAGCACGGCGGCGCCCAGCAGCGCGACGACCAGCCAGCGCCCGGGGTCGCCGGCGTCGACCCGGGCGGGCACCGGCCCGACGGTCAGGAGCCCGACGACTCCCAGCGCGACGACGGCCAGCAACGGCCGGGCCAGGTGCGCAGCCAGCGACGGGGACCGGTCGGGGGCGCCGACCCGGCCGCCGAACGCCAGCAGCGCGTCGTGGCCGCGGGTGAACAGGGCCGGGCCGTCGGGGAACCGGAGCCGCTGCAAGGCGGCGTCGACCCGGTCGCGCTGCCAGAACAGCACGAGCCCGACGGCGACGGTGGTCGCCGACATGGCCAGCTCGGGGCTGAGGCCGTGCCAGGCGTAGATAGAGGGCGGGGTGGAACCGGGCAGGGCGTCGGTGGTGGCGCTGTCGATCACCGGGTCGAGCAGCGAGACGGCGGGCCCGGCCAGGACCCCGACCACGGCGGCGACGGCTGCCGGGGCGAGGAAGGCCGGCGCCGGCTCGTACAGCTCGGGCTGCTCGACCGGCCCGCCGAAGGCGCCCCAGACGATGCGGGCGCCGTAGGCGAAGGTCAGCGCCGACGCGGTGACGGCCACGGCCCCGGCGACCGGACCGGCCCAGGGCGTGACGTCGGCCGAGAGGAGACCCATGAACAGGTACTCCTTGCTGACGAACCCGAGCATCGGTGGCACGCCGGCCATGGACAGAGCCGCGACCGCGGTGGCCGCCGCCGTCCAGGGCATGACCTTGCGCAGGCCCGACAGCTCGCGGATGTCGCGGCTGCCGGTCTCCTTGTCGACGATCCCGACCAGCATGAACAGCGTGGCCTTGAACAGGGCGTGCGCCATGGTGTGCAGCAGCGCGGCGGCCAGGGCGGTCGAGGTGCCGACGCCGATGACCGCGACCAGCAGGCCGAGCTGGCTGACCGTCGAGCGCGCCAGCATCGCCTTCAGGTCGTGCTCGCGCAGCGCCTGCACCGCGCCGAGCAGGGCGGTGGTCAGCCCGACGGTGATCAGCACGGCCGACCACGCGGTCTGCCCGGCGAACAACGGGCTCATCCGGACCAGCAGGTAGATGCCGGCCTTCACCATCGTGGCGGCGTGCAGGTAGGCGCTGACCGGGGTCATCGCGACCATCGCCCCGGGGAGCCAGGACTGGAAGGGGAATTGCGCGCTCTTGGTGAACGCGGCCAGTGCCACGCACGCAGCGATCGGGAGCGCGTACGGGCTGTCCAGGACCGACGCCGGGTCGGCCAGGACGGCCGAGAGCCGGGTGGTGCCCGTGGCCAGGGTCAGCAGGACGACGGCGACCAGCAGCGCCAACCCGCCGACGACGGTGACCACCAGTGCGTGCCGTCCGGGACCGGCCGCCTTCGCGCCCGCGGTGGAGACCAGGGCGAAGGAGCACAGGGTGGTGATCTCCCAGAACACGTAGAGCAGCACGAGGTCGTCGGCCAGCACCAGCCCGACCATCGCGGCGGCGAAGAGGGCGAGCAGCGGGTAGACCGGGCCGCGGGCGCTCGCGTCGCCGAGGTAGCGGCAGCAGTAGGCCATCACCAGGGCGCCGACGACCAGCGCGACGAGGCTGAACACCAGCGAGACGCCGTCCAGCCGCAGTGCCAGGGAGACCCCGAGGGAGGGGATCCAGTCGGCCGACCAGTCGACGGTGCGGTCGTCCAGCACGGTCGGGGTGTGAGCGGCGAGCAGGCAGGCGACGCCGAGGAACCCGGCGGCGAGGACGTACCCGGCGTTGCGCCCGAGCGCGCGGGTCAGCAACGGAGCGCCGGCGGCGAGGCCGCCGAGCGCCGCCAGGGCGACGAGAAGACTCACCGGGCGGCGCGGGGGCCCGTAGTCGTCATACAGACATGGTGCGGCTCCATCGCCCCCCGCGCATCTCGAACCAAGCTCCTGACCTGCGGTTTCTTCCTGCAACCGGTTGTAGGGCTCCGTCAGTGGACGTCGCAACGGCAGGGACACCCCGCGACGTGCGGGTCGAGCTGGCCTGCCGGGTCGTCGCCGACGAGCAGGGCCTCGCACCCGGGCGGGCACTCGCACAGGTCCTGGACCTCGGGTTCGGGTGCGAGCTCACCGGTCAGCTGGCGGAGCGTGCGGTCCACGCGGGCCCAGCGTTGCCGGGCTGCTCGTGCGACGCGCTCGACGTGCTCGCGCTGCGCGCGCCGCACCCGGGGGTTGTCGTCCGCCGAGGGAGCGGGGTGGTCGTCGTCCTGCAGGGCGACGTCCGGACGCCGGTCGAAGGTGAACCACGGGACCGGCCGGTCCGAGCGGTGCGGCAGGTACCACCAGCCCTCGTCGCCGTGCCGGACGTCGTAGTGGGCCGGGTACCGGCGCCCACCCTCGTCCCGGACGCTGGCACTGCGCATGGGCGGCACGACCGAGTCCGCGGTGTCGACCAGCACCAGCCGCAGGCCTGCGACGTCGGCGAGCGCGGCGAGGTGGGTGGCGGACAGGGACCGGTGCCCGGCCTCGACCTGCGCCACGGTGGAGGCGGAGAGGCCGGTGACGGTGGCGAGCTGCCGCTGGGACAGGCGCGCCCGTCGTCGGATGCGGCGCACCGTGCCGGGCAGGTCGAAACTGGGCTGCCCCGACGTCGGGGTGGCTGTCTCCGCACCGGGCACGGGTCCGACGATCCCGGCTGCAGCGGCATGCATCCAGCGGCCCGGACGATCTGTGGATCGCGACCCGGGTTGTGGACAGCCGACGTCGACCCGGGCGCGGTGCTCATCGGGACCGACCATGTCCACCCGAGCGAGCTCGTGCTCTGCACCCCTTGCGTGAGCAGACCGTTCTGCACCTCCTGGGTGAGCAGACCGTTCTGCACCTCCCGGGTGCGCAGAACGGTCTGCGCACTGGGGGTGCGCAGAGCACGAGCTGGTCGGGGAAGAGGTACGGCCCGAGCTCGTCGGCGGATCAGTAGGTGTGGCGCAGGCGGAGTCGCAGGGGGCGGCCGTCGGGGTCGTGCACCAACCGGTACAGCGGGGTGGCCCAGATCTTCTCGAGCCGGGTGAGCGGGCGGGGGCGGTGGGTCCGCAGCCGGCCCGGCGGTCGGGGGCCCACCCGGTCGCCCGCGTGCCAGGCGTCCAGCGCCCCGGCGCTGGCCACGCAGGCGGCGACGAACTCGTCGGGGTCGACCAGGCCGGTGTCGTCGTCGGCGTCCAGGTGCTCGCGGGCCAGCTGCAGCCGCAGGTCGCGGGCGAAGGTGCGTGCGCCGTCGCCGAGGCCGGCGGGGTCGTGGGGCTCCCGGTCGTCGCGCGTCGGGTCCAGCACGGCGTTGGACAGTTCGCTGTCGTGGGTCCACGAGCGGCGGTTCATGTTGTCGCTGCCGACCTCGGCCCACACGTCGTCGACCACGCACACCTTGGCGTGCACGTAGACCGGGGTCCCCTCGTGGTTCTCCAGGTCGAACACGTGCACCCGGCCCGGTGCCGCGCCCAGCAGCAGGTCCATCGCCTGGGCCTGCCCCAGCTGCTGGGGCCGCTCGGAGAACGCCCCCTCCTGGTCGGGGACCCGCGGGACGACGACGACCAGCTGCAGCCCGGGGTGCTCGCGCAACGAGGCGGCCAGGTGGTCGGCGACGTCGGAGGACCACAGGTACTGGTCCTCCAGGTACACCAGCCGGCGGGCCCGCTCCAGCGCCTTCGTGTAGCCCCGGGCGATGGACCGTTCACCCTGGGGCGCGAAGTCGAAGGCCGGCCAGACCTTGGGGTAGGTGCGCAGCGTCTGCACCACGTGCGGACCGCACGGCGGGGGCGGCGCGGGCTGGTCGGGCAACGGGGTGGGGTCCATCTGGTTGCGGCCCAGCCACTGCAGGGTCTTGTCGTGCACCCAGGCGACCGGGTTCTCCGACGCCGGGCTCGTGGGGTCGTCCCAGCGCTCGCGGAAGGCGTCGTCCAGCACCCCGACCACGGGGCCGCGCAGCTGCAGCTGGACGTCGTGCCAGGGCGGGGTGTCGCCGTAGGCCGAGGACATCGACTGCGGCTGGGGGTCCCCGCGGTGCTCGGCGTCGTCGCGACGGGTGTGGCCCAGGTCGATGCCGCCGGCGAACGCGACGTCGCGCGACGGGTCGGCGGGGTGCCGGCAGACCACGATCTTCTGGTGGTGGCTGCCCACCCGCCGGACGCGCTGGTCCCGGACGACGACCGCGCCGTCCTCCTCGAGCTCCCGGTCCAGCGAGGCGTTCTCCTCCTTGGAGAAGCTCAACCCGTCCCAGTGCGACCGCCACACCAGCCCGCGCACGCACACCCCGCGCCGGGCGGCGTCGGAGAACAGCTCGTCGACCGTCGGCCCGTCGGGGCGCAGCAACTGGTCGGGGTCGCCGCGCCAGTCGGTGAAGAACAGGTGGTCGCCGGACTCGAGGTCGCGCACCGCGTCGACCAGCCGGTCGAAGTACACGGCGCCGTGCACCAGCGGCTCGGCCAGGTTGCCGGCGGTCCACGGCGGCAGCGCCGAGGCCGGGTTGTCCCGCTCGGCATCGGTGAGCAGCCAGGTGGTGAGGTCGTCCTCGGGCTCGGGCACGCAGGTGATCACACCACCAGTCGGCCGTCCCCGCTGGTCGCGCCGGTAGTCTCAGGCCCCGTGGCCCTGGTCGTGCAGAAGTACGGCGGTTCGTCCGTCGCCAACGCCGAGCGCGTGAAGCGCGTGGCCGAGCGGGTCGTGGCGGCCAAGCGCAACGGGCACGACGTCGTCGTCGTCGTGTCCGCGATGGGGGACACCACCGACGACCTGCTGGACCAGGCTTCCCAGATCACCGCCGACCCGCCCGGTCGCGAGCTGGACATGCTGCTCACCGCGGGTGAGCGCATCTCCATGGCGTTGCTGGCCATCGCCATCTCGGTGCACGGCTACGAGGCGCGCTCCTTCACCGGGTCCCAGGCCGGCGTCATCACCACGTCCAGCCACGGCAAGGCGCGGATCATCGACGTCACCCCGGGGCGGTTGCGCTCGGCCCTGGACGACGGCTCGATCGTCATCGTCGCCGGGTTCCAGGGCGTCAGTCAGGACACCAAGGACATCACCACGCTGGGCCGCGGCGGCTCGGACACCACCGCGGTCGCGGTGGCCGCGGCGCTGCGGGCCGACGTGTGCGAGATCTACACCGACGTGGACGGCGTCTTCACCGCCGACCCGCGGATCGTCCCCAACGCCCGGCGGCTGGACACCGTCACCTACGAGGAGATGCTGGAGCTCGCCGCCTGCGGGGCGAAGGTCCTCATGCTCCGGTGCGTTGAGTACGCCCGCCGGTACAACATCCCGGTGCACGTCCGCAGCTCCTACTCCCAGCTCCCCGGCACCACGGTGACCGGCTCGATGGAGGACCTCACGGTGGAACAGGCGATCATCTCCGGCGTCGCGCACGACCGCAGCGAAGGCAAGATCACGGTCTACGGGGTGCCCGACCGGCCGGGCGAGGCCGCCCAGCTGTTCCGCGTGCTCGCCGACGCCGAGATCAACATCGACATGATCGTGCAGAACGTGTCGGGGTCGACGTCCAAGCTCGCCGACATCTCCTTCACCCTGCCCAAGAGCGACGGGCCCACCGCGCTGGCCGCGCTGGAGAAGGTCAAGCACACCGTCGGGTTCACCGACGTCGAGTTCGACCAGCACATCGGCAAGGTGTCCCTGGTGGGCGCCGGCATGCGCTCGCACCCGGGCGTCTCGGCGAAGTTCTTCGGCGCGCTCGCCGACGCCGGGGTCAACCTCGAGCTGATCAGCACGTCGGAGATCCGCATCTCGGTGGTCTGTCGCGACACCGACCTCGACCTCGCCGTCCGGGCGGTGCACGACGCGTTCGAGCTCGGCTCCGAGGTCGAGGCCGTCGTCTACGGCGGGACGGGCCGATGAGCCGCCCGCTGCACCTGGGCGTCGTGGGCGCCACCGGCCAGGTCGGCGTCGCGATGCGGCAGATCCTGGCCGAGCGCGGGTTCCCGCTGGCCAGCATCCGGTTCTTCGCCTCCGCCCGCTCGGCCGGCACCCGCCTGCCGTGGGGCGACGGCGAGGTCGTCGTCGAGGACGCCGCCACCGCCGACCCCACGGGCCTGGACGTCGCGCTGTTCTCCGCCGGCGCCACCACCTCCCGCGCCCAGGCCCCCCGGTTCGCCGCCGCCGGCGTCACCGTGATCGACAACAGCTCGGCCTTCCGCAGGGACCCGTCGATCCCGCTGGTCTGCAGCGAGGTCAACCCGGCCGACATCGCCAAGGCCGGCGAGCAGCGCATCATCGCCAACCCGAACTGCACCACCATGGCCGCGATGCCGGTGCTCAAGCCGCTGCACGACGAGGCCGGTCTGGTCCGCATCGTCGCCAGCACCTACCAGGCCGTCTCGGGCTCGGGTGTCGCCGGCGTGCGCGAGCTGCACGGACAGGCGCAGGCGGTCGTCGCGCACGCCGACCAGCTGGCCTACGACGGGCAGGCGCTGACCTACCCCGACCCGGCCGTCTACGTCGCCCCCATCGCGTTCAACGTGCTGCCGATGGCCGGCTCGGTCGTCGACGACGGCTCGTTCGAGACCGACGAGGAGCAGAAGCTCCGCAACGAGTCCCGCAAGATCCTGGGCCTTCCCGACCTGCGCGTCTCGGGCACCTGCGTGCGGGTCCCGGTGTTCACCGGCCACTCGCTGTCGCTCAACGTCGAGTTCGAGCGCGGGCTGTCGGTCGAGCGGGCCCGCGAGCTGCTCACGGGCGCGCCGGGGGTCGAGCTGGTCGAGGTCCCGACGCCGCTGCAGGCCGCCGGGCAGGACCCCTCCTACGTCGGCCGCATCCGGCAGGACGGCCCGAACGGGCTCTCGCTGTTCGTCTCCAACGACAACCTCCGCAAGGGCGCGGCCCTGAACACGGTGCAGATCGCGGAGCTGATCGCCGCCGGGTCGTGACCCGGCAGCTGTCCCGCCCGGGCACCGGGTCCGTCCGCCCCTCGGACCCGCGCCTGGTCGGCGTCGTGGCCGCCTCGGCGGTCGGCTCGCTGCTGGTGTTCCTGTACCTGGCGCAGAACGCCCAGCACGACTGGTTCGACCTGTCGGTCTACGACGGCGCGGTGAGCAGCTGGCGCGCGGCCGGGCTGGGCGGGGACAGCCTGTACGACTACCTCAAGCCGGGCACCCCCTACGGCTTCACCTACCCGCCCTTCGCAGCCCTGCTGATGCTGCCGATGACGCTCATCAGCCTGCAGACGGCGGTGGCCCTCAACCTGGTCGCCTCGACGGTGCTCGTCACCGTCGGCACCGCCTGGGTGCTGAAGCCGTTGCTGCAGCGCACGAGCTGGCCGGTCTGGGCGGTGCTGGGCACGGCGCTGCCGCTGGTGCTGGTCAGCGAGCCGGTGCGCCAGTCCATGGCCTTCGGTCAGGTCAACCTGTTCCTGGCCGCGCTGGTGCTGGCCGACGTCGCCGCCCTGCGCCGCGGCGCGCGGTGGGCCGGCGTCGGCATCGGGCTGGCCGTCGCGGTCAAGCTCACCCCCGCCGTCCTCCTGCTGTACCTCCTGGCCACCCGCCGGTACCGGCCCCTGCTGGTCGCCGCCGGCACCGCGGCAGGGGCCACCGTGGCGACCCTGACCGTCGCCCCGGCGGCATCGGTGCGCTTCTGGACGGAGGCGCTGTGGGAGACCGACCGGGTCGGCAAGGTCGACATCACCGACAACCAGTCGCTGCTGGGCCTGCTCAGCCGGATCACCGGCGGCGCCGACCACCCGCCGCGGGTGCTCTGGGCGGCGCTGGTCGCGGTGCTGCTGGCCGTCGCGCTGACCCGGGCCCGGCAGGCGTTCCGCGCCGGCGACGACCTCACCGGGTTCGTGCTGGTGGGCATCGCCGGCGGTCTGGTCAGCCCCATCTCCTGGACCCACCACCTGTGGCCGCTGACCGTCGCCGGTCTGCTGCTCGTCGTGCGGGGCGGCCGGTCGGCCACCCGCGGCGCGGTCGCCGTGGGTGCAGTGCTGGCGCTGGGCGTCAACTGGTGGGCGAACGGGCCCGACGCCCCGTTGCGGGGCCTCGGGCCGGTCACCCTGCTGGTCGAGAACGCCTACGTCTGGCTGGCGCTGGTCCTGCTGGTCACGCTGCCCACCAGGCCGCGGGAGCCCCTCAAGGCGTGACGTGCCGCAGTGCGAAGTCCAGCGCGGTCTGCACCTGCCGGATGGTCTCCTCGACCACCAGCGAGCCGTGGCCGGCGTCGAACCGGTACACCTCGTGCTCCTTGCCGCCGGCGGCCAGCGCCTCCAGGTAGTTGTCGATCTGCCGGATCGGGCAGCGCGGGTCGTTCGCCCCGGCCACCACCAGCACCGGGACGGCGACGTCGTCGACGTAGGTCAGCGGCGACGAGCGCCGGTAGACCTCCGGCACCTCGTCCGGCGAGCCGCCGAACAGGGCGCGGTCGTAGGCCCGCAGGCCCTCCATCTCGTCCTCGTAGGCGGCCAGGTAGTCGGCCACCGGCACCTCGGCGATGCCCGCGGCCCAGCGCTGCGGCTGCGTGCCCAGGCCCAGCAGCGTGAGGAACCCGCCCCACGACCCCCCGGTGAGCAGGCAGCGCGCCGGGTCGGCGATGCCCTCGGCCACCAGCGCGTCCTGCACCGCGGCGACGTCCTCGAGCTCGGTCAGCCCCGGCCGGCCGGTCAGCGCGTCGCGCCAGGCCGACCCGTAGCCCGACGAGCCGCGGTAGTTCACGTGCACGACCGCGTAGCCGGCGTCGACGTAGGCGGCGCGGCGGGCGCGGTACGAGTCGTCGTCGGCGGCCTCGGGACCGCCGTGCACCAGGAACGCGGTGGCGAAGGGGCCCTCGCCGGCCGGGCGCACCAGCAGGGCGTGCACGTCGCCGCCGGGCCCGGGCACCCAGCGGTCCTCGACCGGGTAGGCCGCCGGCGGCTCGTCGCCGGGGGCGGCCAGGACGACGGGGCCGTCGGCCCGGCGGATCACCGGCGGGCGCTCGGACGACGACCACGCCAGCTCCACCGACCCGTCGGGACGCGCGGTGGCCCCGCGGACGACGCCGGGCGGGGTGTCCAGCTTCACCAGCTCGGCGGTGGCCAGGTCGTAGCGGTAGAGCTCGCTGCGGGCGGCGTGGTCGTGGCCCACCAGCAGCGCGGAGCCGTCGGGGTACCAGCCGGCGGTCACGTCACCGGGCAGGTCGAGCACCAGCTCGGTCTCGGTGTCGGCGGCGACGTCCCAGACCAGCAGCTCCTCGCGGCCCCGGCGTTCGTGGCCGACCAGCAGCCGGAGGTCACCGGGCACGGGGGAGAACCCCAGCGCGTGCAGACCCAGCTCCTCGCCGTCCCACTTCTCGGCCACCACCCACGGGCTGTCGGCCTCGGCCTGCGAGTGGCCGTCGGGGATCGCGGCCACGTCGAGCACGCGCAGCGCGGGGTAGCGGGGGTCGCCGTGCTCGGAGTGCGAGAGCACCAGCCGGTCCTCGTCGCGGGAGAGCGCGTCGACCGAGGCGGTGTCCGGGGTGCGGTAGAACACGCGCGGGGTGCCGCCCACCGGGGCCAGCCACAGCTCGCTGCCGTCGTCGGTGGAGCGGCCGATCGCGACCAGGGTGCGGCCGATCTCCAGGCCGGCCGGGTAGGCCGGTTCGACCTCGGGGACGGCGACCACGTCGTCACCACCGGCGAAGGGCTGGGTGCGCCAGATGCCGAACTCGTCGCCGTCGGTGTCGGCGAACCACCAGACGGTCTCGCCGTCGGGGCTCAGGGTGGCGGCCAGCGTGCCGTTGGCCCGGTCGGTGACCTGCCGTTGCTCGCCGGTGTCGCGGTCCCAGGTGTACTGCTCGACGACGCCGGTGACGTCGGAGGCGAACAGGCAGCGCTGCGGGGCGTCCTCGGCCCAGTCGGGCAGGGAGACGCGGGGGGCGCGGAAGCGGGCCTGCCAGCGGGCGGTGACGTCTGCGGGGAGCACGCCCCCATCCTTCACCTCCCGCCGGCGCCGCTCCCCACTGCCGGGGCGGCACCCTCCGCCGAGGCGTCGCGCACGTCGCCGATGAGCTGCTCGAGCACGTCCTCCAGGGCCACCACGCCGAGCACCTCGTCGTCCTCGGCGACCCGGCCCAGGTGCACCCCGGCGCGGCGCATCGTCTGCAGCACCTCCGGCAGGGGCTCGTCGGGGGCGACCTCGACGAACTGGTCCAGGGCGTCGTCGGGGACCGGCCGGTCCCGGTCGTCGCTGCCGAGGACGTCCTTGACGTGCACGTAGCCGATCCAGGCACCCCCGGGGCCGCACACCGGGTACCGGCTGAAACCGTGCTCGGCGACCACCTGCTCCAGCTGTCGCGGCGTGGTGCCCCGCGCGACGGTCACCAGGGTGTCGGCAGGCAGCAGCACCGAGCGGGCGTCGTGGGTCTCGAAGGTCAGCGCGCCCTCGGCCAGGTCGGACACCTCGTCGCCCAGCAGCCCGCGGCTGCGCGACTGGGTGATCATCGACCGGATCTCGGTGCTGTCGAAGCTGGCCGCGACCTCGTCGGTGGGGGTGACCCCGAACAGCTTCACGAAGCCGTTGGCCAGGCTGTTGAAGAACCAGATCAGCGGCTTGAGCAGCACGACGACCTTGGCCATGGGCGGGCCGAGGACGATCGCGGCGCGGTCGGGGCCGGCGATGGTGATGTTCTTGGGCACCATCTCGCCGAGGACCATGTGCAGCACGGTGACCAGTGCCAGCGCGATCACCAGCGCGACGGGGTGCAGGAACCCGGCGGGCACGCCGGCGGCCTCGAGCGGGACCTCGATCAGGTGCGCCACGGCCGGCTCGCCGACGGCGCCCAGGCCCAGCGAGCACAGGGTGATGCCCAGCTGCGCCCCGGCCATCATCTGCGACACGTTGCGCATGGCGGCCAGCGTCTTCTGCGCCCGGGCCGAACCGGCGGCGGCCCGCGGCTCGATCTGGTCGACCCGGGCGGAGACCAGCGCGAACTCGGCGGCGACGAAGAAGGCGTTGCCCAGCAGCAGGGCCACCAGGATCGCCAGGGCCAGGACGTCGTTCACGCCTGCGCCACCCCCTGGGCCACCTCGTGCTGGCGGGCGGGCAGGTCGTCCCCGCGCGGGGACGGGGTGGCGCGCAGCCCGGCCACCCGCCGGCCCTCCAGGCGCGTGACGGTGAGCCGGTGGCCCTCGACGTCCACGGTGTCGCCCTCGGCGGGCAGCCGGGTCAGCTGCTGGGCGACGAACCCGGCGACGGTCTCGTAGCGGCCCTCGGGGACGGCGACCCCGGCGCGCTCGCGCAGCTCGTCGGGGCGCAGCAACCCCGACAGCAGCCAGTCCTCGCCGTCGCGGCGCAGCGTGCGCAGCGGGCGGTCGGTCTCGTCGGTGATCTCCCCGACCAGCTCCTCGACGATGTCCTCCAGCGTCACGATGCCGTGGGTGGCGCCCCACTCGTCGACCACCAGGGCCAGCTGCAGGCCCTCCTCGCGCAGGAGGTCCAGCAGGGGGTCCAGGTGCAGCGAGCTGGGCACGGCGAGCACCGGCCGGGCCAGTTCACCGGCCGTGCGCGTGCCCCGCTCGTCCTCCGGGACGGCGACCGCGTGCTTGACGTGCACCAGACCGGTGACGTCGTCGAGGTCGCCGTGCCAGACCGGGAAGCGGCTGTTGCCCGAGCGCACGGCGGCCTCGATGACCTCGGTGGCCGTGGCGGTGTCGGGCAGGGTGACCAGCCGGGTGCGCGGGGTCATGACGTCGGTGGCGTACTTGTCGCGCAGCCCGAGCGAGCGGTCCAGCAGCCGGGCGGCGGTGGGGGAGAGGTCGCCCTCCTCGGCGCTGCGCCGGGCCACCGCGGCCAGCTCGCCGGCGCCGCGGGCGTCGTCGAGCTCCTCGCGGGGCTCGAACCCCAGGGCCCGCACGATCGCGTTCGCGAGCCGCTGCAGCGCACGGACGACGAAGCCGAGCACCGCGGTGAACGCCCGCATCCCGGGGGCGACCACCGAGGCGACCGCGAGCGGGCTGGCGATGGCCAGGTTCTTCGGCCCGAGCTCGCCGATGAGCATCTGCAGCGTGGTGGCCAGCGCGATGCCCACGACGACGGCCACGCCGGTCGCCGACGCCTCGGACAGCCCGAGGGACTCCAGCGGCCCGTCGAGCAGGCCGCCCAGGGCCGGCTCGGCGAGGTAGCCGACCAGCAACGTGGTGATGGTGATGCCCAACTGGGCGGCCGACAGCTGCGTGGACAGGCCCTTGAGCGCCTCGACCACCCCGCCGGCGCCCCGTCGTCCCTGCTCGGCCGCCTCGGCGGCCTGGCCGCGGTCGACGGTGGTGAAGGAGAACTCGGCCGCCACGAAGAACCCGGTGGCCACGGTGAGGACCACCGCGGCGAGCAGGAGCAGCCACTCGGTCATCGGTCACCAGCGTGCGGGTTGCGCCGGCCAACCGCTCGTCGGGACGTCAGGACAGCAGCTGCTCCACCCGCCGGGCGACCGCGAGCAGGTGCGGGTCGGCGTCGGGCACCGTCTCCAGCGACAGGCCCACCGGCAGCCCGGCGGGGGTCGTGCCGCAGGGCAGCGAGATGGCCGGCATCCCGGCGGTGGACCCCGGCCCGGTGTTCTGGATGGTCGTGCCGAAGACCGGCACCTGCTCGCCGTCCAGGTCGGTGGTGACGTCGTCGCCCAACGGCGGGGCGGTGAGCGGCGTGGTCGGGTAGACCAGGGCGTCCAGCCGGCCCCCACCGGGCAGCTCGTGCACGGCGGCGTAGGCGGCCCGTAGCTGCTCGCGCAGCTCCAGGCACTCGGCGTAGACCGAGCCGGGCACCGGGTCGCCGATCGCGTGCTCGAGGGCTCCGCGGACGTCGGGGCTGGCGACGCCGGCGACCAGCTCGTCGAAGCTCGGCCCGCCCGGCAGGCTGCCCAGGTAGGCCGGCAGGGTGCGCAGCACCTCGTGGAAGACGATCGGGAACCCGCAGCGGGCGTCCAGCTCGTGCGCGGCCACGACGTCGACCTCGACCAGGTCGACCCCGGCGTCGGCGAGGGTGTCCAGCGCCCGCCCCACGGCGTCGGCGACGTCCTTCGCGAGACCGTCGAAGAAGCCGGGCAGCGGGACCCCGAGGCGCAGCATGCGGGCGTGCGGCACCGTCGCGGGCCCGGCGCCGGCGACGAGCTGGTCGAGCAGGACGACGTCGGCGACCGTGCTGGCCAGTGCGCCGACGGTGTCGCGGGTGCTGGAGATGCCCACGACGCCGTCGTGCCCGCCCCAGCGGCCGGTGGTCGGCCGGTACCCCACGACGCCGCAGTGCGCGGCGGGCACCCGCATCGAGCCGCCGGTGTCGGTGCCCAGGGCGACCGGTACGACGCCGGTGGCAACTGCGACGGCGGAACCGCCGGACGAGCCGCCGGCGGAGCGGGTCGGGTCGTGCGGGTTGCGCACCGGACCGTAGGCGGAGTTGTTGCTCGTGATGCCGAAGGCCAGCTCGTGCAGGTTCGTCTTGCCGACGACGCTGGCCCCGGCCGCCCGCAGCCGGGCGACCGCGTGGTGGTCGCGCCCCGGGCGGGAGCCGTGCAGCGCGGGGGTGCCGGCGCTGGTGGGCAGGTCGAGGACGTCGACGTTGTCCTTCACCGCGATCGGCACGCCCGCCAGCGGACCCTCGGGCGCCAGGCCGGGGTCGACGCGGTCGGGGTCCACCACGGCGAGGAAGGCCCCGAGGTGGTCGGTGGCGTGCGCCCGCGCCGCGGCGTCGGTGAGCCGCTCGGCGACCGTGCCGCCCCGGGAGCGGGCGATGTCGAGGCGGTCGAGCTGGGCCATGGCGGGTCCTCTACAGCTGGGCGGCGACGACGGTGGCGACCGGCAGCGCGACGACGACGAACAGGCCCGACATGAGCCCGGCCGCGACCACCTGGCCGTCGCGCTGGATCGAGGCCACCGTCACCCCGCGCAGGATCACCAGGTCGACCAGGAACCGGAAGAGGTAGAGCGTGACGACGGCGATGACCGCGGTCACGGCGAAGGCGACCAGCCCGTCGCCCCACCCGGTGAAGTCCCCGGCCACCCCGACCCGGACGACGAGGGACACCGCGACCAGGATCCCGGCGATCTCGAACGCGGCCGGCAGGGACCCCGCCGCGATGCCCCGCCGGATGACCCCGCGGGTGACCAGGTCGTGCAGGAAGTACACCCCGACGACCACGAGCAACCCGAGGACGGCGAACACCACCGTGCTGGCCAGGCCGGTCTGCCAGTCCGGGGAGCTGCCGATGAGCGAGCCGTTGAGGATGAGCCCCAGGCCCAGGTAGAAGCCGGCCTCGACGACGCCGACCGCGACGTTGCCCTCGCGCATCGCCTGCACGTTGTCCACCCGCAGCAGCACGACCTTGTCGACCACGAACCGGGCCGCGAGCAGGGCCACGAACACCCAGGCGCCCTCGACCAGCAGGTTCGTGATCGCGCCCCAGCCGATCTCGTCGAAGCGGTACTCCAGCGAGTTGAGCATGCCGACCACGAGCGCCGCGGAGAGCGCGAGCCGCTGCACCATGTAGCCGGTGTTGCCCCGGGTGATGATCTCGGCGTTGTCGTCGAAGGAGGTCAGCGCGTTGACCAGGTACCAGAACGCGGCCACGAACGCGGCGACGACGACCACCTGCAGCGCGGCGATCGGCCAGTTCGCCAGGTAGTCCCGGGCGGTGTCGAGGAACATCAGGCTCCCTGCTGGGTGGGGCTGCCGTGGCCGACCACGTGCGGCACGAAGTGGCTCTGGTTGTCGGTGATCAGGCCCGCGCTCTCGCGGATGCCCAGGCCGGCGGGCTCGCCGTCGACCATCCACAGGCCCAGCACGGGGTGGTGGGAGCCGTCGGGGCCGGGGAAGTCAGGCAGCGGAGCGTAGGACTGCAGCACGAAGCCCTCGGCGCCGTAGTCGCCGCCGGTGGAGACCAGCGTGCGGCCGTCCTCGTAGATCGAGATGTTGGCGCCCTCACGGGAGAGCAGCGGCTTGCGCACGTGCGACTCCTGCATCCAGCCGGGGACGTCGTCGTCCTCGAAGTAGGCCGGGAGGATGAGCGGGCTGCGCGCGGGGTCGGTGCCGAACAGCTGCCACAGCACCGGGAGCAGGCCCTTGTTGCTCCACAGCATCTTGTAGGGGGCCTCGATCCACACGGTGCCGCCGGGGCGGGCCATGTCGGCGAACGCGGCCCGGCCGAAGTCGTCGTGGACCAGCCACTCCCACGGGTAGAGCTTGAACAGCACGTCGATGTGGCGGCCGTCGGCGGGGTCGCCCTCGTAGAAGCCGCCGGTGGCCTCGTCGAGGGTGATCTGGTTCATCATGATCGACCGCGTGCGGTACCGGGGGTGCCCGCCGTCGGTCACCTGGGTGCAGGCGTCGCGCATCATGAACGTGTTGAACAGGTCCTCGCCGGACCGGTCGGCACCGTCGCAGGCGAAGTACACGACCGGCTCGTGGCGCAGGTGCTTCTCGATCAGCCCCAGGTTGCGCTCCCAGGCCCGGGTGAGCCGCTCGAAGATCGAGTTCCACTGGTCGGCGCCCTGGCCGGTCTCGCGGAACCACTCCCACTGCACGTAGGCCGACTCCGGCAGCGACGTGGGGGTGTCGGCGTTGAACTCCAGCAGCTGCGGACGGCGCAGCGTGGGGTCGATCCGGGACTGCCGGCTGTCGCCGCCGTAGCGGACGTCGAACCGGCCGAACACGCTCTGCCGCGAGGGGTCGTCGTTCCAGGTGCCGACCACCTGCTCGTGCGTGTACTCGGGGATGCCCATCTTCAGCATCAGCTCGGGGTGGGCGACCATGTGGTCACCGGCCTCGACGCACATCTCGAACAGGGTGGCCGCGTCGCGCTCGAGCTGGGCGATCTCCACAGCGGTGAAGTCGTAGAACTGGCCCTCGCGCCAGTAGCTGGTGGTGCTGCCGTCGGGCAGCTCGGTCTCCCAGTAGGTCAGGCCCTGGTCGGTGATGGTCTGCTGCCACCCGGGCCGGACGACGCCGTCGTGGACGCGGCGCACCTCAGCTCCCCGACGAGCCGAAGCCGCCGTGGCTGCTGCCCCCGCTGCTGCCGCCGCCGTCGATGCTGGTGCCGAAGCCGCCGGACCGGCTGCCCCCGCTGCCGCTGGTGTAGCTGCCCGAGCCCGGCAGGCCGGCGCCGGTGCGGGCGGAGCTGTCGGAGGGGTTGATGGTCTGCCCACCCGAGGGCACGGTGGAGCCGCGGGACAGGCTGCGGCCCGGCGACCCCAGCCAGATGAAGTAGCCACCGCCGCCGTTGTAGCCGGAGTCGCAGTAGTCGTCGTCGACGACCTGGTTGGACTGGTCGACGCAGTAGGCGACCTCGTCGTCGTCGCTGGAGCAGCCCGAGGCGGTGAAGGCCACGACCATGGCCAGGGACAGGGCCGGGACGCGGCGCAGACCGGTGCCGAGGTTCACAGCGGGGATCATGGCACAGCTCCGCGGATGCGGAACGCAGAAGGCCCGCTCGGGTGAGCGGGCCTTCTGTGGTGGTCGGGGTGACAGGATTTGAACCTGCGGCCTCGTCGTCCCGAACGACGCGCGCTACCAAGCTGCGCCACACCCCGGGGCCGACGTGAAGCCTAGCCCACCGGCTGCAGCGACTCGACGGCGGTGTCCCGGGGGACCAGCGTGAGCAGCGTGGCCTCGGGCGGGCAGCAGAACCGGTAGGGCGCGTAGGGGCTGGTGCCCATGCCCGCGGACACGTGCAGCCAGGTGCCGTGCAGGTTGCCCGGCGCCGGCTCGGCCCACCGGTGCAGCCAGCGCGCCTTGTCCCGGCCGATGCCGCAGTTGGTCACCAACGCGCCGTAGAACGGCACCCGTAGCTGCCCGCCGTGGGTGTGCCCCGAGAGCAGCAGGTCGTGGCCGTCGGCGGCGAACCGGTCGAGCACCCGGGGCTCGGGGGAGTGCACCAGACCCAGCCGCAGGTCCGCGGTCGGGTCGGCCGGGCCGGACAGCGGCTCGTAGTCGTCGCGCTGCAGGTGCGGGTCGTCGACGCCGCGGACGACGATGCGCCGGCCGTCGACCACGACGGTCGCCGTCCCGTTGGTGACGTCCTGCCAGCCCCGGGCGAGCATCCCGTCGCGCAGGTCGCGCCAGGGCAGCTCCTCGCCGTGCACCCGTTTGTGGTTCGTCCGGAAGTACTTGAGCGGGTTCTTCGGGCGCGGGGCGTAGTAGTCGTTGCTGGCCAGGCAGAACAGGCCCGGGCGGTCGAGCAGCGGCTCCTGGGCGGCCAGCACGATCGGCACGGTGTCGTGGCCGGCGAGGTTGTCACCGGTGTTGACCACCAGGTCGGGGTCGAGGGCGTCGAGGGCGGCCACCCAGTCGCGCTTGGAGGTCTGCGCCGCGGTCATGTGCAGGTCGGAGATGTGCAGGACGGTCAGCGGGCGCTGGCCCTCGGGCAGCACGGGCACGGTGAACCGGCGCAGCGTCCAGTGCACGCGCTCGACCAGCGTGGCGTAGCCGACGGTGGCGAGCCCGGCTCCGACGACGGCAGCGGGGACGGCGAGGGCAGGACGCACCGGACGAGCCTAGGCCCCGCCGGCGGCGGGCAACCCGATGGCGCGGCGTGACAGGCTTGTGCCCATGTCCGACCTCAAGCAGAAGCTCCGCGACGACCTCACCACGGCCATGAAGGCCCGCGACGAGCTGACCACCGCCACCCTCCGCATGGTGCTGGCCGCGGTCACCGCCGAGGAGGTGTCCGGCAAGGAGGCCCGCGAGCTGTCCGACGACGAGGTGCAGGCCGTGCTGCGCCGCGAGGCGAAGAAGCGTCGCGAGGCGGCCGAGGCGTTCGCCGGCGCGGGCCGCACCGAGCAGGCCGAGCGCGAGAAGGCCGAGGGCGACGTCGTCGCGGCCTACCTGCCGCAGCAGCTGTCCGACGCCGACCTCACCGCGCTGGTCGCCGAGGTGGTCGCCGCCACCGGTGCCAGCGGCATGGGCGACATGGGCAAGGTCATGGGCCAGGCCAACGCGAAGGTGGCCGGCCGCGCCGAGGGTGGCCGGGTGGCCGCCGAGGTCCGTCGCCAGCTCGCCTGATCCCGTACGCGCCGAGGGCCGGTCGACCAGGTGGTCGACCGGCCCTCGCCGTCCGTGCCGTGCTGCCCCGGTCGAGCCGGGGCGGGGTCAACCGGGTTGGCCGTCGCCGTTGGTGTCGGGGGCGTTCGGGTCGGCCGGGGTGGCGGGCTGCGCGGGCGGCGCGCTGAAGCCCGAGCCGTTGCTGACCTGCACCGACACGGAGCCGCCCTGCTGCACGCGGCTGCCGGCGGGCGGGTTGGTCCCCACGAGGGTGCCGGCGGGCTGGTCGGAGTCGACGTCGGTCTGCCCGGCGTAGCGGAGCCCGGCGCCGGTGATGGCCGACTGGCACTCGCTCGGCGACCCGCAGCTGGGCACCTGGCGGGTGTTGCCGTTGGCGATGGTGTCGTCGGCGGGCGGGAACTCGGCGGTGGGCCCGGCCTCGAGGATCGGGGCCATGGCGTCGCGCCAGATGGTGGCCGGCTTGCCACCACCGAAGCCGCCGATGTCCTGGTTCTCCTTCGGGTTGAGCACCATCACGCTGGCCGTGTACTCGGGGGTGTAGCCCACGAAGGCCGCCGACCAGTTGCTCTGGGTCGTGCCGGTCTTGCCGGCGATCTGGTGGCCCGACACGTAGGCGCGGCCCGCGGTCTGGCCGGAGTTCCCGGGCTCGACGTCCTTGCGCAGGATCTGGTTGAGCGTGTTGGCGACCCCGGCCGGGATGGCCTCGGCGTTGCACGAGTCGCCGGTGTTGATCGGTGTGCCGTCGGGCAGGGTGGCCGGCTGGCCGTTGCGGTCGGTGATCGCGGTGACCGGGGTGGGGTCGCACTGGGTGCCGCTGGCCGCCAGCGTCGAGTAGGCGCTGGTCAGGGCCAGCGGACTGGTGGCCTCGGGGCCGAGGGTGAACGACCCGCGGTTCTCGGCGACGATCTGGTCGGCGATGCCGTCGATCGACGAGAGCCCCATGCGCTGGGCGATGCGCACCGGTGCCTCGACCGACCCCAGGGCGTCCTCGAGGCCGAGGAAGTAGGTGTTGGAGGACATGTAGAGCGCCTTCACCATGTCCAGCGTCGCCGGGTAGTTGCCGGCGTTGCTGACGGTGTAGGGCTTGCCGCCGTTCTTGTAGATGCGCGACGTGTAGGTGTTGCCCGTGGTCAGCGTGTAGTACTGCGAGTAGCCCTGCTCGAGGGCGGCCGCGGCGGTGAAGACCTTGTAGGTCGACCCGGAGCCCTGGCTGGCGGCGGTGTTCAGCACGACCGACTCGCAGGCCGGGTTCGCCGCGTCCGAGCAGAACTGCCGGTTGACGCTCATCGCGAGCACGTGCCCGGTCCCGGGCTGGACGGCGGTGTAGATGCCGGCCAGCGAGTCGCCCATGGGCAGCGTGTTGAGCACGGCCTGGTCGCCCGTGGCCTGCATGTCCGGGCGCAGGGTGGTCTGGATCGTGTAGCCGCCGTTGTCGATCTGCTGCTGCGTCATGTTCAGCGTGCCCGTGAGGTACGAGAGCAGGTAGGAGCAGAAGAAGCCGCCGATCGAGGCGCCCACGCAGTTGCGGGCCGGGGGCTGGCCCTCGGCGGTCACGACCGGCTGGGCGGTGGTGTCGGCCAGCTCCTGGTCGGTGATGTGGCCGAGCTGGTTCATGCGGGCGAGCACGGTGTCCCGGCGCGCCTGGGCGTTCTCCGGGTTGGCCAGCGGGTCGTCGTTGGTGGGGCTCTGCACCAGACCGGCCAGCACCGAGGCCTGGGCCAGGTTCAGGTCGATCGCGTTGACCGAGAAGTAGCGCTGCGCGGCGGCCTGGATGCCGTAGGCGCCGGCGCCGAAGTAGGCGATGTTGAGGTAGCGGGTGAGGATCTCGTCCTTGGAGTAGGTCTCCTCCAGGGCGAGGGCGAGCCGGGCCTCGCGGAGCTTGCGCCCGACGGTCTGCTCGTCGGCGGCCTCGCGCTCCTCGGGGGTGTCGGCGGTCTGCAGCAGCGTCTGCTTGACCAGCTGCTGGGTCAGCGTCGAGCCGCCCTCGGCCACCCCGCCCGCGGCGATGTTGGCCGCCAGCGCCCGCAGCGTGCCCTGCACGTCGAGGCCGTTGTGGTCGTAGAACCGGCTGTCCTCGATGTCGACGATCGCCTGCTTCATGATCGGCGAGATCTGGTCGGCGGTCACCGGCGTGCGGTTGTTCTCGTAGAAGTTCGTGATGATCGACCCGTCGGCGGCCTTCACGGTGGTGATCCCGTTCGGCGTCTGGTCGGTCAGCTCGACCGGCAGCGCGTCCAGCAGCGAGGCGCTGTTGCGGGCCACCAGCCCGCTGCCCCCCACGAACGGCAGCATCATGCCGGCGACGAGCGCCCCGGCGACCACGACGGTCGCGACCAGCTTGACCAGCGTGGCGACCTTGGACACAGCTCTGCTCTCGGACATCGGGGCCCAAGGTACCCGGCGGATCCACCCGTTCGGGCGTGTCGCGGACGACGCGCAGCCGGCGCGGACCGCTTGGCCACACCCGTCACGCGGGCCCGACCGGGCCGACGCGCACGCGGGTCAGCGGCGGGCGGGGAGGATCCGCGAGCGGGGGGTGCCCGTGCCGGTGTCCCCGTCGGCGGCGGTGAGCGCGGCGGCCATCACCTCGAGGTCGGCGAGGTCGTGCACGTCGCCGGCCGCGGCCGGCACGGTGCGGACGGCGACCTCGGGGTGGGCCTGGCCGAAGCGGTCGGCCAGCCGCTGCTCGCGGGTGGCCTGGGCCATCCGCTCGGCGTGCACGCGCAGCGCACCGGCGGCCAGCTTCGCGCCCTTGCCCCCGGCCTCGGTCACCGCCTCGGCCGCGGCGGCCGCCCGGGTGGCCGACAGCGCGGTGGTGGCCGGCGGGTGGGTGCGGTTGAGCACCAGCCCGGCCAGCGGCATGCCCTCGGCCGACAACCGGTCGACGAAGTAGGAGGCCTCGCGCAGCGCGTCGGGCTCGGGCGTGGCGACGACGACGAACGCCGTCCCCGGCTTCTTCAGCAGCTCGTAGGTGGCCGTGGCCCGCTCGCGGAACCCGCCGAACATGGAGTCCAGCGCGGCGATGAAGGTGGCGATGTCACCCAGCAGCTGCCCGCCCAGGATCTTGGAGATCACCCGGCTGAACAGGCCGAACCCGGCGCTGACCACGCGCAGACCGGCCCGGCCACCGGCCCGTGCCGGGGCGGTGAGCACCCGGATCATCGTGCCGTCGAGGAAGCGCGAGAGCCGGTCGGGCGCGTCGAGGAAGTCCAGCGCCGACCGGGACGGCGGGGTGTCGACGATGATCAGGTCCCAGGTGTCCCTGGCCCGCAGCTGGCCCAGCTTCTCCATGGCCATGTACTCCTGCGTCCCGCCGAAGGACGAGGAGAGGGCCTGGTAGAAGGGGTTCTCGAGCACCTGCTCGGCCCGCTCGGGGGTCGAGTGCGCCACGACGACGTCGTCGAACGTGCGCTTCATGTCCAGCATCATCGCGTGCAGCTCGCCGGGCCCACCGGTCTCGATGCGCCGGGGCTCGTTGTCCAGCTCTTCGAGCCCCAGCGACTGCGCCAGGCGCCGGGCGGGGTCGATGGTGAGCACGACGACCGAGCGGCCGGCCGCCGCCGCGGCCAGCCCCAGCGCGGCCGACGTCGTCGTCTTGCCCACCCCGCCAGCGCCGCAGCAGACCACGATGCGGGTCGCGGGGTCGCGCACCAGGGCGTCGAGGTCGAGACCGGCGGTCACCGGAGCACCTCCAGCCGGGCGGCCAGCTCGTGCAGGGCACCCAGGTCGACCGGGCCGGTCAGCAGCGGCAGCTCGGTGGTGGGCCGGCCCAGCTCGGCGACCCGGCCCCGGAGCTGGTCCTGCGACTGCCAGCGCCGGGCGTGCTCGACCGCCTCGGCGACCAGGCCGGCGGCGATCGCGGGGTCGTCGGGCAGCCCGCCGGCGGCCAGTGCCGGGGCCAGCTCGGCCGGGGTCAGCCGACCCTGCGCGGCCCGGGCCAGGCTGGTGGCCGGCAGCAGCGGCTCGGTGGCCATGTTCACCAGGACCGAGCCCACCGGCAGGCCCGTGGCCCGCAGCTCGTCGATCGCGTCGGCGGTCTCCTGCACGGGCATGTCCTCCAGCAGGGTGACCAGGTGCACGGCGGTCTGCGGTGACCGCAGCACGGCCATGACGCCGTCGCTCTGGGTCTTGATCGGGCCCGAGCGGGCCAGGCCCGCGACCTCGTCGGTGACGTTGAGGAACCGGGTGATGCGGCCCGTGGGCGGGGCGTCGACCACGACGGCGTCGTACACCCGGCGTCCGTCGCTGCGGCGGGTGACCGCCTCCTTGATCTTCCCGGTGAGCAGCACGTCGCGCAGGCCCGGGGCGATGGTGGTCGCGAAGTCGATCGCGCCCATCTTGCGCAGGGCGCGGCCGGCCCGCTTCATCGAGTAGAAGAGCTCGAGGTACTCCAGCAGCGCCTCGTCGAGGTCGATCGCCAGTGCCTTCACCTCGCCACCGCCGCGGGCCACGGCCACCCGCCGTTCCTCGTAGGGCAGCGGCGGGGTGTCGAACAGCTGCGCGATGCCCTGGCGACCCTCGGTCTCGACCAGCAGCGTGCGGCGTCCGTCGGCGGCCAGGGCCAGGGCCAGGGCTGCGGCGACCGTGGTCTTCCCGGTGCCGCCCTTGCCCGTCACGATGTGGCAGCGCACGGGCGCGGCGTCGGGACTCACCCCCGAAGCCTACGAGCGCGGGGGGCGTCCGGGCACGTCGTGGGCCGAGAGGCTAGCGTCGCGGCCCATGAGCACACGGACCACGTGGGAGTACGCCACCATCCCGCTGCTGACCCACAACACCAAGGCCATCCTCGACTCCTGGGGGGTCGACGGCTGGGAACTGGTCACCGTGCTGCCCGGCCCGGGCGGCGGCGACCAGCTGGTCGCCTACCTGAAGCGGCCCTCGGCATGACCGAGCCGCAGAGCTGGCACGCCCGGTTGGCCGAGCTGGGTCTGCGGCTCCCGCCGGTCGCCGCGCCGGTGGCGTCCTACGTCCCCGCCGTCCGCGTGGGTGACCTGGTGATGACCTCCGGCCAGCTGCCCTTCGTCGACGGCGGCCTGCGCCGCACCGGCAAGGTCGGCGGCTCGGTCGAGGCCGAGGACGCCGCCCACGACGCCAAGGTCTGCGCCCTCAACGCCCTCGCCGCGGTCGACGACCTCGTCGGCCTCGACGCCGTCGCCCGGGTCGTCCGCGTGGTCGGCTACGTGGCCTCCGCCGAGGGGTTCACCGGCCAGCCGCGGGTCATCAACGGTGCCTCCGAGCTCATCGGCAAGGTGTTCGGCCCCGCCGGCGAGCACGCCCGGTCGGCCGTCGGCGTCGCCGAGCTGCCGCTGGGCGCCCCGGTCGAGGTCGAGCTCACCGTCGAGCTGCGCTGACCTCCCCGTGACCGCACCGGCGCCCCCCGCCCAGCCGCGCCAGGCGGCCACCGTGCTGCTGCTGCGCGACGGGCCGGGCGGCGTCGAGGTGCACCTGCAGCGGCGCACCCGCGGCATGCCGTTCGCCGGGGGGATGACCGCCTACATCGGCGGTGGGGTCGACCCCCGCGACGGCGGCGCCGACCTGGACTGGGTGGGTCCGGGGTCGGCCGAGTGGGCGACCACGTGGGGGTGCGACGAGGCACTGGCGCGTCAGCTCGTGTGCGCCGCGGTCCGCGAGACCTTCGAGGAGGCCGGGGTCCTGCTGGCCGGCCCGGCCTCCGGTGGGGTGGTGCCCGACGTCTCCGGGCCCGAGTGGGAGGCCCAGCGGCAGGCGCTGCTCACCCGCGAGCTGGCGCTGTCGGACCTGCTCGCCGTGCGCGGTCTGGCGCTGCGCTCGGACCTGCTGCGGCCCTTCGCGCACTGGATCACCCCGCCGGTCGAGCCGCGGCGCTACGACACCAAGTTCTTCGCCGCGGCCCTGCCGGTCGGGCAGGAGGCGCAGGACGTCTCGGGCGAGGCCGACGAGGCCGGGTGGTCGACCGCCGCCGCGGCGCTGGCCGAGTACGAGGCCGGCACCCGCCCGATGCTGCCGCCGACCGTGCACACGCTGGGCCAGCTGGCCCGGTTCCCCGACGTCGCCGCGGTGCTGGCCGGGTCGCCGCCCGAGCCCCTGGAGCCGATCAGCCCGACCTTCACCGAGGACACCGACGGCCAGAAGTGGGCCGTGCTCCCCGACGGCACCCGCATCCGCCTGGTCGTCCCGCTGCCGGGGGTCTGAGCGCTTCGGCGGATCGGGACGCGAGAGGCCCAGGACCGGCGCGGTCCTGGGCCTCTCGCGTTCGACGGTTCAGCGTGCGCGGCGGCGCAGACGCTCCTCGTCGAGGACGACGACGGACTTGCCCTGCAGCTGGATCCAGCCGCGGTGCACGAAGTCGGCCAGCGCCTTGTTCACCGTCTCGCGTGAGGCGCCGACCAGCTGGGCCAGCTCCTCCTGGGTGAGGTCGTGCTTGACGCGCAGGCCGTCGGACTCGCGCGAGCCGAAGCGGTCGGCCATCTGCAGCAGCGCCTTGGCGACGCGGCCGGGCACGTCGGTGAAGATCAGGTCGGCGACGGAGTCGTTGGTGCGGCGCAGCCGGCGGGCCAGCACCTGCAGCAGGCGCTCGCCGACCTCGGGGTGCGCCTCGATCCAGGGCCGCAGCATCTGCTGCGGCATCTTGGCCAGCCGGACGTCGGTGACCGCGGTGGCCGTCGCCGTGCGGGGGCCCGGGTCGAAGACCGAGAGCTCGCCGAACTGGTCGGAGGGACCCATGACGGCCAGCACGTTCTCGCGGCCGTCGGGCGACCGGCGGGACAGCTTGATCTTGCCGGAGAGCACCACGTACAGGCTGTCGCCGGGCTCGCCCTCGTTGAAGACCACCCGCCCGCGGGGCAGGACCACGGTCTCCAGGCCGCTCGCCGTGGGCTCCGCCGCCTCGGCGGAAAGCCCCTGGAACAGACCGGACTGGGCAAGGACCTCGTCCACCAGTGCACCTCTCGTACGACGTCGTCGCGGGCTCAGTGATCACCCACGTCCGCAGGCAGTCTAGGGCCTGTGGGCGGACTCACCATGCGGAGCGTCACCGGCACGCCCCCGGACGGGGGAGACCGCTCAGTCCGCCGAGCGCTGGGCGGTGATGGCCTCGCGGGCCGGGACGGTGGGCGAGCTGCGCCGCCGGCGCCACCGGTCCATGGCGCGACGGATGCCGGAGGAGGCCAGTGCGTCGACGTCGCCGGGGGTGGCCGAGGCGAGGAACTCCTCGACCTGGCGCTGCGACGTGGGACGACGCAGGGGTTCCTCGACCCGCTCCATGATCAGCAGGAAGGCGATCACCAACGGGGGGAACAGGATGACGACGAGCGCGACCACCCAGCACCTCCTCGGACGTCGACGGTCGGCGAGGGTGTGCCCCACCGGTGCGGGCCCGACACGTGCTGTGACGGATGGGCCCGGTGGGACGAGCATGACAGGTCCGTCCTGTCGGAGGGCCCGCCTACCCTCGGTCGCGTGTCCGCACCTGCTCTCCCCGCGCCGCCGACCAGGCCCGCCCGCGCCGTCCGACTGGGCCTGTCGCCGGTCGACCCGGCCGAGACGTCGCTGGGGCGCACCCGGCGGGCGCGTCGCATGGCCCGCGACCTGGCGGTGATCCACCCCGACGCGCACTGCGAGCTCGACTTCACCACGCCGCTCGAGCTGCTGGTGGCCACCGTGCTCTCGGCGCAGACCACCGACCGCACGGTCAACACCGTCACCCCGACGCTGTTCGCGCGGTACCCCACCGCGGCCGCCTACGCCGGGGCCGACCGCGACGAGCTCGAGACGATCCTCAAGCCCACCGGTTTCTTCCGGGCCAAGGCGAACTCGGTGCTCGGGCTCGGCCGGGCGCTGGTCGAGCGCTTCGACGGCGAGGTGCCCGCCCGGCTCGAGGACCTCGTCACGCTGCCCGGCGTGGGCCGCAAGACGGCCAACGTGGTGCTCGGCAACGCCTTCGGCGTCCCGGGGCTGACGGTCGACACGCACTTCGGCCGGCTCGTGCGCCGGTTCGGCTGGACGGCGGAGGACGACCCGGTGAAGGTCGAGGCCGAGATCGCCCAGCTGATCCCGAAGAAGGAGTGGACCGACTTCTCCCACCGCGTGATCTTCCACGGTCGGCGGGTCTGCCATGCCAAGAAGCCGGCCTGCGGTGCCTGCGGGCTGGCGCGGTCGTGCCCCTCGTTCGGCACCGGCCCGGTCGACCCGGTGCTGGCCGCGAAGCTGGTCAAGACCCCGGCCGCCTCGGACACGCTGTGAGGCGCGCCGTGGTGGTGCTGGTCGCCGTCCTGCTCGCGCTGGCCGGCTGCACCTCCTCGGGTGCGCCCGACGGCGACGCCGCGCCGTCGTCGAGCCCTGGCGTGCAGGACGTCGACACCGCGCTGCAGCCCTGCCCCGAGCAGACCGGTGACCCGATCACGGCGGGCGAGGCCTTGCCGCCGATGACCTTCGACTGCATCGGCGGGGGCACCCTCGACCTCTCCCGCGCCCCGGGCACGCCCATGGTGCTCAACCTCTGGGGATCGTGGTGCGGGCCGTGCCGCGAGGAGCTGCCGCTGGTCCAGCAGCTGGCCGACGCGGCGGGGGACGAGGTGCTCGTGATGGGCGTGGCCAGCGGTGACCCGCTGACCGCCGCCGACTCGTTCGCCGAGGACGCCGGGGTCACCTTCCCGAACGCCTTCGACAAGTACCGCGACCTGATGGCTGAACTGGGCATCAACGTCCTGCCGTTCACGTACTTCGTCGCGGCCGACGGCACGTTGGCCTACACGCAGGTCGGCCCCGTGCGCTCGTTGGCGGAGTTCGAGCAGCTCGTGGCCGACCACCTCGGCGTGACGTTGTGACCGTCGACCTCACCGGGGTGCCCGAGCACGTCCAGGCTCTCGTCGGGTCCGCCGACGCGCTGCCCCTACGGCACCGCATGGGGCAGGCGACCGGCACCGCCCGCCGCTCGGCGGTGCTGATCCTGTTCGGCGCGACCGCCCGCGGCCACGACGTCCTGCTCATCGAGAAGTCCGACCGGCTGCGCACGCACGCCGGCCAGCCGGCGTTCCCCGGGGGCGGGGCCGAGCCGGACGAGGACTACCCGGTGGGCACGGCGCTGCGCGAGGCGTGGGAGGAGGCCGGGGTCGAGCCGTCGTCGGTCCGGGTGCTGGGCACCCTGCCCGAGCTGTTCCTGGGCCCCAGCGACAACCTGGTCGTGCCGGTCGTGGGCTGGTGGGACGACCCCCGCGAGACGGTCACCGGCGACCCGTTCGAGGTCGCCCAGGTGGCCCGGGTGCCGCTGGCCGAGCTGGTCGACCCCGCCCGCCGGTTCCGGGTGAGCCACCCCTCGGGCTACGTGGGGCCGGCCTTCGACGTCGCCGGGATGGTGGTGTGGGGGTTCACCGCCGGGGTGCTCGACGCCGTCCTCACCGCGTCCGGGCTCGCCCGGCCCTGGGACGAGCGCGACGTCCGTGACCTGGCCGCCGAGCAGGAGCGGGTGCGGGGTACCGCCGCCGTGGTCGAGGGGCCCGCCGACCGCGCCGCGCCGACGGTCGCGCAGGAGCCGCCGTCCCCAGGTCCGCCGCGTACGGTCCTCGGGCGATGACGTCGAACCGAGCACGGGTCCTGCTGGCCGCCGTCCTGCTGGCCGTGGGGCTCGTCGGCTGCAGCAACCGCACGCCCGCCACGCCCGACGCCACCCGCACGCCCGAGGCGGGCATCGGCCAGGTGACCACCGCGCCCGACGGGGCGCAGGAGATCACCATCGAGACCGGCGACGACTACGTCTTCACCCCGGACACGTTCACCGTCGCCCCGGGTCAGGTCCGGCTCACGGTCACCAACACGGCCACGCAGCTGACCCACAACTTCATGTTCACCACCGGGGCGGGCCCGGTGGACATCACCGAGCAGATCCCGCTGCTGGCACCCGGTCAGAGCGAGACCATCGAGTTCACGGTGACCGAGCCGGGCGACTACCCCTTCGAGTGCACCTTCCACACCGCGCTCGGGCAGGTCGGCACCATGGTCGTCAGCGGGTCGGCCGCGCCCACCACCGCGGGCGGGTGAGCCGGTGTCCATCGTCGACGTCGTCCTCATCGCGCTGGCTCTGCTGTTCGCGCTCTCGGGGTTCCGGCAGGGCCTGATCGTGTCGGCCGCCTCGTTCATCGGGTTCTTCGGCGGCGCGGTCGCCGGGGCGCAGCTGTCCGGCCCGGTGGCCGACGAGCTGGGCGGGTCGACGCTGTCGCGGGTGTTCGTCGCGCTGGTCGTGGTGCTGGCCGGGGCGCTGCTGGGGCAGGTCGTGGCCGGCTACCTCGGCCGGGCCATCCGCACGAAGGTCACGTGGGAGCCGGCCAAGATCGTCGACTCGGTCGCCGGCGCCGGCATCTCCGCGGTCGCCGTCCTGCTGGTGGCGTGGATGGTCGCCACCCCGCTCGCGAACTCCGCCTTCCCCGCCGTCGCCAGCCAGGTGCGGCAGTCCACCCTGGTGCAGGCGGTCGACCAGGGCGTGCCCGACGGGGTGCGTTCGCTGTACGACTCCCTGCGCGAGGCGATCGACCGGCGCGGGTTGCCCGACGTCCTCGACCCGCTGACGCCGACCCAGGTGCGCGACGTCCCGGTGCCCGACCAGACCCTGGCGCAGAGCGCCGTGGTGAACCAGGTGCAGGGCTCGGTGGTCAAGATCAGCGGTGTGGCGGCGTCGTGCTCGCGGCAGATCGACGGTTCGGGCTTCGTGTTCGCGCCCGAACGCGTGATGACCAACGCGCACGTGCTGGCCGGGGTCAGCGACCCGACGGTCGAGGCCGAGGGCGACACCTACGACGCCTACCCGGTCTACGTCGACGAGGAGACCGACGTCGCCGTGATCGCCGTGCCCGGTCTCCCGCAGACGCCGCTGTCGTTCACCGGCACCCCGGCCGACTCCGGGGCCGACGCGATCATCATGGGCTACCCCGGGGGTGGCGGCCTCTACGTCGGGGCGGCCCGCGTGCGCGACCGCGGGGCCATCAGCGGGCCCGACTTCCGCGCCGAGCAGACCGTCGTGCGCGACGTCTACGCGCTCTACGGGCAGGTGCGGGCCGGCAACTCCGGTGGCCCGCTGCTGGCCTCGGACGGTTCGGTGCTGGGCGTGGTCTTCGCCTCCGCCGTCGACGACCCGAACACCGGCTACGCGCTCACCGACGACGAGGTCGCCGACGCCATCGCGCAGGGTCGCACCGCCTCCACCCCGGTCGACACCGGACCCTGCGAATGACGGACCCCTCCGCCCCCAGGACGCGCTCCGCGCGTCCGGGGTCCCTGCGGAGGGCCGTTCCGGTCCGTCACCCGGCCCAGGCGGCGATGGCCTCGCTGACGGTGCCGGGGACCTCCTCGTGCGGGAAGTGGCCGACGCCGGGCAGCTCGCGCCACTCGTAGGCGCCGGCCACGTAGCGGCCCGACCCGGCGGCGGTGCGCGGGAGCACGCAGGGGTCGAGGGCGCCGTGCAGCTGCAGGGTGGGCGCGGTGACCGGGGCCGTCATGCGGCGGGCGTAGCGCAGGCCGTCGGGGCGGAACTGCGAGCGGAAGGCCCAGCGGTGGAACTCCATCGCCCCGTAGGCGGCCTGCGGGATCCGGGCGGCGTCGCGGTAGCGGGCGACGGCGTCGGCGAAGTCGGTGGTGTGCACCCAGCCCGGGCCGGCCCAGCGGCGCAGCAGGTCGGCCACGGGGTCGTCGTCGGCCCGGGTCAGCCGGCGCTCGGGCAGCCGGGGCAGCTGGTAGCGCAGCGCGTACCGCGAGGCCTGCCGCTGGGCGGCATCGGTCATGCCCGACCGCAGCTCGCGGGGGTGCGCGGAGGAGACGACCACGAGGCCGCGGACGGTGCGCGGGTGCAGCGCGGCCATGGTCCAGCCCACGAGACCGCCCCAGTCGTGCCCGACGACCACGGCGTCGTCCTCGCCCAGGGCCCGGACGACGGCGGCGACGTCGGCCGAGAGCGTGGGCAGGTCGTAGCCGCGCGGCGGCTTGTCGCTGCCGCCGTACCCGCGCAGGTCCACGGCGACGGCGCGGAACCCGGCCTCGGCCAGCGCGACGAGCTGGTGCCGCCAGGCCCACCAGAACTGCGGGTACCCGTGCACCAGCAGCACGAGCGGACCCCCGCCGGCCTCGGCGGCGTGCAGCCGCACCCCGTTCGCCGAGATGTCCCGGTGCCGCCACGGGCCGGGGACCAGCGCGCTGGTGGCGTCGGGCGCATTCACCCCAGGCGGGTGTGCGGGTCGGTCTTGACGATCTCGCCGCCGCGGACGACGGGCAGGTCGTGCTGCCGCTGACCGGGGGCCTCGCGGCGCATGACGTCGGGGAGGTCCTTGAGCGTCTCGATGGTGCGCTCGGGCTTGCGGAACTTCTTCGTGGTCCGGATGCCCACCAGGATGACCAGGGCGCCGACGAGCACGAGGCCGCCGAACACGATGAGGTAGGCGATCCAGCGGGCCAGCCCCAGCCAGGTGATCAGCTCGGCGATGCCGATGAACAGGAAGATCGAGGAGAAGGCGAGCATCACGCCGCCGGCCGCGATCAGCCCGCCGCCGATGCCGACCTTCTTCACCGAGGCGCCGACCTCGGCCTTCGCCAGCTCGACCTCGCTGCGGATGAGGGTCGAGACGTCGGCCATGGCGCTCTGCACCAGCGAGCCGATCGACGGCTCCTCGGGACCGGCCGGCAGGCCGGACGGTCGGGTGCTGGGCGCGCTGTGGGCCACGGGTGAACCTCTCGGGAGCAGATCAGGACGCCGGGGCCGGGCCCCGGGTGTGTCGATCGTGCCTCATCCGGCCCGGGTGTGCGCGCCCCGGCGGGATGGACCCCCCTCCGGGTGATCCAGCTCTCACAGCTGGTTCTCAAGTGGAACGACCCGGTCCGCTTCCCTAGGTTCGATCAGGAACCGTCCCGTCCCGGAGTGGAGAAGCATGAGCCGCAGCACGTCCCTGGTCGCCGTCCTCGGTGTCGCCACCCTCGCCCTCGCCGCCTGCGGCGGGTCCGACGAGGAGGCCGCCGCACCCACGACCACGTCCTCCTCGTCCGCCACCAGCTCGTCGTCGGAGGCGACGTCGAGCAGCGCGGCCGCACCGGCCGGCGACGTGACCGCACCGGGCACCGAGCTGGCGCTGGGCGAGTCCGCCGTCCTCGAGCTGGAGTACACCGGTGACACCGGCACCGTCGAGGTCACCGTCGACGCCGTGCGCCAGGGCACCCAGGCCGAGCTGGACAGCCTCGAGATCGGGGAGGACGCCGCCGGCCTGCTGCCCTGGTACGTCGACGTCACGCTGACCCGGGTGGGCGGCGAGGGCGACCTGTCCAACGGGACGCTGGACTCCGACCTCGACGTGGTCACGACGTCGGGGTCGCCGACGGCGTCGATCATCGAGTTCTCGACCTTCGAGCCCTGCAACGGCGAGAGCGCGCCCGACCCGTTCGACCCGGGCACGAGCTACACGACCTGCATCCTGGTGGCCGCCGACGCCGCCGACGCGGTGGGCAGCATCGAGTTCGCGCCCTTCGACAGCGACTACGAGGACGCCCCGGTCGTCTGGCGGGTCTGATCCCCCGTCGAGCGCGCCGGGCGGGGGAGCCCGCCCGGCGCGCTCGACGTCAGTCCTCGGACGAGGAGGGCATCTTCGCGCCGATGAGGTCCATCACCGAGGAGTCGGTCAGCGTCGAGACGTCGCCCAGCTCGCGGTTCTCCGCGACGTCGCGGAGGAGCCGGCGCATGATCTTGCCCGAGCGGGTCTTGGGCAGCTCGGCCACGACCATGATCTGGCGCGGCGAGGCGATCGGGCCGATCTCCTTGCGCACGTGCAGCCGCAGCTCCTTGACCAGCTCGTCGCCGGAGTCCTCGGCGCCCCCGCGCAGGATCACGAACGCCACGATGCCCTGCCCGGTGGTGGGGTCGGTGGCGCCCACGACCGCGGCCTCGGCCACCGCCGGGTGGCTGACCAGCGCCGACTCGACCTCGGTGGTGGAGATGCGGTGCCCGGACACGTTCATCACGTCGTCCACCCGGCCGAGCAGCCAGATGTCGCCGTCCTCGTCGAGCTTGGCGCCGTCCCCGGCGAAGTAGACGTCCTTGCCGTAGCGCGACCAGTAGGTCTCGACGTAGCGCTCGTCGGAGCCCCAGATGGTGCGCAGCATGGCCGGCCACGGCTCGGTGAGCACCAGGTAGCCGGTGGCGCCGGGCTCGACCGGCTGGCCCTCCTCGTCGACGACGGCCGCCGAGATGCCCGGCACCGCCCGCTGCGCGGACCCCGGCTTGGTCGCCGTCACCCCGGGCATCGGGGCGATCATGTGCGCGCCGGTCTCGGTCTGCCACCAGGTGTCGACGACGGTCGCGGTGCCCCCGCCGACGTTCTTGCGGTACCAGAGCCAGGCCTCGGGGTTGATTGGCTCGCCGACCGACCCGAGCACCCGCAGCGAGGAGGTGTCGAAGGGCTCGAGCTCCTGCGCGCCCCACTTCATGAAGGTGCGGACGACGGTCGGGGCGGCGTAGAGGATCGTGACGCCGTACTGCTGGACGATCTCCCACCAGCGGCCGCGGTGCGGGGTCTCCGGCGTCCCCTCGTACATGACCGAGGTGGCGCCGTTGGAGAGCGGGCCGTAGACGATGTAGGAGTGGCCGGTGACCCAGGCCACGTCGGCGGCGCACCAGAAGACGTCGGTGTCGGCCTTCAGGTCGAAGGTGCCCCAGTGGGTGAACGACACCTGGGTGAGGTAGCCGCCCGAGGTGTGCAGGATGCCCTTGGGCTTCGCCGTCGTGCCCGAGGTGTACATGATGTAGAGCGGGTGCTCGGCGTCGAAGGGCTGCGCCTCGTGCTCGGTGGACTGGCCGGCGACGAGGTCGTGCCACCACTGGTCGCGGCCCTCGCTCCAGTCGACGTCCTGCTCGGTGCGCTTGACCACCAGCACGTGGTCCACTCCGGCGACCTTGGTCAGCGCCTCGTCGACGGCCGGCTTCAGCGCGCTCGGTGCGCCCCGCCGGTAGCCGCCGTCGGCGGTGATGACCACCTTCGCGCCGGCGTCCTCGATGCGGGAGGCCAGCGCGTCGGGGGAGAACCCGCCGAACACCACCATGTGGACGGCGCCGATGCGGGCGCAGGCCAGCATCGAGATGACCGCCTCGGGGATCATCGGCAGGTAGATGGCCACCCGGTCGCCGGCCTGCACACCGAGCGACAGCAGCGCGTTGGCCGCCCGGCAGACCTCGTCCTTGAGCTGGGCGTAGGTGATGTCGCGGGTGTCGCCGGGCTCGCCGACCCAGTGGTAGGCCACCTTGTCGCCGTTGCCGGCGGCCACGTGCCGGTCGACGCAGTTGGCGGCGACGTTGAGCTCACCGCCGGCGAACCACGTCGCGAACGGCGGGTTGCTCCAGTCGAGCACCTGGTCCCAGGGCTTGGACCACTCCAGGCGCGCGGCGGCGTCGGCCCAGAAGGCCAGCCGGTCGTCCGCGGCGCGCTGGTAGGTCTCGGCGGTGACGTTGGCGTGCTCGGCCAGCTCGGCGGGGGGCTCGAACACCCCGCCGGCGGGGATCTCGTCGGTCAGGCTCTGGGCGTCGCTCATCGCTACCTCCGTCTCGGGCGTCGGCCGGCACGGACCCGGCGACGCTGCCTCACGGGGAACCCTAGGGCGCCGGGCCCGACGGCGTCAGGTGCGGCCGCAACTCCCCGGCAACGACCGACGGCGCGCACCCGGAGCGGGTGCGCGCCGTCGTCGACGGGTGGGTCAGCCGACCCGTCGGCGGGTGGCGACGAGGGCGCCGCCGCCGGCGAGCACGAGGAGCCCGCCGAGGACGGTCAGCGGGACGGCGTCGCCCACACCGGTCGCGGCCAGGACGTCGGGCACCGGCCCGGTCGAGGAGACCCCGACGACCGTGCCGTCGGCGGCCACCCGGAACCAGGAAGCCGTGGTGTAGGGCTGGCCGTCGGCGCCGGTGGCGGTCAGCTCCACCCGGTGCGAGCCAGCAGGCACGCTGCTCGGCAGCGCGGCGGTGGTGCTCACCGTGCCGTCGGCCGGGACCATGCCCGAGGCGAGGACCACGGGCGCGGAGTGCATGGTCAGGATCCAGGCGCTGCCGGGGGCGAGGCTCGACGTCGCGATGGTGACGGTACGACCAGCGGCGGTGTCGCCGGCGACGGCGGCGAGGACGACGCCACCGCGGGCGGCCGGGCCCGAGGGGGTGGGCACCGGCGGGTTGACGACCGGGACGGGCGTCCACGCCGCGACCACGGTGGACGAGGCCGTCACAGGGGTGGCGGGGTCCCATGCGGGGCCGCCTGCGGCACCGGTGGACCACCCGGCGAAGGTGTACCCGCTACGGGTGGGCGCCCCGGCGGTGGCGACGGCCCCGAAGGGGACGGTCTCCGGGGCGAGGGCGGACCCGCCGGCCGTGTCGTAGGTGATGACGTGGGCGGTGCGGATCGTCACGGTGGCGGCGACCGAGGCGGAGCCGTTCACCGAGGTGGCCGTGAACGGGGTCCCGCCGGGGGTGACGGTGGCGGTCGGCGCGACACCCGCCCGGCCGGTCGTGCTGGTGTCGAACCCCGCGGCCAGGGGTCCGGTGGTCCCGGTGCCGGTGATCGCCACGGTCCCCGGCGCGCCGGTGGCGCCACTGCTCCCGACGCCGTTGCCGCTGCCGATGGCGGGGGCGGCGCTCGCGTCGAGATCCCGGCCGCCGGTGGCCTGGACCCAGCCGCCGTCCACCGTCAGCGCGCAGCCGTGACCGGTCGTGGTGGCACCGCCGGAGGCACCGCCGCTGCCGATCCCGGCGCCGGCGCCGTAGGTGGTGCTGCCGGATGCGAAGCCGGCGCCGCCGGTCGCGACCACGTGGGCACCTTGGACCAGGACGGTCCCGCAGTCCTTGTGGCTCCAGTTGGCCGAGGCGCCGCCGAGTCCGGGACCGCCCCGCCCGCCGGTGAGGACCAGCGCGCCCCCGCCGGCCGAGTCGCGGACGGTCGCGCTGCGCGACACGGGGACCGTGAGGGCGGCGTAGTTGTCCGGCCCGGACGGGATGGTCAGGCTGTGCCCGTTGAGGTCCAGCACCGACCCCCCGTCCCGCGCCACGAGCCCGACCCCGGCGGGGGCGGTGACGTCGGCGACCAGGCGCGCGGTGTTCCCGGCCGACCAGGCGGTGTCGATCGCCGACAGCGTGCTGACGTCCACCACCGCCGGGGCGGCCTGCGCGGGCCCGGCGGTGAGGACCGCGGTCAGCACGCAGGGGAGCGAGAGTGCGGACAGGGCGGCGAGGGTGGGAACCCGGGCGGTGCGCTTCACGCCTCCGCACATCGGCAGTCGCGGACGGAGTCGGAACCCGTCGGTCCGGTGCTGTGGGTCAGGCCACGCGGTCGGGGCCGGTGAGGTCACGGTAGGCGTCGGCGTAGGCGTGCAGGTCCGCCGCGGCGCGGGCGGCCACGGCGGCGGCCGAGCCGTGCGCGGCGGGGAGGGCGGCACTGGCCCGGACGGCGGCGGTGACGTCGGCGACGGCGGCCAGGTGGGCCCGGGCCGCCTCGTGCAGCGCGTCGGCGCGACCGGTGGGGGCCGCGGCCTCGCCGCGCAGCGCCCGGGCTAGCGCGTAGCCCTCGTCGGTGAGCTGGGGCAGCACCTCGGGGACGTCGCCGAGGTGGGCCTGCGCCCGCCGGGCCGCGGTGACCTCGCGCTGCAGGCCCATGCCGGCCGCGGAGATCCGGGCGGCCAGCGCGGCCGCCGTCCGGTCGGACCGGCCCGGGTTGCGGACGACGGCGACCGCGGTGCCGGCGTACTGCGTCAGCTCGCGACCCCGGCGCAGGGTCGGGCTGGCCTGCACAGCGCGTACGGCGCGGCGGGTGAGCAGCACCCCGCTGGTGACGACGCCGGCCACAGCCAGGAGCACGACCACGACCAGGACGAGCACCAGCTCCACGACCGACCTCCTCGCGCCGGTCCGCGGGGGTGGACCGGTGGGCCACCGACGGTATCGCGACCGGCGGTCCGGCGGCCACGGTCGCCGCGGACCCGTCCGGAGGTGTCGGGACGGGTCCGTCACAGCTACCCGTAACCTTCCGTCACGGGTGTCGTTGACCGAGCACCCGCCCGAGCCAGCACCGACCAACGGAGGTCGCCGCCGTGCCCCTGCCCCACCTCACCCGCCACGCCGGCCTCCGGCTGCTCGCCACGGGCGCGATCGCCGCCGTCGCCGTCGTCGGCACCCCGGCGATCGCCTCGGCGCAGGACAACCCGCTCGTCGACGTCCCGGTCGTCGGCGGCCTGCTCGCCCCGGCCCAGCAGACCCCGGTCGTGCCGGGCACCTCGGGCCTGCCCAGCCTCCCGGGTCTCCCGAGCTCGGGGGCGGACCTCCCGGGCGCCGGCGGCCTGCCGAACCCGGCCGACTCGATCAGCGCGGGCGCGGCCTGCGTCCAGGGCCTGGTCACCGGCATCCAGGTGACCGTCACCGGCATCGCCGACGGTCTGCGCGACGCGCTCATCGGGCTGCTCGGCGGGGGCGGGACCTCGGTCCCGGTGGTCGACGGGACGGCGAGCACCACCCTCCCGATGACCCCGGAGGAGCTGGCCGGCCTGCTCGACCTCAGCCCCGAGCGGCTGGCCCAGTTGCTGGCCGACGGGCAGCAGTCCCTCGAGACGACCGTGGAGGTCGTGATCGGTGGCGTGGCCCAGACGGTCGGTGTCGTCGTCGACTTCGTGAAGTGCCTGGCCTCGCTCATCCCCGCCCCGGCGGCCACCACGCCCCCCGCGACCACTCCGGCGCCGCAGCCGGCCGCGCCGACCACGACGGCCCCGGTGACCACCCAGGCGCCGCAGACCCAGGCGGTCGCCTACCCCGGCTACGCGCCGACCGGCGGCCAGCCCTCCGACGACGACCAGGGCGTCGAGGGCCTCGCGGCTCTCGGGCTCCTGGGCGTGGCCACCGGCGGTGGCGCGCTGTGGCTGCGGGCCCGCCGTGGCGTCGCCGGCTGACCGCGACACCGGGTCCTCGTCGGGCCTGGTGGTGCTGCTGGTCCTGGCTGTGCTGCTGGGCGGCGGGCTCTGGTACGGCTACGGCGACGCGGGCGCGGACCCCGTGCCGGCGACCTCGACCGCCGAGGTGCCGCTCGTCCCGGCCGCGCTGAGCGTGCCGGCGATCGGGGTCGAGGCGCCGGTGGAGCAGCGGGGCACGGTCGAGTACACGAACCCCTTCACCGGGCAGCAGGTCGCCGGCTACGGGGTGCCCGAGGACATGGCGGCCACCTCGTGGTGGTCCGACGGCCCCCAGCCGGGGTCGGGCCGGATGGCCGTGGTCCTCGGCCACGACGTCCCCGGCGACGACCCCGGCGTGTTCGACCGGTTGGGCGACCTGCAGGTGGGCGATGACGTCGTCCTCACCGACGCGAGCGGCACCCAGCTGCAGCTGCAGGTCGTCGAGGCGCCGCTCACGGGTCTGGACAAGTCGACCTCGGCCCTCTCCGACGCCCTCAACGGCCACCCCGACGGTGCCGACGTCGCGCTGGTGACGTGCGGTGGCGAGTACGACGAGTCCGCCGGGGCCAGTGACGAGAACGTGGTGGTGTTCGCCTCGGTCGTGTGAGTCGGGCTTCCACCGAGACGCCTGGGTGCCGATGATGTGCTGGGCCCCGACGCGGGGTCGTCGCCGACCCCGGGAGCACCCGTGACCGAACAGCACCACGCCGGCGACTGGGCCGCACCACCGCCCGTCGTCGGACCGCCCGCACCGACCGCGCCGCTGGCCGTCGACCTGCTGCAGGCACTGCGCACGGTGGCCCGGGGCCTGCTGCCGGTCCTGGTGGGGCTGGCCCTGTTCACCGCCGCGGTGGGCGGGAGCGCCGCGATCGCCGGTGACGGGGGCTCACCGGGGGACTGGCTGCTCGCCGCGGTCGTGGTGTTCGGCCTCGCGCTGGGCGCCCGGCTCGTGGTCGAGGGGCAGGTCGCCCCCGAGGTGGGTGCGGCCGGCGTCGACGTGGGCATCCGGGTGCTGCCGCTCGTGGTCACCGCGGCGGTCGTGGTCTCGTTGGCCGCGGCGGCGCGCCGCAGCGAGCGTGCGCACCGTTCCGCCGGTCCGGCGCAGTTGCTGGTGCGCGCGGGCCTGGCCGGCCTGGTCGCCGGGGTGCTGGTGCTGCTGCTCGCCCTGCTGACCCGCACCTCGACCTTCCTCGCCGACGAGCTCGGGGGGCTGGTCGCATCGCCCGGCCAGGTGTCGACCGGGCTGGGCGCCGTCGGCGCGTTCTTCGGCCCCGCGCTGCTGGTCGGCATCGTCGTGGCCGCGGCGCGGTACGCCGTGGTGCGCACCGGCTCACCGCGGCCTGCGTGGTGGGGCGAGGTGCGCGCCGTGGGCCGGGTGCTGCGCACCGCCGTCGTCGGCCTGGTCGTGGTGGCCGCCGTCCTCCTCGTGGTCGTGGCGGTGCAGGACGCGGCCGGCCACGGGTTCGTCGAGGGTGGTGACGGCGACGTGCTCGCGGTGGGCGCGGCGCTGGTGCTGCTGGGCAACGTGCTCGGCGCCGGGGTCCTGGCCCTGCTCGGCGTCCCGCTGTCCGCGACGGCGTACGGCGCCGGCGCCTTCACCGGCTCGCCCGACGGGATCCGGGCCAGCCAGACGGTGCAGTACGGCCTCGTCGACGAGCCGGTGCTGCTGCTGCTCCTGCTGCTGCCCGTCCTCGTCGTGCTGGTGACCGCCGTGCGGCGCACGGTGCGGGGGCGCCAGCTGCCGCTCGGCCCGCGCAGCGTGCTGGTGGGAGCCGGTGCCGGCGCGGTGGCCGGCCTGCTGCTGGCGCTGCTGGTGCGGGCCTGGGCCTCCGGGGGTGGCGGCGCGAGCGGCTACGGCTACGGCGCGGTCGGCATCGGGCAGGCGTCCCTGGGGCCGTCGCTGCTGTGGGCCCCGCTGCTGTGCGGGTTCTGGGCTGCCCTGGCCGTGGCGGCCGTGCGGGTCGGACCCACGCTGGTGCTGTCCAGCCCGGCCTGGTTCGTCCGCCTGGCCGGCGGCCGCCGGCAGCACCCGCAGTGGCTGGCCGCGGTGGCCGGCACGGGCCCGCCGCCGGCCGGTCGGCGGTCGGCGGCGATCCGCGGGACGGTGCTGGGCGTCGGCGTCCTGGCGGTGCTGGGGGTGGTCGGGATCGGTGCCGTCGCCGTCGTCCGCAGCACGGTGCTGACCCCGGAGTCGGCGCTCGACGACCACCTGGCCGCCCTGGCCGAGGGCGACGTCGCGGCGCTCGGGCTGGAGGAGCCGCCCGGCCCGGCCGACGTGCTGCTCTCGCCGGAGGTCCTCGACAGCGACGCCTACGCGCCCCCGACCGACCTGGAGGTGCTCGAGGTGGACACGTACGGCTCCTCGGCCTCGGCGGAGATCGGCTACACCGTGGACGGCGAGCGGGCCACCCAGCGGGTGTGGCTCTCGCGCGAGGACGGGCTCCTCGGCGGGTGGACGGTCGAGGGCGGGGACAGCTCGCTCTACGTGCAGGACTCCTCGGGCGTCGCGGTGCAGGTGGCCGGGGTCGACGTCCCGGAGGGCTCGCAGCGCGCACTGCCGGGCACCTACACGTTCACCGCCGCCGACGACGAGGTCCTCACCGCCGACCCGCTCACGGTGGCGGTGCTCGGCGACCTCTCCTACGACACGGTCTCGCTGGAGCCGCGGGTGCGCGACGAGGTCACCGAGCTGGTGGCGCAGGCGGTCGACGAGGCGCTGACCGACTGCGCGGCCCGCACCACGGTGCCCATGGACGGCTGCCCGTTCCTCGACGAGTACAGCTACGTGCCCGACGACGTCACCGGGCTGACCGTGCGCGTCGTCACCGTGCCCGACTGGGAGCTCGAGCTGGACCACGAGGGCCAGCTGGTCATCCGGTCGGACTACGACGGCGAGGTGCTCGTCACCGGCAGCCGTCCGCCGTTCAGCTCGTCGCCGGACCAGACCCCGCGGCCCTACGAGAGCGACGTCAGCTTCAGCCTGGACGCCGACGTCAGCGTGGGCGACGGCGAGGTGGAGCTGGAGTTCGGCTACTGACCGCCCGGGGACGTCGTCGCGGCACCGAGCCCGACGACGTCCCCGACCACCCAGACGGCCGGTGGGCGCACGCCCTCGGCGACGAGGGTGTCGCCCAGCCCTGCCAGCGTGGTGCGGTACAGCCGCTGGGCCGGGCTCGCCCCGTCGACCACGACGGCGACCGGGGTGTCCGCGGCCCGGCCGTGCTCGACCAGCGCGGCGGCGATCGCGGGCGCGGTCTCGACGCCCATGAGGACGACGAGGGTGCCGCGCAGCCGGCCGAGCGACGGCCAGTCGACCAGCGAGGCCGGGTGGTCCGGCGGCACGTGCCCGGAGACGACGACGAACTCGTGCGTCATGCCGCGGTGGGTGACCGGCACCCCGGCCAGCCCGGGGACGCCGATCGCGCTGGTCACCCCGGGCACGACCTCGACCGGCACCCCCGCCGCGGCGCACGCCTCGAGCTCCTCGAAGCCGCGGCCGAAGACGAACGGGTCGCCGCCCTTGAGCCGCACCACCCGCTTGCCGGCCAGGGCGTGCTCGACCAGCAGGGCGTTGATGTGCTCCTGGGCCATCGAGCGGCCGCGAGGCAGCTTCGAGGCGTCGACCACCTCGACGTGCGGGGGCAGCGTGGACAGCAGCGACTGCGGGGCCAGGTGGTCGGCGAGGACGACATCGGCGGTGGCCAGTGCCTGCCGCCCGCGCACGGTCATCAGCCCGGGGTCGCCGGGGCCGCCGCCGACCAGCACGACGCTGCCCCGGCCGTCGCGGGGGCGGGAGACGGTGTCGGGCACGGTGCCGTCGGTGAGCCCGGCCAGCACGGCGTCGCGGATGCCCACCGCGCGCTGCGGGTCGCCCCCGCCGTGCACGCTGACCACCACGTCGCCCTGCCGCCCGACGGCCGGCGTCCAGACGCTGGACCGTGAGCGGTCGTCGGCCCGGGCGCAGAAGATGCGCCGCTGCTCGGCCTCGTCGGCGACGGCGGTGTTGACCTCGGTCGAGTCGGTGGCGGCCACGGCGTACCAGGCGTCGGCGAGGTCGCCGGGGGCGTAGGGCCGCTGCAGCCAGGTGACGGCGCCGGGCTCGACCAGTGCCTCGAGGGCGGGGGTGACGGCCGGGCTCACGACGGTGACGACGGCGTGCGCATCGAGCAGGCCGGCGACGCGGCGGTGCGCGACCTGCCCGCCGCCGACGACGACGACGCGCTTGCCGGCCAGCCGCAGACCGATGGGGTAGACCGAGCCGGACGCCGGGTCGACGGGGGTGGCGGGCATCAGGCCTTCTCGGTGACGCCGGCGGAGTCGAACGTGGCGACGTCGGCCAGGGCCCGGGCCGCCGCGGTGACCAGCGGGACGGCGAGCAGTGCTCCGGTGCCCTCGCCCAGCCGCAGGTCCAGGCCCAGCAGCGGGCGCAGGCCCAGGTGGCGCAGCGCGAGGGCGTGGCCGGGCTCGGCGGACACGTGCCCGGCGAACGCGTGCTCGAGCGCTGCGGGGCACAGCGCGGCGGCGACCAGCGCGGCTGAGCCGGCGATGACGCCGTCCAGCACGACGGGTACCCGGGCGGCCGCGGCGCCGAGGACGAACCCCGCCAGCGCGGCGTGCTCGAGGCCGCCCAGCTCGGCCAGAACGTCCAGCGGGTCGGTGCTGCGGTCGCGGGCCAGGGCGCGGGTGACCACCTCGACCTTGCGGGCCAGCGTCGGGTCGTCGATGCCGGTGCCGCGGCCGGTCGCGCCGTCCGGGGTGGCGCCGGTGAACGCACAGATCAACGCGGCCGAGGCGGTGGTGTTGGTGATGCCCATGTCGCCGGTGACCAGGCAGCCGTGGTCGGCGGCGAGCTCGCGGGCCACCTCGATGCCCACCTCGACGGCGCGGCGGGCCTCGTCGCGGGTCATCGCGGGGCCCTCGGCCAGGTCAGCGGTGCCGCGCCGGACGTTGCGGTCCAGGAAGCCGGGTGCGGGGGCCGACGGCGTCGCGACCCCGACGTCGACCACCACGACGTCGGCGCCCAGGGAGGCGGCGAACGCGTTCACGACCGCGCCGCCGGCGGCGAAGTTGGCCACCATCTGCGCGGTGACCTCCTGCGGCCACGGGGTGACGCCCTGGGCGTGCACGCCGTGGTCGCCGGCGAACACCGCGACCGCGGTGGGGCCGGGCAGCGGGGCCGGGCAGACCCCGGCGGTGCCGGCCAGCTGCGCGGCGACGTCCTCGAGGACGCCGAGCGAGCCCGGGGGCTTGGTCATGCGGTCGAGCCGCTCGCGGGCGGCCCGCTCTGCCCCGGCGTCGCGGGGCGCGATGGCGGCGATGGTGTCGTCGAGCAGGCTCATGGTGACTCCAGGATCTCAGCCAGGGCTGCGGCGAAGGACGCCGAGGTCGCCGGGTCGCGCACGGCGACCCGCAGGTGGTCGGGGTCGAGGCCGGGGAAGGTGTCGCCGCGGCGGACGGCGAACCCGGCGTCGCGCAGCCGCTGCCGCACCCGGTCGGCGTCGCGCACCCGCAGCAGCACGAACGAGGACCGGGGCGTGCCCACGACGTCGACCCCGGCCGGCAGCAGGTCGAGCAGGGCCTGCCGGTGGGCGGCCAGCTCGCGGGCGAACCCGTCGGTGTCGGCGCCCGCGCAGGCCTCGAGCGCGGCCAGCGCGGGGGTGGAGACCGGCCAGTGCGGCTGGTGCGCGGCCAGCGCGGCGACCAGGTCGGGCGGGCCGAGGGCGTAGCCGACCCGCAGTCCGGCCAGGCCCCAGGTCTTGGTCAGGCTGCGCACGACCAGCAGGCCGGGCAGGTCGCGGCGGCCGGCCAGCGACTGGGGTTCGCCGGGGTCGGTGTCGGCGAAGGCCTCGTCGAGCACCACGGTGCGGCCCGGCCGGCACAGCGCGGCGACCGCCTCGGCCGGGTGCAGCACCGAGGTGGGGTTGGTCGGGTTGCCCAGCACCACGAGGTCGGCGTCCTCCGGCGGCGGGCTCAGCAGGTAGGACGGCGGCACGAGCAGGTGCCGGTGCACCGCGTGGCCGTGTGCCCGCAGCGCGGCCTCGGGCTCGGTGAACGACGGGTGGACGACGACGGCGCGGCGCGGCGTGAGCGCCCGGGCCACCAGGGTGAACGCCTCGGCCGCCCCGGCGGTGAGCAGCACCTCGTCCTCGGGCCGCCCGTGCGCGGCGGCGACGGCGGCGCGGGCGCGGGCCGGGTCGGGGTAGGCCGCGGACGAATCGACCGCGGCGTGCAGCACCTCGCGCAGCCAGGCCGGGGGCATGTCGGCACGCACGTTGACGGCGAGGTCGACCAGCCCGGGGGTGGCCTCGACGTCCCCGTGGTGCCGGAGGTCGTGGGTCGGGTCGGTCACCGGCGGGCGACGGCCACGGTGACCTGACCGTGCACGGTCTTGGGCACCACCAGCTCGCCGCCGTCGGCCAGCGCGGCGGCCTCGGCCACCGAGGGCGTGCCGAGCGCGGCGGCCACGCGGGCGGAGACGGTGGGCACCGGCACCTGGGCCAGCCGGTCGACGGCCAGGCCGACGAGCGGCCAGCCGCGCGCGGCGGCGGCGGCCTGCACCCCGGGCTCGGCGGCGCGCCGGTCGACGGTGGCCAGCGCGGCGACGGTGGAGCCCGGCGGGAGCACGGCGTCGATCGCCGCCAGCACCTCGTCGGCCGGTGTCCCGGGCCGCGCCCCCACGCCCACGACCACCTCGACGGCCGCAACCTGCGCGGCGGCGACCCCGGCCTGTGCGGCGTGGATCAGCTGGGTTGATCCACGTCCGTCCTGGCTCACCGGCGTCGGTGAGCCAGGACGGCCATCGGTGAACCCAGCTGATCCACGCCGGGCGGGGGCCGTCACGAGCGGACCCCGGCGCGCACCCGGGCCGCGGCGGCCACGAAGCGCGAGGCCAGCTGCGGCGACCCGGCCCAGTTCAGGTGCAGGTAGGAGGCATGCACCCCGCCCTGCACGAACCCCTCGGGCCCGTCGGCGCTCCACTGCCACGCCGGCGTCGCCCCGGCGCCGGGGGTGGTGCGGGTGCGGTGGAACTCGTGCCCGCGCACCCGGGTGCCCGCCGGGGCCAGCACGCTGTCGGTCATCGCCACGGCGGCCCGGTAACCCAGCGTCAGCCGCGGGTGCATGGCCGCCTCGGCGTCGAGCACCCCGCACATCGGCTCGCCGTCCAGGGCGCCGGCGAGGTAGAGCAGCCCGGCGCACTCGGCCGCGATCGGCGCCCCGGTGGCCGCCAGCTCGGCGATCGCCGTCCGCAGGCCGACGTTGGCGGCCAGCGCCGACGCGTGCACCTCGGGGAAGCCGCCGCCGACCACGAGGCCGGCGGTGCCCGGGGGCAGCGACTGGTCGCGCAGCGGGTCGACGGTGACGACGTCGGCACCCGCGGCGGCCAGCAGCTCGGCGGTCTCGGCGTAGCCGAAGGTGAACGCAGGTCCACCGGCGACGGCCACGACCGGGCGGCCCTCGACCCGCGTGACCTCGGCGGCCGGGTCCCAGGGGGCGTCGTCGAGGTCGGGGGCGGTGCGGGCCAGCCGCAGCACGGCGTCCAGGTCGACCGACGAGCCGACCACGGCGCCCAGCGCGCGCACGGTGCGCACCGCCTCGGCCGACCGCTCGGCGGCGGGCACCAGGCCGAGGTGCCGGGAGGGCGTCTCCAGGTCGGCGATCCGGCGCACCGCGCCCAGCACCGGCACCCCGGCCGACCCCAGAGCCTCGCGCAGGATGGCCTCGTGCCGGTCGGACCCGACCCGGTTGAGGATCACCCCGCCCAGGCGCACGGTGGGGTCGAAGGTGGCGAACCCGTGCACGACCGCGGCCACGCTGCGGGCCTGCGCGCTGGCGTCCACGACCAGGACGACGGGGGCGCGCAGCTGGGTGGCCACGTGCGCGGTGGAGCCGAAGCCGGGTTCGACCGAGGGGTGGCTGGCGCCGTCGAACAGGCCCATCACGCCCTCGACGACGGCGACGTCGGCACCTCGGGCGCCGTGCAGGAACAGCGGGACGATGCGCTCCTCGCCGACCAGCCAGTTGTCCAGGTTGCGGCCCGGTCGCCCGGCGGCCAGGGAGTGGTAGCCGGGGTCGATGTAGTCCGGGCCCACCTTGTGCGGCGAGACGGCCAGGCCGCGGTCGGTGAGCGCGGCGATCAGCCCGGTGGCGATCGACGTCTTGCCGGCCGAGGACGACGGCGCCGCGAGGACGATGCGCGGGACGCTCACCACTCGATGCCCCGCTGACCCTTCTGGCCGGCGTCCATCGGGTGCTTGACCTTGGTCATCTCCACGACCAGGTCGGCGGCCTCGATCAGCGCCGGGTGGGCGTCGCGCCCGGTGATCACCACATGTTGGTTGCCGGGGCGGTTGCGCATGGTCTGCACGACGTCCTCGACGTCGACCCAGCCCCACTTCATCGGGTAGGTGAACTCGTCGAGCACGTAGAACCGGTGCGCTTCGGCGGCCAGGTCGCGCTTGATCTGCGCCCAGCCCTCGGCGGCGTCGGCGGCGTGGTCGACCTCGTCGCCCTGCTTGCGCGACCACGACCAGCCCGAGCCCATCTTGTGCCAGACCACCGGGCCGCCCTCGCCGGTCTCGGCGTGCACGCGGCCCAGGGTGGCCATGACGTTCTCCTCGCCGACCTTCCACTTCGCGCTCTTGACGAACTGGTAGACCGCGATCGACCAGCCCTGGTTCCAGGCACGCATGGCCATGCCGAAGGCGGCGGTGGACTTGCCCTTCATCGTGCCGGTGTGCACCGCCAGCAGCGGCCGGTTGCGGCGCTGCTTGGTGGTGAGCCCGTCGACCGGCACCGCGGTGACCTGTCCCTGGGGCATCAGGCGGCCGCCTTCACGTTCTGCACGAGGTCGCCCAGTTCTTCCAGCCGGAGGGTCTGCCCGCCCAGGTGCATCCCGAGGGTGTGCGCCAGCCCGAGCTTCACGTACCCGGACTCGCAGTCGACGACGACCGACGCGGTGCCGGCGGCGTGCAGCAGCCCTGCGGCGCGGTGCGCGTGGGCGAGGTGGTCGGTGCCGCGCTCGCCGGTGGCCCGGCCGTCGGTCACCACCACCAGCAGCGGACGGCGCCGCGGGTCGCGCACCCGCTCCACGCGCAGCGTCTCGTGCGCCCGCAGCAGCCCGGCCGCGATCGGCGACCGGCCCCCGGTGGGCAGGTCGGTCAGCCGGGCCGCGGCGGCCTCGACCGACCAGGTGGGCGGCAGCGCCAGCTCGGCGCCCGCACCCCGGAAGGTCACCAGGCCGACCTTGTCGCGCCGCTGGTAGGCGTCGGTGAGCAGCGACAGGACGGCGCCCTTCACCGCGGCCACCCGGGTGCGCGAGCCCATCGAGCCCGAGGCGTCGAGCACGAACAGCACGAGGTTGCCCTCGCGGCCCTCCAGCTCGGCCTGCCGCAGGTCGGTGCGGGCCAGCCGCAGGCCGGGGCCGGTGCGGCCGCGCTCGCGCTGGTGCGGGGCGGCGGCGACGACGGTGTCCACCAGGTGCAGCCGGGTCACGGTGCCGGTGGGCCGGGTGGAGCCGACGACGCGGCCGCGCTCGCTGCGCGCCTTGGACCGCCGCCCGGCCACGCCCGCGCCGATGCCGGGGACCTCGAGCCGCCGGGCCCGGAACGCCGCGTCGGGCGCGACCGCGGGCCGCTCGGGTGCGACGCCAGCCGGCTGCTCCTCGTCGCCGTCGGGCTGCTCGTCGCCCTTCCCGGTGGGAGGCGAGGGATCCCCGTCACCACTCTGCGGCCCGGATCGTGGCGGAAGGGCTCCCTCGCCGTCGTCGGAGGAGGAGTCGTCGGCAGAGGGGGAATCGGCAGAGGGACCATCCGCCGGGGAGTCGTCGGTGGGGGCGCCGTCCTCGGGGCCGCGGCCCTCGGGTGGGGTGGGGTCGTCGTCGGGGTCGGGGCGGGCGTCGTCCAGGGCCTGCTCGAGGGTGTCCTCGTCGAGGCCGGGGGCGTCGAAGGGGTTGCGCCGGCGGCGGTGGGGGAGGGCCAGGCGGGCGGCCACCCGGACGTCGTCCTCAGTCACGTCGGTGCGCCCGCTCCACGCCGCGTGCGCGATGGCGGCGCGGGCGGTGACGATGTCGGCGCGCAGACCGTCGACGCCGAAGGCGGCGCACACCGCGGTGACCTGGGCCAGGGCGGCGTCGCCGAGCACGACCGAGGGCAGGAGGTCGCGGGCGGCCGCGATCCGGTCGGCCAGCGAACGCTCCTCGGCGGCCCAGCGGGCCTCGAAGCCGGTCGGGTCGGCGTCGGCGGCGAACCGGCGGCGCACCACCTCGGCGCGCAGCCCGGCGTCCCGGGGCGCGGCGACCTCGACGGTCAGGCCGAACCGGTCGAGCAGCTGCGGGCGCAGCTCGCCCTCCTCCGGGTTCATCGTGCCGACCAGCAGGAACCGGGCGGCGTGCTGCACCGAGACGCCCTCGCGCTCGACGTAGGCCCGGCCCAGCGCGGCGGCGTCGAGCAGCAGGTCGACCAGGTGGTCGTGCAGCAGGTTGACCTCGTCGACGTAGAGCACGCCGCGGTGCGCGGCGGCGAGCAGCCCGGGCTCGAAGCTCTTCACGCCCTCGGTCAGCGCGCGCTCGATGTCCAGCGAGCCGACCAGCCGGTCCTCCGAGGCGCCGACCGGCAGCTCGACCAGCCGGGCCGGGCGCTGCGCGGCGGGGCCGTCGGCCGGGTGCGGGCCGTCGGGGCAGGCCGGGTCGGGGACGGCGGGGTCGCACCCGAACCGGCAGCCGGGCACGACGTCCACGGGCGGCAGGACGGCGGCCAGCGCGCGCACCGCGGTGGACTTCGCCGTCCCCTTCTCGCCGCGCACGAGCACACCGCCGACGGCGGGGGAGACGGCGTTGAGCAGGAGGGCCAGGCGCATGTCGTCCATGCCGACCACGGCGCTGAAGGGGTAGACCACGGGTGTGCGCATCCTCTCCCCGGGTGTCCGCGCCCGGAGGTGGCAGGTGGCGACGGCCGCAGTTCCTGGCTCACCCCGGGGGGGCTGACAGTGGCGGGACCGCGCCGGAGTCGCACCGGCTTCCTGCACTGCCGTCGCAGTTCGCCGCCAATGAGACCACGACGGGCGACTTGACGAATCGGAAAGTCATCAGGCAGACTTTCCGACATGGAAAGAGACGATGCAGCGGCCACGCTGGCCGCCCTCGACGGTGACCGAGCTGCGCTGGCCGAGCGGGTGCGCCAGCCCGGCTGGTACGACCCCGCGCTGGGCGTGCTGGTGGGCGGGTTCTTCGCCACCTACTCCTTCGCGTTCCCGTGGGCGACCCTCGCGGCCGCGCCGGTCTTCGCGCTCGGCACCGGGCTGCTGGTGCGGGCCTACCGCCGGCACACCGGGCTGTGGGTGAGCGGCTTCCACGGCAGCCCCTCGACCAAGCCGCTGGTGCGGGCGTGGGCGCTGGCCTGCGCCGTCGTGCTGGTCGCGGGGATGGTCGCGGAGCTGGTGCTCGACGTCCGGTACGCGATGGTCGGGGCCGGTGTCGTGCTCGGCGTCGGCGCCGCGGTGCTCAGCAACCGGTGGACGACGGCCTACCAGCGCGACCTGCGGAGCGGGCGATGACCGCCGACCGCGACCGTGCCACCGCCGACCGCGCCGCGGCCGACCTCGCCGCACTGGACGCCGACCGCGCCGCACTCGCCGACCGGGTGGCCCCGCCCCGCTGGTTCGGGCCGGCCCTCGGTGTCCTGCTGTTCCTGTTCATCTCCTCGAACGCGTTCGACTCGCCGTACGTGACCGGTCCGGCGCTGCTGGTCTTCGGCCTGGGCGTGGCGCTGCTGGTGCGCGCCTACCGGGGCCGCACTGGCGTATGGGCGTACACCCCGCCGAAGCAGCTGGCCGGCTGGGCGGCGTTCGTCGTCCTGGTCCTCGTCCCGGCGTACGTGCTGGACCGGCCGTGGGCGTTCCTGGTGGCCGGTGCGGTCCTCGGTGTCGCCGTCGCCCTGCTGAGCCACCACTGGACCCGGACCTGGCAGCGGGAGCTGCGGGAGGGCGTGTGACCGCCGTCGAGCCCCGTTTCGACCAGGTCGTGCACGCCCCGCCCCGGCTGCAGGTGTGCGGCCTGCTCGCCGCGGTCGACGTCATGGACTTCGCCGCCGTGCGCGACGCGGTGGGGGTCAGCGACTCGGTGCTGTCCAAGCACGTCAAGCAGCTCGAGGACGCCGGCTACGTGCAGGTGCGCAAGGCGACCGTCGCCTCCCGGCAGCGGACGTCGCTGTCGCTCACCAAGGCCGGCCGGGCCGCCTTCACCGCCCACGTCGCCGAGCTGCGCCGGATCACCGCCGGCCTCCCCGGCGGCTGACCACCGCGTGCGCCACCGGGCCGGTCATCCACCGCGGGTGACCGCCCCGGTGGTGCCGACGGCGTGACCTGGGCCCCAGGAGCAGAGTGGACGGCGATGAACCGGCGGCGCACCCTCGACCTGCTCGGGGTTCTGCTCGCCGCCGCCGTGCTCGCCGCACTGCTCACCTGGCTCGGCGTGCCGTCGGCGGCGCTGTTCGCCGGCCTGGCCGCCGGGTTGGGCCGGGCCCTGCTCGGGCGGGGCGCGCTGACCTTGCCCAAGCAGGGGATGACCGGCGCGCAGGCGGTCGTCGGCGTCTCGATCGGCGCGCTGGTCTCCCTGCCCACGCTGCAGGCGGTGGCCGCCGACTGGTTGCCGGTCGTCGCGGTGACCGTGGGCACCCTGCTGCTGAGCCTGGTCGCCGGGCGGCTGATGGCCCTGCGACCGGGGGTCAGCCGGGTGACCGGGGCGTTCTCGATGATCGCCGGTGGGGCGTCGGGCATCACCGTGATGGCCCGCGAACTGGGCGCCGACGCCCGCATGGTCGCGGTGCTGCAGTACCTGCGGGTGCTGCTGATCGTCGTCACCATGCCGGTGGTGGCCGCGGTCGGCTTCGGCGCCGTGGGCGGGCGGGGCACCGCGGTGGACGACGGCCCCGGTGCCTGGGTCGGCCTGCTGTTCACCGTGGTGGGCGTCGGTGCCGGCATCCCGTTCGGCCGGCTCGTCCGGCTGCCGGTGGCCTCGCTGCTGGGCCCGATGCTCGTGGCCGCCACCCTGGACCTGACCGGGCTCTCCCGCGGGGCCGACGTCCCCGCACTGCTCGAGGCGGCCGCCTTCCTCGTCATCGGCCTGCAGGTGGGCCTGTCGTTCACCCGGGACAGCCTGCGGGTGGTCGGCGGGGCGCTGCCGTGGGCCCTCGTGCTCATCGTCGGCCTCGTGCTGGCCAGCGCCGGGCTGGGCGCGCTGCTCGCGGTCACCGCCGACGTCAGCCCGCTGACCGCGTACCTGGCCACCACGCCCGGCGGGCTCTACGCCGTCCTGGCGACCGCCACCGACAGCGGGGCCGACGCGACCGTCGTGCTCGCCGTCCAGGTGCTGCGACTGTTCGTCATGCTGCTGACCGCACCTCTGCTGTCCCGCTGGCTGCGCCGCGGCGGCTGACCCGCCGCCTCACCAGCCCAGGACGCGGCGGGCCTCGGCAGCCACCTGGTCGAAGCGCCGCCGGTCGAGCACGGCGCCCTCGCGGCGCACGTCGGCCGGGTCGACCCGCAGCACCCGGTCCACCCGCACCTCGCTGGGTCGGCCCTGCCGGTCCCAGTCGCCGGTGCCGATGTCCACCCAGTGCCGGCCGTGGCGGGCCTCGTCGGCGGCGTCGCGGTCGTGGTCCTTGCTGGTGAGCATGAACCCGATGAGGTCGCCGTCGGCGCGGCCGGCGACGAGCACCGGCCGGTCCTTGCCCCGGCCGTCGCCCTCCTCGAAGGGCACCCAGGCCCACACGACCTCGCCCGGGTCGGGCCGACCGTCCTCGCGCGGGGCGTAGGAGATCTCGCCGCGGCCGGTGAAGTCCGACGCCGGGGCCCGGCGGCTGGGCGCGCCGGCCGGGGGCAGGGGTGCCCGCGGTGCCGGCTGCGGGGCGGGCCGGTCTCCCGCGCCACCGCCCGCCGGCCGGGGCGCGGCGGTCGACCGGCCCCCCTGGCCGCGGCGGGGGGACGACGACCCACGGGTGGCCTCCCGGACCACCGTGGTCACCACCGAGGACGCCACCCGGGACAGCACCGACTTCCACCCGCTCGCCATGACCACTGACCGTAGCCGCCCCCGGCGCGCCGCCCCGACACGCCGCCGGAGCTGGGGCGGGAGTGAGATCTGTCGCCCGACGGGGCGATCTGCGCAGTCGGGGGTTGACGACGGCGCGGCCGGGACATCCCATGGTGCGAGGGCGCACGCGACGTCCGCACGGGGAGTGAGCCACATGACCAGCGCCGAACCGGCCCGTCCCGCCACGAGCCCTGGGCTGTTCGGCACATCACGGGTGCGCGCGGTCGACCTGGCCTCCTACCAGCTGGTCGAGGACGCCCGCGGTCGCATCCCCGAGCACGTGCGCAAGCGCAAGCGCGACCGGGCCCGCAACGAGCAGGCCGTGGCCGCCCGGCTGGTCGCCCGCGAGTTCGAGCGGGAGTGACCCGCCCGCTCAGCTGATGCAGAGCTCGTTGCCCTCGGGGTCGGCGAGCGTCACCCAGCTGTGCGGCCCCTGGCTGGCCCGGTGGAGCTCGCGTGCCCCGGCGGCGACCAGCCGGGCGACCTCGGCCTCGACGGCCTCGGCGCCCACCCGGACGTCGAGGTGCACCCGGTTCTTGCCCGTCTTCGGCTCGGGCACCCGCTGGAACAGCAACCGCGGCATGCCGCCGTCGGGGTGGACCAGGGCCGCGCCGTCGGCCCACACCAGCTCGCCCCGGTGCCGGAGCGTGTCGGACGCCCGGGCGTGACCGGCGGCGACCATGCGCTCGATGAAGGCTTCGTCGCTGGGTTCGCGCTGCCACCCCAGCGCCTGCGCCCACCAGTCGGCGAGCGGGTGGGGGTCGGAGCAGTCGACCGTGACCTGGAAGGTGTGCGCCATGGCCGGCAAGCTAGCGCCGGGGTGCGACGGTTCTGCGCCGTCCGCCGTGCCCGGCTAGTTTCTGTCGGTGCCGATCAGCTCGCCCGAGGGCAAGGACTGGACCCGTTCGAGGATCACCGCGCTGGACCCGGGGTCGGTGCTCGACGTCGGCGCCGGCGCCGGCACCTACGCCAAGCTGCTGGCCGACGACCGGCCCGCCCGCCTGGTGGCCCTCGAGGTCTTCGAGCCCTACGTGGAGAAGTACGGGCTGCGCGAGCTGTACGACGAGGTGCTGCTGGGCGATGCCCGCACCACCGACCTGCCGGCGGCCGACGTCGTCGTCCTCGGCGACGTGGCCGAGCACATGACCGTCGAGGAGGCCCAGGACCTCTGGCGGCGGGCCGGCGAGGCCGCCGGGCGCGCGGTCTACATGTCGATCCCGATCGTCCACTACCCGCAGGGCGAGCTCGAGCACAACCACCACGAGGTGCACGTGGTCGACGACTGGGACCACGACAAGGTCATGGCCGCCTTCCCCGGCATCACCGACTTCTTCCGCGGCGAGGTCGTTGGGGTCTACGAGCGCCGCACCGACTAGAGCTCGCGGCCCAGCTCGACCCGCATCTCGTGGTCGGGCTGGGCGGGGGAGTCGGTCGCGGTGTGCTCGCGCCAGACCTTGCCCATCGGTGGGAAGACCGAGCGGTGCACCTGGGCGCCCGGGTCCCACAGCTTCGAGCGCATGACCGCCTTCGCGCAGTGGAAGTAGGCCCGCTCGACGTCCACGAGCATGACCGACAGCGGCTGCTTGCCGAACTCCACCAGGTCGAGGTCGACGTCGTCGGCGGCGGCCAGCCGGCAGCGGCCGTACACGCGCAGCGTCTCCTCGATGCCCGGGACCAGGAACATCAGTGCGACCTGCGGGTTCACCTGGGTGTTGTGCAGGCTGTCGAGCCGGTAGTTGCCCTCGCGGTCGGGCAGCACCAGGGTGCGCGGGTCCAGCACCCGCACGAACCCGGGCACACCGCCGCGCGGGGACACGTCGGGCGACCCGTCGGCGTCGGCGGTGGACAGCACCGCGAACGGCGACAGGCCGATGAACGCCGCGCAGTGGTGGTCGACGTGGTCGATGACCTTGTCGACCGCCCGGGCGTTCGGTGCGCGGTAGTGGTCCAGGGCGCTGTCCATCCCTGCAGCCTCCCCTACGGTGTGCGCCGTGTCAGTGAGGTGGAGCGCGCCGGTCCGGTACAGCGAGTGCGACGACCAGCGGGTGGTGTTCAACGCGAACTACCTCGTGTGGGCCGACGAGGCCTCCAACGCGTGGTGGCCGTCGGTCGGGCTGACCTGGGACCCCGACGGCGTCTGCGGGGTGCAACCGCTGGTCAAGGCCGCGACGCTGGAGTGGTCGTCGTCCGCGCGGTGGGGCGACGTGGTCGACGTCGTCTGCGGCCTGGAGAAGCTGGGTCGCACCAGCCTGACCCTGGCCTTCGAGGTGCGGGTGGGCGAGCGGCTGTGCTGCGTCGTCCGGTCGACCTACGTGGCCACCCGCGACGGCGTCGCGGTGCCGTGGCCCGACCAGGTGCGCGCCGCCGTCGCCTGACCCGGGGCTAGCCGGCCAGCAGCTCGAGCGTGCGCGGGTCGGGCCCCTCGTACCACTGCGCCAGGACGGCGGGGAACCGCGGCTCCTCGGGATCGGCGGCGGCGAACAGGGTCATCGACGAGCGCAGCTTGAGGTCGTCGGGGTACCCGAGGACGGCGGTCGCCGTCATGCCGGTCAGCCCGAGCAGGACGTCGCAGGCCTCGCGCAGCCGGGCCCCCAGCACGGGGTGGGCCAGGTACGCACGGGCCTCGGCCAGGTCGGCGACCGCGAACCGGCGTGCTGTCGAGGAGGACCCCAGCCCGTCGATCTGCGGGAAGACGAACCACATCCAGTGCGTGCGCTTGCGCCCGGCCCGCAGCTCGGCCAGGACGTCGTCCCACACCGGCGCCTGGGCGTCGATGAACCGCTGCAGCTCAGCCACGGAGCCCCCGCACCAGGGCGGCTGCGTCGGCCAGGCCGAGGGCGGGGTCGGCCCGGCGCAGGGCGCGGACCTGCTGCACCTCGCCCTCGACCCCGCCGACCGTCGCGTGCACCCGCTCGGGCGGCCAGTCGGCCGCCGCGGCCGCCGACGCCGCGGCGCGGTCGCCCCGGCGGGCCTCCTGCACGACCGACCACGCCCCGGCGACGGCCACGAACCCCCACAGCACCCCGAGGGGCACGTCGCCGTCGAGGAACGACACGACGGCGAGCACCGCACCGGCCAGCCCGAGCAGCCCGGACAGCGCGACGACGAGGACCCTGGCTGCTCTCACGCCGTCCAGCCTGCCCCCGGGGGCAGCATCGGCAACCCGGGCGGCGCGCCCTGCTCGACGAGCCGCCACAGCGCGTCGGTGTCGGCGTGCTCGGCGACCAGGTCGCCCAGGGCGTCCAGGCGCGCCTCCCGCACCGCGGCGAAGTCGGTGTCGGGGGCGACGGTGAACCGGCGTCCGGTGGTGGCCGCGACGTCGGCGAGGAAGGCCCGGCGGAACCCGTCGTTCTCCAGCGCGCCGTGCCACGTCGTCCCGCTGACCGCGCCGACCCGGACCCCGTCCAGGAAGGGCTCGCCGGCGTCGGGGGTGACCACGCCGTGGTGGATCTCGTAGGCGGTCACCGGGTGGCCTCGCCACGAGCCGGTCGGCCGGGCCAACGTCTTCTCGCGGGCGAACACCACGTCGGTGGGCAGCAGGCCCAGGCCCGGCACCGACCCGGCGCGGGACTCGACCTCGTCGGTGATGGTGCGGGCCAGCATCTGGTGGCCGCCGCAGATGCCCAGCACCGGCCGGCCCTCGGTGGCCCGGCGGGTGATCGCCGCGTCGAGCCCGCGCTCGCGCAGCCAGGCCAGGTCGGACACGGTGGAGCGGGTGCCGGGGAGCACGACGAGGTCGGCGTCGGCCAGCTCGGCCGGGTTGGTCGCGTACCGCACCAGCACCCCGGGCTCGGCGGCCAACGCGTCGAGGTCGGTGAAGTTCGACAGCCGCGGCAGCCGCACCACCGACACCCGCAGCACGTCCTCGCCGACCGGGGGCAGGGTGGGGCCGCGGTCGCCGTCGAGGTCGAGGGAGTCCTCGACGTCCAGCCAGAGCCCGGGCACCCAGGGCAGCACGCCGAGCGAGGGCCGGCCGGTGAGGTCGCGCAGCTGGTGCAGGCCGGGGGCCAGCAGCCGGGGGTCGCCGCGGAACTTGTTGACCAGGAACCCGGCCACCAGCGCCTGGTCGCCCGGCGGCATGAGCGCGACCGTGCCGTAGAGGGCGGGGAAGACGCCGCCGCGGTCGATGTCGCCGACCACCACGACCGGCAGCTGCGCGGCGGTGGCCAGGCCCATGTTGGCGATGTCGGTGTCGCGCAGGTTGATCTCGGTGGGGGAGCCGGCGCCCTCGCAGACCACGACGTCGAAGCGGCTGCGCAGGTCGGCCAACGAGGCCAGCACCTGCTCGAACAGCTGCGCCTTGAGACCCCGGTAGCTCATCGCGGTGACGTCGGTGACGGCCCTGCCGAGCACCACGACCTGGCTGGAGCGCTCGCCGCCGGGCTTGAGCAGCACCGGGTTCATCGCGGCCTCGGGCTCGACCCGCGCGGCCGCGGCCTGGAAGACCTGGGCCCGGCCGATCTCGGCGCCGTCGAGCGTGACGCCGGAGTTGTTGCTCATGTTCTGCGCCTTGAACGGCGCCACCGACACCCCCTGGCGCACCAACCAGCGGCAGATGCCGGCGGTGACCACCGACTTGCCGGCGTCCGACGTGGTGCCGGCGACCAGCAGCGCGCCGCTCACCAGCCGGACTTCTCCTGGCCCGAGAGCCCGTGGATGGCCTCCATCACCCGGTCGGTCACGACCCGGCGGGCGGGGCCCCGGCGGGCCTGGCCGCGCTGCTCGGGGAAGGTCAGCGGCTCGCCGAACGTGATGTGCACCTTGGCCGGGCGGGGCCAGGGCGCGTCGACCGGTTGCACGCGGTCGGTGCCGTGCACGGCGACCGGGACGACGGGGCAGTCGGCGGTGAGCGCCAGCCAGGCCACCCCGGTCTTGCCGCGGGCCAGCTTGCCGTCGCGCGAACGCGTGCCCTCGGGGTAGATGCCGAACGCCTCGCCCTCGTTGAGCGCGTGCAGCACGGTGTCCAGGGCGGCCTGCGCGGCGCGTTGGGAGTCGCGCTCGACGGGCCGGGCGCCCAGCGCGGTGAAGACGGTCTTGGTGAGCCAGCCCTTGATGCCCGTGCCGGTGAAGTACTCGGCCTTGGCCAGGTAGCCCACCTTGCGGGGCGCCATGAGCGGGATCGCGATCGAGTCGATGAACGACAGGTGGTTGCTCGCCAGCAGCACCGGGCCGGTGCGGGGCACCCGCTCGGCACCGACCACGGTCGGCCGGCAGGTGAGGATGAACAGCGGCCGGAGCACGAACCTGGCGAGGAAGTAGAACACCCTGCGGACCACCCCTCGCGAGCTCGACGATGCCGGGGCATCATCCCCCGGCGCCGTCGGCCCGCCCTGGGCGGGGCCTCAGACGGCGCGCACCGAGGCCGACGTCGTGCGGTCGCCCCGGCCCCGCAGCGGCCCCGAGACCCGGGCCAGGACGGCGAGGGCGGCGCGCACCTCGGCCGCCGGCCGGGTGAACGGCAGCCGCAGGTGGTCGTCGAACGCCGCGCCCGTGCCGAAGGCCCGGCCCTCGGCCACCCGCACGCCCTCGACCAGCGCCGCCCGGGCCACCGCGGCCGAGCTCAGCCCCGCCGGCAGCCGGCACCACAGGGCCAGCCCGCCGGTGGCGGGGTAGGGCGTCCAGTCCGGCAGCTCCGCGGCGAGGGTCGCGGTGAGGACGTCGCGGGCGGCCCGCAGCTCGGCCCGGCGGTCGGCCAGCACCCGGGGCAGGTCGGCGACCAGGAACGTGGCGGTGAGCTGGTCGAGCACCCCGACGGTGAGCTGCCGCTGGGCGTAGGTGTCGGCCAGCCGCGCAGCCAGGGCGGCGTCGGTGCGCAACCAGCCCACTCGCAGCCCGCCCCACACCGACTTCGACAGCCCGCCCACGGTGATGGTGGCTGTGTCGGGGACGCCGGCGGCGAAGGGCGGCGGCTCACCGGTCTCGTCGTCCAGCTCGAGCCCGCTGGTGACCTCGTCGACCAGGGTGACCGTGCCCTGCTGCCAGAGCGTGGCGGCCAACCGGCGCCGTCCGGTGGCCGAGAGCGTGGCGCCGGTCGGGTTGGAGTGGTCGGGCATCAGGTAGGCCATGCGCGGCGCGCTCTGCCGGGCGGCGGCGTGCGCGGCCTGCACGAGGGCGTCGGGGTCGGCCGGGTCGACCGCGACCGGCACCGGCTGGGCGCCCAGGTCGTCGAACAGCTTGATCGCCCCCGGGTAGGTGGGGTGCTCGACCAGCACGCGGTCGCCGGGGGACAGCAGGGCGGCGGTGACCAGGCCGACGGCGTCCATCACGCCGGCGGTGACCACCACCTGGTCGGGGTCGGTGGGCAGCCCGCGCGCGGTGAACCGGTCGGCGACCGCCTGGCGCAGGGCGGGCAGGCCGTCGGGGTGGTAGCCCGAGTCGCCGAGCGCCCCGGGCAGCAGCTCCAGCGCCCTGGTGTAGGCCGGCAGCAGGTGCGCCGAGGCCGGGGGAGCGGCGTGCGCGAGGTTGATGACCCCGTCGGCGTCGCGGGGCAGCGGCCAGTCCACCACCGGCGTGCGCGGCAGCTCGGTGACCGTGCCCGAGCCGTGCCGGGTCTGCGCGTAGCCCTCTTCCCGGAGGGTGCGGTAGGCGCTGGCGACGGTCACCCGGCTGACGCCGAGGGCCTCGGCCAGCTCGCGCTCGGCCGGCAGCCGCGTGCCGACCGGGAGGGCGCCGGTGCTCAGCAGCTCCTGCACCCGGTTCGCCAGTGCGGCGTACCGCGGGCCCGGGTGACCGGCCGCATCGCCCAGCAGGACCGCCAGCTCGTGCACCCGGGTGGACTGGTCGGCGGTGATTGGCATGGGTCCACCATGCCGCAGTGGACCGGGCTTGACCAGGCCAACCTGCGCCACAGTTGCTGCATGACCACAGGTGGAGTGCTCGTCCTGCTGTTCCTGCTCGGGGTCGCGGCCCTGTCGGTGACCACGCTGGTGATCGCCGTCCGGGGTGGGCGAGGCCCGGCCGACCCGCCGCGCAGCCACCCCGGGGACGGTGGCTGGCCGCAGCCCCGCGGCGTCGTGCACCGCGCCGTTCCCGCGCTGGCCCCCGGGCCCGGGCGCGAGCCGGCGCCGCGCGAGCCCGCCCCCGCGTTCGTCCCCCGCGCCGCCCGCTGACCGCGCCCGGTGCCCAGCGTCGATCCGGGGGTCGGGAGTCCGGAGGTCAGGGGCGGCGGCGCAGCAGGCGGGCGGTGACGGCGAGGGCGGCTGCCGCCGTCCACACCGCGCGGGACAGCGCGACCGCCCGGCCGACGTCGGCCCGCACGGGGGCGCGGCCGTCGCCCATCGTGGGGCGGTCCTCCACCCGGGTGCCGTAGACGTTGCGCCCGCCCAGGCGCACGCCCAGTGCGCCGGCCGCGGCGGCCTCGCAGCGGCCGGAGTTCGGGCTCGGATGGGCTCCGCCATCGCGCCGCCATGTGCGCCACGCCCCGGACGCCGACCCGCCCACCAGCGGCGCCACCGCCACGGTCAGCGCCGCCGTGAGCCGGGCGGGCACCCAGTTGGCGACGTCGTCGGCCCGCGCGGACGCCCAGCCGAAGCGGGCGTACCGGGCCGAGCGGTACCCGACCATCGCGTCGAGCGTGTTCACGGCGCGGTAGGCGAGCAGGCCCGGCACCCCGGCCACCGCGCCCCAGACCAGCGGGGCGACCGCGGCGTCGGAGGTGTTCTCCGCGACCGACTCGACCGTCGCCCGCACCAGCTCGGCCTCGCCCAGCGCCGACGGGTCGCGCCCGGCGAGCGTGGGCAGGTGGGCCCGGGCGGCGGGCAGGTCGTCCAGCAGCTCGGACATCCGGCCCCCGGCCCGGCCCAGCGACGTCCCGCCGAGCACCGCCCAGGTGGCGGCCCCGGTGACCAGCGCCCGGACGACGGGGCGGCCGCGGGTGGCCCGGTCGGCGGCCACCCCGAGCCCGGCCACCGGGAGGACGCAGGCCAGCCAGTGGCCCGCACCGGCGGTCCGGGAGTCGCGCCAGGTCAGCGGCTCCAGCGCGGCGGCGGCCCGGCCGAAGCCGGCGACGGGGTGCCCGCGGCGGGGGTCGCCGAACGCCTGGTCGGCCAACGAGCCCAGGGCGAGGCCGGCGGCGGTCGGGAGGTCCACGCGCGGAATGGTGCCAACTACGATCGGCCCCCATGCGCTTGCCCGGCCGTTACGACGGCGTCGCCCGGCCGATCGTCACCTACGGCAGCAACCCGGTGCTGCACCGGCGCTGCGCCGACGTGACCACCTTCGACCGCGACCTGCGGCACCTGGTGCTCGACATGTTCGCCTCGATGCAGGCCGCCGACGGCGTGGGCCTGGCGGCCAACCAGATCGGCGTCGACGCCCGTGTGTTCGTCATCGACTGCCCCGACGCCCACGGCAACGACGTGGTCGGCTACGTCTGCAACCCGGTGCTCACCATCCTCGAGCCGCTCGACGACGAGCCCGAGGTCGAGCGCACCGAGGAGGGCTGCCTGTCGGTGCCCGGCCCCTACGCCGAGCTCGACCGCGCCTTCCGAGCCCGGGTCGACGGCGTCGACGCGCACGGCGACCCCACCTCGATCGAGGCCACCGGCATGGCGGCCCGCTGCCTGCAGCACGAGGTCGACCACCTCGACGGCACGGTCTACGTCGACCGCCTGCCCGCCGAGCAGCGCGAGCAGCTGCTGGCCGAGGCCGCCGGCCCGCAGGGGGACCTCCCCGCGTGACGGCTGCCCCGTCCCGTCCCCGGACCCCGCCCGTCGTCGTGGTCGGCATCGGCGCCGACGGCTGGGACGGCCTCTCGCCGCTCGCGCGTGCCGCGGTGCAGGACGCCGACGTGCTGGTCGGCAGCGCTCGGCAGCTCGACCTCGTGCCCACGTCGGCCGCCGAGCGCCGCACCTGGCCCTCCCCGCTGGTGCCGGCCATCACCGGCCTGTTCGCCGAGCTGGCCGGTCGTGCGGTCGTCGTCCTGGCCTCGGGCGACCCCATGCTCTCGGGCATCGGCACCACGCTGGTGCGCGAGCTCGGCGCCGACGCCGTGCGGGTGCTGCCCGCGCCGTCCTCCGTGTCGCTGGCCTGCGCCCGGCTGGGCTGGGCGGTGGAGGACACGCAGGTGGTGTCGCTGGTCGGCCGGCCGGTCGAGCTGCTGCACCCGCACGTGCACCCCGGACGCCGGCTGCTGGTGCTGGGGTCCGACGGCGCCACCCCGGCCGCCGTGGCCGCGCTGCTCACCGACCGGGGCTACGGGGAGTCGACGGTCACCGTGCTCGCCGCGCTCGGCGGGCCGGAGGAGTCGGTGACCACCGGGACGGCGTCCGCCTGGGTCGACCGCGCCCACCCGCTGGTCGTCACCGCGGTCGAGTGCCGGGGCGCCGCGCTGCTGCCCACGACGCCCGGGCTGCCCGACGACGCCTTCGAGCACGACGGCCAGCTCACCAAGAGCGAGGTGCGCGCGGTGACGCTGGCCCGGCTCGCCCCGGTGCCCGGCCAGCTGCTCTGGGACGTCGGCGCGGGCTCGGGGTCGATCGGCATCGAGTGGATGCGGGTGCACCCGTCGTCCCGGGCGGTGGCGGTCGAGCCGGTGGCCGAGCGGGCCGCCCGCATCGCACGCAACGCAGCCGGGCTCGGCGTCCCCGGGCTGCGGGTCGTGCACGGCCGGGCGCCCGACGCGCTCGCCGGCCTGCCCGCCCCCGACGCCGTGTTCGTCGGCGGCGGCGCCACCACGCCGCTGCTGCTCGACGCCTGCTGGGACGCCCTGGCGGCCGGCGGCCGGTTGGTGGTCAACGCGGTCACCGTGCAGAGCGAGGCCGTGCTGGCCGACTGGCAGTCCCGGTACGGCGGCGCCATGGTGCGGTTGGCCGTGCAGCGCGCCGAACCCGTCGGCGGGTTCCTCGGGTGGAAGGCGGCCATGCCCGTGACCATCTGGAGCGGCACGCGATGACGGTCCACTTCATCGGGGCCGGGCCCGGGGCCGCCGACCTCATGACGTTGCGGGGGGCGCGGCTGATCGCCGCCTGCCCCGTGGTGCTCTACGCCGGCGCGCTGGTGCCGCGCGAGCTGCTGGACACCGCCCGCCCCGACGCCCGGCTGGTCGACACCGCCGACCTCGACCTCGACGCCATCACCGCTGAGCTCGTCGGGGCGCACGAGGCCGGCCTCGACGTCGCCCGGCTGCACTCGGGCGACCCGTCGGTCTACAGCGCGATGGCCGAGCAGATGCGCCGTCTCGACGCCGCCGAGGTGCCCTACGACGTCGTCCCCGGGGTGCCCGCCTTCGCCGCCGCCGCGGCCACGTTGAAGCGGGAGCTCACCGTGCCCGGCGTCGGCCAGACCGTCGTCCTCACCCGCACGTCGGCCCGCTCGACCGCCATGCCGCCGGGGGAGGAGCTCGCCGCCTACGCCGCCACCGGCGCCACGCTGGTGCTGCACCTGGCCGTGCAGCGCATCGCCGAGCTGGCCCCGCAGCTGGCCGAGCACTACGGCCCCGACGGTGCGGTGGCGGTGGTGGCGCGGGCCTCCCGCGACGACGAGCTGGTGCTGCGCGGCACACTGGCCGACATCGCCGAGCAGGTCGCCGCGGCGGGCGTCGTCCGGACGGCGGTCGTCGTCGTCGGCCCGGTGCTGACCGCCGCGGCCTTCCCCGACAGCCACCTGTACTCCACGACGCGCCCGCGATGACGGACCCTGTCGCCGCCCGCCCCTCGGAGGTCCGTGGCGGGTCCGTGCGACGGGGTCGCCCCGGCGTGCTGCTGCTGGGCGGGACGGGGGAGGCTCGCGAGCTGGCCGCGGCGCTGGTGGCCGACGGCGTGGACGTCGTGTCGTCGCTGGCCGGGCGGCTGGCCGACCCGCGGCTGCCCGACGGCGACGTGCGGGTCGGCGGGTTCGGCGGGGTCGAGGGGCTCGCGGCCTGGTTGCGCGAGCACCGGCCCGGCGCCGTCGTCGACGCCACCCACCCCTTCGCCGCCGGCATGACCGCGAACGCAGCCAGGGCCTGCACCGCCACCGGCACCCGGCTGCTGCGCCTGCAGCGCCCCGGGTGGACGGCCGGCCCGGGCGACGACTGGCGGTGGGCCGACTCGCTGGCCGACGCCGCCGGGATGGTGCACGGCACGGTCTTCCTGACCACCGGCCGGCAGGGCGTGGGCGCGTTCGCCGGGCTGCCCGGCCGGGTGCTGGTGCGCTGCGTCGACCCGCCGACCGACCCGTTGCCGGCCGGGGCGGTGCTGCTGCTGGCCCGCGGGCCGTTCACCGTCGACGACGAGCTGGCCCTGATGCGGGAGCACGCCGTCGACGTCGTCGTGACCAAGGACTCGGGAGGGCACATGACCGCGGCCAAGCTGGTCGCCGCACGCGAGCTGGGCATCCCGGTGGTGCTGGTGCGCCGCCCCCCGATCCCGGACGGCGTCCTCGTGGTCGCCTCGGTGCAGGAGGCCCTCGCGTGCCTCTGACGCTGTTCGACCTCGACGGGACGCTGGTGGACTCCGCGCCGGGCATCCACGCCTCGGTCCGGGTGGCCGCCGCCCGGCTGGGGCTGCCCGAGCCGACGTCCGACCAGCTCACCGCCATGGTGGGCCCGCCGCTGCAGGACGGCTTCGCCACCGTGCTCGGGCTCGACCTGCCCGACGTCGACCGGGCGGTCGCGGCCTACCGGGCGCACTACGCGGCCGGCGCGATGTTCGACGCGCCCCTGTACCCCGGCGTGCCCGAGCTGCTGGCGCAGCTGCGCAGCGAGGGCCAGCTGCTCGCCGTCGCCACCTCCAAGCCCGTGGAGTTCGCCCGCCGGATCCTCGACCACGTCGGGCTGGGCGAGGCGTTCGACAGCGTGCACGGCGCGACGCTCGACGGGCGGGTGCGGCACAAGCAGCAGGTCGTCGCCCGCGCGCTCGCCGAGCACCCGGACGGCGCGCAGCCGGTGCTGGTGGGTGACCGCGCGCAGGACGTCGTCGGCGCCCGCGTGCACGGGCTGCCGTGCGTGGGCGCCGGCTGGGGGCCGGCGCGCCCGGGCGAGCTGGCCCAGGCCGGCGCGGCCGTCGTCGTCGCCACCCCGGCCGAGGTGCCCGCCGCACTGGTGGCGTTGCGGACCTGACCCGGGCGGGTGATCACCCGCCCGTGGGCTCATCGCGACGGCCTCCGCGGCCGATCACCAGACCGACGGGGAACGCACACGTTCCCCACAGGGAGGTGGAGCGTGGCGGTGGAGCTGCCGGTGACCGGCGCGCTCGTCGACGTCGTGGCCGGCGCGGAGGTCCTCACGGGCCACGTGGCGCTGGTGCGCCCCGGCGCCGTCGTCGTCGAGCTGCCCGTCGAGCCGGTCCGCACCGAGCCGCTGCGCATCTACTGGGCCGCACCCGAGGGCGTGCACACGGTGCTGGCCCGGCTGGGGCTGCGCTGGCCGGTCCGCACCGGCGTCCGCTGGCAGCTGCTGCCCGCGGCGTCCCCCGAGCGGGGCAACCGCCGGGACGCCGTCCGGGCGCCGGTGCGGTTGGAGCTGCAGGTCACCGACTTCGCCACCGGCGCGGTCTTCCGCGGCCGCACCACCGACCTCAGCGAGGCCGGTCTGCGGGCCCGGGTCGAAACCGGCCCGCACGCGCCCGGTGAGGGCGCCGCGGTGGACATCGGGCTGCTGCTGCGCGGCGCGGTCTTCCCGGCCGCCGGCACGCTGCGGACCGTCGTCGGCGACGCGACCGGCTGGGACATCACCGTCGCCTTCGTCGACCTGCCCGAGAGCATGGCCGACCTGCTGCGGGCCCAGGTGTTCGCGGCACTGCGGGAGCAGCGGCGGCTCAGCCTGCTGTGACCGGCCGGCGCTGCACCAGCAGCCCGGCGACCGCGCTCAGCGCCAGCACCACGACCACCCCGCCGTACACCTCGGCGGTGGTGGTCAGCCCCACGTGCGCGGCGGCGGTGCCCGCCGCGATGGCCGGCAGGCTGAAGGCCAGGTAGCTGGCGGTGAAGACCGCCGAGAGCAGCCCGGCGCGCTGGGCGGGGTCCACGCCGCGGGTGACCGTGGCCATCGCGCCCAGGAAGGCCGAGCCGAAGCCGAACCCGGACACCACGGCGGCCAGGAAGAACGCGGCCAACGACCCCGCGGCCAGCGCCGCCACGGTGCCGACGACGCCGACGGCGAACACCGACGCGCCGACCACCATCCCCTGGGTGGGGCGCAGCCGCTGGGTCAGCAGCGAGCCGGCCAGCCCGGTGCCGTTGAGCGCCAGCACCACCAGGCTGCCGACGGCGTGGTCGGCGACGCCGTAGACGTCGGCGACCAGCGAGGGGCCCAGCGAGGCGTAGAGCCCACCGAGCGCCCAGGTGGCCATCAGGCACGGCAGGGCCGTCGTGAACGCCCGCCGGTTGGCCCGCGGCACGTGGACGCTGGGCCGCAGCGAGGCCGCCGCACCGGGCACCCGCGGCGAGGTCTCGGGCAGCGCCACCCAGACCGCCACCGCGGCGAGGACGAAGAGCGCGGCGAGCACCCCGAACACCCAGTCGGTGGGCGAGGGCAGGTGCTGCACCGCGACACCGGCACCGACCGCGCCGAGCGAGAGCCCCAGCCCGGGGGAGGCCGAGTTCACCAGCGCGCCGCGGGGCCGGTCGGTGCGCTGCAGGTCCAGCAGCGCGGCACCGAACGCCCCGGTCATGGCGCCGGTGGCCAGGCCCTGCACGATGCGGGCGGCCAGCAACCAGGCCACGCCGTCGGCGGCGAGGAACAGCACCATCGCGGCGGCCTCGACCACCAGGGCGACCGCCAGCACCGGCCGCCGTCCGACGTGGTCGCTCAGCGCGCCGACGGTCAGCAGCGCGACCAGCAGGGCGAGGGCGTACACGGCGAACACGACCGTGATGAGCCCGGAGCCGAAGCCGAACTCCTCGGCGTAGACGCGGTAGAGCGGCGACGGGACGCCGGAGGCCGCCAGCACGAGGACCAGCAGCACCGCCACCGACCAGAACGCGACGGGCCGGGAGAGGGTGCGCACGCAGCAGGCCAGCACCGCGCGACCCGCGTGTGTTCCCGCCCCCGCGACCCGCATGGTCCGCTGGGTGTGCGACCAGCGCTGTCCGGAGACCGTCGTGACGACAGGGGCCGCACAGTCGACGTGGGTGTGCAGTGGTTGTCCACAGCCGGGGGGACGGTGAGTGCGGAGGGCGTCGTCGTCCGGCACGCTGCACAGCCGTGCCCCGACCCGCCCGCCCGGTCCCGCCGGAGCTGCTGGCCGGCCCGTTCCGTGGGTCCGTCGCCGTGGCCCAGGGGTTGCTGACGCCGGCGCAGCTGCGCGGGCGCGGCTGGCAGCGCGTCCTCCCCGACGTGTACACCCGGGCGGACGCGGACCTCACCCACGAGCTGCGGGCGCGGGCGGCTGCGGTGCTCCTGCCCGATGCGGTGGTCACCGGTCGCAGCGCGGCCTGGCTCTGGCGGGTCGACGTCGACGGGCCCGACGGTGCCGCGCGGTGCCCCCACGTCGAGGTGACGATCCCCCCGGGCGGTCGAACCCGGGTACCAGGCCTCGTCGTCCGTCGGCGGGTGCTGGCGGACCACCAGGTGGGCGCCCCGCCGTGGCTCCGCGACGTGCCTACGCTGTGGCCCGAGCACGCAGCGCTCGAACTCGCCGCCGACCCGGCCCGCAGCCACGTCGATTCCGTCGTCGTCCTCGACCAGTTCGTCGAGTCGACGGGGGCCTCGCTGGTGTCGTTGCGCCGTGCTGCCGCGGGTTGGACCGGCCGTGGCTGCCGAGGGTTGCGCGCTGCCCTCCTCGATGCCGACGGCTTGGCCGGTTCGCCGCCCGAGACGCGCCTGCGCCTGGCCATGGGAACCGCCGGTCTGCCGCCGCCCGTCGCCCAGTACCGGCTGGCCCATGCTTCCGGACGACGGGTGAAGCTCCTGGACTTCGCGTGGCCGCACCTGCGCCTGGCCGTCGAGTACGACGGGGCCACCCACATCGGCACGTCCACCCGACCCGAGACCCGGTTCGCCCTGCCGAAGGACCGCCGCGTGCTGAACGAGGTCCAGGAGCTGGGCTGGCGGCTGTTCTACGTGACGGCTCCCGACCACCACGACATGGCCGGCGTGGTGGCGCGGATCGGGGAGGCGCTGCAGATCCGCGCTGCCGAGGTGGGGCTTCCCCTCCACCCCGGCAGCTGACCACCGCACGGGTGGGCCATGGTCGAGAGTGCGATCTCTGCGCCGTCGGCGGAGCGGTGGCAGCAACCACAGCACGGTCGGCGCCGCCGCCAGGCGGGGCGGGGCGGGGCGGGGCGGGGCGGGCGACGGTCAGCCGGGGTAGGTGCGGCTGGTGTAGACCTGCCCGCTCGGCGTCACCCGGGTCTGGGTGCTGCCGATCATCACCAGGCAGCGCATGTCGACGGTGCCGGGGTCGAGGTCGCCCAGCGTGGTCACCGTCACCGACTCCTCGGGCCCGCCGACGTCGCGACCGACGACCACCACGGTGTCGGCTGAGCGCACCTCGAGCAGCGCCTCGCGGGCGTCGAACAGCTGCTGCGGCCGGGCCTTCGAGCGCGGGTTGTAGATCGCGATGACCAGGTCGGCCTGCGCTGCGTGCCGCAGCCGGTCGAGCACGACGTCGAAGGGCTTGAGGACGTCGGACAGCGACAGGATGCAGAAGTCGTGGCCCAGCGGCGCCCCGATGCGCGAGGCGACGGCCTGCGCGGCGGTGATGCCCGGCAGCACCCGCACCGGGACGTCGGGGAAGTCGGCCGCCGCCACCTCGAGCACCGCGGCGGCCATCGCGAACACCCCCGGGTCGCCGCTGGAGACCACCGCGACCCGACGGCCGGTGCGGGCCATCGCCAGGGCGGCCGCGGCGCGCTCGGCCTCGACCCGGTTGTCGCTGGGGTGCTTGACCTGCCGCGGGTTGGCCGCGACCCGGTCGAGGTAGGGCCCGTAGCCGACCAGGTCGTCGGCCTCGGCCAGCGCGGCGACGGCCTCGGGCGTCGTCCACCAGCGAGCGCCGGGCCCCAGTCCGACGACGGTCACCGACCCGGGAGCCGCCCCGGGACCCTGCGGCAGGGGAGCCCCCGCACCGTCTTCTGCCCCCGGGGCGTGGTGCAGGGGCTCCCTCGCCTCCCCGTGGGCCGCGGCGGGCACGGCGAGGTCGGGGGCGTCGTTGCCGGGGCCGGTCAGCTCGCTGGGCAGCAGCGCCAGCGAGAAGTAGGGCACCGAGTCCGGGTCGACGTCGGCCAGCGGCAGCACGCGCTCGCGGTCGGTGGTGGCCCGCTCCACGTACCAGGCGCGGTCGAGCACCCCGGCGACGGCGAACGCGTCGCGGACGGCGGGGAACGTGCGGCCCAGCTTCATCACCGCGGCGGAGTCGGCGGTCTCCAGCCAGGCGGCGAGCTCCTCGGTGGGCAGCGTGCCGGGCAGCACGGTGAGCACCTCGTCGCGCTCGACCAGCGGCCGGCCCAGCACCGCCGACGCCCCGCTCACGCTGGTCACGCCGGGCACCACCTCGGTCGGGTACCGGTGCGCCAGCCGCTTGTGCATGTGCATGTACGAGCCGTAGAAGAACGGGTCGCCCTCGGCCAGGACGACGACGTCGCGCCCGGCGTCCAGGTGCGCAGCCAGCCGCGCCGCGGCGGCCTCGTAGAACTCGTCGATGGCGCCCTGGTAGCCGCCGGGGTGGTCGGTGGTCTCGGTGGTCACCGGGTAGACCAGCAGCTCCTCGACCTGGCCGGCGCGCAGGTAGGGCTCGGCCAGCCCGCGGGCGACCGACCGGCCGTGCCGCGCCGAGTGGAAGGCGACGACGTCGGCGGCGCAGATCAGCCGGGCCGCCTTCACCGTGACGAGCTCGGGGTCACCGGGGCCGAGCCCGACCCCGTAGAGGCGTCCGGTCATTCGGCGGTGCTCGCGAGCGCGTTGACCGCGGCCGCGGTCATGGCCGACCCGCCACGCCGACCGCGGACGACCAGGAAGTCGAGGTCCGAGGCCGCCAGGGCGTCCTTGCTCTCGACCGCGCCGATGAACCCGACCGGGATCCCGACGACGGCCGCGGGGCGCGGGGCGCCGGCGGCGACCATCTCGAGCAGGTGGAACAGCGCGGTGGGCGCGTTGCCGATGGCCACCACGGCGCCGTCGAGCTTCTCGCCCCACAGGTGCAGCGCGGCTGCGGTGCGGGTGGTGCCCATCTCGCGGGCGAGGTCCGGCGTGCGGGGGTCGTTCAGCGTGCAGACCACCTCGTTGAACGCCGGCAGCCGCTTGCGGGTGACGCCGGCGGCGACCATCTGCGCGTCGCACAGCACCGGGGCGCCGCGCTCGAGCGCCGTGCGGGCCTTGCCCACCACGCCCTCGGAGAACGCCACGTCGTCGACCAGGTCGACCTGCCCGCAGGCGTGGATCATCCGCACCGTCACCTGCGCGACGTCGGCCGGCAGCCGGTCCAGCGCGGCCTCGCGGCGGATCGTGGCGAACGACTGCCGGTAGATCTCGGCGCCGTCGTGCTCGTACTCGTACTCGGTCCTGCTCGTCACCCTGCTCCGATCTCGTAGCCCTGACCGGTGGCCAGGACGTCGGTCGATCCTGCCGGGCGCCCGCAGCGGCGTTCGCACCCGGCCCAGTGCTGGGGGCCCGCGACCGGCAGCGTGCCGGTCGCGACGGCCCGGGCGGCGTCGGCCCGGACGTCGGCGCGCGACTTCGCGCACCCCGGCAGCCCGGCGCACGCGGTCACGTGCGCCCACGGGCTGTCCGCGTCGAACACCAGGCCCGCGTGGTGCAGGGCGGTGGCGACGTCGTCGACGTACTCGTCGGGCAGGTCGGGGACGGCGACGCTGCGCCACGGCGTCACCTGCACCTCGCTGCCCAGCGCCGCGGTGACCTGCACCAGGACGTCGAGCGCCGGCGTGGTCAACCGCCCCAGCGGCACGAGCCCCACGAGCGCGACGAGCCCGTCGGCCTGGTCGGCCGATCCGGCACGGACCGTGCCGAGCGGAGTCCCGGAGGCATCCCCGGGGACCGGTGTCGGTGCACCCGGTCGTGCTCCGGCCGGGACCGCGGCCGGGGTACGTCCCCCCGGGCCGACGGCCGTCCCCGTCCGTTCCCCGGGGGACACCTCGGTCCCGCGCTCGTCGCGGACCAGGCGCCGGGACACCCGGGCCGGGCCGTCGTCCAGCTCGACCAGGCGCCATGCCCGGCTGTCCTGGGCCTCGCGCTCGGCGAGGAAGGCGTGGGCGGCGCGCAGCGCGAGGCGGTGGGCCTCGGCGGGGTCGGCGCGCAGGCCGGTGTCGTGGCCGGCGAGGGTGAGCGCGACGGCGTCGGCGGCGACCCCGAGCAGGCCCACGTCGCCGGCGAGGCCGTGCACGTCGCCCCGGCCGTCGTCGACGGTGAGCAGGAACCGGCCCGGCAGCGCGGCCAGGGCGGGGTCGGCGACCAGACCGGCGTCGAAGGCGCGCACGACGGGACGGACGTCGACCAGCCCGCCGTCGGTGCGGCCCGACAGCACGCTGGCCACCACGTTGCGGGCGGTCTCGTGCGGCTCCGACGGCAGCAGACCGGCGTCGTGCAGCCGGCGGGCGAGCTCGGGCGGGGCGTCCTCGGCCAGGCCGCGCAGCTGCAGGTTGCCCCGGCTGGTCAGCTCCAGTGCCCCGTCGGCCAGGTCCACCGCCGCCTGCGCGAGCACCAGCAGCTGGGGCCCGGACAGCAGGCCACCGGGCACCCGCACGCGGGCGAGCCGGCCGTCGGCGGCCAGGTGGGTCTGCACCGCACCCGGGCAGGCGTCGGCTCGGTCGCGGGTGGTCATGGCCCGCCCGAGGTTACGTGCGGCTGCGGCGGCCCAGCAGGAGGACCACCGGCACCAGCAGGACGCCGGCCGCCGCGGCCACCGTCGGGTAGCCACCGGCGGCGAGCACCGGGCCGGCCAGCGCGCCCGCGGCGGCGCCGGCCAGGCCCATCACCAGGTCCGAGGTCCCCTGGGCCGAGGTGCGCACCTCGGCGGGCACCGACTCCGACAGCAAGGTGGAGCCGGCGACCAGCGCCGCCGACCAGCCCAGCCCGAGCAGCAGCATCGACACGGTCACCCAGCCCCGGGCCTGCGCCGGGGCCAGCCCGCCGACCACGAGCGCGGCGGCGAGCAGCCCGGTGCCGAGCACCACGGTGGCCACCCGCCCGGCCCGGTCGGCGAGCCAGCCCATCACCGGCGAGGCCGCGTACATGCCGGCGATGTGCACGCTGATCACCAGCCCGACGACCTCCAGGGAGGCCCCGCCGTGGCCCAGGTGCACCGGGGTCATGACCATCACGCCGACCATCACGGCGTGCGCGGTCATCACGGCGACCAGGCCCAGCCGGGCGGCCGGGATGCCGAGCACCACGCGCAGGGTGGCGCCGACGGTCGGCCGGGGCCCGGGCGCGACCGGCCCCCCGGCGACCACGAGCGGGTCGGGGCGCAGCAGCAGCCACACGACCAGCGCACCGGCGGCGAACGACACCGCGGAGAACAGGTAGGGCCCGGCCAGCGGCGGTAGCCCCAGGGCGTCGCCGACCCGGCCACCGAGCCCGGACAGGTTCGGCCCGGCCACGGCGCCGGCGGTCGTGGCCCACACGACGACCGACAAAGACCGGCCCCGGGTCTCGGGCGTCGCCGCGTCGGTCGCGGCGTAGCGCGCCTGCAGGCCCGAGGCGGTCGCCCCGCCGAACAGCAGCAGGCCGCCGACCAGCAGCGCGAACGACCCGAGGACGGCGGCCAGCACGGTGAGCCCGGCGCCGAGCAGACCCAGCGCGTACCCGGTGGCCAGGGCCGGACGGCGGCCGCGCGCTGCCGCGAGCCGGGCCAGCGGGACGGCGAGCGCGGCCGACCCGAGCACGGTGGCGGTCTGCGCGAGCCCGGACAGCGCGGTCGACCCGGCGACGTCCTCGGCGAGCAGCCCGCCGACGGCGATGCCGCTGGCCACGCCCACGCCGCCGAGCACCTGGCTGCCGACGAGCACGGGGACGGCCCGGCGGCGGGCCCGGTCGCGGACCTGGTCGTCGGCGCTGTCGACGGGGACGCTCACGAGGGGGATCCTCCACCCCAGGTGGTGCGGGAATGCGGCGGGCGGCGCCGTGTTGCACCGGCCGCCTGAGAGGAGGCCGCGATGACCACCATCGACCTGCACTCCGAGTTCCTGCGCGCGGAGCTCTTCCTCACCAGCGGTCAGCCCGCCGAGGCCGTGTCCATCCTGGCTCCGGTGGTCGCGGACTACCCGCACGACGTGGCCGTGCTCGAGCTGCTGGGCCGTGCGTGCTTCGAGTCCGCGCAGCTGGCGAAGGCCGAGGAGGCCTTCGGTGAGCTGGTGGAGCTGGCGCCGGCCGACGGCTGGGCGCGCCGGGCCCTGGCCCGCACGCTCGAGCGCCAGCACCGGGCCGCGGAGGCGGCGGCCCACCACCGCATGGCCGACGCCCTGGGCGCGGCGGGCTGACCCGGCTCAGGCCTGCCGACCGAGCCGGGCGAGCACCGAGGTCTGCCGGTCGGCGTCCGCGTCGACCGGCAGGGCCGGTGCGCAGATGCCGTCCATGTGCAGGGCGTCGCCGAAGGAGTCCGCGCCGGCCTCGGTGCGGGCCAGCTCGGCGTCGGTGAGGGTCTCGTCGCCGCCGGTGGCGCGGGCGACGTCCCAGCGGTGCACCACCATGTCCCAGACGTAGAACTGCTCGAGGGTCGCGCCCACGGTGGTGGGCCCGAAGAAGCCGTCGTACTGCGTCCCGACCAGCTCGTCGGTCAGCGCGGCCTGCACCGCCCCGGCGTGCGCCCGGAACACGGTGGCCGGGTCGCCCGTGGGCCGCGGGCCGAGGTCGGCGCCGTGGGTGGCCAGCAGTTCGCGCTGGGTGTCCACGACGTGGGCGACGACGTCGGCCGCCGTCCACCCCTCGCAGGGCGACGGCGCGGACCACCGGTCGGCCGGGACGGCGTCCAGGACGGCGGCCAACGCGGCGGCGGTGGATCGGTAGGAGGCTGCGGTGTCGGTCATGGTGACCACCCTGGACGCCGTCGGGCAGGCTGGTCTTGATGGAACCCGACAGCACCGACGCGGTCGAGCGCGCGCACCTGAGGCCGCCCGGCGACCGCTCGCACACGATGTACCGGTACGGCCCGCCCGCGGGGCTCGAACCGCTCGTGCAGCGGTTCTGGGTCCCGGTCTGGTCGGTGCCGCCGGGGCAGGAGTCGACCCAGCACGTGCTGCAGTACCCGGTCGCCCTGCTGGTGGTGGCGCCGGACTACGCGCGCTTCTACGGCGTGGTCACCGGTCTGTCGGCGACCACGCTGGCCGGTGACGGCTGGGCGGTCGGCGTGATGCTCACCCCTGCGGCCGGGGCACTGGTGGCCGGTGTCGACATGTCGACCTTCACCGATCGACATGTCGACATCGCCGAGGTGCTCGGCGCCACCGACCTGCCCGCCCGGGTGCGCGCGGCCATGGCCGCCGACCCGCACGCCGTCGAGGCCCACCACGCCGCGACGGCGGCCTACGCCGACGTGCTGGCGCCGCTGCTGCCGGTGGACGCCGAGGGCGAGCTGGTCGACCGGGTGGTCGCGCTGGTCGAGAGCCGCCCCGACCTGCTGCGGGTGGCCCAGCTGTGCGAGGCCACCGGGCTGGGGGAGCGGGCCCTGCAGCGTCTGCTGCAGCGCCGGCTCGGGTTGACCCCGAAGTGGCTGATCCAGCGGCGCCGGCTGCACGAGGCCGCCGAGGCGCTGCGGCACGGCGAGGGTTCGATGGCCGAGACGGCGGCGGTGCTCGGCTACGCCGACCAGGCGCACTTCACTCGCGACTGGACGGCGGTCACCGGCACCCCACCGGCCCGGTTCGCCGCGGTCCACCGGCGGGGCGCTCAGTCGTAGGGGCCGGCCCCCGCCCGCGAGACCTCGCCGGGCACCCCGTCGGCCTCGTACACGGTGAGGGCGTCGGCGCCGTCCACGACGTAGGCCCAGCCCGCGTCGAGGTCGGGCTGCTGCACGGCCGCCCCGGCGTCGTCGCTGACCCGCACCGCGGCGCCGGTGGGTGCCACCACCAGCACGGTCGCGCCGAAGGTCGAGGAGTCGGTGGCGTAGCCCGAGCACCGGGTGACCACCGTGAGCGCGGCGAGGTCGGTGCCGGCCGGGTGGGTCTCGACCCCGCAGGTGGCGATGCGCCCACCGCCGGTCTCCTGCGCGGCCCACGCGGTGGAGGTGACCACCCCGCCGCTGGGGAAGGTGACCGCCACGGTCACCGCCGTGGCGCTGAGCCCGCCGGGGGCCGGGAACTGCCCGGCGCCCAGCACCGCCACCGCCAGGTCGGTGCCGGCCAGGCCGGTGGGCACGACCGCCTGGTCGACCGCCGCGTCGAAGGCGGTGCGGTCCACCGGACCGGGCCCCGACCGCGGTGCGCCCGGCTCCGGCCGTGCCCGGGAGCCCTCGACGTCGGACACGTAGTTGACCGGCTGCTCGGTGGCGAGCACCTCGCCGTCCCGGACCAGCCGGTAGGCCAGGGCGGGTGGGCCGACGGCGCCGGACAGCTGCGCCGCCGCGACGCCGTCCTCGGTGTCGGCGGGGGTGAACGCGAGGGAGGCGGTGCCGTCGGCCGCCACGGCGAACCCCGGCGTCACCTCGACGTCCTCGCCGGGGTCGGCCACCACGAGCAGGGTGGTGCCCCCCGCCGTGCCCACCGCCATCGACCAGGCCGCGGGGCCGCCGCCGTCGGTGAACGACGCCCCGGACAGCAGGAGGTCGGCAGGGTCGGCGCCCGCGTCCCCCGTGAACCAGTACGCGCTGGGCGCGCCGTCGGTCATCCGCACGAAGAGCACCCACCGCCGGCCGGCGACGTCACCGGCGTAGACCAGCCGGCCGTCGTCCTGTCCTGGGTCGAGGCGGCCGCGCAGGGCCGCGACCAGCGCGTCGTTCTCGGCCAGCGAACCCCGCGGGGGGCCGGCCGCCGGCGCGTCGGTGCCGGCCGCTGCGGTGGGCGGTGCCGAGGGGAGGGCGCCGGGCAACCACACCGCGCCGGCCCCGAGGACGGCGACCGCCCCGACCGCCAGCAGCACCCGCGCACGGCGCCGGCTGCGCACCGCGCGCACGCCCTCGGCCACGTCGCCGTCGGTGAGGTCGCGCAGGTCGGTGAGCTCGGCCAGGCCCTCGAGCCGGGCCGGGAGCTCGTCGGCCGGGATGCCGAGGCGGTCGGGCAGCGGGTCGGGGTCGGTGCCGGGCACCAGCCGGGCCACCTCGACGGCGGGCAGCCGCTCGTGCCAGCGCAGCACGGTCGCCGTCCGGGCGGGGCGGTCGAGGTCGTCGAGGGCGGCGGCCGTCGCGCGGGCGGTCGCGACGTCGGCGGGGGACAGCCACCACGGGTCGCCCGACGTCCCGGCGATCGAGGCGTCGCGGCCGAACCGGCGGCGCAGGTGGGCCCGCACCAGCCCGTCGAGCCCGCCGCCCCCGGCCAGCCCGCGGGCCAGCAGGTCGCGGGCCCCGGCGTCGCTGCCGGTCAGCAGGTAGGCGGTGGGCAGCAGGGTCCGCCAGTCGTCCACGCCGCACAGTGAACCCCGGCCGGGCGGGGTGCGCCGCCGTGCCCGACCATTCCCCCGGTGAGCAGCCGACGTCGTCCCTGGCCGCAGCGGGCGTGGCGTCGGCTGCGCGGTTCGCTGTGGCCGATCCCCGTGGTGGGGGTCGCGCTGGCCATCGGGCTCGGGGTCGCCGTCCCCGCGCTGGACGAGGCGCTCGGCGGGGACACCCCGTTCACGTTCGTCTTCGGCGGGGGCCCCTCGGCCGCGCGCGACGTGCTGGCCGCGATCGCCGGGTCCCTGGTGTCGGTGACCGGGTTGACCTTCTCCCTCACCGTCGTCGCGCTGCAGCTGGGCAGCAGCCAGTACTCGCCCCGGCTGCTGCAGACGTTCACCCGCGACCGGGTGGTGCAGGTGACGCTGGCGCAGCTGGTGCTCACGTTCGTCTACGCCCTGACGGTGCTGCGCACGGTGCGCACGCAGGACGACGAGTCCGGGACCAGCGCCTTCGTGCCCAGGCTGTCGGTCACGCTGGCCTACCTGCTGACGCTGGGGTCCGTGGTCGCACTGCTGCTGTTCCTGGGCCACCTGGCCCGGTCGCTGCGGGTCGAGACCATGCTGCGCGACGTGCACGACGAGGCCATGTCGACCTTCGACGAGGAGGTCGGTTCCGGGCCCGCGCGGCCGGTCCCGGCGCTGCCCACCGGGCCGCCGTCCGCCCTGCCGGCCCGGTCGAGCGGGTTCGTCGTGCACGTCGACGAGGCCCGCATCGTGGCCGCCGCGACCCGCTGCGACGCCGTGGTCGTGCTCGTCCCGCGCATCGGCGACGGCGTCGTCGCCGGGGTACCGGTGGCCCACACCTGGCTGCCCGACGGGGCCGATGCCGGGCAGCTGCAGGAGGCCCTGGACGCCGGGGTGGAGCTGGACTTCGAGCGGCACGCCGACCGCGACCTCGGCTACGGCCTGCGCACGACGGTCGACGTGGTCTCGCGGGCGCTGAGCAGCGGCATCAACGACCCGACGACGGCGGTGCACGGGCTCGGCCACGTGTCCGCGTTGCTGGGCGACCTCGCGCACCGGTCGCTGGGCCCGGCGTCGTACACCGACGACGGGGGGCGGCTGCGGTTGGTGGTGCCGCAGTGGAGCTACGCCGACCTGCTGGAGGTCGCGCTCGAGGAACCGGTGCAGTACGCGGAGGGTTCGCCGGCGGTGCTGCGCCGGCTGGCCGCGCTGCTGCGGGAGGTGGCGTGGCGGGCGCCGGCCGGGGTCGCAGACGAGGCGTTGCGGCACTGGTGGGGGCGGCTCGAGGTGGTCGCCGCACGCACGTCGGACCTCCCGGCGGCCGTGGTCGAGCAGTGGCGCACCGACCTCGAGGACGCCCTGGCCGAGCACTGGGCGCCGCGGTGACCGCCGACGTCGTGGCCCGGCTGCGGGCGGCGGGCTGCGTGTTCGCCGAGGAGGAGGCCGCGCTGCTCCTCGCCGACGGCCGCGACCTCGACGGCCTGGTGGCCCGCCGGGTGGCCGGTGAGCCGCTGGAGCAGGTGCTGGGCTGGGTCGGCTTCTGCGGCCTGCGGGTGCTGCTGGACCCCGGCGTCTTCGTCCCCCGCCAGCGCACCGCGTTGCTGGTCGAGCAGGCCGTGGCCCTCGGTGGCCGGGTCGTGGTCGACCTGTGCTGCGGTGCCGGGGCCGTCGGCCTGGCCGTCGCCGCCGGGCTGGGGGACGTCGAGCTCGTCGCCGCCGACCTCGACCCCGCGGCGGTGGCCTGCGCCCGGCGCAACGGGGTGGGCGCGGTGGTCGGCGACCTCTACGACGCCCTCCCGTCGGGCCTGCGCGGCCGGGTCGACCTGCTCTGCGTCAACGCGCCCTACGTGCCCACCGACGCCATCGACGCCATGCCGCCCGAGGCCCGCGACCACGAACCGGCCGTGGCCCTGGACGGCGGACCCGACGGACTGGACCTGCACCGCCGGGTCGCCGCCGGGGCCCGGGACTGGCTGGCCCCCGGCGGCTCGCTGCTGCTGGAGACCAGCCGGCGCCAGGTGGACGGGACGGTGGCCGCCGTCGAGGGGGGTGGCCTGCGGGCCCGGGTGGTCGCCGACGACGACCGCGGCGCCGTGGTCGTCGTCGGCACCCGCTGAGCTCAGCCGGCGACCCGGGCGGCGTCCTCGGTGATCAGGTCCATGTTGATCTGCGCGCCGGCCAGCAGGCCCGCCGTCATCGCGCCGACCACCTGGGCCATCGGCTCGACCGCGTTGCCGGCCGCCCACACGCCCGGCACCGGGGTGCGCCCGGCGCCGTCCGCCGCGACCTTCGTGCCGAGCACCAGGTCGCCCATGCGCAGCTCCTCCACCGGCAGGCCCAGCCCGGCGAGGTGGTCGGTGCGGGCGCGCACGAACGACGCCACCACCACCGCCTCCCGCGGCACGACCTCGCCGTCGGCCAGCCGGACGCCGGAGAGCCGGTCGTCGGTCACCTCGACACCGGTGACGGTGCCCTCGACCACCCGCACCCCGCGCGCGGCCAGCGTGCCCCGGTCGTCGGCGGTGAGCTCGACCCCGTGCGCGAACAGGACGACGTCCGGGCTCAGCTGGGAGAACATCAGCGCCTGGTGCACCGACATCGGGCTCGTGGCCAGCACGCCGATCGCCCGGCCGCGCACCTCGTAGCCGTGGCAGTACGGGCAGTGCAGCACGTCCCGGCCCCACCGCTCCGCCAGCCCCGCGACGTCGGGCAGCTCGTCGACCCCGCCGCCGGCCAGCAGCAGCCGCCGCGCGGTCAGCGTGCCGCCGTCGGCCAGCTGCACCTCGAACCCGTCGTCGACCGGCCGGGCGTCGACCACCCGGCCCGGCTGCACCCGGCCGCCGTAGGACTCGAGCTCCCGCCGGCCGGCTGCGAGCAGCTCCCGGGGCGGGATGCCCTCGTTGCCCAGCACGTTGTGCGCCCCGTCGGCCGGGGCGTTGCGCGGTCGGTCGTCGTCGACCACCACGACCGACCGCAACGACCGGGCCAGCGCCTTGGCGCCGCTGAGCCCCGCCGGTCCACCACCGATGACCACCACGTCTGCATCCATGCCGACGACCATGCGGCGCAGCTCGCCGATGCCGCAACGATCCGTGCCGATGTGGCAAAGCGCGGGCCGGCCCGGGCGGCGTGGACCAGCTGGGTCCGGCATCGGCCGTCCTGGCTCAGCGGCGTCGGTGAGCCAGGACGGACTCCCGTGGACCCGGCCGATCCACGCCGGGCGCCGGGGGTCAGACGGTGACGGGCGGGACCGGCACGACGGGGGTGCGACCCAGCTCGGACATCGCCAGCGACCGCAGGTGCACCTCGTCGGGGCCGTCGAACAGCCGCATCGCCCGGTGCCAGCCGGCCATCGCGGCCAGCGGGGTGACGTCGGTGACGCCGGCCCCGCCGTGCACCTGGATGGCCCGGTCGATGACCCGCCCGGCTGCCCGGGGGACGGCGACCTTGGCGATGGCGATGAGGTCCTTGGCGGCCTTGTTGCCGTGGGTGTCGATGACCTGGCAGGCCTGGTGGCACACGAGACGGGCCTGGTCGATGTCGATGCGCGACTCGGCGATCTGCTGCTGCACCACGCCCTGCTCGGCCAGCGGCCGGCCGAACGCGACCCGCTCCTGCACCCGGGCGACCATCATCGCCAGTGCCCGCTCGGCGGCACCGAGGGCGCGCATGCAGTGGTGGATGCGGCCGGGCCCGAGCCGGGCCTGCGCGGCGGCGAACCCGCCGCCCTCCTCGCCGATGACCGCCGACAGCGGCACCCGCACGTCGTCGAACCGCACGACGCCGTGGCCGTGCTGGTCGTGCTGGCCGAAGACGGGCAGGTCGCGCTCGACCACCACGCCGGGGGTGTCGCGCGGCACGACGAGCATCGACTGCTGGCGGTGCTTCTGCGCCGACGGGTCGGTCTTGCCCATGACCACCAGCACCGCGCAGCGGGGGTCCAGGACGCCCGAGGTCCACCACTTCCGGCCGTTGACGACGTAGGAGTCGCCGTCGCGCTCGATGCGGGTCTCGATGTTGGTGGCGTCGCTGCTGGCCACCGCGGGCTCGGTCATGGCGAACGCCGAGCGGATCTCGCCGGCGAGCAGCGGCTCGAGCCACTGCTGCTTCTGCTCCGGGGTGCCCAGCAGGTGCAGCAGCTCCATGTTGCCGGTGTCGGGGGCTGCGCAGTTGATCGCCTCGGGGGCGAGCTCGAGGCTCCAGCCCGACAGCTCGGCGATGGGCGCGTACTCGAGCTGGGTGAGCCCGGACTCGCTGGGGAGGAAGAGGTTCCACAGCCCCCGCTCGCGGGCGGTGGTCTTCAGCCGCTCGATGACCGCGGGTGCCTCGTGGCCGTCGGGGCCGGCGGCGCGGCGGTCGGCCTCGTACTCGGCCTCGGCGGGCAGCACCTCCTCGCGCAGGAAGTCGACCATGCGGGCGTGCAGGTCGAGCGCGGTGCTGGACGGGGCGGCGAGGGGATGGGTCATCATTCAGCCTTCCTGAACACGTGCTGCGGTGCACGGTCGCGGCACGCTAGCAGCGACCACCGACAGCACCAGCGGAAGGAGCACCCGCGATGCCCCTGGAGATCGGCGCCTCGATCCGTCGGCTGCGCACGGCGCGGGGGGTGAGCCTGCGCGCCCTGGCTGCCGGCCTCGGGGTCAGCCCGGCGACGCTGAGCGCCGTCGAGAACGGGCACACGGGCGTGAGCGCCGCCCGGGTGGCGGCGATCGCCGACCTGCTCGGCGTCCCGGTGGCGCGGGTCTTCGACCCCGACGGCCGCGGTGGCCCGGGCCCCGGTGTGCTCGGCCCGGGTGTGCTCGGCCCCGGCGCGCTCACCAGGACCTCGGCGCAGCCGGCCCCCGACCCGGCCGACTGGCGCGACTACGGCCCGCTGCAGCTGGACCCCGCGCTCACCGCGGCCCTGGCCACCTTCGTCGAGGTGGGGTACCACGGCTCGACCATCCGCACGATCGCCGCGCACGCCGGGCTGTCGGTGTCGGGTCTCTACCACTACTACGAGAGCAAGTACGACATGCTCGTCGCCCTGCTGGACCGCACGATGGTCGAGCTCGACGCCCGCATGCGGGCCGCGCGCGCCGAGGGCGCCGACCCCGTCGCCCGGGTCGGTGCGCTGGTCGAGTGCCTCGCGCTGTTCCACAGCCACCGGCGCGCCACCGCCTTCCTCGGCGCCAGCGAGATGCGCAGCCTGCGGCCGGAGGACTACGTGCGGGTCGCCGCCGTCCGCCGGGCCCAGCAGCAGGCCGTCGACGAGGAGGTGGCCGCGGCCGTCGCGGCCGGGCAGCTCGTCGTCGCCGACCCCCCGACGGCGGCCCGTGCCGTGGTCACCCTCTGCACGGCCATCCCGCAGTGGTTCCGCCCGGACGGTCCGCTGGCCCCCGAGGACCTCGCCGCGCAGTACGTCGGGTTCGCCCTGGCGCTGCTCGGCCGGCCGACGTTGCAGGACGCGGTCGTCCACCTTGACCCCCCTCAGGTGTGACCTGCATCATCCTGCACGCGAGGCCCGGACCGGACGACTGTTCGGTCGCGGCTGCCGCGCACTCGACTGCGTACTCGACGAGGAGACGACGTGACCGACACCGAGAAGCCTGCGGCCCCCGACCTGACCGACCTGCTCGCCGACAGCCCGACGAACTGGGGCAAGTGGGGCCCGGACGACGAGGTCGGCGCGCTGAACTACCTCACCGCCGACGAGGTGCTGCGCGGCATCTCGCACGTGAAGAAGGGCGAGGTGCACACCCTGCAGCGCCTCATCGGTGACCCGAAGGGCGACCCGGTCTGGCCCGGGCGCACCCCGGCCGAGCGCACCCAGGTGCTCGACGAGTCCACCTGGGACGGCGAGGGCGCGCCGTCCTTCCCCGGTGGCCTGCACTACGCCGACGACAAGATCAACGCCTTCCTGCAGGGCTCCACGCAGTACGACGCGCTGGGCCACGTCTGGTACGGCGGCAAGATCTGGAACGGCTACGACGCCCGCACCACGGTGGGCGGTCTGCAGAAGGCCAGCGTCGAGCCGATCGCGCAGAAGGGCGTCGTCGGCCGCGGCATCCTGCTCGACATGGCCCGCTTCCGCGGCAAGGCCACCCTGGACAAGGCCGAGACCTTCACCCACGAGGACCTGGAGGCGTGCGCTGCGGCCCAGGGCACGGAGATCCAGAAGCGCGACGTGCTGGTCATCCGCACGAACTTCCTGCAGCTGTTCCACGAGCAGGGCGAGGCCTTCTACGACGGCTTCTGCGAGCCCGGCCTGGTCTACAGCCCCGAGCTGGTGCAGTGGTTCCAGGACATGGAGATCCCCAACCTGGTCACCGACACCATCGCCAACGAGGTCACCTTCGACCCCAACAACGGCACCGCGCTGCCGCTGCACAACGCCCTGATGCGCAACCTGGGGGTCACCCTCACCGAGATCGCCGACCTCGAGACCCTGGCCGACAGCTGCGCCGAGGACGGGCAGTACACGTTCCTCTACGCCGCGGCCCCGCTGAAGGTGCACCTGGGTTCGGGGTCGCCGGTGAACCCGCTGGCGATCAAGTGAGCGTCTACGCCGACAAGCCGTGGCTGGCCCTCTACGGCGAGGGGCAGCCCAGCTCGATCACCCCCGAGCACGACACGCTGCTGGCGGTGTTCCGGGCCACGGCCGACGCGACGCCCGACGCGGTGGCGATCCGCTACTTCGACGGCGTGCTCACCTGGGCCGACCTCGACGCCGCCTCCGACGCGCTGGCCCTCGGGCTGCTCGAGGGCGGCTTCGGGCACGGCGACCGCATGGGTCTGTACGTGCAGAACGACCCGGCCTTCGTCATCGGGCTGCTCGGCGCGTGGAAGGCCGGCGGGGCCGCGGTGGCCATCAACCCGATGAACAAGGCCGCCGAGCTCACCTACCTGCTCACCGACTCCGGGGCCACGGCGCTGCTGTGCCTCGACGAGCTGTACGACACGGTGGCCCGCGACGTCCTGCCGGAGACGTCGGTGCGCACCGTCGTCACGTGCTCGGGCCTGGACCACCAGACCCGGGCCGACCCCCGGCTGTTCGACGGGACGACGAAGAGCACCCCCGAGGGCACCGTCGACCTCACGGAGCTGCAGACCCGGTTCGCCGGGCAGCGGCCCCCGCAGGTCGAGATCGCGGGCAGCGACATCGGCGTGCTCACCTACACCTCGGGCACGACCGGCCGGCCCAAGGGTGCGATGAACACGCACTCGACGATGACGTTCAACGCCTGCACCTACCGCGAGTGGATGCGGCTGGGCCCCGACGACGTCGTGCTGGGCGTGGCGCCGCTGTTCCACATCACCGGGCTGATCGGGCACGTGGCCATCGCCATGCTGGTCGGCTGCCCGTTGGTCATCGCGCACCGGTTCCACCCCGACGTCGTGCTCGAGGCGATCCGGGAGCACCGGCCGACGTTCACCGTCGGGGCGATCGCGGTGTTCATCGCGCTGGGCAACGCCGAGGGCGCCACCCGCGAGGACTTCTCCTCGCTGCGGGCGGTCTACTCCGGCGGGGCGCCCATCGCGCCCGCGGTGACCGACCAGCTGGAGGAGAAGCTCGGCGTCTACGTGCACAACATCTACGGGCTGACCGAGACCAACAGCCCGTCGCACGGCGTCCCCATGGGCGTGAAGGCCCCGGTCGACGAGAACTCCGGCGCGCTCAGCGTCGGGGTGCCGGTGTACGACACCGTCGTCCGGGTGCTCGGCGAGGACGGCGAGGAGGTGCCGGTCGGTGAGGTGGGCGAGTTCGCCACCTCGGGCCCGCAGGTGGTGCCCGGCTACTGGGAGCGGCCCGATGCCACCGCCGAGTCGATCCCCGGCGGCGAGCTGCGCACCGGTGACGTCGGGTTCATGGACGCCCAGGGCTGGTTCTTCCTGGTCGACCGCAAGAAGGACATGATCAACGCGGCCGGGTACAAGGTGTGGCCGCGCGAGGTCGAGGACGTCCTCTACGGCCACCCCGCCGTCCGCGAGGTCGCCGTGGTGGGCATCCCCGACGAGGTCCGCGGGGAGACGGTGAAGGCCTACGTCTCGCCGAGGCCGGGGGCGAGCATCGACCCCGACGAGGTCATCGCGTGGGCCAAGGAGCGCATGGCGGCCTACAAGTACCCCCGGTACGTGGAGGTCGTCGACGAGCTGCCGAAGACCACCACGGGCAAGATCCTGCGCCGCGAGCTGCGGGCGCGGAACTGAGCGCACCGCGCGGTGGCCCGGTGCCGCGGGCCACCGCGCGGACCTCCCTTCCGGGCGGTCCGGTGCCGCATAATGCGTCGGTGGCCCCGACGCCCGACGAGCTCTCCGCCGACCGCCACCTGCTCCTGGCCAGGTTGGCGGTGGCCACCGAGGCCTCCGGCACGGGCCTGTGGGACTGGGACCTGCGCACCGACGAGCTGGTCTGGGACGCCCGCAGCGTGGCCATCTACGGCCTCACCGGCCAGCAGCTCACCGGCACCGTCGCCGACATCGACCGGGGCATCCACCCCGACGACCGCCCGGTGGTGCAGGAGGCCCTCGACGAGGCGATCGTCGACGGCGACCTGCTCGACGTCGAGTTCCGGGTGGTGTGGTCCGACGGCAGCGTGCACTGGGTCGCGGCCCTGGGGCGGGTGCTGCACGACGTCGGCGGCGCGCCGGTGCGCATGGTGGGCACCAACGTCGACGTCACCGATGCCCGCGAGGCCGCGCACGAGCAGTTCGCCGACGCCCAGCGGATGGCCGGGCTGGTCACCGTGGCCGAGGAGCTCGGTGCCGCGGCCACCGTCGGGGCGGCGCTGGCGGTGGTCACCCGGCACGCAGCCACGACGCTGGGCACGAGCGGGGTGATCCTCTGCCTGACCGAGGACGACGGCTCGGCGGTGACCACGCTGGTCGACGGGGCGCTCGACGAGCAGACCATGGACACCATCCAGCGGTTGCCGCGCGACTTCCCCCTCCCGATGGTCGACTCGGCGGTGCACGGCCGGCCGCACTTCGTGCCCGACCTCGAGACCGCTGCCCGCGACTTCCCCGGCGGCGCCGACGTCTGGCGGCGCTCAGGGGTGCGGTCGGGGTGTTCGGTGCCGCTGCGCTCGTCGACCCGGCTGATCGGCTCGCTCGCGCTGGGCCACCGGGTCGACCGGCACTGGCGGCCCGCCGACCGCGAGTTCGTCGGCGCCCTGGCCGCGCTGACCGCGCAGACCCTGTCCCGCATCGCCTCCACCGAGGCGGCGGCCGAGGCGGCGACCGCGGTGGCCCGGCTCGCCGAGACGCTGCAGCGCTCGCTGCTCACCGCCCCGCCCGAGCCCGACCACCTGCACGTGGTGCCCCGCTACGTGCCTGCCGCGGCCGAGGCGCAGGTGGGCGGTGACTGGTACGACGCCTTCCTCGGCCCCGACGGCAGCACGCACCTGGTCATCGGCGACGTCACCGGCCACGACGGCGAGGCCGCGGCCACGATGGCCCAGCTGCGCAACCTGCTGCGCGGCATCGCCTGGGCCTCCGGCGGCACCCCGGCCGAGGTTCTGGCCGTGCTCGACCGGGCGGTGACCGGGCTCGACGTGCGCAGCCTGGCCACGGTGCTGGTGGCCCGGGTGGAGCAGCCCCCCGACGGGACCGGTCGGCGGGTGCTGCGCTGGTCGAACGCCGGCCACCCGCCGCCGCTGCTGGTCGACCCCGCGGGCCGGGTCAGCCTGCTCGACCAGCGCGACCTGCTGCTCGGGGTCGACCCGACCCATCCGCGGCACGACCACGTCGTCGACCTGGCGCCGGGCGCCACGCTGCTGCTCTACACCGACGGCCTGGTCGAGCGGCGTGGTGAGGACCTCGACATGGGCATCGCCCGCCTGGTCGCCACCGTCGGCCGGCTGGTGCAGGGCGGTGTGCCGCTCGACGAGCTGTGCGACCGGGTGCTGGGCACGCTCCCGGCCCGCCCGGACGACGACGTCGCGCTGCTGGCCCTGCGCGCCCACCCCGAGGACGTCCCCCGCCCGCGCGAGGCCGGGCCGACCGCCGTCCCCGAGCTGCCGGCGACCTCCGGGTAGCGTCGGCGCCGAACCACGGCAGTGCGGTGGAAGCCGGTGCGAACCCGGCGCGGTCCCGCCACTGTGAGTCCCCTCCCCGGGGGACCAGCCAGACACGCCGGCTGCCGTGTCCGACGAACTCCGGGCGCGGACCCGGGGGAAGGCTCACGGTGCGCACCTTCACGCTGCTCTCGACGTCCGACACCGACCTGCTGGCCGCCCGCACGAGCGACTCCGAGTGGAAGCTGGGCAACCCCTACCGGGTCGGCGACCTCGTCGAGTTCGCCCGCGGCACCGATCTCGTGGTCTTCCGCATCCTCGGCTCGCGGCGCAAGTACGAGGACATGGTCACGCCGCTGCTGGAGCTCGGCGTCCCGGTGGTCGTGCTGGGCGGCGAGCAGCTGCCCGACGCCGAGCTCATGGGCCTGTCGACGGTCCCGATGGGCGTGGCCACCGAGTCGCACGCCTACCTGGCCCAGGGCGGGCCGGAGAACATCGTGCAGCTGCACCGCTTCCTCGCCGACACCGTGCTGCTGGACGGCGAGGGCTTCGAGAAGCCGGCCGTCGCGCCGGACTGGGGCGTCGTCGACCGGGCGTCCTCCGCGACCGGGCCGCGGGTCGCCGTCCTGTACTACCGGGCGCACCACCTGGCCGGCAACACCGCCTTCGTCGACACCCTCTGCACCGCGGTCGAGACCGCCGGCGGCGTGCCGGTGCCGGTCTACTGCGCGTCGCTGCGCTCGCTGGACCCGGCGATGCTCGACGTGCTGCGCACCGTCGACGCCATGGTCGTCACCGTGCTGGCGGCCGGCGGTTCGCGCCCGGCCACCGCCCAGGCCGGTGGGGACGACGGCGCCTGGGACGTCGGCGAGCTGGCCCGCCTGGACATCCCGGTGATCCAGGGCCTGGTGCTCGGCAGCGACCGCGAGACCTGGGCGGGCAACGACGACGGCCTCTCCCCGCTCGACGTCGGCAACCAGGTCGCCATCCCCGAGTTCGACGGCCGGATCATCACCGTGCCGTTCTCCTTCAAGGAGGTCGACCGCGACGGCTTGACCTCCTACGTGCCCGACCCCGAGCGGGCCGCCCGCGTCGCCGGCATCGCCGTGGCGCACGCCCGGCTGCGGCACACCCCGCCCGCCGAGCGCAAGGTCGTGGTGATGCTGTCGGCCTACCCGACCAAGCACGCCCGGATCGGCAACGCCGTCGGCCTGGACACCCCGGCCTCCGTCGTCCGGCTGCTGGCCGCGATGGCCGGGCAGGGCTACGACATCGGCCCCTTCGACGGCCCCGGCTCGCTGCCCGGTGTGGCCGAGCTGGACGGCGACGCGCTGGTGCACGCGCTCATCGAGGCCGGCGGCCAGGACCCCGACTGGCTGACCGCCGAGCAGCTCTCCGGCAACCCGGTGCGCATCCCGGCCGCGGCCTACCGCGAGTGGTTCGACACCCTGCCCACCGAGCTGACCGACCGGATGGTCGAGCACTGGGGCCCGCCGCCGGGGCAGCTGTTCGTCGACCCCACCGACGACTGCATCGTGTTCGCCGCGCTGCGGGCCGGCAACGTCGTGGTGATGGTGCAGCCGCCGCGCGGCTTCGGCGAGAACCCCATCGCGATCTACCACGACCCCGACCTGCCGCCCTCGCACCACTACCTCGCCGCCTACCACTGGCTGCGCTCGGAGTTCGGCGCGCACGCGCTGGTGCACGTGGGCAAGCACGGCAACCTCGAGTGGATGCCCGGCAAGACGGTGGGCCTGTCGGCGTCCTGCGCGCCCGACGCCGCACTCGGCGACCTGCCGGTGGTCTACCCGTTCCTGGTCAACGACCCCGGCGAGGGCTCGCAGGCCAAGCGCCGCGCGCACGCCGTGCTGGTCGACCACATGGTGCCGCCGATGGCCCGCGCCGACTCCTACGGCGACATCGCGCGGCTGGAGCAGCTGCTCGACGAGCACGCCAACATCGCCGCGATGGACCCGCCGAAGCTGCCGGCGATCCGCCAGCAGATCTGGACGCTCATCCAGGCCGCCAAGATGGACCACGACCTGGGGCTGGACGACCGGCCGCACGACGCCGAGTTCGACGAGATGATCCTGCACGTCGACGGCTGGCTGTGCGCCATCAAGGACTCCCAGATCCGCGACGGCCTGCACGTGTTCGGCTCCCCGCCCGAGGGTGACGCCCGGGTCGGCCTGGTGCTGGCGATCTTGCGCGCCCGGCAGATCTGGGGCGGCGCGGTCGCGATGCCCGGCCTGCGCGAGGCGCTGGGCCTGGTGGAGGACGGCTCGGCCGGGCTGCACGAGACCGACGAGGTCGAGGCCCGTGCGCTGGCGCTCGTGCAGGGCCTGGAGGACGCCGGCTGGGTGACCTCCGCCGTCGAGCCGGTCGTCGTCGAGGTGCTGGGGGACCGGCACGCCGAGGTCGAGCGGGTGCTGCACTTCGCCGTCGACGAGCTGGTGCCGCGGCTGGCCCGCACCACCGACGAGATCGACCTGACGCTGCACGCCCTCGACGGCGGCTACGTGCCGGCCGGGCCCTCGGGCTCGCCGCTGCGCGGGCTGGTCAACGTGCTGCCGACCGGGCGCAACTTCTACTCCGTCGACCCGCGCGCGGTGCCGTCCCGGCTGGCGTGGGAGACCGGGCAGGGCCTGGCCGACGGGCTGCTGGAGCGCTACCGGAACGAGGAGGGTTCGTGGCCCGCGTCGGTGGGGCTCTCGGTCTGGGGCACCTCAGCGATGCGCACCAGCGGGGACGACGTCGCCCAGGTGCTGGCGCTGCTCGGCGTCCGGCCGGTGTGGGACGAGGCCTCCCGCCGGGTGAAGGAGCTGGAGCCGATCCCGCTGGCCGAGCTCGAGCGCCCGCGCATCGACGTCGTCGTCCGCATCTCGGGGTTCTTCCGCGACGCGTTCCCGCACGTGGTGACCATGCTCGACGACGCCGTCACCCTGGTCGCGGGCCTCGACGAGTCGCCCGAGGACAACTACGTGCGCAAGCACGTCGACGCCGACGTCGCCGACCACGGTGACCGCCGCCGGGCCACCACCCGGGTGTTCGGCTCCAAGCCCGGCGCCTACGGGGCGGGCCTGCTGTCGCTGATCGACAGCCGCGACTGGCGCACCGACGCCGACCTGGCCGAGGTCTACGCGGTGTGGGGCGGCTACGCCTACGGCCGCGACCTCGACGGCGTCTCGGCCCGCCCGGACATGGAGAGCTCCTACCGGCGGATCGCGGTCGCGGCGAAGAACATCGACACACGCGAGCACGACATCGCCGACTCCGACGACTACTTCCAGTACCACGGCGGCATGGTCGCCACCGTCCGCGCGTTGACCGGCGCCTCGCCCAAGGCCTACATCGGTGACTCCACCCGGCCCGAGCACGTGCGCACCCGCTCGTTGGTCGAGGAGACCTCCCGGGTGTTCCGCGCCCGCGTGGTCAACCCGAAGTGGATCGCCGCGATGCGCCGGCACGGCTACAAGGGCGCCTTCGAGATGGCCGCGACCGTCGACTACCTGTTCGGCTACGACGCCACCACCGGCGTCGTCGCCGACTGGATGTACGAGAAGCTGACCCAGAGCTACGTGCTCGACCCGGAGAACCGCGCGTTCCTGGAGGAGTCCAACCCCTGGGCCCTGCACGGCATCGCCGAGCGGCTGCTCGAGGCCGTCGACCGGAAGCTGTGGGCCGAGCCCGACCCGGAGATCCTGGCCCAGCTGCAGCAGGCCTACCTGGAGACCGAGGGCGACCTCGAATCCGGCGCCGGAGCCGGACCCCGCACCCCCGCCGAGAGGACCTCGTGACCCGCCGCCGCACCGCCCTGCTCGCCCTGCCCGCCGCCGCCCTGCTGGTGGCCGGCTGCGGGTCCTCCACCCCGTCGCCCACCGTCGGGGGAACGGCGTCCGGCGGAGCGGTCGCCACCACCACCTGCCAGGGGCCGGCCGCGGCCACCGAGCAGGCCCCGCCGTCGATCACCGACGACCTGTCGGCCGAACCGGAGGTGCCGGCCGCGCAGACCCCGCCGCCGTGCACCCTCGTGGTCGCCGACGTGGTGGTCGGCGACGGGCCGGTCGCCGAGTCGGGGTCGCAGGTCGAGGTCAAGTACGTAGGTGCCTTCTACGACACGGGCGAGGTCTTCGACGCCTCGTGGCAGCGCGGCGCCGACGAGACGCTCCCGTTCACCGTGGGCGGTGGCCAGGTGATCGAGGGCTTCGACCAGGGCGTGGCGGGCATGGCCGTCGGCGGACGCCGGGCGATCACGATCCCCAGCGACCTCGGCTACGGCGACCGCGGCCAGGGTCCCATCCCCGGCGGCGCCACCCTCGTCTTCGTCGTGGACCTCGTCTCCGTCAGCTGACCCCGTGCCGGGGTGGCCGGACATCCCCGACGGTGGCCGGCTGATGGGCGGTGTACAGACCGTCAGGGACGTCGGGCCACCCCCGGGCCGGGGAGGAGGACGGCGGAGCGCCACCCCCGCAGCGAGCTGACCACCGCCAGTTCGTCGGCGGCGTGCAGGTCGGCGACGGTCAGCACCCGCTCGGCCAGTGCGCCGTCGGTCAGCAGCCGGGCGCGGGCGGTGCCGGGCAGGCAGCCCGACGTCGTCGGCGGGGTCCACCAGTCGCCGTCGAGCCGCGCGCAGAGGGTGGCGATCGTGGTCTCGGTGACCTCGCCGCGCTCGTTCACCAGCACGACGTCGTCGGCGTCCGGGTGGCGGGCGGCCGCGGCGGTGTAGACGCCGCGGCGGGTGGTCTTGTGCTGCAGCCACGGGCTGGCGGCGTCGACCGGCACCGTGTCCACGGCCAACCGCACCGGGCCGGTCGCCGCCGGCGGGTCGGTGACGGTGACCGTGACCCGGCCCGCGCGGTCCAGCGTCAGCCGCACCCGGCTCGACCTCCGCCCCGCGACGGCCTGCTCGAGCGCGGCCAGCACCGCCACCGGGTCGCAGGCGAAGCCGCAGTACGCCGCCGAGTCGGCCAGCCGGGCCAGGTGCTCGGGCAGGTGGGTGAACCCGCCGGCCGCGGTGTGGCCCAGGGTCTCCAGCAGCTCGAACCCGCCGGTCGGCGCGGTCAGCACCGCGGCCTTGGCGCGCAGCTCGCGGCGCTCGGCGGCGGCGTCGGAGCTCCAGGTGATGCCCCCGCCCGCGCCGTAGACCGCCTGCCCACCCGCGACCACCGCCGTCCGGATCGCGACCGACAAGCGCCCCGACACCGGCTCCCCGGGCGGCGCCAACCAGCCCACCGCCCCGCAGTAGACCCCGCGGGGCGACGCCTCCAGCTCGGCGATCGCCCGCATCGCCGCGGCCTTGGGCGCCCCGGTCACCGACCCGCACGGGAAGGTCGCCGCCAGCAGCTCGACCAGGCCGACGTCGGGGCGCAGCGTCGCCTGCACCTCGCTGACCAGCTGCCACACCGTCGGGTACCGCTCGGCCGTGAACAGCTCGGTCACCTCGACGCCGCCGACCTCGGCCACGCGGCCCAGGTCGTTGCGCAGCAGGTCGACGATCATCAGGTTCTCGGCCCGTTCCTTGGGGCTGGCGCGCAGCTGCGCCACCGCCGCGTCGTCCTCGGCCGTCGTCCGGCCGCGCGCCGCCGTCCCCTTCATCGGGCGGGTGCGCACCCGGCGTCCGGACCACTCGAGGAACAGCTCGGGGCTGGCTGAGGCGACCACGTGCGTGCCGGTGTCGACCAGTGCCCCGTACGCGCAGCGCTGGGCGCGCACGAGGCCGGCGTGGAGCGCGGCCGGGTCGGCGCAGGGCGCGCGCAGCCGGTCGGTGAGGTTCACCTGGTAGGTCTCACCGGCGGCGATCAGCGCCCGCACCTGCGCCACGGCCCGGGCGTGCTCGTCGTCCGTGCGGTCGAGCACCCACGGGCCGGTGGACTCCCCGTCGGCGAGCGCGGGGGCGGCGGTGGGGCGCTCGGACAGCGCGAACCAGACCAGCGGCGGGTCGCCGTCCTCGGGTGCGCGGACGGCGAGCGACGGGTCCAGCCCCGGCGCCGCCTCGTAGGACAGGAAGCCGTGCGCCCACGCCCCGTCCGCGACCGCTGCCTCGACCTCCCGCAGCGCGGGCTGCACCTGCGCGACCGTGCGGGCCACGACCACCCCGGCGGGCGCCGGGAACAGCCACGCCGTCCCGGCCACCAGGTCGTCGAACCGGGCGGTCACCAGCCGACCAGCACCAGCGCGGCGAGCAGCGTGGCGGTCGCGGTGACCTCGCCGGCTGCGCCCATGACGTCGCCGTTCACCCCGCCCAGCCGGGCCCGGGCGCGGCGGTGCAGCACCTCGCCCGCGGCCAGCCCGAGCGCCCCGGCCGCGACGAGCCGTGCGCCCTGGCCGAGGTCGCCCAGCCACCACGCCGTGGCCACCACGCACAGGACGGCGACCGCGGCGCAGCCCACCAGCCAGACGCGGGACACCGTGCCCGCCACGGCGGCGGCCAACGACGAGCCCGCGGCCACCGGCACCCCGGGCAGGCCGCAGCGCGCCATCGCCACCCGGGCGGCGACGACCGCGGTCCACAGCGCCAGCCAGCCGCCGTCGACGGTGAGCAGCGAGGCCAGGCAGGCGACCTGGAGCAGCAGGGTCAGCACCAGGGTGGCGACGCCGAACGGCCCGACGTCACCGGCCCGCATCACCTCCAGCGCCCGCTCGCGCCCGCGCAGGGGACCCAGTCCGTCGGCGGTGTCGGCCAGCCCGTCCAGGTGCAGCCCACGGGTCAGCCAGGCGAGCATGGCCACCGCCAGCACCGCGCCGACCAGGGGCGATGCGTACCGGGCGCCCAGCCAGCCGGTCAGCGACGCCAGGTCGCCGAGCACCAGACCGACCAGGGGCGCCCACGGCAGCACGCCGCGCGGCGACGGGTTGCCGGGCACCCGGGCGACGGTCAGCCAGGCGAAGGCAGCCCTCACCGCAGGCGCTGGGGCAGCCCGGCGACGACGAACCACACCTCGTCGGCCGTGGCCGCCAGGCGCTGGTTCACCGTGCCGAGGGCGTCGCGGAACATGCGCCCGGAGGCCGTCTCCGGCACCACGCCGAGCCCCACCTCGTCGCTGACCGCCACCACGTGGGCCGGGGTCATCACCCACGCCTCGAGCAGCTCGTCGACGCGCCGCGCAAGCCGGTCACGAGCGCGCTGACCGCCGTCCCAGACCCCGCTGGCGTCCATCATCGCGGTGACCCAGGTGGTCACCGAGTCGACCAGGTAGGTGCCCGGCAGCACGAGCTCGCCGGGGTTGGTCGTCTCCTTCGTCGTCCAGGTCGCCGGCCGGCGGGCACGGTGGGCGGCGATGCGTTCCTGCCACTCGGCGTCGTCCGGGCGGGGGTCGCTGGTGGCCAGGTAGGTGACGTCGGGGTGCCCCTCGAGCAGGGACTCGGCGTGCGCGGACTTGCCCGACCGCGAGCCGCCGAGCACCAGCGTGCGGCTCACAGCTCGAGCCGGGTGATCGAGCCGTTGTGCGGGGTCGTGTGCGGCATCGCCTCGGGCCCGTCGCCGGCGACCACGGCCTGCGCCGCCCGGATGGTGTCGCCGTGGGTGACCAGCGCGACCACCTCGGCCGGCGGCCGCGCCTGCAGCTGGCCCAGGTAGTCGGCCACGCGGGCGTGCAGCTGGGCCAGCGACTCGCCGCCCTCGGCCGACCAGTGGACGTCGGTCCAGTCGACGACGTCCCACAGCTCGCGCGAGGGCCGGCCCTCCAGCACCCCGTAGCCCTGCTCCCGCAGCGCGGGCGTGGTGGTGAAGCGGCGCCCGGTGGCGGCCATGCAGTGCTCGGCGGTCTGGACGGCGCGGTGCAGGTCGCTGGCCACCATCGCGCCGGGGTGCAGCTGGGCGAGCTCGGTGGCGGCTCCGCGGGCCTGCTCGTGGCCCAGCTCGGTCAACGGCACGTGCGCCGTCTGCCCCTGCATGAGGCCGGCGGCGTTCCAGGTGCTCTGTCCGTGGCGGACGAGCAGGAGCGTGGTCATCACGGAGGAGCCTAGGGGCCTGGTTACCGTCAGCGGGTGACGATCCCGATGCGGCCCCCGACGGACGGCCCCGGCGCCGCGGCCCTGGGCGCCCGCCGCGGCGCCCCGCGGACGACCCGGCCCACCGGCCCGGACCCGCTGGCCCCCCTGCTCGACCTGCCCGGCGTGCGCGACGCGGCCGATGCCGCCCGCACCGCGGTCGACCGGCTGCTCGGCCACAAGGTGCTGCGCCGCGAGTCCGCCGGGGTGAGCTCGGAGTCCGCGCTGCGCGGGGCCCGTGCCTCGGCGTCGCTGGAGGGCGTCGACGTCCCGCTGGCCCAGGTGCGCTCCGGCGACGTCAGCGAGCCCACGCTGCAGGGGGCGCTGCGCGTGTCGGTGGCGCTGGGCTCGATGGTCGAGACCTGGGACCGGGCGCCCGGCCAGGTGCTGGCCCGCATGCACGTGCTCGCCGCCGCCGACCTCGTGGCCCCCGCCGACCTCGGCCGCCCCGCCGCGCACGCGGGCGCCCGGCTGGGTGGGGTCTTCTCGCTGGTCACCGGTGCGACGTCGGCCCCTGCGGTGCTCATCGCCGCGGTGGTGCACGGCGAGCTGGCCGCAGTCGAGCCGTTCGTCGCCGGCAGCGGGGTGGTGGCCCGCGCCGCCGGCCGGCTCACCGGCATCGCCCGCGGCCTGGACCCCAAGGCCGTCTCGGTGCCCGAGGTGGGCTTCGCCGAGCTGGGCGCCGATGCCTACGCCGCGGCGCTGGCGGGCTACCGCAGCGGGACGGCGGAGGGCGTGGCCGGCTGGCTGGCCCACTGCGCCCGCGCGACCGAGCTCGGCGCCGTCGAGGGCCTCGCCATCTGCGAGTCCCTCCTCCGCGGCTAGCGCTCGCCGCGCCCGCGCTTCCGCACTCGGTGGAACCGGAGGGGTGAGCAGTCGGCGACGTGGGCAGGGGGAGGGCATGCGTTCACTCGACGTCGATGGCCTCGGTCCCGTCTCGCGGATCGGGCTGGGCACCTGGCAGTTCGGGTCGCGGGAATGGGGCTACGGCGACGACTACGCCGACGCCGGTGCCACGGCCATCGTGCGGCGTGCCCTCGAGCTGGGCATCACCCTGTTCGACACCGCCGAGGTGTACGGACCCGGGAAGAGCGAGCGGATCCTCGGCGCGGCGTTGGCCGACGACCGCGACGACGTCGTCCTGACGTCGAAGGTGCTGCCCGTCGCGCCCTTCCCGAAGCTGGTGCGCAAGGCGTGGCAGGGCAGTGCGCAGCGCCTCGGTGTGCGGCGGATCCCGCTGTACCAGGTGCACCAGCCCAACCCCGTCGTCCCGGACACCGTGACCATGAAGGGCATGGGCGCCCTGCTCGACGAGGGCCGCATCGGTGCCGTGGGCGTCTCGAACTACAGCCTCGAGCGCTGGCAGCTGGCCGACGAGGCGTTGGGCCGCCCGGTCATCAGCAACCAGGTCGAGTTCTCCCTCGCCGCCGCCGGCCCGCTGGAGGACCTGGTGCCCTTCGCCGACGCGCACGACCGCCTGGTCATCGCCTACAGCCCGCTCGCCCAGGGGCTGCTCGGCGGGAAGTACGGCGTGGACCACCGCCCGGGCGGGGTGCGGGCGATGAACAAGCTGTTCGGCACGGAGAACCTGCGCCGCGTCGAGCCGCTGCTCTCGGTGCTGCGCGAGGTCGCCGACGCCCACGACGTCGCCCCCGCGCAGGCGGCGCTGGCCTGGCTGCTCGCCCAGCCGCGCACCGTGGCGATCCCGGGTGCCTCGAGCGTCGAGCAGCTGGAGTTCAACGCCGCTGCCGCCGACCTCGAGCTGGCGCCCGACGAGGTGGCCGCCCTGACCGCGGCCGCCCGGGCGTTCACACCGCAGGCCGCCGTCCCCACGCTGGTGGAGCGGGCCAAGGAGGAGGCCGGGCCCCTGCTGGAGCGGGCCCGCAGCGAGGCCGGTCCGCTGCTCGGGCGGGCCAAGGACGGTGCGGCGCCGGTGCTGGGCAGGCTCAGGCAGGCCCTGCGGCGCTGACCCCGGCCAGCCGGCGCACCAGCTCGAGGCCGGTCGGGCTGCCGGGCCAGTGCCGGTCGAGCGCACCGGGACCGGCGGCCCGCACCACCGAGCGCAGCACCAGCGCCACGACCACGGCGTCGTCGGCGTACCCGATCACCGGGACGACGTCGGGCACGAGGTCCAGCGGCGAGGCGAGGTAGACCAGCAGCAGGCCGAGCCTGATCCGCACGCCGCGGGGCAGGGAACCGTCACCGGCCAGGCGCTTCACCAGTCGGACGACGTCGGGCAGCAGCCGCAGCGCCTCGCGGGCCGAGACCGTGTCCGGGTGCCGGCGCGCGTAGGCCCACAGCAGTCCCAGCAGGACGACGTAGACCACCAGCACGCCGGCGAGCACCCCGAGCACGACCTGCCACCAGTCCACGGCAGCAGTATCCGACGGGGTCCGTCGTCAGTCGGTGCCGACCTCCATGGCGGCGCGGTCGAGCATCTGGTCCTCCTCGGAGGCCTCGCCCCGCGACGCGATGGCCTCCGCGCCGCCGGCCTCGAGGTCGCCCACCAGGTCGGCGTGCGAGCCCAGCATGCCGATGGCGGCGTACTGCTCGAGCTTGGCCCGGGAGTCGGCGATGTCCAGGTTGCGCATGGTCAGCTGGCCGATGCGGTCGACCGGGCCGAACGCCGAGTCCGTCGTGCGCTCCATCGACAGCTTGTCGGGGTGGTAGCTGAACGAGGGGCCCTGGGTGTCCAGCAGCGACCAGTCCTCGCCCCGGCGCAGCCGCACGGTGACCTGGCCGGTGACGGCGGCGCCGACCCAGCGCTGCAGCGACTCGCGCAGCATGAGGCCCTGCGGGTCCAGCCAGCGGCCCTCGTACATGAGCCGGCCCAGGCGGCGGCCCTCGCGGTGGTAGGTCTCGAGGGTGTCCTCGTTGTGGATGGCGTTGACCAGCCGCTCGTAGGCGATGTGGAGCAGGGCCATGCCGGGCGCCTCGTAGATGCCGCGGCTCTTGGCCTCGATGATGCGGTTCTCGATCTGGTCGCTCATGCCCAGCCCGTGCCGCCCGCCGATGGCGTTGGCGGCCAGCACCAGGTCGACGTCGGAGTCGAAGCGCTGGCCGTCGATGCTGACCGGCCGGCCCCGCTCGAAGCCGATCGTGACGTCCTCGGTCTCGATCTCCACCGACGGGTCCCAGAACCGCACGCCCATGATCGGCTGCACGATCTCGATGCCGGTGTCCAGGTGCTCCAGCGACTTGGCCTCGTGGGTGGCGCCCCAGATGTTGGCGTCGGTGGAGTAGGCCTTCTCGGTCGAGTCGCGGTAGGGCAGGTCGTGGGCGACCAGCCACTCGCTCATCTCCTTGCGGCCACCGAGCTCGGTGACGAACTGGGCGTCCAGCCACGGCTTGTAGATGCGCAGCTCAGGGTTGGCCAGCAGGCCGTACCGGTAGAAGCGCTCGATGTCGTTGCCCTTGAACGTCGAGCCGTCGCCCCAGATGCCGACGCCGTCCTCGAGCATGGCGCGCACCAGCAGGGTGCCGGTGACCGCACGGCCCAGGGGAGTGGTGTTGAAGTAGGCCCGCCCGCCCGAGCGGATGTGGAAGGCACCGCAGGTCAGTGCGGCCAGGCCCTCCTCGACGAGGGCGGCGCGGCAGTCGACCAGTCGCGAGAGCTCGGCGCCGTACTGGGCCGCGCGGCCGGGGATCGAGCCGATGTCGGTCTCGTCGTACTGGCCGATGTCGGCGGTGTACGTGCAGGGCACCGCGCCCTTGTCGCGCATCCAGGCGACCGCCACGGAGGTGTCGAGACCACCGGAGAAGGCGATGCCGACGCGTTCGCCGACGGGGAGGGACGTGAGGACCTTGGACACGATCAGAGATTATGCACGCTGACGCATGGTCATGCAGAGTCGGGGTCGGTGAGCCCGTGCTCGATCGCGTACCGGGTCAGCTCCACCCGGTTGTGCAGCTGCAGCTTGCGCAGGGTGTTCTGCACGTGGTTCTCCACGGTGCGGTGGCTCAGCACCAGCCGCTCGGCGATCGCCTTGGCCGACAGCCCGCGGCTGACCAGCTTCAGCACCTCGGTCTCGCGCTCGGTCAGCCGGGGGGCGCCGTCGTCCGGTCCTGACTGCAGGCGCCGGTACTCACCCAGCAGCAGCCCGGCCAGCCCGGCGGAGAACACGGCGTCGCCGGCGGCCGTGCGGGTCACCGCGTCGGCCAGCTCGTCGGCCGACGCCGACTTCACCAGGTAGCCCGAGGCGCCGGCCTTGACCGCCTCGAGGACGTCGGCCTGCTCGGCACTGGCCGACAGCACCAGCACCCGGGTGGTCGGCAGCGCGGCGACGACGTCGCGGGTGGCGTCGACCCCGGAGGTCTCACCGAGCTGGAGGTCCATCACCACCACGTCGGGGCGCACGGCCTGGGCCCGGCGCACCGCGGAACCGGCGTCGCCCGCCGTGGCGACCACCTCGAAGCCGCGGGCCACCAGGTCGCGCTCCACGGCCTCGCGCCACATCGGGTGGTCGTCGACCACCATCACCGTCGTCATCGATCGGTCCCCCTCGGGATCGTGAGCTCCCACTCGGTGCCCTGGCCCGGGCCGGTGTGCAGGTCGGCGGTGCCGCCCAGGTCGGCCAGCCTGCCGCAGATCGAGGAGCGCACGCCGTGGTGGCCCTCGTCGACCGCGGCGGAGAGCCGGCCGTCGGGGATGCCGGGGCCGTCGTCGCGCACCACCACGACCACCTCGTCGTCGGCCGGCTCGAGCGAGACCCACGACCGGGCGCCAGGGGCGTGCTCGGCGGTGTTGGCCAGGGCCTCGCGCACCGCGGCGGTGAGCTCGGCGGTGGTCTGCGCCGGCAGCTCGACGGGTTCGGCGGGGCCCGCGACCTCGACGTCGGGGGTGGCCAGCAGCCGCAGCGCCGTCCCCAGGTCGGCGGTGCCCACGGCCACCTCGGGCCCGGTGGTGAGCAGGCCTCGGAGGGCGACCTCCTGCTCGGCGGCCAGCCGGGTCAGCTCGGGGTCGACGCCCCGGCGCCGGACGGCGGCCAGCACCTGGAGCACGCCGTCGTGCACCGCGCGGCCCAGTCGCTCGCGCTCGGCCGACGCGGCCTGCGCAGCGGCGGCTTCCCGCAGGGCCAGCTCGGCGGCCCGGGTGATGGTCGCGGCGTAGCCGAGCAGCACCGAGACGAGCACCAGCAGAGTCAGGTTGAAGACCTCGCGGTCGCCGACGTACCCGCGCAGGAACGTGACGGCGGCCCACACCACCAGCGCCCCGGCCAGCCCACCGCCGCGCCCGCGGGCCAACGCCATGGCCAGGGCCGGCCCGGCCACCCAGATCGAGGTCACGATGGGTGCGCCCTGGCCGAAGGCGCCCTCGGGCTGGGTGGTGACCGTGGCGGCCAGCAGCAGCACGGTGACACCGAGGTCGAGCAGGGTCATGCGGGTGCGCCGCCCGGCGGCACGGCTGTGGGCGACGGTGACCACGCCGGTCCAGATGCCCATGGCGGCCAGCACCGCCAGCGGCGCGACCATCCCGGGGTAGTCGTCGCGCTCGCGGAACCAGCCGGCCACGGCGAGCACCCAGGAGACCAGCCGGAAGGCCACCACCACCCGCCACAGCGGGGCGAGCAGGTCGCGGTGCCGGAGCGGGACGGACATCAGGCCCCGCGGGCCGTGCCCAGCGCCCGGCGACGCACGTACCAGGCCAGCCCGGCGACGGCGGCGCCCACGCCCACCGCGGCGCCGGTGACCACCTGGCCGCGCTGCACCGAGCGCGAGCTCAGGGCCACCGGACGGCGGAACTCCAGCACCGGCCAGCCGTGGTCGGTCGCCGCCCTGCGCAGGCCCCGGTCGGGGTTGACGGCGGTGGGGTGCCCGACGGCCATGAGCATCGGGACGTCGGTGATCGAGTCGGAGTAGGCGTGGCAGTCGGCCAGGTCGTAGCCCCGCTCGGCGGCGACCTCGCGCATGGCCTGGGCCTTGCCCTCGCCGTAGGCGTAGAACTCGATCTCGCCGGTGTAGCGGCCCTCGACCACGACCATGCGGGTGGCGACCACCCGGTCGACGCCCAGCATCTCGCCGATCGGCTCGACCATCTCGGCACCGCTGCTGGAGACGATGACCACCTCGCGGCCGGCCGCCCGGTGCGCCTCGATGAGGTCCACCGCCTCGGCGTAGACCAGCGGGTCGACGATGGTGTGCAGGGTCTCCCGCACGATCTCGTGCACCGTGTCGACGCTCCACCCGGTGCACATCGCGGTGATCTGGGCGCGCATGCGCTCCATCTGCACCGCGTCGGCACCGGCCAGGGAGAACACGAACTGCGCGTAGGCGCTCTTGAGCACCGCGCGCCGGTTGATCAGGCCGCCCTCGAAGAACGGCCGGCCGAAGGCCAGGGTGCTGGACTTGGCGATGACGGTCTTGTCCAGGTCGAAGAACACCGCACTGCGGGGCTCGTCGCGGCTCATGGGGCACGAGGCTAAGGGCAGCACGACCGACCGACGCCCGGCGCGCCGTCGTCCACACCCGGAGGGGTTGTCCACAGATCCGCCGCAGGGCTCCCGCCGGGCCCCGGCAGGGTGCTGACTGCCTGCGTGGACGAACACCCCCTGGTGGTCAGCGCCGACGAGGCCCTGGTCGACGACCTGCTGCACCTGCTGGCCGCGGCCGGCACCATCCCCGAGCTCACCCACGGCGGTTCCGCGCTGCGCCGGGCGCACCGCACCGCCCCGCTGGTGGTGCTCGGTGCCGACCTGCTCGGCGTCGCCGCCGTGCGGGACCTGCCGCGGCGCCCGGGGGTGCTGGTGGCCAGCCGCACCGAGCTCACCGGCGAGGGGTTCGAGGCGGCCCTCGCCGTGGGCGCCGAGCGGGTGGTCGTGCTGCCCCGCGACGAGGGCTGGCTCGTCGAGCGGGCCGCCCGCGCCGTGCGCGACCCGGTCGAGCCCGGGGCGCTCGTGGTGGTCTCCGGCGTCTGCGGGGGCGCCGGGGCGAGCACCCTGGCCACGGCGCTGGCGCTCACCGTGCGCGGCGAGCGGAGCGCGGTGCTCGTCGACGCCGACCCGTCTGCCGGCGGTGTGGACCTCGTGCTCGGCGCCGAGTGGGCCGACGGGCTGCGCTGGCCCGACCTCGCCGGCCTGCGCGGACGGGTGGACGGCGCCGCCGTGGTCGCCTCGCTGCCCGAGGCGCACGGGGTGCACGTGCTCGCCTCCTCCCGCGAGGTGGCCGCGCCCGTGCCGCCGGAGGCGCTGCTGGCCGTGGTCGAGGCCGCCCGTGCCGCCGGGCACCCGGTGGTCGTCGACGTCCCGCGCGGGGGCGGCCCGGTCGAGGTCGAACCGCTGCTGGTCGAGGCCGACCTGGCGGTGCTGCTGGTGCCCGGCCGGGTGCGGGCGCTGGCCGCCGCCGGCGCGTTGCTCACCGGGTCGGTATGGGGCCGTGCGGCGGTGGTGGCGCGCACCGCGCCCGGCGGGGTCGGGGCCGAGGAGGTGGCCACGGCTCTGGGTCGGCCGGTGGTCGCCGAGCTGGCCCACGACCGCTCCGCCCTGGCCCGGGGCGAACGCGGCGAGCCGCCCCAGGTGGGTGCCCGCACCCCGCTGGGCCAGGTCACCCGCAAGCTGCTGCCCCGGCTGGGCGGCCGGGTGCCCACCCGTGCCTGACCCGCTGGTCGACCGGGTGCGCGCCCGGCTGGTCGGTGGGCCCGGTCGCCCCGACCAGGCGACGGTGGCGGCGCTGGTGCGCCAGGAGAGCGGGGGGCTGCTCGGCGACGGCGACGTCCTCACCGCCGTCCGGGCCGCGGTCGACGAGCTGTCCGGGGCCGGCGTGCTCGAACCTCTGCTGCGGGCACCGGGCACCACCGACGTCCTGGTGGTCGGGCCCGACCAGGTCTGGGTCGACCGGGGCGCCGGGCTCGAGCGCGCCGACGTCCGGTTCGCCGACGACGACGCGGTGCGGCGGCTCGCCGTCCGGCTGGCCGGGTCCGCCGGGCGCCGCCTCGACGACGCCGCGCCCTGGGCAGACGTCGGGCTGCCCGACGGCACCCGCCTGCACGCCGTCCTGCCCCCGGTCTCGGGCAGCGGCACCTGCCTCTCGCTGCGGGTGCTGCGCCGGGCCCGGCTGGGGCTGCCCGACCTGGTCGCCGCCGGTGCCCTCCCCGGCCGGGCCCCCGAACTGCTGACCGCACTCGTCCGCCGGCGGGTGGCCTTCCTGGTCACCGGCGGCACCGGCACGGGCAAGACCACCCTGCTCTCGGCCCTGCTGGGCACCGCGGACCCGGCCGAGCGGCTGCTGCTCTGCGAGGACGCCGCCGAGCTCGACCCGGCCCACCCGCACGTCGTCCGGCTGCTCACCCGCCCGGCCAACGTCGAGGGCGTCGGCGCGGTCGACCTGCGCGACCTCGTGCGGCAGGCCCTCCGGATGCGGCCGGACCGGCTCGTGGTCGGCGAGGTGCGCGGCGCCGAGGTCGTCGACCTGCTCGCCGCGCTCAACACCGGGCACGACGGCGGCTGCGGGACCCTGCACGTCAACCGGGTGGTCGACGTCCCGGCGCGGCTGGAGGCGCTGGGGGTGGCCGCCGGCCTCGACCGGGCCGCCGTGCACAGCCAGGCCGCGGCCGCGCTGTCGGTCGTGGTGCACCTGCGGCGCACCCCGGCGGGCCGCCAGGTGCACGAGCTCGGCCTGGTGCGGCGGGCGGGGGACTCGGCGGCGGGCCTGGTGCAGGTCGTGCCCGGCTGGCGGTCCGACGGCGGCCCGGCCCCGGCGGCGGGCGAGCTGCACGACGTCCTCGGGACGACGTGAGCGCGGCGCTGCTGTGCCTGACCGCGGCCGCGCTGTGCTGGCCGCGGGTGTCGCCGGTGACGCGCCTGCGTCGGGCCTCCCGGGGGCAGCGGGCCCCGCTCGTGCCCGGTGCCGCCGTGCCGGTCGCGGCCGGGGCGGTGGCCGCGGTCCTGAGCACGCCCGTGGTCGCGGTGCTCGCCGTCGTGGTGGCCGGGGTGGGGGTGCGGTCGTGGCGCGCCCGCAGCCGGGCCCGGGATGCGCTGGCCCAGGTCGGTGCACTCGCCGAGGCGCTGGGCGTGCTGGCCGCCGAGCTGCGAGCCGGCCGCACCCTGCCCGACGCGACCGGCAGCGCGGTCGCCGGCTGCCCGCACCCCGCGGCCGCGGCGTCCCTGGGGCCGGCGCTGGCCGGCGGGTCCGTCGCCGACGGGCTCCCCGAGCCCGCCCGTGCCGCGCTGGGCCGGGTGGTCGCCGCGGCGTCGGTGTCGGCGCGCACCGGGTGCTCGCTGGCCGCGGTCGTCACTGCCGCGGAGGACGACCTGCGCGCGGGGCTGCGCACCCGTGCCGAGCTGGGTGCGGCCCTGTCCGGGCCACGGGCCTCGGCGACCGTGCTCGCCGGGCTGCCGGTGCTCGGCCTGCTCATGGGCGCAGGCATCGGCGCCGACCCGTGGCGGGTGCTGACCACCACCCCGGCGGGCGCGGTGCTGCTCGTGGTCGGGGTGGGGCTCGAGGTCGCAGGTCTGGTCTGGTCGGGGCGGCTGGCCGAGCGGGCGGCCCGGTCGTGACCGCGGCCGTCCTGCTGCTGGCCGCGGCCCTGCTGGTGTGGCCACCGGCGCCTGGCCCGCTGGCACGGCTGGTGGCGCAGCGCCGGGTGGCCCAGCCGCCGGAGCCGGCCGGCGCGGGGCGGCGCTGGGGCCTGGCCGCCCTGGCCGGGGCCGCCGTCCTCGCCGTGGGCGGCCTCGGACCGGGGACGGCGCTGCTCGCGGTGGGCATCGCGGTCGCGGTCGAGCGGTGGGCCCGACGCAGCGCGGCCACCGGCCCGGACGAGGGCGCCCGCGTGCGCTCGGACCTGCCGCTGGTGTGCGACCTGCTGGCGGTCTGCCTCGCCGCGGGCACCCCGGTCGGCGCCGGGGTCGGGGCCGTGGGCGCGGCGGTCGGCGGCCCGCTCGGGGACGCCCTCGTCGCCGTGGCCCGGCAGCTGCAGCTCGGTGCCGCGCCGCGCACGGCCTGGCACCGTGCTCCGACCGACGCTGCCGCCCTGGCCCGGGTGGTCGTGCGGGCGGGGGAGTCCGGGTCGTCGGTGGTGCCCGCCCTGCACGCGCTGGCCGGCGACCTGCGGGCTGCGCAGCGCACGGCCACCGCCGCCGCCGTGCAGCGGGCCGGGGTGTGGGTGCTGGCGCCGCTGGGGCTGTGCTTCCTGCCGGCGTTCCTGTGCCTGGGCGTCGTCCCGCTGGTGCTCGGCATCGCCGCCGACGTCCTGGGATGAGCACATCCGCGGCGATCGTGCTCCCCGCCGTCCACACCGGGGGGTGCTGTCCACAGATCGGTCGACGGGGCTCCGGCGACGCCGTGCCGGCAGCAGGGTCGGGGTGTGGCCCGACGCGCGGGCCGGAGGAGGAGGCAGGACATGCGCAGGGTGCTGGAGAGGTTGACGGCCGACCCCGAGGCCGGGATGAGCACTGCGGAGTACGCGGTCGGGACGGTGGCGGCGTGCGCCTTCGCCGCGGTGCTCTACCAGGTGGTCACCGGGGACTCGGTCGTCGCCGGCCTGGGTGCCCTGGTGGCCCGGGCGCTGGCCACGCTGGCCTGACGGTGACCGCACGGTGGGGCCGGCCGTCCTGGGGCCGGCAGCGGGACGAGCGGGGGATGGTGACCGCCGAGACCGCCGTCGTCCTGCCCGTGCTGCTGCTGGTGCTCGCCGGCGCGGTGGCCGCCGTCGTGCTGGTCGGCGCCCAGCTGCGGTGCGTGGACGCCGCACGCGAGGGCGCCCGGGCCGCGGCGCGGGGTGAACCGGCGGCGGTGGTCGACGACCTGGCCGGCCGGGCCGGCCCCGAGGGCGCGGCAGTGGTCGTCGCGGCCACCGGTGACCGGGTCACGGTGACCGTGTCGGCCCGGGTGCAGCCCCTCGGCCCGGTGCCGCTGGCCCTCACCGTGTCGGCGTCGGCCACCGCCCTGCGGGAGGACGGCACGGGGCTCGGGAACGGCGCGGGGCTCGGGGACGGCGCGGGGCTCGGGGACGGTGCGGGGTGAGCCACGGGCGGCCAGGTGGTCGGCGTGGGGGCATCCGGTCACCGCACGCCGTGACCGGATGCCTGCGGGGTGACCGGTCACCGCCCCGGGCATCCCCCGGCGGAGGCAGCAGGGGAGACGACCGCGGAAGTGGCCGGGGAGGAGGCGACGGAGGCGGGGACGGCGAGCGCGGGTCGGCCACGGTCTGGACGGTGGCGCTGGCCGGGTTGCTGGCCCTGCTCGGTGCCGCATCGGTGCTGGTCGGCGCGGCGGTCGTCGCCCGGCACCGGGCCGGGGCCGCCGCCGACCTCGCCGCCCTGGCCGTGGCGGTGCGGGCGGTGCGGGGCGATCCCGGCGCCTGCGCCACCGGTACCGCCATCGCGGTGGCCAACGGGGCCGAGCTGGTCGGCTGCACGGTGGCACCGGGTTCGGTCGTGGCCGTCGAGGTGTCCGTGCCGGTGCAGCTGGGCCCGCTCGGCCTGCTGGCGGCGACGGGGCGGGCGCGGGCGGGGCCGGTGCCGTGGGGCGCCGCCCCGTGAGCGCATGCCTCAGAAGACGAGGTCGTCCTCGGGTGGCTCGGCGAACGGGTCGTCGTCCGGGGGCGGTGGGTCGGCCTCGCTCGGCTCGGGACGCCGGCGCAGCGCGCGCGGCGGGGGAGCGGCACCCAGCTGGGCCCGCCGGCGCAGCGCCCGCGAGCGGGCGGCCGACGTCCCGCCCCGGGCCTGCGCGAAGGCGCCCCCGAGGCCCCGCGGGTCCGGCTCGGTCCCCACCGGGTCCTCGACGGGGTCGGCGACGTCCCCGGCGGCGGCCAGCTCGTCGAGCACGACGTCGAGCACCCGCACGGCGCCGGCCTTGTCCAGCGGGTCGTTGCCGTTGCCGCACTTGGGCGACTGCACGCACGAGGGGCAGCCGCGCTCGCACTCGCAGGTGGCCACCGTCGCCCGGGTCGCGGTGAGCCAGCGGCGCAGCACCGCGTGCCCACGCTCGGCGAAGCCGGCCCCGCCCGGGTGACCGTCGTAGACCACGATCGTCGCGGCGCCGGTGTCCGGGTGCAGGGCGGTGGAGACACCGCCGAGGTCCCAGCGGTCGCAGGTGGCCAGCAGCGGCAGGATCCCGATGGCGGCGTGCTCGGCCGCGTGCAGCGACCCGGGCAGCTCGCGGTCGGAGAGCTCGGCCCGCTGCAGCGCCCGCTCGTCGAGGGTCAGCCACACCGCGCGGGTGCGCAGCTGGCGGGCCGGGAGGTCGAGCGGGAACTCCGCAAGCACCTCGCCGGTGCCCAGCCGCCGGCGCTGGTAGGCGACCACCTGGTTGGTGACGTCGACCGTGCCGGTGTGCGCGGTGACGGTGCCCAGCCGCCGGGTGGTGGCGACGTCGACGATCGACAGGTCGGTGACGTCGCGGGCGACCGTCGTCCACTCGGGTGTCTCGGGGTGGACGGCGGCGCAGGCGTCCTCGACGTCGAGCTCGTCGACCACGTAGGTCTCGCCGCGGTGCACGTACAGCGCGCCGGTGTGCACCGCGGAGTGCGCGGCGTCGCCGTCCACGGTGCCCAGCAGGCGGCCGGTCGCGCCCTCGACGATCGACACCGGCTCGGCGCCCGAGCCGCGGATGTCGACGTCCGGGCGCCCGCGGCCGGCCCAGTACCAGCCGGTGGGCCGGCGGCGCAGTTGCCCGTCGGCGACCAGCCGGTCGAGTGCCTCGCGAGCGACGTCGCCACCGAAGTCGGGCAGGTCCTCCTCGGTCAGCGGCAGCTCGGCGGCGGCGCAGCACAGCTGCGGGCCCAGCACGTAGGGGTTCGACGGGTCGGTGACGGTGGCCTCGACCGACCGCCCGAACACCGCCTGCGGGTGGTGGGCCAGGTAGTGGTCCAGCGGGTCGTCGCGGGCCACGAAGACCACCAGCGACTCCCGCTGCGCCCGCCCGGCGCGGCCGGCCTGCTGCCAGAGCGAGGCCAACGTGCCCGGGTACCCGGCCAGCAGGACGGCATCCAGGCCGGCGATGTCGATGCCGAGCTCGAGGGCGTTGGTGGTGGCCACGCCGAGCAGCTCGCCGGCCGACAGCGCCCGCTCGAGCTCACGCCGCTCCTCGGGCAGGTAGCCGCCGCGGTAGGAGTCGACCCGGCGGGCCAGGTCACCCCGCCCGCGGTCGAGCAGGATGCGGCGCGCCTGGTCGGCCACCGACTCCGCCGACCGGCGCGACCGGACGAACGCCAGCGTGCGGGCGCCCTGCTGCACGAGGTCGGCGAGGAGCCCGGCGGCGTCGGCGGCGGCGGAGCGTCGCAGCGGGGCGCCCTGCTCGCCGGTGCGCTCGGTCAGCGGGGGCTCCCACAGCGCGAAGGTGGCCCCCGGTCGTGGCGAGCCGTCCTCGGTGACCGCGGTGACCGGCGCCCCGACCAGGCGGCTCGCGGCCAGCGCCGGGTCGGCCACCGTCGCCGAGGCCAGCACGAACACCGGGTCGGCGCCGTAGCGGTGGCAGATTCGCCGCAGCCGGCGCAGCACGTGGCCCACGTGCGAGCCGAACACCCCGCGGTAGGCGTGGCACTCGTCGACCACGACGTAGGCCACCCGGCGCAGGGTCGAGGCCCAGCGCTGGTGGGCCGGCAGGATCCCGCGGTGGACCATGTCCGGGTTGGTCACGATCCACCGGGCGTGCCGGCGCACCCACTCGCGCTCCTCCTGCGGGGTGTCGCCGTCGTAGGCCGCCGGTCGCACGTCGGGGGCGGCCAGCCCGGCCACCGCCGCCAGCTGGTCGCGGGCCAGTGCCTTCGTCGGCGCCAGGTACAGCACGCAGGCGCGCGGGTCGTCGGCGAGCGCGGCCAGCGCCGGCAGCTGGTAGGCCAGCGACTTCCCGGACGCGGTGCCGGTGGCGACCACCACGTGCTGGCCGGCGTGCGCGAGCTCGGCGGCCGCCACCTGGTGGGCCCACGGCTCGCGCACACCCCGGGCCACCAGCTGGTCCCGCAGCTGCGGGGGCGTCCAGGCGGGCCAGGCGCCGTGCGCGGCCTGCCGCACCGGCAGCCGGTGCACGTGCGTGACGGGGGAGTCCTCGTCGGGCACCCCGGTGAGCAGCCCCGCCAGCAGCTCGTCGCCCGGGAGGTCCCGGGGCAGCGGCGCGGCGGCGGACGTCACCCCTCCACTGTCACACCTCGGGGCAACCCGCCAGGTGGGCGGCGGTTCTGTGGACGGTGACCCCGGGTGTGGACGACGGCGCCCACGCCGTCGGTGCCCCGGGCGACCCTGCGGTCGTGCGGGCCCGGTGGGGGCCCGGCCGCCCGGAGGAGACGCCGTGCCCGACACCGTGACCATGCAGCTGGACGCCGTGCAGGCGCTGGCCGCGCAGCTGACCGACCTCGGCGCCGAGGTGGCCGTCGACGGCGGCACCACCCGCGCCGAGGGCACCCGGCTGGGTCAGGCGCTGACCGGCCCGGCGGCCGACGAGCTGGCCGCGGCCGGCGCCGCGTGGGCCGGGTCGGTGGAGGTGCTCGCGAACCGCGCCCAGGTGGTGGCCACGGGCCTGGAACAGGCGATCGCCTCCTACCGCGCGCTCGACGGCCTGCTGACCCAGCGCATGGGCGCCGCGCCGCACGCCGCGGTCGCCCGGTGATGGTCGGGCTGGCCGCCGTGGAGGCCTGGGACGTCCCTGCGCTGCAGGGGGCGGTGGCCGCCCTCGGCGAGGTGCCCGGGCGCCTGGCCGGGTGGCAGGCCCGGTTGGACGGCGTGCGCGGCGCGCTGCGGGCGGCGGACCTGTGGTCGGGGCCGGCCGCCGACGTCGCGGCCACCGCCCTGGTCGAGCTGGCGGCGGTCGCCGAGCAGGTGCGGCACGCCCTCGCCGGCAGCGCCGAGCAGCTCGACGCCGTCGTGGTGCAGGCGGTCACGGCGCAGGACGAGGTGGCGGCCGCCCGGGCCTCGGCGGCAGGTGGGCCGGTGGAGCTGACGGACTCGGGTGCGGTGCCCCCGATCGCCGCACCCGGCATGGCCGAGGACCAACTGCTGGCCGTCGCCGACCGGGAGCGGGCCGCGGTGCGGGCCGAGGGCCACGCCCGCACCGCGCTGACGGCGGCCGCGGCCGTCCTCGCTGCGGCTCGGGCCGCCGGCGACCCGCTGGTGCCGCTGCAGCCGGCCGGTCCCGGCGTCGGGTTCGCGGGGGTGGCGGCCGCGGCCGCCGCGCTGGGCCCCCCGCCGCCGGTGCCCACCGCGCCGCCGGCCCGGGCGGCGTCCTGGTGGGAGGGGCTGACCCCGGCTCAGCGGGACGCGGCCGTGGCCGCCGACCCGGCCGGCGTGGGGGCGCTCGACGGCCTGCCGGCCTGGGCGCGCGACCGGGCCAACCGGCTGCTGCTGGAGGACGCCCTGGCCCACCCCGGTCGGGCCGGGTACGACGTCGCCGTCCAGACCGCCGACCGGCTCGCGGCGCTGGGCACCACGACGTCCCAGCTGCTGCGCTTCGACCCCACCCGCGAGCTCGTGGCGCTGTCGGTCGGCGACCTCGACACCGCCGAGGCCGTCGGGGTCCTCGTCCCCGGCATGGCGACCACGCCCACCGACCTCCCCGGTCTGGTCCGGGACGCCACCTCGATCGGCGACCTGGCCGCCGCGTCGGCACCGGGTCTCGCCGTCGCCACCCTGGTCTGGCTGGGGTACAGCACACCGAACGCCTTCACCGTCGCCTCCTCCCGCGAGGCGCGGGCCGGCGGGGTGGCCCTGGACCGGACCCTCGACGGGCTGTCCGCCGCCCGGGCGGCCGGGGCTGCCGCGGGTGGGCCCCCGCCGCCGCGCACCACGGTGCTGGCGCACAGCTACGGCACGGTGGTCGCCGGGTACGCCGCCCGGGCCGACGGACCGCTGGCCGCCGACGCGGTGGCCCTGCTGGGCAGCCCCGGTGTGCCGGTCGACGACGCCGCCGGCATGGAGGCCCCCGAGGTGTACGGGGCGTGGACCCCCTTCGACCCCGTCTCCTACCTCGGGCGCTTCGGCCCCGGCCCGTCGGACCCCGGCTTCGGCGACGTGCCGCTGCCGACCACGCCGGTGCAGCTGCACACCGAGTACTACAGCCCGTGGTTCCCCAGCGCGCAGGCGCTCGCCGAGGTGGTCGCCGGGACCCGGGAGGGGGAGTGAGGGGCGCCGTCGCCGCGCCCGGCGAGCACTGGCGGCGCGGCCCGGCCCGTCGCGGTGGCCTACCGTGGCGTCCGCCGAGGGCCTGCGCCGCACCGCCGACCCGGCGTGAGCGATCAGCACCGACAGGAGTCCCGTTGCCCACCAAGACCACGAAGAGCCCCACCGACACCGCCGCCGGCGGTGCCGCGACCCCGCCGCGCAAGCGCACCGCGGCGGCCCGGGGTGGCAAGCCGTTGGTCATCGTGGAGTCCCCGTCGAAGGCCAAGACCATCGCCGGGTACCTGGGCGACCAGTACGTCGTCGAGGCCAGCGTCGGCCACATCCGCGACCTGCCCCGCAACGCCGCCGACGTCCCCGCCGCCCACAAGGGCGAGAGCTGGGCGCGGCTGGGTGTCGACGTCGACAACGGGTTCGCCCCGCTGTACGTGATCAGCCCCGACCGCAAGCAGCAGGTGACCCGCCTCAAGCAGCTGGTCAAGGACGCCTCCGAGGTCTACCTCGCCACCGATGAGGACCGCGAGGGCGAAGCCATCGCCTGGCACCTGGTCGACACCCTGAAGCCGAACGTGCCGGTCCGCCGCATGGTGTTCCACGAGATCACCCCCGAGGCCATCGCCCGCGCCGTCGCCAGCCCCCGCGAGCTGGACACCGCGCTGGTCGACGCCCAGGAGACCCGCCGCATCCTCGACCGGCTCTACGGCTACGAGGTCTCGCCGGTGCTCTGGAAGAAGGTGCTGCCCAAGCTCTCGGCCGGGCGCGTGCAGTCGGTGGCCACCCGCATCGTGGTCGAGCGCGAGCGTGCGCGCATGCGGTTCACCGCCGCCGACTACTGGAGCCTGACCGGCACCTTCGACGTCGCGGTGGCCGACGCCGCCGACGAGGGCGAGCCGCGCCACCTCACCGCCAACCTCGTGGCGCTCGACGACAGCCGCATCGCCACCGGTCGCGACTTCGACGCCGACACCGGCGCGGTCGCCAGCAACGTGGTGCACCTCGACGAGGCCGGGGCCCGTGGGCTGGCCGCCCGGCTCGAGGGCGCCCAGGTCACCGTCACCCGGGTCGACGAGAAGCGGTACACCCGCCGCCCGTACGCCCCGTTCACCACCTCGACGCTGCAGCAGGAGGCCGGGCGCAAGTTCGGCTGGTCCTCCCAGCAGGTCATGCGCACGGCCCAGCGGCTGTACGAGAACGGCCACATCACCTACATGCGCACCGACTCGACGAACCTGTCGGAGACGGCGCTGCGGGCCGCCCGCACCCAGGCCCGCGAGCTCTACGGCGACGCGTTCGTCCCCGCCGAGGCGCGGCACTACTCGAAGAAGTCCAAGGGTGCACAGGAGGCCCACGAGGCCATCCGCCCCGCCGGTGACTCCTTCCGCACCCCCGGCCAGCTCGCGGGCCAGCTGGCCCGCGAGGAGTTCCGGCTCTACGAGCTGATCTGGCAGCGCACGGTCGCCTCCCAGATGGCCGACGCCGTGGGGCAGACGGTCACCATCCGGCTGGCCGGGCGCTCCTCCACCGACGAGGTCGCTGAGTTCTCCGCCTCGGGTCGCACCATCACCTTCCCGGGCTTCCTGCGCGCCTACGTCGAGGGCAAGGACGAGGGCGCCACCGGCGACGACGCCGAGGCCGACGACTCCGAGCGCCGGCTGCCCCGCGTCGAGCGCGGCCAGGTGCTCGACACCTCGAAGCTCGACCCCAAGGGCCACACCACCAGCCCGCCGGCCCGCTACACCGAGCCCAGCCTGACCAAGGCCCTCGAGGAGCTCGGCATCGGCCGTCCGTCCACCTACGCCTCGATCATGCAGACCATCCAGGACCGCGGGTACGTGTGGAAGAAGGGCTCCGCCCTGGTGCCCACGTTCATCGCGTTCGCGGTGGTCAACCTGCTCGAGCAGCACTTCACCGCGCTGGTCGACTACGACTTCACCGCCTCGCTCGAGGGCGAGCTCGACGAGATCGCAGGCGGCACGCTGCGCCGGGTCGACTGGCTCACCGAGTTCTACTTCGGCGGCGAGGGCGGCCACGCCGGCGGCATCGCGGCCTCGGGCGGCCTCAAGCAGGTCGTCGGTCAGCGGCTCGAGGAGATCGACGCCCGCGGGGTCAACTCGATCCCGCTGAAGGCCACCGGCCCGGCCGGGGAGCCCGTGGTCGTGCGGGTGGGGCGCTACGGCCCCTACCTGCAGGCCGGCGGTGAGGAGGGCGCCCGCGTCTCGATCGCCGACGACATCGCCCCCGACGAGCTGACCAGCGAGAAGGTGCGCGAGCTGCTGGAGGCGCCGTCGGGTGACCGCGAGCTGGGCACCGACCCCGAGAGCGGCCACACGGTCGTGGTCAAGGCCGGCCGGTACGGCCCGTACGTCACGACCCTCGTGCCCGAGGGCAGCAAGGAGTCCCCGCGCACGGGCAGTCTGTTCAAGACCATGCAGCCCGAGACGGTGACCCTCGACGACGCCCTCAAGCTGCTGTCGTTGCCGCGCACGGTCGGCAAGGCCGAGGACGGCGAGGAGATCCAGGCGCTCAACGGCCGCTATGGGCCCTACCTCAAGAAGGGCACCGACTCCCGCTCGATCGACAGCGAGGAGAAGCTCTTCACCACCACCCTCGACGAGGCGCTGGCCATCTTCGCCCAGCCCAAGCAGCGTGGCCGGGCCGCGGCCAAGCCGCCGCTGGCCGAGCTGGGCCCCGACCCGGTCACCAACGGCCTGGTCACCGTGCGCGAGGGCCGGTTCGGGCCCTACGTCACCGACGGCGAGTCCAACGCCAGCCTGCGCAAGGGTGACGACCCGCTGACCATCACCCTCGAGCGGGCGGCCGAGCTGCTGGCCGACCGCCGCGAGCGCGCGCCGGTGAAGAAGAAGGCCACCAAGAAGGCCGCCGCGAAGAAGACCACGGCCAAGAAGACGACCGCGGCCAAGAAGACGACGGCGAAGAAGACCACGGCCACGAAGACCACGGCCACGAAGACCGCGGCGAAGAAGACCACCGCGACCGGGACGGCCACGTCGACCGCCGCCGGGACCACTGCCGCGAAGAAGACCACCGCCGCGAAGCGGACGACGGCCGGCGAGGGTGCGGTGCCCGCCGGCAGCTGAGGCGGGGACGGCCGACCGGGGGGAGGAGGCGACCATGACCGGTGAGCTCGACCAGCGGACCTGGGACACCCGCCGCCGCTCGTTCGGCTCGGTGGCCCGGGACTACGCGCTGCTGCGCCCGGACTACCCCGCCGACGTCGTCGCGTTCCTCCTCGGCGGGCAGCCGCGGCGGGTGCTCGACCTGGGCGCCGGCACGGGCAAGCTCACCGAGCAGCTGCTGGCTGCCGGTCACGAGGTCCTCGCCGTCGACCCGTCCGCCGACATGCTCGCCGAGCTCACCGCCCGGCACCCGCAGGTGACCGCGGCGGTGGGCGGGGCCGAGTCGCTGCCGCTGCCCGACACCAGCGTGGACGCCGTGGTCGCCGGGCAGGCCGCCCACTGGTTCGACCCGGCCGCGACGGCGACCGAACTGCGCCGGGTGCTGCGCCCCGGTGGGGTGGTGGGGTTCGTCTGGAACACCCGCGACCTGCGCGTGCCGTGGCTGCGCGCCCTGGAGGGCGACATCGAGGACGAGGCCCGCGGGCACGAGGCCGACCAGGGGGTCGTCGACGCGTTCGCGGCCGCGCTGCCCGCCGACGTGGCGGTGCACGAGTCGGCCGTGGCCCAGCAGCTGAGCCCGGATGAGGTGGTGGCCAGCTTCGCCACCCGCAGCTACGTGGCGGTCATGGCCGACGACGAGCGGCACCGCTTCCTCGCGGGGCTGCGCCGCACCGTGGACACCCACCCGGGATCCGCGGACCGGGACGTGCTGGACCTGCCGTACCTGACCCACGCCTACCGGCTGACCCCGCGCTGAGCGCTCGGCCGCCGGCTGTCGACGCCGGGCGGGCCTGTCGGTGCCCGCCGGTACCGTGACCGCGTGGCCGGCCCGGGGGTGTTCATCGCGTTCGAGGGCGGCGAGGGCGCCGGCAAGTCCACCCAGGTCGCCCGCCTGGCCGCCTCGCTCACCGACGGCGGCCACTCCGTGCGCACCACCCGCGAGCCGGGCGCCACCGCGCTGGGCACGACGGTCCGCTCGATCGTGCTCGACCCGGCCAACACCGGTCTGTCCGCACGGGCCGAGGCGCTGCTGTACGCCGCCGACCGCGCCCAGCACGTGCACGAGGTGGTCCGCCCCGCCCTCGCGGCCGGCCAGGTGGTGCTCACCGACCGGTTCGTCGACAGCTCGCTGGCCTACCAGGGCGCCGGCCGGTCGTTCGCCGAGTCCGACATCCGATCCATCTCGCACTGGGCCACCGAGGGCCTGCAGCCCGACCTCACGGTCCTGCTCGACCTCCCGCCCGAGACCGGACTCGCCCGGGCCCGCGGCCGCGCCGCCGCCGACCGGCTGGAGGCCGAGTCGGTCGACTTCCACGAGCGGGTCCGGGCCACCTTCCGCGCGCTGGCCGCCGCCGAGCCCGGCCGGTACCTGGTGCTCGACGCCACCGGCACCCCCGACGCCCTCGCCGCCGCCGTGCGCGACCGGGTCGCCGTCCTGCTGGGGGCGGGCTGGTGACCGCTGTGCCCGACGGCGTCTGGCGCGACGTGGTCGGCCAGCCGGCCGCGGTCGCCGAGCTGCAGCAGGCCGTCGCGCAGCCGGGCTCCATGACCCACGCCTGGTTGTTCACCGGGCCGCCCGGGTCGGGTCGGTCCGTCGCCGCCCGGGCCTTCGCCGCGGCGCTGCAGTGCCCCGACGGCGGCGACGGCACCTGCCACGCCTGCCGCACCGTGCTCGCCGGCACGCACGCCGACGTCCGGCTAGTGGTGCCCGAGGGGCTGTCCATCGGCGTGAAGGAGATGCGCGGGGTCATCGGCCTGGCCGGCCGGGCCCCGTCGCAGGGCCGGTTCCAGGTCGTGGTGGTCGAGGACGCCGACCGCATGACCGAGCAGGCCGCCAACGCGCTGCTCAAGATGCTGGAGGAACCACCGCCGCGCACCGTCTTCCTGCTGTGCGCGCCCTCGCTGCACCCCGACGACGTCTCGGTGACCATCCGGTCGCGGTGCCGGGTGGTCGCCCTGCGCACGCCCTCGACCGAGGCGATCACCGAGGTGCTGGTCCGCCGCGACGGCATCGACCCGACGCTGGCCGCGTGGTCGGCGTCGGCATCGGGCGGGCACATCGGTCGTGCCCGCCGGCTGGCCCGCGACGACGACGCCCGGGCCTCCCGCAAGGCGGTGCTCGACGTCCCGCTCGCGCTCACCAGCCTGGCCGCCTGCCTGGGCGCCGCCGACGCACTGGTGGGCACCGCGGCGGCGGAGTCCACGGCGGCGACCGCGGCGGTCGACGCGAAGGAGACCGAGGCGGTCAAGGCCTCGCTCGGCGTGGGCGCCCGCGGTCCGGGCGTGGCCGCGGCCTCCCGCGGGGCCGGCCAGCTCAAGGAGCTGGAGAAGCAGCAGAAGTCGCGGGCCACCCGCATCGGGCGCGACACCCTCGACCGCGCGCTGGTCGACCTGGCCGGCATCTACCGCGACGCACTGGTCATCGCGACCGTGCGGGGCGACATGGCGCGGGTGCCGCACCTCAACCACCCCGACCGGGCGCAGGACACCCTCGACCTTGCCCGCAAGGTCGGCGCCGAGGGTGCACTGCGCCGCATCGATGCGGTGCTGGCGGCCCGCACGGCGCTCGAGCAGGCGGTCAAGCCGCAGATCGCGGTCGAGGCCATGTGCGTGGCCCTCCGGCTCCCCGGCTGAGCCCCGGGGTGGCGCCCGGCAGCGGGACCGCCGTCGCGTAGGCTCTCCGAGGCACCACGCCGCCTTAGCTCAGTCGGTAGAGCATCTCACTCGTAATGAGAAGGTCGTCGGTTCGATTCCGACAGGCGGCTCCACTCCACCCGCACCACCGGTCGGCGGCCTCACCGCCGCAGCTGGGTGTCCAGCACAGCCGCCACCGCGTCGAGGGCGCCGGGGACGACGGCGTAGTAGGCCCACACACCGCGCTTGTCGCGGGTCAGCAGGCCGGCGTCGACGAGCACCTTGAGGTGGTGGGACACCGTCGGCTGGGACAGCCCGACCGGGTCGGTCAGGTCGCAGACGCAGGCTTCCCCGCCCTCGTGGGCGGCGACCAGGGACAGCAGCCGCAACCGGGTGGGATCGGCGAGGGCCTTGAGCGTGCGGGCCAGCGCCTCGGCGTCCTGCGCGCTGATGGGCGCGGCGACCAGCGGTGCACAGCAGGCCTGCGCCTCGGCGGTGGGGTGCAGGGCCGTCGGCATGGGCCGATTGTGCCGCAGACATCGATGACTGTCGATATTGACGCACATCGATGTGTCCGGCACAGTCGCCCATCGACAGTCATCAATGGATGGAGGGGCCATGCCCAGCGACGACCTGCGCGAGGAGGTCCGGGCGCGCTACGCCGCCGCGGCCCGGTCGGTCACCGGTGCCGACACCGAGGGGTGCTGTGCCCCTGCGGTGGACGCCCTCGAGGTCGACGACCGGTTCGGCGCCGCCCTCTACGACGCCGGGACCAGCGCGCAGCTGCCCGCCGAGGCAGTCCTGGCGTCGCTGGGCTGCGGCAACCCGCTGGTGGTGGCCGACCTGCGACCGGGGGAGCGGGTGCTCGACCTGGGGTCCGGCGGTGGCATCGACGTGCTGCTGTCCGCCCGCCGGGTCGGCCCGACCGGTTTCGCCTACGGCGTGGACATGACGGCCGAGATGCTCGACCTGGCCCGGGCCAACGCCGCGCGGGCCGGGGCGAGGAACGTGGAGTTCCTGGCAGGCACCATCGAGGAGCTCCCGCTGCCCGACGCCGCGGTCGACGTGGTGATCTCCAACTGCGTGGTCAACCTGTCCACCGACAAGCCCGCCGTGCTCGCCGAGACCTTCCGCGTGCTGGCCCCCGGCGGCCGGATCGGGATCTCCGACGTCGTCGCCGAGGACCACGTCACCCCCGAGCAGCGCGCCGAGCGCGGCTCCTACGTCGGCTGCATCGCCGGCGCCCTCTCGCGCTCGGAGTACCTGACCGGGCTGACCGCCGCCGGGTTCGTCGACGCCAGCGTGACCTTCACCCACGAGGTCGCCGACGGCCTGCACGGGGCGGTCGTCGCCGCCACGAAGCCTGCGGGGACAGCCTCGTGAGCGACCCCGTCTCCGAGACCGTCCGACCCGGCACCGACGTGGACACCCCGGTGCTGGCCCGGCTGTCCACCCTGGACCGGTTCCTCCCGGTCTGGATCGTCGCGGCCATGGCCCTCGGCCTGCTGCTGGGCCGCTTCGTCCCGGGCCTGGACACCGCGCTCGAAGCGGTCACCGTCGGCGACGTCAGCCTGCCGATCGCCATCGGGCTGCTGCTGATGATGTACCCGGTGCTGGCGAAGGTCCGCTACTCCGAGCTCGATCGCGTCACTGGCGACCGCAGACTGCTGCTGGCCTCCCTCGGCCTGAACTGGGTGCTCGGCCCGGCGCTGATGTTCGCCCTGGCGTGGCTGCTGCTGCCCGACCTGCCCGAGTACCGCACCGGTCTGGTCATCGTGGGGCTGGCCCGCTGCATCGCGATGGTCCTGATCTGGAACGACCTGTCCTGCGGTGACCGCGAGGCCGCCGCGGTCCTGGTCGCGATCAACTCGGTCTTCCAGATCCTGGCCTTCGCCGCCCTGGGCTGGTTCTACCTGCAGGTGCTGCCCGGCTGGCTGGGCCTGTCCACCACCTCGGCGGAGTTCAGCGTCTGGGCCATCGTCGTCTCGGTGCTGGTGTTCCTCGGCATCCCGCTCGTGGCCGGGTTCGCCACCCGCACGATCGGTGAGCGCACGCGCGGCCGGGACTGGTACGAGGGCCGGTTCCTGCCCAGGATCGGGCCGCTCGCCCTCTACGGCCTGCTGTTCACGATCGTCATGCTCTTCGCGCTGCAGGGCGGGGCGATCACTTCCCAGCCCTGGGACGTCGTCCGCATCGCCGTCCCCCTGCTCGCCTACTTCGCCCTCATGTTCGGCGGGTCGTTCCTGCTCGGCATGCGGCTGCGCCTGGGCTACGCGAAGACCGCCACGCTGGCCTTCACCGCCGCCGGCAACAACTTCGAGCTCGCCATCGCGGTCGCCATCGGCACCTTCGGCGTGACCTCGGGACAAGCACTGGCCGGCGTCGTCGGACCCCTCATCGAGGTGCCCGTCCTCGTCGCGCTCGTCTACGTCTCGCTCCGGGCCGCCCGCCGCTGGTTCCCCGGCGACCCCACCGTCCCGACCACCCCGAGGAGCACGACACCGTGACCGCCCCCAGCGTCCTGTTCGTCTGCGTGCACAACGCCGGCCGCTCCCAGATGGCCGCCGGGTGGCTGGCCCACCTGGCCGGCGACGCCGTCGAGGTCCGGTCCGCCGGCTCGCTGCCGGGCGACCAGGTCAACCCGGCCGCCGTGCAGGCGATGGCGGAGGTGGGCGTGGACATCTCCGCCGCCACCCCGAGGGTGCTCACCACCGAGGCCGTGCAGGCCTCCGACGTGGTCATCACCATGGGTTGCGGCGACGCCTGCCCCGTCTTCCCCGGCAAGCGCTACCTCGACTGGGACCTCGCCGACCCCGCAGGCAAGGGCGTCGAGGCCGTCCGCCCGATCCGGGACGAGATCGGGTCCCGCATCCGTGGCCTGCTCGCCGACCTGGGGGTGCAGCCGCGGACCGGCGATTAGGTTGGCCGGCATGCATCTGGTCCACCCGGCCCCGTCGCGCCCCGTCTCGGGGGACGACCTGCTCGACGCGTACCCGTGGCCCGACGAGGGCCGGTGGGTGCGGGCGATGATGGTGACCACGCTCGACGGCGCGGCCGCGGGCCGCGACGGCCTGAGCGGCTCGATCTCCTCCAGCGTCGACGGCGAGGTGTTCGACGCCGTCCGCCGGCTGGCCGACGCCGTGCTCGTGGGGGCGGGGACGCTGCGGGCCGAGGAGTACGGGCCCATGCGCGCCAAGGACGCCGACGCCGGCCGCCGGGCCGCGGCCGGGCAGGCGCCGGCCCCCCGCATCGCGGTCGTCTCGGGGTCGCTCGACCTGCCCTGGTCCCTCCCGGTCTGGGCCGGGTCGACCGTCGGCCCGCTCGTGCTCACGGGCCCCTCGCCGGACCCGGAGGCGCTGGCCACCGCCCGCGAGCACGCCGAGGTCGCGGTGCTCGAGGACCTGGAGCCCGCGACGCTGCTGGCCGCGCTGGAGACCCGCGGGCTGCGCCGCATCGTCTGCGAGGGCGGGCCGAGCCTGCTCGAGGCCGTCGTCGCCGCCGACCTGCTCGACGAGGCCGACATCACCCTGTCGCCGATGTTCGCCGGCACCTCCACCACGCCCCGCACCGACGGCCCCGACGAGGTCGCCCGGTTCGACCTGGTGCACCTGATCACCGCCGAGGGCTTCGTCATGGCGCGGTACACCCGGCCCGGCCACCGGTGATCGACCTCGCCGCGCTGGCCCGGCTGGCGGCCGCGCACGCCGAGGACCTCGGCCACCGGGTCGAGCCGTTCCGGCTGGGCGAGCGCGTGCTGGACACCGACGCCCGGCCGGCGATCATGGGCGTGGTCAACCTGTCGCAGGACTCGTCCTACCGCGAGAGCGTGGCGCCCTCGGTCGAGGCCGCCGTCCGTCGTGGCGTCGTGCTGGCCGCGCAGGGCGCCGACGTCGTGGACGTCGGCGCCGAGTCGGTGTTCGAGGGCGCGGCCCGGGTGGGCCCGCAGGAGCAGATCCGCACCCTCGTGCCGGTGGTCGAGCAGCTGGCGGCGGCCGGCGTCGCGGTGTCGGTGGAGAGCTACCACCCCGACGTCGTCCGGGCCGCCCTGGCCGCCGGCGCGACGCTGCTGAACCTGACCGGCTCCGCCGACGACGACACGATGTTCGAGCTCGCCGCCGAGTTCGACGCCGCCCTGGTCATCTGCCACGTGCTCGGGGTCAACCCGCGCGAGCTCGACGACGCCGACGTCGACCGCGACCCCTACCCCGCGTTGTTCGACGCGCTCGGTGCCCGGGTGGCCGCCGCCCGCGACCGCGGGGTGCGGGCGGGCATCAGCGTCGACCCGGGGGCCGGCTTCGGGATGGCCCGGCTGGCCGACCCCCTCGAGCGGGTGCGCCACCAGTCGGTGCTGCTGCTGCAGAGCTTCCGGCTGCGCCGGCTCGGGGTGCCGGTCTGCCACTCGCTGCCCAGCGGGTTCAACTACTTCGAGGACGAGGTGCGCACGGCCGAGGGCTTCTTCGCCGTGCTCGCCGGGCTGGGCGGCACCGGCATCCACCGCACCCACGAGGTGCCGCGGGTGCGGGCGGTGCTGCGGGCCATGGCCGACCTGCCCGTCGAGCGCGAGGAGGCCACCGAGCGGTCAGGGCTGACTGTGTAGCCTGCCGGGCGTGACCCTCCCCGACGTGCTGCGCGGGCGGCTGAGCCTCCCGGCCATCGCCTCGCCCATGTTCATCGTGTCCGGGCCCGACCTCGTCGTCGCCCAGAGCTCCGCCGGCGTCGTCGGGTCCTTCCCGGCCCTCAACGCCCGCCCGGCCGAGAAGCTGGGCGACTGGCTCACCGAGATCGACGAGCGGCTGGCCGCGGCCCGGGCCACCGGCGCGACCGTCGCCCCGTACGCGGTGAACCAGATCGTGCACCGCTCCAACGACCGCCTCGAGCACGACGTCGCACTCTGCGTCGAGCACGAGGTGCCGATCGTCATCACCTCGCTGGGCGCCCGCGAGGACGTCTACGACGCGGTGCACTCCTACGGCGGCATCGTGCTGCACGACGTCATCGACGACCGCTTCGCGCACAAGGCGATCGACAAGGGTGCCGACGGCCTCATCGCGGTGGCCGCCGGGGCCGGCGGCCACGCCGGGACGACGTCGCCCTTCGCCCTCGTGCGGGAGATCCGCCGCTGGTTCGACGGCCCGCTGGCCCTGTCCGGGGCCATCGCGCACGGCAGCTCGGTGCTGGCCGCCCAGGCCGCCGGCGCCGACCTCGCCTACATCGGCTCCGCCTTCCTGGCCACCGCCGAGGCGCAGGCCGCCGAGGGCTACAAGCAGATGGTCGTGGACAGCTCCGCGTCCGACATCGTCTACAGCAACCTGTTCACCGGCGTGCACGGCAACTACCTGGCCGGCTCCATCGTGGCCGCGGGCCTGGACCCGACCGACCTGCCCACGAGCGACCCGAGCGCCATGAGCTTCGGCTCTGACGGCGGCGCGAAGGCATGGCGCGACGTCTGGGGCTCGGGCCAGGGCATCGGCGTGGTCGACGCCGTGGTGCCCGCCGCCGAGCTGATCGCGCGGCTGGGCCGGGAGTACGCCGAGGCCAAGGCGGCCCTGGACGCCGCCTTCGTCGCCCCCGTCACCGTCTGAGACCGCAGAGGGGCGCCGCACCCGGTCGGTGCGGCGCCCCTCCGTCGTCCAGGTGCGTGATCGGCCCGCGCAGGCCGGCGGGATGGGTCAGTGGTGGTTCGAGGCCTGCTTGGCGCGCTCGAACGAGGCGTTGATCTCGGCCTCGGCCTCGGCCAGCCCGACCCAGTTGGCGCCCTCGACGCTCTTGCCGGGCTCGAGGTCCTTGTAGGTCTCGAAGAAGTGCTGGATCTCCAGCCGGTCGAACTCGGAGACGTCGGTGATGTCCTTGAGGTGGGCCATGCGCGGGTCGGTGGCCGGCACGGTCAGCACCTTGTCGTCGCCACCGGCCTCGTCGGTCATCCGGAACATGCCGATGGCCCGGCAGGTGATGAGGCACCCGGGGAAGGTCGGCTCCTCCAGGAGCACGAGTGCGTCCAGCGGGTCACCGTCCTGACCCAGGGTCGCCTCGATGTACCCGTAGTCCGCCGGGTACCGCGTCGAGGTGAACAACATCCGGTCCAGCCGGATGCGTCCAGTGGCGTGGTCCAGCTCGTACTTGTTCCGCTGGCCCTTGGGGATCTCTACCGTCACGTCGAACTGCACCGACGTAGTGTGGCCCACGCCTGGGCGCCGTGGTACGTCGAGGGTCCACAACCTGCCTCGGGGGAGGGGTCATCGCGAGCGCCCCGACGGTCACCGTGCAGCCCCGTCGGCCCCGGAGGCCGTGGCGCCGGCGCCTGTGGCAGCTGCTCGTGGCGCTCTGCGTCGTCGCCGCGCTGGTCGCCGGCGGGGTGCTGCTGGCCACCCGCGAGGACCCGGCGCCCGACGCCGTGGCCGCCGTCCCCAGCGACGCGGTCGCCGTCCCCGATGCGGTGCTCCCGGACCTCGCCGAGCCGCGCCCGGTGCTCGCCGCCCTCGCCGCGGGCGCCCCGACGCCCGACCCGGCCACGCTGCAGGCCCGGCTGGCGTCCCTGCTGGCCGCCCCCGCGCTGGGCACGGGCCTCTCGGCGGAGGTGGTCGACGTCGCCACCGGCACCGTGCTGCTGGACACCGACGCCACCGACCCCGGCACCCCGGCCTCCACGACCAAGCTGCTCACCGGGCTGGCCGCGCTGACCACCCTGGGCCCGCAGGCCGCCTTCACCACCACCGTCGTCGCGGGCGCGAGCCCCGGCGAGGTCGTGCTGGTCGGCGGCGGCGACCCCACGCTGTCCACCACCGCCCCCTCGCAGAGCTACCCCGGCGCGCCCACCGTGGCCGACCTCGCCGCGCAGGTGCAGGCCGCGCTGGCCGGTGCCGCCGTCACCTCAGTGGTGGTGGACAACTCCCTGTTCACCGGCCCGCTCACCGCGCCCGGCTGGGGCAGCGAGGACGCCCCGTCCACCTACGCCGCCCCGGTCACCGCCACCGCCGTCGACGGCGCCCGGGTCGCCCCCGGCACCACCCAGCGCAGCGGGCAGCCCGGCACCGACGCCGGCGGGGCCCTCGCCGCCGCGCTCGGCGTGCCCGGCGCCCCGGTGGGCCTGGGGACGGCGCCCGCCGGCGCGCAGGTGCTGGGCAGCGTGCGGTCCGCGCCGGTGGAACGGCTGGTCGAGCAGGCGCTCACCGCCTCGGACAACCTGCTCGCCGAGGTGCTCGCCCGGCACGTCGCCCTGGCCACCGGCCGCGAGGCCAGCTTCACCGGCGCCGCCGCGGCGGTCACCGCGGCCGTCACCGCCGCCGGGTTCACCACCACGGGGCTCGCCCTCTCCGACGGCAGCGGGTTGTCCGCCGCCGACCGCATCCCCGCCCGGTTGCTCGTCGACGTGCTGCAGGCCGCCGCCGACGGCACGCTGCCCGCCGCCGGTGCGCTGCTGTCCGGGCTGCCGATCGCCGGCTACACCGGCACGCTGGCCGACCGCGGGGACGCCGACCCCGCGACCGCACCCGGGGCCGTGCGCGCCAAGACCGGCACGCTGTCCACCACCAGTGCGCTGGCCGGGCTCGTCGTCAGCGCCGACGGCCGCCTGCTGGCCTTCGCCCTGCTCGCCGACGGCACCCCCGGCGACGTCACCGCCGCCGAGACCGCCCTCGACGCCGTCGCCCAGGCCATGGCCAGCTGCGGGTGCTGAGCACATGGCGATCCTCCGGATCGCACCGCGGCCAGGAGCCGTCCCCCGGGGGCGACGAGCGCGTCCGTCGTTCGGTCGCGGGACCCTCCGGGCCCCACTCCTCACGACCCCGCACCGTGGTGCGGTCCCGCGGTTACCTTCGTCCCCATGGCTAGCTCGTTGGTGGACTGGGAGACGGCACGGCGCACGGCTCGCCGGCTGGGTCGTCCCGGGCCGGCGACCACGCGCGCGGACGCCGCGGCGGTCGTCGCCGAGCTGCACGAGTGCGCGGCCGCCTCGGTGGCCCACGTCGAGGCGCTCACCGGGCTGACCCCCGCCGCCGGGGCGCCGACGCCGGTCACCGCGGTGGTCGACCGGCCCGGCTGGGTCGACGCCAACACCGCGGGCATGGCCGCCCTGCTCGACCCGATCAGCGAGGCGCTGCAGGAGAAGACGGGCAGCACCCCCGGCGCCCTCGCCCGGGCGGTCGGCGGGCGGGTCACCGGCGTCCAGGCCGGGGCGGTGCTCTCGTTCGTCTCGAGCAAGGTGCTGGGCCAGTACGAGGTGTTCGGCACCGGGGGTCGGCTGCTGCTGGTGGCCCCGAACATCGTCGAGGCCGAGCAGAAGCTGGGCGTCGACCCGCACGACTTCCGCATGTGGGTGTGCCTGCACGAGGTCACCCACCAGCTGCAGTTCACCGCCTTCCCCTGGCTGCAGACCTACCTGGAGAAGCAGGTCCAGGAGTTCGTCCGGGCCAGCGACCTCGACCCCGCCGTGCTGCGCGACCGGCTGCGCGAGGTGGTGGGCAGCCTCTCCGACGCCGTGCGCGGCAAGCCCGTCGACGGCGACGCCCCCGGCGGGCTCATGGCGCTGGTGGCCGACCCGGCGCAGCAGGCCGTGCTCGACCGGGTCACCGCGGTGATGAGCCTGGTCGAGGGGCACGCCGAGTTCGTCATGGACGGCGTCGGACCCGACGTCGTGCCCAGCGTGCGCACCCTGCGGCGGCGGTTCGGGCAGCGCCGCAAGGGTGTGGGGCCGGTCGACCGCCTGCTGCGCCGGCTGCTCGGGCTGGAGCAGAAGATGCAGCAGTACGCCGACGGCCGGCACTTCGTCGCCGGTGTCGTGGACCGGGTCGGCATGGAGGCGTTCAACACCGTCTGGACGTCGCCGGGCACGCTGCCGCGCAAGGAGGAGCTCACCGACCCGCAGCGCTGGGTCGACCGCGTCCTCACCCCGTACTGAGCCGGTGGGCCCCGACCCCGCCGTCGCCGCCGTGCGCGCCGCCGTGCGCCCCGGGCTGACCGGCCCGGTGCTGGTGGCCTGCAGCGGGGGTGCCGACTCGGTGGCGCTGGCCGCCGCCGTGGCCTTCGAGGCCCCCCGCGCCGGGGTGGCCGCCGGCGCCGTGACCGTCGACCACGGCCTGCAGCCCGGCTCCGCCGAGCGCGCCGGGTCCACGGCGGAGCTGCTGCGCGGGCTGGGTCTGCACCCGGTCGTCGTCCGCCGGGTCGAGGTGGGGACGGCGGGCGGCCCGGAGGCGGCGGCGCGCGCGGCCCGGTACGCAGTCCTGGACCGGGCCGCGGCCGACCACGGGGCGCGCATCGCGCTGGGGCACACCCGCGACGACCAGGCCGAGACCGTGCTGCTGGGCCTGGGGCGGGGGAGCGGACCCCGGTCGCTGGCCGGGATGGCGCCGGTGCGCGGCCACCTGTGGCGGCCCCTGCTCGACCTGCCGCGGGCCACCACCCGCGCCGCGTGCACCGCCCAGGGGCTGCCGGTCTGGGACGACCCGCACAACACCGACCCCGCCTTCACCCGGGTGCGGCTGCGGCACGAGGTGCTGCCGCTGCTGGAGGACGTCCTCGGCGGCGGCGTGGCCGGCTCGCTGGCCCGCACGGCGGCCCTGCTGCGCGAGGACTGCGAGGCCCTGGACGCCCTGGCCGCGGCGGTGCCCGACCCGGCCGACTGCACCGCGCTGGCTGCCCTGCCCGCCGCGGTGCGCCGCCGGGCCCTGCGGGGCTGGTTGCTGGCCCACGGCGTCCCCGACCTAGCCGCGGTGCATCTGCACGCCGTCGAAGCCCTCGTCGTGCACTGGCGGGGCCAGGGCCGGGTCGACCTCCCCGGCGGTGCCGGCGTCGTGCGGGCGTCTGGCAGGCTTGCGCTGCAAGGCCCCCCGGCACGCCGCAGCACACCCCCGAGCGAGGAGCCCCACCCGTGAGCGACGCACCCGTCGGCCCCCTGGGCCCGGACCACGGCTACGGCCCCGACATCGACCACGTGCTGCTGACGACCGAGCAGATCGACGACAAGATCCGCGAGCTGGCCGACCGCATCGCCGTCGACTACGCCGGCCGCGAGGTGCTGCTGGTCGGCGTCCTCAAGGGTGCGGTGCTGTTCATGAGCGACTTCGCCCGGGCGCTGCAGCTGCCCACCCAGATGGAGTTCATGGCCGTCTCCTCCTACGGGTCGGCCACCAGCTCCTCGGGCATCGTGCGCATCCTCAAGGACCTCGACCGCGACATCACCGGCAAGCACGTGCTGGTGCTCGAGGACATCATCGACTCGGGCCTGACCCTGTCGTGGCTGCTCAAGAACCTGGGCTCGCGCGGCCCTGAGTCCCTCGAGGTGTGCGCCCTGCTGCGCAAGCCCGACGCGGTGAAGGTCGACGTGCCGGTGAAGTACGTCGGCTTCGAGATCCCCAACGAGTTCGTCGTCGGCTACGGCCTGGACTACGCCGAGCGCTACCGCGACCTGCCCTACATCGCCACGCTCAAGCCCGAGGTCTACTCCTCCTAGGGGTAGAAGGACCCCGTCGCCCCCCACGGCGCGCTTCGCGCACCGCGGGCCCCTACGACGGGGCCGTTCCAGCACGTCACCACGGGTGATGCACAGGGACGCCGGTGTACCTTCGGGGCCGACGACGTCGCCGCTCGCGACGCAGGACACCTCGGGTCGCGCGGCGTCCCCGGACGAGCAGGAGGGACGGCGGGCACCGACGGGTTCGCCCGTCCGCCCGGCATCGGTACATGGAGCGCAAGAAGATCTTCCGGTCGGTCTGGTTCTGGGTCGTCCTCGTGGTGCTGGTCGTGGCCATCGGCGTGCAGTCCTTCAGCGGGGGCAGCGAGTACAGGGAGGTCTCGACCTCCACGGCGCTGGCCCAGTTCGCCGACGACAACGTCGACCGCGTCACCATCAACGACCGTGAGCAGACCCTCGACATCGACCTGAAGAACGCGGTCGACGGCGAGCAGAAGATCACGGCCTTCTACCCGACCGGGGCCGACACCGCGGTGTACGACCTGGTCAGCGGGGCCGACGCGGGCGACGGGGGCAGCTCCGACAGCGCGGTCGACTTCGACACCAACGTCAGCCAGGACAACGTGCTGACGTCGATCCTGATCAGCTTCCTGCCGTTCCTGATCATCCTGGGCCTGCTGTTCTGGCTGTTCAGCTCCATGCAGGGCGGCGGCCGCGGCGTGATGGCCTTCGGCAAGAGCAAGGCCAAGGCGGTCAGCAAGGACACCCCGAAGACCACGTTCGCCGACGTCGCCGGCGCCGACGAGGCGATCGAGGAACTGCACGAGATCAAGGACTTCTTGCAGAACCCGGTCAAGTACCAGGCCATCGGCGCCAAGATCCCCAAGGGCGTGCTGCTGTTCGGCCCGCCCGGCACCGGCAAGACCCTGCTCGCCCGCGCCGTGGCCGGTGAGGCCGGCGTGCCGTTCTACTCGATCTCCGGCTCGGACTTCGTCGAGATGTTCGTCGGCGTCGGCGCCAGCCGCGTGCGCGACCTGTTCGAGCAGGCCAAGACCAACGCCCCGGCGATCATCTTCATCGACGAGATCGACGCCGTCGGCCGGCACCGCGGCGCCGGCATGGGTGGCGGGCACGACGAGCGCGAGCAGACCCTCAACCAGATGCTGGTCGAGATGGACGGCTTCGACGTCAAGGGCGGCGTCATCATGATCGCGGCCACCAACCGGCCCGACATCCTCGACCCCGCGCTGCTGCGCCCGGGCCGCTTCGACCGCCAGATCGCCGTCGACCGCCCCGACCTGCTCGGCCGCGTCGCCGTCCTCAAGGTGCACGCCACCGGCAAGCCGCTGGCCGACGACGTCGACCTCGAGACCCTCGCCCGGCGCACGCCCGGCTTCACCGGCGCCGACCTCGCCAACGTGCTCAACGAGGCCGCCCTGCTCACCGCCCGCCACGGCGGCAGCGTCATCACCGACGCCTCGCTCGAGGAGGCCATCGACCGCGTGCTGGCCGGCCCCGAGCGCAAGACCCGGGCGATGAGCGAGAAGGAGAAGAAGGTCACCGCCTACCACGAGGGCGGACACGCCCTGGTGGCGCACGCACTGCCCAACCTGGACCCGGTGCACAAGGTGACCATCCTGCCGCGCGGGCGGTCGCTGGGGCACACCCTGGTGCTCCCGACCGAGGACAAGTACACCCAGACGCGCTCGGAGATGATCGACACCCTGGCCTACATGCTGGGTGGCCGTGCGGCCGAGGAGCTCGTCTTCCACGAGCCCACCACCGGCGCCGGCAACGACATCGAGAAGGCCACGAGCACCGCCAAGGCGATGGTCACCGAGTACGGCATGAGCGCCAAGCTCGGCGCGGTCAAGTACGGCAGCTCCGACGCCGAGCCCTTCATGGGTCGCGACATGGGCTCGCGCCCGGGCTACTCCGACGCCGTGGCCGCCGACATCGACGGTGAGGTGCGGGCGCTGATCGAGGCCGCGCACGACGAGGCCTGGGAGATCCTGGTCGAGCACCGCGGCGTCCTGGACCAGCTCGTGCTCGAGCTGATCGAGAAGGAGACGCTGTCCAAGGAGGACATGGCGCGCATCTGCGCCGGCGTCGTGAAGCGGCCGGCCCTCGCGCCGTACAACGGCTTCGGCAAGCGCACCCCCAGCGACCGGCCGCCGGTGCTCACCCCGGCCGAGCAGGCGCGCGGGGTGTCGGGCGACCCCGGCTACGACGTCGAGAAGCCGCTGCCGGTCGGCGACGCCGGCGCCCCGCAGTCGCGGTGATCGACCCCACCGTGGACCCCCGACCGGTGCCGCACGACCAGGACGGCGTGGACCACGCCCGGGCGGAGGCGGCGGTCCGGGAACTGCTCATCGCGGTGGGGGAGGACCCCGACCGGCCCGGGCTGCAGGAGACCCCCGCCCGGGTCGCCCGCGCCTACGCGGAGGTCTTCGCCGGTCTGCGCCAGGACCCCGTGCAGATCCTGTCGACGACGTTCGACGAGGACCACGACGAGCTCGTGCTGGTGCGCGACATCGCGCTGTACTCCACCTGCGAGCACCACCTGGTGCCCTTCCACGGGGTGGCGCACATCGGCTACATCCCGGGTGCCGACGGCCGGGTGACCGGGTTGAGCAAGCTGGCCCGGCTGGTCGAGGTCTACGCCCGGCGGCCGCAGGTGCAGGAGCGCATGACCAAGCAGATCGCCGACGCGATGGTCGACTCGCTGCACCCGCGCGGGGTCATCGTCGTCATCGAGGCCGAGCACCTGTGCATGGCCATGCGCGGCGTGCGCAAGCCCGGTGCCCGCACGACCACCTCGGCCGTGCGCGGCATCTTCAAGGAGAGCGCCAGCACCCGGGCCGAGGCACTGAGCCTGGTCCTCGGGCGGTGACCGTGGCGGGGCGCTGCCTGGTGATGGGCGTCCTGAACGTCACGCCCGACTCGTTCTCCGACGGGGGCTGCTTCGCCGACACCGCCTCCGCGGTGGGCCACGGGCTGGCCATGCACGCCGCCGGCGCCGACTGGGTCGACGTCGGGGGGGAGTCCACGCGGCCCGGTGCCGACCGGGTCGCCGCCGAGCAGGAGTGCGCCCGCGTGCTGCCCGTCATCGGTGAGCTGGCCGCCGCCGGGGTCGCGGTCTCGGTGGACACCACCCGCGCCGAGGTCGCGGCCGCGGCGCTGGACGCCGGGGCGACGCTGGTCAACGACGTCAGCGGCGGGCTCGCCGACGCCGGCATGGCCCCGCTGGTCGCCGAGCGCGGCGTGCCCTGGGTGCTCATGCACTGGCGCGGCCACAGCCGCGAGATGTACGCCGCCGCCCGCTACGGCGACGTCGTCACCGAGGTGTGCGCCGAGCTCACCGCCCGCGTCGAGGACGTCGTCGCCGCCGGGGTCGACCCCGCACAGCTCGTGCTCGACCCCGGCCTGGGGTTCGCCAAGAACGCCGACCACAACTGGGCCCTGCTCGCCGGGCTCGACCGGCTGGTCGCCCTCGGGCTCCCGCTGCTGGTCGGGGCCTCCCGCAAGACGTTCCTCGGCCGGCTGCTCGCCGGCCCCGACGGCGCCCCCCGCCCCGCCGACCAGCGCGACGCCGCGACCCTGGCCACCACGGTCCTGGCCGCCGAGGCCGGCGCCTGGGGGGTGCGGGTGCACGACGCCGCCGCATCGGTCGACGCCGTCGCCACCGTGGCCGCCGTGCAGGCCGCCCGAGCCAGGAGGACCCGTGCCTGACCAGATCGCCGTCCGCGGCATCACCGCCCACGCCCACCACGGCGTCTACGCCGTCGAGCGCGAGCAGGGGCAACGCTTCTCCGTCGACGCCGTGCTCGACGTCGACACGGCCCCGGCCGCGGCGACCGACGACCTCGCGCTGACGGTGAACTACGCCGAGCTGGCCCAGGGCCTGCACGCGGTGCTCACCGGCGAGCCGGTCGACCTGCTCGAGACCCTCGCCCAGCGGCTGGCCGACACCTGCCTGGCCAACCCGCTGGTGCAGGCCGTGCAGATCACCGTGCACAAGCCCGAGGCCGACCTCGGCGTCCCCTTCGACGACGTCACGGTCACGATCTCCCGCAGCCGCTCGTGACCCGGGCCGTGCTCTCGCTGGGCGGCAACCTGGGCGACCGCGCCGGCACCCTGCGCACCGCGCTGCGGGCGCTGACCACCGAGGGCCTCGTGGCCCGCTCCGTGCTCTACAAGACCCCGCCGTGGGGGCCGGTCGAGCAGCCGCCGTTCCTCAACGCGGTCGCCGTCGTGCGCGGTGAGCGCGACGCCGCCGGCTGGCTGGCCCTGGCCCACGAGCTCGAGCAGGCCGCGGGCCGCACCCGTGAGGTGCACTGGGGTGCCCGCACCCTCGACGTCGACGTGGTCACCGTGACCCAGGACGACGGGACCCCGGTGCTGTCCGCGGATCCTGACCTGACGCTGCCGCACCCGCACGCCCACGAGCGCGCGTTCGTGCTCGTCCCGTGGCTGGCCCTCGACCCGGCCGCGCAGCTGCCCGGCCGGGGCGCGGTCCGCGACCTGCTCGCCGCGCTGCCGGCCGAGGACGTCGAGGGCGTGCGCCGGTGGGAGCAGCTGGCGTGAGGCCGGTGTCCCGCCGCGACCTGGCGGTCGTGGCCCTCGGACTGAGTGTGGTCGGCTGGCTCGTGGTGCGCGCCCTCTACGGCAGCCTGCCCGGCTTCCACTGGTGGCAGCCCCTGCCGCTGCTGCTGCTGGCCGTCGCCGAGGTGCTCGGCGCCCGTTCCCTGCGGGCCCGGCTCGGTGCCGACCGCGAGCGACGCCGGGCGGCCCGCTCGGGGGAGGCGGTGGCGATGACCCCGGGGCAGCGGGTCGACGAGCCGGTGGAGCCCATGCTGGTCGCCCGGCTGGCCGTGCTCGCCCAGGCCTCGGCGTGGGCCGGGGCCGGGTTCGCCGGGCTGTGGGGCGGCGCGCTGGTGTTCACCGGCACGCAGGTCGGTCGCCTCGCCGCCGCCCCGTCCGACGCCCTGGCCGCCGGGCTCGGCGTCGCGTGCTCGCTCGCGCTGGTCGTCGCGGCCCTGCTCCTCGAGGGCGCCTGCCGCACCCCCGAGGAGTAGGTCAGGGCTCGCCGGCGGTCTCGGGGGCGGAGCCGGCGACGCTGCGGCGCAGCGCGGCGTGCACCGAGGCGGGGGTGAGGACGCCGGCCAGCTTGTCGCCGTCCATCACCCCGACCCACCCGGCGTCGACCTGCAGCAGCTTGGCGTAGGCGGCCCGCAGCGACGAACCCAGCGGCACCCAGGCGTCCATCGGCCGCCACACGTCGCCGACCACCCGGGCCCCACCGGCCGCGGCGTCGGCGGCGTGCTCGGCCGACACCCAGCCCAGCGGCAGCCCGGTGCCCTGGTGCCGACCACTGCCCGCGCCGCCGGTGACCCCGGGGGCGTCGACGACGACCGCCCAGCTGGCGCCCGAGCGGGCGATCACGGCCCGTGCGGTGCCCAAGCCGTCGTCGAGGGCGACCGTCGGCGGCTTCTCCAGGTCCTCGACCGCGATGTCGGTGACGGCGAGCCGCTTCAGGCCGCGGTCGGCGCCCACGAAGTCGGCGACGAAGTCGTTGGCCGGGTCGCCGAGCAGGTCGGCGGGGGTGGCGAACTGCTCGACCTTGCCGCCCTCGCTCATCACCGCGATGCGGTCGCCGAGCCGCACGGCCTCCTCGATGTCGTGCGTGACGAACACGATGGTCTTGCGCACGGTCTCCTGCAGGCGCAGGAACTCGTCCTGCAACCGACCGCGCACGACGGGGTCGACGGCGGAGAACGGCTCGTCCATGAGCAGCACCGGCGGGTCGGCGGCCAGCGCCCGGGCGACCCCGGCGCGCTGGCGCTGCCCGCCGGAGAGCTGGTGGGGGTAGCGGTCGCCGTAGGCCTCCGGGTCGAGGCCGACGAGGGTCAGCAGCTCCTCGACCCGGGTGGCCGTGCGCTGCTTGTCCCAGCCGAGCAGGCGGGGCACGGTGCCGACGTTGGTGCGGATGGTCTGGTGCGGGAAGAGCCCGACGTTCTGGATGACGTAGCCGATGCGCCGGCGCAGCTTCTGCGGCCGCAGCCGCGTGACGTCGTCGTCGCCGATGACGATGCGGCCGGTGCTCGGCTCGATGATCCGGTTGATCATCTTCATGGTCGTCGTCTTGCCGCAGCCCGACGGGCCGACCAGGACGGTCAGCTCACCGGCGGCGAAGGTGAGGTCGAGCTCGGCCACCCCCACGGTGCCGTCGGGGTAGACCTTGCTGACCCCTTCGAGCCGGATCGGCTCGGCGGCAGTAGCTTGCACCGGGTGGACTCCTCGTCGGTGGTAGCGGGCGGCCGGTCGCGGTGAACGCGGCGCCCAACCCGTGGATCGACCCGTCGTACGTGGTCGACAACTGGGACACCATCCTGGCCTACACCGCCCAGCACGTCAGGTTGACGGTGCTCGCCGTCCTCATCGGGACGGTCATCGCCCTGCCGCTGGCGCTGCTCGCGCGGCGCAGCCGGTGGCTGTCCGGGCCGGTGCTGGGCCTGTCGACGCTGGTCTACACGATCCCGTCGCTGGCCATGTTCGCCTTCATCGCGCCCTTCACCGGCCTGTCCGAGACCACGGTGCTGGTCGGGCTGGTGCTGTACTCGCTGGTCGTGCTCGTGCGCAACTTCCTCGCCGGGCTGCAGTCGGTGCCCGCCGACGTCGTCGAGGCCGCCCGGGGCATGGGCTACGGCCGGGGCCGGCTGCTGGCCCGGGTCGAGCTGCCGCTGGCGCTGCCCTCGTTCGTCGCCGGCATCCGCATCGCCACGGTGTCCACGGTCGCCCTGGTCACCGTCGGCGTCATCGTCGGCCAGGGTGGGCTCGGCCAGCTGATCGTCGGCGGCTTCAACGCCAACTTCTACCGGGCACCCATCGTCACCGGCGCGGTCGGCTGCGTGGTGCTCGCCCTGCTCCTCGACGCGGTGATCGCCCTGCTGGGCCGGGTGGCCACCCCCTGGACCCGGATGCCGACCCGCCGCCGGGCCGGCCGGCGGGCCGCCACGGCCGGGAGCGCGGCATGAGCGCCCTCGGGGACGCCGTCCTGTTCCTCAACGACCCCTTCAACTGGACCCGACCGGGCAACGGCATCCTCGTGCTGCTGGTGCAGCACCTGCAGATCTCCGGGGCCGCGGTCGGGCTGGCGCTGCTGGTGGCCCTGCCGCTGGGCATCTGGCTCGGGCACACCGGGCGGGGCGGGGCGTTCACCGTGGCGCTGTCGAACGTCGGCCGGGCCGTGCCCACGCTGGCCCTGCTCACCGTCTTCGCGGTCACGCCCATCGGGTTCGGCCCCGAGGCCACCACGATCGCCCTCGCGCTGTTCGCCGTCCCGCCCGTGCTGACCAACACCTACGTCGGTTTCCGGCAGGTCGACCGCGACGTCGTGGAGGCGGCGCGGGCGATGGGCATGACCGGGCGGCAGGTGACCTTCCGCGCCGAGCTGCCGCTGGCCATGCCGCTGGTGATGACCGGGGTGCGCACCGCAGCGGTGCAGGTCGTGGCCACCGCCACCCTGGCCGCGCTGGTGGCCGGGGGCGGGCTGGGCCGAATCATCAACCTGGGTTTCGGCCAGCAGGACTACGGCCAGGTGGTCGCCGGCGCCATCGTGGTCGCCGTGCTCGCCGTCCTCACCGAGGCCGTGTTCGTGCTGCTGTCCTGGTTGCTCACGCCGGGCCCGCGCACGCTTCCCCGGCTGCGCCGGGCCCGCGCCACCGCATAACGAAGCGGCAACGCCCGCTGGCGGGCGAGCGCCACCCGGGGTTCCATTCCCGCTTGCGGGACACCTCCCGCCAGACACGCGTGGTCGCCTGCGGGCGGCCCGGGACACAGAAGGCGGGACCCATGCGGCTGCGCACCCCCCTGCTCACGACATTTGCGCTGGCCACGGTGCTGGCCACCGCGGCCTGCGGCGAGTCCGGCTCGTCCGGCACCGGCGGCTCGACGGCCGGCGGCGGCGAGGCCGCCTCCGGCGACGCCTGCGCCCCGGTCGCCGGCGACCAGCTCGTCGTCCTCGAGGACGACCAGGACCTGCAGAACGCCGACAACGTGGTGCCGGTGCTCAACACCGCGTTCGCCAGCGCCAACCCGGCTGCGGTGCAGGCCCTCGACGCCGTCTCGGCCGTGCTCACCACCGAGGACCTCATCGAGCTCAACAACCAGGTCGACGTCCAGCGCCAGGACGCCACCGAGGTGGCCCAGGCCTACGTCGACGACAACTCGATCGCCGGCGACGTCACCGGTGGCAGCGGGGCCGTCGTGGTCGGCGCGGGCAACTTCAGCGAGTCCACCATCCTGGCCAACGTCTACGCCGACGCACTCACCAACGCCGGCTTCCAGGCCACGGTGCAGACCACCGGCAACCGCGAGGTGTACCTCCCCGCCGTCGCGCAGGGCCAGTTGCAGGCCTTCCCCGAGTACCTGGCCACCTCGGCGAACTTCATCAGCGAGAACGTGCAGGGGTCCGGCACGCTCGTCGCCACGGGTGACGTCGACGAGACCCTGACCGCGGTCGAGCCGCTGGCCGCCCAGTTCGGCGTCACCTACGGCGAGGCCTCGGAGGCGCAGGACCAGAACGCCTTCGCCGTCACCACCGCCTTCGCCGATGCCCTGGGGGTCTCCACCCTGTCCGAGCTGGCCGACGCCTGCGGCGACGGCTCGCTGACCCTCGGCGGCCCGACCGAGTGCCCCGAGCGCCCGGCGTGCCAGCTGGGTCTGGAGGACACCTACGGCCTGCAGTTCGCCGGGTTCCAGGAGTACGACGCCGGTGGCCCGCTCACCAAGCAGGCGATCCTCAACGGTGACGTCTCCATCGGGCTGGTCTTCAGCTCCGACGGCTCCCTGGCCCAGCAGTAGCGGGCGGACCTGACTGCCCGACGGCAGCCGGGCCCGCGGACGACGGCCCCTCCCGACCTGGTCGGGAGGGGCCGTCGTCGTCAGTACCAGCCGCCGTCGGGCAGCTGCTCGCCCGCGGCGACGACGGTCTCGACCCGGTTGCCCTCCTGGGGCAGCGGGCACGACCAGCGCGGGTCGTACGTGCAGCTCGGGTGGTAGGCGAAGTTGAGGTCCACCACCAGGTGGCCACCGTCGGAGCCGAGGTCGGCGCCCTTCACCGTGTCGAGCAGGTAGCGACCGCCGCCGTAGGTGCCGCGGCCGGCCGACCCGTCGCGCATCGGCAGGAACACCCCGCCGCCGTAGCCGCCCAGCCACCAGACGTCGAGCCGGCCGACGTCGCCGAGGGTCACCCGCCCGATGCGGTCCAGGGCGACGACGCCGTCGTCGGCGGTGGGCAGCTCCAGCCGCTGCGGCGGGGCGTCGTCCAGCCGGGCGCGGAAGCGCAGGTCGGGGTCGTAGGGCGCGAACGGCAGCCCGGTGGACGACGCACGGGCGCCGTCGCCGAGTGGGGAGTCGGGGTGGCCGGCGAACAGCTCGTCGCGGCCGGCCCGCCAGGTGCGCCACCCGTCCTCCGGGTCCTCGGCGGAGCGAGCCGCGGCGTAGAGGGCGTGCACCCGACGGCGCCAGTCCAGCAGCGAGATGGTCACCGCCACCACCCTGCCAGCGACCCCGCAGGCCGGCGCGCCGGGCGGCCGTCATCGGCAGATATCCTCGCGACGTGACCGAAGTGCCTGGTGAGCTGCGCGACACGCCGCCCACCCGTAGCCGGCACGACGGCTCCCGCATCTCCCCGGTGGTGCGCATCACCGGTCTGGCGCTCGGGTTCGCGCTGGCCGTCGCCGCCACGCTGGCGGTGTTCCTGACCGAGAACGCCGTCCACCTCCGGCTGGCTGTCATCGCCGTCGCCTGGGCCTTCGTCATCGCGGCGTTCTCCGCCGGGCGTCGCCGCACCGACCAGGCCGTGGCCGAGGGCCGCGAGAACGAGCTGCGCCAGGCCTACGCGCTGGAGCTCGAGCGCGAGGTGGCCGCCCGCCGCGAGTACGAGCTCAAGCTGGAAAACCAGCTGCGCCGCGAGACCCAGGAGGCCATGCGCGCCGAGCTGGACAAGCTGCGCGCCGACCTGGCCTCGCTGGCCGGGCTGCGCGACCAGCTCAGCGGGCTGGGCGAGCTGCGCGCCGACATGGGCCGGCTGCGCGCCGAGCTGACCGAGCAGCTCTCCGGCGAGATGCTGGTCGAGCGCATCGTCATGCGCACCCAGTCCATCCGCATGCCCTCCGAGCGCACCGAGCTGGGCGCGGGCGTGCCGCTGGCCATCGACGGCACGCTGCAGGACTGGACGGACGCCCCTCCGACGCCGCCCGCCGAGCCCCTGCGCACCGAGGCGCTACGCACCGAGGCCCTGCGCACCGAGGCCCTGCGCACCGAGGCGCTGCGGGACGACCTCCCTCGCGACGAGGCCGCGCGCACCGCGCCTGCGCGGCCCTCGCCCGTCGCCGACCGCCCGGCCGTGCCCACCCCGGCCCACCGGGTCGAGGAACCGGCCGAGCGGCTCGACGAGCGCCCGACCGGGCGCCCGTCCCCGGTGCCGCCCGTCCCGACCGCGGAGCAGCCCGTCCCGACCGCGGAGCAGCCCGTCCCGACCGCGGAGCAGCCGCGGGTCGTCGTGCCGCAGGTCGCCGTCCCGCCGGTCGCCGTCCCGCCCGTCCCGCAGCCCGACCCCGCACCGCACGCCGAGCCGCAGGCGGGGCCCGGGGCCGCGCCGCACGCGCCGGTCACGGCGCTGTGGGGCACCCCGGCGGCCGACGAGCGGCCGCACCGGCGGCGCGCCCCCGAGGAGCCCCCGCCGCCCCCGGCCGAGCCGCTGCACGAGCCCGACGTCTACGAGACGGCCGGCCACCAGCGGCTGACCGAGATCCTCGCCGAGTCCGGCAGCACCGTCGGCGGCCGTCGCCGGCGCCGGTACCGCGAGGACGACGGGGAGGACGACGTCCTCGCCCGCGTCCTCGGCAGCTGACCGGCGGCCCTCCGGCTAGATGGGGCCCTGCGACAGCGCGCCGCCGTCGAGCACCATCGTCTGCCCGGTGACCCAGCCGGCGGCGTCGGAGAGCAGGTAGGCCGCGGCCTCGCCGATGTCCTCGGGCACGCCGAGACGGCCCACCGGGTACTGCTTGGAGACGGCGTCCTCGCGGCCCTCGAACAGCGCCTCGGCGAACTTGGTCTTGACCACGGCCGGGGCGACCGCGTTGACCCGGATGCGCTGCGGGCCGAGCTCCACGGCCAGCTGGGTGGTCAGGTTGACCAGCGCGGCCTTGCTCACGCCGTAGGCGCCGATGTTCTGGCTGGCCTTGATCCCGGCCACCGACGCCACGATGAGGATCGAGCCGCCGTGCTCGCCCAGCCAGGCCCGGTGCGCCTCCTGCACGAGCCCGAGGGTGCCCACCACGTTGGTGTCCAGGATCTTGCGGAAGGCGTCGAGCGGGGCCTCGGTCAGCGGACCGTAGACCGGGTTGATGCCCACGTTGCCGACCAGGTGGTCGAGGCTGCCGAAGGTGTCGACGGCGGTGCGCACGGCCTCGGCGCGGTGCTCGGGGTCGGCGGCGTTGCCGGGGACGGCGACGGCCAGCTCGGGACCGCCGAGGGACTCGACGGCCTCGGCGAGCGCGTCGGGCTTGCGCGCGGTGAGCACCACGCGGGCGCCGCGGTCGACCAGCGACCGGGCGATGGCCAGGCCTATGCCCCGGCTGCCGCCGGTGACGAGGGCCGTGCGGCCGGCGAAGGAGGTGGGGTCGGGGCGGGTGGACGGCGTCGCTGCCGTGGTCGCGTCGGTCACAGCCCGCACCGTAGCCACCGCCCCGGCGGGTGAGTGAGGCCACACCCGTCAGGCGTGGCCGAGGACGCATGCGGGTAGCAGACTCGCACCGGCACGGAGCCCGCGTGACACCCCAGGGGTCGCAGCGGGTCCCACCGTCAGCACGACCGCACGACCAGCACCACCCGGGTCTCGACGAGGAGCCCCGGTCGCCGCCGAGAGGTCCGGTACCCGCCAGGGACTGGAACGAGAGGTGCACCCCATGGAGCAGTTCCGTCGCCCCGCGCGCATCCCCGCCGGGCACGTGTCCCCCGACGCCCCCGCCCGACTCCGGGTCGGCGTGGTCGGGGCCGGTCGGGTCGGTGCCGTCCTGGGCGCCGCGCTCGCCGCCGCCGGCCACGAGGTGGTCGCCGCCGCCGGTCTGTCCGCAGCCTCCCGCGACCGCGCGCAGCGCCTGCTGCCCGGTGTCCCGCTGCTGCCCACCGACGAGGTCGTGGCCGCAGCCGACCTCGTCGTCCTCGCCGTACCCGACGACGCCCTGCCCGGCCTGGTCGCCGGCCTGGCCGAGACCGGCGGGTGGCGCCGCGGCCAGCTGGCCTTCCACACCTCCGGTGCGCACGGCCTGGCCGTGCTGGCGCCCGCCGCCGACGCCGGCGTGCTGGGCCTGGCACTGCACCCCGCGATGACGTTCTCCGGCGGCCCCGAGGACGTCGACCGCCTCGCCGGCAGCCCCTTCGGCGTGACCAGCCGGCCCGAGCACCGTGCGGTCGCCGAGACGGTCGTGCTGGAGATGGGCGGCGAGCCGTTCTGGGTCGCCGAGGGCGACCGCGTGCTCTACCACGCCGCCCTGGTCACCGGTGCGAACCACCTGGTCACGCTGGTGGCCGAGGCGGCCGACCTGCTGCGCGCCGCCGGGGTCGACGAGCCCGCCCGCGTGCTGCGCCCGCTGCTCACCGCCGCGCTGGACAACGGGCTGCGCCGCGGGGACGCCGGCCTCACCGGCCCGGTCAGCCGCGGCGACGTCGGCACGGTGGCCGGGCACGTGGCCGCGCTGGCCGACCGGGCCCCCGACGCCGTCGCCGGGTACGTCGCGATGGCCCGCCGCACCACCGAGCGCGCCCGCGCCGCCGGCCGCCTCAAGGCCCACGAGGCCCAGCCGCTCACCGACCTCCTCGACGACGTCCAGGTGCCCCGGTGACCGCGGTCGCCGAGTCCGTCGCCGAGCTGCGCACCCTGGTCGCCGCGCTGCCGGGCCCGGTCGTGCTCGTGCCCACGATGGGCGCCCTGCACGAGGGGCACCGCACCCTGGTGCGGCACGCCCGCACGCGGGGCGGCAGCGTCGTCGTCTCGGTGTTCGTCAACCCGACCCAGTTCGGCCCCGGCGAGGACTTCGACCGCTACCCGCGCACCTGGGACGCCGACCTCGCGGCCCTCGCCGAGGAGGGCGCCGACGTGGTGCTCCACCCCGGCGTCGACGAGGTCTACCCGGCCGGGGCGCTCGGCGTGACGGTCCACCCTGGTCCGCTGGGCGACGTCCTGGAGGGCGCCGTGCGCCCCGGGCACTTCGCCGGGGTGCTCACCGTGGTCGCGAAGCTGTTCGGCCTGGTGCGCCCCGACGTCGCGGTGTTCGGCGAGAAGGACTACCAGCAGCTCACCCTCATCCGCGCGATGACCCGCGAGCTGGCCCTGGGCGTCGAGGTCGTCGGCGTCCCGACGGTCCGCGAGGACGACGGCATGGCGCTGTCCTCCCGCAACCGCTACCTCGAACCGGCCCAGCGCTCGGCCGCCGCGGCGATCTCCGCCGCGCTGCGCGCCGGTGCCGCCGCCGGACCGCAGGGTCCCGGCGCCGTCCTCGCGGCGGCCCGGCAGGTGCTCGACGCCGAGCCGTCCCTGGCGCCGGACTACCTGGCCCTCACCGACCCCGACCTGGGCCCGGCACCCGACACCGGCCCCGCCCGCCTGCTGGTCGCCGCCCGCGCCGGCAGCACCCGACTGATCGACAACACCCCCGTCGAGCTGGGAGACCCCCGATGATGCGCACGATGCTCAAGTCCAAGATCCACCGGGCGACGGTCACCCAGGCCGACCTGCACTACGTCGGGTCGGTGACCATCGACGAGGACCTCCTCGACGCCGCCGACCTGCTGCCCGGGGAGCAGGTGGCCATCGTCGACGTCACCAACGGCGCGCGGCTGGAGACCTACGTGATCCCCGGCGAGCGCGGCTCGGGCGTCATCGGCATCAACGGGGCCGCGGCGCACCTGGTGCACCCCGGCGACCTGGTCATCCTGATCAGCTACGGCGTCATGGACGAGACCGAGGCGAAGTCCTACCTGCCGAGGGTCGTGCACGTGGACGCCGACAACCGCGTGGTCGAGCTGGGTGCCGACCCCGCGAGCCCGCCGCCGGGAGTGGCCGGCAACCACCTGGTGCGGGGGGATACGGTCCGCGCGTGACGCTGGCCGGCCCGCTGCTGGGACCCCCTCTGCAGACCACCCTGCCGCTGCGGCTGGCCGCACCGGTCCCGGGGTGGGAGCTGACCGCCGACGTGTGCGTCGTCGGGTCGGGGGTGGCGGGCCTGTGCGTCGCGCTGCACGCCCGCGCGGCGGGGCTGTCGGTCGCCGTCGTCACCAAGGTCGAGGTGGACGACGGCTCCACCCGCTGGGCGCAGGGCGGCATCGCCGCGGTGCTGGCCGACACCGACACCCCGGACGCGCACGCCGCCGACACCGAGACCGCCGGTGTCGGGCTGTGCGAGCCGGCCGCGGTGCACGCGCTGGTCACCGAGGGCCCCGACCGGCTGCGTGAGCTCATGGCCTGGGGTGCTGCCTTCGACCGCGGGGCCGACGGCCGGCTGCTGCTCACCCGCGAGGGCGGGCACCACGCCGACCGCATCGTGCACGCCGGGGGCGACGCCACGGGCGCCGAGGTGCAGCGGGCGCTGCACGCCGCGGTGACCGCCGACCCCGGCATCACCCTGGTCGAGCACGCGATGGTGCTCGACCTGCTCACCGACGCCGCGGGCCGGGCCGCGGGGGTCACCCTGCACGTGCTGGGGGAGGGCACGTCGGACGGCGTGGGTGCGGTGCGCGCCCGGGCCGTGGTGCTGGCCACCGGCGGCATGGGGCAGGTCTACGCAGCCACCACCAACCCCTCGGTCTCCACCGGTGACGGCGTCGCGCTCGGTCTGCGGGCCGGTGCGGTGGCCACCGACCTGGAGTTCGTGCAGTTCCACCCCACCGCGCTCTACCTCGGGCCGGACTCGCGGGGGCAGCAGCCGCTGGTGTCCGAGGCGCTGCGCGGCGAGGGCGCGCTGCTGCGCGACGCCGCGGGCGAGCGGTTCATGGTCGGGGTGCACCCGCTGGCCGAGCTGGCCCCGCGCGACGTCGTCGCCAAGGCCATCACCCGGGTGCAGCTGCGCGACGGCACCGACCACGTGTTCCTCGACGCCCGGCACGTCGAGGGCCTCGCCGAGCGGTTCCCGACCATCGTGGCCCGCTGCCGCGAGGCCGGCGTCGACCCGGTCACCGACCTGGTGCCGGTCACCCCGGCGGCGCACTACGCCTCGGGCGGGCTGGTGACCGACCTGGCCGGGCGCACCACCGTGCCCGGGCTCTACGCGTGCGGCGAGGTCGCCTGCACCGGCGTGCACGGCGCCAACCGGTTGGCCTCGAACTCCCTGCTCGAGGGCCTGGTGTTCGCCGGCCGCATCGGCGCCTCGCTGGCCGCCGAGCTGCCCGCGCCCGGCCCGGTGCCCCCGCCGGCCGCGCACCTCGACGGCCTGCTCGACCCGGCGGCGCGCGGCCGGCTCACCGCCACGATGTCCGCCCGCGTGGGCGCGCTGCGCAGCGGGGCGGGGTTGGTCGTCGCGGCCGGCGAGCTGGCCGCCGTCGCCGGGCTGCTGGGCACCGCCGAGCCGGGGGTGGCCGGCTGGGAGGCCACCGACCTGCTCACGGTCGCCACCGCGCTCACCGCCGCCGCCGGCGCCCGCGAGGAGACCCGCGGCTGCCACTGGCGCGAGGACCACCCCGAGGCCGACGACGCCTGGCGGGTGCACCTCGACGTCCGGCTGCTGCCCAACGGCTCGCTGCAGCTGACCCCCCGCCCCGTCGGCACGCCACCCGAGGTGCACTGGTGACTGCTCCCCGCGACCCCCGTGACCTGACCGGCACCGGCCTCGACGAGGCCTGGGTGACCGACCTGGTCGAGCGCACCCTGGCCGAGGACCTCACCGGCGGCGCGCCGCTGCCGCACGCCCCCGACCAGGCCGTCGCCCACGACGTCACCAGTGCCGCCACCGTCCCGGCCACCCAGCGCGGCACCGCCGACCTGGTCGCCCGGGCCGACGGCGTCGTGGCCGGGCTGCCGGTCGCCGCACGTGTGTTCACCCGGCTCTCGCCCTCGGCCACGCTGGTCGCCGGCGCGGCAGACGGCGACCGGGTGCGCCGCGGCGACGTCCTGCTGACCGTCTCGGGCCACGTGCGGGCGCTGCTGGCCGCCGAGCGCTCGGCGCTCAACATCGCCAGCCGCGCCTCGGGCATCGCCACCGCGACCCGCGCCTGGGTCGACGCGGTCGCCGGCACCGGCGCCGTCGTGCTCGACACCCGCAAGACCACCCCGCTGCTGCGCCCGCTGGAGAAGTACGCCGTGCGCTGCGGGGGCGGCTCCAACAAGCGGATGGGCCTGTACGACGTCGCCATGGTCAAGGACAACCACGTCGCCGCCGCGGGCTCGGTGGCCGCCGCCGTCGCCGCGGTCCGCGAGCGGGCGCCCCGGGTGACGGTGCAGGTCGAGGCGGACACCGTGGCCCAGGCCGTCGAGGCGGTCGAGGCCGGTGCGGACTTCCTGCTGCTGGACAACATGCCCCCCGACGTCCTGCGTGCGGCCGTCGCCGCGGTGGGCGGCCGGGCCGAGACCGAGGCCACCGGCGGACTCACCCTGGCCGTGGCCCGCGAGGTGGCCTCCACCGGCGTCGACTACCTGTCGGTCGGGGCCCTGACGCACAGCTCGCCGATCCTGGACCTCGCGCTGGACCTGCGGACGGCCTGACGTGCTCCTGACCGTGGACGTCGGCAACAGCCACACCGTGCTGGCCACCTTCGACGGCGACCGGGTGGCCGGGTGCTGGCGGGTGCGTACCCAGCCGCGGGCCACCGTCGACGAGGTCCACCTGTTGTGGCGCGGGCTGCTGCGCGACGCCGAGGTGACCGGGGTGGCCGCCTGCTCGACGGTGCCCCAGCTGCTGCCCGTGCTGCGCCAGCTGCTCGACCGCCTCGACGTGCCGGTCACCCTCATCGGCCCCGGCGTGCGCACCGGGGTGCCGCTGCACGTGGACAACCCGCGCGAGGTCGGCGCCGACCGCGTGGTCACCGCGCTGGCCGCCCACGAGCTGTACGGCAGGCGCCCCGACGGCACCGGCCGGCCGGTCGTCGTCGTCGACTTCGGCACCTCCACCACCGTGGACGCCGTCGGCCCGGCGGGCCAGTTCCTCGGCGGTGCCCTGGCCCCGGGCGTCGAGGTCTCCCTGGACGCGCTGGCCGCCCGGGCGGCCCAGCTGCGCTCGGTCGAGCTGACCGTGCCGGCCAAGGCCATCGGCAAGAACACGGTCGCGGCCCTGCAGTCGGGCGTGGTGCTGGGCTTCGCCGGGTTGGTCGACGGCCTGGTCGACCGCATCGCCGCCGAGCTCATGGCCTCGTTCGGGGTGGGTCCGGTCGTGGTGGCCACCGGTGGGCTGCACCCGCTGGTCGTGGACAGCTGCCGGTCGGTCGGCGAGCGCGACCCCGACCTCACGGTGCAGGGCCTGCGCCTGGCGCACGAGCGGCACCAGGCGGCGCGCTGACACGGACCCGGCAGGCCTCCGTAGGCTTGCCGGGTGACCGACGGCCCGCACGAACCGACCGACGACGAGCTCCCCGAGCAGCTGCGGGTCCGCCGCGGCAAGCTCGACCGGCTGCGCGAGGCCGGTGTCGACCCCTACCCGGTGTCGGTGCCGCGCACCACCTCGTTGGCCGCCGTGCGCGAGGCGCACCCCGACCTCGACGCCGACGTGCTGACGGGGGAGACCGTCGGGGTCACCGGCCGGGTCATCTTCAGCCGCAACACCGGCAAGCTGTGCTTCGCCACGCTGCGCGAGGGCGGCACCGAGCTGCAGGTCATGCTCTCCCGCGACCGGGTGGGCGAGGACGCGCTGGCCGCCTGGAAGGCCGACGTCGACCTCGGCGACCACGTGCTGGTCACCGGCGAGGTGGGCACGTCGCGCCGCGGTGAGCTGTCGGTCTTCGCCGACTCGTGGCAGCTGGCGGCCAAGGCGCTGCGCCCGCTGCCGGTGGCGCACAAGCCGATGAGCGAGGAGTTGCGCGTCCGCCGCCGCTACGTCGACCTCATCGTGCGCGACGAGGCCCGCCGCACCGTGCACCAGCGCGCCGCGGTCAACGCCGCGGTGCGGTCCGGGCTCACCACCCGCGGCTACCTCGAGGTCGAGACCCCGATGCTCCAGGTCGTGCACGGCGGCGCCACGGCGCGGCCATTCCGCACGCACATGAATGCGTTCGACCTCGACCTGTTCCTGCGCATCGCGCCCGAGCTGTTCCTCAAGCGCTGCATCGTCGGTGGGCTGGACCGCGTGTTCGAGATCAACCGCAACTTCCGCAACGAGGGTGCCGATTCCTCGCACTCGCCCGAGTTCGCGATGCTCGAGTTCTACGAGGCCCACGCGGACTACCAGGACATGGCGCGCACCACCCGGGAACTGGTGCAGGAGTCGTGCGCGGCGCTGTTCGGCGACCACGTCGCCCGCCACCACGACGGCACCGAGGTCGACCTCTCGGGGGAGTGGCCGCAGGTGTCGCTGTACGAGGTCACCTCGCAGGCGCTGGGCGAGGAGATCACCCCGGCCACCACGGTCGAGCAGCTGCGCGCGCACGCCGAGCGCGTCGAGCTGGGCGTGGACCCGGCCTGGGGCCACGGCAAGCTGGTCGAGGAGCTGTTCGAGGCGCTCGTGCAGCACTCGCTGCAGGACCCGACGTTCGTGCTGGACTACCCGACCGACACCTCCCCGCTGACCCGGGCGCACCGCAGCGTCGAGGGCGTCGCCGAGAAGTGGGACCTCTACATCGGCGGCATCGAGCGGGGCACCGGCTACTCCGAGCTGGTCGACCCCACCGTGCAGCGCGAGCGGTTCACCCAGCAGGCCCTGCTGGCCGCGGCCGGCGACCCCGAGGCGATGGTGCTCGACGAGGACTTCCTCGAGGCGCTCGAGTACGGCATGCCGCCCACCGGTGGCGTGGGAATGGGCATGGACCGCCTGATGATGACGCTCACCGGTCTCGGCATCCGCGAGACGATCCTCTTCCCTCTGGTGCGACCGATCAATTCCTGAACAATTCGGTATCGGTCACCCGTGCGAGCAGTTCTGCTCGCAGAATCGTCATTCGACGACGCGGTGTGGTGCAATTGCTCCGGTCGCCGCAATTCGGCGGCAGAATGCACGTGGTCCCACGGGGGCCGACGACCGCAGGAGAAGAAATGGCACGCAAGGTCCAGGTCATCCTGAGCGACGACTTCGACGACGACGTCCCCGCCGACGAGACGGTGACGTTCGCCCTCGACGGCACGACGTACGAGATCGACCTCTCGGACAAGAACGCCAGCGAGATGCGCGAGGTGTTCGCCAAGTACGTCGGCGCCGCCCGCAAGGTGGCCGGGCGCGGGCGCGCCTCCGGCGGTGGTCGCAGCAAGGCCACCGGCGGTTCCGGTGCCGGGCGCATGGACCGCGAGCAGGCCGGTGCGATCCGCGACTGGGCCCGCAAGAACGGCCACGAGGTCAGCGACCGCGGCCGCATCCCGGCCAGCGTCGTCGAGGCCTACGAATCGGCCCACTGAAGAAGGATCCCTCGCCCCCGGACCACGCTCCGCGCGGCCCGGGACCCTGCGAGGGGGCCGTTCCACCCGGTTCCGACGACGACCCGGCCCCTGGGGGGCCGGGTCGTCGTCCGCTGTCGGCGTAACGGCGGCGGAACACCGGCCCCGGTACGCAGGTTGAGCAGGGTGGACGACACCACCCCCCCGGGTGTGGACGACGCTCCGGCGTCCGTCGTCCGCGACTACAGTGGAACGACCGGTGCCCCGTCATCGGTGGGAGACACCGACGACGTCGGTCAGCACGACCCCGCGAGGGGAGCAGCACCGTACGTCCGAGCCGGTCAGAGGGGAAGCAGCAGATGTTCGAACGGTTCACCGACCGAGCCCGACGGGTCGTCGTCCTGGCGCAAGAAGAGGCCCGGATGCTCAACCACAACTACATCGGCACCGAGCACATCCTCCTGGGTCTGATCCACGAGGGTGAGGGTGTCGCGGCCAAGGCGCTGGAGTCCCTGGGCATCTCGCTCGAGGGCGTCCGCCAGCAGGTCGAGGAGATCATCGGCCAGGGCCAGCAGGCGCCCTCCGGCCACATCCCCTTCACCCCCCGGGCCAAGAAGGTCCTGGAGCTGTCGCTGCGCGAGGCGCTGCAGCTCGGCCACAACTACATCGGCACCGAGCACATCCTGCTCGGCCTCATCCGCGAGGGCGAGGGCGTCGCCGCCCAGGTCCTGGTGAAGCTGGGTGCCGACCTCAACCGCGTCCGCCAGCAGGTCATCCAGCTGCTGAGCGGCTACCAGGGCAAGGAGCCGGCCGCGGCCGGCGGGCCCGCCGAGGGCACGCCGTCGACCTCGCTGGTCCTCGACCAGTTCGGCCGCAACCTCACCCAGGCCGCGCGCGACTCCAAGCTCGACCCGGTCATCGGGCGGGCCAAGGAGATCGAGCGGGTCATGCAGGTCCTCTCCCGCCGCACCAAGAACAACCCGGTGCTGATCGGCGAGCCCGGTGTCGGCAAGACCGCCGCCGTCGAGGGCCTGGCCCAGGCCATCGTCAAGGGCGAGGTGCCCGAGACGCTGAAGGACAAGCAGCTCTACACCCTCGACCTCGGCGCCCTGGTGGCCGGTTCCCGCTACCGCGGTGACTTCGAGGAGCGGCTGAAGAAGGTCCTCAAGGAGATCCGCACCCGCGGCGACATCATCCTGTTCATCGACGAGATCCACACCCTCGTCGGTGCCGGTGCCGCCGAGGGTGCGATCGACGCCGCCAGCATCCTCAAGCCGATGCTGGCCCGCGGTGAGCTGCAGACCATCGGTGCCACCACGCTCGACGAGTACCGCAAGCACCTGGAGAAGGACGCCGCGCTCGAGCGCCGCTTCCAGCCCATCCAGGTCGCCGAGCCGACGCTGGCGCACACCATCGAGATCCTCAAGGGTCTGCGCGACCGCTACGAGGCGCACCACCGGATCAGCATCACCGACAGCGCGCTCGTGGCTGCCGCGACGCTGGCCGACCGGTACATCTCCGACCGGTTCCTGCCCGACAAGGCCATCGACCTCATCGACGAGGCCGGCGCACGCATGCGCATCAAGCGCATGACCGCCCCGCCGGACCTGCGCGAGTTCGACGACCGCATCTCCGCCGTGCGGCGCGAGAAGGAGTCGGCGATCGACGCCCAGGACTTCGAGAAGGCGGCGAACCTCCGCGACAAGGAGAAGCAGCTGCTGGGCGAGAAGGCCGAGCGCGAGAAGCAGTGGAAGGCCGGCGACATGGACGTCGTCGCCGAGGTCGACGACGAGCAGATCGCCGAGGTCCTGGCGAACTGGACGGGCATCCCGGTCTTCAAGCTGACCGAGGAGGAGACCACCCGTCTGCTCAAGATGGAGGACGAGCTCCACAAGCGGATCATCGGCCAGGAAGAGGCCATCAAGAGCGTCAGCCAGGCCATCCGGCGCACCCGTGCCGGGCTGAAGGACCCCCGCCGTCCCGGTGGGTCGTTCATCTTCGCCGGCCCCTCGGGCGTCGGGAAGACCGAGCTGGCCAAGACCCTGGCGAACTTCCTGTTCGGCGACGACGACGCGCTCATCCAGATCGACATGAGCGAGTACCACGACAAGTTCACCGTGTCGCGGCTCGTCGGTGCCCCTCCCGGCTACGTCGGCTACGACGAGGGTGGACAGCTGACCGAGAAGGTGCGGCGCAAGCCGTTCTCGGTGGTCCTCTTCGACGAGATCGAGAAGGCCCACGCCGACGTCTTCAACACGCTGCTGCAGGTGCTCGAGGACGGTCGTCTGACCGACGGCCAGGGCCGGATCGTGGACTTCAAGAACACGATCCTGATCCTGACCACCAACCTCGGCACCCGGGACATCTCCAAGGCCGTGGGTCTGGGCTTCCAGGTCGGCAACGACGACCAGAGCAACTACGACCGGATGAAGCTCAAGGTCAACGAGGAGCTCAAGCAGCACTTCCGGCCGGAGTTCCTCAACCGCATCGACGACATCGTCGTGTTCCACCAGCTCGCCGAGGCCGAGATCGTCCAGATCGTCGACCTGATGCTCACCCGCGTGGAGAGCCAGCTGGCGAACAAGGACATGGCGATCGAGGTCACCCCGGCGGCCAAGAAGCTGCTCGGGTCCCGCGGGTTCGACCCCGTGCTCGGTGCGCGGCCGCTGCGCCGCACCATCCAGCGCGAGATCGAGGACACGCTGTCGGAGAAGATCCTCTTCGGCGAGCTGGCCCCCGGCCAGATCATCGTGGTGGACGTGGAGGAGAACGACGACCCGACGAAGTCGACGTTCACCTTCCGCGGCGAGACCAAGCCGATCGACGTCCCCGACACCCCGCCGGTGGCCCTCTCGGGCGCCGACGACGAGGACGGCCAGGCCGAGTCCCACTAGCAGCACCGACGGAGGCCGTCACCCGCACCGCGGGTGGCGGCCTCCGCCGTGTCCGGGGCCGTTGCGGTCCGGTCAGCCGGGGAGGGCGAAGCGGCCGTCGTCGGTCTGCACGACCAGGCCGTCGACCAGCAGCGAGTCCAGGCACCGGCCCCGCTGCACCGGGTCCTCCCACACCGCGTCCAGCTCGGGCTGCTCGACCGGGCCGGTGGCCGCACGCAGCACGTCGAGCAGTCGTCCACGCACCTGCCGGTCGGTGCCGGCGAACTTCTGCACCTTCCTCGGGGGGCCGTCGTGCGGCGGGGACCCGGCCAGCCGCCACGCGCACGTCGTGCGCGCCGGGCACACGCCGCAGCGCGGGGTGCCGGCCACGCACACCAGCGCCCCCAACTCCATGACCGCCACCGAGAAGCGCACCGCTCGGTCGTGGTCGACGGGCGCCAGGGCCGCGACGTCGTCGAGGTCGGCGGCGCGGGCGGGCAACGCCTCGGCGCGGCCGTGCACCAGGCGGGCCACCACCCGCCGGACGTTGGTGTCCACGACCGGCTGGCGCTGGCCGTACCCGAAGCAGGCGACGGCCCGGGCGGTGTAGGTCCCGATGCCCGGCAGCGACTCCAGGGTGGCGACGTCGGAGGGCACGACGTCGTCGTGCTCGGCCGCGATCATCGCGGCGGCGGCCTGCAGGCGCAGCGCCCGGCGCGGGTAGCCGAGCTTGCCCCACGCACGGATGACCTCACCGGCCGGCTCGGCGGCCAGGGCCGCCGGGGTGGGCCAGCGGGCCAGCCACTGCCGCCAGACCGGCTCGACCCGGGCCACGGGCGTCTGCTGCAGCATGACCTCGCTGACCAGCACCGCCCAGGCGTCGACGCCGGGCTGGCGCCAGGGCAGGTCGCGGGCGGCGGTGGCGTACCAGTCGACGACGAGGTCGCCGGGCGCAGCATCGGTCACGGGTCACCAGTCTCCCAGGTGCGCCCGTCCGGGCCCGGGGGAGTGCGGTGCCCGGGCACCGGCGTGCCTTCCCGCAGGTGACCGGCCCACGACGCTAGCGTCCACGCCGTGCTGCACCCGGTCGGTGACCTCCCCGCCGGCGTCTACTGGCGTCGGCGTGCCCTCGTGCTGGGCATCGCCGCCTCGGTGCTGGGCGGCGGCGGGTGGCTGGTCGGTACGGCGGGCTCGTCGGCGGAGGCCGGCACCCGGGTGGCCTCCAGCAGCACCGAGGTGCAGCCCTCGCTTGCGGCCCCGGCGCTCGAGCAGGTGGTGCCCTCGCTGGCGGCCGTGCAGACGCCGTCGGTGACCGAGCCGTCCGCGGAGCCGGCACCCGCGTCCTCGCCCGAGCAGGCGCCGCCCGCCGTGGAGGCCCCCGCGGCGGCGCCGGACCCCGGACAGCCGTGCACCGACGACATGGTCTCCGTCGACGTCGCGCCCGCCGGGGGCCAGGCCGCGGTGGGTGACAAGCCCACCTTCACGCTGGTGGTCACCAACGTCTCCGGGGTGCCCTGCACCCGGACGACCGATGCCGGCCTGCGGGAGATCGTGCTGCTCGACGCGGCCGGCGCCCGCGTCTGGGGCAGCAACGACTGCTTCCCGGAGGTCAGCTCGGAGTCGCGCACGCTGGCACCGGGCGAGGCCGCGAGCTTCCCGCTGCAGTGGGGCGGTCGCACCAGCGAGCCGACCTGCACCGCCCCGCGGACCGCCCCGCCGGCCGGCAGCTACGCCCTGCAGGGCCGCCTGGGCACCAAGACCGGCCCGGCCACGCCGTTCACCCTGACGTAGGTCGGCGGCCCCGTCCCGCGGTCCCGCGGCGTGCGCACACGGTCGCGGGGGGCGGGTCCTCCTGCTAGCTGTACCGGTCGAGGATCGAGGTCTCGGCGAGCCGGGACAGGCCTTCACGGATGCCGCGGGCGCGGGCCTCGCCGACGCCGTCGACGCTCAGCAGGTCCTCGATGGTGGCGGCCAGCAGCTTCTGCAGCCCACCGAAGTGGGTGACCAGCCGGTCGATGATGCCGGCCGGCAGGCGGGGCACCCGGGCCAGCAGCCGGTAGCCGCGCGGGCTGACCGGGGAGTCGAGGGCGTCGGGCGAGGTGGGCAGCCCGTAGCAGCGGGCGACCGCGGAGAGGTCGAGCAGCTCGGTGGCGCTCAGCGCGCGCAGGTCGGTGAGCACCTCCTCCCCGGCGGGCGTGCGGCGGCCGTCGGCGGGCAGGTAGTCGCGCACGAGCAGCCCGCGGTCGTCCTCGACGCCGGCGAGCATCTCGTCGAGCTGGAGGGCCAGCAGCCGGCCGTCGGTGCCCAGCTCGACGACGAAGCCCTCGATCTCGTCGGCGATGCGGCGGACCATCTCCAGCCGCTGGCTGACGCTCATCGCGTCGCGGACGGTGACGAGGTCCTCGATCTCGAGCGCGGACAGCGTGCTGGCGACCTCGTCGAGGCGCAGCTTGTAGCGCTCGAGCGCGGCCAGGGCCTGGTTGGCCCGGGCCAGGATCGTGGTGGGGTGCTCGAGGGTGTAGCGGCGACCGGCGACGTAGACCGAGATGATGTGCATCGACTGGCTCACCGAGATGACCGGGAAACCGGTCTGCAGCGCCACCCGCTCGGCGGTGCGGTGCCGGGTGCCCGACTCCTCGGTGGGGATGGTCGGGTCGGGCATGAGGTGCACACCGGCCCGCACGATGCGGCTGCCGTCGGCCGACACGATGACCGCGCCGTCCATCTTGGCGAGTTCGCGCAGCCGGGTGGCCGACAGCGCGACGTCGAGGGCGAAGCCCCCGGTGCACTGGGACTCGACCACGCGGTCGTAGCCGAGCACGATCAGCGCCCCGGTGCGGCCGGCCAGGATCCGCTCCAGCCCGTCGCGGAGCGCGGTGCCGGGGGCGATGCGCCCCAGCAGCTCACGCAGTGCGACGTCGGGGTCCACGGACGGCACGGTCGCTCCTGGGGGTCTGGGGGTGGGGGCGTGGGCACGAGTCTAGGTGACGGGCCTCGGCGTGGCCGGGGCCGCGGTCGCCCCGTGATCTCGCGGAGACCTGCCGTGCGGGCTCAGAACAGCCTGTTCAGGACCGAGCCGAGATCGGGGATCTCGACCACCCGCAGGCCGCGCGGGACCGGGCCCGGGTCGGGCGGGACGACCGCGAGGGTGTACCCCTGCCGGGCCGCCTCGGCGAGCCGACGCCCGATGCCGCCGACCCGGCGCACCTCGCCGGACAGGCTGACCTCGCCGAAGGCGACCATGCCCACCGGCAGAGCCTTGTCCTTGGCCGCTGAGGCGATGGCCAGGGCGATCGCCATGTCGGCGGCGGGCTCGAGGATGCGCACGCCGCCGACCGAGGCGGCGAAGACGTCGGCACTGGCCAGCGGCACCCCGCCGCGGCGCTCGACCACCGCGTTGATCATGGCCAGGCGCTGCGGGTCGAGGCCGCTGACCGCCCGCCGGGGCGAGCCGCCACCGGCGTTGGTGGCCACCAGCGACTGCACCTCGGCCAGCAGCGGACGGCTGCCCTCCATGGTCACCGTGACGCTGCTGCCGGCCACCGGCACCGAGCGCTTGGACACGAACAGGTGGGAGGGGTCGGGCACCCCGACGACCCCGCCGTCGCCGATCTCGAAGCAGCCGATCTCGTCGGCCGGGCCGAAGCGGTTCTTGGTCGCCCGCACCATGCGCAGGGTGGAGTGCCGCTCGCCGTCGAAGCTGATGACGACGTCGACGAGGTGCTCGAGCGCGCGCGGACCGGCGATGGCGCCGTCCTTGGTGACGTGGCCGACCAGGATGACGGTCATGCCGCGGGACTTGGCGATGCCGGTGAGCGCGCTGGCCACGGCGCGCACCTGGGTGGCGCCCCCGTCGGTGCCGTCGACGGCGGGGGAGCGGACGGTCTGCACGCTGTCGAGCACCAGCAGCGAGGGGTTGACCTCCTCGATGTGCGACAGCACCGCGGACAGCTCGGTCTCGGCGGCCAGGAACAGCTGAGGGTGCAGCGCGCCGATGCGTTCGGCCCGCAGTCGCACCTGGGCGGCCGACTCCTCGCCGGAGACCACGAGGGTGGGCCCGTTCGCCTCGGCGACCCGGTGGGCGACCTCGAGCAGCAGGGTGGACTTGCCCACCCCGGGCTCACCGGCGACCAGCAGGACCGCACCGGGCACGAGGCCCCCGCCCAGCACCCGGTCGAACTCGCCGATGCCGGTGGGCACCGCCCGCGAGCCCGAGAGCTCGACCTGGGCGATCGGGCGGGCCCGCCCGGTGACCGGGCCGGGGGTCACCGCGCGCAGCCCGCCGGAGGCGCCGCCGCCGACCTCGGTGAGCGTGCCCCAGGCCTGGCACTCGGGGCAGCGCCCCATCCAGCGGGTGGCGGCGAAACCGCATTCGCTGCAGCGGTGGCCGGGGCGGGACTTCACGACGGTCGGGGGCACGCGGTCATGGTGCCGCGGGGGTACGACAGAACGCGGGAGCGGTTACTCCGCGCCCTCGCCCTCGCCCTCGTGGTGGAAGTCGAAGCCCTCGCCGCGTGGCAGGTCGAGCGCGGGGGTGCCGACCAGGACGGGCACGGTGACCTCACCGGCGTCGCGGAAGGTGAACGTGACCTCCAGCGACTGCGCCGGGGTGATCTCCTCGGTGAGGCCCACCAGGGTGACCGCGGGGCCGCCGTCGCCGACGTACACGTTCTGGCCGGCCGGGATCACGAAGCCGGTGGGGGACTCGGACTCCGACTGGGGGTCGAGGATCTCGACCGACTCGAAGCCGGGGCCGGAGATGTCGACCAGCTCGTCGTCGGCCTGCCCGGAGTTCGCGATGGCGACCAGCAGGCGGGCGTCGCCGCCCTCGGCGTAGACGCCGTTCTGCGGGTACGCCGTGGTGGCCGTGCGCAGGTGGATGTCGCCCACGTCGGCCTGGCCGCCGCGGATGTCGCGGTCCTGGGTGGCGGTCTGCGCGATCTGGCCGGCGCTGCAGGCGGACAGGGCCACCGGGGACAGCACCAGCACACCGATCGTGGCGGCGCGCACAACGCGGTTCACGGCGGGGGACCTCCTGGAGCACCGGGGGTACCGGGCATCGTCGACTCGAGTCGCGCAGAGCCTAACGGTCACCCCACGATGCGCGCGTGGAGGTGACGGGTGTGGCTCACGACGATCCGGCGCTGGCCGACTTCCCGGAGCGCGCGCCGGGCACCCGGCGGTGGTGCTTCGCCGACCAGCTGGGCCCGCACTTCCTCGACGACCCGCACCAGGAGGTGCTGCTGGTCGAGTCCCGGGCGGTGTTCCGGCGCCGCCGGTTCCACCGGCAGAAGGCGCACCTGATCCTGTCGGCCCTGCGGCACCGGGCCGCCGAGCTCGGTGACCGCGCCCGCTTCCTGCAGACCGGCACCTACGCCGAGGCCCTCGACGCCGTCGGTGAGCCGCTGAGCGTCTGCGCGCCGACCACCTGGCCGGCCCGCGACTTCGTGCTCGCCCGCGACGGCGTGCAGGTGCTCGCCTCGCGCGGGTTCGTCACCGACGAGCAGACCTTCCGGCGCTGGGCGACCGGCCGCGGCACCGACGGCGGGAAGCGGCTGCTCATGGACGACTTCTACCGGGCCGCCCGCCAGCACCACGACGTCCTGATGGAGGGCGCCGAGCCGACGGGTGGCAAGTACAACTTCGACCACGACAACCGCGAGCCCCCGCCCGCCGACGGCCGCTCGCCGGCGCCCCGGCCGTGGCTGCCGACCGAGGACGAGATCGACGAGGAGGTGCGCGCCGACCTCGACCGCTGGGAGCGCGACGGCGACGTGCAGTTCGTCGGGGCCGACGGCCCCCGGTTGTTCCCGGTCACCCGCCGCGAGACCCTGCACCGGCTACGCGACTTCCTGGAGCACCGGCTGTCCGCGTTCGGCCCGCACGAGGACGCCATGCTCGCCGGCGAGCCCTGGCTGGCGCACTCGTTGCTCTCGGCCCCGATGAACCTCGGGCTGGTCGACCCGCGCGAGGTCGTCCAGCGCGCCGAGGACGCCTACCGCGAGCACGGCCTCCCGCTGAACTCGGTCGAGGGCTTCGTGCGGCAGGTGATGGGCTGGCGGGACTACATCTGGCACCTGTACTGGCACCTGGGCCGCGACTACCGGCACGGCAACGCCCTCGGCGCGCACGCCGAGGTGCCCGCCTGGATGGCGGAGCTGGACACCGCCGACCTGGATGCGGCCTGCCTGTCCGGCGTGGTCGGCGACCTGCGCGACCGCGGCTGGGTGCACCACATCCCGCGGCTCATGGTGCTGGGCAACTACGCCCTGCAGCGCGGCATCGAGCCGCTGGCGATGACCGACTGGATGCACCGCACGTTCGTCGACGCCTACGACTGGGTCATGGTCCCCAACGTGGTGGGCATGAGCCAGCACGCCGACGGCGGGGTGCTGGCGACCAAGCCCTACGCCTCGGGCGGGGCCTACATCGACCGGATGAGCGACTACTGCGGCGGCTGCCGGTACGACCCGAAGAAGCGGCTGGGCGAGGACGCCTGCCCGTTCACCGCCGGGTACTGGGGCTTCCTCGACCGGGTCGAGCCGGTGCTGCGCGGCAACCGCCGCATGGCCCAGCCCCTGGCCGGGCTGGGCCGGCTCAAGGACCTCGAGGCCGTCGTGGCCCAGGAGCGCGAGCGGGGCACCGACCCCTACTGAAGCGCCGAACCGCCGAGGACGAGCAGCACGACGTCGACGACGGTCAGCAGCATCACCGCTGGGAACGCGGCGGCCCGGAACCGCTCGCTGCCGGCGAGCCCCGCGACGACCAGGGCCGGGACGGCGACCACCAGCGCCAGCCACCCGAGGACGGTGGGCGGGCCGGCCGGGCCGAGCACCAGGACCAGCGACGCCGCACCCAGGAGGCCGGCGGCGACCAGGGCGGATGTGCGGGCGCCCAGGCGGTGGGGCAGGCCCCGCACGCCGGTGGCCGCGTCGTCCTCGAGGTCGGGGGCGACGTTGGCCAGGTGCGCCGCGCCGCCGAGCAGGGCCCCGGCCGCGACCAGCCACCAGGGCGCGACCGGGGTGCCCGGCGCCGCCGCGACCACACCGGCGGGGAGCAGGCCGAAGGCGACGAGGTAGGGCAGCAGCGAGGCCGCCGTCCGCTTGAGGCCCGCGTTGTACGCCCAGCCGCCGGCGACCACGCCGAGCAGCAGGACGCCGGGCGCGGGGCCGAGGGCCAGCGAGGCGACGACGGCCACGACCACCGCGGTCAACGCCGCCGCCCGCAGTCGGGCCGGGGTCACCAGGCCCTGCACGGTGGGCTTGTCGGCCCGGGCGACGGCGGCGTCGCGGTCGGCGTCCAGCCAGTCGTTGCTCCAGCCGATCGACGCCTGGCCAGCGAGCACCGCGAGGGCCACCAGTGCGGTGCGGGCCGCCCCGACGTCGGCGGCGACGGCCAGCAGCGCGGCCACCGAGGTGACCGCCACGGTGGGCCCGAGATGGGTCGCCAGGGCCATCGCGACGACCGTCCGCCACGCCCCCGGGGGGGCCTCCTCGTCGTCCACAGGCACACCGACCACCCCTCTGTCAACCCCACCCTGACCAGCGACAAGCCCCTGACCTGCACGTTTGGCAGGACCAACCAGTCCGGTGCGACCCGTCCCGTGGTATTCTGGGCAGAGCGAAAGGGGTCACACACACATGGGCTTCACCGTCGGCGAGACCGTCGTCTACCCGCACCACGGCGCAGCACTGATCGAGGCGATCGAGCAGCGCACGATCAAGGGCGTCGAGAAGTCGTACCTCGTGCTCAAGGTCGCCCAGGGCGACCTGACCGTACGCGTCCCGGCCGACAACGCCGAGATCGTCGGCGTCCGCGACGTCGTGGGCCAGGAAGGCCTGGACAAGGTGTTCGAGGTGCTGCGCGCCCCGCACACCGAGGAGCCGACCAACTGGTCGCGCCGGTACAAGGCCAACCTCGAGAAGCTGGCCTCCGGCGACGTGAACAAGGTGGCCGAGGTCGTCCGCGACCTGTGGCGTCGCGACAAGGACCGCGGCCTGTCCGCCGGTGAGAAGCGCATGCTCTCCAAGGCCCGCCAGATCCTGGTCAGCGAGCTCGCGCTCGCCGAGGGCACCAACGAGGACAAGGCCGAGATCCTGCTCGACGAGGTCCTGGCCAGCTGAGCACGAACCCCCCGCACCACCACCACCCCGCTCCCGGATCCGCGACCGCCATCGTCGTCGCGGCCGGGAGCGGAGTGCGTCTGGGCGCGGTCCGCTCCGGGCGTCCGGTGCCCAAGGCCCTGGTCGAGGTCGGCGGCCGCCCGCTGGTCGCGCACGCCGTCGAGGGCCTGCTGGCCGCCGGCGTGCCCGACGTCGTCGTCGCCGTGCCGGACGAGCACCGCGGCGAGTTCGCCGCGCTGCTGCCCGCCGAGGTCACCCTGGTCGCCGGCGGCGCCACCCGCACCGCGTCGGTGCGCAACGCGCTGGCCCACTGCGTCGCGGGCGACGGGCCGGTGCTCGTGCACGACGCCGCCCGGCCGTTCACCCCGGCCGCCGTGGTCACCCGGGTGCTGGCCGCGCTGGCCGCCGGTGCCCGCGCCGTCGTCCCGGTGCTGCCGGTCGTCGACACCACCGTCGAGGTCGACGGCGACCGCGTGGTCACCGAGGTCGCCCGCGACGCGCTGCGCCGGGTGCAGACCCCGCAGGGCTTCGACCGCGCCACCCTGCTCGCCGCCTACGCCGCGGTGACCGACGAGCAGGCCTACACCGACGACGCCTCCGTCGTGCGGGCGCAGGGCGTGGTCGTGCACACCGTGGCCGGCGACGAGCTGGCCGCCAAGATCACCGTGCCCCACGACCTCGTGCAGGCCGAGCACCGGCTGGCCGCCCGGTGAGCGCGCCGCTGCCCCGCGTGGGCACGGGCACCGACGTGCACCCGGTCGAGGCCGGGCGCACCTGCTGGCTGGCCGGCCTCGAGTGGCCCGGCGTCGACGGCTGCGCCGGGCACTCCGACGGCGACGTCGTCGCCCACGCCCTCACCGACGCCGTCCTGTCGGCCGCCGGCCTGGGCGACATCGGCGGCCTGCTGGGCACCGACGACCCCCGCTGGGCCGGCGCCCGCGGGGCCGACGTCCTGGTGCACGTGCGCGAGACCCTGGCGGCCGCCGGCTGGGTGGTGGGCAACGCGACCGTGCAGCTGATCGGCAACACCCCCAAGGTCGGGCCCCGCCGGGCCGAGGCCGAGCAGGTGCTGTCGGCCGCGCTGGGGGCGCCGGTCGGGCTGACCGCCACCACCACCGACGGCCTGGGGCTCACCGGCCGCGGGGAGGGGCGGGCGGCGGTGGCCACCGCGCTCGTGGTCCGGAGCGCGCCCGCGACCTCCGTAGACTCCGCGCAGTGAGCCTCCGCCTGTACGACACGGCCGCGCGCGCCGTGCGCGACTTCACGCCCCTGCGTGCCGGTGAGGTGTCGATGTACGTCTGCGGGCTGACGGTGCAGGGCCCGCCGCACATCGGCCACGTGCGCGCGGCGCTGGCCTTCGACGTCCTGCGCCGGTGGCTGACCCACGGCGGGCTCGACGTCACCTTCGTCCGCAACGTCACCGACGTCGACGACAAGATCCTGGCCAAGGCCGCGGCGAACGGCGTCGAGTGGTGGGACTGGGCCTACCGCAACGAGCTGGCCTGCACCCGCGCCTACCAGGTGCTGGGCACGCTGCCCCCCACCTACGAGCCGCGGGCCACCGGTCACGTGCCCGAGATGGTCGAGATGATCGCCCGGCTGGTCGAGCGTGGGCACGCCTACGCCGCCGGCGGCGACGTGTACTTCGACGTCCGGTCCTGGCCGGCGTACGGCGAGCTGACCGGGCAGAAGGTCGAGGACCTGCAGCCCGCCGGCGACGCCGACACCGACGACCTCAAGCGCGACCCCCGCGACTTCGCGCTGTGGAAGGCGCACAAGCCCACCGACCCGGACACCGCCTCCTGGGACACCCCGTGGGGTCGCGGCCGGCCCGGCTGGCACCTCGAGTGCTCGGCCATGGCGCACAAGTACCTGGGCGGGGAGTTCGACATCCACGGCGGCGGGCTGGACCTCCGCTTCCCGCACCACGAGAACGAGCAGGCGCAGTCCCGCGCGGCCGGCGACTCCTTCACCCGGTACTGGCTGCACAACGGCTGGGTCACCCTGGGCGGGGAGAAGATGAGCAAGTCGATGGGCAACACCGCCCTGGTCGACGAGGTCGTCACCCGGGTGCGGCCGGTCGAGCTGCGCTACTACCTGGTCGCCCCGCACTACCGCTCGACCATCGAGTTCACCGACGCCGCGCTCGCCGACGCCGGGGCCGCCTACCGGCGGCTGGAGTCCTTCGTCCGCCGCGCGGTCGAGCGGGTCGGGGTCACCGAGGGCGGCGCGCTGCCGGCCCCCTTCGCCGCCGCCCTGGACGACGACCTCGGGACGCCGGCCGCCGTCGCGGTGGCCCACGAGCACGCCCGGGTCGGCAACACCGCGCTGGCCGACGGGGACGACGCCGCGGTGGCCGCCGAGTTCGGCGCGGTGCGCGCCATGCTGGGCGTGCTCGGGCTGGACCCGCTCGACCCGCAGTGGGCCGAGGGCGGTTCGGACACCCGGCTGACCGAGGTCACCGACGGCCTCGTGCGCCTGGCCCTCGAGCAGCGCGCAGCCGCCCGGGCCCGCAAGGACTACGCGGCGGCCGACGCCGTCCGCGACCAGTTGACCACCCTCGGCGTCGTCGTCGAGGACACCCCGTCCGGCCCGCGCTGGGAGCTCTCCCGGTGAGCCGCGGCGGCAGCAGAGAAGAGGTGACCCGCTGATGGCGGGCAACAGCCAGCGACGCGGCCGGTCGGCCGGGGCCGGGAAGAAGACGGCCACCAGCGGCACCGGCGGCAAGAACCGGCGGTCGCTCGCCGGCCGCGGGGCCACCCCCAAGGCCGAGGACCGGCCCTACCACCCGGCGTACAAGGCGGCCAAGCAGGCCGCCGCCCGCCGGGACAACCGCGCCCGGGTGCAACGCCGCAACGAGGAGCAGCCCGAGCTGCTGCTGGGCCGCAACCCCGTGGTCGAGGCGCTGCGCGCCCGCATCCCGGCGACCGCGCTCTACGTGGTCACCGGCGACACCAGCCGCGGGGGCACCGACGAGCGCATCGCCGAGGCCGTGCAGCTGGCCGGCGACCGCGGCCTGCCGCTCATGGAGGTCGGCCGCGCCGAGTTCGACCGGATGAGCGACGGCGCGCTGCACCAGGGCATCGGGCTCATGGTCCCGCCCTACGACTACGCGCACCCCGACGACCTCCTCGACATCGCCCGCGACGGCAACCGTGCGCCGCTGGTGGTGGCCCTCGACGGCATCACCGACCCGCGCAACCTGGGCGCCGTCGTCCGCTCCGCGGCAGCGTTCGACGCGCACGGCGTCGTCGTCCCGCAGCGGCGCGCGGTCGGCATGACCGCGTCGGCCTGGCGCACCTCCGCCGGTGCCGCGGCCCGCATCCGGGTGGCCCGCGCGGTCAACCTGGCCCGGGCGCTGGCCTCCTACCAGGAGGCCGGGCTGCAGACCGTCGGCCTGGCCGGCGACGACGCGGACATGGAGCTGCACGAGTTCACCGGCTTCGCCGACCCGCTGGCCCTGGTCGTGGGCGCCGAGGGTGCCGGGCTGTCCCGGCTGGTGCGCGAGCGGTGCGACGTCGTGCTGCGCATCCCGATGACCAAGGACACCGAGTCGCTCAACGTCAGCGTCGCGGCCAGCATCGCGCTCTACGCCGCGGCCTCGGCCCGCCGCCGCTGATCCCGGCGGCGGGCGCATGATCACCGCGGGTCAGCTGCTGCCCTCCTGCGTGGGGGGCAGCAGTTGACCCGGGCTGATCACCCCGCCGACGAGCGGGGTGGGTGTCGATGACCGTGCGACCGGCGACGGCTGAGCGGCTGGACCTGGCCGCGCACCCCGAGGGCGGGTGGTTCCGGCGCACCTGGACCGGGCCGGCCGGCGACGCTGGCCGCCCGCAGGCCACCGCGATCCTGTACCTGCTGGCGGCGGGGGAGTCCTCAGCGGCGCACACGGTGGACGCCGATGAGCTGTGGCTGTGGCACGGCCCGGGCGCGCTCGACCTGCAGGTGGGGGAGGAGCAGGTGCGCCTGGACGCCGACCACCCGCAGGTCCTCGTCCCGGCCGGGGTGCGGCAGAGCGCGGCGCCGGTCGACGGCGAGGTGCTGGTCAGCTGCGTGGTCTCGCCCGGTTTCGAGTGGAGCGGCTTCACCCTCGGCTGACCGGTGCCGTCGGTGCCGTTCTGCATGCCGAGTGCGGGGTTCCCGCCCCCTCGCCGGTGTGCGGGAGGGCGCGAACCCCGTTCTCCACGTGCAGCACGGCTGCCCACCCTCGACGCGTGCCTCGGCGCACGGACCGGTGACGCGGGCTCAGCCCAGCAGCTGGGCCAGGGTGTAGATGACCAGGCCGGCCAGGCCGCCGACCACGGTGCCGTTGACCCGGATCCACTGCAGGTCGCGGCCCACCTGCAGCTCGATGCGCCGGCTGGTCTCCTCGGTGTCCCAGCGGGCGACCGTGGTGCTGACCAGCTCGGCGGCGTCCCCGCTGAACCGCTGCACGGCCCACCGGGCGGCCCGCTGCGTCTGCTTCTGCACCTGGGTGCGCACGGTCTCGTCCTCGCGCAGCAGCGTCGCCGCCCGGCGCACCAGGTCGGCCACCCGGGCGCGCAGCGCGGAGTCCGGGTCGTCGGCAGCGGTCAGCAGCGCGGTCTTCGCGGTGCCCCACAGCCCGGCCGACCAGGCGCGCACCGCCGGGTGGTCGAGCAGCTCGGCCTTGAACTCCTCGACCTTGGCGGCGGTGGCCGGGTCGGTGCGCAGGGCGTGCACGTAGGCCCGCAGCCGGGCGTCGTACGAGCGGCGCAGTTCGTGCCGGGGGTCGGCGCCCACCTCGGCGAGGAACCGCTGCACGCCGTCGAACGCCCGCACGAACACCCGGTCGTCCACCCAGTCGGGCACCCAGGCGGGGGAGGCGTCGGACAGCTGCGCCCGGAACAGCGAGCGGTTCTCGCGCAGGAACCCGGCCAGCCCGGTCAGCCCGGCCGACAGCACGTCCTGGTGCTTGTCGCCGTCGACCACCGCCTCGATCACCCGCGCCAGCACCGGGGCGGCCGGGGTCTCGCGCGCCTTGCGGTCGACGAGGGAGCCGACGGCGTCCTGCACGACGTCGTCGTCCAGCAGGTCGAACAGGGCCCGGACGGCGGTGCCCGCGTCGCCGGCCAGCCGCTCGGCCCGACCGGGGGCGCCGAGGAACTCCCCGATGCGGCCGGGGACGTCGTAGCCGGCCAGCCGCTCGTCGACGACCGCCGGGGTCAGGAAGTTCTCCTGCACGAAGGTGCCCAGGCTCTCGCCGATCTGGTCCTTCTTGCGCGGGATGATCGCGGTGTGCGGGATCGGCAGCCGCAGCGGGTGCCGGAAGAGCGCGGTGACGGCGAACCAGTCGGCCAGTGCACCGACCATCGAGGCCTCGGCGGTGGCGCGCACGTAGCCCACCCAGGTGCGGTCGCCGCCGAGGAGCACGCAGGCCAGGAACACCAGCGCGGCGCCCACGAACAGCCCGGTGGCCAGGCGCTTCATCTTCGCGAGGTCGCGGGCCCGGGCCGGGTCGTCGAGCGCGCCGGTCAGCGGGAGGGGGGCCGTCACCGGCCCAGGCTATGCAGAGGGGGCGGTACCGCGTCGCGGTACCGCCCCCTCCGTCGTCCCGGCCTAGCTGGAGGCGGTGCCCAGGGTGACGTCGACGGTGTCGGTGCTGCTCCCGCGGCGGACGGTCAGCGTCACCTGGTCCCCCGGCGAGGCGCTGCGCACCGCAGCGGTGAGCTCGGTGGAGGTGGTGATCTCGCGGTCGCCCACCGCGGTGATCACGTCACCCACCTGGATCCCGGCCTCCGCGGCGGGACCGCCGGTGGCCACCTGGGCGACCTGCGCGCCCTCGCCGACCTCGGAGCCGCTGGCCGAGGCGGTCTGCGCGCTGACCCCGAGCAGGGCGTGGGTGGCCGTGCCGGTCTCGATGATCTGCTTCGCGACCCGCTGGGCGGTGTCGGACGGGATGGCGAAGCCGACGCCGATGTTGCCGCTCTGGGACTCCTGCGAGCCCTGCCCGCCGGCGACCGTGGCGATGGCCGAGTTGATCCCGATGACCTCGCCGGCTGCGTTCACCAGCGCGCCGCCGGAGTTGCCCGGGTTGATCGCGGCGTCGGTCTGGATGGCGTCGATGACCGTGGTGTTCTGGTCCGACCCGGTGGCCACGGCGCGGTCGAGGGCGCTGACGATGCCGGTGGTGACCGTGTTCGACAGCCCCAGGGGGGCGCCGATGGCCACGGCCTGGTCGCCGACCTGCACCGTGCCGGAGTCGGCGAACGTGGCCGGGGTCAGCCCGGAGGCGTCGGTCAGCTTGATGACCGCGAGGTCGGAGGTCGGGTCGGTGCCGACCACCGTGGCGTCGTAGAGCGTGCCCTGGGACGTCGTGACCTGCACCTTCGCCGACCCGGTGCTGCTGTCGAGGGTCACCACGTGGTTGTTGGTCAGCACGTAGCCGTCGTCGGTCAGCACCACGCCCGAGCCCGAGCCCGCACCCGAGCCGTCGGTGACGTAGACGGTCACCACGCTGGGCTCGGCCTTCGCCGCGGCGGCGGTCGCCGACGTGGCGTTCTGCGGGTCGGTGATGACCACGTTCTGCGCCGCGGTCGCCGAGGTCGACGACGACCCGTGGGTGTCCAGCAGGCTGACCACGCCGGCCCCGGCGCCGCCGCCGATGAGGGCGCCGGCGGCCAGCCCGGCCACCGCGATCCGCCAGCGCCCGGTGCGGGCCCTGCCGGCCGGCGGGGCGGGGGGCGTGAAGACCGGCGGCAGGCCGGGGTGGCCCGCGCCCTGCTGCTGGTGGCCACCCGGGGCTCCGAGCACCTGGGTCGGCTGCTGCCCCGTCCAACCCTGGTGCGGCGCGGCCGGCTGCTGCGGGTACGGGCCGTGCTGGGGGTGCTGACCCTGCTGCGGGTGCGGGGGCTGCGCCGGCAGGCCCGGGTACCGGTCGACGTGCTGTCCGGTCTCGTCCCCCGGACGGTGCTGCTCGGTCACTGTGGTTCCTCCCCACGACGCGAGGGCTTCTCCGCTCGCTCGGGGACCACCATCGGCTCGCCGGCTATCCCGGCGCTGCACGTGGGCTGTGAGCTGTCTGGGAGCCCCGGTGCGGGTCCGGGTGGGGCGCCCCGCCCGGTAGCCTGCTCCGGGCACGCACGCCCCGTTAGCTCAGTGGTAGAGCACCCGCCTTGTAAGCGGAAGGTCGTCCGTTCGATCCGGACACGGGGCTCAGTCGAACGATCCGGCGCCGTCCCGGCGGTAGCGGGCACCGCGTTCGATCGCCGCCCGCTCGGCGCGCTCCTCCCGCACCCGCCGAGTGGTGCCCGGCGGCCAGCCGGCCTTCACCGCCCGGTGCTCGCTGGTCTCGGTCATGTAGGCCGCGGAGAACAGCAGCCCGAGCAGCACGCCGCCGCCGCACGCCGCCAGGCGGTAGGACACGGGCACCGGGACGGCGAGCAGGCAGACCAGCAGCACGGGGCTCAGCTGCACCAGCGCACGCGTCAGGTGGCGGCGGGCCCACCCGGGACCGGTGGTGTCGGCGAGCACCCAGTCGGCCATCGAGCGGGGCAGACCGCCGCCCAGGGCGTACCAGACCCACTGGGCGGGGTTCGGTCGCGCGGTCGCCACGCCTGCCGACGATAGGCCGGTGACGGGAGTGGTGCGTGCCACGCGCCCGGGTGCCGTTCTGCCTTGACTGGCTCCGTCCGGGCCCGTAAGCACAGCCCCAGCAGGCTCGACCAAGGGGAGCGCGTGTACGCGGAGGAACGTCAGGAGCACATCCTGCGGGCAGCTCGGGCCGCGGGCCGGGTCGACGTCAGCGAGCTGGCCGTCGAGCTGGACGTCGCACCCGAGACGATCCGCAAGGACCTCACGGCCCTCGAGCGGGTCGGCGTGCTGCGCCGCGTGCACGGCGGGGCGATCCCGGTCGAGCGGCTGGGCTTCGAGCCGCCGGTCGCCGCCCGCGACGTCGTGCTGACCGCGGAGAAGGAGCGCATCGCGAAGGCGGCCATCGCCGAGCTGCCCGAGGAGGGCGCGGTGCTCATCGACGCGGGCACCACCACCGCCCGGCTCGGGGACCTCATGCCGACCGACCGCGAGCTCACGGTGGTCACCAACGCACTGTCGTTGGCGGGCCGGCTGGCCTCGTTCCCCAACCTCACCGTGCTGCTGCTGGGCGGCCGGGTGCGGGGGCGCACGCTGGCCTCGGTCGATCCGTGGGCGCTGTCGGCGCTGTCGGGCATCTACGTCGACCTGGCCCTGCTGGCCACCAACGGGGTGTCGGTCGAGCGCGGGCTCACCACCCCGGACCCGGCCGAGGCCGCCGTGAAGACCGCGATGGTCGCCGCGGCCCGCCGGGTGGTGCTGCTCGCCGACCACACCAAGGTGGGGCGCGACCACTTCGCCCGCTTCGCCGAGCTCGACGCGGTCGACCTGCTCATCACCGACACCGGCCTGGACGCCCGCACGGCGGCCGAGCTGGCCGAGGCGGGCCCGCGGGTGCAGCGGGTCTGACCCCGCGCCGCCGGCCGGGGGATGGGAAGCTGGACGCCGCGACCACCGAGGTCGTCCCCGTCGAGCAGGAGATCCCGTGCCGAGCATCGAAGGTTCCCAGGTCCGCAAGCTCGTCATCGCCTGCGACGCGGGCATGGGCAGCAGCGTGCTCATGGCCAACCAGCTCAAGAAGCGGCTCAAGGACAACGGGGTGGTGATCGAGCACAGCCCGATCGACGCCATCCCGGTCGACGCCGACGTCGTCCTCACCCACACCAAGCTGGCCGACCGCACGCGGGCCCACGCCGGCGACCGCCCGGTCGTGGCGTTCCGGGACTTCGTGGGCGACCCGGCGGTCGACGGCGTCGTCGCCGCCATCCACGGCGGCACCACCATCGATGGCTGACCTCGGCGGGCTGCTCGACCCCAGCCGCATCCGGCTCGACGGCCGGGCCGCCGACCGCACCGAGGCCGTGCGGCAGGCCGGCGAGCTGCTGGTCGCCGCGGGCGCGGTCGACCCCTCCTACGTGGAGTCGATGCTCGAGCGCGAGGACTCGGTGTCCACCTACATGGGCGAGGGCGTGGCCATCCCGCACGGCACGGCTGGCGGCAAGGCCGCGGTGCGGTCGGACGCGATGACCGTGGTGCGGTACCCGGCGGGCGTCGACTGGGGCAACGGCACCGCCCACGTGGTCATCGGCATCGCCGCGGTCGGCGAGGGGCACCTGCCGGTGCTGGCCGCGCTCGCCGAGGTGCTGATGGACCCCGAGCGGGCCGAGCGGCTGCGGGTGTCGACCGAGGTCGACGACGTGCTCGAGCTGCTCACCGCGCCGGTCGAGGACTGACCCAGGGGCCGGTGGCACGATGCCCCGGTGCAGCCACCGCAGCAGCCCCAGCCCGGCCCGTACCAGCCGCAGCCCGGTCCGCCCCTGCACGGCCAGCATTTCGCGCCGCCGCAGCAGTTCGCACCCCAGCAGCAGTTCGCACCTCAGCAGCAGTTCGCACCCCAGCAGCAGTTCGCATCCCAGCAGCAGTTCCACCAGCAGCAGGTGCCGCCGCAGGCGCCCGGGCTGGTCGCGCCCCTGGGCCCGCCGCAGCGCGTGCCCGGCGCCGTCCACGTCTCCTCGCTGGTGGTGCTCGGGCTGGTGCTCGTGGGCGCCGCGGTCTTCGGCGGCTACGAGGTGGCCTTCTACGGCGGCAACAAGTTCCAGGTGATCATGTGGTTCCTGCCGGCGATCATCGCGATGCTGGCGATGATGTTCATCTGGCAGGCCACGGTGTGGTCGGTGCGCAGCGACGGGTGGGTGCTCGAGGGCGCCGGGCTGCTCGGCCGGCAGGGCATCGACCTGACCCGCTTGACCGCGGTGGCCTCCACCGCCAACGCCCGGGCGACCCAGCTGGTGCTGCGCGACGACGTGGCGCAGCTGACCGTGGACGCCAAGGCGCTGCACAAGGCGGGTCCGGCCGTGGTGGACGCGGTCGGCCGGGCCGTGTGGGCCGGTCAGGAGCAGGGGCGCTACGTGGTGCCGCGCGGGGCGGCCGCCGTCTGGGGCATGCCGACCCGTCCCGACGCCACGGCGAACGGGCGGGCCGGCTCCACCCCGCGGGTGCTGGCGTCCCTGGGCCTGCTCCTGATCGGGACGGTCATCGGCGTCGTGCTCGCGCTGAACTGACTCAGAGCCGCCCGACCCACGAGTTCGCGGTCGCCGCCTCCTCGTAGTCCAGCTCCTGGAGCACCGCCCGCATCACCTCGTCGCTGAGGTGGCCCTTGTCGCGCTCCTCCATGAGCACCCGGCGCTGCACCTGGATGATCTCCTGGCGCACCCGGTGGAAGGTGCGGGCCCGGCGCCGGTCGCGCTCGCCGTCCTCGCTCTCCTCGGCGCGCACCGAGGCCGCCATCGACCGCGCGCGGGCCAGCAGCGGTCCGCGGATGCGCTCGGCCACGGCGTGGGCCCGCTGCGGGTCCAGCCGCTCGGCCAGCTGCTTCTCGACCTCGGCGACGCGCTCGAGCGCGGCCGCGGTGGCCCGTTCGGCGAGGTGCACCTCGGCCTCGGCGTCGCGGCGGGCCTGGTCGGGGTCGGTGACCCCCAGCACGCGGATCAGCCAGGGCAGGCTGAGCCCCTGCAGCAGCAGGGTGCCGATGGTGACGGCGTAGGCCAGCAGCTGCAGCACGTCGCGGTCGGGGAAGTCGGCCGGCACCGCGGCGGCCGCGGCGAGCGTGACCACCCCGCGCATGCCGGTCCAGGAGATGACGGTCTGCTGGCGCCACCCCGGCGGGTGGCTGCGGGAGCGGCGGCGCGGCCAGGGGCGGGGCACCAGCCGCAGCCCCTCGGCGAGGAAGACGAACGCCGGGCGCACCAGGACCGCGGTCGCCAGCACGGCCAGGGCGGCGCCGGCGAGGGCCCAGTTCGACCGGGCCGACGCCTCGGCGGCCTCGGCGACGTAGCGCAGCTGGAGGCCGATGAGGGCGAAGACGACCGCCTGCAGCAGCAGGTCCAGCGACGACCACAGCGGGCGCTCCTGCAGCCGGCTGGCGTAGCCGGCCTCGGGCGAGCGGTGGCCCAGGTAGAGCCCGGCGGCGACCACCGCGAGCACGCCGGACCCCGAGAGCTCCTCGGCCAGCAGGTAGGCCACGAAGGGGACGACGACGCCCAGCACCGACGTGACCACGGGGTCGTCGAGCCGCACCCGCACCAGGTGCACGCCCACCCCGATCACCAGCCCGAGGGCCACGCCCACCGACACGGCCAGCCCGAACGTGGTCGCCGCGGCCGAGGCGTCCAGCCCCAGCAGCGCCCCGCCGGCGCCGAACACCGCGGCCAGGGCGACCTTGTAGAAGGTCAGCGAGGCGGCGTCGTTGATCAGGCTCTCGCCCGACAGCACCGTCATGACCGGCCGGGGCAGGCCCAGGCGGCGGCCGACGGCCGCCGCGGACACCGCGTCGGGCGGCGCGACCACCGCCCCCAGCACGAGTGCGGCCGGCAGGCTCAACCCGGGGACGACGGCGTGCGCCACGAGCGCCACCACCACCGTGGTGACGACGACGAGGCCCACGCCCAGCTGGACGATGGGCCGCAGCAGGGCGCGCAGGTCGGCGTAGGAGACCTCCAGCGCCGCGGAGTAGAGCAGCGGCGGCAGCACGACCGCCAGCAGCAGGTCGCCGTCGATGGCGAACTCGGGGACACCGGGCACGAAGCTGGCCGCGAAGCCCACCAGCACGAGCAGCAGCGGCGCCGGCCGGCCGAGCTTGCGGGCCACCGCGGTGACCGCCACCGCGCCGACCGCCAGTGCCAGCAGGGGTGCCACGTCCACGTGCGGGGTGTCCTCTCGTCGTCGGGTGCACCGGGTGGAACCGTCGGTACCCGCACCTACTGTTCCCGGCATGAGCGAACGGCGCACCGGCGTCCTGCTGGGGCTGGCCGCCTACGGGCTGTGGGGCGTGTTCCCCCTGTACTTCCCGCTGCTGCAACCGGCCGGCGGCGTCGAGATCGTCGCGCACCGCATCGTGTGGTCGCTGGTGTTCGTGGCGCTGCTGCTCACCGTGCTCCGGGCGTGGTCGGCCGTGCGGGCGGCGGCGGTCGACCGGCGCACGCTGCTCATCCTGGCCGGGGCCGCGGTGCTGGTCACCGGCAACTGGCTCACCTTCGTGCTGGCGGTCAACTCCGGCCACGTCGTGGAGACCTCGCTCGGGTACTTCATCAACCCGCTGGTCAGCGTGCTGCTCGGGGTGGCCTTCCTCGGCGAGCGGTTGCGCCGCCTGCAGTGGGGGGCGGTCGTCACCGCGGCGGTCGCCGTCGTCGTCCTCACCGTCGACAACGGCCGCCCACCGTGGATCGCGCTGCTGCTGGCCGGCACCTTCGCGACCTACGGCCTGCTGAAGAAGCTGGTGCGGGTGCAGGCCGCGCCGGGGCTGTTCCTGGAGACGTCGCTGCTGGTCGTCCCGGCGCTGGTCGTGCTCGTGGTGCTGCAGGTGCGCGGCGCCGGGTCGCTGGACGAGGCCGGGGCCGGGCACGTGCTGCTGCTGGCCAGCTCGGGCATCGCCACCGCGGTCCCGCTGCTGCTGTTCGCCGCCTCCACCCAGCGCATCCCGCTGAGCACCGTCGGGCTGCTGCAGTACGTCACCCCGCTCATGCAGCTGGCCATCGGGGTGTTCGTCAACCACGAGCCCATGTCGCCGGCCCGGGTGGTCGGCTTCGCGATCGTCTGGGTGGCCCTGCTGATCTTCACCGTCGACGGCCTGCGGGCCGGTCGGGCGGCCCGCCGCACGCTCCCCGACCCCGCGCCGGCCGGGCTGTGAACGCGCCCTCGCACGGCCCCGTGCACCGGTCTACCGTCGGTCCTCCCGTGACCCCGCGCCCGGCTCTGCCCACGTCCCTGCCCACGTCCCCGCCCACGTCCCAGCACACGCTCGAGGAGCATCCCCGATGACCAGCGACGCAGTCCCGGCCCCACGGCCCGAGGGTCCGGTCGGGTCCTCGGCCACCGGCGCCGGGGAGGCCGGGCTGCCGCGCCGCGAGCGCGACGTGCTCGCCTTCGAGCGGCAGTGGTGGCGGTACGCCGGCGCCAAGGAGGCCGCCATCAAGGAGCAGTTCGGCCTGTCGGCGACGCGGTACTACCAGGTGCTCAACGCCGTCATCGACCGTCCCGAGGCCCTGGCGGTCGACCCGCTGCTGGTCCGGCGGCTGCGGCGCATGCGGGCCACCCGCCAGCGGCAGCGTTCGGCACGCACCCTGGGCACCGAGGTCTGAGGCCCACTAGGCTCGATCACCGTGGGGAGGCATGGAGTACCGGACCGTGAACCCGGCGACGGCACCCCCGGCGAGGGGGCTGAGGCCCCCGACGACCAGGCGAGCACCCTCGGTCGACGCAGCCGCGCCGAGCGACGACGCGAGGGTCTGCTGCCCCCCGGTCCCGACCCGATGTCCGGCCGGGACGTCGACCCGGCGTCGACCGGTCGCCCCGCGGCGCAGGCCGGCCCGCGCACCCACGTGGCGGGCATCCCCGCCGCCCCCGCCGCCCGGCCGGACACCTCGCCCCCGGTGAGCCGCGGACCCGGTGGTGCACCGCCACCTCCGCTGCAGCGCACGCCCACCAACCCCCCGGCCGGCGGCCCGACCGGCCCAGCCACCTCCGCCGCCGGCCCGGCCACCTCCGCCGCCGGACCGGCCACCTCCGCCGCCGGACCGGCCACCTCCGCCGCCGGACCGGCCGCTTCCGCCGCCGGCCCGGCCACCCCGCGGACGCCGGACGCCCCGGCCACCCGCGGTCTCCCGACCCCGCCGCCCAGCCCGTCGTCGGCCCACCCCGCCACCGCGGGGCCGAGCACGTCGGTGGATCCGTTGCCGGGCAGCCGCCCGCCGGCCGGGCGCGCTCCCGAGACCTCGACCCTGCCCAGCTGGGCCACCTCGCTCGGCCCGCCCACGCCGGCCGGTGGCTCGGACCGGGCCGGCTCGTCGGGTTCATCCGGGGAGGTCTGGCCCGGGCCTGAGCGGCGGACCGCCCAGCGCCCCGACGCGGTGCCGAGCTCGGGCGACCGTCGCCGGGCGGGACCTCTGCCGGCCCTGCCGCCGCTCGCCGACGGCCGGCAGGCCCCCGCCGGTCCCGGCACGGGGGTCGCCGGCGGCCCGCGCACCGACCCCGGTTCTGGTCCGCGCACCGACCCCGGTACTGGTCCGCGCACCGACGGCACCGGTCGAGCTGCCGGCGGCCGGGACCCGGGCACCGGCGAGACGGGGGTGATCGGCGGACGGGCGGCCAGCCGGGCCGAGCGGCAGGCGGTCGACGCCGTCCGTCGTCGCGAGGAGCGACGGCAGGGCATCACCCCGATCCCGCCGTTGCCCGACGAGCGCCGCCGCGGCTCCCGGGGGCGGGTCATCGCACTGGTCGCGGTCGTGGTCGTCGCCCTCGTGCTGCTGAGCATCTGGTCGTTCCAGCAGCCGGGGCCGCAGGAATCCCGGGCCGCCACGCCGACCACCAGCAGCTCCCCGGCCACCAGCGCCCCCGGCACCGGCGCACCGGCCACCACCGCAGCGCCCACGGCCGAGCCCACCCCGGCCGGACCGGTCTTCGCCCCGGTCACCGTGCTCAACGCCACCGACGTCGACGGCCTGGCCGGGGCCATCGGCACCGCCCTGACCGCCGGGGGGTGGGAGGTGCTCGAGCCCGGGCGCTACAGCTCCGCCGACGTCGCCACGACCACGGTGTTCTTCACCGCCGGCGACGCCGTGCAGGAGCAGGCCGCCGAGACCCTGCAGGCCCAGTTCCCCGAGATCGCCGGCGGGCCCTCGGAGCGGTTCTTCGACGTCCCCGGCGTCGCCGACCCCGGCATCGTGATCATCGCGACGGGCAACTGGCAGCCCTGACGCCGTCCTGACGCCCTCCTGGTCGCACCTGCGGGTCACGGGTCGGACACGTCCGGAACACAGCGGGGTCGCCGTCCGTTCTCGACACCGTGCGCCCCACCGCCGGGCTCGTGCGTCCCCGCCCGCGCTCCGGCGCACGTGCGGCGCTCGCGGCCCTCACCACCGCCCTGCTCAGCGCAGCCCTGCTGGCCGCCCCGCTCGCCGTCCCCACGGCGAACGCCGCCCGGGCGGCCGAGGACGTCGCCACCGAGGACGCCACCGTCCCCTCGGGCAGCGGCGCGGACGCCGTCGAGCTGGACACCACCACCTACGTGCCGGCCTCGGCGACCGACGACGAGCCCGCGCCGGCCGTCGTCCTCGCGCACGGCTTCGGCGGCAGCAAGCAGTCGGTGGCCGACGACGCCCGGGACCTGGCCGCCCGCGGCTACGTGGTGCTCACCTACTCCGCCCGCGGGTTCGGGCAGAGCACCGGTCAGATCGGCCTGGACGACCCGCGCTACGAGGTCGCCGACCTGTCCACCCTGCTCGACGTCCTGGCCGAGCGCGGCGACGTCGAGCTCGACGCCCCGGGCGACCCGCGCGTCGGTGTCGCCGGCGCCAGCTACGGCGGCGCGCTGGCGCTGCTGGGCGCGGCCTACGACCCCCGGGTCGACGCCATCGCCCCCCAGATCACGTGGAACTCCCTGACCACCGCCCTGTTCCCCTCGCAGACCGGCGGCGTCGACGAGGCGACCCCGGCGGCCACGCCCGACACCGGTGACAGCGGGGTCTTCAAGCGGCTGTGGTCGGGCCTGTTCTTCGGCGCCGGGTCGGTGCCCACCGGCGACGGGCTGCTCGCCTCGCTGACCGGCGGGACCTCGTCCTCCGGCGGTGGCCGGCCCGACGTTGACCCCTCGACGCTGGACTCGGCGGCCGTCGAGCAGGCGCTGACCTGCGGGCGCTTCCGCGCCGACGTCTGCGCTGCCTACCAGGAGGCCGCGGCCAGCGGCACGCTCACGCCCGACATCGCGGCGGTGCTGGACCGTTCGTCCCCGGCCGGCGTGCTCGACCGGATCACCGCCCCCACGTTGATCGTGCAGGGCACGCAGGACTCGCTGTTCGGGCTCGGCCAGGCCGACGCCAACGCCCGCGGCATCGCCGCGGTCGGCACCCCGGTGAAGGTGGTCTGGTACGACGGCGGCCACGACGCCAGCGCCTCCGAGGCCGACACCGCCGACCTGCGCGACCTGGTCGCGGGCTGGTTCGACTTCCACCTGCGCGGCGAGGGTGCCGACCCGGGCACCGGGTTCACCTTCCCGGTGCCGACCGGGGTCAGCGCGGCGGCCGGCAGCGTGCGCGGCGGCGGGCAGACCGAGACGGTGGACGCCTACCCGGGCCTCGAGGGCGCCGACCCGGTCACCCGCACCGACGTCCCGCTCTCAGGCACCACGTTCCCCGTGGTCACCCCTCCCGGCGGCAACCCCGCGGCGATCACCACCGTGCCGGGCCTGGGCGCGGTCACCTCCGCCCTCGGCGGCACCACCGTGGAGATCCCCGGCCAGTTCGCCGCCTTCGACTCCGAGCCCCTCGAGGCCGCGGTCGACGTCGTGGGGGCGTCCACGGTCACCCTCGCCGTCTCCTCGCCGAGCGGCACGGCCACCCTGTTCGCCAAGCTCTACGACGTCTCCGCCGACGGCTCGCAGACCCTCCCGTCGGGGCTGGTGGCACCGCTGGCGCTGACCGGCCTGTCGGCCGACCCGACCGCGCCCACCGAGGTCGAGGTGACCCTGCCGGGCATCGTGCACCGGTTCGAGGCCGGTCACACGATGCGCGTGCTGGTGTCCTCGACCGACCAGGCCTTCGCCGCCCCGGCCGAGTCGTCGGTGTACGCGGTGGGGCTGGCCGACGGCGCCGCGCTGGGCGCGCCGACCGTCGAGGGCTCGGTGCAGAGCACCGCCGGCGCCTCCCGCTGGTGGGTGCTGCTGGGGGTGCTGGCAGCGCTCGCGGTCGGCGCGGTCGTGGTGGCCAAGCTGTGGGGCGCCCGGCGCCGCCGGCTGCTGTCGGTGGTCGACCCCGACGGCGAGGACGTGCCGCTGCGCTTCACCGGGGTCACCAAGAGCTACAAGGACGGCTTCACCGCCGTCCGCGACCTGTCGTTCGAGGTGCGCCGTGGTCAGGTGCTGGGCCTGCTGGGCCCCAACGGGGCCGGCAAGACGACGTCGCTGCGCATGCTCATGGGCCTGATCCGGCCCACCGAGGGCACCATCTCCGTCTTCGGGCACCCGGCCACGCCCGGGGCGCCGGTGCTGTCGCGGCTCGGCTCGTTCGTCGAGGGCACGGGCCTGCAGCCGCACCTGTCGGGCCGGGACAACCTCGAGCTGTACTGGGCGGCCACCGGCCGACCCCTCGCCGACGCGCACATGGACGAGGCGATCGAGATCGCCGGCCTGGGCACGGCGCTGGACAAGCGCGTGCGGTCCTACTCCCAGGGCATGCGGCAGCGCGTGGCCATCGCCCAGGCCATGCTCGGGCTGCCCGACCTGCTGGTGCTCGACGAACCGACCAACGGTCTGGACCCGCCGCAGATCCACGCGATGCGGCAGGTGCTGCAGGACTACGCGGCCACCGGCCGCACGGTCATCGTCTCCAGCCACCTGCTCGCCGAGATCGAGCAGACCTGCTCGCACGTCGTCGTGATGGCCAAGGGCCAGAAGGTCGCCGAGGGCACGGTCGAGGAGATCATCGGCACCGGGGGAGCGGTGCTGCTGGTCGTGCAGGGCGAGCCGGACCGGGCCGAGCAGGTGCTCACCGGGCTGGGGGCCTCGGTCGAGCGCGCCGACGAGGGCCTCGTCGTCGAGCTCGGCGACCTGACCCGGGCGGAGGCCGTCGCCGCGCTGGTCGAGGCCGGCATCGGGGTCGACCAGGTCACCCCGCGCCGCCGTCTGGAGGACGCGTTCCTGTCGTTGGTGGGGGAGTCATGACCGTCCAGTCCACCGGTGCCGTCGCCGGCTACCGCCCCGAGCGCACGCTGCGGCTCCCGGTCGAGCTGCGCCGGCAGTTCAAGCGCCGGCGCACCATCGGCGTCTTCGCGCTCATGGTCGCCCTGCCGCTGGTGCTCATCGCCGCGCTGCAGCTGGGCGCCTCGGAGGACGCCCAGGCCAACGGCCGGCTCAACCTGGTCGACGTCGCCACGGCCTCGGGGCTGAACTTCACCCTGTTCGTGCTCTTCGCGACGACGACGTTCTTCCTGGTCGTGGTCTACGCGCTGTTCTTCGGCGACACGGTGGCCAGCGAGGCGCAGTGGGGGTCGTTGCGCTACGCGCTGGCCACCCCGGTGCCCCGCATGCGGCTGCTGCGGCAGAAGTGGGCCGCGGCGCTCGTGCTGAGCGTGGCGGCGCTGCTGACGGTCACCCTGGTCGCCCTGGTGGCCGGGGGGATCGCCTTCGGGTTCGGGGACATCCAGACCCCGATCGGCATCAGCATCGCCCAGGGCGACGGGCTGCTGCGGCTGGCCGGGATGGTGGGCTACCTCGCCGTCCACCTGCTGGTCGTGGGCACCCTGGCGTTCTGGCTGTCGACGGTCACCGACGCGCCGCTGGCCGCGGTCGGCGGGTCGGTGTTCACGATGTTCGTGTTCGCGATCCTCGACCAGGTCGAGCAGCTGGGCAGCATCCGCGACTACTTCCCGACCGCGAACGAGTTCGCCTGGACCGACTTGCTGCAGACGCCGGTCGACTCCGGTGACCTGTACCGCGGGGTGATCCAGTCGCTGGTCTACGCGGCGGTCTTCACGGCGCTGGCCTTCCGGCACTTCGCCCGCCGCGACGTCACCAGCTGAGGGGCCTCAGCGCAGGGCGGTGCGGACGGCCTCGGCCCAGCCGAGGCCCATCGCGCCGGTCGTGGCGGCGGCGTTCGGCAGCGCGGCGACCGCCTCGGCCATGCCGGGGACGGCGGCGCCGTTGGCGGTGATGAACAACCGACCCACGGCGCCGGCCATCTCCAGGTCGCTCACCGAGTCGCCGACCGCGACCGCGTCGGCCGGGTCGACGCCGCGGCGGGCGAGGTCCCAGGCGATGGCGTGGCCCTTGCCGATGCCGCGCGGCATGAGGTGGTAGACGTGCGGGTCGCCCTCGACGTCCAGGGTGACCCGCGACGTGCGCGGCACCCGGCCGTTGTCCTTGATGGTCAGCCAGCCCCACCCGCGCCCGGCCAGCCAGGCGTCGACCTCGGCGGTGTCGACCCGGCCGCGCAGCATCGCGTCACCGACGTGCGTGCTCGACCAGGGCGCGTGCCACTCGACCCGGCCCGGCCAGGCGGCCACCAGCGCGTCGACCACCCCCAGCTCGGCCATGACCTCCACCGGGGCGCGCCCGGCGAACTCCGGCGGCAGCTCGCCGGTGAGCAGGTGGGTCTCGCGGCCGCCGGACCAGCTGACCAGCGAGCCCAGCTCGGCGATCGAGCCGTCGACGGCGAACACGCGGCCCGCCTCCTGCAGCTGGGCGTGGGTGCGGCCGGAGACCAGCACCAGCGGGACGCCGGCGCGGTGCAGCTCCAGCAGCGCCGTCCAGGGCTCGGCGGTGAGCTCGCCGGCAGCCGTGTGCACGAAGGAACCGCGCGGGCCCACCATCGTGCCGTCGAGGTCGGTGTAGACGATCGCTGCGGGCACGGGCCCATCCTGCAGTAGTCTCCAGGCGTTCCACTCATCCAGAGGGGCAGAGGGACACGGCCCGATGAAGCCCCGGCAACCACTGCGCGAGCAGCAGGTGCCCCATCCGTCCTGCGCGGTCGACGACCCGACGCAGGGAAGATGAGGAGGTAGTCGTCGTATGACCCTGACCGCACCCGCCCCCACCGCCGTCCCGGCCAACCCCGCCCGCGGCCTGGTGTGCCGCAACTGCGGTGCCACCTTCGGGCTGATCGCCGAGCACGCCTGCGCCGAGTGCTTCGGCCCGCTCGAGGTCGACTACGACCCCGAGCTCATGCGCGCGGTGACCCGCGAGCAGATCGAGGCCGGCCCGCAGAACATCTGGCGCTACGCGCCGCTGCTGCCCACCGGCCAGGACCCGGCGTCCCGGGTCAGCCTCGACCCCGGCATGACCCCGCTGGTGCGCGCGCAGCGCCTCGGCGACGAGCTGGGCTTCACCGCCCCGCTGTGGGTCAAGGACGACTCGGCCAACCCCACGCACTCGTTCAAGGACCGCGTGGTGAGCCTGGCGGCCACGGCGGCCAAGGGTTTCGGCTACACCAAGATCGCCTGCGCCTCGACCGGCAACCTGGCCAACTCGGTGGCCGCGCACGCCGCCCGCAACGGCCTGCCCTCCTACGTGTTCGTGCCCAGCGACCTCGAGCCGGGCAAGATCGTGCAGTCGGCGGTCTACGGCCAAGCGCTCATCGCCGTCGACGGCTCCTACGACGAGGTCAACCGGCTCACCAGCGAGCTGGCCGAGACCGACGAGTTCGAGGACGCCGCGTTCGTCAACCAGAACGTGCGGCCCTACTACGCCGAGGGCTCCAAGACCGTCGGCTACGAGATCGCCGAGCAGCTGGGCTGGCGCATCCCGGCCCAGGTGGTCATCCCGATGGCGTCGGGCTCGCTGCTCACCAAGGTCGACAAGGCCTGGAAGGAGCTCGTGGCCGCCGGCATCGTCGAGGACACCCCGTGGAAGGTGTTCGGCGCGCAGTCGGCCGGCTGCGACCCGATCGCGACCGCGTTCGACAACGGCTGGGACGTCGTGAAGCCGGTCAAGCCGACCGGCATCGCGAAGTCGCTCAACATCGGCAACCCCGCCGACGGCCCCTACGCCCTCGACGCCATCCGCCGCACGGGTGGGTCCGTGGGCCGGGTCGGCGACGACGAGATCGTGGCCGGCATCCGCGACCTGGCCCGCACCACGGGGGTCTTCGCCGAGACCGCGGGCGGGGTGACCACCGCCGTGCTGCGCCAGCTGGTCGAGCGCGGACTGCTCGACCCCGCGGCCGAGACCGTGGTCCTCAACACCGGCGAGGGCCTGAAGACCCTCGACCCACTGGCCCCCGTGGTCGGCCCGACCCACCGGGTCGAGCCCTCGCTGCGCTCGCTGCGGCAGGCGGGGCTCATCGCCTGAGCGGGCGGCCCCGGCTCCCCCGGAGGGGGCACCGGGGCCCCCGGCTCAAGCCTTACGGAACGCCGTCGATGTAGAACGTACTCGTCCGGAACTGAATCGGACCGAAGTGCGGGAGGATCGATGAGCAGCGCCCCGGGGACCGGCGCGTCACCGTCGGCCGCCGAGTTCGCCGCGGCAGCTGCGGCGGCGGTCGGCGGGTTGGCCGCGGTCCAGCCCTTCGGCGTCGTGGCCGTCAGTCGGATGACCGACCGGTCCTGGACCGGCTTGGCGGCGCGGGCCGCCGGTCGGCCCAGCCCGGTCGGCCGACGGGTACCGGTCGCCCGCACGGCCTGCCACCACCTGCTGGTGGACCGCGGCCCGGTCGTGGTGACCGATCTGCACGGGCACCCGGACCGGGCGCTGCGGTCGGTCGCGGCCCAGCACGGGGTGGCCGGCTACGTGGGCGCCGCCCTGCGGGGGCCCGACGGGCAACGGCTGGGCAGCGTCTGCGGCTACTCCGGCGACCGCTACGACGGCGCGGGCGCCCTCGATCTCCTGCCGCTGCTCGCCGCCGCCGCCGACGACCTCGGACGACGGCTGGGCCGGGCGCTCGCCGCGGCCGCCGACGAGCGCCGGGCGGCGTACGAGTTGGCCCGGGCGACGTCGGTCGACGCGACCGGTCTGCCCGACCGTCGCGGGTGGGCCGCGCTGCTGCAGGAGGAGGACCTGCGCGGCCGGCAGCTGGGCGAGGAGCTGGCGGTCGTGCTGGTCGACGTCGGGCTGGTGCGCACCGTGCGCGGCGTCCGGCGGGCCGGTCAGGTGCTCGGGGAGGCGCTCGGGGAGGACCTGGTCTGCCGGGTGGGTCACCGCCGGTTCGGGGTGGTGGTCGGGGAGACCGCCGGTGGGCACCCCGCGACCGTCGCGACGGCGGCGCAGGAGGCCCTGCGTGCCGCGGGCTACCCGGCGACGAGCGGGTGGGCCGCCCGGAGGCCGGGTGAGGGTGCCGCGGCCACCTGGTGGCGGGCCGAGGACGCCCTGGTCACGGTGCGGGCCGGGGTGGGCTGAGCGCCGTCCCGGGGCGACGTGGTCGCACCGACCCGGATCGCTGCCGATAAAGGGCGATGACGATCCGGAACTGATGTGCGCGATACGGGGTGGCGGAATGGCGTGGCAGGTGGAGGCCTCGAACCGGGGGGCCGGCAGCACGGGCGGGTGGGACGACGACCTCGTGTCCGCCCCGGCGGTGCAGGTGCTGGACACGCGCTCGGCGGTGTCGCTGCCCGGGCCGGCCGCCGTCTGGTCGCGCGGCACCCTGCCGGGGGCCGACGCCGCACTCGCCCTGCTCGGCAGCCTCGGCGGCGTCGACGCCTGGACGGTCACCCGCCTCACCGAGGACACCTGGACCGGCCTGGCGCTGCAGCAGACCTCCCGAGCCGTCGCGCCGGGCTCGACGTGGTCGGGCACCCGGGCGGGGCAGTACAGCGCAGGCACCCCGGTGGCCCGGGACCGCTCGCTCTGCCACCACCTGCTCGTCGGGCCGCAGCCGATCACCGTGCCGGACCTGGCCGCGAGCCCGGTGCCCGACCTGCGCCGGATCGCCGACGGATGGGGGCTGCGCGGGTACCTCGGCATCGCGCTGCTGGCCCCCGACGGCAGCCCGCTGGGCTCGCTCGCCGGGTTCAGCGCCCAGCCCCTGGACACCGCCGAGCGCAACTGGTCGGACCTGCTCGCCGTGCAGGCCACCGCACTGCAGGCCTCCCTCAGTGCCGACATCGCCGGGCTGGCCGACCAGCGCGCCGAGAGCTTCCAGCGCAGCCTGACCAGCCACGACGACGTGACCCGGCTGCCGGACCGGCGGGGCTGGGCCATGCTGCTGGCCACCGAGGAGCGGCTCGCCACCCCCGTCGGCGACCCGGTGGGCCTGGCCCTGGTCGACCTCGGCGTGGTGCGCACCGTGCGCTCGTTGCGCAAGGCGATCGGGGTGGCCCGGGAGGCCGTCGGCGCGGTGCAGCTGGCCCGCACGGGCCCGCGCCAGCTCGGCATCCTGGCCGGTGGCCACCAGACCTCGCAGGTCGCCCGGACGGCGAACCTCGTCCAGGCCCGCCTGGAGGGCGCCGGCTTCCGGACGGCGACCGCGCACACCATGCGCGCCGGGCTCGAGCCGCTGTCCACGACCTGGGCCCGGGCGGAGAACGCCCTCGTCGTCGCCCGCCGCGACCAGGCGCTGGGCCGGTGACGGCCGCCGCCCCGGGCACTTACCTGCTGGCCGCCGAGCCCGACGGCGCCCCCGACGTCGGGCTGGTCCGCCCGGGCATGGTCGCCGGCGGCGTGGTCACCCTCGTGCTGATGCTGGTGGGGGCCGGCCGGCTGCAGCAGCTGGAGGCCGCTGCGACGGTGCCGCTGGCCCGCCTCATCGGGCTGGAGGACGCCCGGCAGGTGGGTCGCTCGGTGCTGTTCACCGTCGCCGGCCAGCCGACCGGGGTCGACATCACCATCGGCTGCACGGCGGCGTTCCTGCTGCTGCCCTTCGTCGCGGCCACCACCGTGCTGCTGGCCGTGCGGCGGATCCCGGCGCCGCGCGCCTTCGCCTCGCTGGCCGCCGCGGTCGTCGTCGTCCTGGCGGTCAACCAGGCCCGGGTGCTGGCGATCATCGCCGGCATGGAGGCCTGGGGGCCCGAGGACGGCTACGGGCGCACGCACGTGCTCGTGGGGACCGCGGTGAGCACCGTGGGCGTCGTGGCCGCCGGCAGCTGCTTCCTGCTCGTGCTGCTGCGCGGCACCTACCCGGTCACGCAGCCGCACGGCCCGGGCGTGGGACGGCGGTGAACGCCGACAACCTGGCGCTGGCGGCCCTCAACACCACGGCGTTCCTGCTGTGCGTCAGCTTCCTGCTCTACGTCGTGTTCATCATGCGGCCGTTCCTGGCCCGCGCCGACGGGGTGCCGGGCAGCCGGGCCGGGTACGACGTCCACCTCGTCGTGCCCTGCCTGGACGAGGAGCTCGTCGTCGGCGCGACCGTCCGGCACCTGCTCGGCACCTTCCCCGAGACCACGGTGTGGGTGGTCGACGACGGCTCCACCGACCTCACCCCCGACGTCCTGGCCGACCTGGTCGACCAGTTCCCGCAGCTGCGGGTGATCACCCGGCGCGCCCCCGACGCCCGCCGCGGCAAGGGCGCGGCGCTGAACGCCGCCTGGGCCGCCATCGGGGCCGCCCTGCCGCCCGGTGCCGACCGGCACCGGGTGGTCGTCGGCGTGCTGGACGCCGACGCGCGCCTCGAGCGGCTGGCCCCCGACGTGCTGTGCGGGTACCTGGTGGACCCGCGGGTGGCCGCGGTCCAGCTGCAGGTCCGGGTGACCGACGACGTGGACGGCCTGGCCGCCGCCGACCTCGCCAGCCTGGTCGAGGCGGTCGACCGGCCCGTGCGCCGGCGGGACACCTGGCTGGTCCAGCTGCAGGACCTCGAGTTCACCGGGCCGATCGCGGCGATGCAGAGCCTGCGCCGACGCACCGGCAGCGTCGGCATGGGCGGCAACGGCCAGTTCACGAGGCTGTCGGCCCTGGACCGCATCGCCGACGAGTTCGGCACCCCGTGGCACGGCGCGCTGCTCGAGGACTTCGAGCTCGGCCTGCACGTGCTGCTGACCGGCTCGCGCACGGAGTACTGCGACGAGTCGTTCGTGGCCCAGACCGGCCTGCCGCGGGTCCGCCCGCTGCTGCGCCAGCGCAGCCGGTGGGCGCAGGGCAGCATGCAGTGCCTGCAGTACCTGTGGCGCATCGTCTGCTCGCCGCAGGTCAGCCTGCCCGGGGCGCTGGAGATCGCCTACTACCTGTGGGTGCCGTGGTCCCAGCTGCTCGGTTCGGTCGTCTTCCCGGCGGCCATGGCCGTGCAGGTCTGGTACATGACGCACACCGGCGACGGCGTCGGCAGCTGGTGGTCCGGTGGCGCGTGGGGGCTGGTGCCCCTCGCCGCGCTCTTCGGCGTGCTGCCGCACGTCGTGTGGGGTCCGGTGTACCGCGCCCGCACCGGTGGCTCCGTCACCCGCCGCCGGGCGGTCGCGCTCGGTCTGCTCAACGTCGTCTACGCCTACCTGCTGCAGATCGCCGTCTGGTGGGCCTTCACCCGGATCCTGCGGGGCCGGCGGGACTGGAAGAAGACCACCCACGCGGTGCCGGGCGCCGGGCGGCCCGACCTGCCGCCGCCGGGTCGCGCCCCGAGGCGCGACCAGCCGGCGCTCTACGCCGCGCCGCCGTCGACCGAGGCCTGGCCCGCCGAGCCGCCGGTGGTCGCGCGGACGCCCGCGTCGGCCACCGGCGTGCTGGTGGCCGACCCGCCGACCGCCGCACCGACGAGCCGTCCCCGGCCCGTGCCGCCGCGGGCAGCCGCACCCGCGCCGCCGTCCGTGTCGCCGTCCGTGCCGACGTCCGTGCCGACGTCCGTGCCGCCGTCCGTGGTGACGTCCATGGTGGCCCCGGCCGCAGGACCGGCGCCCGACGTCGTCGACGGCCCGGCCACCGCGCGCATCCCGCGCGTCCTCACCTCCCGCCCGGCCGCCCCGTGGCCACCCGCCCGCCCCGCCGTCCCCCGACCCGACGAGGAGCCGCCGTCGTGACCACCGCCGCGCACCTGCGCCGCCGCGCGGGCATGGTGACAGCCCTCGTGGGCGCACTCGTCGTCGTCGGCGCCGGGCCGGCCCTGGCCGATTCCTCGCAGGCCTCGGCCACCGCGGTCGGCCTGTCCACGAACGGGAACCCGACCGCGTCCTCGGGCACCGTGGCCGCCAGCAACGACGGCCAGACCCCCGTGACCACCGGCGACCCCCAGCCGGCGCTGACCGTGCTCGGCTCCCAGACCCTCATCACCTCGGGCACCCTCGTGCAGCGGGCCGTGGCGCGGGCCGACGGCACCTCGGCGGCCTGCTCCGGGCTGGTCGGGTCCGGGGGCAGCATCACCATCGGGGCCGACGGCAGCTGCACCGTCGTCAACGGCAGCGGCGGGGTCTCGATCCGGCTGCTCGGCGGCGGGTTGCCGGTGGACATCCGGGCCGACGCGATCACGTCCCGCTGCACGGCGTCCTCGAGCGGGGCCACCACGGCGGCGGCGGCGCTGGTCAACGCCCGGGTCGTGGTCAGCACCGCCCTCGGGCCGACCACCATCCCCCTCGCGGCCGCACCGGCGGTGGGGGCCGGTGTCTCCGTCCCGGGGGTCGCGACCCTCGTGCTCAACGGGCAGACCGCGCCGCAGGGCGCCGGCAGCGTCCGGGCCGGCGCCCTCACGGTCAACCTGCTCACCGGCGGGGTGCGGGTGGACGTCGCGACGTCCAGCTGCGGACTCAACGTGGTCACCCTGCCCGTGCCGGCGGTGCCGATCAGCGGGTGGACGGCGCTGGCCGCCGCCGTCGTGGCCGGGTGGGGCGTGCTGGCCGCCCGCTGGGTGCGCGCCCGTCGGCCCGCGGCGGGGTGGGCAGCGTGACGCCGCGGGTGGCGGTCGTGATGGGGACGCGCCCGGAGATCATCAAGCTCGCGCCGGTGGTCGCCGCCCTCGGGCCGGCCGCCCGCCCGCTGGCCACCGGGCAGCACTGGGACGCCGCCCTCACCGACGTCTTCTTCGCCGGGGTGGGCATGCCGCGGCCGCTGCAGCCCCTGCGCGGGATCGGCGGGCGGGACCGCGCCGGCCAGGTCGCGGCGATGCTCACCGGGCTCACCGAGTGGTTCCGCTCCGACCGGCCCGACGCCGTCGTCGTGCAGGGCGACACCAACTCCGCCAACGCCGGCGCACAGGCCGCCCACCACCTGGGCATCCCGGTCGTGCACGTCGAGGCCGGACTGCGCTCGCACGACCGGTCGATGCCCGAGGAGGTCAACCGGCTGGTGATCGGAGCGGTCGCCGACGTGCACTGCGCGGCGACCGCGGGCAACGCCGAGCACCTGCTGCGCGCCGGGGCACCCCCGGAGGCGGTGCACGTCACGGGGAACACCATCGTCGAGGCCACCCTCCGGGCCCTGCCCGCAGCACCCCTGCGGGCCGCCGTGCAGGAGGCCTACGGCGTCGTCCCCGACGGCTACGTGCTGGCCACGGTGCACCGGCCCGAGAACACCGACGACCCCGCCCGGCTGCAGGCCCTGCTGCGCGCGCTCGGCGGGCTGGGGCTGCCCGTGCTGCTGCCGCTGCACCCCCGCACCCGGGCCGCGCTCGCCGCGACGGGCGCCGTCGTCCCGCCCTCGGTGCGCTGCACCGCGCCGGTCGACCACCCCACCTTCCTGGCCCTGGCCGCGGGTGCCCGTCTCCTGGTGAGCGACTCCGGCGGGGTGCAGGAGGAGGTCACCGTGCTGGGCAAGCCGTTGGTCGTCGTCCGGCGGAGCACCGAGCGGCCCGAGGCGGTCGACGCGGGCTTCGCCGTGCTGACCGGTCCCGACGGTGTGCAGGACGCGGCCGCACGACTGCTGCGACCGGGCTGGCCCGAGCAGCTGGCCCGATCGAGCAGCCCCTTCGGCGACGGGCACGCGGGGGAGCGCATCGCCGCCCTCGTGCTGACCGCCGCCCGGGTGCCCGTGCTGGGCTAGCGTCGCGGGGTGGCCGACCCCGAGGGCGTGGACCGGCCGCGCTCGTGGGCGGTCGCGCTGCTGGTCGCGCACGTGGCGCTGGTCGGCGTGCTGGTGGTCGTGTCGGTGGTCCTGCTGGCGCTCGGGTGGGAGGACGACCCGCTCGGCGGGCGGGTGACGGCGGTCGTCGTCGGGCTGCTCGTCGTCGTCGGGGTGACCCCGCGGTTCGGCGTCCGCCCGCAGACGCGGGCCGGGAGGGCGGCGACGGTCGCCGGCGCCGCCGTCGTGGTGCCGTGGACCTGGTACGTGCTGGGGGTGGCCGGGCTGTCGGCGTACACCGGACCGCTGCTCGGGGTGCTGGCCCTCTTCCTGTGGCCGTGGTTCCTGCTGCTGGTGGCCGCGGCACCCGTGGTCGCCGGGGTGGACGCCGTCGTCGGCGCGGCCCGGCGGCGGCACCGCGGCCGTCCGCTGCGCTGACCCCCGTTCTTGCACTCGCCTGGGTCGAGTGCCAGACTCGTACCTGGCACTCGGGGTATCCGAGTGCCAACCAGGTCGGACCGGTGAGGTACCGGCGCGTGGGCCGCAGGAGCGTCCACGGCGCGGGTGCCGTCCGTCGCGGGCACCACCCGGCCTAGCAGCGAGCCACGCATGGAGGACACCACCACATGGCCAAGATGATCGCCTTCGACGAAGAGGCCCGCCGCGGCCTCGAGCGGGGCATGAACACCCTCGCCGACGCCGTCAAGGTCACCCTCGGTCCCAAGGGCCGCAACGTCGTGCTGGAGAAGAAGTGGGGCGCCCCCACGATCACCAACGACGGTGTGAGCATCGCCAAGGAGATCGAGCTCGAGGACCCGTACGAGAAGATCGGTGCCGAGCTCGTCAAGGAGGTCGCCAAGAAGACCGACGACGTCGCGGGTGACGGCACCACCACCGCCACCGTGCTCGCCCAGGCCCTCGTCCGCGAGGGGCTGCGCAACGTCGCCGCCGGCGCGAACCCGATGGCCCTGAAGAAGGGCATCGAGAAGGCCGTCGCCTCGGTCTCGGAGTACCTCCTCTCGACCGCCAAGGACGTGGAGACCAAGGAGCAGATCGCTGCCACCGCCTCCATCTCCGCCGCTGACCCCTCCATCGGCGAGCTCATCGCCGAGGCCATGGACAAGGTCGGCAAGGAAGGCGTCATCACCGTCGAGGAGAGCAACACCTTCGGCCTCGAGCTCGAGCTCACCGAGGGCATGCGCTTCGACAAGGGCTACACCTCGCCCTACTTCGTGACCGACACCGAGCGCATGGAGGCCGTCCTCGACGACCCGTACGTGCTCGTCGTCAACTCCAAGATCAGCTCGGTCAAGGACCTGCTGCCCCTGCTGGAGAAGGTCATGCAGAGCGGCAAGCCGCTGCTGATCATCTCCGAGGACGTCGAGGGCGAGGCCCTGGCGACCCTGGTGGTCAACAAGATCCGCGGCACGTTCAAGTCCGCCGCCGTCAAGGCGCCCGGCTTCGGCGACCGCCGCAAGGCCATGCTCGGCGACATCGCCATCCTCACCGGTGGCCAGGTCATCTCCGAGGAGGTCGGCCTCAAGCTCGAGAACGCGGGCCTGGACCTGCTGGGCCGCGCCCGCAAGGTCGTCGTGACCAAGGACGAGACCACCATCGTCGAGGGTGCCGGCGACCAGGACCAGATCGCCGGCCGGGTCAACCAGATCCGCGCCGAGATCGAGAAGTCCGACTCCGACTACGACCGCGAGAAGCTCCAGGAGCGCCTGGCCAAGCTCGCCGGTGGCGTCGCCGTCATCAAGGCCGGTGCCGCGACCGAGGTCGAGCTCAAGGAGCGCAAGCACCGCATCGAGGACGCCGTCCGCAACGCGAAGGCTGCCGTCGAGGAGGGCATCGTCGCCGGCGGTGGCGTCGCCCTGGCCCAGGCCAGCTCGGTGTTCGAGAAGCTCGAGCTCACGGGTGACGAGGCCACCGGTGCCAACATCGTGCGCGTCGCGCTCGAGGCCCCGCTGAAGCAGATCGCCATCAACGCCGGCCTCGAGGGCGGCGTCGTGGCCGAGAAGGTGCGCAACTCCGAGATCGGCTGGGGCCTCAACGCTGCCTCGGGCGAGTACGTCGACCTGGTCGCCGCCGGCATCATCGACCCGGCCAAGGTCACCCGCTCGGCGCTGCAGAACGCCGCCTCCATCGCGGCGCTCTTCCTCACCACCGAGGCCGTCATCGCCGACAAGCCGGAGAAGGCCGCTCCGGCCATGCCCGGTGGCGACGGCGGCATGGGCGGCATGGACTTCTGACAGAAGGACCCCCTCGCCCCCCACGACGCGCTCCGCACGTCGCGGGACCCTGCGAGGGAGCCGTTCCAGAACGTTCCGCATGACGGCGGGGCCGTCCTCCCTCGGGAGGGCGGCCCCGTCCGCGTACCCGGCCCCACAGCAGCAGTACAGGCAAGGCTAACCTCAGCGGAACGTCCAGTTCCAGCTCAGGAGTGCCCGTATGCGCCGCCCCCTGGCCGCTCTCGCGACCGCTGCCCTCGCCCTGACCCTCACCGCCTGCGGCGGGTCCGACGACTCCTCCGGATCCGCGGCCGGGTCGTCGGGGTCGACGGGTGCGTTCCCGGTCAGCATCGAGAACAAGTTCGGCACCACCGAGATCCCGTCGGAGCCCCAGCGCATCGTGACCATCGGCTTCAACGACGCCGACTTCGTGCTGGCCCTCGGCGGCGAGCTGGTCGGCGAGCGCGAGCTCATCGGCGACTACGACGCCACCCAGCGGCCCTGGGCCCAGGACGTGCTGCCCGCCGACGACGTCCCCACCGTGGGCAGCGGTGAGCTCAACCTGGAGGCGATCGCCGCCTTGGCGCCCGACCTCATCGTCGGCGTCTACTCCTTCATCGACCAGGGCACCTACGACCAGCTGTCGGCCATCGCGCCGACCCTGGCGCAGACCGACGAGTACGCCGACGGCGCCACCCCGTGGCAGGAGCAGACGCTGCTCACCGGGCGGGCGCTGGGCGTCGAGGACGCGGCCCAGCAGCTCGTCGACGACGTCGAGGGCCAGTTCGCCCAGGCCGTCGAGGAGAACCCGGACTTCGCCGGGCAGTCGATCGCCGTCGACCTCACCGGTCTCGGCGGCTCGGGCCACTACCTGCTGGGCCAGGACGACCTGCGCACCCAGTTCTTCGCCGACCTCGGCTTCGAGGTGCCCGAGGCCAGCCAGGAGCTCTCGGCCGAGCGGCTGGACCTGCTCGACGCCGACGTGCTCGTCGAGAACGGCTACGACCAGGCCGCCCTGGACGCCGACACCCTGCTCGCCGGGCTCGGCGTCGTGACCGAGGACCGCACGGTGCTGCTGGGCCAGTACTCCAGCGCCATCTCGGCCGCAGTGGGCTTCGGCAGCCCGCTGTCGCTGCCCTACCTGCTCGAGCAGCTGGTGGGTCCGCTGGCCGCAGCGGCCGACGCCGACCCGTCGACGGTCGTGGAGCAGCCCGAGTCCTGAGGCGCTTCGCCCAACCCTCGACCTTGCGGAACGGCAACGGGGACACGCCGACCACCGGCGTGTCCCCGTTGTCGATCTGCAAGGTCACGGCGTCATCGCACTGACCACCAGGGGGTCGGCGAGGTCGGCGCGCGGCGCCGGTTCAGGCCTCGGCGAACTCCACGCCGAGCTGGGTGGCGGCGGACTCGAGCACCCGCATCACCGCGAGGGTGTCGGACAGCGGCATCACCGCGGACTCGGTGCGGCCGGCCAGCACGCCCTCGTGCACCTCGGCGATCTCGTGGCTGTAGCCGGTGCCGGTGGCCGGCCGGGTGATCTCCTCGGGTTCGGCGCCGGCCCGGTGCAGCACGATCGTCGCGGGGTGGTGGAAGCGGGGGAGGACGTCGATCCACCCCTCGGTGCCGAACACCCGCGCCTGCCCGGGCAGGGCGTTGCGCAGCGAGGTCAGCAGCGTGGCGGCGCGGCCGTCGGCGTACCCCAGCAGCAGCGCGGCCTCGGCGTCCACCCCGGTCGGGAAGGTCGATCCGGTGGCGGTGACCGTGTCGGGGGCACCGAGCAGCAGCTGGGCGAACGACACGACGTAGACGCCCAGGTCGAGCAGCGCGCCGCCGCCCAGGTCCTTGGCGAACAGCCGGTCGGTGGGGTCGAACTCGCGGGCCACGCCCAGGTCGGCCTGCACGCTGCGCACCTCGCCGATCGCGCCCTCGGCGACCAGCCGGCGCAGCTCCACGACGGCGGGCTGGAAGCGGGTCCACATGGCCTCCATGACGAACACCCCGGCCGCCCGGGCGGCGTCCACGACCTCCTGCGCGCCGGCGACGGTGGCGGTGAAGGCCTTCTCCACCAGCAGGTGCTTGCCGGCCGCGATGGCCTCGAGGGCGACCGCGTGGTGCTGCGGGTGCGGGGTGGCCAGGTACAGGACGTCGACATCGGGGTCGGCGACCAGGTCGGCGTAGGAGCCGTGCGCGGTGCCGATGCCGTGCTGGTCGGCGAAGGCGCGCGCCCGGTCGAGCGACCGCGACCCGACGGCGGTGACCTCCGCCCCGGGCACGTGCACGAAGTCGCGCACCACGTTCTCGGCGATGCGGCCCGGTCCGACGATGCCCCAGCGGGTCGTTGTGCTCACCCCGCCGACGGTAGTGGGGGGAGACTGGCTCCGTGGCGCTGCTGATCGACACCCCGGTGTGGCCCTGGCGCGGGAAGCTGTGGTCGCACCTGGTCAGCGACACCTCCTACGACGAGCTGCACGCGTTCGTCCAGGCCGAGCTCGGCATCCCGCGGCGGGCGTTCCAGGGCGACCACTACGACGTCCCGCAGGAGCTGCACGACGTGGCGGTGGCCGCCGGTGCGGAGCCGGTGAGCTGCCGCGAGCTGCTGGCGCGGCTGCTGGCCGCGGGCCTGCGGGTCAGGAAGCCCGGGCGCGCAGCAGGCTGAGCTCGGCCTCGAGGTTGGCCCGCGCCGGGGCCTCCCAGGGCTGCGCGGTCGGCGTGCGGTAGAGCCGGGGCAGGTCGAGCAACGACTCCAGGACGGCGATGCGGCCGGCGGTGAACACCTCGTCGTCCAGGTGCCCGTACTCCTCCCGGACGGCGGAGGCGTAGCCGGCGTAGGCCTGCGGCGGGGCGGCCAGCACCGCCAGGTCGGCGTCGCAGAGCACCGCGCCGTCGGTGTCGTCGTCGACCGGGGCGTGCCCGGCGGTCAGCCGCACGAGCCGGGCCACCTCGGCCAGCCGCTCGTCGGGCACGAGACCGCGCAGTCCGGCGAGCGCCCGCTGCGCGCTGACCTCCTCGTTGTCGGTGGCGGTGGGGTCGTAGGCGACGTCGTGGTACCAGGCGGCCAGCGCCACGGCGGCGGGGTCGGCGGCGTGCGCGGCCAGCTCGCCGACCAGGCCGAGGACGGCAGCCAGGTGCGCCAGGTCGTGGTAGCGGCGGTGCGGTTCGCTCCACGCGTCGACCAGCGCGGCCCACTCGGTGCGGGCGGTGGGGGAGTCCTCGGTCAGGGCGGCGAAGTCCTCGAACTGGACGGTCATGCCTCCACCGTGCACTGCCGCAACGCGGTCAGCGCGAGCACCCGGGCCACGTGGCCCAGGTCGGCGACGGGCACCTGCTCGCGCGGTGAGTGCGCGAGGCCGAGGTCACCGGGGCCGTAGTGCAGCGTCGGGATGCCCGCGGCGGCGTAGAGCCGCAGGTCGGTGCCGGCGGGCACGTAGCGCTCGGCGGGCCGGGCACGTCCGGCGTCGACCACGGCGGTGCGGACGGCGGGCAGCAGCGGCGAGCCCTGCGGCAGCCGGCCGCTGGCGAAGGCGCCGCCCACCCACTCGACACGGGCGGGGTGGTCGGCCAGCCAGGGGTGCTCGGCGCAGGCGGCGGCCACCGCGGCCTCCAGCGCGGCCCGGGCGGTCTCGACCGGTTCGTCGACCTGCACCCCGTAGCGGCCCTCGGCGACCAGCCGGTCGGGCACGGTGGAGGACCAGTCGCCGGCGTGCACGGTGCCGATCGACAGCCCGTAGGGCAGCGCGGTGCCGGCGAACCGCTCGACGTCGCGCTGCCGCGACGCCTCGAACTCGCGCAGCGCCGCGTGCACGTGGCCGAACAGCTCGACGGTGCTCACGCCCTGGTCGCGCATCGCGCCGTGCGCGGCCAGGCCGGTGAGGGTGAGCCGGAAGGTGAGGGCTCCGGCGTTGGCGGTCATGACGGCGCCGGCGGTCGGCTCGGGGATGATGCACGCCGCCCCGCGGTGACCGCGCCGGAGCGTGGCCCAGGCACCGAGTCCGCCGTCCTCCTCGCCGACGACGCTGTGCACCGCGAGCGGCCGCACCAGCGGGACCCCGGCAGCCGCCACCGCCCGGGCGGCCGCGAGCGCGGCGACCAGGCCGCCCTTCATGTCGCAGGTGCCCCGGCCGTGCAGCACCCCGCCGTCCAGCCGCGGTGCGAACGGGTCGCCGGGCCACAGCTCCGGGTCACCCGCGGGGACGACGTCGGTGTGCCCGCAGAGCACCAGCCCGGGCTCCCCGGCGCCGCCCAGCGTGCCCACCACGCCCCAGGCCTCGTCGCGCACGACCTCCTGGCCGGGGGCGTCGTCGGCGGTGGCCGCATCGACCAGGTCGACCGCCCAGACGTCGGTGTCGGCGCCCAGGTCGCGCAGCCAGCCGGCCACGAGGTGCTGGGCGTCGGACTCGGCGGCGGTGCCGCCCACCGACGGCACCGCGACGAGCTCGCGCAGGCGGTCCAGCAGCCAGGTGTCGTCGACGGCGTCCAGGACGCGGGCCTCGGCGGCGGTCAGGTCGGGCACGCTGCCCAGTCTCGCCCACTACGGTGCCGCCATGACGTCCGCACCGCCTCCGCCGGGCTGGTACCCCGACCCCGCCGGCAGCCCGGCCACCCGCTGGTGGGACGGGCAGAACTGGACCGAGCACCTCCAGCAGCCGGCCGCCCCGCAGCCCCGACCCCAGTACCAGCCGCCGCAGCACCAGCAGGCGCGGTCGATCCTGCTCGAGCAGCCGGTGCTGGTCGTGCAGCAGAAGACCAAGCTCATCGAGCTCACGAACGAGTACAAGGTCTCCGACGGCAGCGGCCAGCAGATCGGGGCCGTCGTCCAGGTGGGCCAGTCGACGGCGAAGAAGGCGCTGCGCTTCGTCTCCTCGATCGACCAGTTCCTCTCCCACACCCTCGAGGTGCGCGACGCGACCGGCGTGGTGCTGGTGCTCACCCGCCCGGCGAAGCTGGTGAAGTCGCGGGTGCAGGTGGCCCGGGCGTCGGGTGAGCCGGTCGGCGAGATCGTGCAGGCCAACGCGTTCGGCAAGATCCGCTTCGACCTGGTCGTCGGCGGTCAGGTGGTCGGGGCGATCCAGGCCGAGAACTGGCGCGCGTGGAACTTCGCGATCACCGACCACACCGGCACCGAGGTCGCCCGCATCACCAAGACCTGGGAGGGCCTGGCGCGCACGATGTTCACCACGGCCGACAACTACGCGGTGCAGGTGCACCGTCGTCTGGAGGAGCCGCTGGCCTCGTTGGTGCTGGCCAGCGCGCTGACGGTGGACACGGCGCTGAAGCAGGACGACCGCGGCTTCGGGTGAGGCGTACGGTGGACGTCGTCCGGGCCGGGCGATCTGTGTCCCCGGGCTCCACTGGATAACTGCCGCCGGGGAATACCGCTCTTTCGAGGCTGGAGCCCCGGATGCGCAACTCGCCGCGAGGCGACCAGCGTCCGGCTCGGACCCCACGCACGAGGAAGGCCCCTCCCGTAAGGGAGGGGCCTTCGTCGTATCAGGGGTCCTCCTACTCGGTCTGGCCGAGCAGCCAGCCGTGCTCCCCGGCCAGGGCGGTCGCCTGGGCCGGGCCCCACGAGCCCGGCTCGTACGGGTGCACCTCGGGCCGGTCGTCGAGCACCGGCTGCAGCGCCCGCCAGGTCTGTGCCAGGCCCTCGCTGGTGGTGAACAGCGACCGGTCACCGGTGAGCACGTCGTGGATCAGCGAGACGTAGGGCGGCAACGGGTCCCCGCCGGGGATCTTCGACAGGTCTAGCGAGACCCGGGCCGGGGCCATCGCCAGGTCGGGGCCGGGTCGTTTGGCCATGACGTCGATGTCGACGGCACCGGCGCCGGCCAGCGAGAGGGAGAGCACGTTGCCGTTGGCCGGGACGTCGTTGACCGGGCCCTTGGGTCGGTGCAGCACCAGGCTGACCCGCTGCTCCTTGGCGGCCATCCGCTTGCCGGTGCGCAGCAGGAACGGCACCCCGCGCCACCGGCCGGAGTCGATGTACAGGCGTGCGGCCACGAAGGTGTCGGTGCTGCTGTCGTCGGGGACGCCGTCCAGCTCGCGGTAGCCGTCGAACTGGCCGAGCACGACGTCCTCGGGGGCCAGCGGCCGGAAGGCGGCGAGCACCGACTCGCGCGCGGCGAGGATGTCGTCGGCGGCGAAGCTGACCGGGGGCTCCATGGCCACCTCGGCGGCGACCTGGAACAGGTGGGTCACCAGCATGTCCAGGGTGGCGCCGGTGCCGTCGTAGAAGTCGGCGCGGTCGGCGACGTCCAGGTCCTCGGGCACGTCGATCTGCACCTGGGCGACGTGCTCGCGGCTCCAGACGTGCTCGAAGAGGCCGTTGGCGAAGCGCAGCACGTGCAGGTCCTGGGTGCCCTCCTTGCCCAGGAAGTGGTCGATCCGGAAGACCTGCTGCTCGTCGAAGACCGAGTGCACGACCTCGTCGAGCTCGCGGAACCCGTCGGGGGAGGCCCCGTAGGGCTTCTCGTAGACCACCCGCGAGCCCTCGGCGAGGTCGTGCTCGCCCAGCGCCCTGGTGTAGTCCAGGAAGTTCTTCGGCGGCAGCGACAGGTAGTGCACCAGCTGGGCCTCCTCGCCCAGCTCCTCGCGGGCTGCGGACACCACGTCGAGCAGCGTGCCGGGGTCCTCGACGGTGAAGCCCCCGCCGGCGAACCGCAGCCGGGGGGCGAACTCGTCCCAGGGACCGTCGTCCGGGGACGGCCCGAACTCCTCGAGGGCGCCCCGGACGTGGTCGACGAACTCCTCGTCGGAGCGCTCGCCCCGGCCACTGCCGATCAACCGCCAGTCCGGCGGCAGCAGGCCGTGCTGGGCGAGCTGGAAGAAGGCGGGCAGCACCATGCGCCGGGCGAGGTCACCGGTGGCGCCGTACAGCACGAAGATGGTGGGGGGCAGGTCGCTGTCGGTCGTCCCGGTCTCGGGCACGGTGGTCCTCTCGTCGCGCGGATCTCGTGGTCCTCCATGCCCCGGTCACCCCGACGCATGCCTGTGGATCCCGATGAGACTGCTCTCATCCGCCCCTCATGCGGACCTCCTGGTCCCTGGGCAGCATCCTCGCCATGACCTCACGACGGACCACCCGCCGCCTCGTCCTCGCCGTCCCCGCCGCCGCGGCGCTCGCCGTCCTCCCCGCCTGCGGTTCCGACGACGACGCCCGGGGCAGCGCGAACCCCACCGCCACGGCCGGCTCGGCCACCGGTGGGTCCGCCTCGTCCGACGCGGCCGGTGGGGGCATCTCCGCGGCTGCGGACATCCAGCTGGAGGACCAGTCCGGCGACGGCTCGTCGGTGCAGGTCGCGTCGGTGTCCGCCCTGGAGGACGGCTTCGTCGTCGTCACCCTGGACGACGACCAGCCCGGTACGGGCCAGGTGCTCGGCTCGGCCGAGGTGCCGGCCGGCACCTCGACCGGGGTCACGGTCGACCTGGACACCCCCGTACCGGCCGCCACCGGGGACGACGACGCCACCGAGATCACCGCGACCCTGTACGCCGACACCGACGGCGACGGCAGCTTCTCCGCTGCGGACGTCGCCGTCCCCGAGCCGCAGGACGCCGACGACGACGACGACACCGACGTGGTGGACGACGACGCCGACTACCGGCTGAGCTGAGCTGTGCCCTCCCGGTGAGCGCGCTGGGGACCCGGGTCACTAACGTGACGCGGGTCCCAGCGCTGCCCCGAGGAGACCCGTGACCACCACTGCAGCACGCGACACCGAGCACAAGCTGCCGATCAAGACCCTCGTCTCCGCCAGCATCGGCAACGCCGTCGAGTGGTTCGACTGGACCGTCTACGCCACGTTCGTCGTCTACTTCGCCGGCCAGTTCTTCCCCAGCGAGAACCAGGCCCTGGCCCTGATCGGGGCGACGTCGACCTACGCCCTGGCGTTCTTCTTCCGCCCGCTCGGCGGGTGGCTGCTCGGGCGGTTCGCCGACCTCAAGGGCCGCAAGGCCGGCATGCTGCTGACCATCCTGCTGATGGCCGGCGGGTCGCTGGTCATCGCAGTGCTGCCCACCTACGACCAGGTGGGTTGGCTGGCGCCGATCCTGCTGCTGCTGGCCCGCATCGCGCAGGGCATGAGCCTGGGCGGCGAGGTCTCCAACGCCTCGGCCTACCTGGCCGAGATCGCCCCGCCGGCGCGGCGCGGCCGGTACTCGGCGTTCTTCTACATCTCCACCGGCTCGGCGCTGCTGGCCGCCTCGCTGATGGGCGTGGCGCTCACCAGCGCGCTGAGCGACGAGCAGCTGCAGGCGTGGGGCTGGCGCATCGCCTTCGCCGTCGGTGGCCTGCTCGGCATCGTGGGGCTCTGGCTGCGCCGGTCGCTGGCCGAGACCGAGCAGTTCGAGGAGAACGTCGAGAAGGCGAAGGCCACGAAGAACCCGTTGTGGCTCACCCTGCGCGACCACCCGCGGGCGGTGCTGCAGCTGTGCGCCTTCACCATGCTGTCCACGCTGAGCTACTACACGTTCTTCTCCGCGCTCACCCCGTTCGCGATCAACTTCCGCGGCGCCGACGGCACCGACGTCTTCATCGCGCTCTCCATCGGCACCGCGCTCTTCGTGGCGGTCTGCTACCCGTTCGGCGCGCTGTCGGACCGGTTCGGCCGCAAGCCGCAGATGCTGGTCTGGTCCGGCGCCATCGCCGTCCTCATCGTGCCGCTGTCGTTCCTGGTGCAGCCCAACCTGTTCTCGCTGGTCGTGGTGTTCAGCGTCGGGCTCGTGCTCTACGCGTTGCTGGCCTCGATCGCCCCGGCGGTCATGAGCGAGCTGTTCCCGACCGAGCTGCGCGGCGTGGGCATCGGGGCCTGGTACAACCTCACGGTCGCGCTCTTCGGCGGCACCGCCCCGCTGGTCATCACCGCGCTCAGCGAGGCCGGGCACCCGCTGGTGTTCTTCGTCTACGTGGCGGTCGCCGCGGTGATCGCGTTCCTCGCCATCCTCACGCTGCGCGAGACGAAGGGCACCGAGCTGCGCTGAGGGGCCCTCAGGCCCGGCCGGGCCCGGGGACGACGTGACCTCCCGATGCCCGGCCGGCCCCCTCAGGCCGAACGTCCTCCTCGTCGCGCACCGAGGACGAGGAGGACACCGTGGACGCAGTCTGGGGACCGGGGGCCGAGGCCGAGCTGGCCTACCGGCGCGAGCAGGTGGTGCGCACCGCGCGCCGGCGCCGTCCGGCCCGGGGACGCTGGCCGTTCGGGCGCCGCTGACCGCCATCCGGTCGGTCGTGTCGGGGGGACGTGCCACGATCGCGGACGTGCCGCAGTGGGAGGACCGTCCGCTGGTCGGGCGGGCCGCCGAGCTCGACCGGCTGACCGAGCACGTCGAGCGGGCCCGGTCGGGTCGGCCGTCGGCGGTCCTGGTCGCCGGGGACGCCGGGGTGGGCAAGAGCCGGTTGCTGGCCGCGGTCGGCGAGGTGGCCCGCGAGCGGGGCCTGCGGGTGCTCACCGGCCACTGCATCGACCTCGGCGACGTCGGCCTGCCCTACCTGCCCTTCGTCGACCTGCTCCGCCCGCTGGGCGCGGACCCGGCGGCGCACCCGGCGGTCGCCCCGTTGCTGGGTGCACCCGACGCGCCGCTGGCCGAGGGCGGCCGGCTGCCGCTGTTCGAGGGCGTGGCCGCGCTGCTGGGCGAGCTGGCCGCGGCCCAGCCCGTGCTGCTGGTGGTCGAGGACCTGCACTGGGCCGACCGCTCCAGCCGCGAGCTGCTGCGCTACCTGCTCACCAGGCTGGTGGCCGAACCGGTGCTGGTGGTGGCCAGCTACCGCAGCGACGACCTGCACCGGCGGCACCCGCTGCGGCCGGTGCTGGCCGAGCTCGTGCGGCTGCCGGGCGTCGAACGGCTCGACCTCGCACCCCTGCCCGATGCCGACCTCGCCGACCTGGTGCGCGCGGCCGCGGCTCCCGACGGCGGTGCGCCCGAGCGGCTGGTCGCCGACGTCGTGGCCCGGGCCGAGGGCAACGCGTTCTACGCCGAGGAGCTGCTGGCCGCGGGCAGCCGGGGCGGTGAGCTGCCGTGGGCGCTGTCGGAGGTGCTGCTGTCGCGGGTCGAGGAGCTGGGCCCGGCGGCCCAGCAGGTGCTGCGGGTGGCCGCCGTCGTCGGCCGGCGGGTGCGCCACGACCTCCTCGCCGCGGTCGCGGGCCTGCCCGAGGTCGACCTCGACGCCGCGCTGGCCGAGGCGGTGCACCGGCACGTGCTGGTGGTCGACCCCGATGGCCGGCTCCGGTTCCGGCACGCCCTGCTGCGGGAGGCGGTGCTGGCCGACCTGCTGCCCGGCGAGCGCACCCGGGTGCACGCCGCGGTCGCCGGGCGGCTGCGCGCCGACGGCACCGGCACCGCGGCCGAGCTGGCCCACCACGCCCGCGAGAGCAACGACCTCCCCGCGGCGTTCGAGGCGGCGCTGCGGGCGGCCGACGAGGCCAACGCGGTCGGCGCCCCGGCCGAGGCCCTGCAGCAGCTCGAGGGCGCGCTCACGCTGTGGCCGGCGGTGCCCGACCGGCACGCCGAGGTGCCCGACGGCGAGGTCGGGCTGCTGCTGCGGGCGGCCGCGGCGGCCCGGGCCGCCGGCGAGCTGCACCGCGGGGTGGCCCTGCTGCGCTCGGCCGGCGACCTGCACCCGGCCGACCCGTTGCTGGCCGGGCGGGTGCAGTACACGCTGGCCCAGGCGCTGATCCGGGTCGACGACCTGGCCGGGGCGGTCCGGGCCAGCACCGCAGCGCTGGAGCTGGTCCCCGAGCAGCCGTTGACCCCCGACCGGGTGTGGGCCACCGCCACCCGGGCCCGCACCGCCTGGTCGGTCGGCGGGGAGGACGAGGTCGCCCGGGCTGCTGCCGGCGAGGCGCTGGCCGGCGCCGAGCAGCTCGGTCTCGACGGCGCCTGGTCGGACACGATGATCTCGCTGGCCCGCATGACCGAGGAGGGCGACCCGGCGGTGCGCACGGCGTCGCTCACGCAGGCGCGCGAGCGCGCCCGCCGGGCCGGCGACGTCGACGTCGAGATGCGTGCGACGTTCAACCTGGCCACCATCGCCTGGGAGGCCGGCGACCTCGCGGGTGCGGCCGCGTACCTGAAGCCCGCGGTGCTCCGGGGTGCCGAGCTGGGCATCGGGTGGAGCTTCTACGTGGCCGAGCTGCGCTACCTGCGGGTGCTGGTGGGGCTCGCCGGCGGCGAGTGGGACGCCGTGCAGGCCACCGTCGACGGGCTGGGCCGGATGCCCGACACCGCCGCCCACGTGCGGGCGGCGGCGCTGCACGTCGCCGTCCACCGGGGTGCCGATGTCCGCGACCAGGTCGAGCAGGCGTGGGCGACCGGCGACCGGCTGGGCCACGCCGCGCTGGTGCTCACCGCGAGCAGCGCCGGCATCGAGCTGGCGGGCTGGCGCGGCGACGCGACCGCCGCGGTGGCCGCGGCCGAGCGGGGCGTCCGCCGGCTGCGCGAGATCTGGCCGGTCGACTTCCTGGTGGCGGTGCGGCTGGTCGCCGTGGCGCTCGGCCCGGTGGCCGACGCGGCCGCGGGGGCCCGGGCGGGCGGGGACGAGGAGACGGCGCACCGCTGGGTGGCGGCGGGGGAGCGGTTGCTGGTCCAGGCCCGGGAGGCGCAGGAGCTCTTCGCCGAGCACGTCGGCGAGGGGGGCACCGAGGTGCGGGCATGGGCGCTGCGGCTGGCGGCCGAGCACGCCCGGTTGCGGGGCACCGGCGACCCCGCCGCGTGGGCGGCCGCGGGCGCCGAGTTCGGGCCCGCCCAGGTGTGGGAGCAGGCGCGCTGCCGGTGGCGCGAGGCCGAGGCGCTGCTGGTCACCGGCGACCGCGGGCGGGCCGCCGACCGGGTGCGTGCCGCCCACGCGGTGGCCGTCTCCCTCGGCGCGCAGCCGCTGCGGGCCCGGCTCGAGGCGCTGGCGCGCCGCGGTCGGCTCGACGTCGGCCTGGCCGGCCGACCGGCGCCGGACGCCGCCGCGGTGTTCACCCCGCGCGAGGCCGAGGTGCTCGGCCTGGTGGCGAAGGGGCTGACCAACCGGCAGGTCGGCGCCGAGCTGTACATCAGCGAGAAGACGGTGTCGGTGCACCTGTCGCGGGTGCTGGCCAAGCTGGGGGTGTCCGGCCGCACCGAGGCGGTCGCGGTCGCCGCCGAGCGCGGGTTGCTGCCGTGAGCCGGGTGCTCACCGCACCGCTGTGGTGGGTGGTCGAGCGGGCCGAGGCCGGGCCCTACCTGCGGCGCGACGCGCTCCGCTTCGTCGAGTGCCTGCCCCGTCCCGGCTGGGCGGCGCTGTCCCCGCGGGCGCGGTTCGGGCGGCTCGTGGTGCACCACCCCGAGTTCCGCTCCGTCGTGCACCACCGCCTCACCCCGCTGCCGCGGGCGGTGCGCTGGCTGCTGCGCCGCGCCTACCCGCCGCTGCCGACGCTGCACATCGGCACCGCGCACGTGGGGCCGGGGCTGTTCGTCGAGCACGGTTGGGCCACGGTGCTCACCGCGACGTCGGTGGGGGAGGACTGCTGGGTGAACCAGGGCGTGACCGTCGGCCACACCGGCCGCGGCCAGCCGGTCATCGGCGACCGGGTGCGCCTGGGTGCCGGTGCCGTCGTGGTCGGCCCGGTGCGCATCGGCGACGGCGCGGTGGTGGGGGCGGGTGCGGTTGTGCGCACGGACGTCCCGCCCGGCGCCGTGGTGGTGCCGCCCGAGGCGGTCCGGCTCGACGGGCGGCGGTCGGACGGGGGAGGGTGAGGGGCGTGACCGACGTCGTGCGCAGCCCCAGCGGGGTGCTCGTGCCCGCCTCGATCGACCCCTTCCACCGCGTGCTGCACCACGTGGCGCCGTCCGGGCTGGTGGGCGACACCGCCCAGACCACCGGCATGCGCCGCCGCGAGGCGATCAGCGGGGCGACCGTGGGTGCCCGCAACCTCTGGATGGGCCAGACCCACGTGCCCGGGGCGACGAACTCCGGCAACCACCACCACGGGGCGTCGGAGACCGCGATCTACGTCGTCTCGGGCACGCCGCGGTTCGTGTTCCTCGACGTGGAGGGCGACGAGCCGGTCGAGCGGGTGGTGCAGACCGCGCCCGGGGACTACGTCTTCGTGCCGCCGTGGGTCCCGCACCGCGAGGAGAACCCCGACCCCGACGTCGAGGCTGTGGTGGTGATCGCGCGCACCACCCAGGAGGCGGTCGTGGTCAACCTCGACGGCCTCGACTGGTCCGAGGTGGAACTCCCCCCGGGATGAGGAGCGGGGCCCGCAGGGTCCCCGACGAGTGCCGGCACCCCATCCCGACGACGGGAGGGGCCGAGGCACGAGGTCCCTCCCCGAGGAGGGAGCAGCAACGCTCGTCGCAGCCGGGGCACGGCACCTGGCCGCGGTGCGATCCGGAGGATCGCGATGTCAGAGCATCGTGCGCAGGCGCTCGCGGCGCATGCGCAGGACGTCGACCGACGCGCTGGCCGACGGGGGACCGGGCACCGACTGGCGCAGCTGGGTGTGCACCACCGCGTGCGGCGTCGAGGTCTTCGCCGACACCCGGGAGACCAGGCGGTTGATCTCGCGGCGCAGGTCGGCGGCGTCGCGCCAGCCGTTGGTCTCGTGCTCGTCGGGGTGGTCCTCGACCAGCATGAAGTCGCCGTCGTCGTGCCTGTGGCTGGCGGCGATGCGGATCCGCAGCTCGTCGTCGCGCTTGCTGAGCAGCTCGGCGGTCTGCTCGGGGGTCAGCAGGCCGGGGATGCCGACGAAGTCCTCCTCGTCGGGGGCCAGCGCCGGCCGGTTGCCCGCCCCGGTGTGCGCGGTGCCGCCGTGCAGCACGTGCGCGAAGCGGGCGTCGGCCTCGAGGGCCTCCCACTTCTGCAGCTCGCCCTCGCGGGCCTCCTTCTCGGGGACGTCGAGGTCGAGGGTCTCGAGGTCCTCCTCGGTCCGCTTCGGCGGGGGCATGACGTGGTTGCGCTGCTCCTCCATCGTCGCGGCCAGCGCGAGCAGCGGCCGGACGGCGGGCAGGAAGACGGTCGCGGACTCCTGCGGGTCGCGGGCGCGCACGACGCGGCCGACGGCCTGGGCGAAGAACAGCGGCGTGCGGTAGGAGGTCATCCACGCCAGAACGGCGGCCCGCGGGATGTCGACACCCTCGGAGACCATGCGCACGCAGACGGCGATGCGGGCCGACCCGGTGGCGAAGCGCTCGATCTTCTTCGACGCCTTGGGGTCGTCGGAGAGGATCAGCTCGGGGGCCTTGCCGGTGATCCGGCGGACGATGCGGGCGTAGGCGCGGGCGTCGTCCTGGTCGGAGGCGAGCACCAGGCCGGCGGCGTCGGGCATGCCGTGCTCGCGCAGGTGGGTGATGCGCTCGTCCATCGCGGCGATGACGTGCGGCACCCACTGGCCCTTGGGGTCGAGCACGGTGCGCCAGGCGGCCATCTCGACGCTCTTGGTGCCGGCCTCGGTGAGGGAGGCCGCGACCACCTCGCCGGCGGAGTTCCGCCAGCGCGCGGTGCCGGTGTAGGCGGCGAACACCACGGGGCGGACGACGCTGTCGGCCAGCGCCTCCTTGTAGCCGTAGGTGTAGTCGGCCCGCGAGGCCAGCCCGACGCCGCGCTCGCCGTCGTCGGCCTCGAAGGTGTCCTCCTCGTACCGCACGAAGGGGATGCGCTCGTCGGCCTTGGTGCGGAACGGGGTCCCGGTCAGGCACAGCCGGCGCGCGGCCATGCCGAACGCCTCGCCGACCGCGTCACCCCACGACAGGCCGTCGCCGGCGTGGTGGATCTCGTCGAGGATGACCAGCGACTTGACCGCCGTGGCGCGGGCGGCGTGCAGCATCGGCTTGCCGGCCACCTGCGCGTAGGTGGTGACGTAGCCCTGGGTGCCGGCGCGCACCGGGCCGACGGCGTTGGTGAGGCCCGGGTCCAGCACGATGCCGGCGCGGTCGGCGGCGTCGGCCCACTGCAGGCGTAGGTGGTCGGTCGGAGCGACCACGACGACCCGGGCCACCTCGCGGCGCTGCAGCAGCCGGGCGGCCAGCGTCAGGGCGAAGGTCGTCTTGCCCGCGCCCGGGGTCGCGGTGACCAGGAAGTCCTTGGGGGAGGTCTCCTCGTAGCGCTCGAGAGCCTGCTGCTGCCACGCGCGGAGGGGGCGAGCGCCGGCGGCGTACATCGGTGCGGGGGAGGCCATGGCGTGGTCCATCTTGACCCGTCGGGAGGCGACACGCCCAGCCCGGGTTCCCCTTCGCGTGCCGCCGAGCGTCGTGTAACGGGTTGTGGGACGGGGCTCTGACCTGCAGCTCCATCGTCGCCGTGCGGGCGGGTGTGGTCAGCGTCTCGTCGGGTGCGGACCGTTCCGTCCCACCCGCCCCGCGCGCCGCTGCGGCCGCCCGGGCACGGGCGGAGGGCGTCGTCCCGGTCGGCACCGTCGAGTTGCTGCGCTGAGTGCACGACTGCGGTGGTCCCCGGACCTCGGGCACCACCGCAGTCGTGCACTCGACCTCAGTCGGAGGGCTCGTCCACCCAGTCGGGGCCGTTGACTTCGCCGCGGCCGGCCAGGTCGGCGGCGTCGACGATCGTGTAGGCGTAGCCCTGCTCGGCGAGGAAGCGCTGCCGGTGGGCGGCGTACTCGCTGTCGAGGGTGTCGCGGCTGACCACGGTGTAGAAGTGCGCCTGCCGGCCGTCGGCCTTGGGGCGGAGCACCCGGCCCAGTCGCTGCGCTTCCTCCTGCCGTGACCCGAAGGTGCCCGACACCTGGACGGCGACGGCGGCCTCGGGCAGGTCGATGGAGAAGTTCGCGACCTTGGAGACCACCAGCGTCTTGATCTCGCCGGCCCGGAACGCGTCGAACAGCTTCTCGCGCTCGCGGTTGGTCGTGGACCCCTGGATCACCGGTGCGTCGAGCGCGGCGCCGAGCTCCTCCAGCTGGTCGAGGTAGGCCCCGATGACCAGCTTCTGCTCCTCGGGGTGCCGGTCGAGCACGCGGCGGATCACCGGCAGCTTCGAGTGCGCGGTGGCCGCGATGCGGTAGCGCTCCTCGGGCTCGGCGACGGCGTAGGTCATGCGCTCCTCGTCGTCCAGCGACACCCGCACCTCGATGCACTCGGCCGGGGCGATGTAGCCCTGCGCCTCGATGTCGCGCCAGGGCGCGTCGTACCGCTTCGGGCCGATGAGGGAGAAGACGTCGTCCTCGCGGCCGTCCTCCCGCACGAGCGTGGCCGTGAGGCCGAGCCTGCGGCGGGACTGCAGGTCGGCGGTGAGCCGGAAGATCGGCGCGGGCAGCAGGTGCACCTCGTCGTAGACGATGAGGCCCCAGTCCTGGGCGTCGAAGAGGTCGAGGTGGCGGTACTCGCCCTTCCGGCGGGTGGTGATCACCTGGTAGGTGGCGATGGTGACCGGGCGGATCTCCTTGCGCTCACCCGAGTACTCGCCGATCTCGTCCTCGGTCAGCGAGGTGCGGGCGATGAGCTCGCGCTTCCACTGCCGGCCGGCGACGGTGTTGGTCACCAGGATCAGCGTCGTGGCCTTGGCCTCGGCCATCGCCGCGGCACCGACGAGGGTCTTGCCGGCCCCGCAGGGCAGGACGACGACGCCCGACCCGCCGGCCCAGAAGCCGTCGACGGCCTCCTGCTGGTAGTCGCGCAGGTGCCAGTCGGCCTGGTCGAGCTCGATCGGGTGCGCCTGGCCGTCGACGTAGCCGGCGAGGTCCTCGGCGGGCCAGCCGACCTTGAGCAGGGCCTGCTTGAGCCGGCCGCGCTCGGAGGGGTGCACGGCGATCGTGTCGTCGTCGATGCGGGCGCCCAGCATCGGGGCGACCTTCTTGCTGCGCGACACCTCGGTGAGCACGGCCCGGTCGGTGGTGGTGAGCACCAGACCGTGCACCGGGTTGTTGGCCAGGGTCAGCCGGCCGAATCGGTCCATGGTGTCGGCGACGTCGACCAGCAGCGCGTGCGGCACGGGGTAGCGGCTGTAGCGCACCAGGGCGTCGACGACCTGCTCGGCGTCGTGCCCGGCGGCGCGGGCGTTCCACAGCGCCAGCGGCGTGACCCGGTAGGTGTGCACGTGCTCGGGGCTGCGCTCGAGCTCGGCGAACGGCGCGATCGCGGCCCGGCACTCCTTGCTCTGTGGGTGGTCGACCTCCAGCAGCAGGGTCTTGTCGGACTGCACGATCAGGGGTCCGTCGCTCACAGCTCTCCTCCGCGTTCGGCCATCGAGAAGGTAACCGCGCGCACCGACAGGACCTTCCCGCCGCAGGTCAGACCCAGGCGGTGCGGCGCAGCGGGGGCTGCTCGCCGCCGGGCTTGACCGCCAGCACCTGGTCCACGCCCATCGCGCCGCCCTCGAAGGCGAGCGCGCACGCGGCCATGTACAGCCGCCACACCCGCGCCCGGCCCTCGGTGCTGGCCGCGACGGCGTCGTCCCAGTGCTCCTCCAACCGGCGCACCCAGGCCCGCAGGGTCAGGGCGTAGTGGCGGCGCAGCGCCTCGACGTCGACGACCTCCAGGCCGCCGCGCTCGACGGCGCCGACCATCTCGCCCAGGCCGAGCAGCTCGCCGTCGGGGAAGACGTAGCGGGCGATGAAGGTGTTCTCGTCCCAGGTGGTCTCCCCGGCGTTCCAGGCGATGGCGTGGTTGAGCAGCCGCCCGCCGGGGCGCAGCAGGCCGACCAGCTGGTCGACGTAGTCGCCCAGCCGCGCCCGGCCCACGTGCTCGGCCATGCCGATCGAGCTGATCGCGTCGAAGGGGCCGTCGGTGATCTCGCGGTAGTCCTGCACCCGGATCTCGACCTTGTCGGTCAGCCCGGCCTCGGCCACCCGCTTGCGGGCCAGCGTCGCCTGCTCCTCGGAGATGGTGATGCCGACGACGTCGGCGCCGTACCGGCCCGCGGCGTGGATGGCCATCGAGCCCCACCCGCAGCCGACGTCGAGCAGTCGCGACCCCTCGGTCAGGCCGAGCTTGCGGCAGACCAGGTCGAGCTTGGCCTCCTGGGCGGCGTCCAGGCCGGTGTCGGGGGTGTCCCACACCGCGCAGCTGTAGACCATCGACGGCCCGAGGACGAGCTCGTAGAAGTCGTTGCCGACGTCGTAGTGGTGCGCGATCGCCGCGGCGTCCCGGCGCCGGGTGTGCCGCAGCCCGTGCCGGCCGAGGTCGGCCTCCTCGGCCGGGGGCTCGGGGTCGGTGCCCAGCCCGCCGAGGCCGGCGACCGTGCGCAGCAGCGCGGCCCGCTCGGCCAGCGACAACGGGCGCATCGGGCCGGTCTCGGACAGCCGGCCGGCGGAGCTCAGCGCGGCGAAGGTGTCGAAGACGTCGTCCTCGACGTCGATGTCACCCGAGACGTAGGCCCGGCCGAGGCCCAGCTGCCCGGGTGACCACAGCAGGCGGCGCAGTGCGCGCCGGTCGCGGACGGCGACCACCGGCGCCCCGGGCGGACCGGCGACCGAGCCGTCCCAGCCGCGCAACCGCACGGGCAGCTCCGCGCTGCCCAGCACGGTGCCCAGCACCGTCGCCAACCGCTCCGCCACCGATCGTCCTCGGGCCATGCCACCCACCACCGAACTCGTTGCTTCGACCAACTTCCGCCCCGGAGAAGTCGATCACCCGTCGGTCTATTCCGGTCGGGCGTCGTCGTCCACGAGGTCGACCGAGGTGATCCGGTGGACGGCGAACACGCGCTGCTCGGCCTTGCCCTCGTCGTAGCCGGTCAGGAAGCCCCCGCCGAGGGTCAGCGGCTGCACCGCACGCCGGCTGCCCGACCCCTGCGCGTCGACGTAGCCCAGCCACACCTGGCGCTGCTCCCGCACCGCGCGGCCCAGCAGCTCCAGCGTCGAGGCGGTCGTCACCCCGGGCACGTGCCGCGCGGCGTCCTCGCGACGGGCGGCCAGCGCCGAGTCCCCGGCCCGGATCTCGCGCACCGTCGCCTCCACCTCCTCGGCGACCAGCGGGCGCGGCCCGGTCGGCGGTCGGGTGCCCGGCCGTGCGGTCGCCCGGGGCCGCCCGGGCGGCCGGGTGAGGACGGCGCCGCCGGACGATTCGCCGGCCGGCGCGTACCCGGCGGTCCGCAGGACCGCGAGCACCTCGTCGGCGGGCAGCCCGCTGACCAGCACGCCGGGGGCCAGGCGGCGCAGCTCGGCCGGGGCCGACCGCTTGTCCGACAGCACCTGCGAGAGCAGCCCGTGGTCGTCGCTGCGCACGTAGCTCTCGATCGCGCCGACCCGCAGCCGGCCGTGCTGGCGGGCGACGTCGTCGACCAGGTAGTCCAGCGCCTGCGGCACGGGCGTGCGCGAGGCGCGGGCGAAGAAGTCGTGCAGCTCGGCGGCCGACCAGCCGGCGTCCAGGGCCCGGCGCACGCTGCCGTCGGACACCCGGAAGACCGTCGCCCCGCCCGAGGACTCGACGTCGGCCACCGTCGCCAGGGTGCGGGCCAGCTCGGCCACCAGCGGGCCGGGGGCGATGAGCGAGAGGTCGGGCTGGGCCAGCACGTGGTCCACCGGCTCGGGCAGCAGCCCGCGCACGGCGTCGGCCGCGCCCTCCTCGCCACCGGCCAGCAGCCCGCGCCCGCCCGAGGACAGCGCGCCGCCGACCACCAGCCCCAGCGTCTCGGCCTCGGCCAGCAGGTCGGGCACCAGCACGAACCGGTCGGCCCGGCGCGGGCTCTGCCAGCGCAGCAGTGCCAGCAGGTCGTCGGTGGCCAGCCCGTGCCCGGCGGGCAGGCCGCGCAGCGCCTCGAGCAGCACCCGGCGGACGGCGGGCACGGTGTGCCGGACGGCATCGGGGGACAGCACGTTCACCGCCTTGCCGGCCTGGTCGCGCTGGCCGACGAGCGCGATCAGCCGCACCGAGTCCAGCCAGGCGGCGGCCAGCTGGGCCCACCGCTCGGGCAGCGGCTGCTCGCGCCAGGTGTCGTAGCCACGGCTGGGCAGCCACTCGTCGCGGTGCGGCCCGCCGAGGTCCAGCAGCCCGGCGGCGTGCGCGACCTCGACGACGAACGCGGCCACGGACTCGTCGACGCCCAGTGCCTTGGCCAGCCGCTTCTGGTCGCGGATGCTCATCCCGCCGCTGCGCAGCAGCCCGGCCGGGTCCTCCTCCAGCGCGGTGAGCAGCTCGCCGACCCGGCCGACGGCCTCCAGCGCCGCCCCGGCGGCGCGCCGGTCGAGCACCGCGGGGTCGCGCTGCGCGGTCGGCGGTTCGGGGCGGGTGCGCACGGGGCCGTAGGGCTGGTCACCGCGCAGGGCGAGCCCGTACTGCCGGGGCAGCTCGACGTTCGCCGCGTCGATGCGGGTGAGCAGACCGCGCTGCAGCAGCCGTCGGGCCGGGCCGGCGGGGGCGGTGCCCCGGTTGTCGACCGGCAGCCGGCCCACCGGGTTCTCGCGGGCCAGGGTCTCCAGCACGGCGCGCTCGTCGTCGTCGGCGGTGGCCAGGTCGCCCTCGACGTCGGCCGGGGGAGGGGTGCGCAGGCGGCCCAGGCCGGCCGGGTGCTTGACCGCGCGGCGCACCGGCTCGGGGGCGTGCAGCACGTCGTCGCCCCACAGCAGGGCGCGGTCGGTGAGCAGCTCCACGGCGGCCTCGACCGGGGCCCCCGGCAGCGCGGCGGCGAGGTCGGCGCGGGACACCCCGTCGGTGGTGGCCAGCAGCACGACATCGAGCACCTGCAACGTGCCGGCGTCGAGCTCGTCGAGGGCACGGTCCACCGACACCGGCACGGCCAGCCGGGTGGCCAACCCCACGACGTCGGAGGGCGCGGGCCGGGCGACGTCGGGCCGGAGGACCAGCAGGGCCCCCAGCTGCTCGTCGCTGCGGGTGCGCAACCACGCGGCCAGCGTCGCGGGGGCCGGGGTCGGCGGGGTCGTGGCCATCCGCTCAACGCTACGACGCGCACGGGATGACAGCATCGTGCGCATGCCCGGTGCCCTCGACGACCCGCGGACCCGGACCGACCTCGCGGCCACCCGCGCCGGTGCGCTGCGCTGGGTGGGCGGCGGTGCGGTGGCCGTCGTCCTCGCGGTGGTGCTGGCCGTGGCGACGGTGCAGGCAGCCGGCGACGGCGGTCAGCCGGTGCCCTTCGCCGGTCTCGTGGTCGTCGGCCTCGTGCTCGGCGGGGTCGCCGCGCTCGTCGCGGGTGCGGGTTCGCTGCTGCGGGTGGCGGCCTGGTCCCGCGGCCTGGCCGCGACCGGGTGGCGGCGCGGCACGCTGCGCATCGCGGGCCCCGCCACCCTGCGGGTCGAGCTCGACGGCGGCGACGTCGACCTGCAGCTGCAGTCGACCACCACCTGGCGCACCCGGGCCGTGCAGCGTCTGGACGGCCAGGAGGTGCAGGTGGCCGAGGTCGGGCGCGACCGCTGGGTGCTCACCGCCGACGGCGCCGGCACCCTCTACGGGGCCCGTACGCCCTAGGTCGCGTCGGCGTGCGCCACGTGGCGCAGCTGGCCCCAGATCAGGACGACGAACAGCGCGGAACCGGCGAAGGCGAACCAGAACGGGCCGGTGACCGAGGTGTGCTGCGCGATGAGCCCGCCCAGGCCGGCGCCGATCACCAGCCCGCCGAAGGTGCCGACGAGGTTCACGCTGCCCACCCGGCCCTGCAGGTGCCGCGGGACGGCGCGCTGCCGCACGGTGACCGACGTCGTCCCCCAGATGAACGCGTGCGCGCCGAACACGACGAACACCGGCATGGCCACCCACGGCGAGCTGGTGAGCGCGAGGGCCAGGTGGGTCAGCGTCTCGATGACCAGCCCCACCCGCAGCAGGTCGCCCAGGCCGACGCGGGCCGTGATCCAGCCGTAGGCGGCGATGCCGGCGATGCCGCCCACGGCCTGCGCGGTGGTGACCAGCCCGAACCCGATCTCGCCGAGGCCCAGGTGGTCGGTCGCGTAGAGCACCAGCACCGACCAGGCGGCGCCGAAGGTCAGGTTGAAGCTGAAGATCGTGAGCACCAGCGTGCGGACGGCGGCGTGGTGGCGCACCCACCGGAACCCCTCGACGATCTCGGTGTGCACCGCCCGGCGCTCGACCACCTCGGCCGGCGGCAGCACGATGCGCGAGACCAGCACGGCGCCGAGGGCCACCAGCACGGCGACCGCGCCGAACGCCCACGCGGCGCCGACGGTGAACAGGGCAGCCCCCAGCGGTGGGCCGGCCAGCTGGTTCACGGTGATGAACCCCGCCGTCATGCGGGCGTTGCCCACCGCGAGGTCGTCGCGGTGCACGAGCGTGGGCAGCAGCGTCTGCGAGCTGTTGTCGGCGAACACCTCGGCGGTGCCCAGCACGAACAGGGCGGCCAGCAGCGAGCCGATGCCGATGAGGTCGGTGGCCACGGCCAGGGTGAGGACGACGAGCACGCCCGCCCGCAGCAGGTCGACCACCACGACGAGCAGTCGCCGGTCCACCCGGTCGGTGACCGCCCCGGCCAGCAGCCCGAACAGCAGCGGTGGCAGCCACTGCACCCCGGCGGCCAGCGACACCAGGAACGGGTCGCGGGTCAGCGAGGCGACCAGCAGGGGGCCCGCGGCCAGCGCGATGCCGTCGCCCAGGTTCGACGACCACGACGAGGCGAGCAGCCACCGGAACCCGGCGCCCAGCCGCGCCGGCACCACGGTCTCCACGATGCGCCCCACGAGGACCCGACCCTAGGCCGCGCCGTCCGCGGTGTCGCACGGGTTCCCGGCCCGGGGTGCCGGCGATGCGGTCGCGTTGCCGATGCAGTCGCGTTGCGCCAGGTCTGGCGTGGGTGCGGGGGTGCGGGGTTGGATGCGGGACGATGTGCCCGAGCGCCGGCGAGCGAGCCGGCCACGACGGCGGGAGCCCGGCATGGCCAAGAAGAACGACAAGAACGCCCACCTGGTCGAGCCCACCTGGGGCCAGAGCGAGGACGGCGGCCCGCCGCTCACCGAGCTGGTCAGCGAGATGACCGGCTCGCTGTCGCCGTTCGGCGAGGACCACTCCTTCCCGATGCCGGTGGAGCACCTGCGCTACGCGCACCCCACCGACAAGCCCAACCGGGCCGGCGTCCAGCTCCGTCCGGGCGAGCGGGCATGACCGCCCCCGCGCTGCCGTCCTACACCAGCGGGACCTCGACGGTCCCCCTGCTGGGCGACACGATCGGGGCGAACCTCGACCGGACGGCGGCGCGGGTCGGCGAGCACGAGGCGCTCGTCGAGTGCGCCACGGGCCGCCGCTGGAGCTACCCGCAGCTGGTGGCCGACGTCGACGCGTTCGCCCTCGGTCTGCACGCCCTCGGCGTCGAGAAGGGTGAGCGGGTGGGGATCTGGGCGCCCAACTGCGCCGAGTGGGTCTTCGTGCAGTACGGCACCGCGAAGCTCGGCGTCGTCCTGGTGAACATCAACCCGGCCTACCGCACGCACGAGCTCTCCTACGTGCTGCAGCAGGCCGGCATCTCGGTGCTGGTGGCGGCCCCGAAGTTCAAGACCAGCGACTACCGCGCGATGGTGGCCGAGGTCCGCGACGAGTGCCCCGCGCTGCGCGAGGTGCTCTTCCTCGGCGACCCCGAGTGGGAGCGGCTGATGGCGACCGGCCGGGCCGCCGACCGCGGGTTCCTGGCCGAGCGCGAGACCGAGCTCAGCGCCGACGACCCGATCAACATCCAGTACACCTCGGGGACGACGGGCTTCCCCAAGGGCGCCACGCTCACCCACCACAACCTGCTCAACAACGGGTTCTTCGTGGGCGAGGGCTGCGGCTACACCGAGGCCGACCGCGTCTGCATCCCGGTGCCGTACTACCACTGCTTCGGCATGGGCATGGGCAACCTCGGGGCCACCTCTCACGGCTCCACCATGGTCATCCCGGCGCCCGGGTTCGACCCCGCGCTCACCCTGCAGGCGGTGCAGGACGAGAGGTGCACGTCGCTCTACGGCGTCCCCACGATGTTCATCGCCGAGCTGGCGCTGCCCGACTTCGCCTCCTACGACCTCTCGAGCCTGCGCACCGGCATCATGGCCGGCTCGCCGTGCCCGGTCGAGGTCATGAAGCGGGTGGTCGACGAGATGGGCATGACCGAGGTGACCATCGCCTACGGCATGACCGAGACCTCGCCGGTCTCCACCCAGACCGGCGCGGACGACGACCTCGACCGTCGCACCTCGACCGTCGGGCGCACGCACCCCCACCTCGAGAGCAAGGTCGTCGACCCCGAGACCGGCCTCACGGTGCCGCGCGGCACCGCGGGCGAGCTGTGCACCCGGGGCTACTCGGTGATGCTCGGCTACTGGGACGCACCCGAGAAGACCGCCGAGGTCATCGACGCCGCCCGCTGGATGCACACCGGCGACCTCGCGGTCATGGACGCCGAGGGCTACCTCAACATCGTCGGCCGCATCAAGGACATGGTGATCCGGGGCGGGGAGAACGTGTACCCCCGCGAGATCGAGGAGTTCCTCTACTCCCACCCCGACATCGCCGACGTCCAGGTCATCGGCGTGCCCGACGCCAAGTACGGCGAGGAGCTCATGGCCTGGGTGCAGCTGCGCGCCGGTGCCCCGGAGCTCACCGCCGAGGCGCTCAAGGAGTTCTGCACCGGCAAGCTGGCGCACTACAAGGTGCCCCGCTACGTCAAGGTCGTCGACACCTTCCCGATGACGGTGACCGGCAAGGTGCGCAAGGTCGAGATGCGCCAGGTCTCCACCGCGGAGCTCGGCCTCGCCGAGGTGGTCACCGCCTGACGGAAGGACCCCCTCGCCCCCGATCCGTGCTCCGCGCGGGGCGGGACCCTGCGAGGGGGCCGTCGGCCGGGGGCGCTCAGTCCTTCGACGAGGCCTTGGGACGGGGTGCGAGGCGGGTGACCGCCTTGGAGAGCAGGTTGCCGCCGACCACCCAGACGATCGCGGCGATCAGCGCGTTGACCGTGTTCGCGATCTTGGGGTCCTCGGGGGTGAACAGGTCGCGGGTGAAGGCGCCCAGGTCGTTGCGCACCCCGGCGGTGAACTGCACGATCGGGTTGTCCGGGTTGGCCTCGAACAGCACGAAGACGGCGTAGAGCACGATCAGCCCGCCGACGACCGAGGAGACCAGCCGGATCGCGGCGGCGATCGAGACGACGACGCGGGACGCAGCGTTGCGGGCAGCCATGCCGGGCATCGTCGCATCCGCTCCTGTGCTGCGCCTACCCGCCGGTAACCCCGCCGCCGGGAAGTCGGCGGACCGACGCGCACCCCCGGGCTAGCCTGGGCCGCGAGCGCCCCGGGCGGGGTGCCGACGACGCGGAGCGAGGGATCGACGTGCCCAGCGGCAAGGTGAAGTGGTTCAACCCGGAGAAGGGCTTCGGCTTCCTCTCCCAGGAGGACGGACCCGACGTGTTCGTGCACCGCGACGCGCTGCCCGCCGGCACCACCGAGCTGAAGCCCGGCCAGCGCGTCGAGTACGGCGTCGTCGCCGGCCGCCGCGGCGACCAGGCGCTGCAGGTCGTCGTCCTGGACCCGCTGCCCTCCGCCGTCGCCGCCACGCGGAAGAAGCCCGACGACCTCGTGCCGATCATCGAGGACCTCATCCGGCTCCTGGACGGCGTCGGCAACGGGCTGCGCCACGGCCGGCACCCCGACCGCCAGTCCGCCGCCAAGGTCGCCGCCGTCCTGCGCGCCGTGGCGACGGACCTCGACGGCTAACCGGTCGGGGCAGCGGTGTCGCCGGCGCGGATGAAGCCCACCGGCCACGCGCCCGACAGCCCGTTGCAGGTGTCGTCGTCGGAGTCCTCGACCACCACGAGGTAGAACGACGCCGGGACGACGTCGGAGCTGTTGATGCCGGTGAACACCCGGGTGCCGTCCTCGACGTCGACGTCGCCCAGCCGCTCCTGCAGCTGGTCGTCGAACACCTGCACGCTCCAGCCCTGCTCGGCCACCGCGTCGGACACGGTGAGCGCGATCGTGCTGTCCGCGGGCACCTCGACCACCGGCGGGGTGCCCGCGTAGCGCTCGCCCGAGCCGTCGAGGCAGTACTGGGTGGGCTGCACGGTGACCTGCTGGGTGCCCGCCTGCACGCGGACCGTCGGCGCCGTGCCGCCCTGGTCGGCCGCCCCGCTGCTGCCCCCGGCGTTGCACCCGGCGAGCAGCCCCAGCGCCACGGCGCCCGCCGCAGCGGCTGCCGTCGTCCTCGTCCAGCTCACGTCGACCCCCGTCCACCCGACGGGCCCCGGTCGGGCCCGCGGTGCCCCAGCCAAGCAAGCAGACCTGTGGCCACCACGAGCACCCCCGCCACGACGCCGAAGGCGAGCACCGGGGCGTCGGCCGGCAGCGCGATGCCCGCCGCACCGCCGAGCACCCAGGCCAGCTGCAGCAGGGTCTCCGAGCGGGCGAACGCCGAGGCGTGCTGGGTGCTGGGGACGTCGCGCTGGATGATCGCGTCGAGGGAGACCTTGCCCAGCCCCGCGGCCAGCGCGGCCACCCCGGCGGTGACCGCGACCAGGGCCAGCGAGAAGAACCCCGCCGCCACCGCCGACGTCGCCACCGCCGCCACCGTCGACCACAGCACCAACGACTCCGGCGTCGCGCGGTGCAGCCGCGAGCCGATGGCCGTGCCGAGGAAGCTGCCGACCCCCGCGGCCCCGGCGATCGAGCCCAGCGCCAGCGTGCGCTCCCACCCGCCGGGTACCTCGGCCTGCACCAGGAACGCCGCGTAGATGGTGAGGAAGCCGCCCAGCACGCGCAGCAGGGCGGCGCTGCGCAGCGCGTCGACGACGCTGCGGGCCACCCGCGGCCGGCCCGACCGCCCCGGCACCGGGATCTCCATCGTCGTGGTGAGCAGGTCCGAGGGCTCCTCGCCGACCGGCACGTCGACGTGCGCCGGGAGCCGCAGCGCCAGGACGGCGGCCGTGCCGAACACCGCGGCGATCGCCCACAGCAGCGGCGGGAACCCCGCCACCGCCGCGATGCCCGCCCCGACACCGCCGAAGAGGCCCGCCGTCACCAGGCCGAACACCGAGGTGCGGGCGTTCGCGCTGGTCAGCGACATCGCCGGTGGGACCACCCGGGGGATCACGGCGGCCCGCAGCACGTTCAGCGCCTTGGACAGCACCAGCACGCCCAGCGCCGCGGGGTAGAGCCAGAAGCCGTCGAAGTTGGCGGCCATCACCAGCGCGAGCGCCGCCCGGCCGCCCAGGCTCGCGGCCATCGCCCACCGCCGTCCGCGCTGCAGGCGGTCCAGCAGCGGCCCGAGCAACGGGGCCACGACGGCGAACGGCGCCATCGTGACCAGCAGGTACAACGCGACGTTGCCGCGCTGCGCGTCGGCCGAGGCCGCGAAGAACAGGGTGCCGGCCAGCGAGACCGCGATCATCGCGTCGCCGGCGGTGTGCAGGGCGTTGACCCACAGCACGTGGGCCAGGCCGCTGTCGCCGGCGCCGTCGGCCCGGCTGGCCGCGTTCACCCGGCGGACGGCGGCCACCGTCAGCTCCCGCGACCGCCGGGCCGCGACCCGCGTCACCGTGATCCGCTGCGGCCGCGAGCCCAGACCTGGGGACGGCGGTGCGGCGGGCTCGGCAGCAGGGGCGGTCCCGAGGTCGGGCACCGGCGCGGTGCGCGCGGTCTCCACCGGGACGTCGAACGTCGGCCGCCACGTGCGCGGCTCAGCCGCCGGCGTCACCACGGTGGGGGAGTCGTCGCCCGGCGGGGCGGACGCCGCCTGCGGCAGCGGCCGGGTCTGCGCCCGGCGGACCGGCCCGGTGCGCGGCGCCTCGACGGGTGGCCGGCGGCCCCACCTCCGCCGCCTCACCGACCCACCCCGATCACGGGCCCCATCGTGCCCCACCCCGGGGACGCCCCGGTGCGCCTGGCCTGCACCCGCGGGTGCGACGTGCGGCACCATGGGGGGCGTGTCCGCTCCCGAGCCCACCACCCCGACCGCGCCCGCCCCCTCCACCGGCGACGTGCTGACCTCGGCCGTGGAGATCGCCCGCGCCGCCGCGGTCGAGGTCGCAGGCGCCGCCGACGAGGTCGCCGAGCACCTCGGCGCCTCGCGCGAGGCCTCCTCGGACGACCTCGGCGAGGTGCTCACCCACACCTTCGCCGCCGCCCTGCCCGGCTACGTCGGCTGGCACTGGGCCGTCACCGTCGCCCGCGTGCCCGGCGAGGAGCACGTCACCGTCGACGAGGTGGTGCTGCTCCCCGGCGACGCCGCCCTGCTCGCCCCGGCCTGGGTGCCCTGGCACGAGCGCGTCCGCCCCGGCGACCTCTCCGTCGGCGACGTCCTGCCCGTCACCGAGGACGACCCCCGGCTCGTGCCCGCCTACCTCGCAGACGACGACGCCGCGGCCGACCCCGCCGGCATGGTGGTCGCCCAGGAGATCGGCATCGGCCGCGAGCGCGTGCTCTCCCTCGAGGGACGCCGCGAGGCCCTCGCCCGCTGGCGCACCGGCGAGTGGGGCCCCACCGCCCCCATCGCCCGGCACGCCCCCGGCACCTGCGGCGACTGCGCCTTCCTCATGCCGCTGGCCGGCTCCGTGCGGCTCGAGCTCGGCGTCTGCGCCAACGAGTTCGCGCCCGCCGACGGCCACGTCGTCACCACCGACCACGGCTGCGGCGCGCACAGCGAGGCCAACCTGGTCACCGCCGACACCACCGAGATCCAGCTGACCCCGCTGTACAACACCGACACCTACGACAGCCTTTGATGGTCGCCCTCCGGGCTCCGACCGCGGCCAGGAGGCTGGTCCGGCTGCGCTGAGCCCGTCCTGCGACGGATCGGGGACCCTGCGGGCCCCCTCCCGGCGCCCGCTCGCTGCGCTCGGGGGTCCGTCGCTGTCGGGTGCGGGGTGATCTCTCCTCGGGGAGGCGCCTCGTTCCTCGGCGCCCCCCGCTCGTCGAGATCGGGCTCGTGCCTCGCCCCCGCACGTCGAGGTCGGGCTCCGCGGTGACTTGCGGGGCGCCGAGAGCCCGTGGAGGCCGGTCTCGAGGTGTGCCGCACCTGGAGTGCGGGGTTCCTGCCCTCCCAGGGCGTCCTCAGGGGGCGGGAACCGGGCAATCGGGGTGCGTCGGGGTGCCGGGCCGGTGCCGGGCGCCGGTCGGTCGTCGGGCGTCGGGCCGGGGCGCGCGCAGTCGGGCCCCGTGCTGCGTGGTCAGCGCTGGCGTTGCCAGCGGATGAGGGCCACGCCGAGGACGGCGAGGACCAGGCCGCAGACGCAGGTCCACACCCACACCGCGTTGACCGGGAGCACCAGGACGATGACCAGCGCGACGGCCCACAGCGCACCGCCGACCAGCACCAGGGGGCGCAGGCCCACCTGCAGCGGGGGCGGCGACGGACGGGTCGGTGCGGGCACGTCGGCGACTGTAACCAGGAGGAGACCTGCGAACCCGTTGCGCATGGCACCCTGTCGCCGTGCCGGACGACATCGAGACCACCGAGGCCGCCTCCAAGAAGCGCAGCGCGGGCCCCGTCATGAAGCCCAGGAACGGGCTGGACCGCTACTTCTCCATCACCCAGCGGCGGTCCACCGTGGCCCGCGAGGTGCGCGGCGGGTTCGTCACCTTCTTCACGATGGCCTACATCGTGGTGCTCAACCCGATCATCCTGTCCGGCGCCGACATCAACGGGAACACGTTGGACTTCGGGTCGGTCGCCGCGGTCACGGCCCTCGTCGCCGGCGTGCTCACCATCGCCATGGGCGTCATCGGCCGCTACCCCTTCGCGCTGGCCGCCGGGCTGGGCATCAACGCCGTCGTCGCCGCCTACGCAGCCACCCAGCTCAGCTGGCCCGAGGTCATGGGCCTGGTCGTGCTCGAGGGCCTGCTCATCACCGTCCTGGTGCTGACCGGCTTCCGCAAGGCCGTGTTCGAGGCCATCCCCGACCAGCTCAAGACCGCCATCGCGGTGGGCATCGGGTTCTTCATCGCCCTCATCGGGCTGGTCGACTCCGGCTTCGTGCGCCGCGCCCAGACCGGCACGGTGCCCATCACCTTCGGCATCGACGGCAGCCTGGCCAGCTGGCCGCAGCTGGTCTTCGTCGTCGGCCTGCTGCTCACCGCCGTCCTCGTCGTCCGGAGGACCCGCGGGGCCCTGCTCATCGGGCTCATCGCGACCACCGTGCTCGCGGTGGTCATCGAGGCGGTCGCGAAGGTCGGCCCGACCTTCCTCGACGACGGGTCGGTCAACCCCAAGGGCTGGGCGCTGCAGGTGCCCACGCTGCCCGACCAGGTCGTCGGGCTGCCCGACTTCTCCCAGATCGGCCAGGTGTCGCTGTTCGGCGGGTTCTCCCGCATCGGGGTCATCGCCGCGCTGCTCATCGTGTTCGCCCTCATGCTGGCCGACTTCTTCGACACCGTCGGCTCGGTCACCGCCGTCGGCGCCGAGGCCGGCCTGCTGGACGAGCACAACAACCTGCCGAAGTCGCAGCCGGTGCTCATGGTCGACTCGGTGGCCGCGGCCGCCGGCGGGTTCGCCAGCGTCTCGTCCAACACCACCTACGTCGAGTCCACGGCGGGGGTCGCCGACGGTGCCCGCACCGGCCTGGCCAGCGTCGTCACCGGTGCGCTCTTCCTGGTGGCCACGCTGTTCTCGCCGCTGGTCGACGTCGTCCCCTCCGAGGCCGCCTCGCCAATCCTGGTCATCGTCGGTGCGCTGCTCATCGCCCAGGTGAAGAACCTGCACTGGGACGACCTGACCCTGGCCATCCCGGCGTTCCTGACCATCGCGCTCATGCCGTTCACCTACTCGATCACCAACGGCATCGGCGCCGGCACGATCAGCTACGTGGTGCTCATGGCGGCCACCGGTCGGGCCCGACGCGTGCACCCGCTCATGTGGGTCGTCGGCGTGCTGTTCGTGGTGTACTTCGCGATCGAGCCGGTCCAGCAGCTGCTCTGAGGGTTGCTGGCCCCGCTCGATGTACTCTTAACGGGGCTAACGACTTGACGAGGTGACACGTGGCGCGGACGACGCTGGACACCGCCGCCCTCGCGCACGACCTGCGGCTGGCGGTCATGCGCTTCTCCCGTCGGCTGCGCAACCAGCGCGTCGACACCTCGGTCACCCTGACCCACCTCGCAGCGCTGTCGACGCTCAAGCGGCACGGCGCGATGAGCCCGGGTGAGCTGGCCGGGCACGAGCGCGTGCAGCCGCCGTCCATGACCCGGGTCGTGGTGGCGCTGGAGGGCAAGGGTCTGGTCACCCGCACGCCGCACCCCACCGACCGTCGTCAGGTCGTCATCGACCTCACCCCGGCCGCCGAGAGCCTGCTCACCGAGGAGGCCCGGGCGCGCGAGGCGTGGCTGTCGGGGCGCCTGCACGCCCTCTCGCCCGAGGACCGGGCGACCCTGCGGGAGGCCGCCCGCATCATGGACGAGCTCGCCGCGGGGTGAGCGCAGGGGGATGACCGACCACGCCTGACCGCTCGAGCACCAGCACCGAGGACGCGCCACGCCGCGCGGGCATGTTCCGCGCCCTGGCCGTGCACAACTTCCGGGTCTACGTCGGCGCCAACCTGGTCTCGCTCACCGGCACCTGGATGCAGCGGATCGGTCAGGACTGGCTCGTCCTCCAGCTCTCGGGCGGCAGCGGCACCGCCCTCGGCGTGGTCACCGCCCTGCAGTTCGCCCCCACCCTGGCCCTGACCTTCTACGGCGGGCTGCTCGCCGACCGGTACGACAAGCGCCGCATGCTGCTGGTCACCCAGACCGTGCTCGGCGTCCTGGCCCTCGCGCTCGCCGTGCTCGTGGCCAGCGGGGGCATCGAGCTGTGGCACGTCTTCGCCCTCGCGCTGGCCCTGGGTGCCGTGAGCGCCCTGGACACCCCCGCCCGCCAGTCGTTCGTGTCGGAGATGGTCGGCCCGGCGCTGCTGGGCAACGCGGTGAGCCTCAACTCCACGGTGTTCAACGGCGCCCGGCTGGTGGGGCCGGCGCTGGCCGGCGGGGTGATCGCCGCGTCGGGGGGCGACACCGCACCCGCGTTCTTCGTCAACGCCGCCAGCTTCGCGGCCACGGTGTGCGCGCTGGCGCTGATGCGCGACGCCGAGCTGCAGCACAGCCCCCCGGTCGCCCGGGCCCGCGGGCAGCTGCGGGCCGCCCTGGCCTACACCCGTGCGCACCCCGACCTCCAGCTGGCGATGGTGCTGGCGTTCGTCGTCGGCACCTTCGGGTTCAACTCGCAGATCACCGTGGCGCTCATGGCCCGCGAGGTGTTCGGCCTGGGGGCCGGCGCCTTCGGCCTGCTGTCGACGGCGTTCGCGGTCGGCTCGCTCAGCGGCGCCCTGGTCTCCACCCGCCGCGACAGCCGCCCGCAGCAGCGGTTCCTGCTGCTGGCCGCGATGGCGTTCGGCGCGGTGACCGCGGTCAGCGGGCTGATGCCGACCGAGTGGGCCTACGCCGTGCTGCTGGTGCCCTGCGGGGCGGCCGGGCTGGTGTTCAGCGTGGCCTGCAACAGCTTCGTGCAGCTGGGGGTCGAACCGCAGATGCGCGGGCGGATCCTGGCGCTCTACTTCATGTGCTTCATGGGTGGCACCCCGGTCGGCGCACCGCTGGTGGGCTGGGTCTCCCAGCACCTGGGTGCCCGGTGGGGGCTGGTCTCCAGCGGGTTGGTCGTGCTGCTGGCCGCGGTCGCGGTCGGGGCGGTGCTGGCCCGCGGGCGGCACGTGCGGGTCGAGGCGCACGTCGCCCCGCCCAGCGTGCGGCTGCACGTCGACCCGCTGCCCGGCCCGGTCGCCGTCGCCGGGGTGGTCGAGGAGGCCGCCGCCGAGGTGCCGGGGACGCCGGTCGCCCGCCGCTGACCGACGGCGATCGCCGTGGAGGGCCGGTGCGGGCCGTTGTGGGCCGGGGCGGGAGCGCCTACGGTCCCGGCATGGCTGCGGCGGCGGAGGTCCTCGGCTCCTGGCCCGTGCAGCTGGGCCTCGTCACCGCCATGGCGGTCGCCGGGTGCTGGATCTTCGAGCTGGCCCTGCGACTGTTCACCGGCACCCTGCGCCTGCCCGTGCCACGACGGGTGCGCCGCCGTCCCGGCCGTCGGCCGCGGGAGCGCGCCGCGACGGGGTCCGCCCGTGCGGGCGCACCGCCGCGGCGGCCGCTGGAGGCCGTGGCCGCCGACCTGCGCCGGCTGGGCCGCGAGCTCGCCCTGGTGTCCACCGGGTCGGCCGCGCACCGGGCCGGGGTGCAGGCGGCCTACGACGACGTGCTGGCCGAGGCCGCGGCGACCCTCGAGGTGCCGCACCGGTTGGCCGGCACCGCGCCGGGGGAGGAGCGCGAGCTGGAGCGGCTGCGGCTCGTGGTCGCGCTGGTCGACGCCGGCCTCGTCCTGGCCGGGCCCCGCGGCTGACCCCGCGCCGGGCGGTGGCACCCTGTGCCGCGTGCCGACCACGCCCGACACCGCCTTCGACCGCGCCACCGCGCTGACCCCCACCGCCGGCGGCTTCACCACCGAGCTGGACCCCGGCTGGGACGTCGGCGGTGGGGTGCTCAACGGCGGCTACCTGCTGGCCGTCGTCGCCCGGGCCGCGGTCGAGGTCTCCCCGCACGCGCACCCGGTCGCGCTGTCGGCCAGCTACCTGCGCGCCGCCGCACCCGGGCCGGCCACCCTCGCGGTGACCCCCGGTCCGGCCGGCCGCACCCTGCAGCACGCGGTCGTCGTCCTCTCCGACCCCGGCGGGCCGGCCGTCTCGGTGCAGGTCACCACGGCGACCCTGCACGACGTCGCCGCCGAGCACTCCGTCCCCCCGCCCGCGGCGACCCCGGTCGAGGACTGCTTCTCGATCGCCGAGCACGCCCACCTCGCTCCGCCCGGGGTGCAGGTGCCGGGGCTCTCGCAGCGCGTGGAGACCCGGCTCGACCCGCTCACCGCCGGCTGGGCCCTCGGCCAGCCCGGTGCCGAGCCGGTGATGCGGGCCTGGCTGCGCTTCGCCGACGGCCGCGAGCCCGACCCGCTGGGCCTGGTCGCCTTCACCGACGCGCTGCCGCCGACCTCGTGGGCCACCGGCCGGTTCGGCTGGGCGCCCACGGTGCAGCTGCAGACCCTGGTGCGGGCGGTCCCGGCGCCGGGCTGGTGCCTGGTCGAGGCGCGCGGCGGCGAGGCCTCCGACGGCTGGGTCGACGAGGACTACCGGGTCTGGGACTCCACCGGTCGCCTGGTCGCGCAGTCCCGCCAGCTCGCCCGCCTGCCCAGGTGAGGTGATGGAACGGCCTCGTCGTGGGTGGCGACGAGGTCCTCCTACTCGCGCAGGACGCTGGAGGGGTCGGCGCGGTCGGCGGCGCGTTGGGCGTAGAGGGCGGCCCCGGCGGCCACCAGCAGGGCGGCGGCGACCGTGCCGGCGACCGCGGGCCACGGGACGTCGAGCAGCGGCGTGGGCGGGCGCACGAGGTCGACGTCGAGGCGCCGGTACACCGTCGCCACGGCACAGGCGGCGAGCGCACCACCGACCACGACGCCCACGACGGCCGCGGCACCGAGCTCGACGAGCAGCGACCGCAGGTGCGCGCTGCGGCGCAGGCCCAACCGGCGGGCCATGACGTAGCCGCTCACCCGGGTGCGCGACCGCGCCTCGAGGTGCAGCAGCAGGCCGGCGGCCCCGATCACCCCGGCGAACACCGCCAGCGCCGACAGGTAGCCGAAGGTCCAGGTGATGCCGAGCAGGTTCGCGGCCCGCTGGACGTCGGCCGGCACGGTGTCCAGGACGCGCACGGCGCCGGCGTCGCGCAGCTCCTGGGCGGCGACCGCGACGTCGCCGTCGGTCCAGCGCTCGACGCTCTGGTCCGAGCCGGCCGTGCGCGGCACCTCGGGCAGCAGGGACCGGTCGACGAGGAGCACGGGGGCGTCGGCGCGTCGTCCGGGCAGCACGTCGGCGGTCGCGACGACCTCGACGTCGACCTCCTGGGTACCCAGGCGCAGCTGGTGGGGGCCGGTCGACAGGCCCGCGGCCACCACGGGCACCGCGGTCGAGTCCTCGGTCAGCGCCCGCAGCAGGTCGGGCAGGGGCTCGGCGGCGAAGGAGTCGACCCAGAACGCGGTGCCCGCGAAGGTCGTGGGGTCGACCGCCAGCACCTGCACCCCCGTGCGCGGGCCGCCGTCCGCGGGCTGGGCGGTGGCCTGGCCGAACCGCACGACGGTGGTGCCGTCGGGGCCGGTGACGGCGGCGGGGTCGATGCGGGTGGACGTCGCCGCCACGGCCCCGGCCCCCAGCTGCACACCCACCTTGGCCTCCAGCGTGGCCCGGGAGCTGGCGGTGAGCGTCGCGGTGCAGCCCAGCACGGCGACCGGCAGGGCGACCGCGACCAGCAGCACGGCCGTGGCCCCGCGGGCGGCGGCCCACCGGTTGACCGCGAGGAACACCGGCACCGGACGGCCGGCGGCCCACCCCCGCAGCCGGGGCAGGCCGGCGGTGAGCACCCGGGCGACCAGCACCGCGGCGCCGGCGACGGCGAGCAGGGGGAGCGCCACCAGCAGGCCCGACACCTGGGCGACGCCCCCGTCGGAGACGACCGCGTCGCGGCCGCGCAGCAGCACCCAGCACAGCCCCGCGGCCAGCAGCACTGCCACCTCCCACGGCACCCGCGCCGGCCAGCGGGGCCCGGTGCCCAGCGGGCGCTCCGCCGTCCCCCGGGCGCGCAGCCCGGCCACGACGGCGGCGGCCCCCAGCCCGACGATGAACGCGCCCACCCCGGCGACCAGCGCCGCTGACGTCGCCGACGGGTCGACCTCGGGAGCCGGCCCCAGCACCCCGGTCAGCCCCCGGGACGCCGCCCAGCCCAGGGCCGCCCCGGCGAGGGCGGGCAGCCCCAGCTCGAGCGCGGCCTTGCCGGCCAGCGGCACCGGCCCCACCCCGCGCGCGGCGAGCAGCCGCACCTCGGCCGCCCGGCGGTCGGCCCAGAAGCTGCCGGCGGCCGCGACCAGCACGAGCGCGAGCAACCCGCCGGCCGCGGCGACCGGCACGACGGGGCCGCGCAGTCCGTCGGCCAGCACCTGCGCCCGGGCGGTGGCGTCGGACAGCCGCTGGTCGGCGTACAGCTGGCCGTCGGGCGGCAGCAGGTCGGTCGCGGCGACGTCGGCGAGCGCCCGCTGGGTCAGGTCGGCCAGCTCGGCGGCCCGGCTGGCGGTGAGCCTCGAGCCGTCGACCGGCACCGCGGCGGTGGCCCGCAACGATCCCTGGGCCCGCTCGGCGAGCCCGACGAGGGTGGACTCGTCGGTGGCCAGCAGCAGGGCCGGGGGCGGGGTGTTGGTGCTGGCGGCGTTGGTGAACAGGTCCTCCTGGTCGCACCAGAAGGCGCCCGGGTCGGTGTCGAAGAGGTCGGTGTAGACCCCGCTGACCTGCACCGGCACCCCGCGCACCGCGATCGTGCCGCCGGCGGTCACCCCGGCCGCCTGCGCGTAGCTGGCGGGCAGCCAGACGCCGGCGCCGGGCACCTGGGCGCGGACGTCGAGGTGGTCGACCATGCCCGGCTTCCACAGCAGCCTGGCCGGCTGGCTGAGGTCGAACCCGTCGGCGCCGGCGACGGGCACCCCGAACTGGCGGTTGCCGCCGCCGCCCAGGGCCCCGTCGACGACCAGCACGGTCCGCGAGGCGCGGCCCAGCGTCGTCCAGGCCTGGGCGGGGGCCGCGGCGAGGGCTGCGGCCCGGTCGCCCACCGGCGCCGGGATGCCCGCGGTCACCGCGGGTCGGGCCGCCTCGGCGCACTGCGGGCCGAGCTGCTCCTGCAGCGCGGCCGAGCGGGCCGAGGACAGGAAGAGCGGGGCGCTGGCCACCGCGCAGGCCAGGATCGCGGTGGTGACCAGCACGGCGAGCACCGCCGCCGGCTGGCGCAGGCCCAGCAGCGGGGCGCGGGTCCACGGGGGCAGCGGTCTCACGCCGGCGCCCCCGGGTGCAGCCGGCCGTCGCGCATCGAGAGCACCCGGTCGGCTCGGGACCAGGCGACCTCGTCGTGCGTGGCCAGCAGCACGGCGCTGCCCCCGCGGGCGGTGTCGGCCAGGGCGTCGAGCAGGTCGTCGGCGTGCCCGCGGTCCTGGTGGGCGGTGGGCTCGTCGGCCAGCACGAGCGTCGGACCCAGCACCAGGGCCCGGGCGACGGCGGCGCGCTGCTGCTCGCCGAGCGATGCCTGGTGGGGGTAGCGGTCGGCCAGGTGCGCGATCCCGACGGCGGCGAGCAGCTCGCCGGCCCGCACCGACGCGTCGGGCGCGGCCAACCGGGTGGGCAGGAGCACGTTGTCGGCCAGCGACAGGTCGGGCACGAGGCCGAGGGCCTGGGGCACCAGGGCGAGCTCGCCCCAGCCCAGCCCGCGGGGGGCGCCACCCGAGCCGATCCGCAGGGTGCCGGCGTCGGGGGTCTCCCACCCGCACAGCACCGCCAGCAGCGTGGACTTGCCCGACCCCGACGGCCCGACCAGCGCCACCAGCTCGCCGGCGTGCACCTCGAGGTCGACGCCGTCGAGCGCGGTGACGGTCTCCGCGCCGCGGTGGAAGCGCTTGACCAGGCCGGTGGCGGTCACGGTGGTCATGCCAGCCGGCCCTGGTCCAGGCGCACGAAGCCGTCGGCCACCGCCATGACCCGGGGGTCGTGGCTGGACACCACGAACCCCACGCCGCCGTCGGCCAGGGTGGACATCGCCTCCAGCACCCGGACGGCCGCGGCGGTGTCGAGCTCGGCGGTCGGTTCGTCGGCGACCACCAGGGCCGGCCCGCCGACCACGCCGCAGGCGACGGCGAGACGCTGCTGCTCACCACCGGACAGCTGTGCCGGCCGGTGCCCCGCCCGGTCGGCCAGCCCGAGCCGGTCCAGCAGGTCCACCAGCTCGTCGTCGGGCACGGCGGCGCCGCGCAGGTCGGCGGCCAGCCGCAGCTGCTCGCGGGCGGTCAGGTAGGGGAGCAGGTTGTCCCCGGGCCGCTGGAACAGGTAGGAGACCTGCCGGCGGCGCAGGCGGCGGCGACCACGTGCACCCAGCCCGTCGACGGCGTGCCCGCCGACGCTGACCGAGCCGGTGTCGGGGGAGTCGACGCAGGCCAGCAGGCGCAGCAGCGAGCTCTTGCCCGAGCCCGACGGGCCGACGACGCAGGTCACGCGGCCCCGCGGGACGGTGCACGTGACGTCGGTGAGCGCGGGGACCGACCCGCTCGCCGTCCGGTAGGTCTTGACGACGTCGACGCAGGCCGCGGCGGGGTGCTCGGCCGGGGCGCTCATCCCGGCCGACCCTAGTGCCATGCTGCGACGGTGCCCCGCCGCCCCGCACCCGGCCCGAGCCGGGGGAGACCGGCCCCCGCCACGGTCGCGCCGGCCCTGCTGCTCGCGCTGGTGCTCGCCCTGTCGCTGACCGCCTGCGGGCCGCAGCCCGGTGCCGGTGGACAGCCGCCGACCGGCCCGGTGACGGCGTCGGCCCCCGGGTCCGCGACGGGCAGCACCCCGGCCGGCGCCCCCACGACCACCCCGGCCACCGGGTGCCCGGACCCGGGGCTCGCGACGTCCGTCGGACCGGTGGACGGCGCGCTGGGGCTGCGGGCGGTGACGCTCACCCTGGTCAACTGCGGCGCGACCACGGCGACGGTCGAGGGCTACCCGGGGCTGCGACTGCTCGACGAGGAGCAGGCCGACCTCGACGTCGCCGTGGTCGAGGAGCCCGACCCGGTGGGCAACGAGCCCGGGCTCCCGGTCACCGCGGTGACCCTCGCCCCGGGCGGCTCGGCCCAGGCGGTGCTGCTCTGGCGGAACACGGTCGCGGAGGGGGAGAACGCGCCGGGCAGCTACCTGGCGGTCACCGCGGTGCCGGGCGCCCAGGAGCAGCTGCTGACGCTGGCGGTCGACCTCGGGACCACCGCCCGCCTGGTGGTCGGCCCCTGGCGCGCCCCGGCCTGAGCAGGTCGAGGTCGACCCCGCGGTCAGCCGGCGGCGAGCTCGGTGCCGAGCAGGTGACCCGACGTCCAGGCGCTCTCCACCTTCGACGGCGCCGACCAGCCGTCGCCGCACAGCCCGATGCCGTCGCGCAGGTGGAAGGGGGCCGACCGGGGGTCGACCGGCTTGGCGAACGTCCAGCGGTGCACGTGCGTCCAGTCCGGCTCGGGCAGGTCGAGCAGCTCGCGCACGGCGGCGACGACGGCCGGGTCCGCGGCGGCGGGGTCGGACAGGTGGGCCGCGGCGAACCCCGGGGTGGTGTGCGCCACCAGCACGGCGGCGCCGTCGCCGCGGCGGGCGCCGTCGTCGGCGACCCACTCGAGGGTCGGGTGGTCGTGCACGAAGACGCCGTGCAGGTCGGCGTCCCACGTGCGGGTCGAGAAGCCCACCGCGACGGCGAGCGTGGCCTGCCAGCCGCGGGGGTCGAGCACCCGCTCGGCCGGGCTGCCGACCGGCAGCAGCCGGCGGGCCTGCGGGTCGGGCAGGGCGAGGACGACGGCGTCGACCGGGTCGCCGTCGACGGCCGGCCCGTCGGTGACGCTCTGGACGGCGTGCCCGGTGCGCAGGTCGAGCCCCCGGGCCAGGTCGGCGACCAGCGACCGCAGCCCGTTGCGGGCGCCGTAGCGCATCGGCCCGGTCTTGCGCTCGGTGATGCCCTCGGGGCCCGCCACGGCGAAGGTGTCGGTCCACTCCCGGGCGAGTCCGCGGTCGACCCAGTCGGCCACGACGGCGGCGAAGTCGCTGCCGGGCGTGGCGGTCAGGTAGGAGGCGCCGAGGTCGACGACCCGCCCGTGCAGCTCCCGCCCGGACATGCGGCCCCCGGGACGGTGCCCGCGGTCGAGCACCTGCACCGCCCGGTCGGCGTGGTGCAGGGCTCGGGCGGCGGCGAGACCGGCGATGCCGGCGCCGATCACGGTGGTCGTCACCGCCCAACCTTGCGGGCTGCGGGCCGGTCGCGCTCACCGGCGCGGGAGGATGGACCGGTGCCGACCCCGATCACCGACCCGCGCGACCCCCGGGTGGCCGACTTCCACGACCTGCACGCCGGCGACCGCCGTCCCGGCACCGAGCGGGGGACCGGGCCGGTCGTGGTCGAGGGCGTGACCGCCGTCGAGCGGCTGCTCACCACCGGGCTGCGGATCCGGGCGGTCTACGGCGTCGCCGGTCGGCTGGCCGCCCTGGACCTCCCGGCCGGGGTGCCGGCCTACGAGGCCGACAAGTGGGTGGTGTCGGAGACCATCGGTTTCCGGCTGACCCGGGGGGTGCTGGCCTCCGCCGAGCGCCCCGAGGCCCCGGCCCTGGACGACGTGCTGGCGCAGTCGCGGCGCATCGCCGTCCTCGAGGGGCTCAACGACCACGAGAACGTCGGCTCGATCGGTCGCTCGGCCGTGGCGCTGGGCATCGATGCGCTGCTGCTGGACCCCACCTGCGCCGACCCGTACTACCGACGGTCGGTGCGGGTGTCGATGGGCCACCTGCTGACGCTCCCGGTGCGGGTGCTCACCGACTGGCCCGGCGACCTCGAGCGCGTGCGGGCCGCCGGGTTCACCACCGTGGCGCTCACCCCGGGTGCCGAGGTCGACCTGCGCTCGCTCGACCCCGTCGAGCACCCCCGCACGGCGCTGCTGCTGGGCGCCGAGGGCCCGGGGCTCAGCGCCGCGGCCATGGCGGCGGTGGACGTCCGGGCCCGCATCCCGATGCGCTCGGGCGTGGACTCCCTCGGCGTCGCCGCCGCCGCGGCCGTGGCCTTCGCCCACCTGAGGTGAGGTGCTGGAACGGCCTGGCTGCAGGGCCCCGCGGCGTGCGGAGCGCGTCGTGGGGGGCAGTCAGGTCCTTCTAGTAGCGGAGGCTGAGGCGGGCGAGGTGCTCGCGGGCCTGCTCGGCGACCTGCGGGTTGCACAGCACGTCGTAGCGGCCGGCGACGATCTTCTGCCCGGTGGTCGCGAAGTCGCGGCGACCGCGCGTGGCGGCGAAGCCGGCCAGGCCGAACAGGGCGCCGAACACCAGACCGATGACCAGGCCGGTGAGCACCGAGCTGATCCAGCTCGAGCCGTCGGGGGCGAAGATGCCCAGCAGCAGCCCGACGAAGAGGCCGAACCACGCACCCGACGCAGCCCCGGCACCCGCGGCGCGGGCGTAGGTGAGCCGCCCGACGACCTGCTCGACCGAGCGCAGGTCGGTGCCGACGATCTGCACGTTCTCGACCGGGAACTGGTTGTCGCTCAGGAAGTCGACGGCCTGCTGGGCCTGTGCGTAGTCCCCGTAGGACCCCACCTGGACGCCCCCGGCAGGCATGGACACCGATGCGGTCATGGTCTTCCTCCTCGTGCTGGCGGCGTTGTTGCCGATCCCAGCACTACCCCGCCTCGACCAGCGCGAACACCGGTGCCAGGAAGGTCACAGCAGACGCACCGGAGCGCTCAGCGGTGGCGGCGGACCCCGAAGACGATGTCCTCCCACGCCGGGATGGCCGCGCGCGGGTCCTCGGCCTCGGGGTCGACCCGGTCGAACACCACGGTGTCGTGCTCGGGCCCGCCGTCGCCGGAGAGCAGCACGTCGACCGGGCTGCCGTCGACGGGGACGACGTTGCGCACCTCGTCGTCGTCGTGGTGGTCGGCGACGGGCTCCACCGGGTCCTCGGCGGGGTCGTCGGCCCAGTCCGGCTCGGGCGGAGCAGCGGGGACCGCGGCGATGGTGCGCCGCGGGGCGGGCGCGGACGGCAGACCGGCCGGGACGTCGGGGACGACGCGCACCAGGCGGGTGCCCTCGGCGAAGTCGGTGGTGGTCGCGTCGACCGGGGTGACGGTGCGCGTGGTGGTGTCGTAGCTCCAGCGGGTGGTGCCCGACTTGTGCCCGGCCTTCCACGCCGCACGGACCTGCCAGCTGCCGTCCTCGGTGCGGTGGGAGTCCCAGCGGACGGCGTCGAGGTCGGCGCCCAGCAGGCGGAGGCGGTCGGTCATGAACTGCACCAGCGGCACGCTCGGGGTGCCCTCGGACAACCGCACGCGGGCAGCCTGCGCCTGCTCGGCGACCCGGGCGCGCTCCTGCAGCACGGGGTGGGCGAAGCGCATGATCCGCTCGACCGGGGTGCCCGAGGCGTGCGCGACCTGCTCGGGGGTCTCGCCGGCCCGGATGCGCGCCTGGATGACCCGCGGCGGCAGGGCGTGCGAGGCGTCGAGCTCGATCTGCCCCATGCGCTGGGCGTCGCCGCGGGCGGCGGCCTTGAGCCGGTCGTCGATGGGCAGGTAGAACCGCTCGCCGTTGTCGATGGAGTCCGGCACGTCCGCGGCGAGGACGAGGCTGCGCCCGTCGTCGGAGAGCGCTACGAGGCGCAGGGTGCGCATCAGTGCGACCTCCAGGGCTCAGCGCGGGACAGTGGACCGAGCCGAGGCTAGCTGCGCCGGGGCGGTGGCCGGTGGCGGACACGCCCGGACATGCCGACGCAACACGGACCCGGCAGGGTGGGCGGCACAGCCACAGGGACGTCCCGGTGCCGGCCGGGCGAGGGGAGTCGCTCGTGTGCGGGATCGCGGCCGAGATCAGGTTCGACGGCGGGGTCGCCGACGTCGGCGCCGTGGCAGCCATGTGCGAGGTGCTCGCCGCACGCGGCCCCGACGGCTCGGGCGTCTGGCAGTCCGGCTGGGTCGCCCTGGGGCACCGGCGCCTGGCGATCATCGACCTGTCCGAGGCCGGCGCCCAGCCGATGGTCGACACCGAGCTCGGGCTGACCTGCGTCTTCAACGGCATCGTCTACAACCACCGCGAGCTGCGCGAGGAGCTGCGCAGGCACGGCTACCGGTTCGCCTCCACCAGCGACACCGAGGTGGTGCTCAAGGCCTACCACCGGTGGGGCGCGGCCTGCGTCGAGCACTTCTTCGGCATGTTCGCGTTCGTGGTGGTCGAGCGCGACACCGGCCGGGTGGTGGTCGCCCGCGACCGGCTGGGCATCAAGCCGGTGTACCTCGCCCCGGGCCCGGGGCGGGTGCGCATCGCCTCGAGCCTGCCGGCGCTGGTGCGCGCCGGCGGGGTGGACACGAGCATCGACCCGGTCGCCCTGCACCACTACATGAGCTTCCACGCCGTCGTCCCCGCGCCGCGCACGATCCTGGCCGGGGTCGGCAAGCTCCCGCCGGCCACGGTGCGCACGTACGAGCCCGACGGCCGCCACTCCGACCACGTCTACTGGTCGCCGGTGCACGAGCGGCGCGCCGACCTGGCCGGCCTGTCGCCCGCCGACTGGCAGGACGCCGTGCTGGAGAGCCTGCGGACGGCGGTGCGGCGGCGCACGGTCGCCGACGTCCCGGTCGGCGTCCTGCTGTCGGGCGGGCTGGACTCCTCGTTGATCGTCGGCCTGCTCGCCGAGGAGGGGCAGCGCGACCTGGCCACGTTCTCCATCGGGTTCGAGGCGGTGGGCGGGAGGGACGGCGACGAGTTCGCGTGGTCCGACGTCGTGGCCGAGCACTTCGGCACCGACCACCACCGGCTGCTGGTGCCCACCGCCGACGTGCACGCCGGGCTCGCCGGCGCCGTCGGTGCGATGTCCGAGCCGATGACCAGCCACGACTGCGTGGCGTTCTACCTGCTCGCCCAGCAGGTGAGCCAGCACGTGAAGGTGGTGCAGAGCGGGCAGGGCGCCGACGAGGTGCTCGCCGGCTACGACTGGTACCCGCCACTGGCCGACGTGCCGGTCGAGCGCGCCGTCGAGGCCTACGCCTCGGTGTTCGTCGACCGCCCGCACGCCGAGCTGGCCCGGGTCCTGGCCGACCGCTGGATGCTCACCGAGGACGCCAGCCGGGCCTTCGTCGCCGACCACTTCGCCCGCCCCGGCGCCGCCACCACCCTCGACCGGGCGCTGCGGCTGGACTCGACGATCATGCTGGTCGACGACCCGGTCAAGCGCGTGGACAACATGACGATGGCGTGGGGCCTGGAGGCCCGGGTCCCGTTCCTGGACCACGAGTTCGTGGAGCTGGCCGCCGCGGTGCCGCCGGTGCTCAAGCTGGCCCAGGGCGGCAAGGGCGTGCTCAAGGAGGCCGCCCGCGCGGTCATCCCGGCGCAGGTCATCGACCGTCCCAAGGGCTACTTCCCGGTGCCGGCGATCATCCACCTCGAGGGCGAGCACCTGGCCAGCGTGCGCGAGGCGCTGCACGCCCCCGAGGCGCGCGAGCGCGGGCTGTTCCGGCCCGAGTACGTCGACCGGCTGCTGGCCGAGCCCAACGCCCACCGCACCACGCTGGGCAGCAACCAGCTGTGGCAGGTGGGGCTGCTGGAGCTGTGGCTGCAGCGGCACGGCATCCGCTGAGCTCGCGCTGCCGATGGGGAACAGCGGGGCGGACGTGGCTGCTGGACGCCCAGGACGCACCCGACGAGCGGAGGTGGCATGACCCGGCCCGACCTGCACGGCACCGCACCCGACCCGACCCGGTCGGTGGCGGCCGACCTCGCTGCCGCGGCCGGCACCTGGTGCCCGGCCCTGGCGCCCGACGGCGAGCGCGTGGCCTGCGTCGGTGACCGCACCGGCCGGCCGCGGCTGGAGGTGACCACCCTCGACCAGCGCACGCCCCCCGTCGTGCTGTCGGCCCCCGACCAGGAGGTCGTGTCGGTCGCCTGGTCGCCGGACGGCGCGTGGCTGGCCTACCTGGTCAGCCCCGGCGGCTCGATCTGCGCCGAGCTGTGGGTCGTGCGCCCCGACGGCTCCGGCCGCCGCCGCGTGCTGGGGGACGACCCCCGCACCACGGTGTTCGCCGGTGGGTGGACCGCCCACCCCGGCCTCTACGCCTGCACCGTGTCCCGCGGGGCGGAGGCCGACGTGGTCCTGGTGGACGTCGTCACCGGCACCGCGCGCACGCTGGCGACGGGCGGGTTCCTCGCGGTCACCGCGGTGGCCCCCGACGGGACCCGGCTGCTGGCCCGGCGCGGCCCGCGCGGCTGGCGGCACGTCGTCCTGGTCGACGTCGCCACCGGGCGCCAGCAGCGGCTGGTCCCGGCCGACGCGCCGGGCGGGCGGCAGAGCGAGGACGGCCGGTTCGCCCCCGACGGGCGGGCGGTGCACCTGCGCGCCGCCCAGCCCGGCCCGCTGGGCGAGGACCGCACCGCACTGGTCGCCGTCCCGCTGTCGGCCGCCGGGGAGCCGGGGGAGGCGCGGGTGGTCGTCGGCCGCCGCGACGCCGACCTCGACGGCTACGCCGTCCGCGCCGACGGCACCGTGCTGTGCGTCTGGAACGCCGACGGCAGCACCGAGCTCGAGCTGCGCCGCCTTGCGGACGGCGAGCTGGTGCGCCGCATCCCGCTCCCGCAGCCGGTCATGCCCGGGTGGTCGATGGCCGCCGACGGCAGCGCCCTGGTCGCCGAGCTCACCGGGCCGGGCGCGCCCCGCAGCCTGCACCGGGTCGACCTGGGGGACGGCGGGGCCACCCGGACCGCCCGGACCACCCGGCTGCCCAGCTCGCCCCGTCGCCCCGACCCCGAACTGCTGACCACCCCGGTGCGGCACCACTACCGGGCCGCCGACGGGCTGGCGCTGGAGGGCTGGCTCTACCGTCCGCGCGGCGTGGCCGGCCCGAACCGCACCGTGGTCAGCTTCCACGGCGGCCCCGAGGGCCAGGAGCGCCCGGCGTGGTCACCGCTGGCCCAGTCGCTGGCCGCCGCCGGCATCACCGTGTTCGCCCCGAACGTGCGCGGCTCCGGTGGGCGGGGCGCAGCCTTCATGGGCCTGGACGACGTCGCCGGTCGCGAGGCCTCGTTCACCGACGTCGTCGACACCGTCGCGCACCTGGTCGAGGCGGGCATCGCCGCCCCCGGCCGGGTCGGCGCGCACGGCTGGTCCTACGGCGGCTACCTGACCCTGGTGGCGCTCACCCGGTGGCCCGACCTGTTCGCCGCCGGTGTCTCCCTGGCCGGCATGAGCGACCTGCGCACGTTCTTCGCCGCCACCGAGCCGTGGATGGCGGCGGCCTCGGTGACCGAGTACGGCGACCCGGTCGCCGACCGGGAGATGCTGGCCACGATCAGCCCGATGACGTCCTTCGCCCGGTTGCGGTCACCGGTGCTGCTGGCGCACGGTGACCGCGACACCAACGTCCCGGCGGCGGAGTCCGTGCAGGCCCACCAGGCGCTGACCGCGCTGGGCGGGCCCGCCGAGCTGCTCCTGCTGCCGGGCGAGGGCCACACCGTCGTGGGCCGGGAGAACGTGGTGGCCGTGACCGAGGCGACCGTCGGATGGTTCGACCGCTGGCTGTGAGGGGCTCATGACCGGAGCGACGGGCGCGTTCGTGCGCTACCCGGGGTCGGCCGTCGACGAGGCCGTCGGCGCCGAGGGGGGCCTCCGCCCCGGCTACGACGCGCTGGCCTCGGCCGTCGACGAGCTCGGTGGCGTCGGGCTGGCCGCGGCGGTCGCCGAGATGGGCCGCGAGCGGCGCGCCCGCGGTGTGGTCTTCGGGTCGTTCGTGGACGGCGGACTGGTCGAGCGGGCCTTCCCGGTCTGCCCGCTGCCCCGCCTGGTGCCGGCCGCCGACTGGGCGCACCTGGCTCGCGGGGTGCAGCAGCGCACCCGGGCGCTCAACGCCTTCCTCGCCGACGTCCACCGGCCGGCCGGGCGCCGGCGCAGCGAGGGCGGGGCCGTGCCCGACGCGGTGCGGGCGGGTGTGCTGCCCGACTGGCTGGTCACCCGCAGCCCCGGGCACCGGCCGGGCGCGGCGTCGCTGGCCGGACCGGGCCAGCCGCGGGCCACGGTCGCCGGCCTCGACCTGCTGCGCGGGCCGGACGGGTGGGTGGTGCTGGAGGACAACCTGCGGGTGCCCTCGGGCCTCGGGTTCGCGATCGTCAACCGCGACAGCACCCGTGCGGCCCTGCCCGGCCTGTTCGCCGACCGGACCGACCTCCCCGAGCCGCACGACGCGGTCGCGGTGCTGCGGGCCGCCCTGGCCGACGCCGCCCCGCCGGCGTGCAGCGGGCCCCCGCAGCTGGCACTGCTCACCGACGGCCGGGTCAACACCGCCTGGTTCGAGCACCGGCTGCTGGCCGAGGCGATGGGCATCCCGGTGGCCACCCCCGATCGGCTGTGGGCGCGGGCCGACGGCGGGGTCGAGGTCGAGGTCGACGGCGAGCGGGTGCCGGTCGACGTCCTGTACCGGCGGTTCGACGAGGACGACCTGGCCGCCCACCTCAACCCGGTCGGCACCCCGCTGGACGTGCTGCTGGGCGAGGCCGTGCGGGCCGGGCGGCTGGCGCTGGCCAACGTGCCGGGCAACGGGGTGGCCGACGACAAGGCCACCTACTGCTACGTGCCGGGGATGATCCGGTTCTACCTCGGCGAGGAGCCGGTGCTCGACACCGTGCCGACGTGGGTGCTCGCCGACCCCGCCGACCTCGCCGCCGTGCGCGGCCGGCTCGCCGAGCTCGTGGTGAAGCCGGTCGACGGGTACGGCGGCCAGGGCGTGGTGTTCGGGCCCGCGGCCTCGGCGGCCGAGCTCGAGGAGCTGGCGGCGGCCGTCGACGCCGCGCCGCACCGCTTCGTCGCCCAGGAGCCGGTGGACTTCTCCACGGTGCCCACGCTGGTCGACGGCGTGGTGGTGCCCCGCCACGCCGACCTGCGGGTGTTCGCCGTCGCCGGGTCCAGCACGCACGTGCTGCCCGCCCCGCTGACCCGGGTCGCCCTCGAGGAGGGCTCGCTGCTGGTCAACTCCAGCCGCGGGGGCGGGTCGAAGGACACCTGGTTGGTGCCCTGACCCGCCCCTCCGCGGCTACAGCTGGCCGACCACGTGGTCGATGCAGGCGGTCAGCGCGGTGACGTCGTCGGGGTCGACGGCCGGGAACATGCCCACCCGCAGCTGGTTGCGGCCCAGCTTGCGGTAGGGCTCGGTGTCGACCACGCCGTTGGCCCGCAGCGCCTTGGCGATCGCGGCGGCGTCGACGGACTCGGCGAAGTCGACCGTGCCCACCACGTAGGAGCGGTGCGCCGGGTCGGCCACGAACGGGGTGGCGTACTCACTCTTCTCGGCCCACTCGTACAGCCGCGACGACGAGTCCTGCGTGCGTGCGACCGCCCCGGAGAGCCCCCCGAACCCGTTGAGCCAGTCGAGCTGGTCGGCCAGCAGGAACAGCGTGGCCACCGCGGGGGTGTTGTACGTCTGGTCCTTGGACGAGTTGTCCACCGCGATCGACAGGTCGAGGAAACCGGGGATCCAGCGGTTCGACGCCTTGATCTCGGCGACCCGCTCGAGGGCCTTCGGGCTCATCAGCGCGAGCCAGATGCCGCCGTCGGCGGCGAAGCACTTCTGCGGGGCGAAGTAGTAGACGTCGGTCTCGAGCACGTCGACCGGCAGGCCGCCGGCACCGGAGGTGGCGTCGACCAGCACGAGGGCGTCGTCGTCGGCACCTGCGGGGCGCACGACCGGAGCCATGACGCCGGTGGAGGTCTCGTTGTGCGCCCAGCCGTAGGCGTCGACGCCGGCGACGGCCTCGGGCAGCGCCAGCGAGCCCGGCGCGGCCTTGGTGATCACCGGGTCGGCGAGGAACGGGGCCTCGGCGACCCCGGAGGCGAACTTCGCGGAGAACTCGCCGTAGGTGCCGAACGCCGAGCGGTCACGGACCAGGCCGATGGCGGCGGCGTCCCAGAAGGCCGTGGTGCCGCCGTTGCCGAGCACCACCTGATAGCCCTCGGGCAGGTCGAACAGCTGGGTCAGGCCCTCGCGGACCCGGCCCACCAGGTTCTTGACCGGCGCCTGGCGGTGCGAGGTGCCCATGAGGGCGGCGCCGTCGCGGGCGAGGGCAGCCATGGCCTCGGGGCGGACCTTGGAGGGGCCGCACCCGAACCGGCCGTCGGCGGGCAGGAGCTCGGCGGGGATCTCGATGGTCATCAGAGCGGCGCCAGGATCGACTTGTCCTTGATGGAGTCCCAGCCCTCGACCTCCGACGGCTTGCGGGTGTCGGGACCGATGTAGCGGGCCGACGGGCGGACCAGCCGGCCGGTCTCCTTCTGCTCCAGGATGTGCGCGCACCAGCCCGCGGTGCGGGCGCAGGTGAACATCGAGGTGAACATGTGGCTGGGCACCTCGGCGAAGTCGAGCACGATCGCTGCCCAGAACTCGACGTTGGTCTCGATCGGGCGGTCGGGACGGCGCTCGCGCAGCTCGGCCAGCGCGGCGTCCTCCAGGGCCTTGGCGGCCTGGAAGCGGGGCGCGCCCAGCTCCTCGGCGGTGCGGCGCAGCACGCGGGCGCGGGGGTCCTCGGCCCGGTAGACCCGGTGCCCGAAGCCCATGAGGCGCTCCTTGCGGTCCAGCAGGTCCTTCACGTACTTCCGGGCGTCGCCGCTCTTCTCCACGCCGTCGAGCATGTGCAGCACGCGGGAGGGCGCGCCGCCGTGCAGCGGGCCGCTCATCGCGCCGATGGCGCCCGAGAGGGAGGCCGCGACGTCGGCGCCGGTGGAGGCGATGACCCGGGCGGTGAAGGTGGAGGCGTTCATGCCGTGCTCGGCGGCCGACACCCAGTAGGCGTCGACGGCGGCGACGTGCTTGGGGTCGGGCTCGCCGCGCCAGCGGACCATGAAGCGCTCGACGATGGTCTTGGCCTCGTCGATGCGCTTCTGCGGCACGGCGGGGACGCCGATGCCGCGGGCGGACTGCGCCACGTAGGACAGCGCCATGACGGCGGCCCGGGCGAGCTCCTCGCGGGCCTCCTCGGCGGTGATGTCCAGCAGCGGTCGGTAGCCCCAGATGGGGGTCAGCATCGCCAGCGCGGCCTGCACGTCGACCCGGACGTCGCCGGTGTGCACCGGGATCGGGAACGGCTCGGCCGGGGGCAGGCCGCTGGGGCCGAACTTGCCGTCGACCAGCAGGGCCCACACGTGCCCGAAGGTGACCTTGCCGACCAGGTCCTCGATGTCGACGCCGCGGTAGCGGAGTGACCCGCCGTCCTTGTCCGGCTCGGCGATGGTCGTCTCGAAGGCGACGACGCCCTCGAGGCCCGGAACGAAGTCGTCCGACATCTCGCATGCTCCTCTGCGCGCGGGATCCGCGTGCGAGGTCTCGGCACACGGCTGAGCGTGAATCTAGGTCAACCCGCCGACGCCCACCCAACCGGACCGTCCGGTCCACCGGCAGCTGCGACGGGCGTCACACCAGGTCGTGGACTCGTCGCTCACCGGTGGACGGGTGGTTGCAGGGTGGGAGCATGGCCTCCGTGCCCGAGCCGACCGTGCCCGACCTGACGACGATGCGCCGCGACTACGACGAGGGCAGCTTCTCCGAGGCCACCCTCGCCGACACCTGGCTGGCGCAGTTCCGGCGGTGGTTCGACGACGCCGTGGCCGCCGACCTGCCCGAGCCCAACGCGATGGTGCTGGCCACGGCCGATCCCGACGGCGCCCCCGACGCCCGGGTGGTGCTGCTCAAGGGCCTGTCCGACGAGGGCTTCGTGTTCGTGACCAACGGTGCCTCGGCGAAGGGCGCGCAGCTCGCGCTGGACGACCGGGTGGCGCTGGTCTTCCCGTGGCAGGCCCTGCAGCGCCAGGTGCGGGTCGTGGGGACGGCGGCCCGGCTGTCCGACGCCGACTCCGACGCGCTGTGGGACCCCCGCCCCCGCGGGGCGCAGCTGGCCGCGGCGGCGTCGGTGCAGTCCTCGGTCGTCGACGGCCGCGAGGACCTCGTGCGCGCCTTCCGCGAGCTGGACGAGCAGACCCCCGACGGGAAGCTGCCGCGCCCGGCGACGTGGGGTGCCTACCGCGTGGTCCCGCAGCGGGTGGAGTTCTGGCAGGGCGGCCACGATCGGCTGCACGACCGGCTGCGGTTCGAGCGGGACGACGAGGAGGGTGGGGGTTGGGTCGTCCGCCGCCTCGCCCCGTGACGGACCCCGCTGCCCCCCAGGAATCGCCGGCTCGCCCCGGACCCCTGCAGCGCGGCCGGAGAGCGCTGGCGCTGGACACCCGACCGCTGGCCATCCCGGCGTACCGGCGGCTGTTCGCCGGCGTGACGGTGACGATGCTCGGCCAGCAGATGACGCTGGTCGCCGTCCCGTTCCAGGTCTACGCGATGACCGGCTCCTCGCTGCTGGTCGGCGTGACGTCGGTGGTCGCGCTCGTGCCGCTGGTGGTGTTCGGTCTGCTCGGCGGCGCCATCGCCGATGCCATGGACCGCCGCCGGCTCATGCTCATCACCTCGATCGGCGCGGCGGTGACCAGCGCGCTGCTCGCCGTCCAGGCCGGGCTCGGGCTCGAGTCGCTGGCCGTGCTGTGGGTGCTCACCGCGCTGGTGTCGGCCTTCGCGGCCGTCAACCAGCCCACCCGCAGCGCCGCCATCCCGGCCGTCGTCGGGACCGAGCTGGTGCCGGCGGCGAACGCGCTGGCCATGACGGTGCGCCAGATCGGCGTCATCGCCGGCCCGCTGCTGGCCGGGGTGCTCATCGGGCAGGGCGAGCTGTTCGTGACCTACGTCGTCGACGCCGTCGGGTTCGCCGCGGCCGTCTGGCTGGTGCGGGGGCTGCCGCCGCTGCCGGTGGCCGGTGCCGCGGGCCGGGTGCGCCTGGGCTCGGCGGTGCGCGGCGTGGGGGAGGGCTTCGTCTTCCTGCGCACCCAGCCGGTGCTGCTCATGACGTTCGTCGTGGACATCGTCGCGATGCTGTTCGCCTGGCCGCAGGCGGTGTTCCCGCAGCTGTCGGAGACCGCGTATGCCGGCGACGCGAACAGCCTGGGCTGGCTCTACGCCGGCATCTCGATCGGCTCGCTGGTCATGGGGCTGACCTCGGGCTGGGTGAGCCGGGTCGATCGGCAGGGGGCGGTGGTGCTCGCCGCCATCGCCGTGTGGGGGGTGGCGATCATCGGCTTCGGGTTCGCCGGGTCGCTGTGGTTCGCCGTCCTGTGCCTGGCGGTCGCCGGGGCCGGGGACATGGTCAGCGCCGTCCTGCGCTCGTCGATGCTGCAGCTGGCCGCGCCCGACGACATGCGCGGCCGCATGCAGGGCGTCTTCATCGTGGTGGTGGCCGGCGGCCCGCGGCTCGGCGACCTGCGCGCCGGCGCGCTGGCCAGCGCGTTCGGGGTCTCGGTCGCGATGTGGACCGGTGGCGTGGTGATCGTGGTGGCGATGGCCGTGGTCGCCGTCGCCGTCCCGTCCTTCTGGCTGTTCCGGGCGTCGCGGGCGGCTCAGGCGGGCGGGTAGTCCGGGGCCTCGTCCGGGCGCAGCGCGCCGATGAGCTTGAGCGTGCCGCCGAACGCGGCCTTGGCCGGCTGCACGAACCGCAGGGCCTCCCGGACGTCGCGCTGCCACGCCTCGCACGCGATGACGACCTCGCCGTCGTCGCCGGGCTCGACCACCACGACCAGCACCCGCCAGGCGCCCAGCTCGAGCTCGCGGGCGGCCGACGCGCGGATGGACTGGGGGGATCGACCCACCGGACGGGTCTCGCGGGAGGACTCGCCCTTGCGCTGCTTGACCACGATGCGGCGGGGGTCGCCCGCGAGGTCCTCGAGCTCGCGCTCGACGTACGAGCGGGCCCAGGTCAGCAGACCGGTGCTCACGGGGGCGGCTGAGGGCTTCTTGCCGAAGAACATGGGTGCTTGATCGGCACGGCCGGTGGGGGGCTTGAGCGTGGCGACCCCCCGTCCGGGGCAGAGGGGGCACATGGCCCAGTCGAAGATCCTCGTGCTCGTGCTCGCCGGTGGCGCCGGCGGTCGCCTCGAACTGCTCACCGAGCAGCGCGCGAAGCCCGCCGTCCCGTTCGCGGGGGTGTACCGGCTGGTCGACTTCCCGCTGTCGAACTGCCAGCACGCAGGCATCGCCGACGTGTGGGTCGCCGTCCAGTTCCACCCGACGTCGTTGTCGCAGCACCTGGCCAACGGCCGCCCGTGGGACCTCGACCGCACCACCGGCGGGCTGCTCACCCTGCCGCCGTTCCGGGGCACCGACCGGGGCGGCTGGGCGACCGGCACCGCCGACGTGCTGTGGCGCCAGGCCGACCTCGTGCGCGACTTCGACCCCGACGCCCTCGTCGTGGTCAGTGCCGACGCCGTCTACAAGCTGGACTACCGGGCGGTGGCCGACGAGCACCGCGAGTCCGGCGCCGAGGTGACGATGGTGACCACCGAGGTCGCCGCCGACGACGCCGCCCGCTACGGCATCGTGCAGGTCGACGGTGACCGGGTGACCGACTACGCCTACAAGCCCGACTCCCCGGCCACCACGACGGCCACCAACGAGGTCTTCGTGTTCACCCCCGGAGCGACGCTGGACCGGCTCGAGGCCCTGGCCGCCGATGCCGGGGACGACGGGCTCGACGACCTCGGCTCCCAGTTGCTGCCCGCGCAGACCGCCGACGGCGCGGCCCGGGCCCACCGGTTCGACGGCTACTGGCGCGACGTCGGCACGGTGCCGGCGTACTGGCAGGCGCACATGGACTTCCTCGCCGACGAGCCACCGCTCGACCTGGACGACCCGGCCTGGCGGGTGTCCACCCGGGGTGGCCGGCACTCCGCCGCCCGGTTGCTGCCCGGCGCGTCGGTGGAGGCGTCGCTGGTCTCCGGGGGCACGCGCGTGGCCGGGGCGGTGCACCGCTCGGTGCTCTCGCCCGGCGTCGTGGTCGAGGCGGGCGCGACCGTCACCGACTCGGTGCTGCTGCCCGGCGCACGGGTGCGCGCCGGCGCCCGGGTGCACCGGGCGGTGCTCGACGACGGCGTCGACGTCGGGCGCGGGGCGGTGGTCGGTGGGGACGGCGACGTCACCCTGGTCGGCCTGGCCGCCCGGCTGGACGACGGTGCCGAGGTCCCGGCCGGGGCCCGTCACCCGGAGCAGGGGTGACACCGATACGGTCCTGAGCGGTACTCACGATCTCCGCGGAGGGCACGTGCTCGAGTTCGACGGCCTGGTCAAGAGCTACGGCGACAACCAGGTGCTGCAGGGGGTGTCGTTCTCCGTCGCACCCGGGCAGATGTTCGGCTTCTGCGGGTCCAACGGCGCGGGCAAGACCACGACCATGCGCATCGCGATGGGCCTGGCCCGCGCCGACGCCGGGCAGGTGCGCTGGCAGGGGCGGCCGCTGGACGACGCGAGCCGTCGGCTGATCGGCTACATGCCGGAGGAGCGCGGCCTCTACCCGAAGATGAAGGTGGCCGAGCAGCTCACGTACTTCGCGCGGCTGCACGGGGCGTCGTCCGCCGAGGCCACCCGTGCGGTCGACGAGTGGACCGAGCGCCTGGGGCTCTCCGCGAAGCGCGGCGAGCGGGTCGAGAAGCTGTCGCTGGGCAACCAGCAGCGCGTGCAGCTCGCCGCCGCCCTGGTCAGCGGCCCCGAGGTGCTGATCCTCGACGAGCCGTTCTCCGGCCTCGACCCGGTCGGCGTCGACTCCCTGGCCGACGCCCTGCTGGAGCGCTGCCGGGCCGGCGTCCCGGTGGTGTTCTCCAGCCACCAGCTCGACCTGGTCGAGCGGCTGTGCGACGCCGTCGGCATCCTCGCCCGCGGCCGCATCGTCGCCAGCGGCACCGTCGCCGAGCTGCGGGCCCGCGAGGGCGGGCGGCAGCTGCGCGTCGTCGTCCCCGCCGCCCCGGCCGGGTGGGCCGGTGGCGTGCCCGGCGTGCGGGTGGTCAGCGAGCAGCGCGGCGACACCGTGCTCGACCTCGCGCCCGACGCCGACGACCAGGTGGTGCTCGCCGCCGCCCTGCGCACGGGCCCGGTCACCCACTTCGCCCGTCGTGAACCCAGCCTCGTCGAGCTCTTCCGGGAAGCGGTGTCGGCAGCATGAGCACCCTCGGCCAGGTCCGGCTCGTCGCCGGGCGCGAGATCAGCACGCGTGCCCGCGACAAGGGCTTCATCCTCAGCTCGCTGGTCATCGTGCTGCTCGTCGTCGGCGTGATGATCTTCCAGCTCGTCTCCGGTGGCACGACGTCCTCGACCACCATCGGCGTCGTCGGCGGCAACCCCTCGGTCACCACCGCGCTGCAGCAGTCCGGCGAGGCCGCCGGCACCGAGGTCACCGTCACCGACCTCGACGACGAGGCCGCCGCCCGGCAGGCCGTCGAGGACGGCGACGTCGACGCCGCGGTCCTCGACCCCACCGGCGACTCGCCCACGCTGGTCGTCGAGGCCTCCTCCGACGACGACGGCATCGTGCGGTCGGCGGTGAGCGCGCTGTCGGTGGCCGCGCAGCTGGCCGAGCAGGGCGTGGAGCTGCAGCCCGCGCCGCAGCTCACGACCACCGAGCTCGACCCGGCCGACGACGACCGCGGCCCGGCCGTCGTGGTCGCCCTGCTGGGCGTGGTGGTGCTCTACGGCCTGCTCATCCTGTTCGGCCAGTTCGTCGCCCAGGGCGTGGTGGAGGAGAAGTCCTCGCGGGTGGTCGAGCTGCTGCTGTCGACGATGAAGCCCTGGCAGCTCCTGGCCGGCAAGATCCTCGGCCTCGGCGTGCTGGGGCTGGTGCAGCTCGTGCTCATCGCCGTCGTCGGGGTGACCGGGGCGCTGGCCCTCGACGTCGTCAGCGTCCCCGGCCAGCTCATCGGCACCGTGCTGACCGTCATCGCCTGGTTCCTGGTGGGCTACGCGTTCTACGCGTCGGTGTTCGCCGCGGCGGCCTCGCTGGTCAGCCGGCAGGAGGACCTCGGCAGCGTGCTGACCCCCACCACCCTGCTGCTGGTCGTCGGGTTCATCGTGTCGCTGCAGGCGGCTCAGGACCCGGGTTCGACGCTGGCCACGGTCACCTCGTTCGTGCCGGGGCTGTCGCCGCTGGTGATGCCGGTGCGCATGGCCGCGGGCGAGGCGGCGTGGTGGGAGGTCGCGGTCTCGGTGGCGATCATGCTCGCGGCGATCGCCCTGGTGGTGCGCATCGGCGGCCGGGTCTACGCCGGCGCGCTGCTGCGCACGGGCGGCAGGACCAAGCTCCGCGAGGCCCTGAAGGCCGAACGCGCCTGACCTCGGCCGCCCGCGCTGCGCAGGCGGGGCGGGGACGGGCGGCAGCGGAGGGTGGGCGCGCCGGGGTGGGGTTGGGGGTGCCTGCGCGGGGGGTAGGCGCCCGCGCATGAGCATGCAGCTGGGCTACACGATGATGACCGAGCAGGCGGGCCCCAAGGAGCTCGTCGCGCACGTGGTCGGCGCCGAGCAGGTCGGGTTCGACTTCGCCGTCAGCAGCGACCACTTCTTCCCGTGGCTGGACTCGATGGGCCACGCGCCCAACGCGTGGGTCACCCTCGGCGCGGCCGCGCAGGCGACCAGCCGCATCGACCTCATGACCTACGTGACCTGCCCGACCTTCCGGTACCGCCCGGCCGTGGTCGCGCAGCAGGCAGCCACGCTGCAGATCCTGTCCGAGGGCCGCTTCACCCTGGGCCTGGGTTCCGGGGAGAACCTCAACGAGCACGTCGCCGGCGAGGGCTGGCCGGCCGTCTCGGTGCGGCAGGAGATGTTCGCCGAGGCGGTGCAGCTGATCAAGGAGCTGCTGGCCGGCGACGGCTACACGACCTTCCACGGCGACTACTTCGAGGCCGACGGCGCCAAGATCTGGGACCTGCCCGAGGGCGGTGTGCCGATCGGCATCGCGGTGTCGGGGAAGTCCTCGTGCGAGCTGGCCGGTGAGTACGCCGACGTCATGATCGGCACCGAGCCCAAGCCCGAGCTCGGCGAGATGTTCGACGCCGCGGGCGGGGCGGGCAAGAACCGGGTCGGCCAGATGCCGATCAGCTACGGCACCGACAAGGCCGCCGCCGTGACCCGCGCGCACGAGCTGTTCCGCTGGTTCGGCCTGGGCTGGAAGGTCAACGCCGACCTGCCCGGGACGGCGGGCTTCGAGGCCGCCAGCGCGTTCGTCCGCGAGGAGGACGTCGAGGGCTCCATCCCGTGCGGGGACGACGTCGGCGCGGTCATCGAGGCGGCGAAGGAGTACGCCGACGCCGGCTACACCCACCTGGCGCTGGTGCAGATCGGCGGCGACCAGCAGCAGCCCTACCTCGAGTGGACCGAGCGCGAGCTCATGCCCGCCTGGCGCGAGGCGTTCGCCTGAGCACCCGGCTGCCCACGCCACCACCCGCCGCCCACCACCACCGGAGGTTCCCGTGACCCTGATCGACCCCCGCACCAAGCACCCGACCGACGTCCCCGGCCTGCAGATCGAGCACCCCGGCGGCACCGGTGAGCTCACCCCGCGCCCCGACCACGGCGAGGAGTCCTACCGCGGCTCGGGCCGGCTCGAGGGACGCCGGGCGCTCATCACCGGCGCCGACTCCGGCATCGGCCGGGCCGTCGCGATCGCCTTCGCCCGCGAGGGTGCCGACGTCGCGATCTCCTACCTCTCCGAGGACGCCGACGCCGAGGAGACCGCCCGCCTGGTGCGCGAAGCCGGACGCACCGCCCTGGTGCTGCCCGGCGACATCGCCGACGAGACCGTCGCCAAGGGGCTGGTCGCGCAGACCGTCGAGGGCCTGGGCGGGCTGGACCTGCTGGTGCACAACGCGGCGTTCCAGAACGTGGTGGACGACGTCCTGGAGTTCTCCACCGAGGAGATCGACCGCACGTTCCGCACCAACGTCTACGCCTTCTTCTGGCTGCTGCAGGCGGCCAAGCCCGAGCTGGCCCCCGGCTCGTCGGTGATCGTGACCAGCTCGGTGCAGGCGTTCACGCCGTCGCCGAACCTGGCCGCGTACGCCGCGACGAAGGCCGCGCTGGTCAACCTCACCAAGTCGATGGCCGACGAGTTCGCCCAGGACGGCGTCCGGGTCAACTGCGTCGCCCCCGGCCCGGTCTGGACGCCGCTCATCCCGGCGACCATGCCCGAGGACCAGGTGGAGGGCTTCGGCCAGCAGGCGCTGCTCAAGCGGGCCGCGCAGCCGGCCGAGCTCGCGGGCGCCTACGTCTACCTGGCCAGCGAGGACGCCAGCTTCACCTCCGGTGAGGTGATCGGCGTGACCGGCGGCTCGCCGATCAACTGAGCCGGTAGGCCAGCGCGGTGTGGTCGAGGGTGCGGGGGATCCCCTGCCCCTCGACCACCCGACGGCCACGGGTCTGCTCGACCCGGCGTTCGGCGGTGAGCGCGGCCAGCGCCACCCCGGTCGTGTGGAGCACCAGGTCGCGCCCGGGGCAGCGGGCCGGGCCGGCGCTGAAGGGCACCATCGACCACAGCGACGCGCTGGTGCCGGCGGGTGCGTCGGCGTCCGCCCAGAGCGCGGGGGCGAACCGGTCGGCGTCGGGCAGGGTCTCGTCGTCCCGGTGCACCAGCGACGAGGCGATCACGAACGTCGTCCCGTCGCGCAGCCGCGTGCCGGCCCAGTCGGTGGGGCCATGCGACTCGCGCAGCACCGCCAGCGTGGTGGGCCACAGCCGCACCGACTCGAGCACCGTGGCCCGCAGCGACGGGAGGTCGGGGCGGTCGGGGTCGGCCGCGGCGACCTCGCCGGCCACCGCGGCGGCGTGGTCGGGGTGCCCGGCCAGCAGGGCCAGGGCCTTGTACGTGGCGATGCCGGCGGCGTCCCAGGCGAAGAGCCAGTGGGCGACCTGGTCGGCCACCGGCACGGCCGGGTCGGCCGGTGCGGCGGCGACCGTGGCCGCGAGGCTGCCCGGCTCGGCGCGGTCGACGTACCGCCCGATGGCCGCGAGCAGTCGGGCGCGGGCCTCGGTGTCGGTGCGGCGCAGGTAGGCCCAGTTGCCGCGTCCGCGCAGCTCGCCGAGGAGGTCGGTGAGCGCCTCGTCGTCGCGGGCGGAGTCGCCGAGGGTCACCCGGCGCACCAGCCGCCACCAGGCCGGGGCGAAGGTCTCCCAGTCCCAGCGGCCCGCGTCGTGCAGCGGGCCGAGCTCCTCGGCGGCGACCCGGGCCACCGCGGCGGCCTGGGCGTGCAGCGGCACGTCCATCTGCAGCACCTGCTCGTTCCACCTGCGCCGGGCGGCGCGGTGGTCGGTGTCGGTGATGAGCACCCCGCCGGGCTGGAAGTGCTGCAGCGCGGCCTTCTTCTCCCGGGTCGCCGGCCGGAACGGCCCGCCGGTGAGCACCCGGCCGGCGTCGGCGGCCGACAGCACCAGCACCAGGCTGCGGCCGGGTACCCGCAGCCGGAGCGGGCCGGGGCCGTGCCGGCGGCGACTGCGCTGCAGGGCGCGCACCGCCCGGTCGTCGACCTGCAGCCGGTCGGCCAGCCGTACCAGGCGCGGACGCCGGACGATGATGCCCTGCGCCAGCATCGGGGCCAGCGCGGTCGCCGCGAGGCGGACGGTCTCGCCGATGCCGGCCCGGGACACCGGGCGCGGGACGTCGTCGGGGGGCAGCTGGACGGCGTGGTCGTGGGGTGCAGGAGTCGTCGTCACCCGGGGGCGCTACCCGACCCGGGGGGATCCGGAACCGTCACGGCCGCCCCGGTTCACCCGGGGTACCGGAAGCTCCACCCCCGCGAACGGGCCCGTGGAGTGGGGGAGAGCTTCCGACACCCGAGGAGGTGCAGGCGTCAGGCGCGGCGGAGGGCGTCGACCGGGCCGCGGTAGACGCCGGCGGGACGGCCGGTCACCCCGGGCCGGACGACGAACAGGCGCCCGGCGTCCGGTGGCACGTCGGTGAGCCCCTGCGTCGAGGTGCTGATGACCAGGTGGTCCAGGGACGGGCCGGCGAAGGCGCAGCTCGAGGTGTTCGCGGCGCCGACCCGCACCACGGCGACGAGCTCGCCGGCGGGGGAGTAGCGGCGCACCTGGCCCGCACCCCACAGCGCCACCCAGACGTGGTCCTCGTCGTCCATCGTGAGGCCGTCGGGCGGACCGTCGTCGTCGGAGAGGTCCAGGAAGACGCGGCTGTCGCCGAACGCGCCGCTGTCGACGTCGTAGTCGTAGGCCCGGATCTGCGCGACGCCGGAGTCGGCCAGGTACACCGTGCGGCCGTCGGCGGTCCACTCGATGCCGTTGCTGATGGTGAGGTCGGTCAGCGCGGTGTGCACCGACCCGTCGAGGTCGACGCGGTACAACGAGCCCGCACCGGGCCGCTCGTCCAAGCCCATCGTGCCGCCGAACAACCGCCCCACCGGGTCGACCGCGCCGTCGTTCATCCGGGTGCCGGCGTCGGGGCCCTCGCCGTCGATCGTCAGCAGCACGGTGGCCGTGCCGTCGGCCGACAGGTGGGTGAACCCGCCGTCGGCGCCGAGCAACCAGCCGCCCCCGGACGCCGGGACGACGAACCCGACGGTGTCCCCGCCCCGGTGCACGCCCACCTCGGCCAGCACCCCGGCCGCGGAGACCGTCGCACGGCGCACCTGCCCGGCGTCGATGTCCACCCAGAGCAGCTCGCGGCGGGCGGCGTCCCAGGTGGGGCCCTCCCCGTGCACGGCCGGCTCGACGTCCAGGACGGGGGTCGCGGTCAGCGTCTGCATGCCGCGATCCTCCCCGGGACACCGGGCCGTCACACCCGGACGGCACAATGCGCGCCGTGTCTGAAGCAACCGTGGACGTCGCCGATCTCGGCCGCACCGACCCCGACGGCCCGCAGGACGAGGCCCCGCTCCGCGAGGACATCCGCCTGCTGGGCCGGGTGCTCGGCGAGGTGGTGCGCGAGCAGGCCGGCGAGGAGGTCTTCGACCTGGTCGAGGCCGCCCGGGTCGAGGCCTTCCGCATCCGCCGGTCCGAGGTGGGCCGCGGGGGGCTGGCGCAGACCCTGGCCGGGCTCGACGTGCGCAGCGCCAACCACGTCATCCGCGCGTTCAGCCACTTCTCGCTGCTGGCCAACCTGGCCGAGGACGTGCACCACGAGCGCCGGCGCCGGCACCACCGCCGCGAGGGGTCCGCCCCGCAGAAGGGCACGCTGGCCGCGAGCTTCGACCTGCTCGACGCAGCCGACCTCGACCCGGCCGACGTGGCGCGCGAGCTGGCCGACGCCCTCGTCGTCCCCGTGGTCACCGCGCACCCCACCGAGGTGCGCCGCCGCACCGTCTCGCAGGTGCAGCGGCAGGTCACCGAGCTGATGCGCACGCGCGAGACCGCCGCCGACGAGGCGCAGTGGTCGGCGCACCTGTGGCGCGAGGTGCTCACCCTCTGGCAGACCGCCCTGCTGCGCCTGTCGCGGCTGCGCCTGGAGGACGAGATCGACGAGGCGCTGCGCTACTACGACCTTTCGCTGTTCGCCGTCGTCCCGCAGATCAACGCCGACCTGCGCGCCGCGCTGCACCAGCGCTGGCCCGACGCCGACCTGCTGCCCACCCCGATGCTGCGCACCGGCTCGTGGATCGGCGGCGACCGCGACGGCAACCCGTTCGTGACCGCCGCCGCGGTGCGCCGGGCCACCACCCGCGCCGCCGAGACCGCGCTGGGGCACCACCTCGGCGAGCTGGTCGCCCTCGCCGACGAGCTGTCGATGTCCGAACGCCTGGTCACCCCGACCCCCGCGCTCGAGGCGTTGGCCGAGGCGTCCCGCGACGACTCGCCGTTCCGCGCCGACGAGCCCTACCGCCGTGCCCTACGGGGCATCTACCGGCGCCTGGCGGCCACCGCCCTCGGCGTCGTGGGCCACGTGCCCGGCCCCCTGCCGGACGTCGAGCTCGAGCCCTACGCCGAGCCCGCCGAGCTGATCGCCGACCTCGACGTCGTGGCCGCCTCGCTGCGCACCCACGGGGCCGGCGCCCTGGCCGACGACCGGCTGCGCCGCCTGCGCGACGCCGTCGAGGTGTTCGGGTTCCACCTGTCCGGGCTGGACATGCGGCAGAACTCCTCGGTGCACGAAGAGGTGCTGGCCGAGGTCCTCGCCTGGGCCGGGGTGTGCGACGACTACGCCGCGCTCGACGAGACCGCCCGGCGCGAGCTGCTGGTCGGTGAGCTGCGGCTGCGCCGTCCGCTGGTCGGGGCCGGTGCCCAGCTCTCCGAGCTCGCGCGCGGTGAGTTCGACCTGCTGGCCGCCGCGGCCGAGCAGGTCCGGCGGCTGGGCCCGCGGGCGATCCCGAACTACGTGATCAGCATGTGCGAGTCGGTCTCCGACGTGCTGGAGGTCGCCGTCCTGCTCAAGGAGGTCGGCCTGGTCACCCTCGGCGAGGACGGCCTGCCCGCCTCGCCGATCATGATCGCGCCGCTCTTCGAGACGATCGGCGACCTCAAGGGCGGCGGCGAGACGCTGGCCGCGATGCTCGCCGAGCCGGTCTACCGCTCGATGGTCGACGGTCGGGGCGGCACCCAGGAGGTCATGCTCGGCTACTCCGACAGCAACAAGGACGGCGGCTACCTGGCCGCCAACTGGGCGCTGTACCGGGCCGAGCTGGCGCTGGTCGAGGTCGCCCGCGAGGCCGGGGTCAAGCTGCGGCTGTTCCACGGCCGCGGCGGCACCGTGGGCCGGGGCGGTGGGCCCTCCTACGAGGCGATCCGGGCGCAGCCGCCGGGGTCGGTCGCCGGGCAGCTGCGGATCACCGAGCAGGGCGAGGTCATCGCGGCCAAGTACGCCGAGCCCGACCTGGCCCGCCGCAACCTCGAGGCGTTGGTCGCCGCCACGCTCGAGAGCTCGCTGCTGTCGCTGGAGGGCCTGGGCGACGAAGCCGAGGGGGTCTACGCGCTCTTCGACGACCTGGCCGGCCGGGCCGAGGCCGCCTACCGGGCGCTGGTGCACGACACCCCGGGCTTCGTCGAGTGGTTCCGCGCGGCCACGCCGATCCGCGAGCTGGCCGAGCTGAACATCGGGTCGCGGCCGCCGTCGCGCAAGGCCGGCGACAAGATCACCGATCTGCGGGCGATCCCGTGGGTGTTCAGCTGGTCGCAGGCCCGCATCATGCTGCCCGGCTGGTTCGGCACGGGCACGGCGCTGCACGGGTGGATCGGTGACGACCCGGCCCGGCTGGCCCAGCTGCAGGACCTGCACGCCCGCTGGCCGTTCTTCCGCACGGTGCTGTCGAACATGGGCATGGTGCTGGCCAAGACCGACCTCGAGCTGGCCGCCCGCTACGCCGAGCTGGTGCCCGACGAGCAGCTGCGGCACCGGGTGTTCGACGTCATCACCGCCGAGCACGAGCGCACCGTCGCCGTCCTGCTGGCGATCACCGGCGACGACCACCTGCTGGCCGACAACCCCTCGCTGGCCCGCTCGATCCGCAACCGGTTCCCCTACCTCGAGCCGCTGCACCACCTGCAGGTCGAGATGCTCCGCCGCCGGCGCGAGGGCGGCGACGACCAGCCCGACGGCGAGCTCGTGCGCCGCTGCATCCAGCTGACCATCAACGGCGTCGCCACCGCCCTGCGCAACTCCGGCTGACGCCCTGGACCCGGCGTGGATCAGCTGGGTTCACCGGGGTCCGTCCTGGGTCACCGACGCCGGTGACCCAGGACGGCCGTTCGTGGACCCAGCTGATCCACGCCGCGGGTCACCGGCCCGACGTGCACGCCCTGATCACCGCTGGGCCCCGTGGGCGTGGGCGCGCAGGGCGTCGCGGTCGTGGATGGTCGTGCGGGCGCGGCCGCGGGTGGCGCCCAGGGCGTGCTCGGCGTCGTCGATGGCCCGCCAGTTCTCCAGCAGCACGGGCCGGCGCCCGCGCGCCCGCAGGGTGTCGACCAGATCGGCGCCCTCGACCCGAGGCAGCGTGGGGGAGTCGGCGAGCAGGGCGGCCACCGTCTCGCGGGCATCGTGCTTGTTGGTGCCCACCACCCCGGTCGGCCCGCGCTTGATCCACCCGGCCACGTACTCACCGGGGCTGACGGCGCCGTCGCGCAGCACCCGGCCGCCCTCGTTCGGCACGGTGCCGCCCTCGACGGCCAGGCCCGGCAGGTCGTGCCCCTGGTAGCCGATCGCGGCCACCACCAGGTCGGCGGGCAGCACCTCGGTCTCGCGGGTCCCGCTCAACCGGTCGGCGGGGTCCACGGCGGTGCGCTCGACCACCACGCCGGTCACCCGCTCGTCGCCGCACAGCCGCACCGGGCGGGCGAAGAACCGCAGCCGCACGCTGGCCTTGCCCGCCTCCGGCACGTGCTCGGCGAACTCCCGCAGCGCGGCCAGGTTGCGGGCCACCGCGCGCACCTCGGACTCCTCGTCCAGCCCGTCGGGGTCGGTCAGCGCGACGGCTGCGGACAGGTGGCCGAGCTCGCGCAGCTCCTGGGTGGTGAAGGTGGCCTGCGCCGGCCCGCGCCGGCCCAGCAGCGTGATCCGCTCGACCGGGGCGGCGGCCAGGACGTCGAGCACGTGCTGGGGCATGTCGGTCTGCTCCAGCTCGGCCGGGCAGCGGGCCAGCACCCGGGCGACGTCGAGGGCCACGTTGCCCACCCCGACCAGGACGACGTCGCGCGCGCGGGCCAGCGCCGCCTCGACGCGGGCGCGGTCGGCGTCCGGGTGGCCGGTGTACCAGGCCACGACGTCGGTGGCGGCCAGGCTCCCGGGCAGGTCCTCGCCCTCGATGCCCAGCCGCCGGGCCCCCGAGGCGCCGTGGGTGAACACGACGGCGTCGCAGTGCGCGCGCAGGTCGGCCACCGACAGGTCCCGGCCGACCTCGACGTCGCCGACGAACCGCACGCCGGGGTGGTCGAGCGTGTGCCGCAGCGTGTCGGCCAGCGCCCGCATCTTGGTGTGGTCGGGGGCGATGCCGTGCCGCACGAGGCCGAAGGGCGTGGGCAGCCGGTCGAGCAGGTCGACGGTCACCGGGACGTCGTCCTGGCCGGCCAGCGCCTCGGCCGCGTAGATCCCGGCCGGACCGGCCCCGACGACGGCCACCCGCAACGGTCGCTCCATGGGCGAACAGTGCCCGACGGGAGGACTGGGCACCAGGGCGCGGCCGGGGCAGGCTGCGTGGGTGGCCGTCCTGGAGTTCGACGTGACCGGGCCCGTCGTCGAGTGGCGCGGGCCGGCGCCGCACCACTTCGTCGAGGTGACCGGCGACCTGGCCGAGCAGGTCTACGAGGTGGCCCGGCAGGTGACCTACGGCTGGGGCATGGTCCCCGTGCGGTTGCGCGTCGGGGCGACGACGTCCACGACGGCGCTCTGGCCCCGCGGAGGCGCGTACGTGGTGCCGCTGAAGGTCGCCGTCCGCCGGGCCGAGGGGATCGACCTGGGGGACGTCGTCACCGTGCACGTCGAGGTGCAGGGGTGAACCCCGTCGGCGCGGGGCAGACCCGGAGCATGTCCATCACCGTCGTCGCCACCATCACCCCGAAGCCCGACCGCCTCGACGCCGTCCGCGACGCGTTCGTGCAGGCCATCCCCGCCGTCCACGAGGAGGACGGCTGCGAGCTCTACGCGCTGCACGCCGGCAAGGGCGTGCTGGTCATGGTCGAGCGGTGGCGCGACGGCGCCGCGCTCGAGGCGCACGGCGCCGGGACGACGTTCAACCAGCTCAGCGAGGGCGTGAAGGACGACCTCGCCGAGCCGCTGCAGGTGCACATCCTGGAGGCCGTGCCCGCCGGGGACGACGCCAAGGGCGCGCTCCGCTAGAGCAGCAGCTCCAGGAACTGGTTGTCCGGGCCGGCCGCGTAGTCGCCGAACGGCCCGCGGTCGACGAAGCCGTGGCGCCGGTACAGCGCCACTGCGGGCGTGAACGGCGGTGCCGTGCCGGTCTCCAGCACCACCCGGGCGAGCCCCTGCGCCCGGGCGTGGTCCAGCGCGTGCGCGAGCAGCGCGGCGGCCACGCCCCGGCGCAGGTGGTCGGGGTGGGTGCGCATCGACTTCAGCTCGCCGGACGCAGACAGCGCGACCATGCCGGCCAGGGAGTCGCCGTCCCACGCCGTCCAGACCGTCATGCCCGGGCAGGTCAGGCCGGTGAGGTCGAGGGCGTAGGAGGTGCCGGGCGGTGAGTCGGCCAGCATCGAGCCCACGTGCAGGGCGATCAGCTCCCGCACGCGGGGGTCGGTCAGGTCGTCGGGTCGGATGGCCAGCACACCGGTCATCCCACCCGACGCACGTTGCCGGGGTGTGTCAGACCGCCTGGCAGGTCGGGCACCAGAACAGGTTGCGGCCCACCATCACCTCGGTGCGCACCGGGGTGCCGCAGATCCGGCAGGGCAGGCCTGCGCGGCGGTAGACGTAGTGCGCGTCGTCGCGGGTGACCGCGCCGCGGCGGCGGGAGCGGTCCTCGGGCCGGGTGGTCACGATGCGCCCGGCCTTGACCCCGGCCCGCAGCAGCACGACCAGGTCGGCCCAGATCGCCGTCCACTCCGTCTCGCCCAGGTCGCGGCCGGCGCGGAACGGGGAGATGCCGTGCCGGAAGAGCACCTCGGCGCGGTAGACGTTGCCGACCCCGGCCAGCACGGCCTGGTCCATGAGCAGCGCGCCGATGGTCACCCGCGAGCGGCTGATCCGGGCCCAGGCCTTGCCGGGGTCGGACTTCCGCAGGGGGTCCGGGCCGAGCCGGTCGAGGATCAGGCCCATCTCGCCGTCGGTGAGCAGCTCGCAGGCCGTGGCGCCGCGCAGGTCGGTCCACACGCCCTCGCCGTCCTCGCCGGGGCCCTCCCAGCGCATGCGCAGGGCGCCGCGGGGCTCGGGCGGGATGCCGCGGCCGGACGTGTACTTGCCGTAGAGGCCCAGGTGCACGTGGACGACGTCCGGCCCGAAGACCGCGAACAGGTGCTTGCCCCAGCTGGTGACCTCGTCGAGCACCCGGCCGTCGACCAGCTCGGCCTCGGCGGCGAACCGGCCCTGCGGGCTGGTCACGTGCACCTCGCGGCCGGCGAAGGCGGCGTGCTGCTCACGGGCCAGGCGGAACAGGGTGTGGCCCTCAGGCATGCGGAATCACGCCTTCCATCCTGACCGGTGGTGCACGACCGTGCTGCCCGCGGGCGGACGGCGGGGCAGGATCGCGGCATGACCGTCACCCCCGCCCTGGCCCGCCGCGCCTGGGGCACGCTGGAGACCCTGCACGTCACGGGCTTCTTCGCCCCGGAGGTGAACGCGGCCTACGACCGCTTCGCCGTGCCGGCCACCCGCGCCGGGTACTTCGCCGCCCGGGCGTCGGCGTTCGGTCCGTGCGCCCCCGAGCTGGTCGTCTCCACGTTCTACGTCTTCGCCCCGCAGCTGGTGCGTGCCGCCGTCCCGGCCGTCTGGGACGCCGCGCCGCCGGCCGACTGGGCCGCCGCCCGCCGCGAGGGCGTGGCCACCCGGCTGCACGACGTGCTGGGCGAGCCCGATGTCGCCGAGGCCGTCGAGCTGGCCCGCGAGGCGTGCGCCGGGCTCACCCCGGCCGGCCGGCCGATCTACGCGGCCTGGTCGGCGGTGGAGTGGCCGGAGGACCCGCTGCTGCAGCTGTGGCACGCCGGCCTGCTGCTGCGCGAGCACCGCGGCGACGGCCACGTCACGGCCCTCCTGTCGGCCGGCCTGGACCCGGTGGAGGCGCTGGTCACCGGCGGTCTGGCCTCGGGGTCCACCGAGTTCGTGCGCACCACCCGCGGTTGGTCCGACGACGAGTGGGCGGCCGGCACCGAGCGGCTGCGGGCCCGCGGGCTGGTCGACGACGACGGCCTCACCCAGGCCGGCCGCGACCTGCGCGACGACGTGGAGACCGTCACCGACTTCCTGGCGGTCGAGGGCTGGGCGCACCTGGGGGAGGAGCGGCTGCACCGGCTGGTCGAGCTGGTCACCCCGCTGCGGCAGCGGATGCTGGACTCGGGCACGCTGCCGGACTGGATCCGCAGCCGCGGCTGAGGTGTGACCGGGTCGGTGCGGCGGAACCGGCGCGGACCGGGCAGGCTGGAGGTCCACGAGCCGGAGGGAGGGCGAGCATGGGTGACCCCTGCGCGGGTGGGTCGAGCGCCCGCACCGCCGGCGAGGCCATGGTGCTCCTCCCCAAGACCTGCCCGCCGTCCACCACCGCTGCGCAGGCGCGGGCACTGTTCGCCGACGACCACGTGCACGCCCTGCTGGTCGTCGACGGCGCCCGGCTGCTGGCCGTCGTCGAGCGCGAGGACCTGCTCGGGAGGACGACCCCCGACGCCCTGACCCCCGACGTCCCGGCCCACGAGCTCGGCCGGCTCTACGGCCGCACCGTGCCCCCCGGGGCGCCGACCGACGTGCTGGTCACCCGGTTGCGTGCCGAGGGTCGCCGGCGCCTGGCTGTGGTGGACGAGGGCGGTCACCTGCTGGGGCTGCTCTGCTTCAAGCGCAGCGGCCGCGGCTTCTGCTCCGACGCCGACATCGCCGCCCGCTCCCGCGAACGCGCGCTGATCGCCGCCGGCTGCTGACCTACCGGCCGCGGGCCTTCGCGTAGCGGTCCAGGGCCACCTCGCGCTCGTGCTTGTGGTCCACGATCCGCTCGGGGTAGCCCTCGGGCAGCTCGCCCTTCCACGGCTCGTGCACGGCCTTGCCGGCGATGCCGCGCAGCTCGGGGACGTACTTGCGCACGTAGTCGCCGTCGGGGTCGAACTTCTGGCCCTGGGTGACCGGGTTGAACACCCGGAAGAACGGCGAGGCGTCGGTGCCGGTGCCGGCGACCCACTGCCAGCCGTGGTTGTTGCTGGCCAGGTCGCCGTCGACCAGGTGCTGCATGAAGTAGCGCGCGCCGACCGTCCACTCCTGGTGCAGGTCCTTGACCAGGAAGCTCGCGACGATCATGCGCATGCGGTTGTGCATCCAGCCCTCGGCGAGCAGCTGGCGCATGGCGGCGTCGACGACGGGGAAGCCCGTGCGGCCGGCGGCCCACGCCTCGAAGTCCTCCTCGGCGTCCTTGCCCGTGGAGTAGGTCATCCCCTGCAGTTCGGGGTTGTAGTACTCGCGGGCGGTCTCGGGGCGGTGCCACAGGACGTCGGCGTAGAAGTCGCGCCAGCACAGCTCGGTGACGTAGGTGTCGACGCCCTTCCCGGTCTGCCCCGAGTCGGCGATGTCCTTGAGCAGGGTGCGCGGGTGCACCGTGCCGAAGTGCAGGTGTGCCGACATGCGGCTGGTGGTGTCGAGGTCGGGGCGGTTGCGCTGGTCGTCGTAGTCGGCGATGCGCTCGTCGAGGAAGGTCTTCCAGCGCTCGTGGGCTGCCTCCTCGCCGGGCTCGAGCACCTCGGTGCCGCCGAGGTCGGGCGCTTCGGGCAGGTCCTCGGACGTCGCCTCCGCCCATCTGACGCTGCGCGGCCGGGGGGCCGGGTCGTGCCAGCCGTGGTCGCGCCACCGCCTCGAGAAGGGCGTGAAGACCTTGAACGGGGTGCCGTCGTCCTTGGTGATCGTGCCCGGCGCGACGGCGTAGGGGGACCCGGTGCGCACCAGGTCGACGTCGCCGAGTGCCTTCTCGACCGCGGCGTCGCGGCGCCGTCCGTAGGGCCCGGTGTCGGCCGTGATGTGCACCGAGGTGGCATCGACCTCACGGGCCACCGCGGGGACGACGTCCTCGGGCTTGCCGTGCCGGATGACCAGGTGGCCGTCGGTGGCCTCGTGCAGCGCGGCCAGGCAGCCGGCGAGGAAGTGCCGGCGCGGGTCGCCGGACTTCTCCCAGATCGCCGGGTCGAGGACGAACAGCGGCAGCACGTCACCGACATCGCGGGCGGCGAGGAAGGCGGGGTTGTCGCTCAGGCGCAGGTCGCGGCGGAACCAGTGGATGGCGGTCGGCACCGCCTGAACCTAGGCAGGTTGCACGGTCAGTGCGCGGTGAGCGGCAGACCGAAGTGCGGGCGGTCGTCGGGGCGCACCAGGTCGTGGTCGGCCGGGTGCTGCTGCAGGTAGTGCCGCACGAACGAGCAGTACGGCAGCACCGAGAGGTGCCGCTCGCGGGCGGCGGCCAGGACGGCGGCCACCAGGACGGTGCCCAGGCCCCGGCCGGCGACGGCGGGGGAGACCTCGGTGTGCGGGAGGGTCATGACGTCGGCGTCGACGTGGTAGGTCGCCGTGCCGACGACGGTGCCGTCGACGCTGATCTCGAAGCGGCCCCGGCTGGGGGCGTCCTCGACGTGCACCTGCTGCGTGCTGCTCATCGTGCTCGTTCCACCTCCTGCCCGGCTCCGGTGCCGGGACGTGGAGCCGTGACTGCTCGACTCCGGACAGACAAGGTAACCATTGCGTTCCGTTTCCGCTCCTGCTGGTTCGACGATCTTCCTCGTCCGGGGGTTCCCGTCCAGCTCCGTCGCGGCGCGTCGCGCGGCCGACGTGGTGCTGGATGCCGCTGGGGCGCCAGCTAGCCTCGTCACGATCCAGAGCCCCCATAGCTCAGGGGATAGAGCATCGGTTTCCTAAACCGTGTGTCGCAGGTTCGAATCCTGCTGGGGGCACCACCTGGCCCTAACCGTTGGTCCCGAAATGGGCTGACCGTTCGGCCGATGCGGGAACAGCGAACGGCCCCGCGGCCCCGAAATGGGGTTGCGGGGCCGTTGTCGCGGCCGCGGCGGGCGTCCGGAGGGCACCAGACAAGGCGCCGGGACAGGAATGGCGCCAGCGGGAAGGAAAAATGGCCCCGGCTGCCCGTTTACGGGCAGGCCGAGGCCATCGGTGGTTCTGGTCAGGGTGGTGCTGGGCTGGACCGGGTCGCCGGTCAGGTGGCCGGTGGTGACCCCGGTGGTGCGGCGGCGCGTGCATCGCCGGCAGCGGCGAGCTCTTGCGCGGCGCCGATGCGTTCGCGCATCTCCAGCCGCAGCTGGGTGTGCAGGCGGGGCTTGCGGCGGACCGAGCGCACCGGGGTGGCGCCGGCGGCCGCGGCGGCCTTCGCGGCCGCGGCCTTGCGCTGGCGGGCGGTGAAGGTCTGCATCAGGCGCAGGTTGGCCGCCATCACGGTGAACAGGCTCATCAGGGTGGTTCGGGCCAGGCCCATGACGCGGAACCGGCCGCGGGTGAGGTTCTGCGCGGCGTCGTTCTTGACGTTGCCGAAGATGCCCTCGACGCGGTTGCGCCGGTTGATGCTCTTCCACCATTCCGCGGACCCGTGCGGAAGGGGCTGCCAGAACGGCAGCTCGTCCATGCTGACGCGGGACTTCTGCTGGCCGCAGATCTTGGGCAGAGTGCGCGGCCGGAACACGGCGGGGTCGGTGGTCAGCCGGCGGCCGGTGGGCGGCTTGGCCATCGAGGTGGGCTTCAGGTCGCAGCGCAGCGACCCGAGCAGGCTCATGGCCTTGCAGCCGAAGTCCCAGCTGCCGTCGTCGCGGCGCCCGCCGACGGCGTGCAGGGCGTAGGGGGCGCGGTGGGCGATCTGCTGCTGGTAGGCCAGCACCGCCGAGCGGGGGGCGGCGACCTTCGGTGGGGTGATGTCGCGCAGGTGGTGGGGCAGGCGGGGGCTGTAGGGCTGCCCGTCGACGACGATGGCGCCGTTGAGCAGGGGGCGCTTGCCCTGCCCGATCTGGTTGGCTGTCAGGTGATGCACGGAGTCGAAGCCGAGGGCGAACACCGGCCAGATCCAGTCGTCGGCGCGGTCGACCTCGGAGGTGTAGGCGCGGTCGGCGAGGATGTCGCGGCGGGCCCGGTGCGGGCGGCCGGCGGCTTCGTCGGCTCGTTCGTGGTCGGCGACCATGCGGGTGAGCAGCTCCAGGCCGGCGTCGCGGGAGTCGGCGTTGGCGGCGGTGAGTTCGATCCGCTCGACCAGGCACGGGGTGTCGGGGCCGTCGACCTCGCCGACGCGGACCACGCCGTGCAGCCAGTAGCCGAACCAGCCGGCGCCCTTGCCGTTCCATCGCGCGTCGGGGTCCGAGAGCATCTCGGGGCGGCGGGGCTGCTTGTGGAACTGGTGTGACCAGCTGGGCAGCGCCGAGCCGTCGACGGCGTAGGAGCCGGTGTGCGGGTCGCTGGGCAGCGTGGCGTCCAGGCCGCGGTCCAGCACGTAGCGCAGCGCGGCCAGGTTGGCGGTGAGAGTCTGCTCGTGGGTGGCGCGGGCGGCGGTGTGCAGGGTGCGGCGCAGCTCGAGGTTGTCCGGGCCGGGGTGGGCCTCGCGGATGCGGTCGTGGGCGGCGCGGCGGGCGGTGTAGTTGTGCGGGGAGTCCGGGGAGGGGTCCAGGGCGTGGGCGATCTGATTGAACAGCCGGGACACCTTGCGTTCGGTGACGGTGGCGGGCACGCCCAGGCGGTGCTTGTCGGTGGGGTGCAGGCCGTTCAGCACGGCGACGACGTCGCGCAGGATCATGGCCTGCTCGGCCAGGGCGAGCAGCAGCAGCCCGACCAGCAGCGCGCGGACGCCGAGCTCGCGGGTGCGCCCGCCGGTGCGCCGGCCGGTCTGGGCGGGCAGCAGGGACTCGATGTAGGTGACCAGCGGGCCGCGGTCGACGGTGGCTTCGGCGAGGGTGACCAGCGTGCGGGGGATGGTCAGCACGGTGACCTTGTCCGGGCCGACCAGCGGCGCTGCGGCCGAGGCGTCGGTCACCGCAACCCAGCTCCCGGCCGCTTCCTGGGGCGCCAACCCGGGCGTGGTGCGGCGGGGGAGAGCGACCTGCACGTCGGGCCCGGTGGTCGGGACGAGGCCGGCGATCAGCTCACCGAGCACGTCCCGACCTGTGCCGTCGGGCTGGTTGACGAGCTGGTCGGCAGGCTCGTCGTCGAGGTCGATGACGTCGTCGCCGTGTTCGCCGCTGGGGTCCTCGTCGAGGATCTCGCCGGTGTGCGGGTCGACCCTCACCGCGGGTCCCTGAAGGGCAGCCGCGGGGCGGGGTGGGTGAGGCCTGGCAGGGCGAGCTGCCCGGCGGTGGGCACCGGGCCGGTGCCGCAGCGCAGCGCGGTCTCGTAGGCGTCGTCGGCCAGCGGGGTGAGCCGGTCGGCGAGGGAGGCCAGGGTGCGCTCGCCGGTGATGCCGGCGGCGCGGACGATGCCCGGGTAGGGCGCGCCTCCGGCCAGGACGGCGGCCAGCCACGTCTGGCGTAGCCGCCCGGCGGTGATGGGGAAGCGGGCGTCGCGGTCCCAGCCGGTGGCCTGCACGACCTCGTCGGTGACGTTGGTGGTGCGCTTGAGCCGGTCCAGGAACTGCCCGTCGCCGGCCTCCAGAGCGGCGGCGGCCACGGCGTGCTCGGCGGCGGCCAGCACCGGGATGCGCCGGGCGTCGGGTCCGAGGGTGGTGACCACGACGGCCTGCGCGGTGGTGGTGACGTCGGTGCCGCGCAGGTGCATCAGCCCGCCGTCGGCGCGCTGCACCAGGTCGCTGTTGCGGACCCCGGTGCCCAGCCCCAGCCACACCAGCCGCGCCAGCCGCGCGCCCAGGCGGGTGCCCAGGCGGGGGCTGCGGTGGCTGTCGCAGAAGTCCAGCACTTGCGCCAGCTCGCTGCCCGACAGCGGGGCTTGGGGGTCGTGGGCGGTGAACTTCATCGGTGCGGCGGGGGTCTCGGCGACGAGGATCCGGCCGATGGCGCGCAGCCGGGAGGCGAACGTGGAGGCGTAGGACGGCGGCGGGGTGACTGCCGCCGCGCCGGTGCCGATGGGCCCGCCGGCCAGGGTGGTCTCGATCGCGTCGGGGCCGTACCAGCCGGAGATGGTCCGGCTGGCTCCCACGGCCAGCCGGGCGCGGCTGTGGGTGTTCAGCGCCATCGAGATGCCGTAGGCCGCCCGGGTCGTAGTCGGGGACAGCACGGCCATGCCCAGGCGGAACAGGTCGGCGGCCTGGGTCCACTGCTCGGCATCCAGGGCCGCGGATCGGTACCGGCCAATCAGGCCGGCCATCGCGGGGTCCAGCGCGGCCAGGGCGACCTGCAGTCGCGCGGCCACCAGGTCGACCGACTCGGCCGGCGACGTCGCAGCGGGATCCGCGTCGGCAGTCTGGGCGCGGGGGGAGCGAAGGCGCCTGGCCGGGCCGTCGGGTGCGGCTGGCCGGGCGGCGGTGGGCTTGCGGGCGGCGATGCCGCTGCGGGTGAAGCGGGCCTCAGCCACCTCGCACCGCCGACCTGCTGCCCGCCGTGCGCCTCACGCTGACCTCCACGCCGCCTGGGATGGCCTCCCCCGCCACCCAATCCATCGAACGCATGTTCGAACTGGTGTTCGAAGCGAACCACGTCCGCAAATCAAGATCAACCCGCGTGGGTCGGTGGCCGCAGGACGAAGCACGGCCGCACTGGTCCCGAGGATGCGATGCGGCGGCAATCGCGACCAGGCCCGCGGGCCGTGCCGACGGTGAGCGGCGGCCGATAACCGCGGTGGCTGTGCCCCCAGGTCAGCGGAGGGTGAGTACGGCAAACAAGGGTGACGCGATGGGTCCATGTCCCGATGGCGACCTGGTGCAGCGGTGCGTTGCCGACTTCCGAGATGCGGGCAGGCGGCACGATGGCCCCGTGCCCAGACGAGTGCAGGTGGTCCAGCTGACCTGGACACAGCGATGACCGAGGTCGAGGAGCAGCCGCCGCCGGTGATGGCAGCCCTGCGACGGGCCGTCGAGAAGTTGTGCGCCGGCCGCAGCGACGTGTCCGTCAAACACAACTTCGTGGACGAGCCGGGCAGCTACGGCTGGAACACCATCTTGTCGCCCGTGGGGCGAGGTTCGGGGGTCTGGTTCTGGTTCGACGGCTTCGACGACGACTTGATGCTGATGATCAACGACGAGTACTACTTCGAATGGCTCGACCTCACCGACGAGGCCGCTGTCGTCGCCGACGTGCTCGGCATCTGCGCGGCGGTGATGGCCGGAAATCTGAGCATCCGCCGCGAAGGGCGATGGCGACACCTCGACCTCTGGGCAACTAACGGTCGTTGCTGGACCGGGCGAGGCGGGCGCGACAGCCTCCTGCCCTGGAAGCGGTCAGTTCCCGACGGCGGGCTGCCGGGGTACGGGCAGGTGAGCGAGGCGGTGGAGAGCGTCTGCCGGGTGTGCGGCTACGACGAGGGTGAGGACCGCTGGACCGGCCCGGACGGTGCGCAGTACATCATCTGCTCCTGCTGTGGGGCGGAGTCCGGCGTGAACGACCTGAATCTCGGTTGGGTCCGGGAGTGCCGGGCGAAATGGCACGCGGACGGTTGTCGCTGGTTCTCTCCTGACGAGCGACCGGAGGGGTGGCGGCCTGAGCCGCAGGCGGCGAACATCCCGCCGGAGTGGCGGTAGCTGCGCGTTCCTCCGCTGTGGTGAATCTCCTGCGTAGCGGGCGGGTCGTCGGCGCGCTGTGTCCACGTCGGTGGGGCGGACGGGCCGGCTGCGCTCGGCGGCGGCCTGACGTGCGGCGAGGGTGTTGCGGTAGGTGGGTCAGGTCGGTGTCCAGCAGGGCGATGGCGGTGGGCGGGTCCCCGATGCCGGCGACCGCGCGGGCGCGGCGGTGCACGAGCCGGGGTTCGACCAGCCCGAGCCCGTAGGCGAGCGCGGCGAGGTCGTCGGCGTTGGCGGCGCGCCTCTCGGTGAGGTTGGTGACCTCACGCCAGGCGGCTTGGGCGGCGACAGCCAGCTGGGCGATGGCCTGCTTGGCGAGGCGGCCGGTGGACCCGAGCCGCACCCCGGCGGTCTTCGGGTTGAGGCTGCGCTGGGCGCCGGTGAGGGCGACGGCGACGGCGTGCGGCCAGGTGTCGGCGGGGCAGGCGCGGTCGGTGCGGCACTCGGGGCACGCGTCGACCGGGGCCACCGGGGCGGCGCAGCGGCTGGTTGCGCTCAGCACCGCGGCCCATCGGTTGTGGTAGCCGGTGGCGTCGGCGGGGGTCAGGTGCCGGGCAGCGAGGAGGGCCACCGCGCCAAGCACGGCTTTGGCCTCGACGGGTCGGTGGCCCCTCGGAGTGAGCGGCACTCGTCGGTGAGCGCCCGATGCACGAACGACCCGGTCGGACCCGCACGTCCGTCGGTGCCGTCATCGACAGGCGCGCATCTGGTCGCTTGCCGCCGGAGGGCTACGCCTGCAAGATCGCCGCACGACGGCATAGAACATGTGTTCGTGTTAGGGGGTGGGTTTGCGCAGCGACGAGCAGGCAGCCGACGGCCCGGACGAGGGCGCCGGCGGGGGAGTGGTGCGCGTCGTCCTGCACGTCGCGGCCCGCCGGCCAGCACCGCCGGGCGCCCGCCGGGCGCGGGTGTACACCCTCAGCGGCACCGTCTACGACTTGGACCCGGCCACGATGACCGCCACCCGCCACCGCCGCGCGGACGGGGCCACGCTGCGGCGTGACGGCGAAGGGCTGGACCTGTGGACGTGGCCTGCGATGACCGTCGGGCGACCCCTGCAGCTGCTGCTCTCGGTCCGGGAGGACACCGGGGACCCCACCATCCGGTTGAGCACCCCGGTCACCGTCATCGAGGACCGATGACCACACCCCATGACACACCCCATGACACACCGCTCGACGCGTCTGGTGCGCCGTCGGAGGGCGTGTCGGCCGGCACGGAGGAGTTCGTCGACGTCGTCACGGTCACCCCGTTGAATGGCTACCGGGTGCGCCTGGGCTGGGCCGACGGGCCGGCCAGCACCGTGGACTGTGAGCCGTTCCTGGTCGGGGAGGTCGGTGAACGGGTGCGCGACCCGGCGGTGCTCGCCGGCGTGCAGGTCGACCCCGACGCCGGCACGTTGGTGTGGACGGCCACCGGCCTGGACATCTCCCCGGTCGCCCTGCGCCGTGCCGGCCAGCTGGAGCCCGCCGAAGCCTCACCGCCAACAGCGGCGGGCAGTTGAGCATGGCGCATCCGTACCGTCGGCGGTACGGATGCGCCATCACGCCTGCGGCCCGTCGTGGGCTCCGAAGGTCGGGACGCGGACACCCCCTACCCACATACTCGGGTGGTGCTGGACTGGGCAGAGCTGGATCCCGCCAAGCTCGAGCGGGTCGTAAAGATGCTGGTCCGCGCTGCATGCGGGGCCACCGGCATCGACGGCTCAGGTGGGGACGGGTCCCAGGACCTACGCCACGACGGCCCCGACGGGCTGACCATCTACGAGGTCAAGTCCTTCACCCGTCGCCTGACCACCAGCCAGCGGCGCCAGGTCGCCCGCTCCCTGGCCGGCGCGGTCACCCAGCACGCACCGGCCCGCTGGGTGCTGGTCATCCCGCTGGACCCCACCCCCGCCGAGCTTGCCTGGTTCGACAAGCTGCGCACCCAGCACCCGCACGTCTTCCTGGAGTGGTTCGGCCGTGACTGGCTGGACGGGCAGATCGCCGGCCGGGAGGACCTGATCAGCTACGTCGAGGGCGCTCAGTACAAGGTGCTGCGCCGCGCCGCCCAGCACGCCCAGGAACGCGCCGCGCTGGCCACCGGAACGGACTACCTGCAGCGGGTCGAGGACCTGCATGCCCTGGGCGGCACCATCAGCCCGTTCTGGCGCTGGGACGTCCAGGACAGCCCGATCGGCCCGGCCACCATGCTCACCGCCCAGACCCCCGACGCGGCCACCGCCGACCCGGTGTCGATCAACACCCAGTTCACCTTCCCGGCCGGGGACCCCGACGCCGACGAAGCCCGCGCCGTGCTGCAGCGGTGGCTGCGCTCAGGCGGAGACGTGGAGATCGACGGCCGGTTCATCGAGGACGTGCAGGTGCTCGCCTCCTCCGAGGCCACCCAGCGCCTCCTCGGGGAGCCCTCCCGACAGGTCAGCTCGGTGCGGCTGATCACCGTCCCGGACACCACCGACCTGCCGCTGCACTGCACCCTGGCCCTCGAGACCGCGGCCCCGCCGCCGGGTGGGGTGGGGGTGGCCGTCCCCGCGGCCCACGGCCCGGACGAGCCCGAGCGTGGCCTGCCGTCGGTGCCCTTCGCCTTCACCGAGCGCATCGTCGCCCCGCACGGTGTCGCGCTGACCGGCGCGGACCCCAGCGGCCTGCTGCTGGGCCGGGTGCAGGGCGGCGTGGATGAGTCCGAGGGCACCGAGCTCAACCTGAGCATGGCCCCGCTGGCCGGGCGGTACCCGCACGACGCGCTGCCAGCGATCGCGTTCCTGGCCGCCTGCCGGCCCGGGACCCGGCTGGTGTTCAAGCAGGGCCCGGTGGTCCTGACGTCCTACGACGCCGGCGGCGAGGCGCTGGCCAACGTGGACTACCTGCACAACCTCATCGCCGCCCTGGAGGTGCTGCAGAACCACCTCGGCCAGCTGGTGCCCATCCCCACCGACCCACCGGCCGGCCGGGAGGCCGGCGAGCTGATGGCGGTGGCCTCGGCGCTGACCGGCACCCCGGGCCTGCTGCCCTACGACGGTCTGAGCGCCCCCATCGTCGCTGGTCAGATCGGGCAGCTGCTGAACTCGGTGCCGACCGTGCCCGGCGCGCTGTACGGCGCCCCCGACGCCTTCCCCCTCACCCTGGGCGACACCACGTACAAGGTGCCCGGGCTGGCGATGTGGTCACCCGGCATGCAGCTGATCAACCGCGAGCAGCTGCAGGCCCTGGCCGCCGACGAACAAGCCGGTCGCCCGGTCGCACCGGCGGTCGCCCAGTTCGCCTGCGTCGGTGAGCACAAGGCCTACCTGATCCGGGCGGTCGATGACCTGGGTGAGCCCTACTTGGCGGTCCCCGGCCTGCCCGGCCGCCGCTGACGCCCAGCTCCGTCGGAGCGATGAGCGGCCGCCGGGAGCGAGGTTGCGCAACAGGCTCTTGCGCAGTTCCCCCACAGCCTGTGGGGAGGTTGTCGGGCTCGACGCCTCGAGTCGGTAGGCCCCCCATCGGGTGACGCAGCGCGGGCTAGGCCGGCGACCGTTGGGGACTGCCTCCGTCGCGGGCGCACGCGTTGAGCACTGTGGTCACCGCGCGGTCTCCCGCTCCTGCCGGGAGGCGCTGCTGCTGCTGCTGTTGTCGTCGTGGTCGTCGTGCTGGGTGCGGTGTGGTCGCTGGGGAACCAACGGCGGGCGGCGCACAGGGAGCGCCCGGCATCCGTACGGCCACCTACGGCCCGGTGCGCGGCGCTCAAGTCGGCGCGGCGAGTGTCACCCCGCGCGGGGCGACCACTGTCAAAAGGCAACCGAAAGCGGTAGCCTTTTGACAGTCCAGGAAGGCGGGGATGGTGAAGATGACGGCACGACAAGAGCTCTGGAACGTGGCTGTGGAGCAGTACGGCTACGTTACGAAGCGAGACGCCGACGAGCTTGACCTCGACCGGCACACCGTCGAGAAGCTCGCCGGCCGCGGTCTTCTCGAGCGCGTCGCGCACGGGGTCTACCGGTTCCCAGAGCTGCCGGTTACCGAGTACGACACCCACATGCTGGCCGTCCTGTGGACCGGTCGCCCCGACGCGTGCCTGAGCCACGACACCGCCCTGGCCGGCTACGACGTCTGCGACATCAACCCCGACCGGATCCACCTCACCCTGCCCAAGCGTGAGCGCATCCGCCGCAACGGTGGCGACCGGTACGTGGTGCACTACCAGGACCTCGCCCCCGACCAGCTGGGTTGGTGGCACCGCATCCCCACCGTCACCCTGCCCACCGCGATCGACCAGGGCATCGCCAGCGGCATTCCCACCTACCTGCTCCGCCAGGCCCTGCGCACCGGCCGCGACCGCGGGCTGCTCACCGCCGCCCAGGCCGCCACCCTCACCGACGACCTGGAGCGCCGCGATGTCGGCTGACCCCACCCAGACCACCAACGAGACCAGCGCCGACGCTGCCGGCGAGCCTGCTGACCCGTTGGCCCGGATGGCCGAGCTGCGCGACCGCGGCAAGGCACCGCGCACGGCCTCGACGCTGAACTCTTGGATCTCCACCGCCCAGTCCGCCGTCGGCCTGGAAGCCGACCGGCTGAGCTGGCTGGTCGCCTCCGCGGTCGTCGTTGCCGCCCTGCAGCGTGCCGTGGACGAGGACGGCCGCGCCAACTTCCTGCTCAAGGGCGGCACCTACCTGCAGTACCGCCTGGGAGCTGCCAGCCGCCCGACGAAGGACGTCGACGGAATCGTGCGCGGGGACATCGACCGGTTCGTCGACCTGCTCGACGCCGCGATCGCCGAGCCGTGGGGCGCGCTGCAGCTGACCCGCACCGAGGTCGAGGTCATCAACGTCCCCGGCAAGGCCATCCTGCCCCGCCGGTTCAACATCCAGGTCACCTTGCGCGGTGACGTGTGGCGCAGGATCAAGGTCGAGATCTCCCCGGACGAAGCCGATGCGGCCGCCGAGTACGACGTGCTCCCCGCCCCGGACCTGAAGCACTTCGGGATCCCCAGCCCCGACCAGCTGCTGGGCATCGCGGTCCGCTTCCAGGTCGCGCAGAAGATCCACGCGTGCACCGACCCGCATTCCCCGCCTGAGCAGAAGAACGACCGGGCCCGCGACGTGGTCGATCTGCTCCTGCTGCGCGACCTCATCGCCACCGAGGCCACCCCCACCCTCGGCGAGCTCCGGCAGGCGTGCGTGGCGGTCTTCGACGCCCGCGCCGAGGACGCCCGCCGCGCGGACTGGACGCCGCGGGAGTGGCCGCCGGCCGCGGTGGCCCACGCGCACTGGGGCACCGACTACACCTCAGCCGCCGGCAACGGCGGCGTGACGCTGGAACTGACCGACGCGGTCGAGGCGCTCAACGCCTGGATCACCGACATCGACGCCGCCGGAGAGGCCGCAACGCAGTAGCTCCCGCCAGGCTGGACCGTCAGCGGGTCTGGGGGCCAGGGGCGGCGCTGACTGTCCGCGCAAGGTGAGGGAAGTCAGGCGGTGGTCAGCACTGCGGGCAGGTGGCCGGACTGAGGGGTGTCTCGACGAGCTGGGTCAGACAGGCCAGCCCCGCCAGCGTCCGCGCGCCCGTCAGGAGGAACGGCTAGCGCAACCGCGCTCGGGCAGACTGCCCGCCATGCGGTTGCAGCGCGGCGTGCTGGTCGGCGGGGTCGACCCCGAACTGGCCCGCGACCTGTCCCGCGCCTGCCACACCGCCTGGACGCCGCTGGAGTTCATCGCCCGACAAGTCCGACGGGACGTCGCCGAGGTCGAGGTAGCCCTGACGCGGCTCGTGGAGGCCGGCTACCTCCGCGTCATCGCTGACCGGGACGGCAGCGGACAGGAGTTCCACACCTCCGAGGACACCGGCGGAGGGCTGGCCAACGCCTCATTCCAGAAGCCGATCAGCCGCGCCCGCGCACAGGTGCTCCTGGAGGGCGTCCTGGAGCGGACGCGGGCTTACAACGCCGACGACACCAAGCCGCTGCGCATCAGCGAGGTGGCCGTCTTCGGCTCCTACACCCGCCCCGACGTCGATCAGCTCGGCGACCTGGACCTTGCCATCGTCCTGACGCCACGCACAGAGGAGTGGCTCCAGGACTCCCACAACCCGCTCCACTACGCCCGCGCCTCCGGCCGGACCTTCCAGCGGTTCGTTGACCAACTGTTCTGGCCCGAGACCGAGGCCAAGATGCTGCTGCGCAACCGCAGCGGGTACATCAGCCTGCACACCGAGGACCCGCGCCGGTTCACCGACTCGGTGCAGGTCCTCTACCGCTGGGGCGACCAGCCGGACGCCGATGTGTAAGAACCCGGCCGAGACCGCGTAAGAGGTCCGCACAAATGGGGCCGTCGCCGCTGGCCACGGCATCGGTTAGCACCTCACCACCGTCGATCGAACACGTGTTCGGACGATCTGCCATGCTTCTCGGCATGGCGGCTCCCGGGATGCACGAGCGCCCCGACCCCCGCCCGCGGCACTGCTGGGTCACCGGCATGCCGCACCAGGTCGACCCGTTCCCCGCCGTCCTGCTCGGTTGGCGGCAGGACGACCACGGCACCTGGTGGGGTCGGGTGGCCTACTCGGTGCCCGGCTACTTCGAGCAGAACATCGTGCACGCCTGGGTCGACGCCCGGTACCTGCGTCCGCTCACCCCGCCGCCCACGCCCCCGGCGGTCGAGCGGCGGCGCAACCCGCACTGAGGTTCAGGCGGCGACGGGCTCGCGCACGACGAAGCGGTGCCCGCGGGCCTGCGCCCGGCGGGCGCACTGGTCCAGCGCCAGCCGTGCGCCGGGCGGCCAGGAGTCCAACCGGGCGGCGTCGACCTCGACGTCCCCGCGGAAGACGGCCAGCCGCAGCTGGCGCAGCACCCGGGCGATCTCCGGTCCGTGCGACACGTTCTCCATGCCGACGAGTCTGGTGATCATGGCCGTCCCGCACATCGGCCGCCGGGCCCATCCCGTCTCCACCCCAGGGTGGAGAAGGCCGCCGCGGGAGGTCCCCGGACCCGCCCTCACCGCAGGAGCCGACACGTGGTGGTGATGCGTACTGGCTGCGCCGTCACCGGTGCACGGTTCGGGGCTGCGTCGTGCGTCGGGGAGTCGAACCCCGGGGCTGCCCTCCACCCACCAGATATGGACCGGGTTGCCCGCCGGCCCTCGGGTTCGTGTCCGCCCTCCTGCGGCTACCGACTCCCGCGGCGGCCGAGCTCAGTCCACCATGCTCAGTCGACGAGGTCGTGGGTCCAGTTCGCCTGCTGGATGCGGACGTCGAGCTCGCGCAGCGCCCGGGCGACGTCGTCGGCGCGGGACCGCAGCTCGCACACCGGCAGCGAGGTGAGCTGGCGCAGCTCGCTGCGCAGCTGCCGGAACCCGGTGCCCGCAGCGGCGTCGGCGGCCGACGTCAGCAGGGCGTGCCGCAACCGCAGGACGTCGCGGCGGGCGAGGGCGTCGGTCATCGTGCCGTCGGCGCCGAGGTCGACGGCGGCGTTGGTGCGGTTGATCCGGCCGATCCACGACTCGAGCTCGTCCAGCGCCCGCTCGGCCTCCACCAGCAGGTCCGCCGAGCTCTCGGTGGGCTCCTCGCCCTCCTGGTACCGGGCGTTGGCGGTGATCCGGGCCCGCAGCTGGTCGACCCGGCGACGGGCGTCGGTGCGCAGCGACAGCGCCTCGGCGATCTTCATGACCCGCACCGTATGAGGGCCCACCGTCCTGGGCGACGGGGTTCTGCTGGGTCAGGTGGGTTCGATGAGGAGCCGGGTGGACCCGGTCGAGGGATCGAGGGCGAGGACACCGTCCTCGGTGCTGACCACGAGCACCCGGCCGTCGTCCATCCACACCGAGTCGTGCACGTTCGGCAGTGGGATGCGGTCCACCACCTCCGCGGCGGTGGTGAGCCGCACGAGGTGGAACTGCACCTCGTCCGCCCGCTCGACGCGGACGACGACCTGCCAGCACCCGGCGCCGACGTCGTACGCGACGTCCCCCAGGAGACCCCCGGCGATGCTGGCGCGCGACTCGGGCTCCCGTCGGGTCCAGGAACCACACGCCGTCGTCCATCGTCGTCAGCGCCACGAGGTCGGGGCCGGCCGCTGCGCTGCCGACCACCGGGGCGGACGGTGGCAGGGTGATGCGACCACTCGTCGGCTGGAAGTCGGCATCGGCCAGGCGCGCGTAGGACTGGCTCACCAGGACGGACATGTCAGGGGTCAGAGGGATGACCTCCGTGACCCCCCGGAGGGACCGCAGCTCGGCCCCGGTCGCGGCATCGAGCACCCTCGCCGGCCCCTTCGCGCAACCGACCGCCACCTTGCCCGCAGGCAGTGCCGTGACGTGCTGGACGTTCGACCGGGTCCTGTCCTGCCAGAGGAGTTCACCGGACAAGGCGTAGCCGCACACGCCGTGGCGCTCCCACGCGCCGGCCACGACGACCGGCGCCTCGCCGGTGACCAGGCACAGCCGTTCCCCGCCGAAGTCGAGGACGGTGTCGAGGACGGCGAGCTCCGTCCCGCTGCCCAGCGACCAGACGTGAGCGGTCCGGGCGAACGCGCCGGCGACGAACAGGTCCCGTTCCCACGGCGGTGCGGCCAGCAGACGGATGTCCGGCATGCGCCCAGCATGGCGGGTCGTCGCGTCGGCGAGTGTGCAGTCGAGGGCGCCGTGCACGGCGGGTCGGGGCGTGGCGGCGACCGCAACTGCACAGTCGGTCGCGCCCGGAGTACTCCCGGAGGCGTAGCCGGGAGGTCAGCAGGTGACGTCGCGCGGACGACGACGGGCGGCCTCGCCGGCGGCAGGCTGGTCCGCATGATCGAACTGCGCGGGTTGACCAAGCGCTACGGCGAGCGGCTCGCCGTCGACGACGTGACCGTGACCGTCCGGCCCGGTGTCGTCACCGGCTTCCTGGGCCCCAACGGTGCGGGCAAGTCCACCACCATGCGGATGGTGCTGGGCCTGGACCGGCCGACCTCGGGCACCGCGCTGGTGAACGGCAGGCCCTACGCCGAGCACCGCGACCCGCTGCGGCAGGTCGGTGCGCTGCTCGAGGCGCGGGCGCTGCACCCGGGCCGCACCGCCCGCGCCCACCTGCAGGTCCTCGCCGCCACGGCGGGGCTGCCGCGCACCCGGGTCGACGCCGTGCTCGAGTTGGCCGGGCTCACCTCCGTGGCCGGGAAGCGGGTCGGCGGGTTCTCCCTCGGCATGGGCCAGCGCCTCGGCGTGGCCACCGCGTTGCTCGGGGACCCCGCCACCGTCGTCCTGGACGAGCCGGTCAACGGGCTGGACCCCGACGGCGTCCTGTGGATCCGCACCCTGGCCCGGCGGCTGGCCGCCGAGGGGCGCACCGTCTTCTTCTCCTCCCACCTCATGGCCGAGATGGCGGTGACCGCCGACCACCTCGTCGTCATGGGCCGAGGCCGCTTGGTCGCCGACGTGCCGACGGCCGAGTTCATCCGCCGTGCCGGCGGTGACGGCGTCCGGGTGCGCAGTACGCGGGCCGCCGAGCTCGCGGGGTTGCTGGCCGGTCCGGACGTCGTGGTGGAGTCCGCGGAGACCGGGGTGCTGCTGGTCCGCGGCGTCGGGCCCGAGGTGGTCGGCGACCGCGCCGCGCAGGCCGGCATCGCCGTGCACGAGCTCACCCCCGTCCAGGCCTCCCTCGAGGAGGCGTTCATGGCGCTCACCGCCGACGAGCGCGAGTACCGCACCGAGGAGCAGCCGGCATGACCGCGACCCTGGAGCGCACGGCGACGACGACCGGTCTCCTGCGCGGTGAGTGGCTCAAGGCCCGCTCGCTGCGCTCCACCTGGTACGTCCTGGCCGGCGCGCTCGTCGGCATGGTGCTGCTCGGTCTGCTGTTCACCAGCACGGCCGGCGACGGCGGGCCGGGGGGCAACGGCGGGGGCCCGCCCGGCGTCGACTTCGCCCAGCCCCTCACCCTCGCGCTGGCCGGCTACAACCTGGCCCAGCTGGCGCTCGGGGTGCTCGGGGTCCTGCTGGTCACCGGCGAGTACACCTCCGGCACGATCCGCAGCACGCTCGCGGCCACGCCCCGGCGCTGGCCGGTGCTCGCGGCCAAGGCCGCCGTCCTGGGCGGGGTCGTGCTGGTCACGGCGATGGTCGCGGCGTCGGTCTCCTACGCGGTCGGCTCGGCCGTCGCCGACGGCATGCCCGGTCTGGGCGAGGACGGCGTGCTGCGGGTCGTGCTGGGGACGGCGCTCTACCTGACCGCGATCACCCTGTTGGGCTCGGCGCTGGGCTGGTTGCTGCGCTCGACGGCGGGCGCCGTGGCGACCCTGTTCGGGCTGGTCTTCCTGCTCCCGGTGCTCGGCGGCCTGCTGCCGGCCGACTGGGGCCCCGACGTCGTGCGGTGGCTGCCCAGCTCGGCCGGCGGGAGCCTGCTGCGGCTGGCCACCACGGCCGACCAGTTCGCGCCGTGGACCGGGTTCGCGGTGCTGGTCGGGTACGTGGCGGTCGGGCTGGCCGCCGCGGTGTGGCGACTGCGCACCCGCGACGCCTGAGCGGGGACGATGACCGGCATGACGTCCTCGGCCCGTGTGCGCCTGGTCGCACCGGTCGTCGTGCTGGCCGTGCTCTCCCTGGGGCCGCTGGTCCGGGTCGGCGGGCTGACGGCGGGTGCGGTGGTCGTCTCGACGCTGCTGTGGGCCACCGCCCTGGCCCGGCACCGCGCCCCGCTCGCCGCGCTGGGGGTGGCCGCCGTCGTCCTCGGGGCCTGGTGGGTCGCCCACGGTCTGGAACCTCAGCGGCTGCTGCCGGCCGGGGTGGTGCTGCTGTGGCTGCTGGCCTCGGTGGCCGACCGCCGTCCGGTGCGCGAGGTGGTCGTGGCGACCGCCGTCGTCGCGGCGGTGCCGGTCACCCTCGCGGTGCTGGGCCTGCTCGGCCGGCTCGGGGGCGAGGGGGTGGTGCCGCTGAGCGCGGTGACCGTGGTCGCCGTGGTGGCCGGGCGCAACCGGCGCACCCGCCGCTCGCTGCTGGTGGCGCTGGAGGAGCGGGCCGTGCGCGCCGAGCGGGAACGGGACGCCGGGGCCCGCGCCGCCGTCGCCGAGGAACGCACCCGCATCGCCCGCGAGGTGCACGACGTCGTGGCGCACAACATCTCGGTCATGACCGCCCTGGCCGACGGCGCCGGCTACGCCCTGGCCGCCGACCCCGAGCGGGCCCGCGGGGCGATGGCGCAGGTGGCGGCGACCGGGCGCGAGGCGATCGCCGAGATGCACCGGCTGCTCGGCGTGCTGCGCGCCGACGGCGAGCCCGACGACGCCCCCGCCCCCGGCCTGGCCCAGCTCGACCAGCTGCTCGAGCAGGTCCGCTCCGCCGGGCTGGCGGTCACCCTCAGCGTGACCGGCACCCCCGCGGCGTTGCCGGCCACTGCGCAGCTCGCCGTCCACCGGCTGGTGCAGGAGGCGCTGACCAACACGCTCACCCACGCCGACGGCGCCCGGTCGGCCCGGGTCGCCCTGCGCTGGGGTGCCGACGCCCTCGAGGTGGAGGTCGTCGACGACGGCCGCGGCGAGCGCCCGCGGGATCCCGACCGGCCGGCCGGGCACGGGCTGGTCGGCATGCGCGAGCGGTTCGGGTCCTGGGGTGGGACGGTCGAGACCGGACCGGTCGACGGCGGGTGGCGGGTGCGCGGCACGCTGCCGATCGGCGCGCAGGTGCCGGCATGACGACGGTGCTCCTGGTCGACGACGAACCGCTGGTGCGCGTCGGGTTCGGCATGGTGCTCGACAGCCAGCCCGACCTCGAGGTCGTGGGCCAGGCCGGCGACGGCGCGGCCGCAGTGGCGCTGGCCCGGCAGCTGCGCCCCGACGTCGTGGTGATGGACGTGCGCATGCCGGTGCTGGACGGAGTGGCGGCCACCGCGCAGATCGTCGCCGCCGGGTTGCCCAGCCGGGTGCTGGTGCTCACCACCTTCGACCTCGACGAGCACGCCTTCGCCGCGCTGCGCGCCGGGGCCAGCGGGTTCCTGCTCAAGAACACCGAGCCCGCCGACCTGCTGGCCGCCATCCGCACCGTGGCGGCCGGGGACGCCGTGGTCTCGCCCCGGATCACCCGGCGGCTGCTGGAGACCTTCGCCGGCCAGCTGCCGCACCCCGGCGTCCGGGACACCCGGCTCGACGCGCTCACCGACCGCGAGCGCGAGGTGCTGGTGCAGGTGGCCGGCGGGCGGTCCAACGCCGAGATCGCCGCGGAGCTGGTGCTCTCGGAGCTGACCGTGAAGACCCACGTCGGCCGGATCCTGGGCAAGCTCGGTCTGCGCGACCGCACCCAGGCCGCGGTGCTGGCCTACGAGACCGGCCTGGTGCGCCCGGCTCCCGGCGGGTGACCCGGCCGGGTGTCGGTTAGGTTCGACCCGACAGCGAGCCGACGCCCGCCGGCCGCGGGCCAGCCCGAGGAGCCACCCTGGCCCGCAGCGTGTACGTCGCCTCCGTCGAGGGCCACTCCGGCAAGTCGATCGTCGCCCTCGGCCTGCTCACCACGCTGACCCGCGAGGTCGGCCGGGTGGGGGTGTTCCGGCCGGTCGCCCGCGGCGCCACCGACCCGGTGCTGGCCACCCTGCTCGAGCGCACCACCGCGGGCATCGGGTTCGACGAGGCCGTGGGCGTCACCTACGACGACGTCCACGCCGACGCCGACGCCGCGCTCGCCCGCATCGTCGAGCGCTACAAGGCGGTCGAGGCGCGCTGCGACGCCGTCGTCGTGGTCGGGTCGGACTTCACCGACGTCAGCTCGCCCACCGAGCTGTCGTTCAACGCCCGCACCGCGGCCAACCTGGGCACCCCGGTGGTGCTGGTGCTGGGCGGCCGCGACCCGGCCGGTGCCGAGCAGCTGGGCCAGGCGCCCGCCCGCACCCCGGAGGCGCTGGCCGCCGTCGCCGAGCCCGCCCTGCGCGAGCTGGCCGCCGAGCACGCCGGGGTGGTCGCGGTGGTGCTCAACCGCGCCGACCCCGACCGGCTGGAGGACGGCGTCGCAGCCGTGCAGGCGGTCACCGACCGGCCGGTCTGGGCCATCCCCGAGGAGCCCTTCCTCATCGCCCCCACGTTCGCCACGGTGGCCGAGGCGGTCGACGGCGAGCTGGTCGCCGGTGACCCCGAGCTGATGCAGCGCGAGGCCATGGGCGTCGTGGTGGCGGCGATGTCGATGGTCAACGTGCTGCCGCGCCTGCTCGAGGGCTCGGTGGTCGTCGTCCCGGGCGACCGGCCCGACGTCGTCCTGGCGGTGATGACCGCGCACGCGGCCGGCACCTACCCCTCGCCGACCGGCATCCTGCTCAACGGCGGCATCGACCTGCCCGAGCCGGTGCTGCAGCTCATCGCCGGCATCGGCAGCTCGCTGCCGATCGTGCGCACCTCGCTGGGCACCTTCGACACCACCGCCCGGGTGATCCACACCCGGGGCCTCATCGCCTCGGACTCCCCGCGCAAGACCGAGACGTCGATCGCGATGTTCGACGAGGCCGTGGACACCCGCCGGCTGCTCGACAGCCTCGACGTCGGCCCGTCCACCGTCGTGACGCCGCTGATGTTCGAGCACCTGCTCACCGAGCGCGCCCGCGCGGCCGACCAGCACGTGGTGCTGCCCGAGGGGGACGACGACCGCATCCTGCGCGCCGCCGCCACCGTGCTGGCCCGCCGCATCGCCCGGCTGACCATCCTGGGCGACGAGACGAAGGTGCGCGGGCGGGCCTCGGAGCTGGGCCTGGACCTCGCCGGCGCTGCGGTGCTCAGCCCGTTCGACCACGACCTGCGCACCCGGTTCGCCGAGGAGTACGCGGCGCTGCGGTCGCACCGCGGGGTCACCGTGGAGGCGGCGTACGACGTCGTCCCCGACGTGTCGTACTTCGGCACGCTGATGGTGCAGCTCGGCCTGGTCGACGGCATGGTCTCCGGCGCCGCGCACACCACGGCGCACACCATCCGGCCGGCGTTCGAGATCATCCGCACCCGACCCGACGTCTCGGTGGTGTCGAGCGTCTTCCTCATGGCGCTGGCCGACCGGGTGCTGGTCTACGGCGACTGCGCGGTCAACCCGCTGCCCGACGCCGCGCAGCTGGCCGACATCGCGATCTCCTCGGCGGCGACCGCGGCGCAGTTCGGCATCGAGCCGCGGGTGGCGATGCTGTCGTACTCCACCGGCGACTCCGGCTCGGGTGCCGACGTCGACAAGGTGCGCGAGGCGACCCGGCTGGTGCGGGAGCGGGCGCCGGAGCTCGTCGTCGACGGGCCCATGCAGTACGACGCCGCGGCCGACCCCGAGGTCGGCTCGGCGAAGATGCCGGGCTCGGACGTCGCCGGGCGGGCGACGGTCTTCGTCTTCCCCGACCTCAACACCGGCAACAACACGTACAAGGCGGTGCAGCGCTCGGCCGGTGCCGTCGCCATGGGCCCGGTGCTGCAGGGCCTGAACAGGCCGGTCAACGACCTCTCGCGGGGTGCCACCGTGCGCGACATCGTCAACACCATCGCCCTCACCGCGGTGCAGGCGGCCGGCGCGTGAGCACCGTGCTGGTGGTCAACAGCGGGTCGTCATCGCTGAAGTACCAACTGCTGGACGACGCCGAGCGGGTGCTCGGCTCGGGCCTGGTCGAGCGGATCGGCGGCGCGGGCACGATCACGCACCGCGGGCCGGACGGCGAGGTCGTGGTCGACGCCGACGTCCCCGACCACACGGCGGCGTTGGCGCTGATGATGCGCACCTGCGCCGCCGCCGGTCTGGACCTGGCACCCGACGTGGTCGGGCACCGCCTGGTGCACGGCGGCGCCCGGTTCAGCGCCCCGGTCGTGGTGGACGACGAGGTCGAGGCCGCCGTCGAGGAGCTGGCCGACCTCGCGCCGCTGCACAACCCGCCGGGGCTGCTCGGCGTCCGGGCCGCCCGGCAGGCGTTCCCCGGGGTGCCGCAGGTCGCCGTGTTCGACACCGCCTTCCACGCGACCATCCCGCCCGAGGCCAGCACGTACGCCATCGACGCCGACCTCGCCGCCGAGCGGGGCATCCGGCGGTACGGCTTCCACGGCACCTCGCACGAGTACGTGTCGGCCGAGGCCGCCCGCTTCCTGGGGCGCGAGGGCCGGTTCGTGGTGCTGCACCTGGGCAACGGGGCCTCGGCCTGCGCGGTGTCCGACGGCCGCTCGATCGCCACCTCGATGGGGCTCACCCCGCTCGAGGGCCTGGTGATGGGCACCCGCGGCGGCGACCTCGACCCGGGCGCGGTGCTGCACCTGCTGCGCACCGGGATGTCGGTCGACGAGGTCGACGCCCTGCTCAACCGGCGCAGCGGCCTGGCCGGGCTGACCGGCTCCGGCGACCTGCGCGACGTCCTGGCGGCGGCTTCTTCCGGTGACCCCCGCGCCGAGCTCGCGCTGGACGTGTACGCACACCGGATCCGCGGCTACGTGGGCGCCTACCTCGCCCACCTCGGCGGCCTCGACGCGCTGGTCTTCACCGCCGGCGTGGGCGAGAACAGCCCCGAGGTGCGGGCGCGGGTGGTCGAGGGCCTGGCCCACCTGGGACTGCAGATCGACCCGGCGTCGAACTCGGCCCGCGACCGGGGAGCCCGGGCCATCAGCCCCGACGGCGCGCAGGTACCGGTGCTGGTCGTCCCCACGAACGAGGAGCTCCAGATCGCCCGCCACGCCCTGGCCGCCGTCGCCCCTCGTTGATCATGCAGATCGGCAACGGCGGCACGCGGGTGCCGGGCGCGTCACCGTTGCCGATCTGCATGATCAACGGCGGAGGAGGGTGACGTGCGGGCGCACGACGACGTGCTGGAGCACCTGCGGCGGGCGCGGGACCACGCCGACCGGCACTACGACCAGCCGTTGACGCTGGCGCAGCTGGCCGCGGTCGCGGCGCTCAGCCCGTTCCACTTCCAGCGGCTGTTCACCGCCACCTACGGCGTCTCGCCGGCCGCGCACCTCTCGCGCCGCCGGGTCGAGCGCGCCCAGGACCTCTTGCGGACGACGAACCTCACGGTCACCGAGGTCTGCCACCTGGTGGGCTTCTCCAGCCTCGGGTCGTTCTCCAGCCGGTTCCGCGAGCTGGTGGGGGAGACCCCGAGCGCCTACCAGCGGCGGTGGGCGGCCACCGGGGCGCCGCACATCCCCGGCTGCTGGGTGTTCATGCGCGGCATGACCGCAAGCGGGGAGAAGCAGCCGGGGGACGCCGCCCCCTAGCGTCGTCGGCATGACGATCTCGAACATCTCGCTGGTCAGCGTGTGGGTGAAGGACATCTCGGAGTCGAAGACGTTCTACGTCGACGTCCTGGGCTTCGAAGAGCAGGAGGACATCCAGCTGGCCGAGGACTTCCGCTGGTGCACGGTGCGGCACCCGAACCAGCCCGAGCTGTCGGTGCACCTCACGACGCCGAGCAAGCCGCTGTCCGACGACCTGGTCGCCGCGATGCAGCGCGCGCAGGCCGAGGGCGGGCTGCCCGGCATCGGCCTGGCCGTGGACGACTGCCAGAAGACGTACGAGGACCTGACCGCGAAGGGCGTCACGTTCATCCAGCCCCCGGCCGAACGCCCCTACGGGGTCGAGGCGCTCATGCGCGACAACTCCGGCAACTGGATGGTGCTGGTCGAGCACCGCGACTTCGACGCCTCGGCGATGACGGTGGAGGACCTGCAGTAGCCCATCAGGCCCGTTGACCATGCAGATCGGCAACGACGCCACGCGGTTGGACGGCGCGCCGCCGTTGCCGAACTGCATGGTCAACGCTGCGGGAGCACCCCGGCTGCGCGGTGGGCGTACAGCGGGTTGACCAGGTCGCCGACCAGCTGCAGGGCGCTCGACGGGTCGGCCAGGTCGACCATCTGCCGGTTGTCGCGCAGCTGCAGCCGATTGAGCGCCGACAGCGGGAAGGTGGGGGCGAACAGGTCGACCCGCCGCCCGTCGAGCCCCGGCGTCGCGGCCTCCCACGCGCGCAGGCAGGCGGCGACCTCGGCCCAGAACTCCTCGACCGGCAGGACGCCGTCCTCGTCGAGCAGGGGGGCCAGGAAGCGGAAGAAGCAGTCGAGGACGTCGGTCTGCACCGACAGCGGCACGTGCTCCTCGGGCACCTGCACCCGGATCCGCTCGACGTCGGCCGGCAGGTCGACGTCGCTGTTCAGCAGCGCGACCTCCTCGCCGATGTCCTTCATCACCGCACGCACCGGGACGCCGTCCTCGAGCACCAGCACCAGGTTCTCCCCGTGCGGCATGAACGCGAGCCGGTGCGCGGTCAGGCAGTGCACCACCGGCACCAGGTAGGCGTCGAGGTAGCGGCGCAGCCAGTCGCGGGCGGGCAGCCCCGAACGCTCGACCAGTGCTGAGACGAACGGGCGGCCGGCGTCGTCGACGTGCAGCAGCGAGGCCATGGTGGCCAGCCGCTGGCCCGGGCGCAGCGAGGGCACCGGGCTCTCGCGCCACAGCGCGGCCAGCATCTTGCGGTAGGGCGAGCCCGGCGCGGTGGCCTGCTGCACCCAGTCGGCGCGGAACCCGCCCGCGGCCCGCTCGCGCAGCACCGAGAACCCGCACCCGGCGAGCACGGGGTCACCGCTCACCAGCTCGTGCACCCAGTCGTTGATCGCCGGCGTCACCGCCATGTACTCGGTCGACAGCCCGCGCAGGAAGCCCATGTTGAGCACCGACAGCGACGTCTTCACGTAGTGCCGGTGCGGCCTCGAGGTGTTGAACAGGGTGCGGATCGACTGCTGGGCGAGCATCTCGTCGTCCCCCTCGCCCAGGTGCACGAGCTGCCGGGTGGCGAGCTCGGCGGCGAAGGTGACCGCCACCCGGTTCGCCCACTGCCACGGGTGCACCGGGAAGAACCGGTAGTCGGCCGGGTCGAGGCCGAGCGCGCGCAGGGTGCCGGCGAACCGCTCCAGGGTGGGCCGGCCGAGCTCCCCGGCGTACAGCTCCTGCTCGGTCAGGCCGGCCGAGACCGCCAGCACCGACCGGTCGCGCCGGGCAGCCACCCAGACCAGCCGCACCGGGTTCGCCGCCTCCGGGGCGTGCTGCCCGAACTCGGCGGCGGTGAAGCCCAGGCGGCCGTTGTTGGCCACGAAGCAGGGGTGGCCCTCGGTCATCGACGTCTCGACCGTCTGGAAGTCGGCGTCCACCAGCTCCGCCGACGTCGGCAGCCCCCGCGCGGCCTTGAACGCCCGCGAGGCCAGCGTCGAGGTGATCTCCTCCAGGTACACCGGCAGGACGGCGTCCGACAGGCGCAGCGCACCGCGGACGTCGAGCACGAACTGCACGGCGTCGAGCGGGTGCTCGGTGCCGCCGACCAGCCGGACGACGCTGCCCGGGTCGACCAGCCAGTGGTCCAGGGGCAGCCGTCGGGCGGTGAAGCGGTACTCGGTGCCGCCGTCGTCCGAGCGGACGACGTAGCCACCGTCGACCGGTTCGGGGACGAGCAGCCGCTCGTGCGCGAACTCCGACAGCGCCTTGGTCACCAGGTGCCGGCCGGCGGCGGCCCACGCCTCGGGGGTCAGGTGGTCGATCACCGCAGCACCTCCTCGCGGAGCGAGGCCAGGAACTGGTCGCGGGTGCAGGTCGACAGCAGCGCCCGCTTGGTGGGCAGCTCGACCTCGCCCTGGACGACGAAGCCGGCGCGCGCGTTGAGCCGGTGGATCGCCGTGTTCGACGCGTCGGGCTCGACGACCACCCGGTGCACGACGGGGTCGTCGAACAGCCAGGCGAGCACCGTGCGCATGACGGCGAGGGTGAAGCCGGGCACCGGCGCGGCGGGCGGGGCGACCAGCAGGTGCATGCCGACGTCGCCGGGCTCGACCTCGAACACCTGGCTCACCGGGTCGGCCGCGGGGTCGTAGCGCTCGGTGAGGAACACCGGTTCGCCGTCGACCCGGCCCAGGAACGCGTGGTGGTGCGGGGAGGCGTCGATCTCGGCGTAGGCGGCGACGACGTCGGCCAGCGAGGCGCCCTGCATCTGCCAGAACACCGCGCGCTCGGCGGTGACCCACTCGTGCAGCAGCGGCCCGTCGGCGACCGGGTCGACCTCGGTGAACTGCATGCTCATGCCCGCACCTCCTCGCGGGCCGGCGCCCCGAAGGTCTGGAAGGCGATCGACCGCTCCACCGGGTACACCTCGCGCCCGGTGACCGAGCGCAGGATCGCTGAGTTGCGGTGCGCGGCCATGCCCAGGTCGGGGGCGGTGAAGCCGTGGGTGTGCGCCTCGCCGTTCTGCACGAACACGGTGCCGTCGTGGTCGACGGTCCAGTCGCGCCGGACGTCGAACCGGCCCCGGTCGTCCCAGCGGAACCGGTCGGCGACCGGGGCCAGGAAGTCGGGCACCTGCTGGCGGTAGCCGGTGGCCAGCACCAGGGCGTGGGTGGTGGTGGCGAACTCCTCGCCGGTCCGGACGTTGCGCCAGGCGAGCTCGACCCGGTCGCCGGCGCGCTCGGCGCCCACCAGCTCGGTGCTGGTGAGCAGCCGGGTCGGTGGGGGGCCGTCGAGGTCGAGCTCGTAGAGCAGGTCGTACAGCTCGTCGACGACGTCGCCGTCGATGCCCTTGTAGAGCGAGGCCTGCGACGCCAGCAGCTCGTCGCGGGCGGCCGACGGCAGCCCGTGGAAGTGGTCGACGTGGTCGGGCGAGGTGATCTCCAGGGTCAGCTTCGTGTACTCCAGCGGGAAGAACCGGGGCGAGCGGGTCACCCAGTCGACCCGGTAGCCCTCGCGACGGGCGTCGGGCAGCAGGTCGCGGTAGACCTCGGCGGCCGACTGCCCGCTGCCCAGCACGGTGACCGTGCCGCCGCGGGCCGCGGCCACGAGCGCGTCGCGGGCCGGCCGGTACCCGCTGGTGTGCACGACCGGCGCGACACCGGTGCCGAGGTCGGCGCAGGCCGGGGGCACGTGCGGCGGCGTCCCGGTGCCCAGCACCAGCCGTCGGGCGGTGTCGGTGTGCCGGTCGCCGGTGCGGGTGTCGATCGAGTGCACGTGCCACAGCCCGTCCTCGTGGGTGACGGCGTGCACGTGCCGGCCGAACCGCACCGAGGGCAGCTCGTGCGCCGCCCACCGGCAGTACCGGTCGAACTCCGCGCGCAGCGGCGCGAACTGCTCGCGGATGTAGAAGCGGTAGAGCCGCCCGGTCTGCTTGAGCCAGTTCAGGAACGAGTACCGCGACGTCGGGTCGGCCAGCGAGACCAGGTCGGCGAGGAAGGGCACCTGCAGGGTCGCCCCGGGCAGCAGCATGCCGGGGTGCCAGGCGAAGTCCTCGTGCTGCTCGAGGAAGAGGGTGTCGAGGTCCAGGGGGTCGGCCAGTGCGGCGAGGCCCAGGTTGAACGGGCCCACCCCGATGCCGACGAGGTCGTGCGCCGGGGTGCTCATCGGGCGGCCAGCCAGGCCTCGGCGTGCCGGATGACCAGACCGAGCACGGCCACCAGCTGGTCGCCGGTGGTGGTCGGGTTCAGCAGCGTGGTCTTGAGGAAGGCGCGGCCGTCGACCGTCGTCCCGCCGAGCACCACCTCGCCCGTGGCGGCCAGGGACCGCCGCACGTGCCGGTTGAGCTCGTCGACGTCGTCCTCGGGCAGCCGTTCGGCGGGCACGTACCGGAAGACCAGCGTCGAGAGCTCGGGCCGGACCACGACGTCGAAGTCCGGGTGGACGTCCAGCAGCGGCCACGTCTCGGCGGCGAGGTCGACCACCCGGTCGACCATCGCGCCGATGCCGTCGGCGCCGAGCACCCGCAGCGTCGTCCACAGCTTCACCGCGTCGAACCGGCGGGTGGTCTGCAGCGACTTGTCCACCTGGTTGGGCTCGGGCGCGGTCTCGGGGTTGAGGTAGTCGGCGTGGTGGGTGACGTGCCGCAGGCTGGCGCCGTCGCGGACGAGCAGCACGCTGCAGGCCACCGGCTGGAAGAACGTCTTGTGCGGGTCCACGGTCACCGAGTCGGCGCGCTCGACGCCGGCGAGCAGGTGCCGGCGGGTGGGTGAGACCAGCAGTCCACCGCCGTACGCGGCGTCGACGTGGAACCAGGCGCCGTGCTCGGCGCACAGGTCGGCGATCGCCGGCAGCGGGTCGATGCTGCCGAAGTCGGTGGTGCCGGCGGTGCCGACCACGGCCATGGGCTCCAGGCCCTGCTCGCGCAGGTCGGCGAGCGCCGCGGCGAGGGCGTCGACGCGCATCCGTCGTCCGTGGTCGGTGGGGACGGCGACCACGGCGTCCTCACCCAGCCCGAGCAGCCGGGCCGCGGTCACCACGCTGAAGTGGCCGACGTCGGAGGCCAGGATCCGCAGGCCCCCGAGCAGCTCGGGCAGCCGGGCGCCGGGCCGGGCGCGGCGCAGCCGGGCGCAGGCCTCGTCGCGGGCCAGCAGCAGCGCCTGCAGGTTCGACTGCGTGCCGCCGCTGGTGAACACGCCGTCGGCGGCGGGTCCGAGCCCGGCGCGGTCGGCCAGCCACGTCACCAGCTTCTGCTCGACGAGGGTGGCACCGGCGCTCTGGTCCCAGGTGTCCAGCGAGCTGTTCACCGCGCTGGCCAGCGCGTCGGCGGCCAACGCCGGCAGCACGACCGGGCAGTTCAGGTGCGCCAGGTAGCCGGGGTCGTGGAACCAGACCGCGTCGCGCAGCCACAACCGACCGAGCTCGTCGAGCGCCGCGGCGGTGTCGGGCAGTGGGGTGTCCAGGTCGACGGCGTCGACCTCGTGGGCCAGGTCGGCCGGCCGCACGCCGGTCTGCGGGCGCCGGACGGCGGCCAACCGGTCGGCGACGAGGTCGACCGCGGTGGTCATCCCGGCGCGGTAGGCGTCGCGGTTGTCCGTCGTCAGCAGGTGCTGGTCGGCGGTGCTCCGGGCGTCCTGCGCGGGGGTGTGCAGGGTGGTCATGGGAAGGTCCTCGAGGTCTCGGGCGCACGCCCCACCGGGCTGCGCGGCTCTGCTCGGACGGCCGTGCTCAGGTAAGCCTCACCTAACTGTTCCTGGTGGGGACGTGCAAGGGGACGGCGTGGTCCGTTCTCCCGTCCCAGGTCAGCGGGGTGCACCGTGACCAGGGCCACACCTCGTGACCCGGTCCCGGGACCGCCCGGCGCCGTGGGCAGACTGGACGGCATGGGTCAGGTCGTCGCCACCGCAGAGCACGTCGTCCACGCTCCCGCCGACCGGGTGCAGGCCGCGCTCGCCGACTACGCGGGCACCCGGCAGCGCATCGCCGGCCCGCAGTTCAGCGAGTACCGGGTCGAGTCCGGCGGTCAGGGCGCCGGCACCCGCGTGCACTGGCGGTTCGCCGCCACCGAGAAGCGGGTGCGCGACCAGGTCGTGGCGGTCACCGAGCTGCCCGACGGCGGTGGGCTGGTCGAGAGCGACACCAACTCCTCCATGGTCACCACCTGGACCGTCCACCCGGCCGACGCCGGCACGACCACCGTGCGGGTGCGCACCACCTGGGACGGCGCCTCGGGCATCGGCGGGTTCTTCGAGCGCACCTTCGCGCCCAAGGGCCTGGCCCGCACCTACACCGGCATGCTCGAGCGGCTCGACGCAGAACTGCGCTGAAACGGGGACCATGGGCGGGGTGAGCGCCCCATCCGTCGTCGTCCCCGAGCTGGCCGAGCTCGCCGCACTGGTCGGCAACGGCAACGCGGTCGTGCTCTCCGGGGCGGGCCTGTCCACCGACTCGGGCATCCCCGACTACCGCGGGGCCACCGGGTCGCGGCGCACGCACAGCCCGATGACCTGGCAGACCTTCACCCGCGACCCGCGGGGGCGGCACCGGTACTGGGCGCGCAGCTACGTGGGCTGGCGGCAGATCGCCGACGCCCGGCCCAACGAGGGTCACCGCGCCGTCGCAGCCCTGCAGCGGGCCGGCCTGGTCGGCGGGGTCATCACGCAGAACGTCGACGGGCTGCACCAGGCCGCCGGCGCCGATGACGTGCTGGAGCTGCACGGCGGGCTGGACCGCACGGTGTGCCTGCAGTGCGGCGACGTCGCCTCCCGCGCCGAGCTCGACCTGCGGCTGCGCGAGGCCAACCCCGGGTTCCGCCCCGAGCCGGCCGGCGTCGAACCGGCCGTGAACCCCGACGGCGACGTCGAGCTGCCCGAGGAGGCGCTGGACGACTTCGTCATGGTCGACTGCCTGGCCTGCGGCGGGGGTCCGCTCAAGCCCGACGTCGTGTTCTTCGGCGAGACCGTGCCCCGCGACCGGGTCGACGCCGCGTTCGACCTGGTCGGGTGCGCCCGGTCGTTGGTGGTGCTCGGGTCGTCGTTGACGGTGATGAGCGGCTACCGGTTCGTGCTGCGGGCGGCCAAGGACGGCATCCCGGTAGCGATCGTGAACGCCGGCCCGACCCGCGGCGACGAGAAGGCCGACGTGCGGGTCGACGCCCCGCTCGGCCGGGTGCTGCCCGCCCTGGTCGACCGGCTGCTGCGATGACCCGCCGCGAGGTGGAGCGCACCGAGGACGGCCGGTGGATCGTCGTCGACGGGCGGCGGTGGCGGGCGCAGGACCCGGAGCTGCCCGACGACGTCCGCGAGCGGTTGCTGCACCACCTGGGCGTCGGCCGCAGCGGGGTGCGTGCGGCGAAGGGGGACGACGAGGCGGTGGCCGCGGCGCGGGCCCGCGTGCAGCTGGCCAAGACCGGCCTGGGCGAACGCGGCGAGAAGTGGTGGGAGCAGACCCACGACCAGCGCCGGGCCCGGTGGGAGCAGGCGCTCACCGCGCTGGACGACCTCGACTGACCCAGACTGGACCCGGTGCAGACCTTCCTCCCCGTCGCCGACTTCGCCGGCAGTGCCCGCCTGCTCGACGCCCCGCGGCTGGGCAAGCAGCGCGTCGAGACGCTGCAGATCCTGCGCGCGCTCGAGCTGCCCGACTACGGCTGGACGACGCACCCGGCGGTGGTGATGTGGCGCGGCCGCACCCCGGCGCTGGTGCGGTACGGCCTGGACATGGCCGCCGAGTGGGTCGCCCGCGGGTTCGCCGACTCGACCGCCGCGCAGATCGAGGAGTTCGCGCCCGGGGTGGGGACGCAGGCCGAGCTCGGTGCGGCCGGCGAGCTGCCCAGCTGGTTGGGCGACGAGGCCGTGCACCTGTCCCACCGCTCGAAGCTGCTGGGCAAGGAGCCGGCCACCTACGCCTCGCTGTTCGCCGGCGACCCCGACGACCTCGACTACGTGTGGCCGCCGGCCGACGACGTGCCGCCCGGACCCGCGCCCGACGGGGTGCCGGTGTGGGTGGTGCGGCCCCGGGCGCACCCCGAGCTGGGCGCCGCGCTGGCCACCGGGGTGGTGGGCCTGGGCACGCAGGCTGGGGTCGACGTCGACGCCACCGGGCTCGACCTGGCCGCCCTGCGCGGGCTGGCCCACGAGCTCACCGGCAAGCGTCCGGCCAAGGACCTGCGCCAGCTGTCGACCTTCCTGGACGAGGTGCAGCCCGGTGACCGGGTGGCCGTGCCGGTCGGCGGCGGATCGGGTCTGCTGCTCGGCGAGGTGACCGGGGACTACGCCTACGCGGGCAAGGAGCTGCTGCCGCACCGGCGGCCGGCCCGGTTCGACGTCGTGGTGCCCCGCTCGGCCGTGCGCCCGCCGGCGACCATGCAGGACCCGCGCGCCCTGTTCCGCGTCGTGCTCGACCCCGCCGCCGTCTGACTCACCCCATGGTCTTGGCGCCGTCGATGCCTTCCCGGACGACGTCGGCGTGCCCGGAGTGCTGCGCGAGCTCGGCCAGCAGGTGCAGGAGCACCTTGCGCCGCGACCACCGGGCGCCGGGTGGGAACCACGGGGCGGTGGGCAGCGCGATGTCGGTGTCGAGGTCGTCGAACGAGCGCACCAGCGCCTCGGTTGCCGCGGCGACCTGCTCCTGCTCGGCGAGCACCCCGGCCAGCGTCTCGTCGGGGCGCAGCACGAACTGGGCGCCGAACGCATCGGGCGGCAGGTCGTGCGCGACGGCGCCCCGGACCAGGAAGTCGGTCCAGATCCGCTCCTGGGCGACGCAGTGCTTGATGGTGCCGCCCACGGTCAGCTCGCTGGCACCGGTGCGCAGCCGGGCCTGCTGGTCGTCGAGCCCCTCCGCCGTGCGGCGCAGGAACCACCGGTGCTCGGCGAGGGTGCCGAGCAGGTCGTCGAGTTCGCGGGCGAGCGTCACGGGTGCCTCCGGGGAGTCGGGTGCGGTGAGGGTGGCACCGGGGTCCGACACTTCCTGGGTCAGCCGGGTAGCGGGACGTTCTGCAGGCGCACCTGGCCGCGGGCGACGACCTTGCCGTCGTCGGCCCGGGTGAGGGTGACCAGCCACAGCTGCAGGGTGCGGCCCTGCTGCACCGGCTCGGCGAGCACGTCGAGCCGACCCGAGGTCATGGGGCGCAGGAAGTCGGTCTGGTTGTTGACCCCGACCGCGAACTGGCCGCGGTCCTGCACGGCCACGCTCGCGCCGATGCTGGCCGCGGACTCGATGACCGTGGCGTAGACGCCGCCGTGGACGACGCCCCAGGGGGTGTGGTGGTCCGGGCCCAGCTCGACGGCCCCGGTCACGCGGGTGCCGGTCATCTCGGCGGGGACGAAGCCGGTGGCGGTGAGGAAGGCGCCGCCGCTCGACAGGTCGGGCTCGGTCATCGCTGCTCCTCGGTGGGGGGTGGGAGCGGAGCGTCCCAGACCAGGCAGAAGGGGTGACCGGCCGGGTCGGCGTAGACCCGGAAGTCCCCGCCCGCGCCGGGCAACCGCCTCGCCCCGAGCGCCAGGGCCGCGGGCTCGGCGACATCGATGTCGGCGACCCGGACGTCGAGGTGGGCCTGCTGCGGGTGGTCGGGGTCGGGCCACTGCGGGGGCTGCAGGTCCGGCGCCTGCTGGAAGGCCAGCCGGTAGCCCTGCCCGCTGACCACGACCCAGTCGTCGCCGGGGGAGCCCTGCACCTGCATGCCGAGCAGTTCGGCGTAGAAGGTGGCCAGGGCGTGCGCGTCGGGGGCGTCGATGACGTAGGAGTGCAGCTGACCGATCACGCCCGCCATCCTGGCCCACGCGGACGGGGTGCACGATCGGGGCATGACCGCACCGCAGTTGGGCACGCTCGCCTGGGTCCCCGCCGCCGACCGCACCGACCTGCTCGCCCCACCCGTGGCGGCGGCGCTGGCCGGGTCGACCGGACCGGTGTGGGTGGCCGCCATCGACGACGACCTGGCCGACACCGCCGCGTTCAGCGAGGCCTACGGGGTGCCGGCCGAGGCCTCGGCGAACTGCGTGGTGGTGGCCGCCCGCCGGGGTGCGGAGACCACGCTGGCCGCCTGCCTGGTGCTGGCCACCACGCGCGCCGACGTCAACGGCCTGGTGCGCAAGCACCTCGACGCCCGGAAGGCCTCGTTCGCCCCGCAGGACGTCGCGGTGACCGAGAGCGGCATGGCCTACGGCGGCATCACCCCGGTCGGGCTGCCGCCGGCGTGGCCGGTGCTGGTCGACGCGGCCGTGGCGGGCACCGACCTGCTGGTGGTGGGCTCGGGCACCCGTGGCAGCAAGCTGCTGGTGCCGGGCGAGGTGCTGGCGGCCCTGCCCGGTGCCCAGGTGCTCGAGGGGCTGGGCCGACCGGTCGCCTGACCATCGGCCTACCGTCGCGGGCATGGACGACAGCGAGCTGCGACCGGTGGGGCGGACGTCCTACCGACCTCCCACGGCCCCGCCGGCGATGCGGCCCCGGCGCCGGGCGACGTCCCCGGGCACCGGCGCGGGCTCCACGGCGGGACCGGAGCCCACCGTCGAGCCGCTGCCGGACACCGACCGGGCCGACCGCCCGGCGTCCGACGACGACGCCCGCTACCTCGCCGACCGCCCCCCGCACTGGGGCAGCGACTGAAGAAGGACCCCCTCGCCCCCCACGACCCGCTCCGCGGGTCGCCGGGGCCCTGCGAGGGGGCCGGCCGTCTGTGCGGCGGGGAACCTCAGAGCTGGCCGGGGAGGACGGTCGTCCCGGGGCCCGACGGGTCGTGGCCGGGGCCCTGGCCCTGCTGGGCACGCAGCAGGTCGCGGATCTCGACCAGCAGCTCGACCTGCGTCGGGGCCACCGGGCCCGCCTCCTCGCCCCGCTTGCGCCGCTCGAGGATCTTCTTCATCGGGACGACGACCACGAAGTAGACGACCGCCGCGGTGAGCACGAACGTGATGACCGCGGAGATGAATGCGCCGTAGGTGAAGGACGCCCCGTTGATCGTGAACTGCCCACCCGTCTCGCCCCCGCCGGTCACCAGCTCGATGAGGGGGGTCAGGAACGACTCGGTGAACTGGGTGACCAGCACGGTGAACGCGGTGCCGATGACGACCGCGACGGCGAGGTCGACGATGTTGCCGCGGAGCAGGAAGTCCTTGAAGCCCTTGAGCATGCTGATCCTCCGGTGTGGTCGGTGCCCCGGCTGTGAGCTCAGGGCGGGCCGAGGGTAACGGTGAGGGTGCCTGTGCTGGTCGCCGTGGCCAGTCCCTCGGCGACCTCGGCCGGGACGGCCAGGACCAGCAGCCCCGAGCCGCCCGGCCCCGCCGCCGGCCCCGGCGGCGACGCCTCGCCCCGACCGGGCACGGCGAGCACCAGCGCACCGGCCGCGACCACCGCGGTGCCTGCGCCGTCGACGGTCACCAGCACGTCGACGCGGTCCCCGGCGCGCAGCAGGTCGGCCACCGCCAGGTCGGCCAGCCGCACCGGCGCGGCCACCTGGCCGGCCGGTACCTGGGACCACAGGCCGGGGCCCACGACGCGGGCGTCGGTCACCGGTTCGCCGTGGCGCAGGGGGGAGGCGAGCACCTGCCCGACCAGCCCCGCCGGGTCGTCCACGGCGCCGCCGGGCAGCACCTCGGGCGGCCAGCCCGCCGTCGCCAGGTCGGCCGGGGTGAGCACCGCGCCGGCGGCCAGGTCGGCCGCGGCGACCACGACCGGGGCGGTCGCCGGGGCGGCGGGCGACGGGGGCGGAGCCGGCCGGAGGGCCAGGGCCAGGGCGGCGACGGCGAGCAGGCCGGCGGCGACCCGGCGCACGGTGTGCGCCGGGTGCCGCGGGCGCCGGAGGTGGGGGAGGGGCACTGGTCGAGCGTGCGTCCGCGCCGTCGCCGCGGGGAGACCCCGTCCTGCATCTGTGGACGGAGCACCCCTGTGTGGACGGCGGGGAGCGGCCGCCCGCCGGCCGTGCTAGGTCCTCAGCTGCTCGACGAGCCCGAGGACGAGCTGGACGACGGGCTCGAGGTGGAGCTGGAGGACGAGCTCGAGGACGAGGAGGTGGACGACGAGGAGCTCGAGGAGGAGTCGCCGCTGGAGGTCGACTCCTTCGACGTGCTCGAGGACGAGGAGGTCGAGGACTTCTTGCCCGAGTCGCGGCTGTCGGTGTGGTAGAAGCCCGAGCCCTTGAACACCACGCCCACCGAGCCGTAGACCTTGCGCACGGCGGCGCCGCACTCGGGGCACGTCTCGACCGCGGGGTCGGTGAACGACTGGACCACCTCGAACTGGTGCTTGGTCTCGGGGTTGGTGCAGGCGTACTGGTAGGTGGGCACGGTGCTGGACTCCTCCGTCGGTGCGAACCGGGCTGGCACTCTCGCCCGGCGACTGCCAATGATGCGCCACCGGTGGTGCGATGGCCACGAGGCCCCCTTACCGTGCCGACCGTGGCACCGACCTGGCTCGACGACCAGCAGCAGCACACCTGGCGCACGTGGCTCGCCGTGGCGGAGCTGCTGCCCCGGGCGCTGGACGCCCAGCTGCAGCGCGACGCCGGTCTCACCCACCCCGCCTACGTCGTGCTCGCCATGCTGTCGGAGGCACCCGAGCGCCGGCAGCGCATGAGCGAGCTGGCCCGCGCGGCGAACCAGTCGCAGAGCCGGCTCTCGCACACCGTGGCCCGGCTGGAGGAGCGTGGCTGGGTGCGGCGCGAGAAGTCCGCCGACGACGGCCGGGGCAACGTCTGCGTGCTGCTCGACGAGGGGTGGGACGTCGTGCGGCGGGTCGCGCCCGGGCACGTGGCCGCCGTCCGCGAGGGGTTCTTCGACGCGCTCACCGCCGACCAGGCCGCAGCGCTCGACGAGGCGCTCACCGCCGTCCTGGACCGGCTCGACCCCGACCAGTCGCTGCGCCGGGGGCGCTGAGCCCTCACCGCAGGTGGCGCAGGTAGCCCTCGGGGCGGTCCAGGAACTGCCGCCAGTTCGCGGTCAGCTCCAGCTCGTCCCAGGCCGCGGGGCGCAGCCCCCACGGTCCGACCTCCAGGATGCGCGCGCCGGGCAGCGCCGCCACCAGCGGCGAATGCGTGGCGACGACGACCTGCGCGCCCTGCTCGAGCAGGTGCAGCAGCCCCGCGACCAACCGGAGCTGCCCGGCGAAGGAGAGCGCGGCGTCGGGCTCCAGAAGGACCCCGTTCCCCCCACCCTTCGCGAGCTCAGGGCGGGACCCTGAACGGGGCCGAGTGGCCCTCGTCGAGGTAGGCGTGGAGGGCGTGCATCGTCTCGTCCCGGAGCAGGTACGCCCAGCGGGGCGCACCCGGTGACCGCTCGACCACCAGCGGCAGCGGGTCGGGCTCGGTGCGCCGGGTCTCGAACCGTGCGTTGGCTGACCCGCCCTCGGGGTTGCGGCCCAGTGCCTGGGCCAGCAGCTCGACCAGGGTCGACTTGCCCGAGGCGTTCTCGCCCACCAGCACGGTGGCGCCCGGGGCGAGCTCGAGGCCGTCGGCCCACAGCTGGGCGACGGCGGGCACGGTCATCGGCCAGACGTCGTCCGGCGGTGCTTCGGCGCCGCGGTCGGCCCGCACGCGTCGCACCCCGGGTCGCTCCATGCCGGGATCCTGCCCCACGCCGGCGGGGCCGCCGGAGTCCGTCCTGGCTCACCGGCGTCGGTGAGCCAGGACGGACGTCGATCAACCGGGTCGATCCACGCCGCACGCCAGGCGTGCGGGCGTCAGCGGGCGCGGCGGCCCAGGTGGCGCCAGCGCGACGCCCGGCTGCGCATGCGCTCGACGTCGTCGCGCCCGAGCAGCCCGGCCAACTCCTCGGCCAGCACGCGACCCAGCCGCTCGCAGAACTCCACCGGCTCGTCGGCGGCGTCGGGCCGCTCGGGCACCACGCGGTCGACGATGCCCGCGCGCCACAGGTCGGTGGCCCGCACGCCCTGCTGCGCGGCCATCTCCCCGGCGTGGGTGGTGTCCCGGTGCACGATCGCCGAGGCGCCCTCGGGCGGCAGCGGACCCAGCCAGCCGTTCGCGGTGGCGAGCACCCGGTCGGCCGGCACGAGCGCGAGCGCCCCACCGCCGGTGCCCTGCCCGAGCAGGACGGCGATGGTCGGCGCCTTGAGCACGACGAGGTCGGCCAGGCAACGGGCGATCTCGCCGGCCAGCCCGCCCTCCTCGGCCTCCTTGGACAGCGCCGCCCCGGGGGTGTCGATGAGGGTGACCAGCGGCAGCCGCAGCTCGGCGGCCAGCCGCATGCCCCGGCGGGCCTCGCGCAGCGCGGCCGGGCCGAGGGGTGCGGTGAGGGACTGGCCGCGTCGGTCCTGGCCGAGCACCACGCACGGCGCCCCGCCGAACCGGGCCAGCGCCAGCAGCAGGCCGGGGTCGGCCTCGCCCGCGCCGGTGCCGTTGAGCGCCACGACGTCGGTGGCCGCGGTGCGCAGCAGTCGCCGCACGCCGGGCCGGTCGGTGCGCCGCGAGGCGGTGACGACGTCCCATGCGGTGCGGCCGTCCTCGGGGTCGTCGGCATCGGTGCCGTCGCCCTCCACCGGGCCGGCGATGGCCGCCCCGCGGTGCCAGGTCGACCGCGCCGACAGCACCCGCAGCGCCCGGTCGGCGACGTCGGCGAGCTGCTCGTGCGGCACGACGGCGTCGATCACCCCGCGCTCGTGCAGGTGCTCGGCGGTCTGCACGCCCTCGGGGAACTTCTCCCCGTAGAGGGACTCGTAGACCCGCGGGCCGAGGAAGCCGATGGAGGCGCCGGGCTCGGCGATGGTCACGTGGCCCAGCGACCCCCACGAGGCCAGCACGCCGCCGAACGTGGGCGAGCGCAGGTAGACCAGGTAGGCCAGGCCCGCCTCCTTGTGCCGGGCGATGGCCTGGGTGATGCCGACCATCTGCAGGAAGGCGACGGTGCCCTCCTGCATGCGGGTGCCGCCGGAGACGGGCGCGGCCAGCAGCGGCAGGCCCTCGTCGGTGGCCCGCTCGATGGCCTGGATCAGGCGCTCGGCGGTGGCGACGCCGATCGAGCCCGCGAGGAAGCCGAACTCACCGGCCACGACGGCGACCCTGCGGCCGCGCAGCCGGCCCTCGCCGGTGACGATCGCCTCGTCCTGGCGCGACTTCTCCTGCGCGGCCGACAGCTCGGCGGCGTACTGCTCGGACACGTCGCGCGGCCCGATGGGGGAGTCCCAGGAGACCCAGGAGTCGGCGTCCAGCACGAGGTCACGCAGCGAGCGGGCGTCCATGCGGGTGCTCACGAGGTCAGCCACGCACGGATCGCGTCGCCGTCGGCGCCCAGCACCGGGGGAGCGGTGTGCTCCCGCCGGGTGGTCTCGGTCTCGCCGTCGGTCGACGGTGCGAAGAACCGCAGCGGCGGCCCGGGCAGCTGGACCTTCCCCAGCGTCTGGTGGTCGACGTCGACCAGCAGGCCCTGCGAGAGCGTCTGGTCCCAGGCGTAGACCTCGTCGATCGTGCGCACCTTGCCCGCCGGGACCCCGGCCGCGGACAGCCGGGCCAGCAGCGTCTCGGCGTCGATCTGCGCGAACGCGGACTCCAGCAGCTCGATGACGCGGTCGCGGTTGCCGACCCGCTCGCCGTTGGTGGCCAGCCCCTCGGCCTCGGCGTCCAGGTCGAACTCGGCGCACAGCTTGCGCCACAGCGACTCCGACCCGCACGACAGCTGCACCGAGCCGCCGTCGGCGCACCGGAACAGCCCGTACGGGGCGATGGAGGGGTGGTGGTTGCCCTGCGCGTGGCCGACCTTGCCGCCGACGGTCCACGCCGTCCCCTGGAAGGCGTGCACGCCGACGACGGCGGCCAGCAGCGACGTCCGCACGACCTGGCCACGGCCGGTCCGCTCGCGCTCGAGCAGCGCCGCGAGCACCCCGTAGGCCCCGTACATGCCGGCCAGCAGGTCGCCGATGGGGACGCCGACCCGCTGCGGGTCCTCCGGCCCGGAGCCGGTCAGCGACATCAGGCCGGCCTCGCCCTGGGCGATCTGGTCGTAGCCGGCCCGCCCGCCCTCGGGCCCGTCGTGGCCGAACCCGCTGATGGCCAGCGTGACCAGCCGCGGGTTGAGCTCGGCGAGCACGTCGGTGCCGAAGCCCAGGCGGGCCAGGGTGCCGGGGCGGAAGTTCTCCAGCAGCACGTCGGCGCGCCTGATCAGCTCGGTCAGCACGGCCTTGTCCTCGGAGGACTTGAGGTCGAGGGTGATCGACTCCTTGTTCTTGTTCGTCGACAGGAAGTACGTCGACTCCCGGTCGCCGTCCTCGGGCTGGACGAACGGCGGCCCCCAGCCGCGGGTGTCGTCCCCGCTGCCGGGGTTCTCCACCTTGATCACCCGGGCGCCGAGGTCGCCGAGCATCATGCCGGCGTGCGGCCCGGCGAGGGCGCGGGTGAGGTCGACGACGAGCACGCCGTCGAGAGGTCCTGCGGACATGCGGTTCTCCTGTGTCTAGAGCCAGCCGGGGACGACGAAGACCAGCCAGGCCAGGAGCGGCCCGACCAGGACGACGACGCCCGAGTAGCCGAGGATCTGCTTGTAGAAGCGGTCGCGGTCGACGTCCTGGGCATTGGCCAGCACCAGGGCGCCGTTGGTGGAGAACGGGCTGACGTCGACGATGGTCGAGGCGACCGAGAGCGCCACGACGACGCCCACCGCCCCGATCTCGCCGGCGAGCAGGAACGGCACGGCCAGCGAGATCGCGACGCCGATGATCGCCGTGGAGCTGGCGAAGGCCGACACGATGCCGCCGATGTAGGCCAGCAGCAGCGCGACCAGCAGCGGGGCGCCGATGCCGGTGACGCTCTCGCCGACGTAGTCGATGGTGCCGGCCTCCTGCAGCACGAACACGAAGGTCAGCACGCCGGCGATGAGCAGCACGGTCGACCAGCTGATCTGCATGACCGCGCCCTTGTGCCGGGCGGCGGAGAACACCGCGAGCACGGTGGCGATGGTGATGGAGACGAAGCCGATGTCGAGGTCGAACACCAGGGCCAGGACGACGAGGGCGGCGAGCCCGACGAGCGTCAGCACCTGCTCGGCGGTGACGCCGGCGCGGGCCTGCACGTCGACCGACGACCCGGCGGACGTGCCGTGGCCGCTCACCTCGGCGTCCCCGTCGGCCGGCGTCACCTCGGGCTCGTCGCCGACCCGGCGGCCGGCGAGCTTGCGGCCACCGAACACGAGGAACAGCACGATGCCGATGGCCAGGTTGAAGAACAGGCTGCCCAGGAAGACCGCCAGCGGGCTGCCCGGGAGGTCGTTGGCGGCGACGATGTTGTTGACCGTGACGCCGTAGACGCTGATCGGGGAGAAGCCACCGGCCTGCGCGCCGTGGATCACCATCATGCCCATCAGCAGCGGGCTGATCGAGTACTTCGCGGCGAAGCCCAGCGCGATCGGGGCGATGATCGCGACCGCCGCCGGGCCGAGGGCGCCGATGGCGGTGAGCACCCCGGTGACGGCGAACATGATCCAGGGGATCAGCGCCACCCGGCCGGCCACCAGCTTCACCGCGCCGCGCACCAGCAGGTCGACCGTGCCGTTGTTCTGCGCGATGGCGAACAGGTACGTGACGCCGATCAGCGTCAGCACCAGCTCACCGGGGAAGCCGGCGATGATGTCGTCGGTGGTCATCCCGACGGCGAGGGTGCCGACGAGGAAGGCGGCCACGAACGCCAGCGCGCCCATGTTGATGGGCAGGAAGGTGGCGATCGCGAAGATCGCCACCAGCGCCAGGATCGAGATGATCTCGGGTGACACGGTCTTCTCCCACGTCGTCGGGGGCCGGCTGTGCGTCGGCTGTGCTCGGATCGTGCTCGTACCGGTCGGGAGCGGCACCTCGGCGCCGTTGGCTCAGTGGACTGGCCACTGGACCGGCGATAGTGTGGCACCAGTCACGACGTCCCTGTCAAGGAGGTGCCGGTGGGTCCGGGTCCGCTGCGCCGCAACCGGCTCTACGAGCAGGTGGTGCACCAGCTGCTCACCTGGGCGGCGTCCGCCGGGCTGGGGCCCGGTGACCGGTTGCCGGCCGAGCGCGAGCTCGCCGCCTCCCTCGGGGTCAGCCGGGCCACGCTCGCCCAGGCGCTGGTCGCGCTCGAGGTGACCGGGGTGGTCGCCGTCCGGCACGGCGACGGCACCGTGCTGCTCACCGCGCCCAGGCCGGAGTCGGTGCTGGCCGCCCTCGATGCCCGCCGGGAGGACCTGGGTGCGGTGATCGAGGCCCGCGAGGCGCTGGAGGTGCGGCTGGCCGGGCTGGCCGCGCGCCGGCGCACCGACGCCGACCTCGCCGAGCTCGACGCCGCGCTCGACGCGATGGGCGCCGACGTCGCCGCCGGGGGGCGCGGGGTGGCCGGCGACGAGCGGTTCCACGCCGCGGTCACCGCCGCCGGGCACTCGGCGCTGCTGGCCCGCTTCATGGCCGAGATCGCCGACCGCATCCGCGACTCCCGCATCGAGTCCCTCGCCCAGGAGGGCAGGCCGCACCGGTCGCTGGAGGGCCACCGGGCGATCGCCGAGGCCATCCGCGCCGGTGACCCCGACGCCGCGGCCGCCGCGATGGCCGCCCACATCAGCCTGGTCTCCGACGTCCCCCTCCTCGGCGGCGGCTGACGGGGCAGCCGCGGGGGTGGCCCGACGTCCCGCACGGTGGCCGGCCGACGGGACGGCCGGCCACCGTCAGGGATGTGCGGCCACCCCGAGGTCCAGCCAGCCGCGGGAGGGGGTGACCACCGCGTGCAGGCGGACGTCGTGCGGCTGGGTGGGGACCGACGGCAGCAGTTCCTCGTCGAACACCACGCCCACCAGGACGGCGTCCGGCGCGGCGTGCAGCAGGGCGCGGTCGTAGAAGCCGGCCCCCCGGCCCAGCCGTGATCCGTCGCGTCCCACCGCCAGCGCCGGTACGACGACCAGCGACGCCGTGGCCAGCGCCTCCGGCGGCAGGCGCGGCCCCACCGGCTCGAGCAGCCCGAACCGGCCCGGGGCCAGCTCCCCGGTCGCCCGCGCCCACGCCAGCACCCGGCCGGTCGGTGGCACCACCGGCAACAGCGCCCCGGCCCCGAGGGCACCGACCAGCTCACCGGCGCCGGGCTCCTCCGCTGCGGGCACGTACCCGGCGACGGTGCCGGCGGCCTCGACCAGGCGCGGCCGCAGGTGGGCGCACAGTGCCCGGGCGGCGGCCGAGCGCTCGACGGGGGAGCGGGCGGCGCGGGAGGCCAGCAGCCGTGTGCGCAGGGCCGTCTTGGGGCTCACCAGCTCGGGGGAGGCGCCCACGGTCCCAGCCTAGTTAGGGTCGCCCCATGTCGAGCCCGACGAACCGTCGTCCCGCCCGCAAGGCCGTCATCCCCGTCGCAGGGATGGGCACGCGGTTCCTGCCGGCCACCAAGGCCGTGCCCAAGGAGCTGCTGCCGGTGGTCGACCGGCCGGCGCTGCAGTACATCGTCGAGGAGTCCGCCCGCGCCGGCCTGACCGAGGTGCTCATGGTCACCGGCCGCGGCAAGGCCGCCATCGAGGACTTCTTCGACCGCACCCCCGAGCTCGAGGCCGCCCTGGAGAAGAAGGGCGACCAGGCGCGCATCGACGCCGTCGCCGCCTCCACCGACGTCGCGCAGGTGCACTTCGTGCGGCAGGGCGAGGCCAAGGGCCTGGGCCACGCCGTCCTGCAGGCGGCCTCCTTCGTCGGCGACGAGCCCTTCGCGGTGATGCTCGGCGACGACCTGATCGACGAGCGCGACCTGCTGCTCGAGCAGATGCTCGCCGTGCAGGCCGAGCACGGCGGCTGCGTCGTCGCCCTGCTCGACGTCGGGCCCGAGAACATCGACAAGTACGGCTGCGTGGCCATCGAGGACGCCCCGCAGACCGACGCCGGCGAAGGCGACCAGGTCGTGCGCATCACCGGCATGGTCGAGAAGCCGCCGCGCGAGGAGGCGCCGTCCAGCCTGGCCATCATCGGCCGGTACGTGCTGGCGCCCGAGATCTTCGAGGCCATCCGGAGCACGCCGCCCGGCCGTGGTGGGGAGATCCAGCTGACCGACGCCATCCTGGCGCTGCTCGAGCAGGGCGTCCCCGTGCACGGCGTGGTCTTCTCCGGCCGCCGCTACGACACCGGCGACAAGCTCGACTACCTCAAGGCGGTCATCCGGCTGGCCGTCGAGCGCGAGGACCTCGGCCCGGCACTGCGGCCCTGGCTGCGCGATTTCGTCGGTGACCTTGCACCCGAGGGCGCGTCGCAGGCCTGACCAGGCCTCCGCAACGGGCACCATCGTGGGCCGGGCGGCACGTCTCGTGCGCTGCGGACCAGGACGGCGGTGGTGACGGTGGTGGGCATGACGGAGGACAAGCCGCGGGGATGGTTCCGGGGCACCCGGGAGACCACCGCGCTCGACCTGGGCACCGGCACGCCCGCCGCGGTGGGTCCGCAGCCCACCCAGGCCATCACCGGCACCCGCACGGTCACCGGCCACGCCACCGTGCAGGTGGACCGGGACGAGCTGCCCGGGCTCGGCCGCACCGACCCGGCCACCGACTCCTTCGAGGCCGCCGTCCCCGTGGTGCGCACGGTCGAGCAGCACCTGGACCTCATCCTGGCCGCCGCGCCGACCCCCGACCCCATCGAGCTCGCGGTGCTCGACGCGCAGGGCCTGCTCTGCGCCGAGCACGTGGTGAGCAGCCGCGACCTCCCCGGCTTCGAGCAGGCCGCCCTCGACGGCTACGCCGCCCGCTCGGTCGACACGATCGGCGCCACCCCCGAGGACCCGGTCGGCCTGGCCGTGGTGGGGGAGAGCGTCGCCGGCCCGTCCGAGCAGTCGGCCATCGGGCCCGGGCTGGCGCACCGCGTGGCGGCCGGGGCGATGCTCCCGGTCGGCGCGGACGTCGTCGTCCCGACCGTCTGGACCGACGGCGGCGCCGCGCACGTCGGCGTGCACGCCGAGCTCGCGCCCGGCACCTACGTGCGGCACACCGGGGACGACGTCGCCGTCGGCGACACCGCGGTGGCGCTCAACAGCCCCATCGGCCCGGCGCAGATCAGCCTGCTGGCCGCCGTCGGCCGCGACCGGGTGCTGGTGCACCCGCGCCCGCGCATCGCCGTGCTGTGCGCCGGCGACGAGCTCGTCGACGTCGGCACCACCCCCGGGCCCGGGCAGGTCGTCGACGTCAACAGCTACGCCCTGGCCGCGGCCGCCCGCGACGCCGGGGCCGACGCCTACCGCTCGGGCATCGTGCCGCGCGACCGGCGCAAGCTGGTCGAGCTGCTGGAGAGCCAGCTGCTGCGCAGCGACGTCGTGCTCATCGCCGGCACGTTCGCCGGCGGCGGGTTCGACCTCGTGCAGGAGGCACTGGCCCAGCTCGGCGAGGTCACCTTCGCGCAGGTCGCCATGCACCCCGGCGCGATCCAGGCCTTCGGGCGGCTGGGCCGCGACGGCGTGCCGGTCATCTGCATCCCCGGCGAGCCGGCCGCCGCGCTGGTGGCCTTCGAGGTGTTCGTGCGCCCGGCCATCCGGCTCATGCTCGGCAAGCGGCAGCTGTTCCGCCGCACGGTGCAGGCCGTGTCGGCCCAGCAGCTGCTGTCCCCGCTGGGCTACCGGCAGTACCTGCACGGCCAGGTCATGCGCCACCCCGACGGCGGCTACGTCGTCGAGCCGGTCGGCGGCGGCGAGAGCGGCCACGACGCCGCGCTGGCCCGCACCGCCCGGTCCAACTGCCTGGTCGTCATCGACGAGGACGTCACCGAGGTCGCCCCCGGCGGCCTGGTGACGGTCATGCCCATGCTGCTGGGCGGTTGAGCTGGCCCCCCTCTGGGGTGACCCCGCGCTGCACCCCGGGTGGCCCGCGGAGCTGCGCGAGGGCGACGTCGTGCTCCACCCGCTGCGCCGGTCCGACGCGCAGGCCTGGTCGCGGCTGCGGCAGGAGAACGAGGACTGGCTGACCCCCTGGGAGCCCTCGGCCCCCGTCGCGTGGGCCGCCCGGCACACCCCGACGGTCTACCGCGGCATGCGCCGCGCGACCGACCGGCGGGCCCGGCTGGGGCTGACGCTGCCCTTCGCCGTCCGGCACCGCGACCGGCTGGTCGGGCAGGTCACCCTGGACAACGTGGTGCGCGGCGCGCTGCGGTCGGCGCACGTCGGGTACTGGATCGACCGGGCCGCTGCGGGGCAGGGGATCGCGTCCCTGGCGGTGGCCATGGCGTGCGACCACGCGTTCGGTCCGGTGGGTCTGCACAGGATCCAGGCCGACGTACGTCCCGAGAACGCCCGCAGCTGCCGATTGGTAGAGCGACTGGGTTTCCGCGAGGAAGGACTCTTCCGCTCGTACCTCGACATCGACGGCGCGTGGCGCGACCACAAGGGCTACGCGCTGCTCGCCGACGACCACCCCGCCGGGGTGGTCGCGCACCTGCGACGGTCAGCGCAGTCCTGACCGACACGCCGACAGCCGCGACACGCCGGTGCGGCGCGACACGACACGGGCACGTCCCGGTGCGCCTCCCCCGCACGGGGGAGTGCGCGCCCTAACGTGCCCACTCGAGTGACCCGTGTGACTCGTGTGGCGCCAGGGATCGGCGCCGCACACGCGGGATGCCAGGGATGGGGTGGTTCGCGATGGGATCGGGTGTGCTGCTGGCCGCTCTGGTCGTGCTGTGGTTCGTGGTGCTGGTGCCGATGGTGGTCACCCGCGGCGACGCAGCACCGGCCCGTGCAGGTGCTGTGGGTGCCGTGGGCGCTGGTCGCACGCTGCGCCGTCGCCGCGTCGTCGACCCCGTCGTGCACGCCGACACCGAGCGGGTGACCGTCGACCGCGAGCAGCTCTACCGCACCGGTGAGCTGGTGGTCGACGTCCACGCGCTGCGCCGTCGCACCCTTGCCGGGCTCGTGGCGCTGGCCGTCCTGGTGCTGGTCGGCGCGCTGACCTACCGCTCCTGGCTGTGGGCGCCGCAGGTGCTGCTCGACCTCGCCGTCGTCGGCTACCTGATGGTCACCCGGGCCGCCGCCGAGCGGGAGCGCCGGGCCGCCGCCCGCCGCCGGACCCGGCTCGCCGCCCGCCCGGCCCGTCCCGCGGCCCGTCCCGCGCCGCGCCCGGCAGCCGCGGCCGCCCCCTCGGTGCCCGTGCACAGCGCCCCGCTGGCCCCGGTCCACCCGCTGCGCCCCGGCCGCGTCGTGGCCCCCTCGCACGGGGTGCCCGCGGCCGCCGGCTGGCAGCACAGCGCCGTGGTCGGTCTGGACGACGACGACATCGGCTTCGCCGACATCGACACGTACACGCCGCGGGCGGCCACCGGCTGACCCTCCGCGGCAGCGCGGCGGCGAGGCGGTAAGCTGTCGTGCGCAAGGGGCTGTGGCGCAGTTGGTAGCGCGTCTCGTTCGCAATGAGAAGGCCAGGGGTTCGAATCCCCTCAGCTCCACCCGCACCGTCAGGCCGGGCCCTCGGGCCCGGCCTGACGCGTTCTACGGGGCGTTCCGGAAGTCCGCCGCCCGCTTCTCGGCGAACGCGGCGATGCCCTCGGCCGCCTCGGCGTCCTCGGCCGACTCGACGATCAGCCGCGCCTCCTCGTCGAGCTGGTCGTACAACGAGGTGGTGGCAGCCCGGCGCACCAGCCCCCGGGTGCGCACCATCGCCCGCACCGGTCCCGCGGCGACCTGGTGGGCCAGCGCGGTGGCGGCCTCGGCGAGCGACTCGTCGTCGGCGAGCCGGGCCACCAGCCCGGCCTCGTGCGCCTGGGCCGCGGTCAGGGTGCCGTCGGTGAGCATGAGCTCCAGGGCGCGCGGGGCGCCGAGGGTGCGGGCCAGGGCCCAGGACGTGCCACCGTCGGGCGACAGGCCGATCGCGCCGTAGGCCGGCCGGATCTTCGTCGACCGGGCGCAGACCACCAGGTCGCAGGCGCCCACCAGGCCGACGCCGGCGCCGGCCACGGCGCCCTGCACGCCGGCGACCACCGGCACCGGCGCCTCGACCACGGCCCGGACGGCGTCGTGCCAGCGGTCGGCCAGTGCGCCGATGAACCCGGGCCGGTCCTCCGCGGCGGCCATCCCCGCGACGTCGCCGCCCACGCAGAAGCGGGGGCCGTTGCCCAGCAGCAGCACCGCGCGGGTGCTCGCGGGACGGTCGGCCAGGGCCGCGACCAGGGCGTCGGCCAGCGCCAGGTCGATCGCGTTGCCGGCGTCGGGGCGGTCCAGCACCACCCGCCAGACGTCGCCGTCGACACCGGTCGTGATGCGGTGGGGAGTGTCCATGGCCGCACGCTAGAGCGCCCCCGGGTCCGTGCGGACCCGGGGGCGCTCGGCGACGTCCTCAGCGACGGTGCGCGAGCTCCGCCTCGACCTCGGCGTCGATCGCGGCCGGTGCGCCGCCGAACTCGTCGGCCACCTCACCGGCGACGTCCTCGGGTCGGCCGTGGTCGGTCGCGGGGTGGCCGTCCTCGTCGAGGCCGGCGTCGGCCTGCTCGAGCATGCGGTGGCCGGTCGCCAGCACGCCGACGGCCACGGCGACGGTCACCGCACCCAGCAGGAACGGCACGTGGACGTCGAAGGACTCCACCAGCTTGCCGGCCGCGAACGGGGCCAGGCCGCCGCCGAGGAACCGCACGAAGCCGTAGGCCGCCGAGGCCACCGGCCGCTCGACCGGGCTGACCAGCATGACCGCCTGGGTCATGAGGGTGTTGTTGATGCCGATCGGGATGCCGGCAGCGACGACGCAGGCGACCAGGGCCCACCTCGTGTCGGTGAACAGGCCGATGAGCAGCAGGATCACCGCGAACAGCCCGAGCGCGCCGTACAGGCTGCGGGCCGTGCCGAACCGGGCCTGCAGCCGGGGTGCGCCGACCACGGAGAACAGCGCCACCAGCAGGCCCCACCCGAAGAACACGAACCCGAGCTGGATCGCCGAGAGCTCCATCGGGAACGGGGCGTAGCCGAGCATGGTGAAGAAGCCCCAGTTGTAGAGCAGGGCCGTGACGGCCATCGTCAGCAGGCCGCGGTGCCGCAGGGCCTTGAGCGGCGCCGAGAGCGGGGTGGGCCGGGCGGGCTTGGGGGTCGCGTCGAGCAGGACGACGGTCGCGATGAGTGCGACGGCCATGAGCGCCGAGACGCCGAAGAACGGGCCCCGCCAGCTGACCGAGCCCAGCAGCCCGCCGACCAGCGGCCCGGCCGCGATGCCGAGCCCGAGGGCGGCCTCGTAGAGCACGATCGCGCCGGCGAACCCGCCCGATGCGCTGGCCACGATGACCGCCAGCGAGGTGGCGATGAACAGGGCGTTGCCCAGCCCCCAGCCGGCGCGGAAGCCGACGATGCCGCCGACCGAGTCGCTCAGGCCCGCCAGGGCGGCGAACACCACGATGATCGCCAACCCGGCGATGAGGGTCTTCTTGGCGCCCAGCCGGCTGGACACCCAGTTGGTGCCGAGCATCGCGACCGCCGTGACCACCAGGTAGCTGGTGAACAGCAGCGTCACCTGGCTGGGCGTGGCGTCGAGCTGGCTGGACAGGGCGGGCAGGATCGGGTCGACGAGGCCGATGCCCATGAAGCTGACGACGCAGGCGAAGGCCACCGCGTAGACGGCCTTCGGCTGGGCGAACAGGGTGTTCTTCTCGCTGGTCGCGCCGTGTGCGCTCACCAGGTCACCTCCGGGGTGCGGGTTCTGGGGTTCGGTGCGGGATCAGTGCTGGAGGACGCCGGCCAGCCGCGTGAGGGCGGGCAGCGCGTCGGCGATGCGGGCGACGTCGTCGTCGTCGAGGTGCGCCAGCGGGTCGGCCAGCCGGGCCGCCCGCTGGGCGCTGCGCCGGGCCAGCAGGTCGGCGCCGGCACCGGTGAGGCTGAGGACGACGGCCCGGCCGTCGGTGGGGTCCGCCGCGCGGTCGACCAGCCCCTGCCCGGCGAGCCGGGCGATGAGGGCGGTCATCGAGGGCTGGCTGATGCCCTCGGCGACGGCCAGCTCGGTCAACCGGGCCGGGCCCGAGCGCTGCAGCGTCGCCAGGGTTGCGGCGGCCGTGAGGCTGAGGTCGCTGCGGCTGGCGGTCACCTGTCGCAGCCCGACGACGACGTCGTCCAGGCGCGCGGCCAGCTCGGTGCGGTCGATGTCCACACGTCAGTTGTACAACGCAACTATGGAACGGGCAACCTCAGAACCAGGACGGGAACCACATGCGCTGCACCCACTCGTCGTAGGAGAGGGGCTGGCCGGTGAGCACCGGGTAGAAGAAGACGAACGTCATGGCGACCACGGCCAGGTAGAAGGCCACCGCGCCCAGGCCGAGCTGGCGGCGCAGCGGCGGGTCGCGGTCGGGGCCCCGCTGCCGGCCCATGACGTCCTGCAGCGCCAGCGTCACGGCCAGCACGAAGAAGGGCAGCACCGGTGCCATGTAGAAGATGAACATGGTGCGCTCGAGGTTGACGAACCAGGTCAGCCACCCCGCGGCGATGCCGACGGCGACGGTGAGGGCCGCCGGGTCGCGGCGGGCGACGATGCGCCACAGCAACCAGAGCATGGCCGGGGCGAAGGCGAACCAGAGCGTGGGCGTGCCGACCATGAGGATGTAGCGGACGACCTGCCCGCCGTCGGCGTCGGTGAGGCCCTGCGGGTTCCACAGCAGGATCGGGCGCCCGTCGACCAGCCACGACCACGGGCCGGACTCCCACGGGTGCGGCGTGGACAGGCCGTTGTGGAAGGTGAGCCACTCGCCGTGCATGTGCCACAGCGAGCGCAGCGGGCCGGGGATCCACGGCCAGTCGGTGTCGGGGTTCTGGTCGGCCCAGTGCCTGCCCTGCGCGTTCTCGCCGCGGAACCACCCGGTGAAGGTGGCCAGGTAGGTCAGCACGGGCAGCAGCCCCAGCGCCCAGACCGCACCGGGCAGCCCGCGGCGCAGGGTCGTGCGGGTGGGGCTCGGGACGCCCGCCTCGCGCCAGGCGGCACGCTCCCAGAACAGGCTGAGGACGGCGAAGAACGCCAGGAAGTACACCCCGGACCACTTCACCGCCGCGGCGCAGCCGAACAGCACACCGGCGGCCAGGCGCCAGCCCCGCGGCCCGAGCGCGAACCCGGCCGCGGCGTCGGCGTGCGCCCGCACCCGGGCGCGCACCCGGTCGCGGTCGACCACCAGGCAGGCCACCGCGCAGATGACGAACATCTGCAGGAAGACGTCGAGCAGGCCGATGCGGCCCACCGTGAAGGCGAAGCCGTCGAGCGCCATCAGCAGCCCGGCGACCAGCCCCAGCAGGGTGGACCCGGTGAGCCGGCGGGCCAGCCGGGTGAGCACGACCACCGCGACGGTGCCCGCGACCAGGCTGGGGAAGCGCCACCCGAAGCTGTCGTAGCCGAAGGCCTTGATGCCCCCGGCGATGAGCAGCTTGCCCAGCGGCGGGTGGACGATGAACGTGTAGCCGCGGTTGTACTCGTGGCCCCACTCGAGGACCTCGTTCGCCTCGGGCGGGTAGTACGCCTCGTCGAAGAGCAGGTCGGAGGGGTAGGAGAGGTCCCAGAGCCGGCTCACGAACGTGATCGCGCCCAGTGCCAGGGCCAGCACCCACGACAGCCACCGGTCGGTGGGCAGCGGCGGGGTGAGCTGGCGGGCCGGGCGCCGCGGTGCCCGGCGGCGGGGTGCCGGCGGCGCCTCGTCGTCCCTGCGCTCGGGAGCCAGCACCGCCATGGGCGTCAGCGTAGACAGAGGACCCCCGTGCCCCCCGGCACTCGCAGGCTCGCACCGGGCCCCTGCACGGGGGCCGTGGCAGTGTCGTGGTGTGACGGGACGACTGGTGCTGGGCGGTGCGCCCCTGGGCCGGCCGGGGGACGTGGGCCCCCGGCTGCGCGAGGCGATGGCCACCGCCGACGTGCTGGCCTGCGAGGACACCCGGCGCCTGCACCGGCTGGCCCAGGACCTCGAGGTGACCTTCACCGGCCGGGTCGTCACCTTCCACGAGACGGTCGAGGTCTCCCGGCTGCCGGGCCTGGTGGCGGCGATGGAGGCGGGCCAGACCGTGCTGCTGGTGACCGACGCCGGCATGCCCTCCGTGAGCGACCCCGGCTACACGCTGGTGCGGGCGGCGGTCGAGGCCGGCATCGAGGTGACGTCGGTGCCCGGGCCGTCGGCGGTGACCACCGCCCTCGCGGTCAGCGGGCTGCCCTGCGACCGGTTCTGCTTCGAGGGCTTCCTGCCCCGCCGGGGGCGCCGCACCTGGTTCGCCGCCCTGGCCGCCGAGCCCCGCACGATGGTCTTCTTCGAGTCCCCGCACCGGCTGGCCGACGCCCTCGCCGACGCCGCGGCCGAACTGGGCGAGGACCGGCCCGCCGTGGTGTGCCGTGAACTGACCAAGACCCACGAGGAGGTCGTGCGCGGCACCCTCGGGTCGCTGGCCACCTGGGCCGCCGAGGGGGTGCGGGGGGAGATCACACTGGTCGTCGCCGGTGCACCCGCCGGACCGGTCGAGATGACCGCCGCGGACCTCGCCGCCGAGGTGGCCCGCGAGGAGGCGGCGGGTGAGACCCGCAAGGACGCCATCCGCGCGGTGGCCACCCGCACCGGGTTGCCCAAGCGCACCGTCTTCGACGCCGTCGTCGCCGCCAAGCCCGGCTGACCCCGCCCCGCCCCCGGCGGCGCCCCCGCTCCCGCCCCGCCCCCGCCCCCGTCGGGGTATCGGAAGCCCTACCCCGGTGAACGGGCCGGATCGGCAGGGTGCAGCTTCCGATACCCCGGGTGGTCAGGTGGGTCAGGCTGACTGCAGCTGGGCCACCCGCGTCCGGTACACGGCCAGGACCTTCCCCCGCACGCCGTCGGGGTCGCGGAGCACCTCGGCGTAGGTGAACCGCAGCACCAGCCAGCCCATCGACGCCAGGACGGCATCGCGGTGCAGGTCGCGCTGCCGATCCGCGGGGGAGGTGTGGAAGGCCGCGCCGTCCAGCTCCACGGCGAGCATCGCCTCCTCCCAGGCCCGGTCCAGGTGGCGGGTGACGCCGTCCGGGCAGGCCAAGGCGAGCTGACCGCGGCTGCGGGGGAGGGACCGGTGCCGGAAGACCTTCAGGACGCCGAGGGCCTCGAGCTCGCTCTGCACGCCGTCGGCCACGAGGTCGACGGCGAGGACGAGTTCGCGGTGGCCACCCAGGTTGGGCCGACGCGCGGCCGCCCGTCGGAGCGCGTCGGCCTCGATGTGGTGGTCACGGGCGGCGCGGACGAGCGTCGGTCTCCGTTCGGCTCGCGGGAGCAGGGGCCAGGCGTCGACCAGGGCGTCGGGCAGCGACGTCACGGGAAGAGCCCGCACGGTGCAGCGGTCCGCATCGGCCAGGTCGACGCGGCGGTGCACGACGAGGTCCCGGGAGCCGGCCCGCCGCCGGGTCTCGTCGATGGTCACGTGCACGGGGCCGGCGTGGTCGCGCACCCCGTGCACGGCGAGCGCCGTGGTGTGGCTCAGGACCGCCAGCCCGCCTGCGCACATCACCGCTGCGCGCAGGCGGCGGTCCCCGGCAGCGGGGTTGCCCCGCGCGGTGTAGACGTGCGGGAAGACGCGCTGCAGCCGCCCGCTGGCGATGTGGTTGTCGACGATGCCCGCCGGCGCGACCGCGAGCAGGTCCTGCCGCGTCGCCAGGCCGTGCTGTCGGCGGAGCAGAGCATCGATGCGGGCGCGCCAGTCGTGGTCGGTCACCCGCGCAGGTTGACCCGACTGGACGAGGTATGGATGCGCCGTCGCACATCTGTGGACAGCGCACCCCCATCCACAACCGGGCGTATCGGAAGCTTCTCCCCGTCCCGCGGGGTGGATCGGCAGGGTGGAGCTTCCGATACCCCCCCGCCGGCGGAGGACGCCGTGGCTACAGCCAGCCGCTGCGCTTGAAGGCCCGCCAGAGCAGGCCGCAGGCCAGTGCCATCACCAGGAGCACCAGCGGGTAGCCCAGGTGCCACGTCAGCTCGGGCATGTACTCGAAGTTCATGCCGTAGATGCCGGCGATCGCGGTGGGGACGGCGATGATGCCGGCCCACGCCGAGATCTTGCGCATGTCCTCGTTGTCCGACAGCGAGGTGCGGGCCAGCGACGCCTGCAGGATCGAGCCGAGCAGCTCGTCGAGCGCGGCGATCTGGTCGCGCACGCGGATCACGTGGTCCTGGACGTCGCGGAAGTAGGAGCGCATCTCCTTCGGCACGATCTCGCCCTGCCGGTCGGTGAGCGCCTGCATCGGGAGGTCGAGCGGGGTGACCGCACGGCGCAGCTGCATCAGCTCGCGCTTGAGCTGGTAGAGCCGCTGGGAGTCGTCGGTGCGGTCGGGGGAGAAGACCGAGGCCTCGAGCTCGTCGACGTCCTCCTCCATGGCCGCGGCGACCTCGACGTAGTGGTCCACCACGAGGTCGGCGACGGCGTACAGCACCGCCGAGGGACCGTGGCAGAGCAGGTCGGGCTGCTGCTCGAGGCGGCGCCTCAGCTCGGCGAGCCCGCCGTGCGCGCCGTGCCGCACCGTGATGACGAAGTGGTCGCCGAGGAAGACCATGACCTCCCCGGTGTCGACGACCTCGCTGGTGGCGGTGAGCTCGCCGTGGTCGACGTAGGTGGTGGTCTTGAGGACGACGAACAGCCCGTCGTCGTACCGGTCGAGCTTGGGCCGCTGGTGGGCGTAGACGGCGTCCTCCACGGCCAGCGGGTGCAGCCCGTACTCCTCGGCGATCGACTCGAACTCGGCGTCGGTGGGCTCGTGCAGCCCGAGCCAGACGAAGCCGTCGCGCTCGCGGGCGGTGCGCAGGGCGTCGTCGGGGTGCACGTCGGGCACTCGCCGGCCCTCGACGTACACCCCGCAGCCCACGACGGGCGCGCCGTCGGGGCGCTGCGGGGCGGGGTGGAGCGGGGCACCTGCAGGCCCGGGCACGTGTCGGGGGCGCGGCTGGGGTGGCCGACGGTCGGTGCTGGTCATGTCTCTCCTCCGCGGCACGGTCGACGGCGAGCGTAGGCCCGCCGGCGCGGAGGGCCGGTCGAGGAGCGGTTGTCGGTGACGCGTGGCACGCTCCGCACACCACACGTGATCAACAAGCAGGGCAGGGGGAACGCACATGGCCGTCACCGATCGCTGGCGCGTCAAGAGCGTCGAGGACTCCATCGCCGACACCGAGGAGCCCGAGCACCAGCTCAAGAAGAACCTCTCCGGGCTCGACCTCACCGTGTTCGGCGTCGGCGTCATCATCGGCACCGGCATCTTCGTGCTCACCGGCGAGGTCGCGCAGACCACCACCGGCCCCGCCGTCGCCATCTCGTTCGTCATCGCGGGCATCGTGTGCGGCCTGGCCGCCCTCTGCTACGCCGAGTTCGCCTCCACGGTCCCGGTGGCCGGGTCGGCCTACACGTTCTCCTACGCCACGTTCGGCGAGCTGCTCGCCTGGATCATCGGCTGGGACCTCGTCCTCGAGCTGGCGCTGGGTGCGGCCACGGTCAGCGTGGGCTGGTCCGGGTACCTGAACCAGCTGCTCAGCGACATCGGCATCGGGCTGCCCGAGACCATCGCCGGCGAGACCGCCCGCTTCAACATCCCCGCGATGGTCATCGCCCTGGTGATGACCGGCGTGCTCATCCTCGGCGTCAAGCTGTCGTCCCGGATCACCTCGATCATCGTGGCCATCAAGGTCGCCATCGTCCTGCTGGTGATCGTGGTCGGTGCCTTCTACGTCAAGGCGGCCAACTTCTCGCCGTTCATCCCGCCGACCCAGCCGGCCGAGGGCGGTGGCTCCGGCCTCACCCAGCCCTTCATCCAGCTGCTCACCGGCTTCTCCCCGGCCAGCTTCGGCGTCGAGGGCGTCATCGCCGGTGCCGCGATCGTGTTCTTCGCCTTCATCGGCTTCGACATCGTCGCCACCGCCGCCGAGGAGACGAAGAACCCGGCCAAGGACCTCCCGCGCGGCATCTTCGGCTCGCTGGCGGTCTGCACGATCCTGTACGTGCTGGTCAGCCTCGTGGTGGTCGGCATGCAGAACTACACCGAGCTCAACGCCTCGGCTCCGCTGGCCGGTGCGTTCTCCAGCGTCGGCCTGCCGTTCTTCTCCGGGATCATCTCGGTCGGCGCGCTGGCCGGGCTCACCAGCGTCGTCATGATCCTGCTGCTGGGCCAGTCGCGGGTGCTGTTCGCCATGAGCCGCGACCACCTGCTGCCCCCGGCGCTGGCCAAGGTGCACCCCACCTACGGCACGCCGTACCGGATCACCCTCATCACGGGTGTGGTCGTCGCGGTGATGGCCGGGCTGATCCCGCTGGGCACCCTGGCCGAGCTGGTGAACATCGGCACGCTGTTCGCCTTCGTGCTGGTCAGCATCGGGGTGGTGGTGCTGCGCAAGAAGCGGCCCGAGCTGCCCCGGTCCTTCCGGGTGCCGCTGATGCCGGTGCTGCCGATCATCGCGGCCCTGGCCAGCTTCTACCTGATGCTCAACCTGCCCACCGACACCTGGATCCGGTTCGCGGTCTGGATGGCCCTCGGCGTGGCCGTGTACTACCTGTACGGCCGCCGGCACAGCCGGCTGGCCAAGGGCGGCGACCACGACCACAGCGTGGAGACGGGCGACGGCACGGCCACGAAGCAGTAACCGGCAGCACGACGACGGCGGGGCCGTCTCACCCGAGGGGGTGAGGCGGCCCCGCCGTCGTCTGCGGCTGCGGCCCCGGGCGGACGACGTCCTCGGTGACCACCCGTCACCGGCCGAGGAGTCCCGTTGTCCAGCACCACCGTCGCGCTGCCGCGTGTGCCGGCCGTGCACCCGACCGCGCGTCGCCGGCCGCCGGCCGCCGTGCTGGCCGTCGGTGCGCTCGCCGTCGCCGAGGCGGTCGGGCTGCTCGCCCTGGGTCTGACCTCGCTGGACGCGGTCTGGGGCGACGGTCTGCGGCCGCCCGGTGGACTCGTCGTGGGCACCCTGGTCGGCCTGGCCGCGTGGGTGGTGGTCGCCGCCGCCGGCGGTGCGTCCCTCGTCGACGGCGCGGGCAACCGGTTGCTGGTGGCGGTCGCGGTGGGGGAGCTGGCGCTGCTGGCGGTGCTCGCCCTCGCCGGGGTGGTCGACGGGGTGCGGACGGTCGAGCTGTCCGGCCGCCCCCTGCCGCTGACCGCGCTGGCGGTCACCGCTGCCGTCGTGCCCCTGGTCAAGCTGCTGCTGGGCACGTCCCCGGCGGCCGGCACGTGGACGGCGACCACCCCCCGCCCGGTACGCGCCCCGCGCCCGCCGCAGGCCCACCGCCGCGCCCGGGCGGTCACCCTCGCGGTCATCGCGGCGGTGCTCACCACCGTCGCGGTGACCGGGCACCCGGCGCCGGGCAGCACCGCACCCGCGAGCGTGGTCGACAGCGCTCACTAGTCTCGTGCCGTGAGTGATCGGCACATCCTGACCGCGGTCGCCTGGCCCTACGCCAACGGCCCCCGGCACATCGGCCACGTCTCGGGCTTCGGTGTCCCGTCCGACGTCTTCAGCCGGTACCAGCGCATGGCCGGCAACAAGGTGCTCATGGTGAGCGGCACCGACGAGCACGGCACCCCGATCACCGTGGCCGCCGACGCCGAGGGTGTCTCGCCGCAGCAGATCGCCGACCGGAACAACCGGATCATCGTCGGTGACCTGACCGGCCTGGGGCTGAGCTACGACCTGTTCACCCGCACCACGACGGCCAACCACGCCGCGGTGAGCCAGGAGATCTTCCTGGGCCTGCTGAAGAACGGCTACGTCTTCCCGCAGACCACCCTCGGCGCGATCAGCCCCTCGACCGGGCGCACGCTGCCCGACCGCTACATCGAGGGCACCTGCCCGATCTGCGGGTACGACGGCGCCCGGGGCGACCAGTGCGACAACTGCGGAAACCAGCTCGACCCGGTCGACCTGGTCAACCCGGTCAGCAAGATCAACGGTGAGACCCCGAAGTTCGTGGAGAGCGAGCACTGGTTCCTCGACCTGCCCGCCTTCGCGAAGGCGCTGGGCGACTGGCTGGGCACGCGGAGGAGCTGGCGGCCCAACGTCCTGAACTTCAGCGTCAACCTGCTCGAGGACCTCAAGCCGCGCAGCTACACCCGCGACATCGACTGGGGCATCCGCATCCCGCTGCCCGACTGGCGCGAGCGCGACGACAAGCGCATCTACGTCTGGTTCGACGCCGTGGTGGGCTACCTGTCGGCGTCCATCGAGTGGGCCCGCCGGTCGGGTGACCCCGAGGCGTGGCGGCAGTGGTGGCAGAGCCCGGACGCCGACGCCTACTACTTCATGGGCAAGGACAACATCGTCTTCCACGCCGAGATCTGGCCCGCGCAGCTGCTGGGCTACAACGGCGCGGGCGACAAGGGCGGCACGCCGGGCTCCTACGGGGCGCTGAACCTGCCCACCGAGGTGGTCTCCAGCGAGTTCCTGACCATGGAGGGCAAGAAGTTCTCCTCCTCGCGCCGCGTGGTCATCTACGTCCGCGACTTCCTGGAGCGCTACGACGCCGACGCGCTGCGCTACTTCATCGCGGTCGCCGGGCCGGAGAACCAGGACACCGACTTCACCTGGGCCGAGTTCCGCCGCCGCAACAACGACGAGCTCGTCGCCGGCTGGGGCAACCTGGTCAACCGGTCGATCTCGATGGCCGCCAAGAACGTCGGCGCGGTGCCGCAGCCCGGCGACCTCGCCGACGCCGACCGCGACCTGCTGGCGACGACGTCCGGGGCCTTCGGCACCGTCGGGGACCTGCTGGGCCGCAACCGGCAGAAGGCGGCCATCAACGAGGCCATGCGCGTGGTCGGCGAGGCGAACAAGTACCTCTCGGACCAGGCGCCGTGGAAGCTGAAGGAGGACCCGGCCCGCCGGGACTCGGTGCTGTTCACCGCGCTGCAGGCGATCAAGGACTGCAACGGTCTGCTGTCGCCGTTCCTGCCGCACGCCGCCCAGCAGGTGCACGAGCTCCTCGGTGGCGAGGGCACCTGGTCGGTCGCGCCGCGCATCGAGGAGGTCACCGACCTCGACGACGGCCGCCCCTACCCGGTGATCACCGGTGACTACGAGACGGGGCAGGCGGTCTGGGCGTCGGTCCCGATCACCCCCGGGACGCCGCTGGCCGCCCCGAAGCCGGTGTTCACCAAGCTCGACGAGTCGATCGTGGAGGAGGAGCTGGCCCGGTTCACCGAGGGCACACCGTGAGCCGGTCGGCGTCCTCGCGGGCGAACAAGCGGGGCGAGCCGCCGCCGTCCCCGGAGCCGTTGCCGGCCCCCGCGCTGGACAGCCACACCCACCTCGACATCGCCGTCGGCGGTGAGGACCGGCTGCCCACCGACGCCGAGGTGGACACCGAGATCGCCGCTGCGGCCGCCGTCGGGGTGACCCGGCTGGTGCAGGTGGGCGTCGACGTCCCCAGTTCGCAGTGGTCGGCCGCGCTGGCTGCGCGGCACCCGTCGGTGCTGGCCGCGGTCGCGCTGCACCCGAACGACGCCGGTGCGGGCGGGGCGACACCGGAGGCGCTGGCCGAGATCGACCGGCTCGCGGGGCTGCCGCGGGTGCGCGCGGTGGGGGAGACCGGGCTGGACCGGTTCCGCACCGGGCCCGAGGGCTGGGACGCCCAGGAGGCGTCGTTCCGGGCGCACATCGCGATCGCCAAGCGGCACCGGATCGCGCTGGTGATCCACGACCGCGACGCGCACGCCGAGATCCTGCGGGTGCTCGACGACGAGGGCCTGCCCGAGCACACGGTCTTCCACTGCTTCTCCGGCGACGCCGCGTTCGCCCGGCAGTGCCTGGACCGCGGTGCGGTGCTGTCGTTCGCCGGCACCCTGACCTTCGGCAACGCCGGCTACCTGCGCGAGGCCGCCGCGATCGCCCCGGTCGACCAGCTCCTCGTCGAGACCGACAGCCCCTTCCTCACCCCGGTCCCGCACCGCGGCAGGCCGAACGCCTCCAGGCTCGTGACCCACACCGTCCGCGCCCTGTCCGAGGTGACGGGCATCGAGCTGGAGAGCCTCTGCCGCTCCCTGACCGCAACGGCAGAACGAGTCTTCGGCCCCTGGCAGGACTGAGCGGGGACGAGGGGGCCCGGAGGGTCCCCGAGAAGCCGCTCGCAGACGGCGACGGCAGCCGGGGACGGCTCACCCGGACGCCGCGTTGCCCGCACGAGGAGCGGGGGCCCGGAGGGCTTCCCGACGAGTGCTCGCAGGGCTCATCGCAGCAGGGGAACGGCACCTGAGCGCGGTGGAGTCCGAAGGACGACAATGAACAGGGTGGGTCGCCTCATCGCCGTCGTGCTGTTCATCGCCGTGATGGTGCCGTCGGGTCTGCTGGCCCGGGCGTGGTCCCGCGCCGCCGACCGGCGGGCGGTGGCCGGCGGAGCGGTGGAGCTGGTCCCGCCCTCGGACGAGGGCGCGGCGGTGCTGGCCCGGCAGTCGCGGCACGGTCGTCGGCTGCGGTGGGTCGGCTTCGTGCTCGGGCTGGTGCTGATCGGGGCGAGCGTCGTGGTGTTCGCCGAGGCGTCGGTGTTCCTATGGCTGCCGGCACTGGTCGTCGGGCTGCTGACCGGGGTGCTGCTGGCCGAGGCCACCCGTCCGCGTCCGCGCTGGGCGCCGGGCTCGCGCCGCCCGCGCCGTTCCGAGCAGATCTCGCCGTGGTTGCTGTGGTCGACCCGGGGTGCCGTGGTGGGCGAGCTGGTGGCCGCCGCCGTCCTGTGGCGTTCGGACTCGCTGCCCGACGAGGTGGCGCTGGTCGCGCTGGTGGCACCGGCGGTGGGCTGGGTGCTGGCCGAGGTGGCGCTGCTGCGGCTGCTGGTGCGGCCGCTGGCTGCCGACGGGTCGGACGTGCCGGTCGACGAGGCGCTGCGCACGTGGGGTGCGCACCTGGTGTGCGGGGCGGCGAGCGTGCTGGCGCTCGTGCCGCTGGGGGCGCTGTTGCTGGTGGCGGGGATCGACCTCGGGGACCGGGTGACCGACGGCGTCGACCTGGTGCCGGTGGCGCTGGTGGCCGGTGGCTTCTCGGCGATCACGGCGGGCCTGGCGGTCGCCGTGTTCCTGGTGACGTGGTTGCGGCCGGTGCGCCGCGCGGAGCCGGCCCTCGCGCGCTGACCCAGCTCACACCGTGACGCTGGTCACGTCACCCGATCACCCGTCCGGCGCGACGGAACAGGGCTTTCGTGACGAGTGGTGTCGGCGTGGCTACAGCGTGTCGACAGGTCGACCTGTTTCGATGTCGCTCGAACCGCCGATTCGTGCTCCGTGTTCGTTATCGTGTCGTGACCGACCCGTCGGGGTGGGGGCGCAGCCTCCCCTGCCCGGGCCCCCGTGACCCGTGGATGTGCCGTGCACCGAACGCTCAAGCTCAGTCTCTTCGCCCTCGTCCTGCTGGGCCTCGTCGGCGGTTCCACCGCCTACGTGCTCGCGCAGAAGGCGGTGACGCTCACCGTCGACGGGCAGTCCCGGGAGGTGAGCACCTACGCCGACACCGCCGGTGAGCTCCTGGCCGACGAGAACATCGACGTCGCCGGCGACGACGTCGTCCTGCCCTCGGTCGACAGCGAGGTCACCGACGGCGACACCGTCGTCCTGAACCGGGCGCGTCCGCTGGAGCTCACCGTGGACGGCGTGACCTCCACGGTGACCACCACCGCGCTGTCGGTCGACGAGGCCCTGGACCAGCTCGGCTACCGCGGTGACGGGCTGGTGCTCAGCGCCTCCCGCAGCGAGCGCCTGCCGCTGGACGGCATGGCCCTGCAGGTGACCACCCCGAAGACGATCACGGTGGTCGCCGACGGCGCCACCCGCGAGGTCACCACGACCGCGGGCACCGCCGGGGACCTGCTCGCCGAGCAGGGGCTGGCGCTGTCGGCCACCGACCGGACCAGCCTCTACCCGACCGCCCCGCTGCTGGACCGCATGGTGCTGCAGGTGTGGCGGGTCCAGGTCGCCGACGTGACCGAGACCCAGCCGGTGGACTACCAGACCGTCGAGACCGAGGACCCCGAGGCCGCCGAGGGCACCCGCACCGTCACCACCGAGGGCGTCGAGGGCGAGCAGACCGTCACGTTCTCGGTCACCACCACCGACGGCGTCGAGACCAGCCGGGTGCAGACCGGCGTGACGGTGACCCGCGCCCCGGTCGACGAGCAGGTGAGCGTCGGCACCAAGGAGGCCCCGGCCCCGGCTGCGAGCACGGGTGGCAGCAACACCGGCGCCTCGGCCCCGGCGTCGACCAGCGGGCTGGACTGGGACGCCCTGGCGCAGTGCGAGGCCGGCGGCAACTGGTCCATCAACACCGGCAACGGCTACTACGGCGGCCTGCAGTACAACATCTCGACGTGGAACGCCTACGGCGGCCAGGAGTTCGCCTCCCGCCCCGACCTCGCCACCCGTGAGCAGCAGATCGCCGTCGGCGAGCGCACGTACGCCGCCCGCGGTGCCTCGCCGTGGCCGTCCTGCGGCAAGCGACTGTGATCCGGCGCTGAGCGCTCCCGCCGACGCGTCCGACGGGCTGCTGGGCCCGGCTGCCATCCGCAGCCTGGCCCAGCAGCTCGACCTGCGTCCCACCAAGCAGCTCGGGCAGAACTTCCTGCACGACGCCAACACGATCCGGCGCATCGTGCGCACCGCCGAGCTGCGGCCCGACGACGTGGTCGTCGAGATCGGCCCGGGGCTGGGGTCGCTGACCCTCGGCCTGCTGCCGGCGGCCGCCGCGGTCACCGCGGTCGAGGTCGACCCCCGCCTGGCCGAGCAGCTCCCGCGCACCGTCGCCGAGCGCAGCCCCGCCTGCGCCGACCGGCTGACGGTCGTGACCGCCGACGCGATGCGCGTGACCGAGCTGCCGGGCGCCGCGCCCACGGCCCTGGTCGCCAACCTGCCCTACAACATCTCGGTACCGGTGCTGCTGCACTGGCTCGAGCGGTTCCCGAGCATCCGCACCGCGCTGGTGCTGGTGCAGCTCGAGGTGGCCGAGCGCCTGGCGGCCGCCCCCGGCAGCGACGCCTACGGGGTGCCCAGCGTCAAGGCGGCCTGGTACGCCGACGTGCGGCGGGCCGGCGCGGTCGGCCGGCCGGTGTTCTGGCCGGTGCCCAACGTCGACTCCGGCCTGGTGCGCCTGACCCGACGCCAGCCCCCCGCCGGCGACCGGGCAGCCACGTTCGCCGCCGTCGACGCCGCCTTCGCCACCCGCCGCAAGGGGCTGCGGGCCGCGCTCGGCGGCTGGGCGGGCAGCCCGGCAGCCGCCGAGGCGCGGCTGCGGGAGGCGGGCATCGACCCGACGTGGCGCGGCGAGCGGCTGTCGGTCACCGACTTCGCGCGGCTGGCGGCCACCGACCCCGTGCAGGCAGGCTGACGCGGTGCCGCACGCGACCTCCGGCGGGCCGGGCCGCATCGCCGGCGACGGCTCGGTGACCGCGCACGCCCCGGCGAAGATCAACGTCCACCTCGCCGTCCACCCGCTGCGCGAGGACGGTTTCCACGAGCTCACGACCGTCTTCCTGGCGGTCTCGCTGCTGGACACCGTCACCGTCTGGCCGGAGGACGGCCTGTCGGTCACCGTGACCGGCGAGGGCGCCGACGGCGCCGTCCCCACCGATGCGCGCAACCTGGTGTGGAAGGCCGCCGAGCTGCTCGCCCGGCACGCCGGCGTGCGGGCCGACGCCGCCCTCCACATCGACAAGGCGATCCCGGCCGCGGCCGGGCTGGCCGGGGGCTCGGCCGACGCCGCCGCCGCGCTGGTCGCCCTCGACGCCCTGTGGGGCACCCACTGCACCCGCGGCGACCTGGCCGGGCTGGCCGCCCAGCTGGGCAGCGACGTCCCGTTCAGCCTGGTCGGCGGGATGGCGCTGGGCACCGGGCGCGGCGAGCAGCTCACCCCCGTGCTGACCCGCCGGCGCACCGACTGGGTGCTCGGCATCGCCGACGCAGGGCTGTCCACGCCGGCCGTCTACCGCGAGCTGGACCGGCTGCGTGCGGCCGGGGTGCTGCCGGCCGGGTCCACCGCCGGCCCCGCGGACGACGTCCTCACCGCGCTGCGCAGCGCTCCCGCCGACGAGGTGGCCGGGCACCTGGCCAACGACCTGCAGGCCCCCGCGCTGGCGCTGCGCCCCGAGCTCGACCGTGGACTGCGCGCCATGACCGGCGCCGGTGCGCTCGGTGCGCTCGTGAGCGGATCGGGTCCCACGGTCGCCGCGCTCGTCGCCGACGCCGAGGCCGCCGGCACCACGGCCGCGGCGCTGGAGCGCGGCGGGGCCTTCCGCGGCGTGCAGGCGGTGCACGGCCCGGTCCCGGGCGCCCGGCTGGCCGGCTGAGGGCTCCCCGTGGTCGCCCCGGCCGGGCGCGCGCCCTAGGCTCGCGGACGCACCTCGCAGGCCCGGGGGTGGTGGGGGATGGGGTAATCGGCAGCCCGCCGGCCTTTGGAGCCGTGCAGTCTCGGTTCGAGTCCGAGTCCCCCAGCTGAGTCCGACGCCGGCCGTGCCGTGCCGCGCCGCCATCGCCAGGGAGAAGCCGTGCCAGCAACCGGTCCGTCCGTCAGCGCCGTCGTCGTCCTCGCCGCCGGGCAGGGCACGCGCATGCGCTCCCGCACCCCCAAGGTGCTGCACGCCGTGGGCGGTCGCAGCATGCTCGGCCACGTGCTCGCCGCCGCGGGACCGCTCGGGGCGGCCGCGACCGTGGTGGTCGTGGGCTCGGGCCGCGACCAGGTCGAGGCCCACCTCGCCGAGATCGCGCCGCAGGCACGGTCGGTCGTCCAGGAGCAGCAGAACGGCTCGGGCCACGCGGCCGCGGTGGCCCTGGCGACGATCACCGACCTCGAGGGCCCGGTGCTGATCGTGAACGGGGACGCGCCCCTGCTCCGCGCGGCGACCGTCGAGGCCCTGGTGCAGGCGCACCGGGCGGCCGGCGACGTGCTCACCGTGCTCACCGCGGTCGTGGCCGACCCGACCGGGCTGGGCCGCATCGTGCGCGACGCGGGGGGCCGGGTGACCGCCATCGTCGAGGAGCGCGACGCCACGGCCGAGCAGCGGGCGATCACCGAGGTCAACGCCGGGGTGTACGTCGGGGACGGCGCCGCTGTCCGCGCCGCGCTGGCCCGGGTCGGCGCGGCCAACGACCAGGGCGAGCAGTACCTCACCGACGTCCTCGGCCTGCTCGTCGGCGACGGCGCACCGGTGGGCGGGCACCCGGCCGAGGACCCCGACGACACCCTGGGCTGCAACGACCGCCGTGAGCTGGCCGCCCGCCGGCGCACGCTGAACGACCGGGTGCTCGACGAGCTCATGCGCAGCGGGGTGACCGTCGTCGACCTGGCCACCACCTGGGTCGACGTCACCGTCGAGGTCGGCGCCGACACCGTGCTGCACCCCGGCACCCAGCTGCTGGGCGCCACCGTGGTCGGCTCCGACGCGGTCGTCGGGCCCGACACCACGCTCACCGACACCGAGGTCGGCGACGGCGCCCGTGTCGTGCGCACCCACGCCGAGCTGGCCGTCGTGGGCCCCGACGTCCAGGTCGGACCATTCGCGTACCTGCGGCCGGGCACCCGGCTGGCGCGGGGCGCCAAGGTCGGCACCTTCGTGGAGACCAAGAACGCCACGGTCGGCGAGGGTTCGAAGATCCCGCACCTGTCCTACGTCGGCGACGCGACGATCGGCGAGGGCACCAACATCGGCGCGGCCACCGTCTTCGTCAACTACGACGGGGTGGCCAAGCACCACACCACCATCGGCTCGCACGCCCGCACCGGTGCCGACAACATGTTCGTGGCGCCGGTCACCGTGGGGGACGGGGCCTACACGGCGGCCGGTTCGGTGATCACCACCGACGTCCCGCCGGGGGCCATGGGCGTGGCCCGTGCCGCGCAACGCAATGTGGCAGGGTGGGTCCGCCGCCGCCGGCCCGGGACTGCTGCAGCAGCAGCCGCCGAGGCCGCCACAGCGCCCCACACCGACGACGCCCAGGGAGCCCGGTCATGAGCGCGATCACCCAGACCCCGACCAAGAGCCTGATGCTGTTCAGCGGTCGCGCCTACCCGGAGCTCGCCGACGAGATCGGCGGCCACCTGGGCATCACCCCGACCCCGACCTCGAGCTACGAGTTCGCCAACGGCGAGCTCTACGTGCGCTTCGAGGAGTCGGTGCGCGGCTCGGACGCGTTCATCGTGCAGAGCCACACCTCGCCGATCAACACGTGGTTGATGGAGTCGCTGCTCATGGTCGACGCCGCCAAGCGCGCCTCGGCCAAGCGCATCACGGTCGTCGCCCCGTTCTTCCCCTATGCCCGCCAGGACAAGAAGCACCGCGGCCGCGAGCCCATCTCCGCCCGCCTGGTCGCCGACCTGTTCAAGACCGCCGGGGCCGACCGGCTCATGTCGGTCGACCTGCACACCGCGCAGGTGCAGGGCTTCTTCGACGGCCCGGTCGACCACCTCTTCGCGATGGACCTGCTCATCGACGAGGTCAAGCGCAAGTGGGGCGACCGCGACCTCACCGTCGTGTCGCCCGACTCCGGTCGCGTGCGCGTCTCCGAGCGCTGGTCGGACAAGCTCGGCGGCACCCCGCTGGCCTTCATCCACAAGACCCGCGACATGACCCGGCCCAACGAGGTCGTCGCCAACCGCGTGGTCGGCGAGGTCAAGGGCCGCGTCTGCGTCCTGGTCGACGACATGATCGACACCGGCGGCACCATCGTGAAGGCCGCCGAGACGCTGTTCAACGAAGGCGCGGCCGACGTCGTCATCGCCGCCACCCACGGCGTGCTCTCCGGCCCCGCGGTCGACCGGCTGAAGAACTGCCGGGCCTCCGAGGTGCTCATCACCAACACGCTGCCCATCCCGCCCGAGCGCCGGTTCGACAAGCTGACCGTGCTGTCGATCGCCCCCCTGCTGGCCCGTGCCATCAAGGAGGTCTTCGAGGACGGCTCGGTCACGAGCCTCTTCGACGGGGCGAGCTAGGTTCTCCTGGCTTGCCGTCCGGCCGTCGCGGGGCCGGAGGCTCCCGACGGTCGGACGGGGTTCGGCTCAGCGTGGTCGGGGACGGCTCGTGGCCGCGGCCGGAGTCCGGAGGACGACATCGGGTATCGTCTGTGCCTGTTGCCCGGCGAGGGAGCTGCCGCTCCGTGATCGACGTGCGTGTGCGCCTCCAGGTGCGTCCGTGCGTCCGCCGCCGGTCCCGCAGCCTGTCTGACTAGGAGCACACCACCGTGGCTGATTTCCGCCTCACCGCCGAGCCCCGCACCGAGTTCGGCAAGGGCAGCGCCCGCCGCACCCGCCGTGCCGGTCGCGTCCCCGCCGTCCTGTACGGGCACGGCCAGGACGTCGTCCACCTCTCGCTGCCGGCCCGCGAGTTCGCCGCGGCCCTGCGCAACGGCGGCACCAACGTGCTGCTGACCGTCGTCCTCGACGGCAAGGAGCAGCTCGCGCTGACCAAGGCCGTCCAGCGCGACCCGCTGACCCGCGTCCACGAGCACGTCGACCTGCTGATCGTCCGCAAGGGCGAGAAGGTCACCGTCGACGTCCCCGTCGTCGTCACCGGCGACGTCGCGCCCGAGACGATCATCAACTTCGAGCTCAACACGATCTCCATCGAGGTGCCCGCCACCTCGATCCCGGAGAACATCGAGATCGACGTCCAGGGTCGCGCCGCCGGCGAGGGCATCGCCGCCGCCGACGTGCAGCTGCCCGAGGGCGCCACGCTGCTCACCGACGCCGAAGCCCAGGTCATCGGCTTCCTCGCCGCCCCGACCGCCGAGGCCCTCGAGGCCGAGCTCGCCGAGGCCGAGGCCGAGGCCGGCATCGAGCGCGACGAGTCCGACACCGACGGCGACGTCGTCCCCGAGCCCTCCGACCAGGGCAGCGGCGAGTCGATGGACGCCGCCAGCAACTCCGCGGACGACTGAGCGGTCCGTTGACCGAGAGCACGACCCGCAGGGGCGCCGGCACCGCCGGCGCCCCTGCGGCGTCCCCGCCACCGGTGCCCGAGGGGCCCTACCTTGTCGTCGGCCTGGGCAACCCCGGTCCCGACTACGCCGGCAACCGGCACAACGTCGGCGCGATGGTGCTGGCCGAGCTCGCGGCGCGGGTCGGCACCAAGCTGTCGCCGGGCAAGGGCCCGCGGGCCCGGTCGGTGTCCGGTGACGGCCGGCTGGCCGGGCGCCGCGTGGTGCTCGCTCAGCCGACCACGTACATGAACGAGTCCGGCGGCCCGGTGAAGGGCCTGCTGGACTACCACTCCATCGACCCGGGTGCCCTCGTCGTCGTGCACGACGAGCTCGACCTGGACTTCGACGTGGTGCGGCTCAAGCGCGGCGGGGGAGAGGGCGGCCACAACGGTCTGCGCTCGATCTCGCGGTCGACCGGCACGAAGGACTACCTGCGCGTGCGGGTCGGCATCGGCCGCCCGCCCGGCCGCCAGGACCCGGCCGACTTCGTGCTCAAGGACTTCTCGGCCACCGAGCGCAAGACCCTCGAGCTGCTCGTGGGCGAGGCCGCCGACGCGGTCGAGCTGCTGCTGGAGAAGGGCCTGGAGGCGGCGCAGAACGTCGTCCACCCGCGCACCTGACGGGTGTCCCCCTTCCGGGTGGGCGCGGCCCGGTCCGCGTTGACCCGTGCACGTGCGCGGTCGACGGTGCAGGGAGGTGCACGTCGAGTGCACGCGACCCGGGAGCTGATCGTTGTCCGCACCAGAGGCGTTGCCACCGCACCGCCGTGACCGCGACCCGCTCGACGGACCGCCGTCCGACCCGGCCGACGGCGTCGTCCGCGACGCCCGGGCGGCCCGTGCCGCCGAGCGCGCCCGCGCGACGGCGGCGGCCGCGGAGGCCGCCGCGCACGGACTCGGGTCGCCCGGCGCCCTGGACGCCGACGGCGTCCGGCCGGTCGTCGGCCTGCCCGGCGTCCCCCGCGCCCTGTCCGGTGGTGGGCCGGCGCACGCCGCGGCCGAGCTGCCCCGGCGGCGGGCGGGCGACAGCGGGCGCGGCTCCCTGGCCGACCTGCCCATGTACGACCCCCTCGCAGCCCGTCGCCGGCGCGTGCCGGAGTGGCTGTCGGCCCACCTCGGAGGGCTGCTGGTCCTCGATGCCCTGTCCGCCGCGGGCGCGACGGTGCTCGGGGCCCACCTCGCCGGCGACGGTTCCGTCGGGGCGCGGCACGTGGCGGGGGCCGTCGTCCTCTGGGTGCTCGCGCTGCACCTGGCCGGGGCGTACCGCGAGGCGCACTTCGGCGCCGGCACCGAGGAGTACCGGCGTGTGCTGATCGCCGCCACCGGCCTCACGGCGGCCGTGGCCGTGGCCGATGCGCTCGACCTGGCCGCGACCCAGGGGCCGGTCGCCCCGGTGCTGGCGGTGGGTGCCGCGACCGGGGCGACGCTGCTGGGCCGGCGGGTGGCCCGCGCCCGGCTGCACGCCGGACGACGACGCGGGCTGATGAGCAAGCGGGTGGTCCTGGTCGGCCGCGAGGCGGCCCTCGTCGACATCGCCACGCGGCTGCGCCGCGACGCGACCTCCGGGTGGTCGGTCGTGGGTGCCTGCGTGCCCGACCCCACCGGCGCCGGTGGCCTGGCCCGCATCGGGGTGCCGGTGCTCGGCGGGCTGGACTTCGTGCCCGCCGTGCTCGACCAGGCCCGCGCGGACGCCGTGATGGTCGCCTCCGCCAGCGACGGCGCGGCGTCCTACCTGCGCCAGCTGGCGTGGCGGCTGGAGGGCACCGGCATCGAGGTGCTGCTGGCCCCCGGCCTGGTCGAGGTCGCCGTCGACCGCCTGGAGGTGCGACCGACCATCAGCTTCCCCGTCGTGCAGATCATGGAGCCCTCCTACCGCGGGCTCCGGCGGCTGGCCAAGACCGTGCTGGACCGCAGCGCCGCCCTGGCCGGGTTGGTCGTGCTCGCACCGGTCCTGCTGGTCATCGCCGTCCTGGTGCGCCGCGAGGACGGCGGACCCGTGCTCTACCGGCAGGCCCGGGTGGGCCGGTACGGGCGCACCTTCGACGTGCTGAAGTTCCGCAGCATGGGCGTCGGCGCCGACGCCCAGGTGGAGCGGCTGGCCGAGGACGACGAGGGCAACGGTGTGCTGTTCAAGATGCGCATCGACCCCCGCGTCACCCGGGTCGGCCGGGTGCTGCGCCGGTTCTCCCTCGACGAGCTGCCGCAGCTGGTGAACGTGCTGCGCGGGGACATGTCGCTGGTCGGCCCGCGTCCGGCGCTGCCCGGCGAGGTGGCCACCTACGGCCCGGACATGCAGCGGCGCCTGCTCGTGCGGCCGGGGGTCACCGGGCTGTGGCAGGTGAGCGGCCGGTCGGACCTGAGCTGGGCCGAGACCGTGGAGCTGGACGTGCGGTACGTGGACAACTGGTCGGTGGGCCGGGACCTGTCGATCCTGGCGCGCACGGCGCGTGCGGTGGTCGCGGGCTCCGGGGCGTACTGACCCGGCACCTGCCGGCTGTCCGGGGCTAATCTTGGCGACGGCCCCCCGCGCGCCCGTGCGACCTGCGCGGGCAGCGTGAGCGGTGCGGCCGGACCTGATGGAGTGCCCCCTCGTGAGCCTGCGCGGCGTGCTCGACGTCGTCCTGACCGACCCCGCCGTCGCCCGGGTGGTCCAGCGGGCCGGCTCGGCCGAGCTGGCCGTGACCGCCCCGCCGACGGTGCAGCCCCTGGTGGCCGCGGCCCTGGCCGCGCCCGCACCCGGGGCCGACGTCCCGGTGCTGGTGGTGACCGCCGGCGAGCGCGACGCCGACGCCACCGCCGACCTGCTGCGCTGCTTCGTGCCCGACCGCCGGGTCGAGGTGTTCCCGGCCTGGGAGACGCTGCCGCACGAGCGGCTGAGCCCGCGGGCGGACACGGTCGGACGCCGGCTGGCCGTGCTGCGCGACCTCACCCACCCGGAGGCGGCCACCGGGCGCATCGACGTCCTCGTGGCCCCGGTGCGCAGCCTGCTGCAGCCCCTCACCCCCGGTCTCGGCGACCTCGCCCCGGTCGAGCTGCGGGCCGGCGACGCCGCCGAGCTCGACGCCGTGGGCCAGCGGCTGGTCGACGCCGCCTACACCCGGGTCGAGCTGGTCGAGAAGCGCGGTGAGTTCGCCGTCCGCGGTGGCCTGCTCGACGTGTTCCCCCCGACCGAGCCGCACCCGGTGCGCGTGGAGTTCTGGGGCGACGAGGTCGACGAGCTGCGGTACTTCTCCGCGGCCGACCAGCGCTCGCTCGACGAGCGCCCCGAGCGGTTGTGGGCCCCGCCGTGCCGCGAGCTGCTGCTCACCCCCGAGGTGCGCGAGCGGGCACGGGCGCTGGCCGTCGCGCACCCCGAGCTGGCCGAGGTGGCCGACAAGCTGGCCGAGGGCATCGCGGTCGAGGGCATGGAGGCGCTGATCCCGGCGCTCATCGGGTCCGCGAGCATGGAGCTGCTCACCGACCTGGTGCCCACCGGCACCCACGTGCTGGTCTGCGACCCCGAGCGGGTGCGCAGCCGCGCGGCCGACCTCGTGCGCACCGCCGAGGAGTTCCTCGCCGCCTCGTGGCAGACCGCCGCCGAGGCCGGGCAGGCGCCGGTCGACCTCGGGGCCTCGTCCTTCCGCGACCTCGAGGACGTCGTCGACGACGCCCGCGGGCGCGGCCTGCCCTGGTGGACCACCGGCGCCTTCACCCTCGCCGTCGAGGACGACGACACCCACGTCGCCCTCGACGCGAGCGGGGTCGAGCGGTTCCACGGCGACACCGACGCCGCCACCGCGCGGCTGCGCGAGTGGTCGCGCGACGACTGGCGCGTGGTGCTCACCTTCGCCGGCCCGGGTCCGGCCCAGCGCGCCGCCGACCAGCTGACCGAGGCCGAGCTCGGCGTCCGGCTGGTGCCCGACGTCCCGGCCGCCCAGGACGCCGGCCTGACCTACGTCACCCAGGGCAACCTCGAGGCCGGGTTCACGCTGCCCGGTGTCAAGCTCGCCCTGGTCACCGAGCACGACCTCACCGGCCAGCGCGGCACGTCGATGCGCGACGCGCAGAAGATGCCCGCCCGCCGGCGCAACGCCGTCGACCTCGTGCAGCTGCAGCCCGGCGACCTCGTCGTCCACGAGCAGCACGGCATCGGCCGCTACCTCGAGATGGTCAGCCGCACCGTGCACGGCGGGCAGCGCGACTACCTCATCGTCGAGTACGCCCCGGGCAAGCGGAACCAGCCGCCGGACCGGCTCTTCGTGCCCACCGACGCCCTCGACCAGCTGACCCGCTACGTCGGCGGCGAGGCCCCGGCGCTGTCCAAGCTGGGCGGCGCCGACTGGGCCAAGACCAAGGGCCAGGCGCGCAAGGCGGTCAAGCAGATCGCCGCCGAGCTCATCCGGCTGTACTCCGCGCGCATGGCGACCAAGGGCCACGCGTTCGGCCCGGACACCGTCTGGCAGCGCGAGCTGGAGGACGCCTTCCCGTTCCAGGAGACCCCCGACCAGCTGGCCGCGATCGACGAGGTCAAGGCCGACATGGCGCAGGAGGTCCCGATGGACCGCATCATCTGCGGCGACGTCGGCTACGGGAAGACCGAGATCGCGGTGCGGGCGGCGTTCAAGGCGGTGCAGGACGGCAAGCAGGTCGCCGTCCTGGTGCCGACGACGCTGCTGGCCAACCAGCACTACAAGACCTTCGCCGAGCGCTACGCCCAGTTCCCGGTGACCGTCGCCGTGCTCTCGCGGTTCCAGAGCAAGGCCGAGAGCGACGAGACGCTGCGCAAGCTGGCCGACGGCGAGGTCGACGTCCTGGTCGGCACGCACCGGCTGCTGCAGCCGACCACCCGGTTCAAGGACCTCGGCCTGGTGATCGTCGACGAGGAGCAGCGCTTCGGCGTCGAGCACAAGGAGTACCTGAAGACCATGCGGACGGCGGTCGACGTGCTGTCGATGTCCGCGACGCCGATCCCGCGGACGCTCGAGATGTCGCTGACCGGCATCCGCGAGATGTCGACGATCCTCACCCCGCCCGAGGAGCGGCACCCGGTGCTGACCTACGTCGGCGCGTGGGAGGACAAGCAGATGGCCGCCGCCATCCGCCGCGAGCTGCTGCGCGACGGCCAGGTCTTCGTCATCCACAACCGGGTGCAGTCGATCGACAAGGCGGCCGCCACCATCCGCCGGCTGGTGCCCGAGGCCCGGGTGGCCGTGGGCCACGGGCAGATGAAGGAGCACGAGCTCGAGAAGATCATGGTCGGCTTCTGGGAGAAGGAGTACGACGTCCTGATCGCCACGACCATCGTGGAGTCGGGCCTGGACATCCCCAATGCCAACACCCTGATCGTCGACCGGGCCGACACGTTCGGGCTCTCGCAGCTGCACCAGATCCGCGGCCGCGTCGGCCGTGGCCGCGAGCGGGCCTACGCCTACTTCACCTACGACCCGAACCGGCCGCTCACCGAGACCTCGGTCGACCGGCTGACCACCATCGCGCACAACACCGACCTCGGGGCCGGCATGGCCGTGGCGATGAAGGACCTGGAGATCCGCGGGTCGGGCAACCTGCTGGGCGGCGAGCAGAGCGGGCACATCGCCGGCGTCGGCTTCGACCTGTACGTGCGGCTGGTCGGCGAGGCGGTCAGCGACTACCGCGCCCAGGCGACGGGGGAGGCCCCGGCGGTCGAGCCCGCCGAGGTGCGCGTCGACCTGCCCGTCGACGCCCACCTGCCGCACGACTACGTGCCCGGCGAGCGGCTGCGCATGGAGGCCTACCGCAAGGTCGCGTCGGTGCAGGACGACGACCAGGCCCAGGCGGTGCTCGACGAGCTCACCGACCGCTACGGCCCCGCACCGGCACCGGTGCTGAACCTGCTGGCCGTGGCCCGCTTCCGGGCCGCGATGCGCGGGCTCGGCGTCACCGAGGTCTCGATGGCCGGGCGCAACGTGCGCATCTCGCCGGTGGTGCTGCGGGAGTCCCAGCAGATGAAGCTGGCCCGCCTGGCCGACGGCGCGACCTACAAGTCGATGGGCGAGACGGTGTCGCTCAAGGTCCCGGTCGGACCCGACCGGCGCACGCCGCTGCGGGACGTCGCCCTGCTGGAGAAGCTGCACGCGCTGCTCACCTCCGTGCTGGAGCAGCCGGTCGCCGCGTGATCGTGGCCGTCGCGGCGCTGGCCGGCGCCGTCCTCTGCTACGGCGTCGCCGGCGACCGGCTCAGCGCCGGCGCGGCCACCGCGCTGCGCTCGCGCACGTGGTGGACCGGCACAGCGCTGCAGGGCGGGGCCTTCTTCCTGGCCCTGCTGGCCAGGCGTGAGCTGCCGCTGCTGGTGGTGCAGTCGGCCATCGTGACCGCGCTGGCGGTCACCGCGGTGCTGCAGGGCGCGCGCGGGGTCCGCCGGTGGGGGAGCGGCGAGGCCCTCGCCATCGCCGGCACGGTGGCCGGGCTGGCCCTGCTCGCCGCGGCCACGGTGACCGGGCCCGCCGCCGTCCGCGGGTCGGCGGTGCTGGTCTGGTCGGCGGCCGGGTTGCTGGTGGCGGCGGTGGGGGTTGCGCTGCCCGGCGCGTCCTGGCGGTCGGGGGTGCTGTCCGGGGTCGCGTTCAGCGTCGGCGCCGTCGGGGCCCGCGTCCTGGTCTCCGGGCTGCCCGAGCGGTGGTGGCTGTTCTGGCAGCTGCCCGGCGGGACCTGGGCCGCCGGGCTGCTCACCGCGGGCGGTCTGCTGCTCGGCCAGCTGCACCTCACCCGCGGGCTGGCCGTCGCGCCCGCCGTACCGGTGCTGGGCCTGATGTACGTGACGAGCACGGTGCTGCCGGCGGCGGTCGGGCACTGGCTGCTGGACGAGCGCGTGCGCCCGGGGTGGACGGCGGCGGCGCTGGCCGGGTGCGCGCTCGCCCTGCTGGCCGCGGTGCAGCTGCTGCGCAGCGGGCGGGACGGGTCGACGGCGCGGACCGGATGAGGCGTGCGTCACGCCGGACGTGAGAGGGTCCACCCGTGCGCCGACGTCCGCTCGTGTCCCTGCTCTCCCTCGGCATGGCCGGTGTCGCAGGACTGGCCGGCCTGGCCGGCTGCCGCACGTCACCCGACGTGGCGGTCTACGTCGGCGAGGAACGGGTCACCGTCGAGCAGGTGCGCGACGCCGTCGACGACGGCTTGGCCGACCCCGACGTCGCCGGGTACGCCGCCGGGCTCGACGACGGCGCCTACACCCGCCAGGTGCTCGACCTCCTCATCGGCGAGCGGGTGTACGACGCGGTCGAGGCCCGCTACGACGTCGAGGTCACCCCCGCGCAGGTGGAGGACCGCCTCGAGCAGCTGTTCGACGGCCAGGACGCCGACCAGGTGTTCGCCCAGCTGGCCCAGCAACAGGGTCTGCTGCCCGACGACGCCCGCGAGATCGTCCGGCAGCTGCTCGTGCGCGAGGAGGTCGCCGAGGCCGAGGGCCTGGCCGACCTGTCCGACGACGGCCTGCAGGCCGCCTACGAGCAGGCGAGGTCGGCCGGCCGGCAGTTCGACTTCGGCTACATCACGGTGCCCGACCAGGCCACCGCCGACGCCGTCGTGGCCCAGCTGCGGGCCGACCCCGCCAGCTACGACGCCCTCGCAGCGCAGTACGCCGGCACCTACACCGTGGCGCCCCGGCTGACCACGGTCGACGAACTGCCCCAGGTGCTGGCCGCGCCGGTGCAGACCGTGCTGCCCGAGGGCGTCTTCAGCCTCCCCGTCGCCGAGACCGGTGGCGTCGTGGTCGGCCAGGTGCGGTTCCCGGCCTTCGAGGACCTCCGGGCCGACCTCGACCGGCAGGTCCGGCAGGCGGCGTCCCAGGCCGCGCAGCCGCTCGTGCAGGACGTCGAGGACGGGTTGGACGTGACGCTCAACCCCCGCTACGGCGCACTGGAGGACGGCTCGGTGGTGGCCGACGACGGCGGCGTGGTGCGCATCCTGGACGACGCCGCGGCCGCCGCAGCCGCGACCGGGGCCGCTGCCGGAGACTGACCGGGTGGCCGTCCTCCTCGCCGTCAGCCCCCGCCTGCCCGCCCTGCTGGGCCCCGACGCCTGGCGCGTGCTCACCGCCGCCCCCGCCGTGCTGGCGCTCCCCGGGGCGGCGGCGACCGCCCACGCCCTGCGGGCCGCCGGGTGGACCGTGACCGACGTCGCGGACACCACGGGTGCCGGGCCCGACGACGTCGTCCTGGTGACCGCCGCCGACGCCGGGGATGCCCCGGTCGTGACGGCCGCCCCCGAGCCGCCCGGGGCCCGCCTGCTCGACGTCGTCGCCGTCATGGACCGGCTGCGCTCGCCCGGGGGCTGCCCGTGGGACGCCGAGCAGACCCACGCCTCGCTGCGCCGCTACCTGCTCGAGGAGGCGCACGAGGCCTACGACGCGATCACCGACGAGGACCCGGTCGCCATGCGCGAGGAGCTCGGCGACGTGCTGCTGCAGGTCGCCTTCCACGCCCGGGTCGCCGCCGAGCGCCCCGACGGGTTCGACGTGGACGACGTCGCCGGCGAGCTGGTGGCCAAGCTGGTGCGCCGGCACCCGCACGTGTTCGGCGACGTGGGTCCCCGGGACACCGCCCAGGTCGAGGCCAGCTGGGAGGAGATCAAGCGGGCCGAGAAGCAGCGCCGCTCACCCACCGAGGGGATCTCGACCTCGCAGTCGGCCGCCGCCTGGGCGGCGGCGCTGGTGTCCCGGGCCCGGCGCGCGGGTCTGCCGGTGCCGCCGCCGGCCGAGCTGGCGGCGGACGACCCGGCGGCGCTCGGCGAGCACCTGCTGGGCGTCGTGGCCGCGGCCGGCGAGCGCGGCTGGGACGTCGAGGACGCGCTGCGCACCGCCGTCCGCCGCTACGCCGCCTCCGTGGACGCCTCCGTGGACGCAGCCGCACGCGCCTGAGCGGCGGTCAGTCCTCCCGGGACGCCGTCGCGGGGGTGGACCCCAGCTGCTGGGGGAGCCAGAACAGCAGCGCCGCGGCCAGCACGGAGGCGACCGCGAAACCGGCCGGGCCGCTGCCGTCGACGTAGGCCCACACCAACCCCAGCAGCGGGGCGAGGACGACCACCACGGAGTCCGCGCGCAGTTGACGGCGCAGCGGTTGCGGGCCCGCTGAGGGGTCGACGGGCGCCTGGCGGACGTCGCCGCGGGGGGCCGACCGGCGCAGCCGCCCGGACGGCCACACCTGCTGCCCGTCGAGGACCGGCAGCACGCGGGCGTCGCGGGTCGGGTCACCGTGCACCTCGAGCGGGGAGTCGGCGCGCAGCCGGTCGAGCTCGGGCGCCCAGTGCACGGGCTGCCAGCGGACCCCGCGCGCGGTGCCCAGCTCCAGCCAGCTGCGCACCAGCAGCCCCTGCCGCACGACGAGGTGGGTCGCGGTCACCCGGCTGGTCGGTCGCCGGGCCAGCCGCGGGCGGGTCACCAGGGCGCGGCCGCCGAGCACCCCCACGGCCAGCAGGACGGCGGTGACGACGACCAACCCGAACACGACGTCCTGCACCGCGGCGTGCGCGGCGTCGCCGTCGGCGTAGACCGTGCCGGGGTCGTCCGGGTCGTACTGCACGGTCACCTCGGCGCCGGTGGGGACGTCGACCTCCTGCCGCAGCGTCAACCGCCCCTGCTGCTGCGCGCCGTCCGGGCCCGGGTAGCGCACCGCGACCTCGGTGCCGTCGACCGACTCGACGGTCGCCGCCGCGGTCGCCGACGCCCGGGCCAGCGGCTCCTGGGCGTCACCCAGCCGCACCGCGAGGAGGACGAGCAGCGCGAGCCCGACCACGAGCACCGGGACCAGGCCCACCAGGAGCTGGGCGCGGGCCCGGGTGTGCGGCATCTCGGTCATCGGGAGCCATGGTCCCGCACCGGTGCTCGGCACCGATAGGCTCCACCCCGTGGCCAGCATCGAGGCAGTAGGCGCGCGGGAGATCCTCGACTCGCGCGGAAACCCCACCGTCGAGGTCGAGGTCGCCCTCGACGACGGGACGATCACCCGGGCGGCGGTGCCCAGCGGCGCCTCCACCGGCGCCTTCGAGGCGGTGGAACTCCGCGACGGCGGTGACCGCTACCTCGGCAAGGGCGTGACCAAGGCCGTCGACGGCGTGCTCGACGTCATCGGTCCCGAGCTCGTCGGGTTCGAGGCGACCGAGCAGCGCCTGGTCGACCAGGCCCTGATCGACCTCGACGGCACCCCCGACAAGTCCCGCCTGGGCGCCAACGCCATCCTCGGCGTCAGCCTCGCGGTCGCGAAGGCCGCGGCCGAGTCCAGCGGTCTCCCGCTCTTCCGCTACGTCGGCGGTCCCTCGGCGCACGTGCTCCCCGTGCCGATGATGAACATCGTCAACGGCGGCGCCCACGCCGACTCCAACGTCGACGTCCAGGAGTTCATGATCGCCCCCATCGGGGCGGCCACCTTCGCCGAGGCCCTGGCCACCGGCGCCGAGGTCTACCACGCGCTGAAGTCGGTGCTCAAGAAGCGCGGGCTGTCCACCGGCCTGGGCGACGAGGGCGGCTTCGCGCCGTCCCTGCCCAGCAACCGCGACGCCCTCGACCTCATCGCCGAGGCCGTCGAGAAGGCCGGCTACTCCGTCGGCACCGACATCGCCTTCGCCCTCGACGTCGCCGCCACCGAGTTCCACTCGGCCGACGGCTACGCCTTCGAGGGCAAGACCCTCACCGCCGGCGACCTCACCGAGTACTACGCCGGTCTCCTCGACGCCTACCCGATCGTCTCGATCGAGGACCCGCTGTCCGAGGAGGACTGGGAGGGCTGGGTCGACCTGACCGCCGCCATCGGCGACAAGGTGCAGATCGTCGGCGACGACCTCTTCGTCACCAACCCGGTGCGGCTGGCCGACGGCATCGCCCAGGGCGCGGCGAACGCGCTGCTGGTGAAGGTCAACCAGATCGGCACGCTCACCGAGACCCTCGACGCGGTCAACCTGGCGCACCGCTCGGGCTACCGCTGCATGATGAGCCACCGCTCGGGCGAGACCGAGGACACCACGATCGCCGACCTCGCCGTCGCCACCGACTGCGGGCAGATCAAGACCGGCGCCCCGGCCCGCTCCGAGCGCGTCGCGAAGTACAACCAGCTGCTGCGCATCGAGGAGGAGCTCGACGACGCCGCCCGCTACGCCGGCGCCGCCGCGTTCCCGCGGCTGACCCCCGCCTCCTGAGGCCGGTCACCGGATGAGCGACGACCGCTCCCGCCGAGGTTCGTCCTCGGCCGGGAGCGGTCGTGCGTCCGCACGCCGTCGCACCACCGCCCGCCCGGCCACCCCGGGCGGGCGCGGGGCCGCCGACGCGCGGCAGGGCCGTCGCCGCACCCGTCGCCCGGCCCGGACGACGACGACCGCCGGGCACCGTCCGCTGGTGACCGGTCGCGCCGTCCTGCTCGGTGTCCTGGTGCTCCTGCTGGCGCTCACGCTCGCCGGCCCGATCCGGTCCTTCGTGGCCGGTCGCCAGGAGCTGGCCGAGCTGGCCGCGCAGAACCAGGCGCTCTCGCTGCAGCAGCAGCAGCTCCAGGAGGAGCTCGACCGGCAGGCCGACCCCGCCTACCGCGCCCAGCAGGCCCGCGAGCGGCTCAACTTCGTGCTCCCCGGCGACCGGTTGGTCGTCGTCGCCGACGGCACCGTCGTCGAGGGCGAGGCCCCGGCGCAGACCCCCGGTGTCACCACCGACGACGCCCCCCGCCCGCCTTGGTACGAGGGCCTGCTGGAGTCCGTCGGGACGGCTGATGGCTCAGGTGGGTAGCCGAGCCTGAGAGGATTCCGGGGTGAGCGAAGCAGTCAGCCCGGAGGACCGCGAGGTCGTCGCCCGTCAGCTCGGCCGCCCCCCGCGGGCGCTGGTCGGCGTGGCCCACCGCTGCCCGTGCGGTCAGCCCGACGTCGTGCAGACCGCACCCCGGCTGGAGGACGGCACCCCGTTCCCGACGGTGTACTACCTGACCTGCCCGCGGGCGTCCGCGGCCGCCAGCCGGCTGGAGTCGGCCGGGCTCATGAAGCAGTGGCAGGCCGACCTGGCCACCGACCCCGAGCTGGCCGCGGCCTACACCGCAGCGCACGAGGCCTTCCTCGCCACCCGCGACGCCGTCGACGTCCTGCCCACCCGGGCCTCCGCCGGCGGGATGCCCGACCGCGTCAAGTGCCTGCACGCCCTGGCCGCGCACTCGCTGGCCGCCGGGCCGGGGGTCAACCCCGTCGGCGACCGTGCGCTCGAGGGCATGGGCGAGTGGTGGACGGCCGGGCCGTGCGCCGCCGCGCAGGACGGGTCCGACGCGTGACCCGCGTCGCCGCCGTCGACTGCGGCACCAACTCGATCCGGCTGCTGGTGGCCGACGTCGACGGCGCCGGCACGCACACCGAGGTGCTGCGCCGCATGGAGGTCGTCCGGCTCGGCCAGGGCGTCGACGCCACCGGCCGGCTGGCGCCCGAGGCCATCGAGCGCACCCGCGTCGTCCTGGCGCAGTACGCGCAGCAGGCTCGCGAGCTGGGCGCCGAGCGCGTCCGCATGGTGGCCACGAGCGCGAGCCGCGACGCCGCCAACCGGGCCGACTTCGAGGAGATGGTGGCCGCCACCCTGGGCCAGCGGCCCGACGTCGTCCCCGGCCTCGAGGAGGCCGAGCTGTCCTTCCGGGGCGCGACCGCGTCGCTGGCGGCCGCTGCGGCCGCGCACGGCTCGACCCCGCCCCCCGCGCCCTACCTGGTGGTCGACATCGGCGGCGGGTCGACCGAGTTCGTGCTGGGCGACGCGGACGGCGTGCGGGCCGCCCGCTCGGTGGACATCGGCTGCGTGCGGCTCACCGAGCGGCACCTGCACGGTGACCCGCCGACGGCCGACGAGATCCAGCGGGCCGAGTCCGACATCCGGGCGGCGCTGGCCGACGTCGCGACCCACGTGCCCGTCGGCGAGGCCGCCACCCTGGTCGGCCTCGCGGGGTCGGTGACCACGGTCGCCGCGCTCGCCCTCGGGCTGCCGGAGTACCGGGCCGACACGATCCACGGCGCCCGCATCCCGGTCGGCGCCGTGCGGTCGGTGACCGCCGGGCTGCTCACCGCCACCCGGGCCCGTCGTGCGGCACTGCCGGTGATGCACCCGGGTCGGGTGGACGTCATCGGCGGCGGGGCGCTCGTGCTGCGGGTGGTGATGGACGCCCTGGCCATCGACGAGGTCGTGGTCAGCGAGCACGACATCCTCGACGGCATCGCCCTCGCCCTGGGGCGCTAGGGCTACCTGGTCAGGCGGCGCTGTCGGCGTTCGCGTTGGCCGGGAACTTCCCGGTCAACGCGGTGTACGCCTTCGCGGCGCCCTGGGCGGCCAGCAGCCGGCCCACGGCCACCAGCACCCCGGAGACCGCGGCCCAGGCGATGGCGTCGCCCCAGCTGATCCCCGGCACGTCGGGGTTCTTCGGCGGCGGCGTGCCCCGCACGGCGATCCAGGCCTGGTCGGCCACCTTCTTCACGACGATGCCGGTCGGGATGGCCAGCGCCGGGCCCAGCAGCTTGTAGAGCGCCGGGGTCTTGACCTTCTGCTTCTTCGCCACCGGCCGATCATGCCGCGCCCACCTGTGCTCTGCTGGGTGGATGGCACGCGACGCCGACGGCTACCCCGTCACCCGCACCCCGGCCGGGGTGGTGCGCGGCGCCCGGTCGGCCCGCGACCTCGCCGCGGTGGACGAACGGGTGTGCGGCTGCCGGGCCTGCCCCCGGCTCGTGGCCTGGCGGGAGGAGGTCGCCGAGGTGAAGCGGGCCGCCTTCCGCGACCAGGTCTACTGGGGCCGGCCGATCCCCGGCATGGGCCCGGCCGACGCGCGCATCGCCGTCGTGGGGCTGGCCCCGGCCGCGCACGGCGGCAACCGCACCGGCCGCATCTTCACCGGCGACCGGTCCGGCGACTGGATCTTCGCCGCCCTCTGGCGGGCCGGGCTGGCCAACCAGCCGACGTCGGTGAGCCGGGACGACGGGCTCGAGGTGCACGACGTGCGCATCGTCTCGGCCGTGCGGTGCGCCCCGCCGGACAACGCGCCCACCCCGGCCGAGCGCGACACCTGCTCGCCGTGGCTGGCCCGAGAGCTCCAGCTGCTGCCGCGGTTGCGGGTCGCCGTGGTGCTGGGCGGGTTCGGCTGGTCGGCGCTGCTGCCGGTGCTGGCGGCCGCCGGGTACGTGCTCCCTCGGCCCCGGCCGAGGTTCGGGCACGGGGTGGAGGTGGAGCTGGTCGGCCCCGACGGGCCGTTGACCCTGCTGGGCAGCTACCACGTAAGCCAGCAGAACACCTTCACCGGGCGGCTCACCGAACCGATGCTCGACGCCGTCCTGCAGCGCGCCGTGGCGCTCGCGGCAGGATGACGGCTCGGCCCTCGTAGCCCAACCGGCAGAGGCAGGCCCCTTAAAAGGGTCCCAGTGTGGGTTCGAACCCCACCGAGGGCACCAGGTTCCTTCCGCTCACTAACCTCCCGCGGCGCCCAGGTCAAGGCTTGTTCTCCCGCCGCCCATCGACCACGGTCGGGCACAGGAGATCCACAGCAGGTGGGTCGGGCGGGAGGGCGACGACGTGGACGCACTCGAGCACCAGGGGCGCAGGGGCCGGACGAGGTGGACGGCGCTGGGCGGCGCCGCCCTGCTGACCGCGGCCGGTCTGCTGACGGCGGCGCCGGCGGCGGCGGGACCGCCCGGCGGCCCGGGCGGTGGTCCCGGGGGAGGCCCCGGTGGTGCCCCGGCCGGGTGCGAGCGGCGGGTGAACGCCGACGTCGAGAAGCTGCTGCGCTGCGTCACCGTCGAGGGCGTCACCGAGCACCTGCAGGCCCTCCAGGACGTGGCCGAGGGCAACGGCGGCAACCGCGCGTCCGGGTCGCCGGGGTACACGGCCTCCGCCGACCACGTCGACGCCGTGCTCACCGCGGCCGGGTACGACGTCGTCCGGCAGTCCTTCGCGTTCCCGTACTTCGAGGAGACGGCCCCGTCGGTGTTCGCGCAGGTCGCCCCGGAACCGGCGACCTACACGGCCGGCACCGACTACGCGGTGGCCAGCTTCTCCGGGTCCGCCGACGTGACCGGCACCGCGGTCCCCGTCGACACCGACCTCAGCCCCTCCGACACCAGCACGAGCGGGTGCGAGGCGAGCGACTTCACCGACGCCGTCGCGGGGCAGGTGGCCCTCGTCCAGCGCGGTACCTGCTCCTTCGGCGAGAAGGCGGCCAACGCCGAGGCGGCGGGTGCGGTCGGCGTCGTCATCGTGAACCGCGGCACGACGGGTGAGGACGGTCTGCTCAACCCGACGCTGGGCGAGCCCGGGGTGACCATCCCGGTGGTCGGCACCACGTACGCGCTGGGTGCCTCCCTCGCCGGGGACACGGTGCAGATCGCCGTGACCGCGATCAGCGAGGTGCGCGAGACCGAGAACCTCACCGCCGAGCTGCCCGGCCGCTCGTCCGACGGCGTGGTCGTGGTCGGCGGGCACCTGGACTCGGTGCCCGAGGGCCCGGGCATCAACGACAACGGCTCGGGGTCGGCGACGATCCTGGAGGTCGCGCAGAACCTCGCGAACACCCGGCTGGCCCACCCGGTGCGCTTCGCGTTCTGGGGTGCCGAGGAGTTCGGGCTGCTCGGGTCGCAGGCCTACGTCGACTCGCTGCCGGCCGACGAGCTCGCCCGCATCGGCGCCTACCTGAACTTCGACATGCTCGGCTCGCCGAACTTCGCCAACTTCGTGTACGACAGCGACGGCGACACGTTCGAAGCCCCCGACGGGTACGTCAGCGACGCGTCGGCCGCGATCGAGCAGACCTTCGAGGACTTCTACGACTCGCGTGGCATCGCCTACGAGGACACCGAGTTCGACGGCCGCAGCGACTACCAGGCCTTCGCCGACGCGGGCATCCCGTCGGGCGGGCTGTTCTCCGGGGCCGAGGGGGTCATGACCGAGGAGCAGGCGGTGAGGTACGGCGGCACCGCGGGCCAGCCCTACGACCCCTGCTACCACCAGGCCTGCGACGACGTCACCAACATCAGCCGGGTCGCCCTGGACCAGAACTCCGACGCCGTGGCCTACGCGGTGCTGATGACCGCCCAGGCGGGCAGCGGCCCCGGGCAGGGGCCGGGTGGCCCCGGCCACGGCGGTCCCGGTGGCCCCGGCCACGGCGGCCCCGGGCACGGTCACGGGCCCGGCGGGACGACGGCCTGAGCCCCTCCGGCTGGACGTGGTCACCTCGGTGATCACGGTGTGGTCACGTCCAGCCGGCCCCCAGGAACCGATCGGCGCACACGTGCGTTGTGGTGGTCGAGTGGGTCAGCTCCACCCGGCCCACGCACCCGACCGAGTCACCTCGAGGAGATGACGATGCCCAGCAGCAACCCGGCGTTCAGCCGGGGCTTCCCCGGTGCCGCGAACGGCCAGGGTGCCCAGGCCACCGCCTGGGGCCAGCAGTCGCAGCAGCAGTGGGGTTCCCCGGCTCCCTACACCCAGCAGTCGCCGTACGCGGCCACGGGTGCCCAGTACCTGACGATGGACGACGTCGTCACCAAGACCGGCCTGACGTTCCTCGTCACGGTGCTCACCGCCGCCGTCACGTGGGTCATGGTCCCGCAGGACGTCGCCTTCGGCCTGGCCCTTCCGCTGGTGCTGGTCGGCTTCGTGCTCGGCATGGTGATCACCTTCAAGCAGATCGCCAACCCGGGCGCCACCCTGGCCTACGCGGCCATCCAGGGTGTGTTCCTCGGTGCGATCAGCGAGGCCTTCAACCAGGTCTACCCGGGCATCGTCGCGCAGGCCGTCATCGGCACGCTCGGCGTGTTCTTCGGGATGCTGGTGGTCTACAAGACCGGCGCCATCCGCGTCACCCCGAAGCTGACCCGCTGGATCGTCGGCGCCATGTTCGGCGTCCTGGCGCTGATGCTGGTCAACCTCGTCGCGTCGCTGTTCGGCTTCAACACCGGCCTGCGCGACGGTGGCCCGCTGGCCATCGGGTTCAGCCTCGTCGTCATCGGTGTCGCGGCGTTCTCGCTGCTGCTCGACTTCGACATGGCCGACGAGGCGATCCGTCGCGGTGCCCCGCCGAAGACCGCCTGGTACATCGCCTTCGGCCTGCTGGTCACGGTCGTCTGGCTGTACCTGGAGATCCTGCGTCTGCTCAGCTACTTCCGCGAGTAGCCGCACCCGCACCACGCACCGAGGCCCGGTCCCCGCACGGGGGCCGGGCCTCGGTCCGTTCGGGGTCCCCGCGCGTGCCCGTGCCGGCCCCGCCAGTGTGCAGTTGCGGTCGTCGCAACCGGCGAGCCCCTGCGTGTCGCCGACCCCAACTGCACAGTCGACGGGCGCGACGGGCGCAGGGGCCGGGCGGGCGTAGCAGGTCGGGAGGGGGCGCGCTGCCCGCCGTCCACATGGCGGGGCCCCGTCCACAGACGTGGCCGGATGGGCCCCGCAGGGATGCGGGCGGGCGACGGTGGCGGGCATGGCCGGCGGCGCGCTCGCACCCGTGTACACCTGGCAGCAGGCGCACGACGCCGGCCTCACCCGGGCGCAGCGGCGGCAGGACGGCCGGCGGGCGACGCGTGGCGCCTACGTCTCCGAGGCGCTGCCGCCCTCGCTGCTCGCGCTCTGCCGGGCTGCCGCATTGGTCCTCCCGGTGGACGCCGTCTTCGGCCACCGGACGGCGGCGGTGCTCTGGGGCGCTCCTCTGGACCATCGGCCGCCGGTCCGGGTGGTCGTCCCACCCGGCGTGGCCAGGCCGAGGCGCGAGGGCTTCCGGTCGTCGCAGCGGACCCTGGACGACGAGGACGTGCGGACCCACCTCGGCCTCCGCCTGACCTCGCCCGGGCGCACCTGGCTCGACCTGGCCGCCGACCTGCCCCCCGCAGAGCTGCTGGCCGTGGGCGACGCGCTGCTCCGGTCCGGCCACCTGGCGCGCGACGACCTCGCAGCCCTGCTCGACGGCGCAGCGGGCGCGCGCGGTGTCGTGCTCGCGAGACGGGTCGCCCCACTGCTGCACGCCGGCGCCGCGTCGAGGCCCGAGAGCATCGTCCGGTGGTACCTGCTCGACAGCGACCTGCCGCCGCCCGAGGTCCAGGTGCCCGTGCGCGACCGGGCCGGCGTCGTGGTCGCCCACGGTGACCTGGGCTACGAGCGGTGGCGGATCCTGGTCGAGTACGAGGGACGTCAGCACGCCGAGCGGGAGCAGTTCCGCCGCGACGTGGAGAGGTACAGCTTCTTCTCGGCCCAGGGATGGCTGACGCTGCGCTTCGCCGACGTCCACCTCGGGCGCCCGCAGGTGGTCCTGGACCGGGTGCGCTCTGCGCTGCGCAGCCGGGACGCCCGGTGGTGTGCAGGCGCGACTGTGCAGTTGCGGTCGTCGACGCGCGGTGGCGCGCCGGTGCGGGCGACCGCAACTGCACAGTGGCCGGGTCGGGTGGGCCGGTCGGGGCGCGGGGGGCGCCCCCGCAGGTCAGCTGAGGCGCTCGAGCACCATCGCCATGCCCATGCCGCCGCCGACGCACATGGTCTCCAGGCCGAAGGTGCCGTCGGTCGAGCGCAGGCCGTTGAGCAGCGTGCCGGTGATGCGGGCGCCGGTCATGCCGAACGGGTGGCCGACGGCGATGGCCCCGCCGTGCACGTTCAGCTTGTCGATGTCGATGCCCAGGTCGCGGTAGCTCGGGATGACCTGCGCGGCGAAGGCCTCGTTGATCTCGACGAGGTCCATGTCGTCGATGGTCATGCCCGCCCGGGCCAGCGCCTGCTTGGAGGCCTCGACCGGCCCGTAGCCCATGATCTCCGGCGACAGGCCGGTGACACCGGTCGACACGATGCGGGCAAGCGGGGTGATGCCCAGCTCGGCGGCCTTGGTGTCGCTCATGATCACCAGCGCCGCGGCGCCGTCGTTGAGCGGGCAGGCGTTGCCCGCGGTCACGCGGCCGTCGGGACGGAAGACCGGCTTGAGCTGCGAGATGCCCTCGAGCGTGGTGCCGGCGCGGGGGCCGTCGTCCTTGCTGACCACCGTGCCGTCGGGGGTGGTGACCGGGGTGATCTCGCGGTCCCAGAAGCCGTCGGCGATGGCCTTCTCGGCCAGGTTCTGCGACCGGACGGCGAACTCGTCCATCTCGGCGCGGGAGACGTCCTTGAGCAGCGCCAGGTTCTCCGCGGTCTGGCCCATCGCGATGTAGACGTCGGGGATCCCGCCGTCCTCGCGCGGGTCGGTCCACGAGTCGGCGCCGGTCTCGGCCACCTCGGCGATCTCGGCCTTGCGGTCGGCGAACACCGGGTTCTCGGTGTCGGGCAGGCCGTCGGAGTTGCCCTTGGCGAAGCGGGACACCATCTCGACCCCGGCCGAGATGAAGACGTCGCCCTCGCCGGCCTTGATGGCGTGCAGGGCCATGCGGGTGGTCTGCAGGGACGACGAGCAGTAGCGGGTGATCGTGGTGCCGGGCAGGTGGTCCATGCCCAGCAGCACGGACACGACGCGGCCCATGTTGAAGCCCTGCTCCCCGCCCGGCAGGCCGCAGCCCAGCATCAGGTCGGAGATGTCGCGGGGGTCGAGCGAGGGCACCTGGTCCAGCGCCGCGCGCACGATGGTCGCGGTGAGGTCGTCGGGGCGCAGGTCCTTGAGCGACCCCTTGAACGCGCGGCCGATGGGGGAGCGGGCGGCGGAGACGATGACGGCTTCGGGCACGGAGGACCTCCACGGTGAGGCGCACCCGTGGTGGCGGGCGCGGACGTGCCCCCGACGCTACCGGTCGGTAGCTCCGGAGGTCTCGGTCGCGGGGGTCGCCTCGGGCAGCTCCTGCGGACGACGCCGCCGCAGCAGCGCCCAGGGGCCCCGCGGGCCGGCGTCCGAGCCGTCGACCGACGCCGGCTGGACCTCGGTGCCGGGCCGACCGGCGGCGCTGGCCGCCGCCCGGGCGATGGGCCGCACGGTGTCCCGGCGCAGGCCACGCGCACCCCGGTCGGCCGAGGCGGGCCAGACGCCCAGGGCGTCGGCCACCGACGGCAGCAGGCAGGCGGCCGCGGCGGCGTAGCCGGCGGCCGAGGGGTGGAACTCGTCGCTGGAGAACATGGTGCGGTCGCTGGCGAACTGGGGGCCCAGCAGCGAGCCCAGCGAGACGGTGCGCCCGCCCTCGGCGACGACGGCCATGGTCTGCGCGGCGGCCAGCTGGCGGCTCCACCGCCGTCCGAGGGTGCGCAGCGGCTGCTGGACCGGGCGGATGGTGCCGAGGTCGGGGCAGGTGCCGACGACGACCTCGCACCCGGTCTCGCGCAGGGACCGCACGGCGGCGGCCAGGTCGCGGACGGCGAGTGCGGGCTTGGACCGGCTGGTCACGTCGTTCGCGCCGATCATGATCATCGCGACGTCGGGCCGGTGCGGGAGCACGCGCTCGACCTGCCCGGCGAGGTCGGCCGATCGTGCACCCGAGACGGCCACCTTGACCAGCCGTACGGGGCGCTCGGCCACCTCGGCCAGCGCCGAGGCGACCAGGACGCCGGGGGTCCGCTCGGCGCGGTCGACGCCGAGGCCGACCGCGCTGGAGTCGCCCAGCACCGCGAGCACGATCTGCTTGCCGCGGTGGTGCCCGTACCGGCCCTCGCCGGTGGGCGGGTCGGCCTTGGCGGTGCGGGACTCGACCCGGCGCCGGGCCAACCGGGCCTCCTGGCGCAGCAGCGTGGCCAGCCCGGCGCCTACGAGCCCGAGCCCGCCGCCCCCGTAGGCCGCCGCCGTGGCGAGCCGCCGTGCCCTGCTCGCCCGTGTCACCCGGTCACCGTCCCTGGTCGGTCGTCCACCCTGCCCGGCGAGGCTAACGCCCCTAGGGTGTCCGCGTGCCCGTGGACCCGCTGCACCTGCCGTCGCCCGAGGACGAGGGGGCCCGCCGGAGCCGCATCGTCGAGGTCCTGGTGGACGCCTTCTCCGATCTCATGGCCGCCGATGCCGACGCCTTCCGGGTGAAGTTCCGCAAGATGGCGGCCGACCCGTTCGCCTTCTACCGCGGTTCGGCGTGCCTGTTCTACGCCGACCTGGTGGACACCGAGGACCAGTGGGCCGACGAGCGCACGTCGCGCACGTGGATCCACGGTGACCTGCACGCGGCGAACTTCGGCACCTACATGGACGGCACCGGCCGCATCGTCTTCGACGTGAACGACTACGACGAGTCCTACCTGGGCCACCTGTCGTGGGACCTGCGCCGGTTCTGCGCCAGCTTCGCGCTGCTGGCCTGGCGCAAGGCACTGAGCGACGACGTCATCGCGGGGGTGCTGCGCGTGTACCTCGAGTCCTACCTCGACCAGGTGGCCGCGTTCGCCGGCACCGACGCCGACCGTCAGTTCGCCCTCGACCGGCACAACACCGTCGGTGCGGTGCGCGACCTGGTGCTCGCCACCGCCGAGCAGACCCGGGTGTCGCTGCTGGAGCGGCTGACCGTCGTCGAGGACCACCAGCGCCGGTTCGCCGACGTGCCGCGGCACCGCCGGCTCGACGACGCCGAGCGCGCCGAGGTGCTCGCCGCGGTGGAGGCCTACCGGGAGACCGTGCCGGTCGGGGTGCGCCGTCGCGAGGTCGCCTACGACGTGAAGGACGTCGTGGGCACCGGCGGGTTCGGCATCGGCAGCGCCGGGCTGCCCGCCTACACGGTGCTGCTCGAGGGCTACGACCAGGCGCTGGAGAACGACGTCGTCCTGTCGCTGAAGCAGGCGGGCACGGCGGCGCCCTCGCGGATCGTCACCGACCCCGAGGTGCGGGCGCTGTTCGAGCACGAGGGCGAGCGCACCGTCTCCGCGCAGCGGGCCATGCAGTCGCACGCCTCGCCGTTCCTGGGCCACACGGTCATCCGCGGGGTGGGGTTCCTGGTCTCGGAGCTGTCGCCCTACGAGGACGACCTCGACTGGGACGACCTCACCGAGCCCGACGAGATCGCCGAGGTGGTCGCCCAGCTGGGCCGCGCGACCGCGAAGATCCACTGCATCGGGGACGCCGACGCCGAGCACGAGGCGGTCGACGTCCAGGTCGAGGACGCCGTGCTGGCGCTGGTGGGCGACCGCCGCGAGCAGCTGGTGGCCGACCTCACGGTGTTCGCGCACTCCTACGCCGCACGGGTGCGCGCCGACCACCGGCTGTTCGTCGACGCCTTCCGGGCCGGCGAGATCCCCGGCATCAGCTCGGCCGGGGAGCACCCGGTCACCTGATCGGCAGGTCCAGCACCATGCCCAGGTGCAGTCCGACCGGGGGCATGTCGTAGGGCTCGGTGACGGTGCTGAAGCCGATGCGCTCGTAGAACCCGACCGCGGCGGCGCGGGCGTCGCACCACACGAGGTCCGCGCCGGCCCGGGAGATCTGCACCAGGCCCTCGGCGACCAGCGCCCGGCCGGCGCCCACCCCCCGGACGTCGGGGTCGGTGGCCATGCCGCGCAGCTGCCAGGCGTACTCGGACTCCCGCCACTGGCAGACCTGGGGGTGGAACCGCACGACGCCGACCACCCGGCCGTCGTCGGTGCGGGCGGCCAGGTGGATGGCCGAGGGGGCGTCGTCGCCGGTGATCTGCACGGGTCGGCCCTGGCGGAGCACCCGGGCGCGCAGCTCGTAGGTGTCCTCCACCGGGACCCGCTCGATCCTGACCGTGCTCACCGGGCCAGTGTCCCTCAGCGCCCCCGACGCCCCCTGCGGGCGCGCAGCAGAAGGACCCGGCGCCCCCCGCCCCACGCTGCGCGCGGGCCGGGACCCTGCGCCGGGCCCAACGGCTACGCCGCCCCCTGCGGGCGCGCAGCAGAAGGACCCGGCGCCCCCCGCCCCACGCTGCGCGCGGGCCGGGACCCTGCGCAGGGCCTAACGGCTACGCCGCCCCCTGCGGGCGCGCAGGTAATCGGCGACGACGTACTCGCCGAGGCGGTCGCCGTCGGGGAGGAAGACGCGGCCGCCGGCCCGCTGGGTGATGTCCTGCACGAAGTGCACCAGCGCCGGTTCGGGGTCCAGGGCGAACACGTTCATCGTCGCCCCGGACCGGGCCACCCGCTCGACCTCGGCCACCGTCCTGGCGATCGTCTGCGGCATCGGTGGCCAGCAGAAGTACGGCGAGCCGTCGTCCTCCAGGTGCGCGGTGGGCTCGCCGTCGGTGACCACCAGGACGACGGGCTCGGCGTCGTGGTGCCGGGCCAGGAACCGGCGGGCGAGCATCAGCCCGTGCTGCAGGTTCGTGCCCTGCAGCGTGTCCACGCTGAGCTCGGCGAGGGTCTCGGGGCGCAGCACCTGCGCGGTGGAGGCGAACCCGATGATCTCGATGGCGTCCTGCGGGAACCGGGTCGTGACCAGGGAGTGCAGGGCCATCGCGGTGGACTTCGCCGCACCCCACGTCCCGCGCAGCGCCATCGAGTACGACAGGTCGACCAGCAGCGCCACCGCCGCGCCGGTGCGGCGCTCGGTCTCGACGACCTCGAAGTCCTCGACCGCGATGCGGACACCGGCCCCCGGCTGCGGGGAGCCGGCCGTGCGCAGCACCGCGTTGCGCACGGTGCGGACGACGTCCAGCGGCTGCTCGTCGCCGAACCGCCACTCGCGGCTGGCACCGGTGAGCTCACCGGTGGCGCCGGCATCGGCGACGTCGTGGTCGCCGCGCCCGGCACTGTCCAGCTGGGCGAACACCCGCCGCAGCGCCGTGGCGCCCAGCCGGCGGACCGCCTTGGGCGACAGCTCCAGCTTGCCCTCGGTGCGGGTGAGGTGGCCCTGTCGTTCGAGCTCGCGCTCGAGCTGCCGCAGGGCGGCGAGGTCGTCGACACCGGAGCGCCCCAGCGCCCGCTCGACCAGCTCCTCGTCGATGTCGGCCAGGCTGGCGCCGGCGTAGCCCTGCGAGAGCTGGTCGGACAGCGCCTCGAGGTCGGCCAGCTCGGCGACCGCGGTCGTGGCATCGCCCATGCCCAGCCCCTCGGGGCCGTCGGGGACCTGGCCCGACCGGCCCCACGGCAGGTCCGGGCGGGCCTGGCGCAGCGCGTCGCCCAGGTGCGCCATCTCGCTGGCCAGGCCCATGTCCTGCATGGCCTGGCCCATCAGCTCGCCCAGCTCGGCGCGCTGCTCGGGGGTCAGGCCGGCCATCATGCGCTCCTGCGCGGCGGCCCGACGGGCCAGGGAGTCGACCAGCTCGTCGACCGTCTGCGGGTCGTCGGGGAAGAACTGCCCGTGCCGGTCCATGAAGTCGGCGAACCGCTGGTCGGTGTCCTCGCCGCGGTTGTGCGCGTCGAGCAGCGCGGACAGGTCGGCCACCATGTCCTTGACGGCCTGGTTGCCGTCCTGCCCGTCGGCGTTCATCTGCTGCAGGGCCTGCTTCATGTGCTGGAACTGGCTGTCCAGCACCTCCTTCTGCAGCAGGTCCTGGATCTGCCGGTAGGCCTCGGCGGCCTCGGGCGAGCGCCACTGCTTGTCCTTCAGCGCCCGCACCGCTCCCGCGGTGTCCTGCGGCAACGCGTCGAGCTCGGCCTCGGCGAGCCGGGCGGCGTCGTCGGGATCGGGGAACAGCTCCCGCCGCTCGGCCTCCAGGGCGCGGTCGAGCAGCTCGCGGACCTCCTGCAGCGTTCCGTCCATGCTCCCGGCCTTGCGAGCCGCACGCAGCCGGTCACGGACCGACCGGCGAAGCTCGTCGAGACCGCGTCGGCCGTCGAGGCCGCGACGCAGCAGGTCGCGCAGCGCCTCGCGCACGCTGCTGCCGGCCAGCACCTGGTCGCCGATGTCGTCGACGGCGTCGCCGAGGTCGTAGGGCGGGGCCAGCGGGTCGGCCCCGCCCCGCCAGCGCCCGTAGCGGTACCCGCGGTTGCCCCTGGGCACGGTCAGCTCCCGTACACGGTGCGGCCGCCGTCGGTGTCCTTGGCCAACCGGCGGGTCAACCACAGCCCCTCGAGCGCGAACTCGACCGCGGCCGCCGCCTGCTCGGGCGACTCCTCGCCCTCGGGCACGCCCAGGCGGCCCAGGAGCTGGGCCAGGTTGGGCACGGTGCCGACCTGCCCCATGAGCGCGGGGGCGCTGACCAGGTCACCGGACTCGACGACCTCGCCGGAGGTGAAGTGCTCCTGCAGGCCGGTCAGGTCGAGCCCGCCGCAGCGGGCGCGGAAGGTCTGCGCCGTGGCCTGGCGCAGCAGGTGCTCGAGGACCTCGAGCTCGCGCTCGCCGTCGTCGTCGGACCCGGCGTCGGCGAACTCGACCTTGCCGCGGCTGGCCGGCACGACCGAGGGCAGGTCGACCACCCGGGCGACCGGGCGGGTCTCGCCGGCGACGGCGGCGCGGCGGACGGCGGAGGCGGCCACGGTCTCGAGCCCGGCGATGGCGAACCGGGCGCTGACCCCGGACCGCTGGTCGACCTGGCTGGACTCGCGCACCAGCCGGGTGAAGCGGGCCATGATCTCGACCAGGTGCTCGGGCACGAGCGGCTTGTCCAGGGCGCCGTCGCCCAGGCCCCACGAGGTCTGCGCCTCCTGGTGCAGCAGGCGGATCTCGTCGGCCAGCTCGATGGGGTAGTGGGTGCGCACCTCGGCGCCGAAGCGGTCCTTCAGCGGGGTGATGATGCGCCCGCGGTTGGTGTAGTCCTCGGGGTTGGCGCTGGCGACCAGCAGCAGGTCCAACGGCAGCCGCACCCGGTAGCCGCGGATCTGGATGTCGCGCTCCTCCAGCACGTTGAGCAGCGCGACCTGGATGCGCTCGGCGAGGTCGGGCAGCTCGTTGATGCTGAAGATGCCGCGGTTGGTGCGCGGCACGAGGCCGTAGTGCACGGTCTCGGGGTCGCCCAGCGTGCGGCCCTCGGCCACCTTGATCGGGTCGACGTCGCCGATGAGGTCGCCGACGCTGGTGTCGGGGGTGGCCAGCTTCTCGCCGAAGCGGTCGCTGCGGTGCAGCCAGCCCACGGGGGTGGCGTCGCCGTGCTCGGCGATCTGCCGGTGCGCCCAGACGCTGACCGGCGCGAGGGGGTGCTCGTTGAGCTCGCTGCCGACCAGCACCGGCGTCCACTCGTCGAGCAGGCCGACCAGGGTGCGGATGAGCCGGGTCTTGCCCTGCCCCCGCTCGCCCAGCAGCACCAGGTCGTGGCCGGCGATGAGGGCGCGCTCGACCTCGGGCAGGACGGTGTCCTCGAAGCCGACGATGCCGGGGAGGGTGGGCTCACCCGCCGCGAGGCGGGCCAGCAGGTTCGCGCGTAGTTCGGCCTTGACGCCGACGTGGGTGGCACCGCTGTCGCGCAGCTCGCCGAGGGTCGTGGGTGCGGGGCTCTCCGTCACCCCACTCACGGTACGACGGCTGCGCCCTCCCCGGGATGCGTGCAGGTGGGGGCCCTGCCAGGGTCGGGGCATGTCGAGGAGCGTCGCTGCCGAGCTGCTGCTGCTGGCCCTGGACGAGAAGTCGGGGAAGGGGCTCGTCGACGGCTCGACCCTGAACGCGGCACTCGCCGGCACCGCCGTGGCCGAGCTCGCGGCCGCCGGTGCCCTCGCGCTGCAGGAGGTCGACGGCGGGGAGGTGAAGGCCGGGCGGCTGCGGCGCACCGGGGTGGCCCGCCCGAGCGATCCGCTGCTGGCCGAGGTGGTCGACACCTGCCACGGCAAGAAGCCCGGGGACGCCGTCGGGGCGCTGACCACGATGACCTTCACCGACCGCGGGGCGAAGCTGCAGGAGCAGCTGCTCGCCGAGCTGGTCGCCGAGGGCGTCCTCACCCACGAGCGCGGCAAGGTGCTCGGCCTGTTCCCGACGCAGCGGTGGCCGGAGGCCGACCCGGCGGTGGAGCGCGAGGTGCGCGAGCGGGTGCGCGCCGTGCTCGTCCTCGGCGCCGAGCCCGACCCACGGACGGCGCTGCTGGTCTCCATGCTGTCGGTGACGAAGCTGGCCCCCAAGGTCTTCCCGGGCGACGACGGCAAGGCGGTGCAGGCCCGGGCCGACGCCGTCCGGGAGTCCGGCTGGGCCGGGGGCGCGGTCGCCAAGGCACTCGAGGACCTCATGGCCGTCGTGATGGTGACGACCCTCGTCCCGGTGGTCGTGGCCACCAGCAGCTGACCGGCTGCCAGGATCGGGGGGTGAGCGAACCCGCCGTCCCCCTCGTCACCGGGCTCGAGGTCGAGGCCGCCGCCGCGCTGCTGGCCGGTGTGGTGCGCCGCACCCCGCTGGAGCACTCGCGGGCGCTCGCCGAACGGGTCGGTGGGCCGGTCTGGCTGAAGTGCGAGAACCTGCAGCGCACCGGGTCGTTCAAGATCCGCGGTGCCTACACCCGCATCGCCCGGCTCACCGACGCCGAGCGTGCGACCGGTGTGGTGGCGGCCAGCGCCGGCAACCACGCGCAGGGCGTCGCGCTGGCCGCCCGCGAGCTCGGCGCGGCGGCGACGGTGTTCATGCCCGAGCCGGCCCCGCTGCCCAAGCTCGCGGCCACCCGGGGGTACGGGGCGACGGTGCACCAGCTGGGCGACTCGCTCACCGAGCCCCTCCTGGCGGCGCGGGAGTACGCCGACCGCACGGGCTCGGTGTTCATCCACCCCTTCGACCACCCCGACGTCATCGCCGGGCAGGGCACCGTCGGCCTCGAGGTCCTCGAGCAGTGCCCCGACGTGCAGACCGTCGTGGTCTGCACCGGCGGTGGGGGGCTGGTGGCCGGCATCGCGGCCGCCGTCAAGGCCCGGCGTCCCGACGTACGGGTGGTGGCCGTCCAGGCCGCGATGGCCGCGGCGTTCCCGGCCTCGCTGGCCGCGGGGGTGCCGGTGCCGCTGGCCACCATGGCCACGATGGCGGACGGCATCGCCGTCGCCTCACCCGGCGACCTCACGCTCGCCCACGTCGCGGGGCTGGTGGACGAGGTGCGCACGGTGACCGAGGACGAGCTCTCGCGCGCGCTGCTGTTCTGCCTCGAGCGGGCCAAGCTCGTGGTGGAACCGGCCGGGGTGGCCGCCGTGGCCGCGGTGCTGGCCGACCCCGCCGCCTTCCGCGCGCCGGTCGTGGCCGTGGTGTCCGGCGGCAACATCGACCCGGTGCTGATGCTCAAGGTCGTGCAGCACGGCATGGCCGCGGCTGGTCGCTACCTGTCCCTGCGGGTCCGCGTCCCGGACCGGCCGGGGTCCCTGGCCGGCCTGCTGCGCGAGCTGGCCGCGGTGTCGGCCAACGTGCTCTCCGTCGAGCACGAGCGGACGACGGCGCAGCTGGACCTCGGCGAGGTGGAGATCGCCGTCGTGCTGGAGACCCGGGGCCCCGACCACGCCCGCGAGGTGCAGTCCGCGCTCACCCGGGTCGGCTACGCGGTGACGTCGGACTGAGGTACGGGTGCCGATGAGTTCTGCAGCCGGCACCGGTCCCCACCCCGGACGACCCGTGATCGCGGGGCGCCGGGACGCGGAGGAGCGGACGTGCAGCAGTTCTGTCGGTGTCAGGACCTACGGTGCCCGGCATGAGCGACGCAGTGGTGGTCGAGGGGCTGGTCAAGAGGTTCGGTGACTTCACCGCGCTGCGGGGGGTCGACCTGACCGTCGCGCAGGGCACGGTGCTGGGCCTGCTCGGCCCGAACGGGGCCGGGAAGACGACGGTGGTGCGCATCCTGTCCACACTGCTGCGGGCAGACGGCGGCCGGGCCGAGATCACCGGTCTCGACGTCGCCACCCAGGCCGACCAGGTGCGTGCGGTGATCGGGTTGACCGGCCAGTACGCCGCGGTCGACGAGTACCTGACCGGTGAGGAGAACCTCGAGATGGTGGGCCGGCTCTACCGGCTCGGCAAGAAGGAGTCCCGCGCCCGGGCCGGCCAGCTGCTCGAACGGTTCGACCTCACCGACGCGGCCCGCCGCCCGGCGAAGACCTACTCCGGCGGCATGCGCCGCCGGCTCGACATCGCCGCCTCGCTCATCGCCCGCCCGCAGGTGCTCTTCCTCGACGAGCCCACCACGGGGCTCGACCCGCGCAGCCGGCTGGGGATGTGGGAGTTCATCGCCGACCTGGTCAGCGACGGCACCACGATCCTGCTCACCACGCAGTACCTCGAGGAGGCCGACCGCCTCGCCGACCGCATGGTGGTCATCGACCGGGGCGCGGTCATCGCCCGCGGCACCGCCGACGAGCTCAAGGCGCAGGTGGGCGGCGAGCGCATCGAGCTCACGGTGGGCTCGGGCGAGGGCCTGGCGCGGGCCGCCGAGCTGCTCCGGCCGCTGGCGGTCGACGAGCCCCAGCGCGACGAGCAGACCCGTCGGCTCACCGTCCCGGTCACCGGCGGCGCCGCCACGCTCGCGCAGGCGCTGCAGCTCCTCGAGGGCAGTGGTGTCGAGCTGCTCGACGTGGGCCTGCGCCGGCCCGACCTCGACGACGTCTTCCTGACCCTGACCGGCCACTCCGCCGACGCCGCCGTCGACGCCACCGCCGGGACCACCGCCGACGCCGAGCCCGCGGAGAGCACCCGATGAGCGCCCTGAGCCACACCCTGTCCGACAGCCTGGTGATCACCCGGCGCAACCTGATCAAGGTCAAGCGGGTGCCCGACTTGATCGTGTTCGCGACGCTGTCGCCGATCATGTTCGTGCTGCTGTTCCGCTACGTGTTCGGCGGCGCGATCAACCTGCCCGACGGCATCACCTACGCCGAGTTCCTGCTGCCCGGCATCTTCGCCCAGACCGTCGTGTTCGGGTCCACCACCACGGGCGCCAGCATCGCCGAGGACCTGCAGAAGGGGCTGATCGACCGGTTCCGGTCACTGCCCATGTCCCGGTCGGCGGTGCTCATCGGCCGCACCGTCGCCGACCTCGGGCTCAACGCCATCTCGATCCTGGTGATGGCGCTGACAGGCTTGCTGGTGGGCTGGCGGATCAACAGCTCGGTGCCCGAGGCGATCGGGGGGTTCCTCATCCTGCTGGTGTTCGCCTTCGCGGTCAGCTGGATGATGGCCCTGGTCGGTCTGCTCGTGCGCACCCCCGAGGTGGTCAACAACGCCAGCTTCATCGTCATCTTCCCGCTGACGTTCGTGGCCAACACCTTCGTGCCGCTGGAGAGCTTCCCGTCGGTGCTGCGCACCTTCGCCGAGTGGAACCCGGTCTCCACCGTGGTGCAGGCCGCCCGCGACCTGTTCGGCAACCAGCCCGACAGCGTGCCGGTGGCCGACGCCTGGTCGTTGCAGAACCCGGTGCTGTACACCGCGATCTGGGCCGTGGCCATCCTGGCCGTGTTCGTACCGCTGGCCGTGCGGGCCTACCTGCGCACCGCCACCCGCTGATCGACCGGGTGACCGCCCGCCGGGCGGGCACCCGGTCACCGGGCGGAGACTGGACCGCGATGACCACGCCCGCGGCCTCGTCCGCCCCCAGCACCTCGCCCGCCCCCGTCGACCTCTCCGCCGACAACCCGCTGGCCCGCCCCTCGGAGCTGCCGTTCGGGCTGCCGCCGTTCACCGGGCTGACCCTCGAGCACTGCCGCGAGGCGCTGCTGGTGGGCATGGCCACCCAGCGGGGCGAGGTCGACGCGATCACCGCGGACCCCGGGCCGGCGACCTTCGAGAACACGGTCGTGGCCCTGGAGCGGTCCGGGGCCCTGCTGCGGCGTGCCCAGGCGGTGTTCTACGCCCTGGCGTCGTCGAACTCCTCCGACCGGCTGCGCGAGATCGAGCGCGAGGTCTCCCCGCTGGCGGCGGCCCACTCCGACGCCCTGCGGCTGGACCCGGCACTGTTCGCCCGCATCGACGCCGTCCACGCCCAGGTGCAGGCCGGCGGGCACGGGCTCGACGCCGAGGCCGTGCGGCTGGTCGAGCGGTACCACCTCGACTTCGTGCTCTCCGGCGCCCGGCTCGACGACGCCGGCCGCGAGCAGCTGCGTGAGCTGAACCAGCAGCTGTCCCGGCTGTCCACCACCTTCGGGCAGAACCTCGTCGTGGCCACCGAGGCGGCCGCCGTCCTGGTCACCGACCGCACCGAGCTCGACGGCCTCAGCGACGCCGAGGTCGAGGCCGCCGGCGTGGCCGCCGCCGAGCGCGGCCGCGAGGGGTACCTGCTGACCCTGGTGCTGCCCTCGGGGCAGCCGGCGATGGCCAAGCTCCGCGACCGGGCCCTGCGCCGCCGGCTGCACGAGGCGTCGGTGACGCGCGCGTCGGCCGGTGAGCACGACAACGGGCCCGTGGCCGCCGAGATCGCCCACCTGCGCGCCGTGCGCGCTCGGCTGCTGGGGTTCGCCACCCACGCCGACCTCGTGGCCGCCGACCAGACCGCGAAGACCTCCGCCGCGGTCGACGAGCTGCTGGCCACCCTGGTGCCGCCCGCGGTGCGCAACGCCGGCGCCGAGGCCGAGGTGCTGGCCGAGCTGGCCGCCGCCGACGGGGTCGAGCTCGCCGCCTGGGACTGGGCGTACTACAGCGAGCAGGTCCGGCGCGACCGGTACGCGGTCGACACCACCGCGCTGCGGCCCTTCTTCGAGCTCGACCGGGTGCTGGTCGACGGCGTGTTCCACGCCGCCCGGTTGCTCTACGGCTACACGTTCACCCCGCGCCCGGACCTGCCCGGCTACCACCCCGACGTGCGGGTCTGGGAGGTCGCCGACGCAGCAGGCGAGCCGGTGGGGCTGTACCTGGGCGACTTCTACGCCCGCGACGGCAAGCGCGGCGGGGCCTGGATGAGCTCGTTCGTCAGCCAGTCGCGGCTGCTGGGCACCCGGCCGGTGGTCTTCAACGTCATGAACGTGACCCGGGGCGCTGCCGGCCAGCCGACGCTGCTGACCCTCGACGAGGTGAACACCCTCTTCCACGAGTTCGGGCACACCCTGCACGGGTTGTCCTCAGCGGTCACCTACCCGCGCTTCTCGGGCACCAGCGTGCCGCGCGACTTCGTCGAGTTCCCCAGCCAGGTCAACGAGATGTGGGCGCTGTGGCCCGAGGTCCTCGACCACTACGCCCGGCACACCGGGACCGGCGAGCCGCTGGGCCGCGAGGTCGTGGCGGCCATCGAGGCGGCGGCGCTGTGGGGCGAGGGCCACGGCACGCTCGAGTACCTGGCGGCGACGCTGCTCGACCAGGCGTGGCACCGGATCACCCCGGACACGGTGGTCGAGGACCCGCAGGCGTTCGAGGCCGCCGCGCTCGAGGCCGCCGGCGTGGCGTCGGGTCTGGTGCCGCCGCGGTACCGCACCACGTACTTCCAGCACGTGTTCGCCGGCGGGTACGCAGCCGGCTACTACTCCTACATCTGGTCCGAGGTGCTCGACGCCGACACCGTCGAGTGGTTCAAGGCCAACGGAGGGCTCACCCGGGCCAACGGCGACGCGTTCCGCGACAAGCTGCTCTCGCGCGGCGGCTCGGTCGACCCGCTGGGTGCCTTCCGCGACGTCGTCGGCCACGACCCCGACCCGGCCCCCCTGCTCGCCCGCCGCGGCCTGGGCTGACGAGGGGGCCCGCAGGGTCCCCGAGGAAGCCCAGCACCGCCGCCCACGAGGAGGCAACCGGGCGAAGCCCAGGGCGATGCCGGTGCGGGGGACGAAGTCCTCCCGCCGGCATCGCAGGACCCGCTCGTCGCAACCGGCACCGGTACCTGGTCGCGGTGCGATCCGCAGGATCGCCATGTCACAGCCAGGGGAGCGACAGCACCAGGTCGAGGTCGTCGGGGGAGTCGCCGTCGCGCACGAGGCGGTTGGGCTGGCGGTGCCCGCAGGCGGTGCAGCGGTGCACCACCTGCCAGCCCTTGCCCGACTTCTCGACCAGGCCGACGGGCTCCATCGCCCGCCGGCAGGCCGACGCCCGGTCGCCGGGCTTGACGTCCACGTGCAGGGACCACAGGCAGTACGGGCAGTGGTTGCGGTAGTGCCCGTCGGTGTTCGCCGGCACGGTGCGGGCGCAGTGCACGCAGGCGAAGGTCGTGTTCTCGCGAGCGCGCGAACGGGCCCGGGAGCCGTAGCTCCCGGGCCCGTCGGTCTCGTCCGGCTGCTCGTCCAGCGTCGTGCTCAGGGGACGAAGGGCTCGACGGCCAGCACCTTCACGGTGATGTCCTTGCCGTTGGGTGCGGTGTAGGTGACCGAGCTGCCCGGCTTCGCGCCCATGATCGCCGCGCCGAGGGCGGACTCGGGGGAGTAGACCGAGAGCTCGGTGGTGCCGGCGATCTCGCGGGAGCCGAGCAGGAACTTCTCGGTGTCGTCCTCGTCGCCGTCGAAGGCGATGGTGATGACGGTGCCCAGCGCGGCGTCGGTGGCGGTCTTCGGCGGCTCGCCGACCCGGGCCTTGCGCAGCAGGTCGGTGAGCTGGCGGATGCGGCCCTCCTGCTTGCCCTGCTCGTCCTTGGCCGCGTGGTAACCGCCGTTCTCCTTGAGGTCGCCCTCCTCGCGGCGGGCGTTGATCTCCGCGGCCATGGCGGGCCGCCCGGCGATCAGCTCGTCGAGCTCGCCCTTCAACCGGTCGTGGGCCTCCTGGGTCAGCCAGACGCCCTGGTCCTGCTCGTCGGTCGTGGACACGATCACGGCTCCTACAACTCAAGAGCCGCCCCCCGGTCGGGGAGCGGCTGCGGTCGAACCGCCGAGTGAACACCGAGGTGCGCGTCACCGCAACCGCACGCGCCCGGATCCGAGACGGTGCGGGTCCGCCCGGGGTGCACGTCGTGGTCCGCGCACAGGTGGGACCATGGACCCCGTGACCCAACCGGACCAGCTGCGCCTGCTCGCGGTGCACGCCCACCCCGACGACGAGTCCAGCAAGGGTGCGGCCACCATGGCCAAGTACGTGCACGAGGGCGTCGACGTCCTCGTCGCCACCTGCACCGGTGGTGAGCGCGGCTCGGTGCTCAACCCGGCGATGGACCGGCCCGAGGTGTGGGAACGCCTCCCGCAGATCCGTTCCGAGGAGATGGCCGCGGCCCGCGAGATCCTCGGGGTCGGCCAGGAGTGGCTGGGCTTCGTCGACTCGGGCCTGCCCGAGGGCGACCCGCTGCCCCCGCTGCCCGAGGGCTGCTTCGCCCTGGTGCCCACCGAGGAGGCCGCGGCCCCGCTGGTCGCGCTCATCCGGCGCTTCCGCCCGCAGGTGATGACCACCTACGACGAGCGAGGCGGCTACCCGCACCCCGACCACATCAAGACGCACGAGATCTCGGTGCACGCCTTCGAGGCGGCCGGCGACCCCGACGCCTACCCCGAGCTCGGCGAGCCGTGGCAGGTCAGCAAGCTGTACTACAACATGAGCTTCACCCTGCCCCGCACGAAGGCGATCCACGAGGCCATGCTGGCCGGCGGGCTCGAGTCCCCCTACACCGAGATGCTGGAGAAGTGGGACCCGGCCAAGGACATCTCCCACCGGGTCACCACCCGGGTGCCGTGCGGGGAGTGGTTCGGCATCCGTGACCGCGCGCTGATCGCGCACGCCACCCAGATCGACCCGACCGGCCGCTGGTTCTCCACGCCCATGGACATGCAGCAGCGGGTCTGGCCGACCGAGGACTTCGAGCTGGCCCGCTCGCTGGTCGACAGCACCACGCCCGAGGACGACCTGTTCGCCGGCATCCGCAGCCGCGCCGACGAAGAGGTGGGGGTCCGATGAACGCCGGTCTGCTGATCCTCGCGGCCGACCAGCAGCTGCCCGAGGACGTCGGCAAGTCCGGCCCGCTCGGGCTGCTGCTGACCGTCGTGCTGCTGGTCGCCGTCCTCCTCCTGGGGCGTTCGATGGGCAAGCACCTCAAGCGGCTGCCGCCCAGCTTCGACCCGGCCGACGCGCCGGTCGACGTCCCCGACGACGCCTCCGAGCTGTTCGAGCCGCGGCCGGGCGAGGAGCTGCTCGACGTGCTGCGCCGGCAGCCGCTGGCCATCGAGCCGCCCCGGCGCGTCGACCCCGACGAGGGGCCCACCGCCGCGTCCTGAGGCGCGGCTGTGAGCTGTGCCGCATGATCGCGCCGTGACCGGCCAGCGACGCAGGGACGACGAGCACGACGACGCGGAGCACCCGCCCGGGTTCGGGAAGGTGGGCACCCGCCTGCTGGAGCTGGCCGAGAACGTCGTCTACGCGGGCATCGCGCTGTTCTTGCTGGTCACTGCGCTGGTTCTGCTCGTGCTGGCCGGCAAGACCAGCTGGGGTCTGGTCACCGACCTGTCGACCACCCCGGTGCTCGAGCTGCTCGACGTCCTGCTGCTGGTCTTCATCGTGGTCGAGCTGCTGTTCGCCGTCCGCACCACCGTCGAGAAGCGCGAGCTGATCGCCGAGCCGTTCCTGCTCGTGGGCATCATCGCCTCGATCAAGGAGATCGTGGTGCTCAGCGTCGAGGCCGCCGGCAAGGTCGGCACCGCGGGGTTCGCCGACCGGATCATCGAGATCGGGGTGCTCGGCGTCCTGGTCCTGCTGCTCGGCGTGACGTCGCTGCTGCTGCGCCGCAAGGAGCGCGAGCCCGACGAGGGCGAGAACGCACCGGCCGACCCCGAGACCAGCGACCGCCCCTGACCCCATCGGGTCCGGCGGTCCGCCTACAACGGAACGTGCTTGCATTACTTGATTACACACTTACAGTGATGCACAGCAGGACCCGAACCGCGGGCCCTCCGATCCGAGGAGAGCGCCATGCGTCCCCCCTTCCCCCCTCAGGGCCCCCACCGGCACGGCCGCGACCGCGGCGAGCACGGCGGCGGTCCCTTCCCCGGTGGCCCGTTCGCGGCCGCCTTCGCCGGCGCCGGTCGGGGCTTCCCCGGTCGTGGCGGTGGTCGCGGTCGCGGCGCCGGCGGGCCCGGTGGCCGTGGCCGCGGGGCCGACGCCCCGCCGCCGCTGGACCGCGCCGAGGTGGCCGGCTGGTTCACCGGCCGGCTGCCCGACGACTGGACGGCGGTCGCACCCAGGCTGACCGTCGACCGCGACGAGATCATCGTGGTGGTCACCGTCCCCGAACCCCCCACCGAGGCCGACGAGACGCCGGCCGCCGCCGAGGCCGCGCGCTCGGGCCGCATCGCCCGCTTCCGCGAGGACACCCGAGCCCGCCGGGTCGAGATCGCCGAGGCCGCCCAGGAGCGGTTCGGCCGGACCGTCTCGTGGGGCGCCCGGTGCGGCGAGGTGACCGAGCTGTTCACCACGGTCTCCGCGCCGGTGATGACCCGGCTGCGGCAGTCCGAGCGGCTGGTGCTCGACACCCTCGTCGACGCCGGCGTGGCCCGCTCGCGCTCCGACGCGCTGGTCTGGTCGGTGCGGCTGGTCGGCGAGCACGCCGACGAGTGGCTGACCCAGCTGCGCGCGGCCATGCAGTCGGTCGAGGAGGTGCGCGCCCAGGGTCCGAAGCTGGGCTGAGCCGGACGTCTCGCCAGGTGGCCACCCCTTCGGGCTCCCCACCAGGGAGGATGAGGGGGTGTCCACCCCCGAGAGCACCGACGTCCTGGTGGTCGGAGCCGGGCCGGCCGGTTCCGCCGCCGCCGCCTGGGCCGCCCGCGCCGGCCACGACGTCGTCCTGGCCGACGCCGCCGTGTTCCCGCGCGACAAGACCTGCGGCGACGGCCTGACCCCGCGGGCGGTGGCCGAGCTCGACCACCTCGGGCTGGGGGAGTGGGTGCGCTCCCACGGCACCAACCGGGGCCTGCGGGCCGCCGGGTTCGGTCAGGAGCTGCTGCTGCCCTGGCCCGGTGGGTCGCTGCCCGACCACGGCAGCGCCGTCCCGCGCACCGAGCTCGACGCCCGCATCCGGCAGGTCGCCCTCGACGACGGCGCCCTGCCGGTCGAGGGGTCCCGCGCGGTCGACGTGCAGCGCGACGGTGACCGGGTGTCGGCCGTCGTGTTCGAGGGCGGCCGCACGATCGCGTGCCGGAAGCTGGTGGTCGCCGACGGTGTGCGCTCGCCGTTGGGCCGGGTGCTCGGCCGTGAGTGGCACCGCGAGACCGCCTACGGGGTGGCCGCCCGCGGCTACGTGACCAGCGGGCGCAGCGACGACCCGTGGATCTCCAGCCACCTCGAGCTGCGCGGCACCCAGGGCGAGCTGCTCAGCGGCTACGGCTGGGTGTTCCCGCTGTCCGACGGAGAGGTCAACATCGGCGTCGGCACCCTGGCCACCGCCAAGCGCCCGGCCGGCGTGCAGCTCAAGCCGCTGCTGGACTTCTACGCCGACAGCCGGCGCGACGAGTGGCAGCTGACCGGTGACGTGCGGGCCAAGGCCTCGGCGCTGCTGCCCATGGGCGGCGCGGTCTCCGGGGTCGCCGGGCGCAACTGGGCGCTGGTCGGCGACGCCGCCGGCTGCGTGAACCCGCTCAACGGCGAGGGCATCGACTACGGCATGGAGACCGGCCGCACGCTGGCCGGCCTGCTCGACGAGGACGACTGGACGACGGCGTGGCCGGCCACCCTGCGCCGGCACTACGGCGAGGCGTTCTCCATCGCCCGCCGCCTCGCCGGGCTGCTCACCCTGCCCCGGCTGCTGCCGGCAGCGGGGCCGGTCGGCATGCGCTCGCGCACGCTCATGACCGTCGCGCTGCGGGTGATGGGCAACCTGGTGACCGAGGAGGACCGCGACCTCACCGCGCGGGCGTGGCGCGCCGCCGGCCGGCTCAGCACCCGGCTGGACCAGCGGCCCCCGTTCCCCGCGGCGGACCTGCGCGCCGGCTGAACCGGCGCGCAGGCCCGGTGATCAGCCGGCCCGGACGTCGTACCGGTCGGCCATCATCACCTCGTCCCGGACCGCCACGAAGTCGCGCACGGAGCGCTCGTGGCCGTCGGCCGAGGCGTGCACCTCGGCGACCGCCCGCAGCTGCGCGTTCGACCCGGACACCAGGTCGTGCCGGGTGGCCCGGTGCACCTGCGCGCCGCCGAGGGTGTTCCCGCCGAGCGGGCACTTCCCCTCGAGGACGTCGTCGTACTCGGCGTACTGGGTCACGGTGGGTTGCTCTCTCCTCGAGCGATGCCGGTCCTCGGGCACCGTCAGGATCGGCGCGCCGCCCCGCGACGGGACGGCCGCGTTCCGACACGCCCGGTACAGGTGGATGCGGGCTAGTGCGGGATACGCGGTACCGTGCCGTCCACGGAACGAACCGGAGGGGCGCATGGACACCACGCAGTTGCTCAAGGGGGTGCTCGACCTCGCCGTCCTGGCTGTCCTGGACGGCGAGGACGGCTACGGCTACGACGTCGTGCGCCGATTGCGCGCCGCCGGGCTGGAGGACGTCGGCGACGCCTCGGTCTACGGCACGCTCCGGCGGCTCTACGCCGCCGGGCACCTGACCTCCTACGTGGTGCCCTCGGTGGAGGGGCCGCACCGGAAGTACTACGGCTTGAACGTCTCGGGCCGGGCCCAGCTGGAGACCTCGACCAAGACCTGGGCGGGGTTCGCGGACACGATGGCGGCGCTGCTCGCCGGGGAGAAGGTGGCGGCATGAGCGCTCCGACGACGTCATCGGCGGCATCGGCGGCATCGGCCGACCCGGAGGTCGCGGCCTACGCCCGCCAGGTGCGCGAGGCCCTCGCCGACGTCTCCGCGGCGCGGCTGGAGGAGCTGCTGGAGGACCTCGAGGAGCACCTGGTCGAGGTGGCCTCGGAGACCCCCGGCCCGCTGGACGACCGGCTCGGCTCACCGGCCGCCTACGCCGCCGAGCTGCGGCGGGCCGCCGGCCTGCCCGAGGCTCCCGACGGTGCGCCGGGCGACCGGACCGACGGCTGGCGCTGGGACCTGGCCCGGTACCGCGACCGGTACGCCGACCACGGCGTCGTCGTCGCCGTGCGGGAGTTCCTGCCCGAGCTGCGCCCGGCCTGGTGGGTCGTGCGCGGCTGGGCCGTGGTGGCCGTGCTCGGCTACGCCGTGCAGGGCGAGGTGACGATGCCGCTGCCCAGCCTCGGGCTCGGGGTGGTCGGCTGGGCCATCACGCTCGCGGTGGTCGTGTGGTCGGTGCGCGTCGGGTTGCGCACCCGGGCCGCCGGGGCCGGTCTCACCCACGGGTGGGCCGCGGTCAACCTGGCGCTGGCGGTCTGCACCGTGATCGCCGTCGTGGGGGTGGCCGACCGGTTCAGCTACGCCGGGTACGACCCGACCACCGTCTCCTACGACTCCGGTCCGACCACGCTGGTCCACGAGGACGGCACGCCGATCACCAACATCGTCCCCTACGGCCCCGACGGCGAGCCGCTGGCCGGCGTCCTGCTGTACGACCAGGACGGTCGCCCGATCGACAACCTGTCGACCTGGGACGACGACGGCACCGAGGTGCGTCCGCAGCAGGGGGTGCCGGTCCAGCCCGACAACGCCTACCCGCAGCGGCAGGAGGTCGTCACCTACGACGAGTACGGCACCCCGCAGACGGCGGAGTCCCCGCTGCCCACCACGGCCGCGCCGTCGTCGTCGGCCCCGCCGGTCGAGCCCACCCCGGAGCCGGCCCCGACCGAGGCGCCAGCGCCCTAGCGCTGCAGGAAGGGTGAGTTGTAGATGGCGAAGTAGACCGCGATGTAGTGGCAGGCAGCGGCCACGATCGTCATCGCGTGGAACACCTCGTGGTAGCCGAAGACGCCGGGCCACGGGTTGGGCTTCTTGGTCGCGTAGGCCACGGCGCCGACGCTGTAGAGCAGCCCGCCCGCGGCCAGCAGCACCATGGCCGTGACCCCGGCCAGGTCGAGGATGTCGACGAGCACGAACACCGCGACCCAGCCCAGGGCCAGGTAGATCGGCACGCCCAGCCACCGGGGCGCGGTGGGCCAGGCCATCTTGAGCCCCACCCCGGCCAGTGCCCCGGTCCAGACGATGCCGAAGATCCACCAGTTCGTCGGGTACGGCACCGCCAGCGCGGCGAACGGTGTGTAGGTGCCGGCGATGAACAAGAAGATCATGGAGTGGTCGAGCCGCTTCATGATCTTCCAGCCGCGCGGTGACCAGCGGCGGCGGTGGTAGGCGGCGCTGATGCCGAACAGCCCGAGGATGGTCAGGCAGTAGATCGACACCGGCAGCCCGGCCCGCACCCCGCCGTGCACCCACGCCAGCGGGATGAGCACGGCCCCGGCGACGACCGACCCGAAGGCGGCGAACAGGTGCAGCCAGCCGCGCATCCGCGGTCGGGTGTCGGGGTGGTCGAAGTCGGCGTCGCCGTACTCGGCGTCGGCCCACTCGCCGTCGCGCGCGACCGCGGCGACCTGCTCGCCCTCCTCGAGGACCGCGGTCACCGCCTGACCGGCCGGCGCTTCCACCTCGGCGCCGTCGGAGGCGACGCGCACCGTCTCGTCCGGGTCGCGTGGAGCGCTCATGTGCCGAGGCTACGACCGTGCGGCCGCCGACGACATCTGCGGAGCTGTGAACTGCGTCGACGGCCGGTGCTCCCGGGGTGCCCCCGGCGTCCTAGGGTTGCTCCCCGTGGGGGCCCGCCAGCAGGTGCGTGAGGCGCTGACCGCGCTCTACGAGCGGCGGCTGGCCGACCGGCTCGACCGGGCCGCGGTGCCCCGGCACGTGGGCGTCATCGTCGACGGCAACCGCCGGTGGGCGCGGGCCGCCGGGCACGGCGACGTCGTCCACGGCCACCGCCGCGGAGCGGACAAGATCGCCGACTTCCTGGGCTGGTGCGACGAGGCCGGCGTCGAGGTGGTCACCCTCTTCCTGCTCTCCACCGACAACCTGGCCCGGCCCGAGCACGAGCTGACCCCGTTGCTGCGGATCATCGAGGGCGTGGCCTGCGACCTGTCCGGGCCCGACCGCCGCTGGCAGCTCAACGCGGTGGGTGCGCTGGGCCTGCTCCCGCCGGAGACCGCGGCGGTGCTGCAGCGCGCGGCCGAGGGCACGGTCGGGCGCGCGGGAGCCACGGTGAACCTGGCCGTCGGCTACGGGGGTCGGCGCGAGATCGCCGACGCCGTCCGCTCGTTGCTGGCCGAGCACGCCGAGCGCGGCACCACGCTGCCCGAGCTGGTGGAGACCCTCGACGTCGAGCACATCGCCGAGCACCTCTACACCCGCGGCCAGCCCGACCCCGACCTGGTGATCCGCACCAGCGGCGAGCAGCGGCTGTCGGGTTTCCTGCTCTGGCAGACCGCGCACTCGGAGTTCTACTTCACCGACGTCTACTGGCCCGAGTTCCGGCGGGTGGACTTCCTGCGGGCGCTGCGCGACTACGCGGCCCGGCAGCGCCGGTTCGGCGGCTGAGGCGCCGGCTGGGAGACTGGCCGCCATGGTCAGCGGCCCGGTCGACGTCCCCCTCGAGTACGTGCGGCTGGGTCTGCGCTTCGACCGGCTCGAGGAGGGCTTCGTCGACGCCTACACCGGTGACCGGCGGATCCGTGCGCAGGTGGCCGACGAGCCGGCACCCACCCCGCAGGGGCTGCGCGACCAGGCCCGCGGGCTGCTGCGCGAGCTCGAATCCAGCGACCTCCCGGCCGACCGCGTGCAGCACCTGCGCGGCCAGCTGACCGCGCTGGAGTGCACCGCCCGCACGATGGCCGGCGAGCCGGTGGGCTACCGCGACGAGGTGCAGGCCTACTTCCAGGTCGACGTCGCCCTGGGCGACGAGGCGTCCTACGCCGCGGCGCACGCCGAGCTCGAGGAGCTGCTGCCGGGCTCGGGCACGCTCGCCGAGCGCTACGCGGTGCACCGCCGTCGCGAGGAGTGCCCGCCGGCCTCGCTGGAGAAGGCCGTGCACGCGCTGTCCAGCGCGCTGCGCGACCGGGTGCGCAGCTCCTACGGCCTGCCCGAGGCCGAGACGGTCGCCTACGAGGTGGTCACCGACAAGCCGTGGTCGGGCTTCAACTACTACGCCGGCGACTACCGCTCGCGCGTGGCGATCAACGCCGACCTGCCGCACCGCACCAGCCAGCTGCCGCACCTGGTCGCCCACGAGTCCTACCCGGGGCACCACACCGAGCACTGCCGCAAGGAGATGGGCCTGGTCGAGCGGGCCGGGCACGTCGAGCACACGGTCTTCCTGGTCAACACCCCTGAGTGCCTCATGGCCGAGGGGCTGGCCGACCTCGGCCTGGAGGCCGCGGTCGGGGCCGGGTGGGGCCCGTGGACCGCCGAGGTGCTCGCCGACCTCGGGCTCCGGCTGGACGGCGACCTCGCCGAGCGGGTCTCCGCCGCGGCCGCCCCGCTCAACCGGGTGCGCCAGGACGCCGCGATCATGCTGCACGACCAGGGCGCGTCGGCGGACGACGTCGTCGCGCACCTGCAGCGCTGGTCGCTGGTCAGCCACGACCGGGCGGTGCAGCAGCTGCGCTTCCTCACCCACCCGCTGTGGCGGGCCTACATCACCACCTACGTCGAGGGCTACGACCTGCTCGCACGGTGGTTGCACGCCCGTCCGGCCGAGCAGCCCGTCGCCGACCGGTTCCTCCGGCTGCTCGACGAGCCGCTCACCCCCGGGCGCATCACCGCCGAGCTCGCCGGGTGAGGCACACCGCGCAGGAGAAGCGGGTGCTGGGCCTCTGGACGGCGACCTGCCTGCTCGTCGCCCTCGTCGTCGGTCTGCTGTGGGTGGGCGACATCGCGCTGCAGTGGCCGGTGCTGCTGGTGCCCGTGGTCTGGGCGCTGGTGGCGCTGCGCCCGCGTCGTCCGTCGCGGTAGCGGACCGGCCCAGCCCGGAACCACTGGGAACCGTCCGACCCGGGTGCCATGCTGCGCACCGTGATCCACGCCCGCGGGCTGTCCCGCACCTTCCGCAAGAAGCGCGGCAAGCAGACCACCGAGGTGGTCGCGGTCGCCGGGGTCGACCTCGACGTCGAGGCCGGCGAGATCGTCGGGTTCCTGGGTCCGAACGGGGCCGGCAAGACCACCACCATGCGCATGCTGACCACGCTGCTGGCGCCCACGGCGGGCACCGCCACGGTGGCCGGGTGCGACCTGCTCACCGACCCGGTCGGCGTGCGCCGGCGCATCGGCTACGTCTCGCAGGCCGGGTCGACCGCGCCGGAGAACCGGGCGGGGGAGGAGCTGGTCAGCCACGCCCGGCTCTACGGCGTCAGCACCGCCGAGGCCACCGCCCGCGGCAAGCAGCTGTTCGCCGAGCTCGACCTCGACGGCCTGTGGGAGCGCCAGCCCAAGGCGATGTCGGGCGGCCAGCGGCGCCGGCTGGACATCGCCATGGGCCTGGTGCACGTGCCCGGGCTGGTGTTCCTCGACGAGCCCACCACGGGCCTGGACCCGCAGGCGCGGGCCAACCTGTGGCAGCACATCGAGGGCCTGCGCAGCGAGCGCGGCACCACGGTCTTCCTCACGACCCACTACCTCGACGAGGCCGACGCGCTCTGCGACCGGGTGCTGGTCATCGACAAGGGCACGATCGTCGCCTCGGGCACCCCCGACGAGCTGAAGAGCTCGGTGGGCGGCGACCTGTTGACCCTGACCTCGCCCCGGGCCGCCGACGTGGCCGGCCGCATGGCCGGCCTGCCCGGCGCCGAGGCGCCCACCGTCGACGGCGACCGTGTCAGCTGCCGGGTGCCGGCCGGCGGCGCCGCACTGGTCGCCCTGCTGCGCGACCTGGACGCCGCCGGCATCGAGGTCGACGGCGTCGAGAGCCGCCGCCCCAGCCTGGACGACGTCTTCCTCACCGTCACCGGGCGTTCGCTGCGCGACGGCGAGCAGACCACCACCGAGCCCGAGGGGGCGCAGGCATGAGCACGCTGGTCCGCGACACCGGCACCGTCTTCGTCCGCGCGATGCGCACCTCGCTGCGCAACCCGGCCTGGCTGGTCATCAGCCTCATGCAGCCGGTGCTCTACATCGTGCTGTTCGGCCCCTTGCTCGAGCCGATCGCCGGCCAGCTCGGCGGGGCCAACGCCTACCAGGTGTTCGTGCCCGGCATCCTCGTGCAGCTGGGCCTGTTCGGCACCGCGTTCGTGGGGTTCAGCCTCATCGCCGAGTACCGCGCCGGGGTCATCGAGAGCCAGCGGGTCTCCCCGGCACCGCGGGCGGCCCTGCTGCTGGGCCGGGTGCTGCGCGACGTGCTGGTGCTCGCCGTCCAGGGCGTGGTGCTGGTGCTGGTCGCCGTCCCGTTCGGGCTCGACGCCTCGGTCGGCGGGGTGGCGCTGACGATCGCGCTGGTCGCCGTCCTCGGCGGGTCCCTGGCAGCGGTCTCCTACGCCCTGGCGCTGACGCTCAAGAGCGAGGACGCGTTCGCCCCGCTGCTCAACGTGGTGCTGTTCCCGATCCTGCTGCTCTCGGGGATCCTGCTGCCGATGACGCTGGCGCCGAACTGGCTGCAGAACGTGTCCGACGTCGTGCCGTTCAAGCACATCGTCGACGGCGCCCGGGCCCTGTTCGCCGGTGACTTCGGCGCGCCCGACGTCGGCTGGGGCGTGCTGTTCACCGCCGTCCTCGCCGCCCTGGGCGCCTGGTACGGCACCTCACAGTTCCGTAAAGAATCGGGCTGAACAACTCCGTCGGGTGACTCGGGGTGTCCTGTCACCCGCACGACACGTCGCGGGCCTACCGTCGTCGGTGTCAGGGGAGCCCGCCTCCCCGGACACGGGAGGCCCGGTTGGTCCGATGCACGTCGTCGAGCCAGGGGGCCGGTCCACGGCCTCTGCGCCGGGGCCCGGCCACCTTCGATGAGGGGCGCGTCCTGCGCCTCCCCAGGAGTCGACCGTGAGCGATCGCCGCACGTACGTCCTCGACACCTCCGTCCTGCTCTCCGACCCGGGCGCCCTGGCCCGCTTCGGTCCGCACGACGTCGTCGTCCCCCTCGTGGTCATCGGGGAACTGGAGGAGAAGCGGCACCACGCGGAGCTCGGCTGGTTCGCCCGGCAGACGCTGCGCACCCTGGACGACCTGCGGGTCCAGCACGGCCGGCTCGACGCGCCCGTACCGGTCGGCGACGAGGGCGGCACCCTGCACGTGGAGCTCAACCACTCCGACGCCTCGGTGCTCCCGGCCGGGTTCCGCAACGACAGCAACGACAGCCGGATCATGGTGGTCGCGCTCAACCTGCGCGCCGAGGGCCGTGACGTCTGCCTGGTGACCAAGGACGTCCCGCTGCGGGTCAAGGCCGCCGCGGTGGGCCTGGAGACCGACGAGTACCGCGGTCTGGGCGCGGTCGACCAGGGCTGGACCGGGATGGCCGAGCTGTCGCTGTCCGAGGAGGAGATCTCGGCGCTGTACGACGGCGGCACCCTGTTCCTGCCCGACGCCGCCGAGCTGCCCACGCACACCGGGCTGGTGCTGCTGTCCTCCCGCGGCTCGGCGCTGGGCCGGGTCACCGCCGACAAGCACGTCAAGCTGGTGCGGGGTGACCGCGAGGCGTTCGGCCTGCACGGGCGCTCGGCCGAGCAGCGCATCGCGCTGGACCTGCTGCTGGACCCCGAGGTCGGCATCGTCTCGATGGGCGGCCGGGCCGGCACCGGCAAGTCGGCGCTGGCGCTCTGCGCGGGCCTGGAGTCGGTGATGGAGCGCCGGGCGCACAAGAAGGTGGTCATCTTCCGGCCGCTCTACGCCGTCGGCGGCCAGGAGCTGGGCTACCTGCCCGGTTCGGAGGGCGAGAAGATGGCGCCCTGGGCGCAGGCGGTGTTCGACACCCTCGGCGCGCTGGTGAGCAGCGAGGTGGTCACCGAGATTCTGGCCCGCGGCCTCATCGAGGTGCTGCCGCTGACCCACATCCGCGGGCGCTCGCTGCACGACTCGTTCGTGATCGTCGACGAGGCGCAGTCGCTCGAGCGCGGGGTGCTGCTCACCGTGCTGTCGCGGCTGGGCACCAACTCCCGCGTGGTGCTGACCCACGACGTCGCGCAGCGGGACAACCTGCGGGTAGGGCGGCACGACGGCGTCACCGCGGTCATCGAGGCGCTCAAGGGTCACCCGTTGTTCGCGCACGTGACGCTGACCCGCTCGGAGCGCTCGCCGATCGCCGCGCTGGTCACCGAGATGCTGGAGGACATCCCCCTCTGACCCCGCCGCGTCGGCCGGGGGTGCAGGACGGGCGTCCGTGCACCCCCTGGCCGTCGTCGACGACACCCGGTGGGCCAGGGGTCAGGCCTCGGCCTCGGCCTCCACGGCGGGCCGAGGACGCGGTCGGTGTGCCCGCGGCTCGGGCTTCGGCGCCGGGAGGACGGCGCGCAGCAGCGAGCTGGCCACCCAGCCGGCGAGCAGGCACCACGGCAGACGGTCGAGCACGTCGTCGGTGTCCAGCGTGCCCACCGCACCCAGGAGCAGGACGGGGACGGCGAAGAGCAGCGCTGCGCCGAGGACGTCCCAGCGCAGCGGGCTCATCGGCGACCGGCCAACCGCTCGCAGAGCAGCGCGGCCCAGCGGTGCGGCGTGGCCCGGGCGCCGTCGACGACGGCGACCGGCACGGACAGGCCGTCCAGCAGCGCAGCCGGGTCGGGCGCGGAGTCGGTGTCGGTGACCACGACGGCGTCCACCCGCGGCAGGTCGGCCAGCCAGCTGCGGAGGGCACCGGGCTTGCGGGTGGAGTCCAGGACCGCCCACACGGCCGTGCCGGCCCAGGCCTGCACCATCTGGGCAGCCCAGGCGCCACCGGCGTCACCGAGGGGGACGTCGACCGCCACGACGGTCGGGACGTCGGCCGCCGCGGCGACGGCGCGGCGCTCGGCTGCCGCAGCGGCACCGGGCACCTGGACGTCGTCGGGCACGAGCCCGGCCAGCGGCCCCCGCGTGCACCACTGCACGCGAGCGGGGTCCAGCCGCAGGGCCAGGGCCAGACCGCGGGCGGCGGTCAGGGCCTCGGCGCCCGGGCCCACGACCACCAGCACGTCGCCGGGCTCGGCGGGGAGCGCGGGAGCGGCGGGCAGGGCACGGCCCAGCGCCGACGCCAGCGCGGCGAAGGTGCCGCGGCGCCCGGCCTCGGCGGCGAAGTCGGCGCCCAGCACCGAGGCGGGCACGCCGAGGGCGGCGAGCCCCGCGGCGCCCTCGGCCGGGGCCGGGTCGTCGGCGACCGGCACGAGATGGGTGATGGTCGCCCAGCCGTCGCTGTCGTCGGTGCCCCGGACGCCGCGCATGCGGGTGGACGGGTGCGGCGGCAGCGACCGCGTCCGCGTGGAGGACACCGGCACCGGCGGGCGGTGACCCCGCACGCGCGGCGACGACGACGGGACCAGACCCTCGAGCGCAGGCAGCACCGAGGTGCCGTCGGCCGGCAGGGGTGCCGGGTCGCTGGCGGTGCGGGCCAGCTCCTCGGCCATGCCCGCCGCCATCTCGTGCGCCATCTCCTGCACCAGGACGCCGGACACCTCGGCGGCCAACAGCGGCGCCTCGGGCGCCGGCTCGCTCACGAAGTCGCTGTCGGCGATGGCCTGCAGCACCTCGATGAAGCCCGAGGTGGCCTCGGACGGGTCGTCGAGCGCGGTGAGCCGCGCGGCGCCGACCGCGGGCATGTCGACCTGGGTCGGCAGCGTGCGGTGCCGCCCGGCGTCCTCGGCGCGACGGCGACGCGGCCCGGTCACCCCGCCGGCGAGCGCTGCGGCCCGCAGGGCCTCGAGGGCCTCCGACGCCGCCGGGCGGGCCGTGGTCCGCGGGGAGCCGAAGAGGATCTCGTCGTAGCGCGACCCGGCCGTGTACGTCTGCGCCGTGCTGGGACCCGGGACGGTCGACGGCGACGGCGACGTCGGGGTCGTCGCGACCGCGTGGACGGCGGCGGCCCCGGCCGGCTGTTCATCGGCGGTCACCGCGGGCGACTCGACGGTGTCCAGCCGGCGGTGCGCTGCAGCACCGCGGTGCCGACCGCTGTCGGCGGCCTCGACGGGACGAGCCACCAGGGTGCCCCACAGGGGGTCGACGGCCGGGGCCTCGGTGACCTCGGCGACGCGGGCCGCGGCGACCTCGACGGCGTCGTCGGTGCGCTGGACGCGGGTCGCGGGCCGGTCCTCGGGGAGGGCGGTCGTCGGCAGCGCGGTGACCTCGGCGGAGCGGTCGCGGGCGGCCTCGGCAGCCACTCGGCGCTCGGCCCGGGTGCGGCGACGACCGCCGTCCTCGGCCGGCTCGGCACCCACCGCGCGCAGCTCGCGCACCGGCTCGGCATCGACCTGTGCAGCCACGGCCAGCTCGGCGAGACGCTCGGTCTCGATGCGGGCGACCTCGAGTCGCTCGGCCTCGACGCGGGCGGCCTCGAGCCGCTCGGCCTCGACGCGGGCCGCTTCGGCGCGAGCCGCCTCGAGCGCCGCGCTGCGGGCAGCGGCCAACCGACGGGCCTCGGCGCGCTCGGCCTCGATGCGGGCCTCCTCCGCCGCCGCACGCTCCACGGCCCGGCGCTCCGCGTCGATCCGCGCGGCCTCGATCCGCGCGGCCTCGGTCCGCTGGGCCTCGGCACGCCGGGCCTCGACCCGAGCCGCCTCGGCAGCTGCCCGCTCGGCTGCTGCCTGCTCGGCTGCTGCCTGCTCGGCGGCGGCCACGCGACGGGCTTCGGCCTGCAGCGCTGCGACCCGCTCGGCCTCGACCCGGGCGGCCTCGACCCGCTCGGCCTCGGCCCGGGCGGCCTCGACGCGCTCGGCCTCGACCCGCGCGGCCTCGGCGCGCTGGGCCTCGACCCGGGCGGCCTCGGCGCGCTGGGCCTCGACCCGGGCGGCCTCGGCGCGCTGGGCCTCGACGCGGGCGGCCTCGACACGGGCGGCCTCGACGCGCTCGGCCTCGACGCGGGCGGCCTCGGCGCGCTGGGCCTCGACGCGGGCCTGCTCGGCGGCGGCCTCGTCGGCCACGGCCCGCACCCGAGCGGCGTCGTCCGCCGCAGCCTGCGCGGCGGTGCGCTCGGCCTCGGTGGCCGTCTGGTCGGCGTCGGCGGACGCGGTCGCGGGGGGCACGGCGGGCAGCAGGCGACGCACCGGGCGCTCGGCACCGCCGGACCCTGCCGGCAGCTCCGCCAGCGGGGTGGCTGCGGCCAGCACCGACCGCAGCCGGGCGGCCCGGTCGGCGAGCGGTACACCTGTGGACCCGGTCGACCCGGTGGGCGCAGCGGCAGCAGGCGACGAGCTGGCGCGCGGAGCTGCGGCAGCCCCGGCCAGCTCCGCGTCGATGAACTCGTCGAGCAGGTCCGGGGCGGTGCGGCCGGCGGTGACGTGCTTCTCCGCCAGCTCACCAGCGGCCCGGATGGCGGCCTCCCGCAGCGCGGCAGCGCCGGCCCGGGCGGAGGTGACCTTGGTCGGGGCCGGGGTCGGGGCCGGGGAAGGGGTGGCGGCCGCGGCCGGGGCCGGGCTCGCCGCCGCGGTGGCGGAGGCGGGCGCGAGGGACCGGGTTGGCTTCGCCGGACGGGTCGGGGCAGGGGCGGGCGGACGCTTGGCGGCCGCCGGCATCCCGGCGCGGGGGGCCAGCTCGATCACGCTGGTGGCGTCCCAGACGGGCTGGCCGTCGACGGTGACGACGGCCGGCGGGACCGGCCCGGTCGCGGGCACGGCGTCTGCGACGACCTCTGCCTCGACCACGACCTCTGCCTCCACCACGGCCTCCACCACGGCCTCCACCACGGCCTCTGCCTCGACCACGGCCTCCGCCACGGCCTCGGGCGCCGACGCGGCCGGGGCTGCCGTCCCCGCCGGGGACACCGTCCCGGCCTGGGCCGCCGGCCGGGTGCGGGTGGTGGCCGGACGGGGGGTGCGGGCGGCGCGACGGGCCTCCGCGCGGGCCCGGGCCGCGGCCCGCCGCTCCTCGGCGGTGCGGGTGGCCGGGGCGGCCTCGACGGCGGCCGGCAGCACCGCGACGGACGTCTCGACGGCGGCGGCCACGGCGGCCTCGGCCCGGTCGATCCCGGCGCGGGCGGTGGCGACGGCCTCGGCCTCGGCGCGCAGCGCAGCGGCCCGCACCGCGGCAGACCGCCCCCGGGGTGCGTCCTGGCGCTCGGTCGTGGGCTGCTCGTCCTGCTGCGCGGCCACCCGCTGCTCCTCCTGCTGCTGCTCGACGTCGGCCACGGCGGCCTGGACCTCGTCGTCCTGGGTCACCACGCGCATGAGGGCCGCGGCGAAGGGCGAGGGCGGGGTGACGTCCGGGGCGGCGTCGTCCACGGACGGGGTCGCCTCGGTCGCGGGGTCCTCGGCGCGGTGGTCCTCGGCGCGGTGGTCCTCGGCGTGGAGGTCGACCGGGGCGGCCGCACGGGTGGTGCGCTCCCAGGCAGGGGCGGCCGGCGCGGGCGGCTCGGGCTCGCGGCGGGTGGCGATCGGGGCGCGCGGGGGCGCGGTGGGTCGGGCCGCGGGCCGGCGGGCATCGGCGGGGCGGGGGGCCTCCTGCCGCTGCGCGCCGGGCCGGGCCAGCGAGGCGGGGGAGTAGGTGGCCACCTGCTCGACGCCGCCGGCGCCCAGCAGGTCGGCCAGCTCGTCGACCGGGTCGACCACGGGCAGCACGCCGGTGGGCGTCTCGTCGGCGGCCCGCTGGGCGTCGCGCACCTGCAGGGCGACCTCGAGCAGGTCGTCCACGGACAGACCGGAGGACGGCCACTGCGACATCGTCTCGGCCTGGGTCAGCCGCGCAGCCGGCACCTCGGCGACGACCGTGGGGGTGGCGGCCCGGGCCGGGGCGACGGCGGGCCGACCGGTGGACGTCGGTGCCGCACCGCGGGGGGTGGGCGCGGCGGCACGCGGGTCGTCGTCCCCGGCCGGCAGCACCACGTCGGCGACGTACCGCTCCTGGCTGAAGAACCCGGCGACCCCGCCGCTGCGGATGCGACGGACGCCGCGGATGCGCACGCCGGGCCCGTACTGGGCGCGGGCGGCGGCGATGGCCTCGTCCCGGGTGGTGCCCGCGGGCGGCTCAGGCGAGGGCGACGGCACCGTTCACCACTCCGATCGTCTCGATCTGGGCCGTACACGAGACCTCCGCGTACGAGATGACGGTGCAGCGGGCGACGACCTGGCGCATGAGCCGGGACAGCGCGGGGCGCACCTGGGGGGAGCAGACGAGCAGGGCGGTGATGCCCAGCTTCTCGGCGTCGTCGAGCAGGTCGCTCGCGCCGCGGGCCAGGGCGTCGACCATGCCGGCGTCCAGCGCCAGCACGGCACCCTGCTCGCCCTGCCGGACCGCCGAGAGCAGGCGCTGCTCGAAGCCGGGGTCCAGGGTCATGACGTAGAGCTTCTCGTCGGCGGTGACGTAGGGGTGGCTGATCGCCGGGCCCAGCGCGCCGCGGGCGGCCTCGACCAGGCTGTCGAGGTCCGAGCCGGTCTTGGCCCGCAGGGACATCGCCTCGAAGATGCGCACCAGGTCGCGGATCGAGACACCCTCCTCGAGCAGCGCCTGCAGCACCTGCTGCACCTGCCCGAGGGACAGCCCGCCGCCGGTGAGCTCCTCGACGACGACGGGGTGCGTGCGGCGGACCATCTCCAGCAGCAGCTTGACGTCCTCGCGGCCCAGCAGCTGCGCGGCGTTCTGCCGCACGACCTCGGCCAGGTGGGTGGTGATGACCGAGGAGCGGTCGACGACGGTGGCCCCGGCCATCTCGGCCTGGCGCTGCAGCTCGGCGGGCACCCACTTGGCGGCCAGCCCGAACACCGGCTCGCGGGTGGGCTTGCCGGGCAGGCCGTCGAGCGAGTCGCCGATGGCCAGCACGGTGCCGGCGGGCGAGGTGCCCTTGGCGACCGGGACGCCGTTGAGCCACACCACGTACTGGGAGGCGGGCAGGTCGAGGTTGTCGCGGGTGCGCACCAGCGGGATGACCAGGCCGGTGTCCATCGCCACCTTGCGGCGCAGTGCCTTCACGCGGTCGAGCAGGTCGCCGCCGCGGGCGCTGTCGACCAGCTCGACCAGGTCGAAGGCCACCTCGAGCTCGAGCGGGTCGACCCGCATCTTCTCGGCGATCGCCTCGGGCGAGTCGGGGGAGGGGGCGTCGGCACCGGGGGTCGGCGCCTCGTCCTCGACCGGGGGGTTCTCGTCCACCCGGGAGGCCAGGAACAGGAAGATCGCGCCCGTCAGCAGGAAGGGCAGCTTCGGCAGGCCGGGGATGAGCCCGAGGGCCAGCAGGGCGCCGCCGGCGATGCGCAGCGGCTGCTTCCTGCGGCCGAGCTGGGCGATCATGTCCTGGCCCAGCTCGCCGTCGGCGGCCGAGCGGGTGACGACGATGCCGGTGGCGGTGGACAGCAGCAGCGCCGGCACCATCGAGACCAGGCCGTCGCCGACGGCCAGCAGCGAGTAGGTGCTGACGGCGTCCCCGGCGCTCATCCCGCCCTGGACCATGCCGATGATCAGCCCACCGATGAGGTTGACCAGCACGATGATGATCGCGGCGATCGCGTCGCCCTTGACGAACTTGCTGGCACCGTCCATCGAGCCGTAGAAGTCGGCCTCGGCGGTGACGTCGGCCCGGCGCTTGCGGGCCTCGGCCTCGGTGATGAGGCCGGCGTTGAGGTCGGCGTCGATGGCCATCTGCTTGCCCGGCATCGCGTCGAGGGTGAAGCGGGCGCCGACCTCGGCCACGCGCTCGGCGCCCTTGGTGATGACCACGAACTGGATGACCACGAGGATCAGGAAGACGACCAGGCCGACGACCAGCGAGCCGCCGATGACGAAGTGGCCGAACGCCTCGATGACGGCGCCGGCGTAGCCGTCGGAGAGCACCAGCCGGGTCGAGGAGACGTTGAGCGCCAACCGCAGCAGGGTGGCGATGAGGATGGCCGAGGGGAAGACGGCGAAGTCCAGCGGGCGCTTGATCGACATCGCGACCAGCAGGATCAGCAGCGAGGCCGCGATGTTGATGCCGATGAGCAGGTCCAGCAGCATCGCCGGCATCGGCACCACGAGCATGAGGACGATCGCCACCACGCCGATGGGCACGGCTGCCGTCGTCCACTTCACGCAGGTCTACATCGGCAGGCGGCCCGGTGGCCGTGACCGCCCCGTCACGGACCGGCCGCGCAGATCACGCCGCGGCGACGCCGCCCACGGCGCCGGTGCCCCCGCCGGCGACCGGTGTCGCGCGCCGGCGGCCGGCGACCGGCAGGCCCTCGGTGTCCGGCGGGGTGAAGCCGGGCTGGTGCACCCCGCCCTTCACGCCCTTGAGGCCCAGCTGCATGACGAAGGCGAGCACCCGGGCCACGGCGGTGAACAGCTGCGGGGGGATCTCCTGGCCGATGTCGCAGCTGCCGTGCAGCGCACGGGCGAGCGGGATGTCGCGCACCTGCGGGACGCCGTGCTCGGCGGCCAGCTCGCGCAGTCGCCGGGCGACCTCGCCCGACCCCTTGGCCACGACCTTCGGTGCCCCGAACGCGGGGGAGTACTTCAGCGCCACGGCGACGTGGGTGGGGTTGGTGAGCAGGACGTCGGCCGTGGTGACGTCGGTCATCATGCGGTTGCGCGCCTGGGCGAGCGCGACGGCGCGGCGGTGGCCCTTCACGTGCGGGTCACCCTCCTGCTGCTTGTGCTCCTGCTTGATCTCGTAGTGGCTCATCTTGAGCTTCTTCATCTGCTGGAAGCGCACGACGGCGTAGTCGGCGACCGCGAGCACCAGCCCGGTGAGGGCGGCGACCCGGATCATCATCAGCGCCGAGTCGGTGAAGACGCCGGCGACGACCGACAGGGGCATCGACCCCGACGACGCCACGAGGGCCTTCACGTCGGAGACGGTGAGCAGGATCGCCACGGCGATGGCGATGGTCTTCAGCAGCGCCTTGGTGACCTCCCAGAGCCCGTGCCCGCCGAACATGCGCTTGAGGCCCGGGAACGGGTTGATCTTGCTGAACGACGGCTTCACCGGCTTGCTGGCGAACACGACACCGCCCTGGACGGCCGAGGACATCACCCCCACGACCAGGACGCCGGCGGCCAGCGGCAACGCCGCACCGAGGAACGAGGAGAGCGCCTCGCCGAGCAGGTGCTCGATCGCGGACACGTCGGGGGTGCGGGCGATCTGCCCGATCTGGCCGAACAGCTGACCCGCCGCCTCGAACGACGAGCTGGCCATCATGGGCAGCAGGAAGCTCGCCGCCACCGCACCCATCCAGGTGCCGAGCTCCTGCGTCCGTGGGATCTGGCCTTCTCCGCGCGCCTTCTTCAGGCGCTGGGGAGTCGGCTTCTCGGTCTTCTCACCACCCGGGGAGTCGGCCACGGCGTCAGCCCGCCCGGAACGAGAGCATGGCGCGGGTCGCGGTGTCCATCAGCGTGTCCAGCGCGGTGGGCAGCAGCGGGAAGGTCAGCCCGAGCATGACCAGCGTGAGCATGATCTTGACCGGGAAGCCCAGGGCGAAGATGTTCATCTGCGGCGACGCCCGGGACACCAGGCCCAGGGCGACGTCGGCCAGCAGCAGCACCGCGACCAGCGGCCCGGCGATCTGCAGCGCGGCCAGGAACATCGTCGACATCGCGTGGACGACGACCTGCCCCACCTGGTCGCCGGGCAGCACCGCGCCGAGTGGCAGCCCCTCGTAGGAGGTGAACAGCCCGCGCACGAGCAGCAGGTGCCCTCCGCTGGTGAACAGCAGCGCGGTGGCCAGCAGGTTCTGCAGGCGGCCGATGGTCGAGGCGGTGCTCATCGACAGCGGGTCGTAGGCGGGCTGCAGGGAGAAGCCGCCGGTGACGTCGAGGATGTCGCCGGCGAGCTGGATCGCGGCGAAGAACAGCTGGACGACGAACCCCAGCGCGGCGCCGATGACCACCTCGGTCAGCGCGGTGAGCACGAGGTAGCCCGCGGACAGGACGCCGAGCTGGCTCTCGACCTGGTGGAACACCACGAGGGCCAGGCACACCGAGAGCGCGCCCTTCACGGCTCCCGGGATGGCCTTGGAGTTGAACGGCGGGGCCAGCAGCACGAAGCCGGCGGTGCGCGCGGTGGCCAGCAGCAGGGCTGCGAGGGTGGCCTCGGAGACGTCGAGGTCCACGCCGTCAGCTCCGGCCGAGCAGCGCCGGCAGTGCGTCGAAGAGGTGGTGGGTGAAGGAGACCAGCTCCGACAGCACCCAGTTCCCGGTGATGACCAGGGCGATGGCCACCGCGACCAGCTTGGGCACGAAGGAGAGGGTCTGCTCCTGGATCTGGGTCGCCGCTTGGAACAGCGAGATCGCGAAGCCGACCAGCAGCGCGGTCAGGAGGATCGGTGCCGAGACCTTGGCCGCGACGACCATGGTCTGCACCGCGATGTCGGTGATCTGCGCGTCGCTCACTAGCCGTAGCTCCCGTAGGAACCCACCAGCGCGGTGGTGATGAGGGCCCAGCCGTCGACGACGACGAACAGCAGCAGCTTGAACGGCAGCGACACGATCACCGGCGGCACCATCATCATGCCCATCGCCATGAGCGCGGCGCTGACCAGCATGTCCAGCACCAGGAACGGGATGAAGACGACCAGGCCGATGATGAACGCGCTCTTGAGCTCGCTGAGCACGAAGGCCGGCACCAGCGTCAGCATGCTCACGGCCTCGGGGTCGGCGGGCATGTCCTCACCGCTCAGCCCGACCATGAGCTTGAGCTCGTCGCCGCGGGTGTTGGCCAGCAGGAAGTGCTTGAGCGGTTCGACTCCGGCGTCGTAGGCCTGCCCGACCGACAGCTGCCCGTCGAGGTAGGGCTGGATGGCCAGGTGGTTGATGTCGGCGATCACCGGCCCCATCACGAACAGGGTCAGGAAGAACGCCAGCCCGGTGAGCACCTGGTTGGGCGGGGAGTTCTGCAGACCCAGGGCGTTGCGGGTCAACGACAGCACCACGACGATCTTGGTGAACGAGGTCACCAGCAGCAGCAGCGACGGCGCGACGGACAGCACCGTGATGGCCAGGATCAGGGTGATGGCGCTGGAGGGGCTGTCGCCCCCGATGTTGATGTCCAGTCCGCCGCCGTCGACCACCGGGACGGTGGGGTCGACCGGAGCGGTGGGGTCGTCGACCGCCAGGGCGGCGGTCGCGGTCAGGCAGAGGAGCGTGGCGCCGACGGCGGCGACCACCCCCACCCGGGTGGCCCAGCGACCGGCGCGCTCCCGCAGGAGCGCGGGCATCAGCGGCGCACCGTCCGCTCCCGCAGCCCCTCGACCAGCTGGGTCCACGCGGCACGGTCGAACACCGAGCCGGCGGTGAGCCCGGCCGTCGGTCCGTGGCCGTGGCGGGCAGCCGGCACGGGACGCCGGGCGCCGGGCCGGCCGGGGATGGGGGGCAGGGCGATGCGGGTGGTGGGCGGGTCGGTGGGCTCGAGGTCGTCGGCCCCCTCCAGCTGGGGGGTGGTGCGACGGGCGGCGACGGCGACCCGGCGGGCCTCCTGCACGGCCAGGCGCTCCTGCTCGGCCTCGGCCAGCACCTCCTCGACGACCTCGGCGTCCATCTCGGCCAGCAGCGTGACGTTCTCCTCGGTGCTGCCGACCACGAGCACGCGGTCGGCGACCCGCAGCACGCTGACGGTGCTGCTGCGGCCCATCCGCTGCCGCGCGACGACCTCGATCAGCCCGTTGCCCATCCCGAGCCCGCGCTTCTTCGCCACGCGGGCGGCGAACCACAGGACGCCACCCACGAAGGCCAGCGACAGGATCAGCCGGATGACCATCCAGGTCATGCCGAGGCCTGCCCGAGCTCGGCGGCCGCGGCGTCGGTGACCACCTCGGTGATCCGCAGGCCGAACTCCTCGTCGACCACGACCACCTCGCCGCGCGCGATGAGGGTGCCGTTGACCAGCAGGTCGGCCGGGGCGCTGGCCGCACGGTCCAGCTCGACGATCTCGCCCGGGTAGAGCGAGAGCAGCTCCTGCACCGTCATGCGGGTGCGGCCGATCTCGACGGTGACCTCCATGGCCACGTTGCGCAGCAGCTCGAGGCTGCCGCGCTGGGTGGCCTGCGCGCGGGGGAGCGTGACCTGCAGCGCGAGGGTGGCCTGGTGCTCGCCGCCGGCCAGCAGCGGGACGGCGAGGAAGACGCCCTTGTCGCGCAGCCCGTCCAGAGCCGCCTCGGGCTCCTCCATGCGCTCGCTGGTGACCGTCACCCGACCGAGGACGCTGGCGGCGGCCTCCAGCGCGGGGCGCATCGCGGCGGCGACGTCCAGCTTGCCGACCGGGGAGTTCGCCAGGGCCTCGACGACGGATCCGGCGACGACCAGGACGACGTCGCCGCTGACCTCGCCGGACAGCCGTGCGGTGATGGCCGCGGGGGCGTCGCCGGGCAGCGGGGCGATGTCGGGGTCGTCGACGGGGGTGCCGGTGCTGAGCGCGGACGGGGCCGGGAGCAGCGCCCCGGCGGCCTCCGCCGCGGCGACCACGGCGGCGGAGATGGTGGCGGCGTCGTCGTTGCGGCCGGCGGTGCTGGTGCTCACTGGGCGTCCCTCGTGGTGCTGGTGGAACCGGGCGGGGTGGCGACGATCTCGGCGGCCAGCCGCCGTCGGTGGTTGCTGGCCACGGCGTGGGCGAAGACGACGTCGTTGGTGGTGACCTCCAGCGGGCTGTCCCGCGGGTGCCGCAGCAGCAGGACGTCGCCGACGGCCAGGGACAGCAGGTCGGCGCTGGGCACGGTGATCGGCCGGAAGCGGGCGTTGACCTCGACCGGGACGGCGCCGAGCCGGTCGGACAACGCGTCGGCGGCCTGCTGCCGCTCGCGCAGGGCGTGCGCCGAGAGCTGGGGGGAGGTCGCGCCGTGCAGCGCCGGGGCGAAGGGCGCGAAGGGCAGCATGAGCGTGGCCTCGGTCTCGCGCTCACCGAGGGTGAGGGAGAAGGAGCAGACCACGACGGTCTCCGAGCTGACCGCCAACTGGGCCAGGTTCGGCTGGTACTCGAACCCCTCGAGGCCGAAGTCCACGCGGACGATGGGGCGCAGGGCCGTGCCCAGCTCGTGGAGCACCCGCTCGACCGGGTACTTGGCCAGGCGGGTCTCCATGCCGGTCATCGGGCGCTGCGGCTGCTCGGCCGCGCCCGATCCACCCAGCAGGAGGTCGATCATCGCCATGGCGATGTCCATCGACCACGTCATGAGTCCGCGCCCGCGCAGCGGCTCGAAGGTGACGACCGACATGAACACCGGGTTGTCCAGGTGCGCGATGTAGTCGTCGTAGGCGAACTGGTCGATCCCGCCCAGCTCCATCTTGACCTCGGTGCGCAGTGCCTGGGTCAGGTTGGTGGCGGTCTGCCGGGTGAAGGTCTCCAGCAGGTTCTGCAGCACCCGCACGTGGTCGCGCGAGAGCTTGGTGGGGCGGCGGAAGTCGTAGCTGCGCGGTTCACCGCGCCGGCGCCGGGACGCCATCAACGCCGCCCCGCGCGATGCGGGAACGGCGTCGGCGAGGGTCACGCCTCCCTCATCGGCGGCCCGGGTGGTCTCCCTGACCGTGGCGAGGTGATGGAACGGCCCCGTCCCAGGGGCCCGCGACGTGCGGAGCGCGTCGTGGGGTGGGACGGGGTCCTTCTGCTACTGCGTGACGTAGGAGGTGTAGTACACCCCCATCACGATGTCCCCGGCCTCCTCGGTGTTGTAGGCCTCCTCGAGGCGCTTCTCGAGCTCGGCCTTCATGGCGTCGCGGTTGCCGGTGACGTCGGTGGGCTGGGCCTCGGAGAACATGTCGATGATGATGTCGGTGGCCTTGGCGGTGCCCGGGGCGGTCTCGCCGGCCTCCTCGGTCAGCTGCAGGGTGACCCCGATCTTGAGGTACCCCCCGCCGGCGAGGTTGATGGTCACGTCGTCCAGCGGCAGCTCGATGCCGGCGACCGGCGCGGGCTCGGCGTCCTCGCCGCCGCCGGAGAACACGAAGAAGTAGAGCCCGGCACCGATCGCGAGCAGCGCCACGACGGCGACGATGATCAGCTTGAGCTTGCCGCCCTTCTTCTCCTCGCCGTCCTCGGCGTCCTTGATCTCCTTGCCCTTGGCGGGGCGTTCCTTGGTCGGTGCGCTCACGGGGTGGTCTCCTCGGGGGTGGTGGCCGCGGCTTGCGACGCGAGCCCGGGCAGCAGGGCACTGGCCTCGGCGGAGGCGGTGGACAGGACGACGACGTCGACCCGGCGGTTGACCGACACCGAAGCCGGGTCGGAGTCGGGCAGGAGCGGGCGCGTCGCTGCGAACGCGGCGGCCTGCACCCGGTTCTGGTCGAGACCGTCGGTCTCCACCAGGTAGCGCAGCACGTTGGTCGCCCGCGCCGAGGACAGCTCCCAGTTGGAGCCGTACCGCCCGCCCGGGGTCACCGGCAGCGAGTTGGTGTGCCCCTCGATCTGCAGCTGGTTGGGCAGCCCGGCCAAGGTGGGTGCGATCGCGTCCAGCACGGTCTTGCCCTCCCCGCGCAGGTCGGCCTCCTCCGCCCCGAAGAGCACCTGGTCGGCGACGATGTGCACGACCAGGCCGTCCTTCGTGATCTGGAACGTGGCGGCGCCGGCGTCCCCGGCGGCGGTCAACGCGGCGGTGATCGCCGCCTGCGCCGCGGCCAGCTGGTCGTACTGGGCCTGGGCCTCGGCCTGGGTCTCCGCCGACTGCTGGGCGAGGGCTGCGGCCTGCGCGGCGGCCATCGTGGTGCCGTCGACCTGCTGGGTGGGGTCGGTCTGGTTGTCCACCTGCATCGGCGAGTTGAGCTCGTCGAGCACGCTGGTCTGGGTGGTGACCGAGCCGTCCTCGAGGATCGAGGTCGGGGCGCCGAAGCTCTCGGACAGGCCCTCGGCGAACGCGGCGAACTTGAGCTGGTCGACCTGGCTGATCGAGTACAGCACGATGAACACGGCGGTCAGCAGCGTCATCATGTCGGCGAAGGACACCAGCCACCGTTCGTGGTTCTCGTGCTCCTCCTCCTCGTGCTCCTCGTGCCGGCGGCGGCCCTTGCCGCCGGAGTCGTGCTTGCTCATGCGGCGGCCTTGGCCATGGCCGCGGCCTCGCTGGGCGGCACGAGGGAGGTGAGCTTCTGGCGCACGGTGCGCGGGCTGGTGCCGGCCTGGATCTCGGAGATGCCCTCGACGAGCAGCTTCATCTGGGCGGCCTGCAGGTCGCTGGTGCGGGTGATCTTGGCGCCGGCGGGCAGCCACAGCACGTTGGCCGAGAGCACACCCCAGAGGGTGGCGACGAACGCGGCGGCGATGAGGTGGCCGAGCTTGTCGGGCTGGTTGAGGTTCTCCAGCACGTGGATGAGCCCGATGACGGTGCCGATGATGCCGATGGTCGGCGCGTAGCCGCCCATGGCGGTGAAGAACTTGGCGGCGACCTTGTCCTCGGCCTTCTTCGCCGAGATCTCGGCCTCCAGCACGGTGCGGAGGTCCTCGGGGTCGGTGCCGTCGACGGCCATCTGCAGCCCGCGCTGCAGGAACGGGTCCTCGATGTTCTTGATCGGGCCCTCGAGGGCCAGCAGGCCCTCCTTGCGGGCCTTCTCGGCCAGGGTCACCAGCTCGGCGATCTTGTCGGCGGCGGGCGGGACGGCGGCGGGCATGAAGCCCTGCTTCATCCAGGCGCCCATCTTCTTGACGTCGGCCATGGTGGAGCCGGCGACGGCGGCGCCGAAGGTGCCGACGAAGACCAGGATGATCGGCGGGATCAGGATGATCGCCATGGGCGAGGAGCCCTCGAGGATCATCGAGACCAGGATGGCCACCAGGGCCACGGCGACGCCGATCAGGGTTGCCGGATCCATGTCAGCGCTCCTCGCGGTGGGGGAAGGGCAGGACGGCGTGGTCGCCGTCCTCGGTGGGGTAGCAGTCGTCGTCGGCGACGACGGTGATCAGGGGGCGGGGGTGGGCCCCCCGGTCCATGGCGTAGGCGGTGGCCAGGACGTCGGCGCGGCAGTCGCGGATGGCGGTGAGCACCTCGTGCAGGCTCTCGCGCACCAGGAAGCGGACGCCGCCGTCGCTGAGGGAGATGACGGTGTCGGGGTGCGCCTCGACCCGCTCGATCAGATCGGGGTTGAGCGCGAACGGCTCCCCGTTCAGGCGGGTCAGGCAGATCACCGGTGTCTCCAGGTCGTCGTCGTGGGTGGCGCACACATCTCTTCGGCGCGCCGGCGGGGTCTCTGAAGGGGAACGGCCCGGTCACCCCGTTGGGGTGACCGGGCCGCCTACCGGTTGACCCAGGTCAGCGCTTGAGGTTGACCAGGTCCTGCAGCAGCTCGTCGGAGGCGGTGATCACGCGGCTGTTCGCCTGGAAGCCGCGCTGGGCGATGATCAGGCCGGTGAACTCCTCGGAGAGGTCCACGTTGCTCATCTCCAGGGCGCCCGAGGTCAGGGTGCCCAGCGAGCCGGTGCCGGCCTCGCCGATCAGGGCGACGCCGGAGTTGTCACCGATGGCGTAGCTGGTGTTGCCCATGTTGATCAGGCCCGACGGGTTGTCGAAGGTGGCCATGGCCAGCTTGCCGATCGCGCGGCGCTCGTTGTTGGTGTAGACGCCGGTCATCGTGCCGTCCTCGGACAGCGAGAAGCTGGACAGGGAGCCGGCGGTGTAGCCGTTCTGGTCGACGGCCTGGATGGCGGTGCCCGCAGCCTGGGCGGTGACCTGGCCGAAGTCGAAGGTCGCACCGGTGGGGGAACCCCACCCGGTCACGGGGATGGAGTTGCCGGCGAGGAACGTGCTGGCCGGGGTGGAGGTCGTCGCGCCCTCGGCGGTGAAGACCGGCTTCCCGCCGGCGGTGAACTTCGCGCCGTAGGTCTGCGCGGTGGCGCTCGGGGCGACGGCGCCCTCGTCGTCGATGCTGAGCACCCAGTAGCTGTCGCCGTTGCCCGGGTCGGTGGACTGCTGGGTCCAGGTCAGGTTGAGGCGCTGCTCGACGCCTGCCTGGTTGTAGACGACGGCCTTGGCGACGCGCACGTTGGCCCCCGCCGCGGCCGTGGGGTCGATCATGACGTTGCGGCTCATCGTCACCGAGGTGGTGGCCTTGGGCGGCAGCGCGGCGCCGTACTGCACCTGCAGGTCCTCCATGGTGCCGCCGCTGTCGATCTTCCCGTCGGCGTCGGCCATCCAGCCCTGCACCCGGTTGCCGTCGGCGGTGATGAGCTTGCCGGCGCCGTCGAAGGTGAACGAGCCGGCGCGGGTGAACAGCTGCTGGCCGCCGGACTTGGTCACGAAGAACCCGTCGCCCTGGATCATGAAGTCCAGCGCGCGGCCGGTGTTCTGGGTCTTGCCCTGGCCGAAGTCGGTGGTGATGGCGGCGAGCTTCACGCCCAGGCCGACCTGGGCGGGGTTGGTGCCGCCCTCGGTGTCGTCGGGACCGCGACCGGTGCGCAGCACCTGGGTCAGCGTGGTCTCGAAGACCGTGTTCTGGGTCTTGAACCCGACGGTGTTCACGTTCGCGATGTTGTTCGCGACGGTGTCCATCTTGGTCTGGTGGGCGCGCAGGCCGGAGATGGCCGAGAACATCGAACGCAGCACGGGGGACTCCTGGGGTGGGGTGGGCGGGGGAGCGCCGGGTCAGGCGGAGAAGGCGGTGATGCGGCCGACGGCGATCGTCTTGCCGCCGATGACGGCCGTGGCGTCCGTCGTGTCGTTGCCGAGGATGACCGAGGTCACCTGGCCGGTGGCGGCGAGGCCGTCCTCGCCCACGTAGGTGGCGGTCTTGCCGACCAGGGCCCCGGCGCTGGACGCCCGCTGCATCGCCAGCATCGTGGAGTTCTGCTCGGTCAACTTCTGCAGCGCCTCCACCTGCGAGTACGTCGCGGTCTGGGAGACCAGGGCGCTCGAGTCGGTCGGCGCCTGCGGGTCCTGGTACTTCATCTGGGCGACCAGGAGCTTGAGGAAGGTGTCCTTGTCCATCCCGGTGCTGCCCACCGAGGTGCTGGCCGCGCCGGCCATCCCGGCGAGCGGCGAGGTGCCGGAGGTGGCGGTCACGGTCATGGGGTCTCCTGCTCAGACGCGGACGTCGACGCCGGTCGACGTCGTGCCGCCACGGGTGTGACGGGTGGTGCCGGTGGTGCTGCTGTCCTCATCGGCAGCCGCGGAACCGGTCGGTACCTGCCCCCAGCGGGTGGTGGGTGCCGACCGCGGGTCGGTGCCCTGCGACCAGCCCTGACCGCCCGCCGACGAACCGGTGCCCGTCGACACCTGGGCGTCGGTGAGCACCAGGCCGGCGGCGGCGAGCTCGCGGCGCAGCTCGGGGACGGCCTCGGCCAGCGCCGCCCGGCTGCCCTCGTGACCGGCGGCGAGCGCGAGCGTCACCTGGTCACCGGAGACGGTGAGGTGCACGTGCACCTCACCGAGGGACTCCGGCGCCAGCACCATCGTCACCGAGTGGCTCCCGTCGACGCTGGCCAGCGAGGTGATGGGCGCGGCGAGCTGGGCGGCCACCGGCGGGTCGGCCGGGGCCGGGCCCGCGGCCGCCGGGCCGGTCGGTGTCACGGGCGCGGCTGCGGCCGGCTGCCCCGGGACCACAGCCACGGGGACGCCGTCGGACGCGGTGTCGGCGGAGGTGTCGGCCGAGGTGTCGGCGGCGGAGGTGTCGGCGGCTGAGGTGCCGATCGCTGCGGTGTCGACCGCGGCGGTGCCGGCCGGCGCGCCGGAGGCCGGCGCGGTCGTGGCCTCCGGTGACGGGTCGCCGGCCGTGACCGGGTCACCGGCCGGCACCGGGGCGCCGGTCTGCAGGCCGGTCGCGGTGGGCGCCGCGAGCGGGCCGGCCGGCGGGGCCGAGGCCGTGGCCGGTGGCGTCGCGACCGCCGGCGCGGCCGCTGCGGCAGCCGACGCCTCGGCGGAGGGCGCGGCACCTGGCAGGGTGCCGGCTGCGGTGCCCGGCTGGTCGGCGCCGGGCACCGCAGGGGCGCCCGGTGCCGGGGTGGCCGCGTCCGTCGGGGACGGGGCGCCCGTCGCGGGCACCGACCCCGGTGCGGCCGGCCCGGCGGAAAGGCGACCTGCGGGGGCGCCCGGCACGCCGTGCGTCGGCACGGCGCCCCTGGCCGGGTCGCCGGGAGCGGCGGAGGTGGTGACGCCGACGGGGCCGGCCGGACCGGTCTCCCCGGTCGGCGCCGCGGTGCCGGGGGCGACGGTCGGTCCGGCCGCGGTGGGCACCGGGCCGGCGGAGCCGTCGACGGTGGGGTGGTCCGGGAACGCGGGGACGGCGCCGGTCGGGGCTGAGCCGCCGGTCCCCCCGGCCCCGGTGGTCGAGGGTGCGGTGGGCGGGAGTGCGGTGGCCGGCTGTGCGGGGCCGGTGCCCACCGCCGCCCTGCCCGCGCCGGCCGTGCCCGCGCCAGCCGTGCCCGCGCCAGCCGTGCCCGCGCCGGGCGTGCCGACGCCGGCCGTGCCGACCGCAGCCACCCCGGCCGTTCCCGGGGCGGCCTCGGTGGTCGGGGGAGCGGCGGCCGGGGTCGCCGTCCCGAGGGCGACCAGGAACCACGCCGGCGGGGCCACGACGACGGCGGCCGGGTCGAGGACGGCGTCCGTCGCGGTGTCCGCGGCCGTGTCCGTCGCGGCGGTCCCGGTCTCGGTGCCCGGCTGGTCACCGGGGCGCTCTCGCTGCGCGGTGACCTCGCCGTGCAGCAGGCCGGCGAAGGCCGCCGCGCTCTCGGGGTCGGCGGGGGCGGATCCGGTGCGGGCGGGGCCGGACGGCGCGACGACGACCGCGGCGCCCAGTGCGGCGGTCACGCGTACGCCGCTGCGGCAGCGGTGACCTTGCGGACGTAGGCCTGGGTCTCGGCGTACGGCGGGATGCCGCCGGCGTTGGTCACGGCGGTGGGCCCGGCGTTGTAGGCGGCCAGGGCCAGGTCGGTGGACCCGAACTGGCGGGTCAGCTGGGCGAGGTACTTCGCGGCGCCGTCGACGGCCGAGGCGGGGTCCATCGGCCGCACCCCGAGGCCGGCCGCGGTGGCCGGCATGAACTGCATGAGGCCCTGCGCGCCGGCGGGGCTGACCGCGGCCGGGTCGAAGCCGGACTCCACCTTCGCGACGCCGGCCAGCAGCGAGGCGGGGACGCCGTGCTTGGCCGCGGCGGCGGTGAACAGGTCGCTGTAGGGGACGCCGGACAGCGAACCCGTGGGGGCCGAGCCGGTCGCGGCGCTGCTGGTGGGCAGCACCCGGCGGATGACGGTGGGGTTGCCGACGTCCTGGACCTTCACGACGTCGCCCTCCTGCGGTGCGGCGATCATCTTCCCGTTCCCGAGGTAGATGCCCACGTGGTCGATGCCGGCGCGGGCGGAGCTGTTGTCGAAGAAGACGAGGTCACCGGGGCGGGCGTCGGCGAGACCCGCGACGGCGGTGCCGGCGGTGGCCTGCTGGCTGGAGGTCCGCGGGATGGTGATGCCCAGGTCGGCGTACACCCGCTGGGTGAAGCCCGAGCAGTCCAGCCCCTTCGCCGGGTCGGTGCCGCCCCACAGGTAGGGCACGCCGAGGTACTTCTGGGCGGCCTGGACGACGGCGGTCTCGGCGGTGGCGCCGGCCGCGGCGGTGGTGGTCGTGGTCGCCGTCGTGCTGCCCGTGCCCATGAGCCCGGCGGCCGAGGCGGCGGACAGCCACGCGGCGTTCGGGGTGCGGCCGGAGAAGGTCGCCATGCGGCTCTGGATCTCGGTGATCCGGCTCTGGACGGCGGTCAGTCCCTCCACGCGTCCTCCTCCCTGCGGCTCGTGCGGTACCGGCCGGTGACGACGTCGTCGGCGGCGCGCTCCTCGGCGGCCAGCTCGGCGCGGGCCGCGGCCAGCCGGTGGCGTTCGGCCAACCGCTCCAGGGCCTTGGTGGCCTGGGCGGCTGCGGTCCAGCCGGCGCGCACCGCCTCGGCCTGCTCGGCGGTGGCCCGGGCGGTCGCCCGGGCATCCACCTCATCGGCGGCCAGGGCGCGCAACCCGACCATGGTCGCCACGAAGGTCGCGCCGTCCAGCTGCCGGGGCACCGCCGCCGAGCTCAGCGCAGCGGCCACCTCGACGGCCTGCTGCTCGTGCCGGGCCGCGGCGGCGGCGGCCTGCACGGCGGCGAGCGCGGCGGTGCGCTCCTGCGCCCGGCGCAGCTCGAGCACCGGTTGGAGGCGGAAACCTGCCTTCTTCACGAACCGGCCACGATGCGGTGCAGCTGCTCCCACGCGTCCTCGGGCGAGGTGGTGTCCTCGACCGACTGGCGCAGGAACCCGGTGAGCTGCGGCTCGAGCACCCGTGCGCGGTCGACCAGCGGGTCGCTGCCCTCGGTGTACGCGCCGATCTCGATGAGCTCCCGGGCGTCGCGCAGCGCCCCCAGCAGCCGGCGGGCCTCGCGGGCGTCGGCCATGCGGTGCGGGGCGGTGACCGAGGAGGCCACGCGCGAGATGGACTCCAGGACGTCGATGGCGGGGAAGTGGCCGGCGGTGGCCATCTGCCGGGTGAGCACGACGTGCCCGTCGAGGATGGAGCGCGCGGTGTCGGCGATGGGCTCGTTGTGGTCGTCGCCCTCGACCAGCACCGTGTAGAGCCCGGTGATGGAGCCGACCGCGCCGGTGCCGGCCTTCTCCAGCAGCTTGGGCATCATCGCGAAGACGCTCGGCGGGTAGCCGCGGGTGGCCGGGGGCTCGCCGGCCGAGAGCCCCACCTCGCGCTGGGCCATGGCGGTGCGGGTGATCGAGTCCATGAGCAGCAGCACGTCGCGGCCCTGGTCGCGGAACTCCTCGGCGATCCGGGTGGCCACGAAGGCCGCCCGCAGGCGCACCAGCGGTGGCTCGTCGGAGGTGGCGACGACGACGACGGTGTTGGCCATGCCCTCGGCCCCGAGGTTCTCCTCGAGGAACTCGCGGACCTCGCGACCACGCTCGCCGATCAGCCCGATGACCCGCACGTCGGCGTCGGTGCCGCGGGTGATCTGGGCCAGCAGGGTGGACTTGCCGACCCCGGAGCCGGCGAAGATGCCCAGCCGCTGGCCCCGGCCGGCCGGCACCAGGGTGTCCAGTGCCCGGACGCCGAAGGACAGCGGGTGCTGCACCCGGGTGCGGGCCAGCGCGTGCGGGGTCTGCGTGGCCAGGTCCACCCAGCGGGCGCGGCCGGCCAGCGGGGGGCCGCCGTCCACCGGCCGGCCCAGGCCGTCGAGCACCCGGCCGAGCAGCGCGTTGCCGACCGGCACCTGCAGCGGGCGGCCGGTCGGCCGCACGCGGGAGCCCACGTGCACCCCGGTCATCTCGCCCAGCGGCATGCAGGTGAGCCGGTCGCGGTGCAGGGCCACGACCTCGGCGCGCAACGGGTCGACCCGGTGCCGTGGGTCGCCGCCGATCTCGACGATGTCGCCCACCGCCGCGGTGACGCCGTCGACGGAGATGGTCAGGCCCATGGCGCCGGTGACGGTGCCGGTGCACAGGGGGCGGGCAGCCGCGCGGGCCCGCTCGAGGACGTCGGCGACGCTCATGCCCCCAGCACGTCCCGCACCCGCTGCAGCGCCGGGCCCACCTGGGCGTCGACCCGGTGCACGCCGGTCTCGGCGACCGCGCCGGCGGGTTCCACGCCCGGGTCCCCGACCAGCCGCACCGACAGCGGCAGCCCGGCGAGCACGGCCCCGTCGATGCGGCCCAGGTCGTCGGGGTGCAGCCGCACGACCGTGGGACCGTCCTCGGGGCTGAGCGCGAGCGCCCGGCGCAGCGCGTCGGCACCGGGGTCGGCGGCGACGGCGAGCTCGCGCCCGAGCACCTCCTCGACGAGACCGAGGGTGGCGCCGAGCACCAGCTGGTCGAAGGTCTCCCCGCCCACGGGCGGGGTGGCGTCCACCTGGGCGCAGGCGGCGGTCAGCGCGGCGACGGTGGAGGCCACTCGAGCCTCCCACCGCTGCTGCACGGCCAGCAGCCGCGCCTCGGCCTCGGCCTCGACGCGCGCCACGGTGGTGGCCGCCTCGGCCAGGCCCTCGGCGTGCCCGGCCGCCCAGCCCTCGGTGCGGGCCAGCTCGCGCAGCCGCGCCAGCTCGGCGGCGTAGACGTCCTCGAGACGGGGGGTGGGCCGGTCGCCGGACCGTCGTCCGGCCCGGTCACCCGAGCGCCGGTCGGCGACGAAGGGGACGACGTCGGCCGCGGCCTCGCCGCGCAGCACCGTCGACGGGGTGTCGACGGCCGCGCCGACCCGGGACAGCACCGGCCGCTCGACCCGGGTGGGGGCCTCGCGGACGGTGCGGGTGGTCGAGCCGGCGGACCGGTCCCAGACCACGGCGCGCGCGGCCGAGGCCCCGCGCAGCACGGCTCCCTCAGGCGATGAGATCGTCGTCACCCCCCCGGTCGATCACGATCTGACCGGACTCCTCCATGGTGCGCAGCACCGCGACCACCCGGGCCTGGGCCTCGCCGACGGCGGCGGCACGCACCGGGCCGAGCAGCTCGATCTCGTCGGTGAGGTCCAGGGCCGCGCGCTCGGAGAGGTTGCGCATGACCTTCTCGCGGACGTCGTCGCGGACACCCTTGAGGGCCGCAGCCAGGTCGGCCGGGGAGACCTCGCGGAGCACGAGCTGCATGGACCGGTCGTCGACGATGACGATGTCCTCGAAGACGAACATCTGCGAGCGCACCTTGTCGGCCAGCTCCGGGTCGGTGGAGGCCAGTCCCTCCAGGATCGACTTCTCGGTCGGCCGCGACGCCCGGTTGATGATCTCCACCAGGGTCTCGACGCCGCCGGCGGCCGGCAGGTCGGGGGAGGACAGCAGCGAGCCCATCCGGCGTCCGATCTCGTCCTCGACGAGCCGCACGACCTCCGGGGTCGTCCGGTCCATCATCGCGATGCGCAGGGCCACGTCGGCCTGGCGCGCGGGCTCCAGTCGGCTCATCAGCTCCGCCGACTGCGGGGCGGGCAGGTGGGCCAGCACCAGCGCGATGATCTGCGGGTGCTCCTCGCGCACGAAGGACAGCAGCTGGCGCGTGTCGGCGTTGCGCAGCGAGGTGAACGGCGGCTCCTCGTACGCCACCTGCAGCCGGCCGAGCACGGCGGCGGCCTCGGCGTCGCCGAGACCGGCCGCGAGGGCCTGCCGGGCGAACTCCACACCGCCGGAGCCGATCGCCGTGGCGTTCACCATGCGGTCGTGGAACTCGAAGAGGACGTCCTCGATGTCGGTGGGGTCCACGTTCTTGAGGCGCATGAGCTCGCCGGTGAGGGCGTCGATCTCCTCGGAGGAGAGCTGGGCCATGACCGCGCCCGCTTCCTCCCTGGTCATCTGCGCGAGGAAGAGAGCCGCCTTGCGCAGTCCGGAGAGGTCGCGTCGGGGTAGGCGGACGGGAGCCCGGTCGGGGTCGACCGCGGGCTCCAGCCCCACCATCTGCTCGACGGACGCGAGGGTCATGTCCGGCTCTCGGCCAACCAGCCGCGCAGGGTCGACGCGACGGCGTCGGGCTGCGTCTCGATCATGGACGTGATCTCACCGCGCAGCCGCTGACGCTCGAGGGCCTCGACGGCGGCGGAGGTGCGCGCCTGCAGGCCGGCGTCGCGGGTGCTGGCGACCTGGAGCGCGTCGACGTCGTCGTACTCGTCGAACTCCTCGTAGTCGTCCTCGAGGTCACCCTTCCTCTTGCGGTTCTTGAGCCAGACCAGCAGCACCAGGATCAGCAGGCCGCCGACGATCGCGCCGGTCTTCACCAGCGACCACATCTGGGCGCTGGCCTCGGCGGCCTGGGCCTCGGCGATGCCGGCCTGGGCGGCCTCGGCGGCGGCGGTGCTGAACCCGAGGGAGGCCACGGTGATGGTGTCGCCGCGGGCCGGGTCCAGCGACACGGCCTGGCTCACGAGGTCCTGGATGGTGCCGGGCACGGCGGTGACGCCGTCGGCGGTGTTCAGGGCGACGGCCACGGTCAGGCGCTCGACCTGGCCCGGGGCGTTGATGGTGTTCTCGACCGTGGTGTTGATCGGGTTGTTGGTGGTCGTCGACTCCTTGTTGTAGGTGCCGTCGCCCCCGCCCGTGGTCGCACCGTTGGTGCCGTCGGTGCCCAGCACGCCGCCGGTGCCGTTGCCGGTGCCCGTGTAGGTCTCGGTGTTCGACTGCTCCGACGTCGCCGGCAGCTGGGCCGGGTAGGAGTAGGTCGTCGAGGTGCTCTGGCTCTGGTCGAAGTCCATGGTCGCCGCGACGGTGACGATGGCGTTGCCGGGGCCGAGCACGCGGTCCAGCAGCTGCTGTGCGTTGGCCTGCAGCGTGTTCTGGAAGGTGGCCGTGGCGTCGGTCTGGCTGGTGGTGTTGCCGCCGCCGGTGGTCGACAGCACCCGGCCGGTGGTGTCGCTGACCGACACGTCGGACGGCTTCATCCCGGCGATGCTGCCGGCGACCAGGTTGACCACCGTCTGCACCTGCTCGCCCGACAGCTCGGTGCCCGGCTTGAGGTCCAGCAGCACCGAGGCGGTGGGGTTGCTGGTGTCGGTCACGAAGACCTCGTCCTTGGGCATGGCGATGTGCACGGCGGCGGTCGTGACGCCGTCCATCGTCTCCAGGGTGTTGTTCAGCTCGCCCTCGAGCGCCCGCTGGTAGGTCGTCTGCTGCTCGAACTCGCTGGTGGTGATGCCCTGCTGGTCCAGCAGCGCGTAGCCCGAGTCGCTGCCGGCCTGGGGGGTGAGGCCCTTGCCGGCGACGGTCAGCCGCAGGCTGTTGACCTGGTCCTTGGGCACCAGGATGGTGCTGGTGCCCTGCAGCTGGAAGTCGACGCCCTCGGCGGTCAGCTCGTCGCTGATCGCGGCGGCGTCGGTCTGCGAGAGGTTGGTGAACAGCGGCTCGTAGGTCGGCGTGGTCACCCACCGCACGAAGAAGAAGGCGCCCATCGCCAGGCCGAGCACGAGGGCCGCAGCCACTGCCTTCTGCTGGAAGGTCATCGTGGCGAGCGTGGTGCGCAACCGGTCCAGCTGCGCGGTCAGGGCGGCGGGCATCAGACCGGCATCCGCATGATGTCGTTGAACGCCTCGACGGCCTTGTTCTTGATGGTCACGACGGCGGTGGTGGCGAGCTTGGCCTCGGACGCGGCGATCATGTAGTCGTGGACGTCCTGCAGGTCGCCGGTGGCGGCCTGCTTCGCGTAGCCGTCGGCGGTGCTCTGCAGACCCTGCAGCTGGCCGATCGAGCCGGTGAGGATGTCGGCGAACGTGCTGCCGTCGGCGGTGCGGGCGACCTGCCCGGTGCCCGGGGTGCCGACCGCACCGACCGTGCCGGTGGAGGAGATGCCGCTGGTCAGCATGCCGCTGATGTCCCCGGCCGGGATGCTGTTGCTGACGCCGTTGTTGCGGTAGCCGGAGCTGACACCCACCCCGTAGCCGGTGGTCAGGGCGAGCGGGTTGACGGTCACAGGTTCTTCCCGAGCGAGAGGGCCGCCTGGTAGGCGTCGGTGGCGCGCGAGATCGCGCTGATGTTGGCCTGGTAGCCGCGCTGGGCGATGAGCATGTTGGTCATCTGCGTGCCGAGGTCGATGTCGGGCATGCGGACGTAGCCACCCTCGTCGGCCATCGGGTTGTCGGGGGAGTAGACGAGCTTGCCCTCGCCGCTGCCGAACGCCGCCCCGGCGACCCGGACGCCGCCGGTGCCCGACCCGTAGTCGTTGGCCTGGGCCACGATGAAGCGCTCCTTGAACGCCTCCTGGCCGGGCGCCGCCGCGGTGTTGATGTTGGCGACGTTGTCCGAGACGGCGTCGAGGAACTTGCGGTGCAGCGTCATGCCCGAGCCGGCGATCCGGAGGGCGTCGAAGGCGCTCACTGGGTCCTCATGGCGGCGCTCAGGAGGTCGTACTTGCCGTTGAGGGCCTGCAGCGCGAGCGAGTAGCGCAGGCCGGTCTCGGTGGCGATGACGGTCTCGGAGTCCAGGTCGACGTTGTTGCCGTCGGTGCGGGTGGCCGCCAGCGACCGGTGCACCGAGCCGCCGGTGATGGCGGGGCTGTCGCCGGAGCTGAGCTCCGAGCGCAGGTTGGACTCGAAGTCGGTCCGCCCGGCCAGGAACCCCGGGGTGTTGACGTTCGCGATGTTGTCCGCGCTGACCCGCTGCCGCTGCGCCAGCCCCGAGAGGGCGGCGTGCAACGCGGTCGTCGTGGTGTCGCCGATGCCGATCAACGGACGACGGTCCGTCCGGGCGTCACGCGCTCCATCACTACCTCCGGGTGCCTCGGCGGACCCTCGGGAAGGCAGGTCCGTCGTGTGCACCGTTCATCGGCAGTGCGCGGGCCCATCGTGACCATCGTGGCCGTGGCGACGCGTGTGACGACCGGGGCGGGACGGGCGGTGGAGGTGGCTGGGGTGTCGAGCACATCATCGGCGCGCCGCCTCGGATGTTGAGTTGTGACCATCGATCTGGCATGCAACGCCAAGACCCCCCAGCCCGATCGAAGGTCGGGTGGGGGGTCCTGTGGGGTTCTGCTGGCTGCTGGTCAGACCGGCCGGTCGATGAAGGAGGACGCAGGTCGGGCCGGCGACTGGGACATGCGCGCCGCGACGTCCCGCTGGCGCCGGGACTGCACGATGCCCTCGACGAGGGCCTCGGCCACGGCCAGCTGGTGCTGCAGCAACCGGGCGGCCCGCTCGCGCAGGTCGTCGGGCAGCGGCCCCAGCCCGGCGGGGGGCACCCAGTCGGTGGACCGGCGGCCCCACGCCGCGATCTCCTCGGCCGAGGCACCCGCCAGCGTGCGCTCGGCCGACCGCGTGTCGTGCTCGAGGTCGTCGAGTGCCTCGCCCCAGGTGCGGGGCGGGGTGTCCGACCGGCGGCGCCGGCCGCCCGGGTGGTCCTGGGCGGGGTTCGGTGCGGTGGCCGGCCAGGGGTCCGCTGAGCCGATGGCCCGGAGGCCGGGCAGGCTCACCCGTTGCCCTGGCCCAGGATCGCCGCGGCCTCGGCCCAGGCGTCGCGGAGCGGCTCGACGACGGTGCGGCAGTCGGCGACCCGACGGGCATCGCCCTTGACGTTGGCCAGCACCATCTCGCCGTACAGCCAGGTGTACAGCGAGCTGAGCGCGCCCGCGCCCTCCCACACCTCGGGGTTCAGCGTGCTGTGCAGCTCCAGGACGATGTCCTGGGCGTGCATGAGCTGGGCGCTCGCCTCCACGCGGTCCCCGTCGGTGAGGGCGGCCTCGGCGCGGACCAGGTCGAGCGCGAGCCGGTCGTACAGCATCACCAGCAGTCGCTGCGGGGACGCCGTCTCGACGGCGGAGGACTGGTAGCGGGAACGCAGCGCGGCGGTCATCGGGGGATCTCCTGGGCTTTTCGGGGGAGCGGGGGCGTCAGGACGACTTGTTGGGGCTGTACAGCTGGCCGATCTGCGAGCTCAGCCACGCCGACTGGTTCTTGATCGTGCCCAGTGCGGTCTCGAGCGTGGTGAACTGCTTGGTGAGTGCCGCACGGCGGGCGTCGAGCCGGATGTCCAGGGCGTCGATGCGGTCCTGGAGCGTGTCGGCGAGGGTGTCGCGACCGCTGGCCAGCATCGTCAGGGACCCCGTCGACGGGTCGCTCGCGGCTCGGGCCAGCGCGGCGAACGCCCCGGCGATGCCCGTGACGGCGGGCGTGGTGACCCCGCCCACCGTGCTGGCGGCGGTACCCGAGACCAGCCTCGCGACGGTTGCGGGGTCCTTGGCCAGGGTGGCCGAGAAGACCGCGGGGTCGAAGGAGATGGTGCCGTCCTTGGACAGCTGCAGGCCGATCGAGCTGGCGCTCCCGCCGCCGACCGCGGAGGAGATCGTGCTGAGCAGCTCGCCGGAGAGCCGCACGAGGGTGCTGTCGCCCTGCAGCGTCGCCTTCGTCGTGCCGGCGGTCGAGGTGCTGTAGACCTTGATGGCCGAGAGCGCGCCGTTGGCGGCGTCGACGAGCGCCTTCACCTTGGCGGTCACGGCCGAGTTGTCGGTCCCGACCGACACGGTGACGCCGGACTCCTTCTTCGAGACCGTGATGCTGGTGCCGGGCACCAGGTCGGTGAAGGTGTTGGTGGCCGACCGGGCGCGCGTGCCGTCGCCCAGGCCCAGGTCGAGCTCGGCGTCACCGCCCTGCACGACCACGGCGACGTCGTCCAGGGCGACCTGGGTGCTGCCGCTGCCGTCGTCCTGGGTGATGGTGAAGGCGTTGGCGGCGCCGGTCTCCTTGGCGCTCACCTGGAGGCGGTAGTGGCCCGGCTCCACCTGGATGATGGTGGCGTTGAGGCCGTACGAGCTGGCGTTCACCGCCGACACCGCGTCGAGCAGGCTCGCGTTGGCCGGCAGCGCGATGCGGCCGACCTTGGTGCCGTCGGTGCTGCGCACCTCGATGGGGAACGCCGGCACGCTCGGTGACGGCAGCGGGGCCGTGGTCGAGGTGAAGTCCTGGCCCAGGACCACGGTGTGCGCCGTGGCCAGCGAGACCACGTCGAACCGGACGGTGGCCCCGGTGGCCGCCGCGGCGGAGGCGCTCGCGGTGACCGTCGAGCTCGAGCTCGACGCGCTGCGGGCCGCGGCCAGCCCGGCGGTGGTCAGCGCCTCGGCGGCCGAGCGGACCGCGTCGAGGCGGGTGTTGACCGCGCGGTAGGCGGCGGCCTTGGCCTGGGTGTCGGTCAGCTGCGTCTTGAGCAGGTCCTGCGGTCGGGCCTCGATCTTCATCAGGTTCGCGATGATCGACGTCGTGTCCAGCCCGGAGGCCAGTCCGTCGATTCCCAGGTTCACCATGGCGCTGTCCTCCTCGTGGATCCGAGCGCCGGTCGGCGCTCCCTCTACATCGGCGGTCGCGGCGGGGAGTTGAGCCGAGCGGCGGCGCCCACCTCGTCCGGGGGACCCGGACGCCGAAGAGGGGGGCGGCCGGGTGGCCGCCCCCCTCACCGGGAGTGCTGTGCTGCGGGTGTTCCTCCCGCCTCAGCTCACTGCAGGAGCTTGAGGACCGACTGCGAGGACTGGTTGGCCTGGGCCAGCATGGAGGTGCCGGCCTGGACCAGGATCTGGTTCTTGCTGAACTCGGTCATCTCCGAGGCCATGTCGACGTCGACGATGCGCGAGTTCGACGCCGAGAGGTTCTCCACCGCGATGTTCAGGTTGGCGATGGTGGACTCGAAGCGGTTCTGGATCGCACCGAGGGCGGCCCGGGCGGTGGAGACCAGGCCGATCTGGGTGTTGATGGTGGTGATCGACGTCCGGGCGGACGCCGCGTCGGCGAAGCTGAGGCCACCGGTGTTGGCGGTACCCGCAGCGACACCGGTACCCGGCGCCGTCACGGTGAGGGCCGAGCCGGTGCGGGCGACGACCTGCAGCTTGTTGTCCTTGTCCACCGAGGCGGTGAACCGCTGCTGGAACGAGGCGTCCGAGTTCAGCTTGTCGGCGACCGACTGGACCGTCTTGTAGGTGCCGGCGGCACCCATGGCGACGGTGGTCGTGTTGCCGTCGGCGATGAACGCCAGGTTGCCGGTGACCGCCGTGGGCGTGTCGACGGCGAACGAGGTGCCGGCACCGCCGCTGGTCAGCGTGGTGGCGATGGTGCTGACGTTGGCCGTGGCGAGGTTCACGGTGATCTTGCTGGCCGTGTCGCCGTTGGCACCGACCTGGAAGTCGAGCGACGCGGTGGTGCCGTCCAGCAGCTTCTTGCCGTTGAAGTTGGTGGAGTCGGCGATCCGGCTCAGCTCGTCGCGCAGCGAGGTGACCTCGTTGGCGATCGAGGTGCGAGCGCTGCCGTCGTTGCTGTCGTTCGCGGCCTGCACGGCGAGGTCGCGCATGCGCTGGAGGATGTTCTGGGTGGTGGCCAGCGCACCTTCAGCGGTCTGCACGACGCTGATGCCGTCCTGCGTGTTGCGGGTGGCGACCTTGAGGCCACCGATCTGGGACTTCAGGCCCTCGGAGATGGCCAGACCCGCCGCGTCGTCCGCAGCGCGGTTGATGCGGAGACCCGAGGACAGCTTCTCGAGCGACTTGCTCATCGCCGAGTCGTTGACCGACAGGTTGCGGTAGGCGTTCATCGCCGCGGTGTTGGTGTTGATGCGCATGCCCATGGTGATCCTCCTGGATAAAGGCTGTGCTGGGTGGTTCCCGCTGCATCCGTGCTGCGGGTGGTACGGAGGTGTTTACGGCTGGGACCGGGTGGAGCTTGAGCGGAACCGCGCAGGAATTTCCGCGGCCCCCCCACCCGGGTCAGGCGGGTTGGCCGAAGGCCCGCCGCACCGCGGCCGAGCTGCGCGGCGGCGGGGGGTAGAGCGCGCGGGAGCCGACCAGCTGCGGCCGTGACACCCCGGCGGTCCGCTGCACCACCTGGGCCACGTACCCGCTCTGCTGCGTCCGGGCCCGGACGCCGCCCTGGGGCGCGACCGCCCGTTCCTCCCACGCCTCGCTCATGGCCGCGTGCAGCAGGGTCAGGGCGCGAGCGCGCATCTGGGAGACCCGCGAGAGCGTCACGCCGAGGTCGGCCGCTATGTCGGTCAGCGATTCGTCACCGAAGAAACTGCGCTCGACGACCTCACCCAGACGGTCGGGCAGCGCCAGCACCGCTTCGTGCAGATGGCGGGCCCGCTCGCGCTTGACCAGGGTGCGTTCGGGGGAGTCGCCGGTGGAGGGCACGTCGAACCCGGTGCCGTCCTCGCCGGTGCTGGCGTCGATGCTCACCATGACCGCGCGGTGCACGTCCACCTGCAGGGAGGACAGCTCGGCGGGGGAGACCTGCAGCTCGGCGGCCAGCTCGACGCGCGTCGGGGGACGACCCAGCCGCACGGCCAGGGCGTCGGCGGCGGCGTCGCTGCGCCGGGCAGCGGCCCGCACCGAGCGGCTGGCCCAGTCGCCCGAGCGGAGCTCGTCGAGCACGGCGCCCTGGAGGCGGGGTAGAGCATAGGTGGCGAACGTGGCGCCGGCGGTCGCGTCGAAGCGCCGGGCCACCTCCACGAGGGCGACCTGTGCACAGGAGAGGAGGTCCTCGCGGCTGACGTGTGCCGGCAGGGAGATCCGGGCGGCCACGGCGTTGACGGCGTACTGGGCGAGCGCGAGGTGCTCGGTGACCAGTGCGTCCACACCGGTGCCGACCGGGGCCGCGGGGGCGGTCCGGCCGGGTCGGGAGGGGCCCGCCTGGGGAGGCGACGGGCGGGACGGGTTCACGCCCCCTATCTCGGCGCACCACGAGTCACACCTGACCCTCCTCGGCAACTCCGTCACCGAACTTGAGCGCTCGGCTCAACCGTCGTCGTGATGTGCCGAAGACAGCCCCCGAGACCGGTGGACGGCAGCCCAGCAGCACCGTCACCGGCACGGACCCGACGACGAGAGGAGCACCCGGTGGACTACCAGCACCTGTCGACCCTGCTCTGGCGGGAGCAGGAACTCCTGGACCTGCTCCTGTTCAAGGCGGAGGAGAAGCAGTACCTCATCGTCACCGGCAAGAACCGGTGGCTGCCGCGCATCGCCCACGAGATCGAGGTCGTGCTCGAGCAGCTGCGTACGCTCGAGGTCGAGCGCGCCGCGGTCGCCGAGGTCATCGCCGAGCAGCTGGGGCTCCCGGCCAACCCGTCGCTGCGGGTGCTCGCCGAGCACGCCGGCGCCCCCTGGGACGACCTGCTCGTCCGGCACCACGAGGCGCTCCTGGTCCTGGTCAGCGAGCTGCGCGGGCTCTCCGACGCCAACCGCGACCTGATCGCCAATGGCCTGGCCGCCATCGACGAGGCGCTGCTGAGCGTGCGGCCGGACTCGGTGCGCACCTACTCCGCGGCCGGCCGCGCCCAGTCCGGCGCCAACCGCTCGGTGACCTTGGACGGCGCGCTGTGAGCGGCTTCTCCTCCCTGAACGTGGCCGCCCGGGCGCTGGCCGCCCAGCAGCGGGCCATCGACGTCACGGGCCAGAACGTGGCCAACGCCAACACCCGCGGCTACACCCGCCAGCGGGTCGAGATGCAGTCGCTGGCCAGCGTCTCGGCCTACGGCCTGCAGTCCCGCGAGGACAGCACCGGCAACGGGGTCAGCGCCGAGAAGGTCATCCGCGTGCGGGACGCCTTCCTGGAGCTGCGCGCCCAGCAGGAGGTCGGCAACGCAGCTCGCGCGGCCGCGACCGCGGCCACCTACGACCAGCTGGAGACCTCCTCCGGTGAGCCGGGCAGCACCGGTGTGCAGAGCCTGCTCTCGGCGGTGTCCACCGCCTGGAGCCAGCTGTCGACCCGCCCCACCGACACCTCCTCGCGCATCGCCGTGCTCTCCTCGGCCGACGCCCTGGCCAAGGGCCTGCGCACCGTCTCGGCATCGGTCGACCGGCAGTGGACGAACACGCTGGGCGCCACCACCGACGTGGTGGCCGAGGCCAACGCCACGCTGGCCCAGATCGCGGACCTCAACAAGTCCATCCGCGACGCGCAGCTGACCGGGAACCCGGCCAACGAGCTCCAGGACCAGCGCGACGTGCTCGTGGCGACGCTGGCGCAGTCCCTGGGTGCGACGTCGGTGGACACGACCGACGGCATGGTGGACGTCGTCGTCGACGGCACCAGCCTCGTCTCGGGCACGGGGGCCTCGAAGCTGGCGCTGCGCGGGGCCACCGACCCCACGGCCGCGACCACGGACCCGGTGCGGCTGGCCGTCGTCCCCGGCGGCTCGGTGCTGCGGGTGGGCGGCGGCGTCGCCGGCCGGATCGACGCCCTGAACGTCGTCCTGCCCGGCTACCAGGCGCAGCTGGACACGGTCGCCGACCTGGTGCAGGACGTGAACGACGTCCTGGCCACCGGGTACGACCAGGCGGGCTCGACCCCTGGGGCGCCGCTGTTCGCGGGCACCTCTGCCCGGGACATCGCCGTGGTGATGACCGACCCGGCCAGGCTCGCGGTCGCCGCGAACCCCCCGCTGGTCGTCGGCACGCGCACCGACCCCTCGGCCGACGGTGCCGTGGCCGACCGGATCGCCCAGCTGGGGAAGACCCCCACGGGTCCCGATGCCACCTACCGCCAGATGATCACCGGCCTGGGCATCGCCTCGCGCAGCGCGGCCAGCGCCAGCGCCACCGCCTCCACCGTCCTCGGCCAGGTCGACGCCGACCGCTTGTCGGTCAGCGGCGTGTCCCTGGACGAGGAGATGACCAACCTCGTCGTGTTCAAGCAGTCCTACGCGGCAGCGGCCCGCGTGGTGACCGCTCTCGACGAGATGCTCGACGTCCTGATCAACCGCACCGGACTGGTCGGAAGGTGACCTGATGCGCATCACGCAGCGGACCCTGGCGGACAACAACATCCGCAACATGGGCGCCAACCTGGCGGCCGTGGCCAAGCTCAACGACCAGATCTCGTCGGGCAAGGCGATCACCCGGCCCTCGGACTCGCCCAGCGGTACCGCGACCGCCATGCGGACCCGCGACGAGCTGGCCACCAACGACCAGCACACCGCCAACATCTCGCAGGCCAGCACCGCGCTGGCCGCGGCCGACGGTGCGTTGGCGACCATGGGCGACCTGCTGCGCAAGGTCCGCGACCTCACCACGCAGGGCGCCAACACCGGCGCGCAGAGCGCCGAGTCGCGCAAGGCGCTGTCGGTCGAGGTGGCCGGCCTGCGCGACGGGCTGCTGGCCATGGCCAACCGCACCGTCGACGGCCGGCCGGTGTTCGGCGGGGCCACGTCGGGCATCCAGGCCTACGACCCCACCAGCGGTGCGTTCACCGGCCGCTCGGGCATCGCCCAGGAGGTGCGCGTGTCCTCCTCGGAGACGGTGCGCACCGATGTCGACGGCCCGGGTGCCTTCGGCGCGGACCCGGACAACCTGTTCGCGCTCGTGTCGCGGATCGCGGGGGAGATGGTGTCCTCGCCCGACGACCTGCACGCCTCGATCGCCGACGTCGACACCGCGCTGCGCCGGTTGACCACGGCACGCACCGAGGTCGGGGTCCGGGTGAACCGGCTGGACACCGTCAAGGCCGTCAACGCCGACGTCGCGCTCTCGCTGAACTCCCAGCTGGGCGATGTCGAGGGCATCGACACCGCCAAGGCCTACCTGGAGCTCAAGCTGCGGCAGAACTCCTACGAGGCGGCCCTGAACATCAGCGCGCAGTCGGTGCAGACGTCGCTGGTGGACTTCATCCGCTGATCACCCGTCCCAGCCGCCCCGGGGGGCGCTCCCGCACCGGTGATCACCGGAGGGGTTGCGCGACTGCCGATCATGGGGGCGGGACCACCCGACCGGGGCGACGAGGACGCCGCCCGGCCACCGACACCCATGGAGGGGTACAGGTGCTCACGCTCACCCGCACGATCGGCGAGACCATCCGCATCGGCGACGACATCGAGGTGCACGTCGTCGAGGTCCGCGGCAACACCGTCCGGCTCGGCTTCAAGGCCCCCCGCGAGGTGTCCATCCACCGCGAGGAGGTCTACGAGCAGATCGCGGCGGCTCGTCGCCTCGCCGTCCGGGTGGCCGCCGACGCGGTCAACGCGCTGACCGCTGCCCTCGGTGGCACCCGTGGCACCTCGACCCCCGTTCCCGACGGCGACACGGCGGAGCGCGCCTCGGCATGATCTGCCCACGAGTTCGTCGGTAGTTGGGCGACACGAACACCGTTTCCGCTCAAGTCGGCCCCTCCGGTACGCCATCCTTGCCCCAAGCACGTGACAGGGGGCAACGAAGATGCGACACAGCGCTACCGACACGACGCACCGGACCGACGCCGGCGCCGAGATGGCCGTCATCGAGGGCGGCATCGACGGTGCCGCCGACCGTGCCGCCGCCGACCATCTGGTGGTGCACGTCCAGCTGCGGCCGCGGCGCGCTGCCGCACGCAAGTGCCTCGTGGCGCTCGCGCAGCTGGCCACCGAGCACTCGGGCGTGCCCGTCGCGCTCGCCGGGCTGAGCAAGGACGACCGGGTCCTGCGCATCACCGTCGCCGTCGACCTCGGCCCCCGCCTCGAGGTGGCCCGGTTCTCCCCGGCCGCCCAGGCCGCCTACGGGTTCGTCTCCGACCTGTTCACGGTGCTCTACGACCACATGCCGGTCTACGCCACCGAGCCCACCGCCGAGGAGAGCGCCGCCGTGGCGCCGTTCCTCCGCTCGGGCGAGCAGGTCGGCTGGGCCGTCGCGCCCGTCTGGCAGGACGAGGTCCACGGCGCCGTCAGCGCCTGACCCCTCGGTCCCGCGCCCGACCACGGCGGCACCACCGCAGCACCCACCGCAGCACCCACCGCAGCACCCACCGCGTCACCGTCGCACCTCGTGCTCCGCCGAGACGCGATCCCGCGGACCGCCGGCCACCCGGCCGTCCGTCTTCCCCCGAGATCCCGACCCGACGACAGGAGTCACCCGGTGTCCGAACCCCGCAGGTCCCACCCACCGCTGGTGTTCGGCGGCATGACCGAGGCCGAGGCCTGGGCCTGCACCCCGATCACGCTGCGGGACCGCGTGCACTTCCGCACCGAGCGCGAGCTGCCGCTGGCCGAGTTCCGCGCGGCGATGCCCGGGGGCGTCACGGTCACCCTCGACGAGGGCGAGGGCCTCTACCGGGTCGACGGCGACTCCGGGCAGGCGGCGTCCCTGTCGGCGCTGGTGAAGAACTGGTGCGCCGCGCACGACCACCGCACCGTGGGCCTGCGGGCCGAGAGCGGCGTGCGACGGCGGGCACCGCGCGACCTGCCCCCGCAGTTCCTGGCCGACCTGTGCCGGCACTACGGGCCGGTCAGCCTCAAGCGTCTGCAGCGCAACATGAGCACGATCCGGCTGCACATCCCGGACAACGACGACGTCGTGCAGCAGGTGAGCGAGTGGGTGCTCAAGGCCGTCGCGCAGTACGACGAGACCAAGGGCGTGCCCTTCGGGGCCTTCCTGGCCACCCAGCTGTCCAAGTGGGTGCACGACCTCGGGCGCGCCGCCTTCGGGCGCACCGCCACCGACACGGAGAACAAGCAGCAGAAGGCGATCGCGGCGTTCGTCACCGAGCACCAGCGCCGGCCCACCGAGCGCGAGCTGGCCGACCTGCTGGGGCAGAGCGTGGCCGTCCTGCGCAAGAACGCGCAGTCCGTCGCGACCCTCAACGGCCTGCGCAACCTGCAGTCCCTGGACGGCGTGCCCGACGGCGCCGACCACCTGCTGCCCGACACGGCACAGGCCCCCGACGAGATCCTCGGCGAGGCCGAGCAGACGCTGCTCTCGCACGCGCTGACCGCGGCGTGCGCGCCCGACCTGACCGCTCGCGCCGACCAGCGCGCCGGCCAGCCCAACGTGCTCGGGTGGGTCACCTGGTACCTGACCACGTGGGGCGGGCAGACCAAGACCCAGCTGTCGGCCGACCTGGGCACCTCGGTGCGCAACATGAACGTGCACGCCGACCGGGCCGAGCGGGTGCTCAAGGACCGCCTGCTCGAACTCGCCGGCTGACTCGGATGGATGAGGCCCTCGCGCTGCCGATACATGAGGTCAGTGGGACGGATGAGCCGTACGGGGCCGTCCCTCGACCCCAGGGGAGCGTGTCGACGATGACGATGGCCTACGAGCAGCAGACCCGAGTGGTCCTGGTGCCGCACTGGCTGTCCGCCGCCGACCGCGACGGCCTCGCCGCCGCCCTCGAGTCCGCCCTCACCCGCGAGGACCTCCCGGCCGCCACGGCCGACCGCCTGCTCGACGTCCTGACCGAGCTGCACGTGGCCCGGGCCCGCGACGTGGTCTGGCCGTCCTCGGCCGCCCGCGTGCGGCTGGTCACCGGGTGGGACCCCGACACTCTGCCCGTCCGCCTCTCGGCCATGGAGCTCGCGTGCGCGCTGAGCCTGCCCGAGCTCCCGGCACCGGTGCGCGCTGCGCTCACCGGTGGCCGCAGCGCCTGACCACCGTCCCCCGGTGACCCCGCTCGGGACGGCCCTGCGCCTGCTGCCCCGCCGGGTCCTCGACGTCGAGGACCTCGTCGAGGCGGCCCGTGACCTCTGCGCCACCGGCCCGGCCGGGGTGCACCTGGTCCTCGACGAGGACGACCCGCGCCACCCGACCCTGCGGGTCGAGGAGGACGAGCGCTCGTGCTCCGTCGACCTGCTGGAGCTGGCCCAGGTCATCGCCGGCAGCCGGACCGGCACCGGACCCGACGACCTCGCCGCCGCCCTGCGGGGCTGGCTCGACGAGCGCCCGGTGACCGACGCCGAGGCGGCCCGCCGCGGCATCGCCGTGCTCGCCTGGTCCCCGGTCGCCGATGACCGGCTGACCTGGCAGGTGGCGGTGCGCCGCGCGACCGGCCTCGTGGCCTGGGCGCCGCACCCCTTCACCTCCGCCGGGGACGTGCTCGCCACCCGCGCCGCTGCCTGGGCCCGGGCGGCCGACGTCGTCGTGCGCTGCACCGTCGAGGGCCCGGTGCTCCTGCTGGACGCCGACGAACCGCATCTGGCCACCGCCGCACTGGCCGCGCCCGAGCAGGTGCTGGCCCGCGCCGCGGCGCTGGGGCTCCCGCTGGGCGACGGCAGCGTGGTCATCACCCCGGGCCGCCCGGTGGCGTGGGCCAACCGCGGCGTGTCGGGCCGGCTGGCCGGGGAGACCTCCGAGCCGTGCGCCGTGCTCCCCTGGCGCGAGGTCGCCGACCTGCCCTGGGCCTGAGGAAGGACCCCGTCCCACCCCACGACGTGCTCCGCACGCCGCGGTCCCCGGGGACGGGGCAGTTCCATCAGCTCCGCAGGTTCCCGAACTCCCAGTGCCAGGGTTCGGGGTTCTCCCCGGTCCGCTGGGCCCAGTCCGGGTGCACCCAGCCGAACCAGCCCGCGTAGGTGTCCATCCAGTCGTGCTGGGCCGAGCCGAAGACGTTCACCCCGCCGCAGAGGTCGACCGCCAGGGCCCAGCCGTGGTTCGAGGTGCCCGGCACCGCGGTGATGCGGGGCTTGCGCGCATGGGCGTCCTGCTGCGCGGCGAAGGACCGGTAGGAGTCGGTGATGCACAAGGGGGTGCCGAACTGCAGCTGGAAGGCCTGCGCCAGGGCGGTGTAGGCCCCCGCGGCGTCGCACCGCAGCAGGTGGCCACCCCCGATCGGGCACAGGGCCGAGACCGGGACGCGGCCGTTGGCGTAGCCGCCCCACGCCGGGTCGACGGCCGCGACGGTCACCTGCGCGGCCGGCACCCCGCAGGTGACCGGCAGCGTGCCGGTGCCCGGGGGAGCCGCGTTCGGGCTCTCGGCGGGCACGGTCACCCGGATGCCGGTGGCCCCGGGGGGCAGCGGGCCGACGACGACCTGGTGGCGCTGGGCCGAGGCCGTGACGACCGAGCCGTCGCCGGTGTAGACCCCGACGTCGTCGAGGCCGGCCAACGGGTCGACGCCGAACACGAGGTCACCGGCCTGCAGCTGGCCGGGCGGGACGACGACGCCGGCGACCCACTGGTCCAGCAGCCCGGTGCCCAGGGCGGTGCCGGCGGCGGTCCAGACCACGGCGGCCAGCCCGGTGCAGTCGACGCCGGCCGGGGTGGTGCCCCCGGGCACGAAGGGGGTGCCCAGCTGGGCGAAGGCGTAGCTGACGGCGGCGGCCGCCTCGGCCGACGGGATGGTCACGACGGTGCCGCCGACCACGCCGGCGGCCACCCCCGGTACCTCGGCGCCTGCGGCGTCGCGTGCGGGGGTCAGCCCGGCGGGCAGCTGTCCGGTGCGCAGCTGCTCGGCGGTGGGCAGGGTGACACCGGCGGCCGCGATGGCGGTCAGCCGGGCCTGCCAGCCGGCGCGGGCGGCGTCGTCCACGCCCTGCTGGTCGGGGGCGGACGGTCCGCCGGCAAGGCCGGTGAGCGCGATCGCCACGCCGGGCTCGAGCGCACCGGCGCGGTCGCGGGCGGCGTCGGTCACCTGGACGACCCGTGCTCGGGCGTCGGCGAGCACGGCGGCCGCGGTGTCCACCCGGACGGCGGCGAGGTCGGTGGCGCGGGCGGCGGACTGCGCGGTGACGGTCGCCCCGGCCAGCTGCTCACGGGCGCGCTCGGCGGCCACGGCGAGGCTGCCGGACACCGCCGGGTCGGTGCCGGCCGGGTAGCCGGCGGCGACCGCCCGGTCGGCGGGGCCGGCGCGGTACAGGTCGTCGGCGCCGGTGCCCACGGTGGCGCGGGCGGCGGCGAGGGTCGCCTGCGCCGCGTCGAGCGCGTCCTGGGCGGCGGTCAGGTCGGCCTCGGCCGCGGCGACGGAGGTGCGCGCGGTCTGCAGGTCGGTGGTGGTGGCGGTGAGCTGGTCGCGCAGCTGGGTCGCGCGCGCAGTGAGGTCCAGCGCGACGGAGGCCGCGGCGGGCGTCTCGGGCTGCACCCCCGAGACGAGGACGGCGCCGAGCAGGACGACGACCAGCGCGGCGCCCACCGCCCCGGCGCGGTGGGTCCAGCGGCGCAGGGCAGCACGCCGCCGGGCGCGGACCCGGGCCGCGCGCTCGGTGCGCAGCTGCTGGACGGCCGCCCGGCGGGCGGCGGTCGAGGAGGCACGCGCGCGGGCGCGCGCGACCTCCTCGGGCGTGCGCACGCGGGGCGGGGCGCCGCGCACCGGCCGCTGTGCGGGGCGGGCGGGGGCAGGCGAGCGCGGCGGCACGGATCTCCCCCCGGCACGGGTCGCGCCCGCGCCGGTGGCGGGCAGCCGGTCGACCGGTGTCCACCCACGGCATCGGGACCCCGCCCGGCCCGGTTGAGGCGCTCACCCCGACCGGGGGTGCGCGCTCACCCCTCCGGGGGATCCGGGGCCCACCATGCGCCGTGCTGCGCCCGCAACGGGATCCGCGTGGTCGCGCCGTCCTCGGTGGTGACGACGAGCTCGACGGCGGTGACCCGGCCCCCCTCGCTCCCGCCCAGGCGGGTGCCGGAGGCCAGCGGCACCGGGGGCACGCGGAAGGTGTCGCCGTCGTCCGGGTCCCCAGCCGTGATCACGGCTGGCACCGTACGCGGCGACGACGGAGCCCCGCCGTCCCTGGGGACGACGGGGCTCCGGTGGTGGTGCGGCGAACGGGTGCGCTCAGCGCTGGTCGAGCGGCACGAACGCGCGCTCGGTGGGCCCGGTGTAGAGCTGTCGCGGGCGGCCGATCTTCGTCGCCGGGTCCTCGATCATCTCGCGCCACTGGGCGATCCAGCCGGGCAGCCGGCCGAGGGCGAAGAGCACCGTGAACATGCGGGTGGGGAAGCCCATCGCCCGGTAGATCAGGCCGGTGTAGAAGTCGACGTTCGGGTAGAGCTTGCGCTGCACGAAGTAGTCGTCGGTGAGCGCGACCTCCTCGAGCTGGCGGGCCAGGTCGAGCAGTTCGCTGTTGCCGCCCAGCTTGTCCAGCACGTTGTCCGCGGTGGCCTTGACGATGGCCGCACGGGGGTCGTAGTTCTTGTAGACCCGGTGGCCGAAGCCCATGAGCTTGACGCCGGGCTCCTTGTCCTTGACCCGCTGCACGAACTTCGCGATGTCGCCGCCGTCGGCCTTGATGCCCTCGAGCATCTCCAGCACCGACTGGTTGGCCCCGCCGTGCAGCGGCCCGAACAGGGCGTTGATGCCGGCCGAGACCGAGGCGAACAGGTTGGCGTGCGAGGAGCCCACGAGGCGGACGGTCGACGTCGAGCAGTTCTGCTCGTGGTCGGCGTGCAGCACGAACAGCATGTCGAGGGCCTTGACCAGCTCGGGGTCGGCCTCGTAGGGCTCGGCGGGGAACCCGAAGGTCATGCGGAGGAAGTTCTCCACCAGGCCCAGCGAGTTGTCCGGGTAGAGGAAGGGCTGGCCCACGGACTTCTTGTAGGCGTAGGCCGCGATGGTGGGCAGCTTGGCCAGCAACCGGTACGTGCTCATCTCGACCTGCGCCTGGTCGAACGGGTCCAGCGAGTCCTGGTAGAAGGTCGACAGCGCGCTGACCGCCGAGGACAGCACCGGCATCGGGTGCGCGTCGCGGGGGAAGCCCTTGAAGAACTGCTTGAGGTCCTCGTGCAGCAGGGTGTGCCGGCGGATCTTGCCGTCGAACTCCTCGAGCTGCGCCGGGGTGGGCAGCTCGCCGTGGATCAGCAGGTAGGAGACCTCGACGAAGCTGGCCTTGCCGGCCAGCTGGTCGATCGGGTAGCCGCGGTAGCGCAGGATCCCGGCGTCGCCGTCGATGTAGGTGATCGCCGACGTGCACGCCGCCGTGTTGACGAAGCCGATGTCCAGGGCGACGTTGCCGGTGGTGGCCAGCAGCTTGCCGGTGTCGAAGCCGTCGGACCCCTCGCTGGCGGTGCGCAGGGGTAGTTCGAGTTCACCCCCCGGGTAGTGCAGCGTGGCGGGACCGGGTACCTCGGTGTCTGCTGTGGCGCTCATCAGGTCAGGACGCTACCGAGTCCACGAGCCCGGGGCGCGGTCGGCTGCCCGGCGCGTCCGGGGTGAGGTGCAGACCGTGCCGGAGGTGGGCCAGCTCGGCGGGGGAGTGGGCCCGGACGGCGAGCGGTGCCGGGGGCCCCGGGTCGTCGGTGGGCCGTCGGTCCAGCTCGGCCAAGCGGACCAGGGCCAGGAAGCTGGCCTCGAGCGCCGCCCCCGAGCCCGGCGCCCCGCCGAGTCCCACGACCCGTCCGGCGCACCCGTGCAGGATGCCGGCGTAGGCGGCCCGGCGGGCAGCGGGATCGTGGAGGAAACCGGCCCGTTCGGCCCAGTCGACCAGGCGGGGCCAGTCCAGGACACCGCGGGTGGCCAGGTCGTGGTCGGCCGACCGCTGCTCGCCGTGGACCCGGAAGCGGCTGAGCGCGTCGGGGCTGTAGAACGCCGGCCCCGTGGCCAGCAGACGCAGCCACAGGCCGAGGTCGCCGAGGACCTCGAGCCGCTCGCCGTCGACCTGCCAGTAGTCCTCGAGCTCGACCGCGGTCCGTCGGTAGAGCACGGTGGTCATCTCGCCGATCAGGTTCTGCCCGGCGGTCAGGCAGGCATCGCCGAGCTCGTGGCCGTCCCACAGGCCGGCCCGGTCGCGCAGCGGACTGAGCACGCCCCCGGGGGTCGGGCGGCCCTCGACGTCGACCACGGTGCGCCGGGAGAACGCCAGCGTCGCCTCCGGGGCAGCCTCCATGCCCCGCACGAGGACCCGCACGCAGTCCCGGGCCAGGACGTCGTCGTGCAGCAGGAACTTCACGTACTCCCCGCGGGCGGCGGCCAGCAACGCCAGCGGGTTCTCGAAGGCCCCCAGGTTCTCCTCGTGCCGGATCACCCGCACCCGGGGGTCGGCGGCGGCCGCCGCGGCCAGGATCTCCGGCGTCCGGTCCGTGGACCCGTCGTCGCCGACCAGCACCTCGATGGTGCGGTGGCTCTGCTCGAGGGCCGACCTCAACGCCGGGCGCAGGAAGCGCTCGCCGTTGTAGGTCGGCACCAGCACGCTGACCAAGGGCTCGGTCACAGGTAGAACTCCCGGAGTGCGTCGATGACCCGGTCCTGGTCGGGACGGGGCAGATGGGGCCCGAGGGGCAGGCTGAGCACCTCGGCGGACAGCCGGTCGGCGCCCGGCAGGTCCGCCGCCGCGGCAGGGGTGCCGGCGAACGCCGGCTGCCGGTGCGGGGGGACCGGGTAGTGCACGACGGTCTGCACCCCGGCCCGGGCCAGGTGCGCCCGCAGCGCGTCACGCCGCGGGGACCGCACGACGTACAGGTGCCAGGCGGGGTCGGTACCGGCCGCCGCGCCGGGCAGCTGCAGGTCGGGCAGGTCGGCCAACGCGTCCCCGTACCGGGCCGCCACGCGCCGTCGGCGGGCGTTCCACTCGTCGAGGCGGCCCAGCTTCACGCCGAGCAGGGCAGCCTGCAGCTCGTCGAGCCGGCTGTTCCAACCGATCTCGTCGTGCCGGTACTTCTCCGTCGAGCCGTAGTTGCGCAGCGAGCGCAACCGGTCGGCGACGGCGGCGTCCGACGTGGTCACGGCACCGGCGTCCCCGACGGCCCCCAGGTTCTTGCCCGGGTAGAAGCTCCAGGCGCTCGCGTGCCCGCGGGCACCGACGGGGCGGCCGGCCCGGCGCGCTCCGTGGGCCTGCGCGGCGTCGTCCACCACGGCCAGGCCGTGCCGCTGGGCGAGCTCCAGCAGGGGCTCCAGGTCGACCGGGTGCCCGTACAGGTGGACGGGGACGATCGCGGTGGTCCGGGGGGTGAGGGCGGCCGCGACCGCCGGCACCGGCCACGCCCCGGTCTCGCCGTCGACGTCCACCGGCACCGGGAGGGCCCCGGCGTGCACCACCGACAGCCACGTCGCGACGAAGGTGTGCGCGGGCACGACCACCTCGTCACCGGGCCGCACCCCGACGGCGCGCAGCGCGAGGGTGAGCGCGTCCAGGCCGCTGGCGACCCCGACGGCGTGCCGGGCCCCGACCTGCGCGGCCCACGCCGCCTCGAAGGCCTTGACCTCCGGGCCGAGCACCAGCCGGTCGCTGTGCAGCACCCGCAGCGCGGCCGCGTCCAGCTCGGCGGCGAGCTCGGCGTGCTGGGCGCGCACGTCCAGGAACGGGACGTCGGGGCGTGCGGTCGGGGACGGGTTCACGCAGCACCGGGTCGGGGGGACGCAGCGGCGGCGTCCTCGGCCCGGCGGTGCCGCAGGAAGGCCTCGTGCTCCCGGTGGTAGTCGTCCTCGGCGTAGTGCAGGGACGCGAGAACCAGGCACACGCTGCCGGAGGAGAAGTTGCCCAGCTCCCGCCACGTCATCCGGGGGACGTAGAGGCCGACGTAGGACCGGTTGAGGTGGAAGCGGGCGGTCTCGGTGCCGTCGTCGACGACGACGTCGAAGCTCCCGGCCACGGCCACGATGAGCTGCTGGAGCTCGCGGTGGGCGTGCCCGCCGCGGGACTCGCCGCCCGGGACGTCGTAGAGCCAGTAGACCCGGGCGACGTCGAAGGGGACGTGGTCGCCGCCCTCGATCGCGGTGAGGTTGCCCCGGGGGTCGGTGATCCGCGGCAGGGGGACCAGGCGGCACCCGGCGCCCGACCCGGACTGCTCGGGGTTCCAGTCGGCCACTCGGCGGCCGGGCGTGGAGGCGCGCCGGTCGAGGAGGGTCACGCACCTCTCCATCGGCAGCCGGGAGGATCAGGGGGACCGCCCGCGGGGACCGCCCGGGCCGGGGACGGGGGGTGCGCCGTGCGCGAGGGTCTGCTGGGCGGGGGCGCGTTGTTCACCGACCCGCGCTTCCACGACCTGAACGGGGTGCCGGCGGCCGACCGGTGGCGGCACGAGCAGCGGCGGGGAGGACGGCTGGTCGGCGTCCTCGAGGGGGTGGTCGTCGACGGCGTGCTCCGGTCCGGGCACAGCGCACCCTTCGGCGGCCCCGACCTCGTGCGGGCCGACCCCCCGGTGGAGGACGTGCTGGACCTCGTCGACGGCGCGCTCGCCGCGGCTCGTGCGGCCGGGCTGAGGGGCATCCGCATCCAGGCGCGCCCGCCGGTCTACTCGGCCGCCGAGCCGCTGCTGGAGTACGTGCTGCTCAACCGGGGTTTCCAGCTCGCGCACTGCGACGTCAACCAGCACGTGGACCTGGCGCCGATGCACGCCGGCCAGGACCCGCTCACGCTGCTGCGGCGCAAGCGGTCCTCGGTGCGGGCCGCGCTGCGCGAGCCGCACGACCTGCAGGAGGTGACCGGCGGGGAGGACCTGTCGACCCTGCACCGCCTGCTGGCCACCAACCGTGCGGCGCACGGACGCCCGCCGGGGCTCGGCCGGGACTACCTGGCGTCGGCGCGCGAGGCGTTCCCGGACCGGGTGCGGCTGCTGCTCCTGCGGGTCGGGGGCCGACCGGTCGCCGCGGCCGTGGTCTACCGGGTGCTCGACGACGTCGACCTGCTCGTCGCCTGGGGCGACGCCGAGCACGACCTGGCCCGCTCGCCGATGGACCTGCTGGCGCACCTGCTCGTGGGGCGGGCCCTGGCCGCCGGTCTGCGCCTGCTGGACCTGGGGCCCTCGAGTGAGAAGGACGGCACCCCGAACACCGGCCTGCTCGCGTTCAAGCGTGCCGTGGGCGCCGTCCCCGGGACCCGCAAGGTGCTGGCGGCACGCCTGTGACCGACCCGGGTGCGCGCGACCTGCAGGACTACTCCGAGCAGTACCGACTGCTGCCCTTCGAACCGGTGCAGGCGGCCTACCGGCGACGGTTGGTGCTGGCCCGGGTCGGCGCCCTCCGTCCGGCCCGCGTCCTGGAGGTCGGGTGCGCCGACCGCCCGCTCTTCGTCGACGTCCGCGGCCCGCGGCACGTGGTGGTGGAGCCGACGGAGGCCTTCGTCGCACGGGCCCGGGCCGAGGCCGCCGACCGCACGGACGTCCTGGTGGTGCCCGGCCTGCTCGAGGAGGTGCGCCTCGACGAGCTGGGCGGGCCGTGCGACCTGGTGGTGGTCGCCGGTCTGCTGCACGAGGTCCCCGACCCGGCCCGGCTGCTGGGCGCCGCCCGGGCGGCTTGCGCGCCCGGTGGGGTGGTCCACGTCAGCGTGCCCAACGCCCGGTCCCTGCACCGTCTGCTGGCCGTGGCCATGGGGTTGATCCCGACGCCGGACACCGAGTCGGAGAACCAGCGCGTGCTCCAGCAGCGTGCGGTCTACGACGCCCCCCGGTTGGAGGCCGAGCTGGCCGCCGCCGGGTTGCGGGTGCGCGACCGGGGGAGCCTGCTGGTCAAGCCGTTCACGCACGCCCAGATGCAGCGACTGGTGGACAGCGGGTTCCTCACCGCCGAGATGCTCGACGGGCTGGACCGGCTGGCCGTCGAGCTGCCCGGTCTGGGGTCGGAGATCTGGGTGGACGCCGAGCCGGTCGATGCCTGACGCGCTCCTGGTCGGGGCGAACCTGGCCGCCCTCGTGGCCGCGGGCGAGCTCGCCGCGGCCGGCCAGCGGGTCACCCTGCTCACCGACGGCCGGCCCCCCGGCGGCCACTTCGCCGGGCTGGTCGTCGACGGGGTCGCGTTCGACACCGGAATGGTCACCCTGGAGCGGCCGGCGTCCGGGGCGCAGCCGGTGCCTGCGCTGTCCGGTTACGACCCGGACCGGCGCTACGACTGGACCCGCTACGCCGCCGCCGTCGACCGCTGGCAGGCGGGTCGGGTGGAGCTGCGCCGCACCCCGACGCCGCAGGTCCTGGTGGCGGGGCGACGGCACCCGGACCACCTGATGACCGACCGGCTCGACGTGCTCGCCGGGGCCGAACCCCCCGCGCCGCTGCTGGACCGCGCGGACCCCAGGCACGCGGCGGACAAGACGACGGGCAAGGCCTACGACGAGCTGCCCTACCGGGAGGCGGCACGGGCCAACCACGGCCCCGACGTGCAGGCCCGGCTGGTGGACCCGTTCCTGGACTCCGTCCTGGGGTCGGCCGCCGAGCACCTGCTGGCCCGTCACCACCGGTCCGCCTGGCTGCCGCTGTACTGGCCGGCCACCGTGGCCGCCGCCACCGACCACCGGCCGACACCGGTCCCGGAGCACGCCTTCTGGACGACGGACTCCGGCCTGGTCGCCCAGGTGGTCACCGGGCTGCACGCCGAGCTCGCCGCCCATCCGCTGGTGACCCTCGACCACGGCCCCGTCCGGTCGGTGCGCCGCGAGGGCGACGCACTGCGGGTGCACACCGACGGTGCGGTGCACGACCACCCCGCGCCGGCGGTCGGGCTGCCGCGGGACCGGGCCCGCGAGCTGCTCGGGCTGCCTCCCGTGCCGGTCGGGTCGGCCGCCCCGGTCGCCGTGCTGTGCTGCCTGGTCCGGGCCGACGCCGTCCGCGACCCCGCGGGCTGCCTGCTCGTCGTCGACCCCGCGGTCGTCGCCTACCGGGTCACCGACCAGGACGCCCAGGCCGGGCGGGACCGGGCCTGGCGCCGGGTGACCGTGGAGGCCGGCGCGGCCGGGCAACGGCTGGCCGACTCGGGGGGCGATCTGGCCCGGCGGCTGGTCGAGGACCTGGTCGGGTTGCTGGGCCTGCCGCACGCCGACCCCGGTGCCGGCGGAACCGGCCACCCCGACGTCCGCGTTCTGCGGTTGCTCCGTGCCCCGCGGGCGCTCGCCGTGCCGACGGCGGCCTCGGTCGCCGCGGACCGGCGGTCCCGGGACGAGCTCCTCGGCGCCGGTGCGGTCCCCACCGGGGGGCTGCTCGGGACGGGGCTGAACTCGCTGGCCGACCAGGTGGTGCAGGGATTGGCCCTGGCCGAGCGGTTCGGGTGAGCGGGCGCCACCCGAACCGCCCCGGCGGGATCAGGGGTGGGTCATCGAGAGCACGTCGAGGGCGGCGTCGAGCTGGGCCTCGGTGAGCTTGCCCTGCTCGACGTACCCGCGCTCGACCACGACCTGGCGGATGGTCTTCTGCTCCTTGAGCGAGGTCTTGGCCACGACCGCGGCCTCCTCGTAGCCGATGTACTTGTTCAGCGGCGTCACGATCGACGGCGAGCTCTCGGCGTAGGAGCGGCACTGCTCCTCGTTCGCCGTGATGCCGTCGACGCAGCGGTCGGCCAGCAGGCGCGAGACGTTGGCCAGCAGCCGGATCGACTCGAGCACGTTGCGGGCCATGAGCGGCAGGGTCACGTTCAGCTCGAAGGAGCCCGTGGTGCCGGCGAAGGTGACGGCGGCGTCGTTGCCGATGACCTGGGCGGCGACCTGGATCGCGGCCTCGGGCAGCACCGGGTTCACCTTGCCGGGCATGATCGAGGAACCGGGCTGCAGGTCGGGCAGGTAGATCTCGCCCAGGCCGGTGCGCGGCCCCGAGCCCATCCAGCGCAGGTCGTTGCAGATCTTCACCAGACCGACCGCGATGGTCTTGAGCTGGCCCGACGCCTCGACCAGGCCGTCGCGCGAGCTCTGCGCCTCGAAGTGGTCGCGGGCCTCGGTGAGCGGCAGCTGCATGTCCGCGGCCAGCGTCGAGATGATCTTCGAGGCGAACCCGGGCGGGGTGTTGATGCCGGTGCCCACGGCCGTGCCGCCCAGGGGCAGCTCGCCGATGCGGGGGAGCGAGGCCTGCAGCCGTTCGACGCCGTAGCGGATCGCCGCGGCGTACCCGCCGAACTCCTGGCCGAGGGTGACCGGCGTGGCGTCCATCAGGTGGGTGCGCCCGCTCTTCACCACGGTGGCGAACTCGGTGGCCTTGCGCTCGAGGCTGGCGGCCAGGTGATCCAGCGCCGGCACCAGGACGGCGACGACGGCGCGCGTGGTGGCGATGTGGATGGCCGAGGGGAACACGTCGTTGGAGGACTGCGAGGCGTTCACGTGGTCGTTGGGGTGCACCGCGAGGCCGGAGGCGTCCGAGGCCAGCGTGGCGATGACCTCGTTGGTGTTCATGTTCGACGAGGTGCCCGACCCGGTCTGGAAGACGTCGATCGGGAAGTGCTCGTCCCAGTCGCCGCGGGCGACCTCCTGCGCGGCGGCGGAGATGGCGCGCGCGACGTCGCCGTCCAGGACGCCGAGCTCGGCGTTCACGGTGGCGGCGGCGCCCTTGATGGCCGCCAGCGCGCCGATCAGCTCCCGCTCGATGGGGGTGCCGCTGATCGGGAAGTTCTCGACGGCCCGCTGGGTCTGCGCGCGCCACTTGGCGTGCGCGGGCACCCGGACCTCGCCCATGGAGTCGTGCTCGATGCGGAAGTCCTGCTCGGTGGCCACGCTGCGCTCCCGGGGGTGGTCGGTCGGTTGGGACCCGACCCTAGACAACCGGTGCACCGGCCCTCCGGCGGCCCCGGGAGGCCGCCGTCCGACCCTCCCGGGTCACCTCCCGGTCACGGCGAGTGGCCCGGTGCGCCGGTGATCCTTAGGATCCGTCCGCCAGGGTCCGGAACCGAGGAGTCCACGCATGTCTCAGCCCCCTTATCCGCCGAACGACGGGCAGCAGCCCTGGGGCGGCGACCAGTCGGGTCAGTACGGCCAGCAGGGCCAGTACGGGCAGCAGCAGCCCGGTCAGCCGTACGGGCAGGGCTCCCAGTACGGGCAGGGCCCCCAGTACGGCCAGCCCCAGTACGGGCAGGACCAGTACGGCCAGCAGTACGGCCAGCAGGGCCAGTACGGCCAGGACCAGTACGGCCAGCAGGGCCAGTACGGGCAGCAGTTCGGGCAGCAGGGGCAGCCCGGCCAGTACGGCCAGCCGCCCTACGGCCAGCCGCCCAAGAACAACAAGAACACGATCATCGCGCTGTCCATCGGCGCCGTCGTGGTCATCGCGGCGGTCGTCGTCGGCCTGGTCGTGTTCCTCGGCGGGGACGACGACTCGACCACGGCGTCGCCGGGCACCACCACGCTGCCCACCGGGACGTCGCAGTCCTCGTCCTCCTCGTCGTCGAGCTCGTCCTCAAGCTCCTCGGGCTCGAGCTCCTCCTCGTCGGACTCCGACGAGACCGACGACGGGGACATCTACGGCACGATCATCGAGGGCACCCCGACGCCCCCCGACGGCCTGGGCAGCGACCCGGAGCTCAACGAGTACGCGCAGAGCTGCTTCGACGGCTCGGTCGAGGGCTGCCTGGACCTGTGGACCTACTCCGACGTGGGGTCGCCCTACGAGAAGTACGCCGAGAGCTGCGGCGGTCGCGTGCCGTGGACCGAGGACTCCTCGGTCTTCGACTGCGCCACCTACTGACCTCCCGCTGACGACGACGGCCGGTCCCCCCGCGGGGGGACCGGCCGTCGTCGTCGGTGGCTCAGTACTCCGAGCCGGCCGCCGAGTACTGGTTCAGCTTCTCCAGCGAGTGCAGGCTCTCGATGGCGCGGATGGTGCCCGAGCGCGAGCGCATGACGAGCGACTGCGTGGTGCAGCCACCGGCGCGGTACTGCACGCCGCGCAGCAGCTCGCCGTCGGTGATGCCGGTGGCGACGAAGAAGACGTCGCCGCGCACCAGGTCGTCGATGTCCAGCACCCGGTCCAGGTCGTGGCCGGCGTCGATGGCCTTCTGCTTCTCGTCGTCGTCCTTGGGCATGAGCCGGCCCTGCAGGGCGCCGCCCATGCACTTGAGGGCGCAGGCGGTGATGATGCCCTCGGGTGTGCCGCCGATGCCCAGCAGCAGGTCCACGCCGGTGCCCTCGCGGGCCGCGGCGATCGCGCCGGCGACGTCGCCGTCGGAGATGAACTTGATGCGTGCCCCGGCGTCGCGGACCTCCTGGGCGAGCTTGTCGTGCCGCGGGCGGTCGAGGATGACGACGGTGACGTCGGCCGGCCAGGCCTTCTTCGCCTTGGCGACCCGACGGATGTTCTCCTTCACCGGCAGCCGGATGTCCACGACGTCCGCGGCGATCGGGCCGGTGGCGATCTTGTCCATGTAGAACACCGCGGACGGGTCGTACATGGCGCCGCGGTCGGCCACGGCGAGCACCGAGACCGCGTTGGGCATGCCCTTGGCCATCAGCGTGGTGCCGTCGACGGGGTCGACCGCGACGTCGCACTCGGCGCCGGTGCCGTCGCCGACCTCCTCGCCGTTGAACAGCATGGGCGCCTCGTCCTTCTCGCCCTCGCCGATCACGACCGTGCCGCGCATGCTCACGGTCTGGATCAGCGCCCGCATGGCGTCGACCGCCGCGCCGTCGCCGCCGTTCTTGTCGCCGCGGCCCACCCAGCGGCCGGCCGCCATCGCCCCGGCCTCGGTGACCCGGACCAGCTCCATCGCGAGGTTGCGGTCGGGGCGGATGCCGGTCGGCGGGGTCTGCTCGTGGAACGCGGAGTGGTACGTCGGCGCCGGACCGTCGGGGACGGGCAGGGACAAGGTGAGGACCTCCTCGGGCGGCCGCCGCGCCGTCGGGTGCACCGCCGGCCGACGGGATGGGGGAGCGCTGCTGCGATCCTAGGTGCATGGGCGACACCGCACCGCACGGTCAGCAGGCTCCCGACGACGTCACCGCGGCGGTCGCCCGTTCGTCGTCGCAGGAGCGGGCGGCGAAGTTCACCGCCGCCAACATGGTGCGGTCGCTGCTGCCGTTGACGGTCATCGTGCTGGCGCTCGTGGGCCTGGTGGCGCTGCGGCAGAACGGGGCCGACCCGGTGCGCGAGGTCGAGACCTCCTCGAGCATCCAGCTCGCCGCGGCCCGGGCCGGCTACGACGTGCTCGTGCCGCAGGACCTCCCCGCGGGGTGGCGGCCCACCAGCGTCCGCACCGACGCCGGCCAGGCCACCGAGGCGGGCGACCCGGTGACCCTCTCGATCGGCTGGTTCACCCCGGGCGAGGAGTACGCCGGCTTCGTGATCGGCGACGACCCGCGGGCCGAGGACCTCGCCGAGGTGGTCGACGGTGCCCGCGACGGCGGGGTGGTGGAGATCGGCGACCGGCGGTGGGAGCAGCTCACCACCGCCCGGGGCGAGACCGCCTTCCGCCTCGAGGACGGTGCCGCCACCGTGGTCGTCACCGGCTCCGCGACCGACGACGAGCTGCGCACCCTCGCCGCGTCGGTGCAGCCCTACTCGTCCTGAGCCGGCAGGAGGACCCCGTCCTCCTCTCCGCTCGCACGCTGGCGAGGGAACCCGCGACGAGGCCGACGGACGTCAGTCGTCCGTCGGGCCGACCCTGTCCAGCCGCTCGCGGGCGGCGTCCAGCCAGTGCTGGCAGATCCCGGCCAGCTCCTCGCCGCGCTCCCACAGGGCCAACGACTCCTCGAGCGTGAGCCCGCCGCCCTCGAGCTTGCGCACGACGTCGGCGAGCTCCTCGCGGGCCTGCTCGTAGCTCTGCGTCGGGGGGGTGCTCGGCTCGCTCACGGCTGCTCATCCTGCCCGGTCACCCGGACCGCGATGCGCCCACCGGCCACCCGCACGGCCAGCTCCTCGCCGACGGCGACCTCGACGGGGTCGCGGACCAGCGCGCCGTCGGTGGTCTGCACCAGCGCGTAGCCGCGCTCGAGCGTGGCCTGCGGCGAGAGGGCGGCGATGCGGGCCCGGGCGTGCTCGAGGTCGCGGGCGGCGAGGTCGACCCGGTGCACGAGGGTGCGGGTGCCGCGCCGACGCAGGGCGGCGACGTCGTCGTCCCGACCGGCCAGCAACCGGGCGGGCTCGGCCAGCACGGGGCGGCTGCGCACCGAGTCCAGCCAGCGCTCCTGCTGGTCCAGCCGGCCGGCGAGCAGGGCGCGGGCCCGGGCGCGCAGGCCCTCGACGAGCCGGCGCTGCTCACCGATCTCGGGCACGACGCGGTGCGCGGCGTCGGTGGGGGTGGCGGCCCGGACGTCGGCGACGTGGTCGACCAGCGTCGTGTCGGTCTCGTGGCCCACGGCGGTGACCACGGGGGTGCGGCAGGCCGCGATGGCCCGCACCAGGCCCTCGTCGGAGAAGGGCAGCAGGTCCTCGACCGACCCACCGCCGCGGGCGAGGACCACGACCTCCACCTCGGGGTCGCGGTCGAGCCGCTGCAGGGCGCCGATCACGTCCTCGGCGGCCGAGGGGCCCTGCACCAGGCAGTGCTGCACGGCGAACCGGACGGCTGGCCAGCGGCGGCGCGCGGTCACCAGGACGTCGCGCTCGGCCGCGCTGTCCTTGCCGGTGATCAGCCCGACGACGCCCGGTGCGAACGGCAGCGGCTTCTTGCGGGCGGCGTCGAAGAGCCCCTCGGCGGCCAGCAGCGAGCGGATGCGCTCGATGCGCGCCAGCAGCTCGCCCAGCCCCACCGCCCGGATCTCGGTGGCCCGCAGCGAGAACGACCCGCGCGCCACGTAGTAGTCGGGCCGGGCGCGCACCAGCACGCGGGCGCCCTCGGTGAGCGCCAGCCCGGGCCGGTCGGCGACGTCGCGGGGGCAGGTGACCGGCACCGAGAGGTCGGCCGCGGTGTCGCGCAGGGTGAGGAAGACGGTGGCCGCACCGCGGCGCGAGAGCTGGGCGACCTGGCCCTCGACCCAGACCTCGCCGAGCCGGCCGATCCACTCGGCGACCTTGCGGGCGACGGTGCGCACCGGCCACGGCTGGTCGGGGGAGGACGGCGCTGTCACGGTGCGGTCACGACGGCGAGCCTGCCAGGTGCTCGCGCGGGCCGGTCAGCCCTGCTCGCGCGCCAGCTTCTCCTGCCGGTTGCGCAGCAGCGTCAGGAAGGCCGGCCGAGCCTCGTGGGCCTGCTCGTAGGCCAGCAGCTCGTCGACGGTGACCGGCTGGTACCCGCGCAGGCGTCCGCGCAGCTGGGCGACGGTGAAGCCGTCGTAGCCGGTGACGGGGGCCTCGGCGGCGGCCTCGTGCACCGCCTCGATGGCTTTCTCCGACGCGGCGATCATCGCGTCGTCCTCGGCGGCGTCCTCGCTCATGTTGACCGCGAGCTCGTCGACGGTGGAGGTGATCTCGTCGGCGGCCGGGTCGTCGGGCAGCGCCGCGACGTCGGCGTCGGTGAGGTCGGCGCCGCCCAGGTCGGCGGTGAGCGTCGTGGCGGTGAGCTCCTCGAGCGCCAGCGTCTCGTCGGTGAGGTCGTCGTCACCCACCGCGGCGGCCTCGTCGACCACGTGCAGCGGCGTCTGCGGCTCGTCGGCCCCGTCGTCGGCCCCGTCGTCGGTCGCCTCGTCGGTCGCCTCGTCCACGAGGTAGCCGTCGTCCTCGTCCACCTCGACCCGGTCGAACGCCGAGCTGCGCGAGCCCAGGCCGCCGACGGGGGACGGGGTGGGGAGGTCGTCCTCGTCGTCGAAGGTGGCCAGGCCGGGCTCGGACTCCCCGCGCAGCCCGGTGAGCACCTCGTCGCCCCGGGCCACCAGCCCGGAGTACTCCTGCTGCAGCTTGAGCGTGGTCTGCATCGCCAGACCGATCGCGCGCACGGGCAGCGCGGGCAGGGTGGCGGGCAGCTTGCGCGCCTCCTCGAGGAGGGTGGCAGCCAGCCCGGCGACGGCGCGGACGGGTTCGGGGATCTCACGGGCCATGCCACCAGCGTGCCCCAGTCGCGGCGGACCCGCGCTCCCGGACGCCTGCGCGGTTACCGTGGAGGCATGCCTGAAGCTCGCGGACGTGTCCTGCTCGCCGACCCCCGGGGCTACTGCGCCGGGGTGGACCGTGCGGTGATCGCCGTGGAGAAGGCGCTGGAGATCCACGGCGCCCCGGTCTACGTCCGCAAGCAGATCGTGCACAACAAGCACGTGGTGGCGACCCTCGAGCGCCGCGGCGCGGTCTTCGTGGAGGAGACCGAGGAGGTGCCCGAGGGCGCGGTGGTGGTCTTCAGCGCGCACGGGGTCTCCCCGGCGGTGCACGAGCAGGCCGCGCAGCGCTCGCTGCGCACGATCGACGCCACCTGCCCCCTGGTGACCAAGGTGCACAAGGAGGCGCAGCGGTTCGCCAAGGACGACTACGACATCCTGCTGATCGGCCACCGCGGGCACGAGGAGGTCGAGGGCACCATGGGTGAGGCGCCCACCCACACCCAGCTCGTCGACGGCCCCGACGACGTCGCGAACGTGCAGGTGCGCGACCCGGAGAAGGTGGTCTGGCTCTCCCAGACCACGTTGTCGGTGGACGAGACCCTGGCCACGGTGGACCAGCTGAAGATGCGCTTCCCCGGGCTGCAGAGCCCGCCCAGCGACGACATCTGCTACGCCACCCAGAACCGCCAGCAGGCCGTGAAGCAGATGGCCGGCGAGTGCGACCTGGTGCTGGTGGTGGGCTCGACGAACTCCTCGAACTCGGTGCGCCTGGTCGAGGTGGCGCTCGAGGCCGGCGCCCGGGCCTCCTACCTGGTCGACTACGCCGCCGAGGTCGACGAGGCCTGGCTCGAGGGCGTGCAGACCGTGGGCGTGACCAGCGGGGCATCGGTGCCCGAGGTGCTGGTCAGCGAGCTGCTGGACTGGCTGGGCCAGCGCGGCTACCCCGACGTCGAGACGGTGAAGGCGGCCGAGGAGCGGCTGGTGTTCGCGCTGCCGCACGAGCTCAAGCAGCGCCGCGAGGCGCTGACCGTGGACACCTCGGCCGAGTGAGCCACCCGCCCGCCGCACGCGCGGCGGGCGGCCGGGTCAGCGGCGGGCGATGAGCCGGACGACCGTGAGCACCAGCGCCGCGGCGACCGCGATGGCCATGGCCGGGAAACCGCGGATGAGCAGCGTGGCGATGGTGGCCAGCGAGAACGTGGCCGAGGGCGCGAGCACGATGTTGACCACCGCGACGCCGACGTAGACCAGCGGCGGGGCGACGACGACGGTGGCCAGGTCGCGCTTGCGCACCACGAGGGCCGCGACGACGGTCGAGGCGATCAGGGCCACGGTGGTGATGGTGCCCAGCCCGACGCCCAGCCAGGAGTCGGCGGCCGCACCCACCAGGGTGAGCAGGAACATGCTCAGCACCCCGAGGGCGCCGCGCACGCCGCGCTGCGGGGCGGGGGTGCGGCGGGCGCTGCGCCGGCCGTCCTGGTCGCGGGCCGGCGCAGGGCCGCGTCGGTCACGGGTGGCGCGCGGGTCGCGGGACGCACGGGGCTCCCGGCCGTGGCGGGGATCGGCGTCCTCGGCCCACTCGTCGCGGGCCGCCCGCCCGGTGGCCCGGCTGCGCGGAGCCGGTGCCCCCGACCGGGATCGCGGCACGGGGGGCCGGAACTGGTCGGCGTGGTCGCGCTCGGATTGCACGTCGCTCTCCCGCCTGGACTCGACAGCCTTGACCGGTGCGATGGTGCACCTCCTCGCTCCCGGCAGAACCGTCCGTGGCCCGCCGATCGATCACGTCACGGTAACGGCCCTCCCTGGGTACCGGCTGGAGGTCGCACGCCCGGGGCGTGGCGGGTTGTGACGCGTCGCCTCACCCGTACCGCAGGCCACCCTCGGCCCGCTGGTCGGGACGGTGGTCGGCGTGCTCGTCGGGGGACACCGGGTGGGCCGTGCCGGGGGCCGGCCGCAGGGCCCTGACCTCGGCGTCGACCGCGGACGGCTGCGGCACGGGGGTGGCCGCGACCCCGAGGTCGTCGAAGCGCCGCGCGGCACCGAGCACCGAGGTCTCGTAGCTGCCCACGGTGTCGTTGAACCGCCCCACCGCCGAGCCCAGGGCACTGCCGAGCCGGGTGAGGTGGCCCGACAGCGTGCCCAGGCGGGTGTGCAGGAGCCGGCCGGCCTCGAGCACCGACGCCGCCTCGCGGGCCAGCCGCTCGGTGCGCCAGGAGTAGGCCACGGTGCGCAGCAGGGCCAGCAGGGTGCTCGGCGTGGCCACGACGACGTCGCGGGAGAAGGCGTGCTCGAGCAGGGCGGGCTCGGCCTCGAGCGCGGTGGTGAGGAAGCCGTCGGACGGCACGAACAGCACGGTGAAGGGCGCGGCGGACTCGAAGGCCGAGGGGTAGCGGCGCAGGGCCAGCGCCTCGACGTGGGCCCGCAGCTGGCGGGCGTGCTCGGCGACCCGCTGCTGGCGGACCGTCTCGTCGGTGGCCTGCACCGCCTCGATCCACCCGGCGAAGGGCACCTTGGCGTCGACCACGACCTGCTTGCCGTCGGCGAGGGTGACCACCAGGTCGGGGCGCACCCCGGCGCCCAGGTCGTTGACCGCCGAGGGCTGCTGCACGAAGTCGCAGTGCTCGAGCAGGCCGGCGACCTCGACCAGGCGGCGCAGCTGCACCTCGCCCCACCGGCCGCGCACGTGCGGCGTGCGCAGCGCGGTGACCAGCGCCGCGGTCTCCTGGCGCAGGAGGGCGGAGGTCTGGCCCACGGTGCCCACCTGCTCGCGCAGCTCGCCGTGCGCGGTGGCCCGGTCGCGCTCGATGCCGGCGAGCAGCCGGTGCAGGTGGTCGAGCGACTCGTGCACCGGCTCCAGACCGTCGGGCTGCGGGGCGCGGCGGCGCAGCAGGGCGACCGCGGCGAGGGTGACCGCGGTGGCCAGCAGCGCGCCGACGAGGAGGCCCAGCAGCAACGAGGTCGCGTCCATGCCGGGCAGGGTGCACGAGGGCTACGACATTCCCGCCCCGGCCCGGGTGCCGGCGGCCTCGTGGTCGAGCAGCCAGCGCTTCACCGGCGTCCCCCAGCGGAAGCCACCCAGGCCGCCGCCGGTGGCCAGCACCCGGTGGCAGGGCACGAACAGCGCCGCGGCGTTGCGGGCACACGCGCCGGCGGCCGCCCGCACCGCGGCGGGCCGGCCGCAGCGGGCGGCGAAGGCGGCGTAGCTGTCCGGTTCGCCGGCGGGCACCGTGCGCAGCACCTCCCACGCCTCTTGCAGGAACGGGCCCGAGCGCTGCCGCACCACGACGTGGTCGATGGCCGCGACGTCGCCGGCGTGGAAGGCGTCGACGACCTCGAGCACGGGCAGCCGGTCGACGGCGGCCACGGTGGCCGGCCGCAGCGAGCGGTGCACCACCGGGAGCAGGTCACCGATGTCGGCGGTCCAGCCGCTGGCGAGCACGGCGTCGTCCTGGACGAGGACGGTGAAGGGGCCGATCGGGGTGGCGGTGGTGGCGTACTGGGCGGTCACGGCTGGGCCTCCGTCGGCGATCGGGCAGGGTGGCGGGTGAACAGGGCGGGGGCCGACATCGCCCACAGGTGCAGCACGGCGTAGGAGCGCCACGGCCGCCAACGGGTGGCGGCGTCGGCGTCCGAGCTGCCGAGGGCGGCGAGGGCCCGGCGCAGGGCCAGGTCGCCGGGCAACCAGACGTCGGGGTCGCCGAGACCGCGCAGAGCCACCAGGGCGACCGTCCACGGGCCGATGCCGGGGAGCGCGAGCAGCGCCCGGCCGGCCTCCGCGCGGTCGGCGCCGGGGCCGAGGTCGACGTCCCCGGCGGCCAGGGCGGCGGCGAGGCCGTGCACCGTGCGTCGCCGGCTGCCGGTCAGCCCCACGGCACCCAGGTCGGCGTCGACCAGTGCCCCGGCCCGCGGGAAGGCGTGGGTCAGCGTGCCGACCGGCTCGGGGAGCGGGGTCCCGGCGGCGGTCAGCAGTCGGGCGGTGAAGGTGCGCGCGCCGGCCAGCGACACGTGCTGGCCGAGCACGGCCCGGACGGCGGCCTCGGCGGCATCGGGGTGGGTGGGCACGCGGCGACCGGGCGCGGCGCGCACCAGCCCGGTCAGCGCGGGGTCGGCGGCCAGGACGTCGTCGACGGCGGTGGGGTCGGCGTCCAGGTCGAGCAGGTGCCGGCAACGCGCGACCGCGGCGCCGAGGTCGCGCAGCTCGGTCAGCTGCAGCCGGGCGGTGACCGAGGCGCCGTCGGCGCCGGGGGAGAGCCGGACGACGCCGGGCCCGTGCGGGAGGTCCAGCACGCGGGAGAACGTCTCGCCGTCCCACTCCTCGAGGCCGACGACGGCGTGGCCGCCGAGGAAGAGCAGCACCTCCTCGGCGCAGAACGGGGCGCGGGCGGCCAGCCGCAGGGCGAGCCACCCCGACGGCCCGGCCAGCGGCCGTCGGGCGCCGCGCAGCCCCGTGGGGGTCGTGGCGAACACCTCGCGCACGGTGTCGTTGAACTGGCGCACGCTGGCGAACCCGGCCGCGAAGGCGATGTCGGCGACGCGCAGGTCGGTGGTCTCCAGCAGCACCCGCGCGGTCTGCGCGCGCTGCGCCCGTGCCAGGGCCAGCGGCCCGACACCCAGCTCGGCGACGACCAGCCGGTGCAGCTGCCGCTCGCTGTAGCCCAGCCCGGCGGCCAGCCCGGCGACGCCGCTGCGCTCGACCTCGCCGTCGGCGACCGCCCGCACGGCGCGGGCGACGACGTCGGCCCGCACGTCCCACTCCGGCGACCCGGGGACGGCGTCCGGACGGCACCGCCGGCAGGCCCGGAACCCGGCTGCCTGGGCCCCGGCCGCGGTGGCGTGGAAGCTCACGTTGCCGGGCAACGGGGTGCGCGCCGGGCACGAGGGGCGGCAGTAGATGCCGGTGGTGTGCACCGCGGTGAAGAACCAGCCGTCGAAACGGGCATCGCGGCTGGTGACGGCGCGGTAGCAGCGCTCGGGGTCCAGCCCGCGTCCCTCCAGCAGCTCGGTCACGGGATCGAGCATGCCAGCGGCCCCGCCGTCCTTCTGGCGGGAATCGGACATGGCCGTCCGGCGGACGGCCGGGGCCGCCGATGACAGCGGGGCCACCGTCGTCCCACAGTCAGGCCCCGCGCATGGACATCCTCGTCTGCAAGACCAAGTACACCGGGGTCAGCTACCACCGGGTCGACGAGCCTGCCCGGGCCGTGGCCGAGGCGGACGTCGGCGTCCGGGTGCAGGTGGTCGCCGGGCTCGCCACGACGATGAGCCGGGGTGCGGAGCCCGTGGTGCTCGACGTCGACGACCAGGGGGCCGACGTCGTCGTCCTCCAGCTGCCCAAGACGACCGAGCTGCTGCAGTGCATGCGGATCCTGCAGGCGCGCGGGGTGGCGGTCGTCGTCGAGGTGGACGACCTGCTGTCCGGGGTCCCGTTCGGCAACGTCGGCCACGGCCTGGTGGCGGCCGGGAAGGCCAAGCGGGTGGCCGAGTGCGCCCGGGAGGCCGATGCGGTCACGGTGACCACGCCGGCCCTGCAGGCCGAGTACGGCGGGCACGGGCGCGCGTTCGTCGTCCCGAACGCCGTGCCGCGCCGGTTGGCCGAGCTGCCACCGGCCTACGAGCGCGACCCCGGCGTCGTCGAGGTCGGCTGGGCGGGCAACGTCGGCGGCCACCCCTACGACCTGCAGGAGATCGGCACCGGGTTGCGCCAGGCGCTGGATGCCGGTCGTGGCGCGAGCCGGTTCACCGTGCTGGGGCAGAAGTGGGATGCCCGGGAGCGACTGGGCCTGGTCGAGGAGCCGGTCGAGGTGCCCTGGATCCCCCAGGTCGACGGCTACATCCAGGCCCTCGGGGAGCTGTTCGACATCGGCATCGCCCCGTTGCGCAGCGACCGGTTCAACGCCGCGAAGAGCTGGCTGAAGGTGCTCGAGTACAGCGCGCGCGGGGTCTACGCGGTGCGGTCGGCCACGCCCGAGTACGAGCGGCTGGGCCTGGGGTGGCGGGCCAGGAGCGCCAAGGACTGGGCCAAGGGCCTGACCAAGGGCATCCAGGACGCCGACTGGCGCCGCGAGCAGGCCCGGCAGGCGCGCGAGGTCGTGCTGGACCGGCACCTGACCGAGCACACGGTCCCCTCCTGGGTGGCGGCCTGGGAGCGCGCCGCCGAGCACCGCGCGGACGCGCTGCGGCGGGGCCCGGTCGCGGTCGGCTGAGGTCCACCGGGCCGTACTCTGGTCCGACGTGAGTCTCACCATCGGGATCGTCGGCCTGCCCAACGTCGGCAAGTCGACCCTGTTCAACGCCCTGACCAAGAACGACGTGCTCGCCGCCAACTACCCGTTCGCGACGATCGAGCCGAACGTCGGCGTGGTGGGGGTCCCCGACGAGAGGCTCGGGAAGCTGGCCGAGGTGTTCGGCAGCCAGAAGCAGATCCCGGCGACGGTGTCCTTCGTCGACATCGCCGGGATCGTGCGCGGGGCCAGCGAGGGCCAGGGCCTGGGCAACAAGTTCCTGGCCAACATCCGCGAGTCCGACGCGATCTGCCAGGTCATCCGGGTGTTCAGCGACCCCGACGTCGTGCACGTCGACGGCAAGGTCTCGCCGAAGGACGACATCGAGACCATCAACACCGAGCTCCTCCTGGCCGACCTGCAGACCCTCGAGAAGGCCGTGCCGCGGCTGGAGAAGGAGATGCGCAAGGACAAGGACCGCAAGGCGTTGCACGACGCCGCGGTCGAGGCGCAGAAGATCCTGGACGGCGGGCAGACCCTGTTCAGCGCGGGCGTGGACGGCGAGCCGCTGCGCGAGCTGGGCCTGATGACCACCAAGCCCTTCCTGTACGTGTTCAACGTCGACAGCGACGAGCTGACCAACACCGATCTGCTCGACGAGCTGCGCGCCCTGGTGGCCCCGGCCGAGGCGATCGTCCTCGACGCGCAGACCGAGGCCGAGCTCGCCGAGCTGCCCGACGAGGAGGCCGCCGAGCTGCTGGCCGCGGTCGGCCAGGAGGAGCCGGGCCTGCACCAGCTCGCCCGCGTCGGTTTCGCCACCCTGGGCCTGCAGACCTACCTGACCGCCGGCCCCAAGGAGTCGCGGGCCTGGACCATCCCGGTCGGCGCCACCGCCCCCCAGGCCGCCGGGGTCATCCACACCGACTTCCAGCGCGGGTTCATCAAGGCCGAGGTCGTGTCCTTCGACGACCTGGTCACCGCAGGGTCGATGGCTGCGGCCAAGACCAAGGGCCAGGTGCGCATCGAGGGCAAGGAGTACGTCATGCAGGACGGCGACGTGGTGGAGTTCCGCTTCAACGTCTGACCGGCGGCCGGCCCCTCGTCGCTCAGCCGGTGGGCTTCACGAAGACGTCGTCGAGGGTGACGGTGGTCAGCCCGCGGCTGGCGATGATGCCGGTGAGCTGCGGGAAGACGGTCGTGACCGGTGTGAAGTTCAGGTGGCCGATCACGATGTGCTGGGGCAGGAACCACTGGTCGGCGAAGCCCACGATCTGCTCCGGGGTGAGCAGGCCGGAGTCCGACAGCGAGCCGTACCAGAGCACCGGGCAGGTGTAGCCGATCTCGGCGGCCGCGGCGTCGGTGGCCGCGTTGCGGTACCCGAAGGGCGGCCGGTAGTAGGGCCGCATGTCGACCCCGTAGGTGGCCAGCACGAAGTCGTGGTTGCGCTGCAGCTCGTCCTGCACCCCTGCCCGCGAGAGCGACGTGAGGTCGACGTGGCTCCAGGTGTGGTTCCCCAGCTGGATCCGCCCCTCGGACACCAACGGCTGGAGCAGGGCCGCGTTGTCGGTCCAGGCGGGCTTGGAGCCGTTGAGGAAGAACGTGAGCCGGGTGCCGGTGTCCTTCGAGAACTGCGTGTAGTCGCGCACCACGGTGGTGTCGTCGCCGTCGTCCACCGTCCAGGCCAGCAGCGTGCCCTCACCGGGCAGCTCGGTGAGCCGGCCGGCCGGGATGGGCACCTTGACCAGCTGGGGCGCCGGGAAGGTGGGCGCCGGGGGTGTCGTCGGCGCGGCCGACGAGGTGGCGGGGGCGGTCGTGGGGGGCTGCGTCGTCGATCCCGGTGAGTCGGCGGACGGCGTCGCCCGGCAGCCGGCGAGGGCCGCGCCGCCGGCGAGGGAGAGGGCGAGGAATCGGCGGCGGTCCACCCGAAGAGGCTAGGCGACCGGCGGGGACGTCGGGACGGGGCCGTCGCCTGCCGATGTGGGGGGCATGACGACGACCGTGTGCGACGCAGTGGGCAGCGCCGGGACCCTGGCGGCCACCCTCTCCTCGGCGACCGAGGGCCAGCCCGACCTCTTCCTGGCCGCCGGGTGGATGTCCACCGCGGTCACCGAGGCGCTCGAGGCACAGCTGTTCCGGGAGCTCGCGCCCCTGCACTGACCGGCCGGGCTACCGTCGCGGACGTGCCGAACGTCTTCACCGACTACGCCGAGACCCACTGGGTGCCGATCAACGACGACATGGTCACCGTGCAGACCGTCGACGCCGCCGGACGCCGCGAGAACCACGTGCTGTCGGTCGCCGACGCCCTGGCCCAGTTCAAGGTCAAGTACCCCTTCGTGGACGACGCCCAGGCCGCGGAGCTGTTCGCCCGCGGCGGCTGAGGTCAGTGCGCGGCGGCCTTGCCGCCGCGCTTCGGGACCAGGTGCAGCACCACTACGACGACCGCGCCGACCAGGACGCCGACGACGGCCGACAGCGCCGTGTTGGTGAGCCAGCCCAGCACCCCGCCCAGCGCCCCGGTGGCGTCGTGCACGGCCACCTCGACGTGGTGCACCAAGTCGTAGGGCCAGGTCCAGCCCAGCTCGTCGGCGCCCACGAGCAGGATGTGCCCGCCGACCCACAGCATGGCCGCGACCCCGACCGTGGCCAGCGTCGCCAGCACGATCGGCATGGCCTTGACCAGCCCGCGCCCGAACGCGGCGACGCCCCTGGAGGGCTTGACGGCCAGTGCCACCCCGGCGTCGTCCATCTTCACGATCAGCGCGACGACGCCGTAGACCAGCGCGGTGATCAGGACCGCGACGACGACCAGGATGATCGCCCGGGACAGGAACGGCTCGGTGTCGACCTCGTTGAGCGCGATCACCATGATCTCGGCGGACAGGATGAAGTCGGTGCGCACGGCACCGGAGACCACGGTCTTCTCGTGCTCGGCAGGTTCGGTGACCGTGTCCTCGGCGGCCGCGGTCTCCTCCGGGTGGTGGCCGGTGACCTTCTCCCACAGCTTCTCGGCGCCCTCGTAGCAGAGGTAGGCGCCGCCGACCATCAGGATCGGGGTGAGCAGGAAGGGCAGGAACTGCGACAGCAGCAGGATCGCCGGCAGGATGATCAGCAGCTTGTTGCGGATCGACCCCTTGGCGATGCGCCAGATGATCGACAGCTCGCGCTCGGGCTCGAGCCCCTGCACGTACCGCGGGGTGACGGCGGCGTCGTCGACCACGACGCCGGCGGCCTTGACCCCGGCCCGCCCGGCAGCGGCACCGATGTCGTCGAGCGATGCCGCCGACAGCCGCACCATCGCGGCGACGTCGTCGAACAGGGCGAACAGGCCACTGGCCATCAACGGCTCCCGGGGACGCTCAGCAGGGTCACAGCGCGAGGCTAGGGCATGTCAGCCGAGCTGGGCCTGCTTCGGCGCGAGGCCCCGCTCGGCCTCGGCGGCCACCTGCTCCCTCGACGCCCCGCCGGCGGCCACCACCACCGCCCCGACCAGCCCCTCGACCAGCGGCGCGGCGGTGAGCAGCGTGCGCCCCCGCACCTCGTCGTCCAGGAACTCCAGCGCGGTCTCCGCCGACAGCACTGCGCTGCCCAGGTCCATGAGCACGACGGTGCCCTCGCCCGAGTCGGCCGCCTCGATCGCCGCCGAGACCGCCGCGGCGTCGGTGCCCAGCCCGCCGTCCTCGGTGCCGGCGGCCACCTCCACGGACAGCTCGCGGCCGGGCAGCATCTGCCGGGCGAGCTCGACCGCGGCGTCGGCCAGCGCTCGGCTGTGCGAGACGACGACGATGCCGACGGTCACGGCGTCGCCTCCTCGCCCTGCCCCTGGACCCCGCCCAGCGTCTCGGCAGCGGCCTGCAGCAGCAGCGCGGTCGACGTCGCGCCCGGGTCCTGGTGACCGGCGCTGCGCTCACCAAGGTAGCTGGCCCGCCCCTTGCGGGCCACCAGCGGGACCGTGGCGTCGCGCCCGTCGGCCGCGGCCTGCGCGGCCTCGGCGAGCGACCCGCCCGCGTCGAGCACGTCGCAGGCCGGCCCCAGGGCGTCGACCATCGTCTTGTCGCCCGGCTCGGCCTTGCCGCGGGCCAGCACGCCCTCGAACCCGGCCCGCAGGGCGGGGGCGAAGCCGTCACCGATCGCCCCGGCCATGCGCAGGAAGAGGGTGCCGTACAGCGGCCCGCTCGCCCCTCCGACCTTCGAGACCAGCGTCGTGCCGGTCCTCTTCAGCAGCGCGGCGGCGTCGTCGGGCGGGGCCTCGGCCAACGCGGCCACGACCTCTGTCATCCCGCGGTCCATGTTCGACCCGTGGTCGGCGTCGCCGATGGCCGAGTCGAGCGCGGTCAGCTCGTCGCGCTGGGCGTGCACCAGCTCGGCGAACCGGGTGAGCCAGGCAGTGAGCTGGGCGGCGTTCACGCGCCCCACCGCAGCCCGGGGGTGTCGACCGGGGCGTCCCACAACCGCAGCAGCTCGTCGTCGGCCTGCAGCAGGGTGACCGAGCAGCCGGCCATCTCCAGGCTGGTCATGTACGGGCCGACCAGCGAGCGCGCGATGCCGATGCCGGCCTTCTCCAGGATCGCGGCCACCTCGGCGTAGACCACGTAGAGCTCCAGCAGCGGCGTGCCGCCCAGGCCGTTGACGAAGCAGATGACCCCGTCGGTGAAGGTGCGGTCGGCCAGGATCGGCTCGACCAGCATCTGGGCGACCTCGCGGGCCGGGGCCAGCGGCACGCGGCGGCGGCCGGGCTCGCCGTGGATGCCGATGCCGATCTCCATCTCGCCCTCGGGCAGGTCGAACGTGGGCTTGCCGGCGGCCGGGACGGTGCACGAGGTCAGCGCGACGCCCATGCTGCGGCCGGTGTCGTCGACGCGGCGGGCCAGGTCGGCGACCTCGGCCAGCGGCCGGCCCTCCTCGGCCGCGGCGCCGACGATCTTCTCCAGCAGCACGGTGGTGCCCACGCCGCGGCGCCCGGCGGTGTAGAGGCTGTCGGTGACCGCGACGTCGTCGTCGACGACGACGGTGACCACCTCGGTGCCGCTCTCGGCGGCGACGAGCTCGGCGGCCATCTCGAAGTTCATGACGTCGCCGGTGTAGTTCTTCACGATGTGCAGCACCCCGGCGCCGCCGTCGACGCCCTGGGTGGCCGCCACCATCTGGTCGGGCACGGGGGAGGTGAAGACCTCGCCGGCGCACGCGGCGTCGAGCATGCCGGGCCCCACGAACCCGCCGTGCATCGGCTCGTGGCCCGACCCGCCGCCGGAGACCAGCCCGACCTTGCCCCGCACGGGCGCGTCGCCGCGGAGCACGACCCGGTTCTCGTGGTCCACCCGCAGCCGGGGGTGGGCGGCGGCCATGCCCCGCAGGGCGTCGGCGACCACGTCGGCGGGGTCGTTGATCAGCTTCTTCATGCCCTGACGCTAGGACTCCGGGGCGGTCCCCACAACGGGCAGCGGCAGCGCCCAGGTGCGCCACGTGCGCGGTGGGTGCCACCGGCTCGCCCGCGCCGTCGGCTCGGGGACGAAGCCGGCCCCGCCGTAGAGCGCCCGGGCGTGCGGGGCGTCGTCGAACACCCGGGCCAGCAGCCGGTCGGCACCCTCGGCGGTCGCCCAGTCGACGACCGCCCCGACCAGCGACACCCCGACGCCGTGACCCCGTGCGGTGGGGGAGACCCACATCGCGCTGAGCACCGCGTCGGACCCGTCGAGGGTGCCGTGGGCCAGGCCGAGGGGGTGGGACAGGAACCAGACCCCGGCGGCGACCTCGGCCCGCCAGTGCTCGTCCGGGTGCGCCGCCTCGACGTGGAGGGCGGACGCGAAGGCGTCCGGGTCCGCGCGCAGGGCGCGGAGCCGGACGTCGCGCAGCAGGGCCCAGTCGGGCCCGTCGAGCCGGCGGATCAGGAGCCGGTGACCTCGGCGAAGGCGGCCTCGACGACGTCGAGGGCCTCGTCGAGGAGGTCGTGCCCGATGACCAGCGGCGGCAGGAACCGCAGCACGTTGCCGTAGGACCCGGCCGTGAGGACGACGACGCCCTGCGCGTGGCAGGCCTTGGCCACGGCGCCGGCCAGTGCCGCGTCGGGCTCGGTGGTGCCGGGGCGCACCAGTTCGACGGCGATCATCGCGCCGCGCCCGCGCACGTCGCCGATCGCCGGGAAGCGCTCGGCCATCGCCCGCAGCCGGGGCAGCATGCGCTCACCGATCGCACGGGCGGCGCCGGCGAGGTCGTCGGCCTTCATCGTCTCGATGGCGCCCAGGGCCGCGGCGCAGGCCACCGGGTTGCCGCCGTAGGTGCCGCCCAGCCCGCCGGGGTGCACGGCGTCCATGATCTCGGCGCGGCCGGTGACCGCGGCCAGCGGCATGCCGCCGGCCATGCCCTTGGCGGTGGTGACCAGGTCGGGGACGACGCCCTCGGCGTCGACGCCGAACCACTGCCCGGTGCGGCAGAACCCGGACTGGATCTCGTCGGCGATGAGCACGACGCCGTTCGCGGTGCACCACTCGCGCAGCGCGGGCAGGAAGCCCGGGGCCGGCTCGATGAACCCGCCCTCGCCCTGCACCGGCTCGATGAGCAGCGCAGCGGTGTTGCCGGCGCCCACCTGCACCTCGATCTGCGAGATGGCCCGTGCGGCGGCCTCGGCGCCGGTCAGCCCGTCGCGGTAGGGGTAGCTCATCGGCACCCGGTACACCTCGCCGGCGAAGGGCCCGAAGCGGTGCTTGTAGGGCATGTTCTTGGCCGTCAGGGCCATCGTGAGGTTGGTGCGCCCGTGGTAGGCGTGGTCGAACGCCACGACACCCTGCCGGCCGGTGGCGTGGCGGGCGATCTTGACCGCGTTCTCGACGGCCTCGGAGCCGGAGTTGAACAGCGCGCTCTTCTTGGCGTGGTCGCCGGGGGTGAGCTCGGCGAGGGCCTCGCAGACGGCGACGTAGCCCTCGTAGGGGGTGACCATGAAGCAGGTGTGGGTGAAGTCGGCGACCTGCGCCTGGACGGCGGCGACCACCCGGGGCGCGCTGGCCCCGACGCTGGTGACGGCGATGCCCGAGCCGAGGTCGATGAGGCTGTTGCCGTCGACGTCCTCGACGATCCCGCCCCCGACGCGGGCCACGAACACCGGCAGCGTGGTGCCGACACCGGCCGACACCGTGGCCTGACGCCGGGCCATGAGCTCGACCGACCGGGGGCCGGGGATCTCGGTGACCAGCTGGCGGCGCTGCTGCACACCGGTCTGGTCCAGCACGTCGGTCATGGGGTGTCTCCTCACGCGGGGGTCGTCGGCGCCCATGGTGTCACCGATCGCCGTCGAACGGAATCCGTCGCGTTCGGGCTGCCGCACGACGGAAAGGGGCGGTGCACCTGCCGGTGCACCGCCCCTTCCGAACCTCCGAGCCGGTCAGCTCGTGGGCACCGCGTTGGCGCGCAGGGCGCCGAGCAGGTCGTGGTTCAGCCGCGAGATCGTCTCCATGGAGATGCCCTTCGGGCACACCGCGGAGCACTCGCCGATGTTGGTGCAGCCGCCGAAGTCCTCGGCGTCCTGCTGGGCCACCATCTTCACGACCCGGGAGTCGCGCTCGGGCTGGCCCTGGGGGAGCAGGCCGAGGTGGGTGACCTTGGCGGCGGTGAACAGCATCGCCGAGCCGTTGGGGCAGGCCGCCACGCAGGCGCCGCAGCCGATGCAGGTGGCCGCGTCGAACGCGGCGTCGGCGTCGACCTTGGGCACCGGGTTGGCGTGCGCATCGGGCGCGGTGCCGGTGGGCGCGGAGATGAACCCGCCGGCGGAGATGATGCGGTCGAAGGCGGACCGGTCGACGACGAGGTCCTTGACGACAGGGAAGCCCCCGGAGCGCCACGGCTCGATGTCGATGGTGTCGCCGTCGGAGAAGGACCGCATGTGCAGCTGGCAGGTGGTGGTCTGCTCGGGGCCGTGCGCGATGCCGTTGATCATCAGCCCGCAGCTGCCGCAGATGCCCTCACGGCAGTCGTGGTCGAAGGCGATGGGGTCCTCGCCGTCGAGGATCAGCTGCTCGTTGAGCACGTCGAGCATCTCGAGGAACGACATGTCCTCGGAGACGTCGGTCAGGTGGTAGTTGGCCATCTTCCCCTTGACCTGCGGGGAGGGCTGGCGCCAGACCCTCAGGGTCAGCTTCATCACTTGTAGCTCCGCTGTGCGAGGTGGACGTACTCGTAGTTGAGCTCTTCCTTGTGGAGCACCGGCGGCTCGCCCTCGGGCGTCCAGCCCCAGGCCGCGACGTAGGCGAACTCCTCGTCGTTGCGCAGTGCCTCGCCCTCGGGGGTCTGGCTCTCGGCGCGGAAGTGGCCGCCGCAGCTCTCCTCGCGGGCGAGTGCGTCGATGCACATCAGCTCGGCGAGCTCGATGAAGTCGGCGACCCGGGCCGCGTGCTCGAGGTTCTGGTTGAAGGTGTGCGCGTCGCCGGCCACCTTCACGTTGGTCCAGAACTCCTTGCGGAGCTCGGGGATCCGGTCCAGTGCCTTGCGCAGGCCCTCGGCGGTGCGCTCCATGCCGCAGTAGTCCCAGACCAGCCGGCCCAGCTCGCGGTGGAACGAGGCCACCGTGCGCGTGCCGTTGATCGACAGGAACTTCTCGACCTGCGCCTTGACGCCGGCCTCGGCCTCGAGGATCGCCGGGTGGTCGGCCGGGACCTTCTCGAACGGCGCGGCCGACAGGTAGTCGGTGATCGTGTTCGGCAGCACGAAGTAGCCGTCGGACAGGCCCTGCATGAGGGCGCTGGCACCCAGGCGGTTCGCGCCGTGGTCGGAGAAGTTGGCCTCGCCGATCACGAACAGGCCCGGGATGGTCGACTGCAGGTCGTAGTCGACCCACAGCCCGCCCATCGTGTAGTGCACGGCCGGGTAGATGCGCATGGGCGCCGAGTACGGGTCCTCGCCCGTGATCCGGGCGTACATGTCGAAGAGGTTGCCGTACTTGGCCTCGACGGTCTTGCGGCCCAGGCGCTCGATGGCCTCGGCGAAGTCGAGGTAGACGCCCAGCCCGCCCGGGCCCACGCCGCGGCCCTCGTCGCAGACGTTCTTCGCCTGGCGCGAGGCGATGTCGCGGGGCACCAGGTTGCCGAACGCGGGGTACTTGCGCTCGAGGTAGTAGTCGCGCTCGTCCTCGGGGATGTCCTGGGGCGGGCGGGTGTCGCCGCGCTCCTTGGGCACCCACACGCGGCCGTCGTTGCGCAGCGACTCCGACATCAGGGTCAGCTTCGACTGGTAGTCGCCCGACACCGGGATGCAGGTGGGGTGGATCTGGGTGTAGCAGGGGTTGGCGAAGTACGCGCCCCGCTTGTGCGCCCGCCAGATCGCCGTGGTGTTGGAGCCCTTGGCGTTCGTGGACAGGTAGTAGACGTTGGAGTACCCGCCGGTGCCCAGCACGACCGCGTCGCCGACGTGGGTGGTCACCTCACCGGTGACCAGGTCGCGGACGACGATGCCGCGCGCCTTGCCGTCGACGACGACCAGGTCGAGCATCTCGGTGCGCGAGTGCGTCTCGATGGTGCCGGCGGCCACCTGGCGCTCGAAGGCCTGGTAGGCGCCGATGAGCAGCTGCTGACCGGTTTGGCCGCGGGCGTAGAAGGTGCGCGACACCTGGGCGCCGCCGAACGAGCGGTTGTCCAGCAGACCGCCGTACTCGCGGGCGAAGGGCACGCCCTGGGCCACGCACTGGTCGATGATCTGCGTGCTGACCTCGGCCAGGCGGTGCACGTTGTTCTCGCGTGAGCGGAAGTCGCCGCCCTTGACCGTGTCGTAGAACAGCCGGTGCACGCTGTCGCCGTCGTTGCGGTAGTTCTTCGCGGCGTTGATCCCGCCCTGGGCGGCGATCGAGTGCGCGCGGCGCGGGCTGTCCTGGAACCAGAACGACTTCACGTGGTAGCCGGCCTCGGCGAGCGTGGCGGCGGCCGCGCCACCGGCCAGGCCGGTGCCGACGATGATGATCGTCATCTTGCGGCGGTTGGCCGGGTTGACCAGCTTGCCGCGGAACTTGCGCTCGCTCCACCGCTCGCCGATCGGGACGTCGGTGGGGGCCTTGGTGTCGGCGATCGGGTCGCCTTCGAGGAAGAGCTCGAGTGCCATGTCAGCTTCCCTGTCAGTCGATGATGCCGAAGAGGACGGAGAACGGGATCAGCAGGTAACCGCCGATCAGCACCACGGCGAAGGCCGTGGCGAAGACGTTCAGCGCCCGCTCGCGGCGCTTGTTGCTGTGGCCCAGCGTCTGGGTGGCCGACCACACGCCGTGCCGGATGTGCATGCCCAGGGCGATCAGCGCGACGGCGTACCAGATCGTGACGACCGGGTTCTGGAAACCCTCGACGAGGCGGCCGTAGGGCAGCGAGTCGCGACCGGCCGGGTTCACCGCACCCAGGGTGAGGTCGAGGATGTGCCAGATGATGAAGAGGATGAGGATGACCCCGCCCCAGCGCATGGTGCGCGAGGCGTAGCTCTGCTGCACCCGCTTCTTCGTCTGGTAGGCGATCGGGCGGGCGCGCTTGGCCTGCTTCCACAGCGAGAAGGCGGCCCAGATGTGCGCGGCCACGGCCACGAGAAGCACGATGCGGATGATCGTCAGCACCGTCAGGCGGGGGAGGATCGGCTCGCCGAGCTCGCGCAGGAACTCGGAGTAGCTGTTGAAGGTCTCGGCCCCGGCGAACGCCTTTAGGTTCCCCACCATGTGCGCGATGAGGTACAGCACGAAGATGATGCCGGTGACCGCCATGACGGCCTTCTTGAAGACCGAGGAACCGAACCGCCCGGTGTTCGGTTGCCGCTTCGGACCGGGGTTCGCCCCCGCCGACTGCCCTGCCTGCTGCGTCGTCACTGTCGCCACGAGGACACGGTACGACTCTGCACAGGTCACACCTACGTGAACGCGGCGTGACACGTCTCATGGAAGGCCACCCTTACCGGGCGGAACGAACGTAGCCCGCCCGGTGTTCCCCGCACCGACCCCGAGAAGGAGGCCCCCGTGCCCGGACCCACCCGCGGTTTCCTCGGCCGCGCCCGCACCGCCCGCGACCCGCGTCTGCCCCCCGGCCAGTACGACGTCGGTGCCGACTGGCCGGTGCTGACCGCCGAGCCGGTGCCCCGGATCAGCCCCGAGACGTGGAGCATCACCGTCGCCGGGAACGTGCAGAACCCCACCACCTGGGACTGGGACGGCGTCCACGCGCTGCCGTCCTCGGAGTACCGCGGTGACATCCACTGCGTCACCACCTGGTCGAAGTTCGACACGCACTTCGCCGGCGTCTCCCTCGACGCCCTGTGGGACGTCGCGCGGCCCACGCCCGAGGGCCAGTACGTCATGGCGACCTCGAAGTCCGGCTACACCACCAACCTGCCGCTGGAGGACCTCACCGGCGGCAAGGCGTGGCTGGTCTGGGAGTTCGACGGCAAGCCGTTGACCGTCGAGCACGGCGGTCCGGTGCGCCTGCTGGTGCCGCACCTGTACTTCTGGAAGTCGGCCAAGTGGGTGACCAAGCTCGACGTCCTCAAGCGTGACCAGCAGGGCTTCTGGGAGCGCAACGGCTACCACGACCGGGGCGACCCGTGGCGCCAGCAGCGCTACCAGGGGGATGACTGAGCCGGTGGTCACCGCCCCCGCGCCCGGGCCCTGGACGACCGCCACGGTCTCCGGGGTCCGGCGCCCGCTGCCGCGCACCGTGCAGCTGCGCCTGGACGTCGCCGGCCGGGTCGACCACCTGCCCGGTCAGCACTACGTGGTGCGGCTGACCGCCGAGGACGGCTACACCGCGCAGCGGTCGTACTCGGTGGCCTCCCCGCCGTCGGACCCGCTGCTCGAGCTGTTCGTCGAACGGCTGGACGACGGCGAGGTCTCCACCCACCTCGCCGACGTCGTCGAGCCCGGCGACACCTTCGAGGTGCGCGGGCCGATCGGGGGCGGGTTCGCCTGGGACGGCGAGACCCCCGCGCTGCTGGTCGGCGGCGGCACCGGCGTGGTCCCGCTGGTGGCGATGGTGCGGCACGCCCGGGCGACCGGGCGGGAGGACCTGCTGCGGGTGGCGGTCAGCGCCCGCACGCTGGCCGAGCTGCCCTACGCCGACGAGCTGCAGGCCGCCGGCGCCGTCGTCGTCCTCACGCGGGAGGCGCACGGCATCCGCCCGGCGTCCCGGCTGACCGCGGTGGACCTCTTCCCGCTGTGGGAGGAGGGCCAGACCGCGTTCGTGTGCGGGTCGGCCGGGTTCGCCCGCACGGCGGGTGACCTGCTGGTGGGGCTCGGTTTCGCGCCGGGGTCGGTGAAGGTCGAGCAGTTCGGGCCCAGCGGCACCTGAGGGGTCAGCCGCGGGCGGCGCGGCGCACGGCGCCGGTGTATCGGGTCAGCGCTACCGCCTGCAGCACGCGGCTGACCGGTCCGCCGAGGCGGGCGGCCCGGGTGGCCAGCCGGGAGAAGGCCACCATCTCGAACACCACGTCGGCGCCGTCGCGGGAGACGACGAAGGACTCCTCGCCGCTCTCGGGGTGGCCGGGCAGCGTGCCGTAGGCGTAGCCCTGGCGGTCGCCGCTGGTCTGCGACCACACCACCCGGCAGGGGATGCGCAGGCCCAGCGGCGGCAGCCCGGCGGTCATGAGGACGACGGCGCCGGGCTCGCTGGCCGGCCCGCTGGCCCGCACCCGCAGGCCGGCGTTCCGCTGCGGCGCCCAGTCGAACACCGCCGCCACGGCCCGGTCGAACGCGTCGTCGCCGCGACCCACCACCGCCCGCCGGCGAGCCACGTGCACCCCGGCCGGCAGCTCGCCGGACCTCGTTGCACCGACCTCGGCGTAGGTGAACGGGGCGTCGGTCAGCGCGGCGAGCCGGGGATCCATGGCCCCCAGTGTCGGCTCAGGTGGGCTTGCCCGCGCCCAGCCAGCCGTCGAAGAAGTCGGTGAGGTCGGTGCCCGCGACCTCGGCGGCCAGCCCGGTGAACTCGTCGGTGGTGACGGCCTGCCCGGCGCGTCCGGTGGTCCAGCGGGACAGCAGATCGGTGAAGGCGTCGTCGCCGACCTCCTCCCGCAGTGCCGCCAGGGTCGCTGCGCCGCGCACGTAGACCGCCTCGCCGAACAGGTCCTCGGTGGCCGGGCCGGGGTCACCGATGGCCGGGGTCCAGAACTCGTCGTCGGCGTCGGTGTCCAGGACGGCGGCGAGCTGGTCGGCGACGGTCTCGCCGCCCTGGGCCTCGGTCCACGCCCACTCGGCGTAGGTCGCGAACCCCTCGTTGAGCCAGATGTCGCGCCAGCGGTCCAGCCGCAGGTCGTCGCCGGTCCACTGGTGGGCCAGCTCGTGCACCACCACCAGCTCGGCGCCGTCGGCCGAGCCGAAGAAGTCGCGGGCGTAGATGGGGCGGGTCTGGGTCTCCAGCGCGAAGCCGAGGGGGGAGTCGGTGACGATCGCGCCGCACTCGGTGAACGGGTACGGCGAGCCGAACAGCTCGGCCAGGAAGTCGACGACCTCGGGCTGGCGGTCCAGCGCGGTGCGGGCGTTGCCGGCCAGCCGCTCGCTCAGCCGGCGGGAGACGGCGTCGCGGTAGGTGACGCCGTCGACCTCGCGCTCGGTCAGCTCGTAGTCGCCGACGGCCAGGGTGAGCAGGTAGGGCGCCATCGGCTCGTCGGTGCGCCAGGTCCAGGTGCGCTGCCCGTCCACGGGCTCGCCGCGCTCGACGAGCGTGCCGTTGGAGACCGCGACGAGGCCCTCGGGCACGGTGACGGCGAGCTGGACGGCGGCGGCGTCGCGGGGGTGGTCGTTCACCGGGAACCAGGTGGCGGCGACGTCGGGCTGCCCGACGACCAGGACGCCGTCCGGGGTCGGCACGACGCCGGACTGCCCGGGACCGTCCTCGACCGGCTCGGGGACGCCGGAGTACTCCACCCGCACCGCGAAGTCGCCGTCGACGACCACCTGGCCGGGGTCGACCACCAGCTCGTCGCCCTCGCGGGTGACCTCGACCGGGGTGCCGTCGACCTCGACGGCGGACACGTCCAGGCCGACGAGGTCGAGGGAGAAGCCGGACAGGCGGGCCCCGGTCGTCGTGGCGGTGATGGTGGCGACCCCGGTGAGGACGTCGTCGGCCGGGTCGTAGGCGATGTCGAGGTCGTAGCGCTCGACGTCGTAGCCGCCGTTGCCGTCGCCGGGGTAGTAGGGGTCGCCGATGCCCGGGGCGCCGAACAGGGTGAGCGGCTGGAGGACGGCGGAGCTGCAGCCGGTGAGGACGACGAGGGCGCCGGTCAGCAGCAGGGGTCGGCGGCGCATGGCTGCACCGTAGGGCCCGGCCGTATCGTCGGCGGCACTGTGCTCGTCGCCGTCACCGCCACCCGCTACGTCCTCCCGCTGCGCGAGGGCGGTTCGCTGCCTGGCCTGGTCGAGGCCGACGACCTGGGCACCTACGTGGTCAAGTGGCGCTCGGCCGGCCAGGGCGTGCCGGTGCTGGCGGCCGAGGTGGTCTGCGGCGAGCTGGCCCGGGCGCTGGCGCTGCCGGTGCCGGCCCTGGTGACCGTGGACGTCGCGCCCGAGCTCGCGGTGGGCGAGCCCGACCAGGAGGTGCAGGAGCTGCTGCGGCACTCCGCGGGCACCAACCTGGGCATGGACTACCTGCCCGGGGCGCTCGACTTCTCCGCGCACGCCGCCGACGTCGACCCCGAGCTGGCCGGGCGGGTGCTGTGGTTCGACGCCCTGGTGGGCAACGTCGACCGCTCGTGGCGCAACCCGAACATGCTCTTCTGGCACGGCCGGCTGCAGCTGATCGACCACGGCGCAGCCCTGACGTTCCACCACCACTGGCCCGGCGCGCCCGCCGCGGTCGCCCGGCCCTACGACGCCGCCCAGCACGCCCTGGTCGAGTCGCACCCCGACGTCCGCGCCGCCGACGCCGCCCTCGGACCGCTGGTGACCCGCCCGCTGCTCGAGCGGGTCCTCGACCTGGTGCCCGACGCCTGGCTGCGCGGGCCCGATGAGGAGCCGGCCGCGGTCACCCGCGAGCGGTACGTCGCCCAGCTGCTTGCCCGCCTCGACGCCCGCCCGGCGTGGTTGCCGCCCCTCGTGCAGGCCGCCGCCGACGGTTCCCGGGGTCGCGCACCCGAGCCGCGCGGGCAGAACCGGCCGGGCTGGCTCGGTCCGCCGCCCCCGCCCGGGGTCACCCAGCGGTGACCACCCCGGCGCACGAGACCTACGAGTACGCGGTGCTGCGGGTGGTGCCGCGGGTCGAGCGTGGCGAGTGCATGAACGCCGGGGTGCTCGTCTACTGCCGGCAGCGCGACTACCTGGGCTCCCGCGTGCTCCTGGACCTCAACCGGCTGCGGGCGCTGGACCCCACCGCCGACCCGGTCGCCGTCGCACGGGCACTGCAGGCCGCCGCCGACGTGTGCGCCGCGTCGCCCGGTGCCGGTGCCGCCGGGCGCGAGGTGCTCGGCTCGCGGTTCCGCTGGCTCACCGCGCCGCGCTCGACCGTCGTCCAGCCCGGGCCGGTGCACACCGGGCTGACCGCCGACCCCGACGCCGAGGCCGACCGGCTGCTGTCGCTCCTGGTGCTGCCCGTCGGGTGAACGGGAGGTGGCCGGCGGGTTCACGTCGTCCCCACCTGGACGCCACCCGGGCGTCGCCGGGCTTCGTGAGCATGGCTCACGACCAGCCCGCTGCCCCAGGAGCTCGCCGTGACCATCACCGGACCCACCACGACCACCGGCACGTTCGAGGACGTCGTCCGCCGCCGGCTCTCGCGCAGGGACCTCTTCCGCGTCGGCGTCGTCGTCGGCGGGGGAGCGGTCGTCGCCGGGGCGGCCGGCCCGGCGCTGGCCCGGCCAGGACACGGCGGTGGGCCCGGCGGTGGGCCCGGGGGTGGGCCGGCCGCCCACGCCTTCGACCTGACCACCTGGACGGCGGCGCAGCCCACCGCGCCGGCGCCGTTCGACGCACCGGTGATCGCCCCGGAGTTCACCCACGACGTGGTGATCCGGTGGGGCGACCCGCTGCGCCCTGGCCGCGCGCCCTTCGACGTCACCGCGCTCACCGCCGCCGAGCAGGCCGAGCGGTTCGGCTTCAACGCCGACTACACCGCCTGGTTCCCGCGCCGACGGGGTGACACCGGCCCCCGGGCGGGCACCGAGGGTCTGCTGTGGGTCAACCACGAGTACACCGACCCGGTGATGATGCTGCCCGGCTACGTCGAGGGCAGCCCCACCCGCGAGCAGGTGGACATCGAGCTGGCCGCGCACGGCGGCTCGCTCGTGCGGGTGCGCCAGGAGCGGGACGGCTCGTGGCGCTACGAGCCGCACCGCGACAACGTGCGCATCACCGCGACCACCCCGATGCAGCTCACCGGCCCGGCGGCCGGGCACCCGCTGCTGCGCACCTCCGCCGACCCCACCGGCACCCGGGTGCTCGGCATGCTCAACAACTGCGGCGGCGGCGTGACCCCCTGGGGCACGCTGCTGACCTGCGAGGAGAACGTCGACCAGTACTTCGCGAACCGGTCGACGGTCACCGATGCCCGCCAGCAGGCCTCGCTCACGCGGTTCGGCGTGCCGGAGGGCGCGAGCGAGCGCCGTTGGGAGGCCCACCACCCCCGCTTCGACCTCGCCCAGGAGCCCAACGAGGTCAACCGCTTCGGCTGGGTGGTCGAGATCGACCCCTACGACCCCCGGGCGACCCCGCGCAAGCGCACCGCGCTGGGCCGCTTCAAGCACGAGGCCGCGGCCGGCACCACCACCGCCGACGGCCGGTACGCGGTCTACTCGGGTGACGACTCGCGCTTCGAGCACGTGTTCAAGTTCGTCACCCGCGACCGGGTCTCGCCCAGCGCCCGCCGCAACCGCGACCTGCTGGACGCCGGCACGCTGTACGCCGCCCGGTTCGACGACGACGGCAGCGGGGTCTGGCTGCCGCTGGTGCACGGGCAGGGCCCGCTCACCCCCGAGAACGGCTGGGCCGACCAGGCCGAGGTGCTGCTCTACGCCCGCGAGGCGGCGTCGGCCCTGGGCGCCACCCCGATGGACCGGCCCGAGGACATCGAGCCCAACCCGGTCACCGGCAGCGTCTACGTCGCGCTGACGAACAACTCGCGGCGCACGGAGACCGACGCGGCCAACCCGCGGCCGGGCAACGCCACCGGGCACGTGCTGGAGATCGTCGAGGCGGGGTCCGACGCCGGGGCCACCACCTTCGCCTGGGGCATCCTGCTGCTGGCCGGCGACGCCACCGACGGCGCGGTGTACGGCGGCTTCACCCCGGACCAGGTCAGCGAGCTGGCCTGCCCGGACAACCTGGCCGTCGACTCCCTCGGTCAGCTCTGGATCGCCACCGACGGCGCGCCGAGCGCGTTCCGGGGGCGTCCGACCGCGATGAACGACGCCGTCTTGGGCCTGCCGGTCGTGGGCAGCGGACGCGGCCGCACGCAGCAGATCTTCGGCGCGGTGTACGGCGCCGAGATGACCGGTGTCTTCTTCAACACCACGGAGACCACGATGTTCGCCTCCGTGCAGCACCCGGGGGAGGGCGGGACCCTGGCCGAGCCGACCAGCAACTGGCCCGACGGCGGCACGTCGGTGCCGCGCTCGGCGGTGGTGGCGATCAGGCGGCGCTAGCCGTCGTTGCTGCCGGGGTGGATCGCGTCGACCCGGCGGGCGAGCTCGAGGTCGAGCTCGGTGACCCCGCCGGCGTCGTGCGTCACCACGGCCACCCGCACGCTGGTGTACCGGATGTCGAGGTCGGGGTGGTGGTCCATCTCCTCGGCCACCTCCGCGATCTGCACCACGGTGTCGACGGCGGCCCGGAACGAGTCGAACTCCAGCCGGCGGTAGATGCCCTGGGCGTCGCCGTCCCAGTGGGTCAGCTCGGCCACCGCCGCGGCGACCTCCCCGTCGGACAGTGCCTGCGGTCTGCTCATGCACGGAGAGTGCAACAGCCCGGAGGTCGTCGCAGCTCGGCCGCCTCGCAGGGACCCGGTGCGTGCGGAGCGCGTACCGGGGGGCGAGGGGGGCCTTTCAGGTGTGGAGCCCGCACTCCACCTTGTTGCGGCCGGCCCAGCGGCCGGCGCGGGGGTCCTCGCCCGGGGCGACGGGCCGGGTGCAGGGCGCGCAGCCGATCGAGGCGTACCCGATGTCGACCAGCGGGTTGACCGGCACCTGGTGCTCGGCGGTGTACCGGTCGACGTCGTCGGAGGTCCAGGCCGCGAGCGGGTTGACCTTGACCATGCCGCGCTTGGCGTCCCAGTCGACGACCTTGGTGCCCAGGCGGGTCTCGGACTCGTCGCGGCGCACGCCCGAGCCCCACGCGGAGAACCCGGCCAGGGTGCGGGCCAGCGGCTGCACCTTGCGCATGTCGCAGCACAGGTCGGGGTCGCGGTCGTGCAGCTGCGGCCCGAACTCGGCATCCTGCTCGGCGACGGTCTTCTCGGCCTCGACCGAGAGCACCCGGATGTCCATCACCGAGGCGATCCAGTCGCGGGTGCCGATGGTCTCGGCGAAGTGGTAGCCGGTCTCGAGGAACACCACCTGGACGCCGGGGTGCGCCCGGGCCGCGAGGTGGGCCAGCAGGCCGTCGGCCATCGAGGAGGTGAGGGCGAACGAGTCGCCGAAGGTCTCCCCGGCCCAGCGCAGCACGGCGAGGGCCTGCTCGACCGGGTCGGTGATGCCCTCGAAGCGGGCGTCGGCCTCGGCGGCCAGCTCGGGGGTGGGCTCGACCAGGGTTGCGCTCACGGTTGCTGCACTCCCGTTCCCGTCGTCCGCAGGGTGAAGGTCCGCAGGCAGGACCCGCAGTGCCATTCTCCCTCGGTGTCGCGCGGCCGCAGGGTCTCCTCGCCGCAGTACGGGCAGTAGAACGGCGGGAGCTGCCGGACCCTTCCCTCGCCGCTCAGCGCAGCCACTCCTCGTCGGCGCGGGTGGCGTAGGCGGCGAAGGTCTCGCCCTCGCTGCGGTGCTCGAGGTACCCGCGCAGCACCCGCTCGACGTAGTCGGCGGTGTCGGCGGCGGCGACCTTGTGCCCGCGCAGCTTGCGGCCGATGGAGGACTCGAAGCCCAGGTGGCCGCCCAGGTGCACCTGGAAGCCCTCCTCACCGGCGACCATCATCCCCTTGAACCCGATGTCGGCGGTCTGGAACCGGGCGCAGGAGTTCGGGCAGCCGTTGACGTTGATGGTCACCGGGGTGTCGAACCCGGGCAGCCGCCGCTCGAGCTCGGCGGTCAGCTCCTTCGCGTGGCCCTTGGTCTCGACGATGGCCAGCTTGCAGAACTCGATGCCGGTGCACGCCATCGTCTGCCGGCGGAAGACGCTGGGGCGCACCAGCAGGTCGTGCTCGGCCAGCGCGGCGACGGCTGCCTCCACCGCGTCGTCCGGGACGTCGAGGACCACCAGCTTCTGGTCGGCTGTCGTCCGGATGCGGCCCCGGCCGTACTGCTCGGCGAGGTCGGCCACGGTGGCCAGCAGCTCGCCGCCGATCCGGCCGGTGTGCAGCGCGAAGCCCAGCGCGTTGGTGCCGTCGACCTGCTTCATGACGCCGACGTGGTCGCGCTGGTCGGTGGCCGGCCGTTCGGGGGCGGGGCCGTCGGGCAGTGCCTCGTGCAGGTACTCGTCCTGCAGCACCTGGCGGAACTTCTCCGGGCCCCAGTCGGCCATGAGGAACTTGATGCGGGCGTGCGTGCGCGAGCGGCGGTAGCCGTAGTCGCGGAACACGGCGCAGACCCCGGCCCAGACGTCGGCGACCTGGTCGGGCCGCACGAAGACGCCGATCCGCTCGGCGAACCGGGGGTTGGTGGACAGGCCGCCGCCGACCCAGAGGTCGTAGCCGGCCTCGCCCGCGGCGTTGCGCACGCCGACGAAGGCGACGTCGTTGATCTCGTGGTTGGTGCAGTGGTGGCTGCAGCCGGAGATCGAGCTCTTGAACTTGCGCGGCAGGTTGGAGTACTCGCGGTCGCCCAGGTACTTCTCGACGACCTCGGCGACGGCGGGGGTGGCGTCGAGCACCTCGTCGTCGAGCACGCCGGCCAGCGGGCAGCCGAGGATCACGCGCGGGGTGTCGCCGCAGGCCTCGGTGGTCGAGAGGCCGACGGCCTCCAGGCGCCGCCAGATCTCGGGGACGTCCTCGATGCGGATCCAGTGCAGCTGCACGTTCTGCCGGTCGGTGACGTCGGCGACGCCACGCCCGAACTCGGTGGAGATGCCGGCGATCACCCGCAGCTGGTCGGCCGACAGCTGCCCGCCGTCGATGCGCACCCGCAGCATGAAGTACGCGTCCTCGAGCTCCTCGGGCTCCAGCACGGCGGTCTTCCCGCCGGGGATGCCTTGCGCGCGCTGGGTGTAGAGGCCCATCCAGCGCATGCGGCCGCGCAGGTCACCGGGGTCGATGCCGTCGAAGCCCGTGTGGGCGTAGACGTCGAGGATCCGCTGCCGGACGTCGAGGCCGTCGGAGTCCTTCTTCATCCGCTCGTTGGGGTTCAGCGGCTCGCGGTAGCCGAGGGCCCACTGGCCCTGCCCCTTCTGGGCAGTGCGGCTGGAGCGGGTGGGGGAGGACACGGGAGGACTCCATCTTCGCGCCGGGGTCGACGGCGGCGCGGCGTTGCGGGGGCTGGGGTGGCGCGGCTCAGATCGAGCGGCGACAGGCGGCGCTCACGACGCGGCCCAGGTCGATGTGCAGCCGCGCGACCAGGGGGGTGCCGCGGCCAGTCACGCGGAGGAGTCTCCCACACCGGCCATGGCCGACCGGACCTGTGCGACGGCGTCGGCGAGACCCACCACGGAGGTGTCGATGCGCAGCTCGGCGCGCACCGGCTCCTCGTAGGGGTCGCTGACCCCGGTGAACGTCGGGATCTCCCCGGCGCGGGCCTTGGCGTAGAGGCCCTTCACGTCGCGCGCCTCGCACACCTCGAGCGGGGTGCACAGGTGCACCAGCACGAACCGGCCGTGCGCCTCGACCAGCGTGCGGGCCTCGGCGCGGGCCTGCTCGAACGGGGCGATGGCGGCGATGACCGCCGTGCCGCCGTGCTTGACCACCTCGCCGGCGACCCAGCCGATGCGCCGGATGTTGAGGTCGCGGTCGGCCCGGGAGAACCCGAGCTCGGAGGACAGGTGGGTGCGGACGACGTCGCCGTCGAGCACGGTGACCGGGGTGCCCTCGGCCTCCAGCTCGGCCACCAGGGCGTCGGTGATCGTGGACTTGCCCGCGCCCGACAGCCCGGTCAGCAGGACGGCGACTCCGCTCATGGCCGCAGAGTCAATCAGTCGACCGGCACGGCCCCGAACGAGCGCCAGGCGCTCTCGACCTCGGCCAGCTCGGCGACCGCGGCCGGCAGTCGTCCGGCGACGACGTCGGCGAGGGTCACCTGCTCGAGCACCCGGCGGTAGGAGTCGCGCGCGGCGACCCAGACCCCGGTCAGCGCCTCGGCCACGCCGGGGTAGGTCGCGTCCTCGGGGCGCTGGCCGTGCACCTCGGCGAGGAACCCCTGCTCGATGCGCATAACCCGGGCGATCGAGACCTCCGACGGCGGCAGCGCCAGCCGGTAGCCGCCGTCGCGCCCGCGCTGGCTGGTCACCAGTCGGGCGTGCTGCAGGTCGCCGAGGATGGCCTGCAGGAAGCGGGCCGGGATCCCCTGGGAGGTGGCGATGCGGTCGCAGGTGAGGGCGTCGGGGCTCGCGGCGGCCAGTTCGAGGGCGGCCCGTACCGCGTAGTCCACCCGGGCGGTGATGCGCACGGAGCCCATCCTGCCCGGTCTGGGAAACTGGCGCGGTGCCCTGGCTGCGATTCACCACGCTGGTGGAGGCGCCGCTGACGGTGGCCTTCGACGTCGCCCGGGTGCTCGGGCGCCCCTGGCCGTGGGCCCTCACCGAGGTCGCCTCCGACCGGCCGCACGCCGACGCCCACACCGGCAGCGGCGGTCTGCTGGCGCAGGTGCGGCACACCCGGAGCTTCTCCCCGACCGGCGCCGGCACGCTCGTCGACGACCAGGTCGAGTGGGACAACCGGGTCCCCGGGCCGCTGGGCCGCCTGCTGGACCGGACGGTCGTGCGTCGGCGGGTGCTGGCCGCGATGCAGGCCCACCTCGATCTCTACGCCGCGGCCGCGCAGCGCCGGGCCGAGGACGTCGTCCAGGTGGTGGGGGCGGCGCTGGTGGACGGCGACCGCGTGCTCGTCGCCCAGCGCGGGTCGGGGGCGCTGGCCGGCAAGTGGGAATTCCCCGGCGGCAAGGTCGAGCGCGGGGAACCCGAGCTGGACGCGCTGGTCCGGGAGTGCCGGGAGGAACTGTCGGTCGACGTCGCCCCGCAGGCTTTCCTGGGGGAGGTGCCGTTGCCCGGGGTCGTCGCCGGCGGGCCGCCCGGTGCCTCGACGCTGCGCGTGTGGTGGGGGCGGGTGAGCGCCGGCGAGCTCGTGGCCCACGAGCACCACGAGGTGCGGTGGCTGACCGGCGACGAGCTGGAGGGGCTGGACTGGATCCCGGCCGACCGCCCCCTGCTACCCGCGGTGCGCGCGCTGCTCGCACGCCTCTGAACGACGAGAGGCCCGCCCCGCGGTCGCGGGACGGGCCTCTCGGGGGACTGCTTACTTGAAGATGTCCTTGACCTTCTCGCCGGCCTGCTTGGCGTTGCCCGAGGCCTGGTCGGCCTGGCCCTCGGCCTTGAGGTCGCGGTTGTCGGTCGCGTCGCCCGCGGCCTCCTTGCCCTGCCCCATCAGCTCTTCGGCCTTGTTCTTGATCTTGTCCACGGCGCTCATCACGTTCTCCTCACGTTCGAGTTCTGCGGTCGAGACCACGTCTACCCGGGGCCGTGGGGCGCACACATCGATCCACCTGCCGGTTCGCTGGCAGTCGGCGTCGGTACCGGGATGCCGGTACCGGACGACCCGGAAGAGCTGCGCTCCACGGGCTCGCGGACCGCAAGACGTCCTGTCGTGACGGCGGTGTTGCGCGGGCGTTCCAGCAGGTCGCGAGCCCGTGGCCCGGGGTCGTGAGCCCAGGTCACAAAATGGTGACGGCCGTGGACCCGTCCCGGCGGCGATGCCTAGTGTCCTGCAGGTCGGCCTGGTCGGACAGTCCTCTGCCAGGTGCGGCGCGGCTCGTACCCAGTTCGTCCTGGACGCCGATCGCGTCCAGGAGGGCAGACCAGGTCAGTTCCCCCCGCGCGTGCGGGTCGAGGGAGGCAATCGAACGTGAAGTTGAGCAAGCGCGGTTCAGCGCTCGTCGCCACCGGCATCGCCGGCGCGATGGTGCTGTCCGCCTGTGGCGGCGGCAGCAGCAGCGACGGCGGAGGCAGCGGGGAGGGTGGCTCCGGCCAGGTCGTCTTCGGCGAGCCCACGGCCTTCCCGGAGAACATCTACCCGTTCATCTCGGCGGGCAACAGCACCGCGACCCAGACCATCATCGGCCGGGTCCTGCCCAGCGCCTTCAACGTCTCGCCCGACTTCTCGGTCACCTGGGACGAGAACATCCTGGCCTCCGAGCCCACGCTGGAGGACAACGGCGGGCAGCAGGTCAACACCTACGAGATCAACCCCGACGCCGTCTGGAGCGATGGCACCCCCATCACCGCCGACGACTTCGCCTTCACCTGGAAGGCCAACCGCAGCGCGGACCCGGCCGACGGCGGCTGCGAGGCCGTGCTGTCGACCAACGGCTACGCCAACATCGCCTCGGTCGAGGGCGGCGGCGACGACAACAAGACCGTCACCGTCACCTACACCGAGCCCTACGCCGACTGGCAGTCGCTGTTCAGCACCTTCCTGCCGGCCCACCTGATGGACAACGAGGACCCGACGGCCCTCTGCGAGACCATCTCCAACGGCTTCCCGATCGCCGACGGCATCATCGACGACATCTCCGCCGGGCCGTTCCAGGTCAAGAAGGAGAACATCGACGTCGGTGGCCAGATCGTCATCCTGACCCCCAACCCCGAGTGGTGGGGCGAGCCGGCCAAGCTGGCCCGCCTGGTCATCCAGAACGTCGGCAACGACCCGACGACCACGGTCCAGGGTCTGCAGAACCAGGAGCTGGGCGTCGTCTACCCGCAGCCCCAGCTCGACCTGGTCGACCAGCTCGACGGCCTCGAGCCGGGCGTGGAGAACAAGATCACCTTCGGTCTGACGTTCGAGCACCTCGACTTCAACACGACCGACCCGATCCTGAGCTCGCTGCCGGTCCGCCAGGCCTTCGCCATGGCGCTGGACCGCCAGGAGATCGTCGACCAGACCGTCGGCCAGTTCTCCTCCGACGCACAGGTGCTGGACAACCGGCTCTACGTGAACAACCAGCCGGAGTACCAGGACAACGCCCCGGACGAGTACAAGAGCCAGAACACCGCGCAGGCCAAGCAGCTGCTGGAGGGCGACGGCTGGGTCCTGGGTGCCGACGGCATCTACGCCAAGGGCGGCCAGCGCCTGTCGATCCGCATCGACACCACGGCCAACAACCCGCTGCGCCAGACCACCATCGAGGTCATGATCCCGCAGCTGAAGGAGGCCGGGATCGAGGCGACGTTCAACGCCAACCCGGACATCTTCGCCGACGTCGACAAGCCCACCTCGCTGGTGGCCGGTGGCTTCCAGGCCGCGCTCTTCGCCTGGGTCTCCACCCCGTTCGTCTCGTCGAACCAGTCGATCTACTACTCGCCGGAGAACGGTCTGGGGCAGAACTACTCCCGCATCGGCACCCCGGAGATCGACCAGCTGCTGAGCCAGATGGTGTCCGAGCCCGACCCGGACAAGGCGGCCGACCTGGCCAACCAGGTCGACCAGGCGCTGTGGGCCCAGATGGCCACGCTGCCGCTGTACCAGAAGCCCACGCTGATCGCGTACCAGAGCTCCATCTCGAACGTCGAGGACAACGCCTCGCAGACCGGGCCGCTCTGGAACGCCGAGACCTGGGCCGTGTCCAGCTGACCCACAGGTCGCACCACCGCTGACACCTGATCGCAGTCACGGCCCCCGGGGGGCTCACCCCCCGGGGGCCGTGCTGTGCCCGGACGTCCCTGCTGAACTGGTCGTTCCCCCCGGACGGCTTCCGCTCTCGGCGTAAGGTCCCCGCATGTTCTTCTTCACGGTCCGGCGGATCATCGCCTCGGTCCTCGTGTTGATCGCCAGCTCGTTCCTCGTCTTCGCCCTCTGCGCCGCGAGCTTCGACCCGCTGGCGAAGTTCCGGCAGCGGCAGCCGCCCCCCACCCAGGAGTACCTCGACGGCGTCCGCGAGCAGCTCGGGCTCAACGAGCCCTTCCTGGTCCGCTACTGGCACTGGCTCACCGGCGTGCTGCGCGGCGACTTCGGCGAGACGATCGGCGGCACCCCCGTGACCGACCAGCTCGGCGGCCGCCTGCTGGTGACCGGCCGCATGATCTTGCTGGCGATCATCATCGCCGTCCTGCTGGCGGTCATCGTCGGCGTCATCGGCGCCGTGCGGCAGTACAAGCCCTCGGACTACGCCTTCACCTTCCTCGCCTACGTCCTCATCGCGCTGCCGACCTTCTGGTTCGCCGCGATCCTCAAGGAGTTCGTGGCCGGCGGCGTCAACGACCTGTTCGGGCAGCAGGTGCTCTACACGATCGGCGAGGAGACACCAGGTCTGTCGCTGTACGCCAGCGGCTGGGAGCTGTGGAGCGACCGCATCGGCCACCTCGTGCTGCCCACCATCAGCCTGGCGCTGCTGTCGTTCGCCTCGTGGAGCCGGTTCCAGCGCTCGGCCATGCTCGACGTGCTGGGGTCGGACTACATGCGCCTGGCCCGGGCCAAGGGCCTGCCCTACCGCCGGGTGGTCATGAAGCACGGGCTGCGCAACGCGCTCATCCCGCTGACCACCGTGGTCGCGCTGGGCATCGGCACGCTGTTCGGCGGTGCCGTCATCACCGAGCAGGTGTTCGTCTGGCACGGCATGGGCGAGTACCTGCTGCAGAACGGCATCGGGCAGAACGACATCAACGTCGTGCTCGGCTGGCTGCTGGTCAGCGCGGTCTTCGTCGTGCTGTTCAACCTCGTCGCCGACGTCCTCTACGCGGTCCTCGACCCGCGCATCCGTCTCGCCTGACCGGCCAGGAGACCTCATGACCACCACCCAGGCCGCCACCGAGGCGGCCGCCGCCAACACGCCCGGTCCCGGCGCCGAGCGCGAGTTCACCGTCAAGGCGCGCAGCCAGCGCCAGCAGATCGTGCGGCGCTTCCTGCGCAACAAGGTCGGGATGACCGGCCTGGTCGTCTTCGTGCTGCTGCTGGTCTTCGGCTTCGGCGGCCCGCTGGTCTACACGACCGACTACGGCACGCTGAACTCCGGCGCGCAGTCGGTGCCCCCCGGCGTCGACGGCTACCCGCTGGGCAGCGACGCCATCGGCCGTGACCTGCTGGCCGGCCTCATGCAGGGCGTGCAGCGCTCGCTGTTCATCGTGCTGCTGTTCATCGTCATCGCGCTGCCGCTGGGCCTGCTGGTCGGTGCGCTCGCCGGCTACTACGGCAAGTGGGTCGACAGCCTGCTCATGCGGTTCGTCGACCTGATCCTCACCGTGCCGCTGCTGGTGGTGCTGATCGTCGTCGCGACGAACTTCCCCGGGTCCCGCACGCCGCTGGGCGTCGGCATCATCCTGGGCCTGTTCGGCTGGCTGGACCTGGCCCGCATCGTGCGCAGCCAGTTCCTGTCGCTGCGCGAGAAGGAGTACGTCGAGGCCGCGCACGCCATGGGCGCCTCGGACAAGCGGATCATCTTCAAGCACCTGATCCCGAACGCCCTCGGGTCGCTGATCGTGTGGACGACGCTGGCCGCGGCCACGGCCATCATCCTCGAGGCGTCGCTGACCTACCTGGGCTTCGGCGTCAACGGGGCCAACCAGACGTCGCTGGGCCGCCTGGTCTCCGACGGCGTGCAGGCCACCACGACCCGGCCCTGGCTCTTCTACTTCCCGGGCATCACCCTGCTGGTCATCGTGCTGTCGATCAACCTGATCGGCGACGGGATCCGGGATGCCTTCGACCCGAGCAACCGCCGCGTGCGGTCCTGAGGGGTACGCCATGACCATCACGAACGACGCCGACCCGCGCACCCCGCTGCTGTCGGTCCAGGACCTCAACGTCCGCTTCCCGACCGAGGACGGCCTGGTGCACGCCGTGCGCGGCGTGGACTACGAGCTGCACTCCGGCGAGGTGCTCGGCATCGTCGGGGAGTCCGGCTCGGGCAAGTCGGTCACCTCGCTGGCCGTCATGGGCCTGCTGCCGGGCTCGGCCCGGGTCACCGGCTCGGTCAAGTACCGCGGCCAGGAGCTGCTCGGGCTCAGCGACCGCGCGATGTCGCGGGTGCGCGGCAAGGGCGTCTCGATGATCTTCCAGGACCCGATGACGTCGCTGGACCCCGTCTACCGGGTGGGGTTCCAGATCGAGGAGACCCTGCGGGTCCACGACCCCAAGCTGAGCTCGAAGGCCGCCGAGGCCCGCGCCGCGGACCTGCTGGCCCTGGTCGGTATCCCGAACGCGGCGGAGCGGGTGCGGTCCTACCCGCACGAGTTCTCCGGCGGCATGCGCCAGCGCGTGGTCATCGCCATCGCGATGGCCAACCAGCCCGACGTGATCATCGCCGACGAGCCGACGACGGCCCTCGACGTCACGGTGCAGGCGCAGATCCTCGAGGTGCTGCAGACCGCGCTCTCGGAGACCGGCGCGGCGATGGTGATGATCACCCACGACCTCGGCGTCGTCGCCGGCATCGCCGACCGCGTGCTGGTCATGTACGCCGGCCGCCCGGTCGAGGTCGGCGGGGTCGAGGACATCTACTACGAGCCCCGCATGCCCTACACGCTGGGCCTGCTCGGGTCGCTGCCCCGCCTCGACGCCTCGACCAAGCAGCGGCTCACCCCCATCAAGGGCTCGCCGCCGTCGGTGGTCAACATGCCGCCCGGGTGCCCGTTCGCCCCGCGGTGCCCGCTGCACGTCGCCGAGTGCGACGCCGTGGAGCCCGAACTGGTCGAGGTCGGGCACGGCCACGCCGCGGCCTGCATCCGCATCGACGAGGTGCGCAAGGCCGAGGGCGACGCGGCGACGGTGTTCGAGGACTCCTCGGACGACGCGACGCTGACCACCGAGCCCGCACCCGCCACCCCCCAGGAGGAGACGGCCCGATGACCGCCACCCGTGAACCGATCCTCAGCGTCCGCGGTCTGGAGAAGCACTTCCCGATCAAGGGCGGCGGGCTGATCAAGCGCACCGTGGGCGCCGTCCGCGCCGTGGACGGGCTCGACCTGGACCTCTACCCGGGCGAGGTCCTCGGCCTGGTCGGCGAGTCCGGCTGCGGCAAGTCCACCACCGGCCGGGCGATCCTCAACCTGCAGCCGGCCACCGGCGGGTCCGTGGTGTTCCAGGGCCGCGACATCGTGGGTCTGGGGCGCAAGGAGATGCGGCCGCTGCGCCGCGACATCCAGATCGTCTTCCAGGACCCCTACGCCTCGCTCAACCCGCGGCTGCCGGTGTTCGACATCGTCGCCGAGCCGCTGATCATCCACGGCCTGACCAAGGACGAGGCCGAGCTGCGGGAGCGCGTGCGCACCCTGGTCGAGACCGTGGGCCTCAACCCCGAGCACACCAACCGCTACCCGGCCGAGTTCTCCGGCGGGCAGCGCCAGCGCATCGGCATCGCCCGCGCGCTGGCGCTGGAGCCCAAGGTCCTGGTCCTCGACGAGCCGGTCTCCGCGCTCGACGTCTCGATCCAGGCCGGCGTGATCAACCTGCTCGAGGACCTCAAGGAGCGCCTCGGCCTCTCCTACCTGTTCATCGCGCACGACCTGTCGGTGGTGCGGCACATCTCCGACCGGGTCGCCGTCATGTACCTCGGCAAGATCATCGAGGTGGCCCCGCGGGACGTGCTGTTCGAGGCGCCCACGCACCCCTATACGCAAGCCCTGCTGTCGGCGATCCCGCTGCCCGACCCGCGCCTGGAGCGCAGCCGCCAGCGGATCATCATCACCGGCGACGTCCCCAGCCCGGCGAACCCGCCCTCGGGCTGCCGGTTCCGCACCCGGTGCCAGAAGTTCGCCAACCAGCTCGACGACACCCAGCGCGAGAAGTGCATGACCGTCGAGCCGCCGCTGGAGTCCCGCGGGACCGACCACCAGAGCGCCTGCCACTACGCCGAAGCGCTGAAGGTGCTGTGACACTGCGGTCCTCCGGACCGCACCGCGGCCAGTGGCCGTCCCCTGCTGCGACGAGCGCGTCCGGCCTGGCGATCGGGGAGTCTTCGACCCCCGCGATCACCAGGCCCGTGCTCGGGGATCATTGAGCCGTGCCTCTCGCTGATCGTCGTCTGCTGCTCGTGCACGCCCACCCCGACGACGAGTCGATCAACAACGGGGCCACCATGGCCCGCTACGTCGCCGAGGGCGCGCACGTCGCGCTGCTCACCTGCACGCTCGGCGAGGAGGGCGAGATCCTCGTGCCCGAGCTGGCCGGCCTGGCCGCCGACCAGGCCGACCAGCTCGGTGGCTACCGCATCGCCGAGCTCGCCGCCGCCATGGCCGCCCTCGGGGTGACCGACCACCGGTTCCTCGGCCACACCGGCCGCTGGCGCGACTCGGGAATGATCGGCACCCCGGCCAACGGGCACCCCCGCGCCTTCTGGAACGCCGACCTCGACGAAGCCGTCGACGCCGCCGTGGCCGTGCTGCGCGAGGTGCGCCCGCAGGTGGTGGTCGGCTACGACGAGCACGGCGGGTACGGCCACCCCGACCACATCCAGGCCCACCGCGTGACCATGCGGGCCGTCGACGCCGCCGCCGACCCCGCCCACCGGCCCGAGCTGGGCGCGCCGCACACCGTCGCCAAGGTCTACTGGACCTGCGTGCCGGTCTCGGTGCTGCAGCAGGGGCTCGACGCCCTGGCCGCCGCCGACACCGGGTACGACGGCGTGACCGACGCCCGCGAGATCCCCTTCGCCGCCGAGGACGCCGACGTCACCTGCGAGATCGACGGCGCCGCGCACCGGGCGGCCAAGGCCGCCGCCATGGCCGCCCACGCCACCCAGCTGACCATGGACGGCGAGTTCTACGCGCTGTCCAACAACCTGGGCCAGGAGGTGCTCACCACCGAGCACTACCGGCTCGTCCGCGGCGAGCGCGGCCCGGGCGCGGGGGAGCACGGCTGGGAGACCGACCTGTTCGCCGGCCTGTGACCACGCTGCGCACCGTCGGCTGGGGCCTGCTGGCCGTGCTGGTCGCGGCCTGGCTGGCCGTGGTCGAGGTCCTCTGGCTGCCGCTGCGCATCGGCCCGGTGCCGGTCCCGGTCTCCGTCCTGGCCGCGGCGGTGGGCAACCTGCTGCTGGTCACCTGGGCGCACCGGTTGTCCGGCTCGCGGGTGGTCGGCGTGCTGCCCGCGCTGGTGTGGGTGGTCGTCGCGGTCGGTGCCTCGGTGCGCCGTCCCGAGGGTGACCTGCTCATCACCGGCCAGACGGTCCCGGCCCAGCTGGTGGGCCTGGGGTTCCTGCTGGTCGGGGTGCTGTTCGGGGCGTTCGCGGTGGGCCGCGTGCTCAGCCGACCGGTGCCCGCCGGTAGTGGTAGCGGTGGTGCTCGATGAAGCCCAGCCGCCGGTACAGCGCCCGCGCCGGGGCGTTGCCGGCCACCACCTGCAGGTAGCACCAGCGGGCGCCCTCGTCGACCGCCCAGGACTGCAGGCCGCGGGTCAGCGAGGTGGCCAGCCCGCCGCGGCGGGCCGCCTCGGCGACGGTCACCGCGGTGATGCCCAGCCAGTCGTCGGTGAGCACCCCCCGGGCCACGGCGACGACCTCGCCGTCCTCGCCCAGCACGGAGGCGAACGCGGTGCGGTCGGCACCGGTCAGCACGACCTCCGCGCCGGCGGGCAGCGGGGTGCCGTGCTGACGGCACGCGGCCAGCCAGGCCTCGTCGGGCTCGGGGGCCAGCCGCACGGTGGCCCGGGGGCCGGGCTCCCCGTCGTCCAGCTCGACGGTCATCACGATGGTGTCCTCGTCGCGGTCCCAGCCGGCGGCCGCGAACACCGCGTCGGCGGGCCGGGCCTGTCGGCCGGGCAGCTGCACGCAGGGGCGCAGGCCGCGGGCGGCGTACCAGGCGACCACGCGGTCGACCGCGGCCGGCAGCGGGACGCCGGGGTCACCGACGACGAGGGCGGAGTGGGCGCGGCTGCTGAACCCCGCACCCCCGGCCCGCAGCAGCCAGTCACCCCACGGCTCGGCCTCGGTGCCCCGCCAGCCGCGGGCGGCCAGCCGCTCGAGCTCGACCACGTCGAGGGGACTGCGTCGTTGGCCCACGATCTCCCTCCCGGGGGTGGCGGGATAGGCGACCCTGACCTCCAGGGCGCCGCGGACGCCGCCATACTGGTGCAGACCCTAGAACCAGCTGGTCGTACCCCGGAGGGACCCCCGTGACCTACGTCATCACCCAGGCCTGCGTCGACGTGCTCGACAAGGCGTGCATCGACGAGTGCCCGGTGGACTGCATCTACGAGGGCGACCGCATGCTCTACATCCACCCCGACGAGTGCGTCGACTGCGGTGCGTGCGAGCCGGTCTGCCCGGTCGAGGCCATCTACTACGAGGACGACGTCCCGGACAAGTGGAAGGACTTCTACAACGCCAACGTGGAGTTCTTCTCCGAGCTGGGCAGCCCCGGTGGCGCCGCGCGCACCGGCAAGGTCGGCAAGGACCACCCGCTGGTCGCGGCGCTGCCGCCGCAGGGGGAGTGAGCTCCCGCTCGCTGCCGGACTTCCCCTGGGACTCGCTGCGGCCGGCCCGGGCGAAGGCCGCCGAGCACCCGCGGGGCGTGGTCGACCTCTCGATCGGCACCCCGGTCGACCCGACCCCGGACGTGCTGCGCACCGCGCTGTCCGACGGGTCGGACTCGGCGGGCTACCCGACGGCGCTCGGCACCGCTGAGCTGCGCACGGCGGCCGCGGGGTGGCTCGAGCGCCGGCTCGGCGTGACGGTGGCCGACCCGCTCGGGGCCGTCCCCTCGGTGATCCCGACGGTGGGCTCCAAGGAGCTGGTCGCGCTGCTCCCGACGCTGCTCGGGCTGCACGCCGGGACGGTGGTGATCCCCGAGGTCGCCTACCCCACCTACGAGGTCGGCGCGGTCGTGGCCGGGCTCTCGGTGCTGCGCGCCGACTCACCGCCCGCCGACGTCGCCGACCCGGTGCTCGTGTGGCTGAACTCCCCGGGCAACCCGCACGGCCGGGTGCTGACGCCCGAGGAGCTGCGGGCCTGGGTCGCGTGGGGCCGCGAGCGCGGCGTGCCCGTGGTGGCCGACGAGTGCTACGTCGAGCTCGGCTGGGACGTCGTCCCCACGTCGGTGCTGCACCCCTCGGTGGCCGGGGCCACCCACGAGGGCCTGCTCGCCGTCCACTCGCTGTCCAAGCAGTCGACCGCCGCGGGGTACCGGGCCGGGCTGCTGTCGGGTGACCCGGCGCTGGTCACCCGGGTGTGGGAGACCCGCCGGCACCTCGGCCTGCTCGTGCCCGGCCCGGTGCAGGCCGCGGCCGCGGCGGCGCTGGGCGACGACGGCCACGTCGAGCTGGCCCGGTCGCGCTACGGCGCCCGCCGCGACCGGCTGCGGGCCGCGGTGCAGGCGTGGGGTGGCCGCATCGAGCACTCCGAGGCCGGGCTGTACCTGTGGGTCACCCGCGACGAGGACTGCTGGACGACGGTCGACCGCCTCGCCGCGCTGGGCGTCGTGGTCGCCCCGGGCGCGTTCTACGGGCCGGCGGGGGAGCGCCACGTGCGCATGGCGCTGACCGCGACCGACGAGCGCGTCGACGCCGCGGTGGAGCGCCTGACCGCCTAGACCGCCAGCTGCAGCAGCAGGGCGCCGGCGTCCTCGCCGGTCTGCACCCAGCCGCCGGTCGGCGTCCAGGTCCAGTCGGTGAAGCGCACCTCGGTGAGCTGCAGCGTGCGGGCGTGGGCGACGGCCCAGGTGGCCTCGGGCCAGCCCGTGGCGGCCACCGACACGACACCCCCGGCCAGGACGGTGGGGGCACCGGCCTCGCGGCGGACGACGTCGGCCACCGCGGCGGCCCGCTCGTCGACCGGTCCGGCCGCGTCGGGTGGGCTGTAGGTGCACGACAGCGCCGCCGGGGTGGTGGCCAGCAGTGCCCGGGAGAGGGTCGTGCCCATCTCCTCCCACTGCTGGTAGGCCTCGGGGAAGCCCGAGCGCTGCACCGCCTGCGCGACCTCGGTGAGCCGGCCGGTGTCCCAGCCGGGGACCTCGACCAGGCCGTCGAGGAACTTCCCGGTCGCGTAGACCGGGTCCTGCACCTGATCGGGCGTGCCCCAGCCCTGCGACGGGCGCTGCTGGAACAGGCCGAGGGAGTCGCGGTCGCCGTAGGCCAGGTTGCGCAGCCGGGACTCCTGCTGGGCGGTGGCCAGCGCGATCGTGGTGGCCCGCTCGGGCAGCCCGCGCGAGCGGGAGACGGCGGCGATGGTGGCCGCGTTGGCCGCCTGCTCGTTGGTCAACGTCAGCGGTGAACCCGCGATCGTGCAGCGACCGGCCACCGGCGGCACCCCCTGGCTGTCGGTGTCCCACGAGAGGCCGACCACGGCCACGACGACGACCAGCAGCGGCACCCACAGCCCGGCCATGCGGCTGCTCCGCTTCCGCCGCCGCCGGCGGCGCTGCGGCGCTCGCGCCGGCCGGGGACGGGGCCGCGCCGCGGCGGGACGGGCCGCCGGCCGAGCGCTGGTCACCGCTCCCAGAGTAGGCGCTGACTAGCGTGTGACCCGTGACCGCGCCCCTGCTGCCCGGTGTCCGGGCCACCCGCGTCGAGACCGCCCGGCTGACCCAGCAGGTGCTGCACCGCGAGGACGTCGACCCCCGCGCGGGCGGAGACGCCGTCCTCCTCGTGCACGGCAACGTCAGCTCGGCGCTGTTCTGGCAGCAACCGCTGCTCGCGCTGGCGCCGTCGTGGCGCGCCCTGGCGGTGGACCTGCGCGGCTTCGGCGGCACCGACCCCGAGCCCGTGGACGCCACCCGCGGGGTGCGCGACTGGTCCGACGACCTCGCCGCGCTGGTCGAGGCCCTCGGCGTCGAGCGGGTGCACCTGGTGGGCTGGAGCATGGGCGGGGGCGTCGTCCTGCAGCACCTGCTCGACCACGCCGAGCGCGTCGCCTCGGTGACCCTGGTGGCGCCCGTGTCCCCCTACGGCTTCGGCGGCACGACCGGCGCCGACGGTGCGCGGGTGCACCCGGACGGCACCGGGTCCGGGGCGGGCGGGGCGAACCCGGACTTCGTGGCCGCGCTGGCCGCCGGTGTCACGACCGCGGAGGCACCCACGAGCCCGCGGTCGATCTTCCGCGCCTTCTACGTCGCCCCGGACAGCCTGCCCGTCGACGACCGGCTGGAGGACGTCTACGTGGCCTCGATGCTGACCACCCGCACCGGCGAGGACCACTACCCCGGTGACGTCGTCGCCACCGACGCCTGGCCGGGTGCGGCTCCCGGGGCACGCGGCGTGCTCAACACGCTGGCCCCGACCGTCCTCGACGTCTCGGGCATCACCGACCTGCCGCTCAAGCCCCCGGTGCTGTGGGTGCGCGGCGACGCCGACCAGATCGTCAGCGACACCTCGGCCTTCGACCTGGCCTTCCTCGGCTCGATCGGCGCGGTGCCCGGCTGGCCGGGCGCCGACGCGTTCCCGCCGCAGCCGATGGTCGGGCAGACCCGCGCCGTGCTCGACCGGTACGCCGCCAGCGGCGGGGCCTACCGCGAGGTGGTGCTCCCCGGGGTCGGCCACGCGCCGCACGTCGAGCGCCCGCAGGAGTTCGTCGCCGCCTTGGTCGAGCACCTCACGACGCCGCCCGCGGAGCCCGCCGGCCTCACCTGAGCCTCAGTTGGCGTGCAGGGCGGCGTTCAGCGCGCCCCAGTCGCCGTCCCGGGGCAGGGCCTCGAGCGCACCGGACACCGAGTTGCGGCGGAACAGCAGCCCGGGCCGGCCCGAGAGCTCCAGCGCCTTGACCACGGAGCCGTCGGGAAGCGTGACCCGGGAGCCGGCGGTGACGTAGCAGCCGGCCTCGACGACGCTCTTGTCGCCCAGGGAGATGCCGATGCCGGCGTTGGCCCCCAGCAGGCAGCCCGACCCGATCGACACGACCTGCTTGCCGCCGCCGGACAGGGTGCCCATGATCGAGGCGCCGCCGCCGATGTCGGAGTCCGCACCCACCACGACCCCGGCGGAGATGCGGCCCTCGACCATCGAGGGGCCGAGCGTGCCGGCGTTGAAGTTCACGAAGCCCTCGTGCATGACGGTGGTGCCCTCGGCCAGGTGGGCGCCCAGCCGCACGCGGTCGGCGTCGCCGATGCGCACGCCCGAGGGCAGCACGTAGTCGACCATCCGGGGGAACTTGTCGACGTGGGTGACGGTGACGTGGCCGTGGGCGGCCCGGACCTTCGCCGCGCGCACCGGCGTCCAGTCGGCGGCCTCGACCGGGCCGGCGCTGGTCCAGGCGACGTTGGCGAGCAGGCCGAACTGGCCGTCGAGGCTCAGGCCGTGCGGGCGCACCAGACGGTGCGAGAGCAGGTGCAGGCGCAGGTAGACGTCGTGCGCGTCGACCGGGGCGGCGGCGAGGTCGGCGATCGTCGTCCGGACGGCGACCACCTCGACGCCGCGGGCGTCGTCGATGCGCAGCAGCGACCCGAAGTCCGGGCCGAGCTCGCCCTCGAGCTCCAGGGTGCCCAGCCGCTCGGTGCCGGTGGTCGCGACGTCGCCGAGGGCCGGGGAGGGGTACCAGGTGTCGAGGACGACGCCTGCGGTGGTCACGGTCGCGAGGCCGACGGCGGTGGCGCCGGTGGGTGCATCAGTCACGGTCGCCGAGGCTACCGAGGGCGGCCATCATGGGTCCGTGACCGACCGCCCCGTGCTGCTCGCCGCGTTCGCCGCCACCCTCGGCGTGCTGCTGGGCGTGGCCTCGGTGGTGGCGGGTGGGGCCGACGACTCCCCGGGCCTGCAGGGCATCGGCGTGCTGCTCGTCGTCGGCTCCGTGGCGCTGCTCGTCCGGTACGTGCGCAGGAGGGGGACCGGGCCCTCCTAGGCTGGCGGCCGTGACCGCTCCGGGGCTCGACCTGTCCGCCGACGTCCTGGCGCTGACCCGCGCGCTGGTCGACCTCCCCTCCGTGTCGGGCACCGAGGGGCCGCTGGCCGACCTCGTCGAGACCGCGCTGCGCGGGCTGGGTGGGCTGGAGGTGGTGCGGATCGGCAACAACGTGCTCGCCCGCACCGACCTCGGGCGCGACACCCGCGTCGTGCTGGCCGGGCACCTGGACACCGTGCCCGTCGCCGACAACGTGCCCAGCCGGCGGGAGACGGTGGACGGCGAGGACCGCCTGTACGGCTGCGGCACCAGCGACATGAAGGCCGGCGACGCGTTGATGCTGCGGGTGGCCGGGATGTTCGGCACCCCCGGCGCCGCCCCGGCCCGCGACCTCACCTTCGTGTTCTACGACAACGAGGAGGTCGAGGCGGTGAAGAACGGCCTCGGCCAGGTGGCCCGCGAGCTGCGCGGGTGGCTGTACGGCGACCTCGCGATCCTGCTCGAGCCGACCGACGGCGACGTCGAGGGTGGTTGCCAGGGCACGATGCGCGTCGTCCTCACCGTGCCGGGGAAGCGCGCGCACAGTGCCCGGTCGTGGCTGGGCGCGAACGCCATCCACGGGGCGTCCTCGATCCTCGCGGTGCTGGGCGCGTACGAGGCGCGCGAGGTCGAGATCGACGGGCTGCACTTCCACGAGGGCCTCAACGCGGTGCGCATCGAGGGCGGGGTGGCCGGCAACGTCGTCCCCGACGAGTGCCGGGTGACCGTCAACTTCCGGTTCGCCCCCGACCGCGACGAGGACGACGCCGAGGCGCACGTGCGCGAGGTGTTCGCCGACGCGCTGGCCGCCGGCGTCACCCTCGAGGTGACCGACATGTCCGGCGGCGCGCTGCCGGGGCTGGCCGAGCCCGCGGCCGCGGAGTTCGTCGCCGCGGTGGGCCGGCCGGCCCGCGCCAAGCTGGGCTGGACCGACGTCGCGCGGTTCGCCGCCTTCGGCATCCCGGCGGTCAACTACGGTCCCGGTGACCCGAACCAGGCGCACCAGCGGGGCGAGCACGTCCGGGTCGACCGGCTGCAGCCCGCCGAGGACGCATTGATCGCCTACTTGACGAGCACGGGGAGTGCGGCATGAGCGACAACGGCACCCGACGGGCCCGCACGCGCGGCCCGGTCCAGCTGCGCGGCGACGACCCCGACCCGCGCCGCGCCGGCACGACGACCGACCAGCGGCTGCTGGACTCCCGCGGCCCCTCGGACTGGGTTCACGGCGACCCGTGGCGTGTCCTCCGCATCCAGGCCGAGTTCGTCGAGGGCTTCGGCCTGCTGGCCGACCTGCCCCGCGCGGTCAGCGTGTTCGGCAGCGCCCGCACGAAGCCCGACGACCCGTTCTACGCCGCCGGGGTCGAACTCGGCGCCGCGCTCGCGGAGGCCGGCTACGCGGTCATCACCGGTGGCGGGCCGGGCGCGATGGAGGCGGCCAACAAGGGTGCCTGCGAGGCCGGTGGCATGTCGGTCGGTCTGGGCATCGAGCTGCCGTTCGAGCAGGAGCTCAACGAGTGGGTCGACGTCGGCATCTCGTTCCGCTACTTCTTCGTGCGCAAGACCATGTTCGTGAAGTACGCGCAGGCCTTCGTGATCCTGCCCGGGGGCTTCGGGACCCTCGACGAGCTGTTCGAGGCGCTGACGCTGGTGCAGACCACCAAGGTCACCCGGTTCCCGGTGATCCTGTTCGGCACCGCGTACTGGTCGGGCCTCATGGACTGGATCCGCGGCACGCTGGCCGACCACGCGATGATCTCGCCGAAGGACCTCGACCTCATCACGGTCACCGACGACGTCGCCGAGGCCGTGCGGGTCATCCGCGACGCCGAGGCGGCCCGCGAGGCCGCAGGGCAGGACTCGGGCGAGCCCGCCTCCGTCGAGGGCTGACCCCGGTGCTGAGCTTCGTCGTCTTCGTCGTCGGCCTGGTGCTGGTCGGCGGGCTGCTGTTCCTGGGCGCCTCGCTGCTGCTGGGCCGCGGGGAGACCCAGCCCCCGGCCGAGCTGGACCGCTCGCCGGTCGAGCTGCCCGACGACCGCCCGGTCACCGGGGACGACGTGCGGGCGCTGCAGGTGTCGGTGACCGTGCGCGGGTACCGGATGACCGAGGTCGACTGGCTGCTGGAGCAGTTGGCGCAGACCATCGACGAGCGCGACGTCGAGATCGCCCGGTTGCAGGCCGAGCTCGACGCCCGTACCCCTGCCGACGAGGAGCCCCGCAGTGCCTGAGCTGGTCGAGACCGTGGACGTCGCCGCGTCGCGCGAGCAGGTGTTCGCCGCGCTCGTGGACTGGACGACGCAGGGCGAGTGGATGCTGCTCACCGACGTCCGGACCGTGGACGGCGACGCGCAGGAGGTGGGTGGCCGCATCGAGGCGCGCACCGGCGTGCCGCTGCCCGGCGGACGACGGCTCGGCGTGCTCGACCGCATGACCATCACCGGCTGGGACCCGCCGAACGTGGTCGACGTCCGGCACACCGGCCGGGTGGTGCGCGGGACCGGCAGCTTCCAGGTGCGCGAGCGGGACGGCGGCTCGACGTTCGTGTGGGTGGAGACCCTCGACCTGCCGCTGGGGGCGCTCGGCCGGCTGGGCTGGCCGCTGGTGAAGCCGGCGTTCGTCGCCGGGGTGCGGCTGTCGCTGCGCCGGTTCGCCCGCTACGCGGAGTCGCGGGCCCGCTGAACCCGCAGCGCCGCCCACGCGGCGCTCACGGCCAGCACCACCCCGACGACGACGAGCAGCGTGAGCCCGTAGTCGCGGGGCAGGAACGAGGTGTCGCCCTCGTCGCCGCCGTAGCCCAGCACGAACGGCAGCGCGACCAGGGTGACCGAGCCGCTGATGGCTGCGCCCACCACCATGGGCGCGCGGGCCGGGCGGGGCAGCAGCGTGCTCGCGACCCACCCCAGGCCGATCCACAGCGGGGCGATGACCAGGTCGTGAAGCAGCGCACTGCCGACGAACCAGATGCCCCAGGAGATCTGGGCGGTCGTGCTGAGGTAGGTCCACAGGCCGTAGCCCCCCACCGCGACGGCGGCGAGCCCGGGCACGAGGAACAGCCAGCGCCACCACGGGGTGAGCGCGGAGTGCAGGGGCCGGCGCTCGTCGCTGCCGCTCACGAGCCCACGCCCGCGGCACCCGGGGCGATCCGGCCCAGCCACTTGGTCTGCATCGCGCCGGGGCGGTTGGGGGCGATCAACCGCACGGGGTATCCGTGATCGATGTCGAGCTCCTGGCCGTTGACCTGCAGCGCGAGCAGGGTCTTCGGGCTGTCCGCGTGCGGGCGGCCGACGGTCGACACCCGGTAGGAGCCGCCGGTCTGGATGGACTCGACGTGCACGACGGTGCCGCGCGGGTGCCCGGCGGCGGCCAGGACGTCGCGCAGCCGGGGGCCGGTCCAGTCGGCGCTGGCGCTCCAGCCCTCGACGCAGGCGATCGGCAGCCGCTCGGTGTACTGGGGCATGGCCTGCAGGTCGGCCAGGCTGAGCGACAGCGGCGTCGGACCCTCCACCACCAGGCGGAACGCGGGGTCGACGGCGGACTCGGTCACCCCGGCGGTGATCGCGGTCTGGTTCACCGGCAGGCCCTGCGGGCCGACCCCGGGGATCCGGGGGGCCAGCACCGAGACCTGCGCGAGCGGGGAGATGGTCTGGCCCCACTGGGTGATCGCGACGGCGCCGGTGGCCAGGGCCGCCGTCGTCACGAAGGCCCGGCGGCTCACCGGGCCGGTCTCCTCGGCCTCGGTGGCCGCGTGGGCGGCCTCGACCTCGGCCGGGGCGAGCCCGGCGACCGAGGCCGCGCTGCCGCGGCGGGCCAGCCCGCGCCGGATCTGGGGGGCCAGCGCACCGACGTGGGTGAGCACGGCGCCGACGGCGACCCACCCGGTCCAGTAGTGCGCGACCTTGAACGAGAAGCCGAACGGGTACCACTGGCTGATGTTGACCAGGCCGGTGACCAGCATGAAGACCGCGCTGCCGACCAGCACCAGCAGGCTGAGCCGGGAGACGGCCTTGGCCGGGGTGGCGGCGGGTGGCCAGCTGAACAGCTTGGGGTAGACGGTCCAGAGCTTGACCAGCAGCAGCGGGACAAGTGCCAGGCCGACCATGACGTGCGTGCCCTGGGTGACCTGGTAGAGCCAGACCGGCGAGGCGGGGAAGACGAACCAGCTCGGCGGGTGCTGCACGAGGTGGCTGAGCAGGCCGGTCAGGAAGCACACCACGAAGCCCGAACCGAGCCAGACCCCGACCCGCGACGCCCGCCGCTCGGTGTGCAGCGGGCTGCGGAACGCGCCCTCGGCGAACGGGCCCCGCCTCAGCGCCGTGGGCGGGTCGGGCAGCCGGGCACCCAGCACGCGGTCCAGTGGTCGTGTCACGAGACTCCTCATCGGCTGGTGCAGTGCCTGTCGAGAGGGTTCGTGCCGCGGGGGCACTCCGGACTGGTCAGATCGATGCGGCGATCTCCTCGACGGTGCGGCGCATGCGGCTGTCCTCGGGGCAGAGGGCGGCGACCTCGACGGCCTCGGGCCAGTGGTCGACGTCGGTGAGCACCGGCAGGTCGACCACGGTCAGCCCGGCGGCCTCCAGCGCCGCGCGGGTGTTGGTGGCGGTGTCCTCGCGGGACATCGGGACGTCGGGCAGGACGGCGGCGGCGTCGGGGGAGTGCACGCCCAGCGCCCACCAACCACCGTCCGGGGCTACGCCGAGGGCCGCCGTCCCCGGGCCCGCGGCGACCAGCCGGGCCAGGCAGTCGGTGAGCAGCTCGGGGCTGATCTGGGGGGTGTCCATGCCGACCAGGAGGGTGGGCAGGTCGCCGTCGCCGTCCATCGCGGCGGCGAACGCGGCGGCCAGCCGGGTGCCCAGGTCGCCCTCGACCTGCGGGACGACGACGAGGTCGTGCAGGTCGAGGTCGCCGGGGGCGCCGTCGAGCGCGACGACCCGGCGCTGCACGGGGGTGGCCCGCACGACGTCGAGGGTGTCGGCGACCGCGGCGGCGGCGATGGTGCTGGCCTGCAGCGGGGTGCAGGGCGGGGTGAGCCGGGTCTTGCTCCGGCCCGGCACCGGGGCCTTGGTGATGACCAGCAGCTGGGTCATCGGGCCAGCACCCGGGACATGTCGCGCACGGTCTTCACGGTGCCCAGCACGGTGCCGGTGACCTTGGACTTCGTGCCGTCGGCGCGGGGGTGGTAGTCGACGTCCAGCTCACGGATGCGCCAGCCGGCGTCCGAGGCCCGGGTGACCATCTCCAGCGGGTAGCCGAAGCGGCGGTCGGTGATGCCCAGTGCGAGCAGGTCGGCCCGGCGTGCGGCGCGCATGGGGCCCAGGTCGTGCAGCCGCAGGCCGGTGCGCCGGCGCATGAGCACGCTCAGCGCGGTGTTGGCCACCCGGGCGTGCGGGGGCCAGGCGTCCCGGCTCGTGGGTCGACGGCGGCCGAGCACCAGGTCGGCCTCGCCGGCCTCGACCGGTCCGGCCACGCGGGGGAGCTGCTGGGGGTCCATGGAGGCGTCGGCGTCGCAGAAGCAGACGACGTCGGCGGTCGCGGCCTCGAGGCCGGCGTGCGCGGCGGCGCCGAACCCGCGCTGCGGGACGTGGACGACGGTGGCCCCGTGGTCGGCGGCGATCTGCGCGGAGCCGTCGGTGGAGCCGTTGTCGGCGACGATCGCGCGGTACCCCTCGGGCAGTCGGGACAGGACCCAGGGGAGCGCCCCGGCCTCGTCGAGGCAGGGGAGGACGACGTCGGGCACCCGTGGACGCTAACCGCGCTCCCCGGGCCCCGCCCGGTGAAGGCACCTAGAGTCCGGCGGCGTGACCAGCGCGGAGCCGACCACGTCCCGGGTGCGGCGGGGGCTGCCGTTCGTCGCAGTCGTCGGCGCGGGCCTGTTCGTCTGGCTGATGACGACGATCGGCCGGCACCTGGCCGAGGGCGGCACGGTCCTGCACCTGCTCGGCGGCTACGTGCTGCGCGGTGGGTGGGAGGTCGTGCTGACCCCCCGGGTGCTCATGCCGGTGGCCGTCGCGCTCGTCGTGGTGCTGGCCGGTCCGGCGCTCGCGGCCCGCGTGCGGTTCGGGGCGCTGGCGGCGGGGTCGGCGGTGGTCGCCGCGGGGTGGGCCGTGGCCCTGGCGCTGACCAGCGGGTGGCACCGGCTGCCCGAGCCGCTGTCGGTGGTCTACGAGTACCCGAACGACGTCCCGCGGGTGGGCTCGATCGGCACCTTCCTCGCCACGTTCACCGACTTCGTGCCCGCGGACTCCGCCGACCCGTGGACCACCCACGTCGCCGGCCACCCGCCGGGTGCGCTGCTGGCCTTCGTGCTGCTCGACCGGCTGGGCCTGTCCGGCCTGGGCTGGGACGCCGCGCTGTGCATCGGCGGTGGCGTGCTCGCGGTCCCCGCTGTGCTGCTGACGGTCCGCGCCGTCGCCGACGAGGCCCGGGCACGGGTGGTGGCTCCGTTCCTGGTGCTCGCGCCCGTCGCGTTGTGGGTGGCCACCAGCGCCGACGCCTTCTTCGCCGGTGTCGCCTCGTGGGGTGTGGCCGGCCTGGCCACCGCCGCGGTCTCGACGGGGTGGCGCCGGGACGTGAAGGCGCTGGCCGGGGGTCTGCTGCTCGGGCTGGCGCTGTTCCTGTCGTTCGGGCTCACCGCGCTCGGGCTGGTGGCGGTCGTGGTGGTGCTGGTGCACCGCGGGCGCATCGGGTGGGCCGGCGTGGTGCGGGTGCTGGGGGTCGGCGCGGTCGGCGTCCTGGTCGTGGTCGCTCTCTTCGCGCTCGGCGGTTACTGGTGGCTCGACGGCTTCCACGCCGCCGGTGACCGGGTGCGCTCCGGGCCGTCGTACGCCAACCGGCCGCTCGGGTTCTTCCTGTTCTCCAACCTGGCCGCCGCCGTCCTCGCCGTCGGGCCGGCCGCGGTCGCCGGGTTGGCCTGCCTGCGCCGGCACCGGCTGGCCCTGCTGCCGCTGGCCGCGCTGGTCGGGATCCTCGCCAGCGACGCCACCGGCCTGGTGCGCGGGGAGACCGAGCGCATCTGGTTGCCCTTCTACGTCTGGGTCCTCTGCGCGACCGCCTTCCTGCCTGCGCGGCAGCTGCGGCTCTGGCTCGCGCTGGGCGCCGTCCTGGCGATCGGCATCGAGGTGACCGTCCGCACCGAGTGGTGAGGTGGCCGGATCCCGGCGATGACTGGCAGCGGGGCATGCGGACGCCGGGCCGACCACGGCGCAGGATGAGCGGGTGAGTCGTCGGGGTTGGGCGCTGTTCGTCGCCATGTCGGTCATCTGGGGCGTGCCCTACCTGCTGATCAAGGTCGCCGTCGGCACCTTCGACCCGGTGCTGGTGGTCTTCGCCCGCTGCGTGCTCGGCGCCGTCCTGCTCGTGCCGCTCGTGGTCGCGCGCGGGCAGCTGCGCGGGTTGGCCCGGCACTGGCGACCGCTGCTGGCCTTCACGGTGCTGGAGATGACCGGGCCGTGGCTGCTGCTGAGCATCGCCGAGCAGACGCTGTCGTCCTCGCTCACCGGCCTGCTGGTGGCCAGCGTGCCGTTCGTCGCCGCGCTCGCGGGCCGACTGGTGGGCGGGGAGGAACCGCTGTCCCGGGTGCGGATCGCCGGCATGCTGCTGGGTGTCGTGGGCATCGTGGCGTTGCTCGGACTCGACGTGCGGGGCGCCGAGCTGGTGGCCATCGGGGCGGTCGTCCTGACCGTCATCGGGTACGGGACGGCCCCGCTGATCATCAGCCGCCAGCTCGCCGACGTGCCGGGCGTGGCCGCCAGCGCCGTGGCGCTGTGCGTGACGTCGCTGGTCTACGCGCCGTTCGCCGTCCCCCGCCTCGGGCAGCTCGACGGCGCCCCGCTGGATGCGGTGGCCGCGGTCGTCGTCCTCGGGCTGGTCTGCACGGCGCTGGCGCTGGTGCTGTTCTTCCGGCTCATCCGCGAGGTGGGTCCGCAGCGTGCGCTGGTGATCACCTTCGTCAACCCGGCGGTGGCGGTGCTGCTCGGGGTGCTGCTGCTCGGCGAGCCCTTCACCGTGGGCATCGCAGTCGGTCTGCCGGTCATCCTCGTCGGCTGCGTGCTGGCCACCCGCCGCACCCGTGCCCCCGACCCCGTCCCGGTCGCCCCGGCCTGATCCTGTCCCTGGCCGGGGCGTTCCCACGGAGACGCCCCGGCATCCTCACGCTGCCTCGGCGGCCGTCCCGGCGGTCTGCTGGCGGCGCAGTGCGGCGCGGTTGTCGAGGAGGACGCTGATCGCGTAGCCGATGCCGAGGCGTTCGCCGTTCGCCTGCCAGGCCGCCGGGAGACCGCCGTCCGGCAACGGTTCCGGTGGTCGGCCGTCGTCGGCCGAGGACCACACGGGCGCGCCGTCGGAGGTCCACGCCGACAACGGGCCGTGCGGGGTGCGCCGCAGCGTCAGGTCGAGGTCGTGGACCAGCCCGTGGCAGCGGTCGCAGAGCAGGACCAGGTTGTCGACGTCGGTGCGCCCACCCGTCAGCCAGGGCACCACGTGGTGGGCATGCAGCCGTTCGGGCCGGGTCTCGGGGCAGGCGGGCCGGGCGCAGCCGCCGTCGCGCAGCAGCAGGACGCGGCGGTGTGCGGTGGTGGCGAACCTGCGTGTGCGGCCGCAGGCCAGCACCTGGCCGTCCTCCACCAGGACGACGGTCAGGGCGGCGTCGCAGGCCAGCCGGCGGGCCTGGGCGGGGCTGAGCGCGGCGACCCCGTCGAGCGTGGCCTGCCCGGCCGCGGCGTCGTCGGCCAGGACCGCGGCGTCGACCCGCACGACCACCTCGCGACGGGCCGGGTCGCCGGGGCGGGTGTCGACGGCCCCGGCTCCGGCCCGCGCCAGGTCGATCAGCGCGGAGGTCCGGGCGACGCTGACCCTGGCCCGGCGGGCAGCCGCGACCTCCTGGCCACGGCCGGCCGCGCGGTCGTCGGACAGGTCGTCCCCGGCGACCCAGCCGGACCAGTCCAGCGGTGCGCTGTCCACCTCGGTCGAGCCGTTGCGGGCGATGCGCTCGCGGCGGCTCAGCACCTCGGCGCGGTGCTCGACGGCGGCGACCAGCTCGGCGGCGTCCTCGGCGGCCAGCCGCAGGCGCAGGGTGACGCTGCCGTCGCCCTCGTCGTGCCAGTCGAACCGTTGCTCCCACTGCGGGACCGGGCGGGTGGGGTCGGCGCCGTCGGGCCAGGCGTCCAGCCACACCGCGGCGGCGGCCTCGCGCCCGGCGGCTGCGGCGGCGTCCTCGGAGGCGCCGTCGGCCAGGGCTGCGGCTCGGGCCTCTTCCCCGGCAACCTCGCTGCGCAGACGAGCGCCCCGGGTCTGGGTCTCGTCGGATCGGCGCCAGCCGGCCACCACCTTCTCGAGCTGGGCGGCGGTGCAGTGCTCGGCGACGCGGAGCAGCACCTCCTCGGTGTCGGCGTCGGCGACGCGGGCGATGGCCCGGGCCTTCGCGAACGAGATGGCCCCGCCGGCGAGCTGCTCGGTGACCCGGGGGAGAGACGGCAGGGCGCGGGCCAACCGCACGTGGTCGCGCGCGGTGCCCGGGCTGATGCCGCACTGCCAGGACAACCAGTGCGCGCACGAGGACACCCCGGGCACGGCCCAGCCCCGCCGGCGGTCGAACTCGGCCACCAGCACCAACCAGGCCGCCGTCGCGGCCGAGATGGCCACGGCTCCTGCGCACAGCCGCGCAGCCAGCTGGGGCAGCGGCACGGCGTCGCTCGGCCGTTCGTGCTCCCACTCGTTCGTCGGGGGCACCCGGACCTGCTCGTCCGGCACGGCCGGGTGGGGGAGGTCGGTGGGCCCGGGGGCATCCCCGGCCGGGTCCTGCGGCACTTCCGGCACGGTGGCCACCTCTGCTCTCGTTCGAACACCTGAGCGAAGAGTGGCAGGGGGTACCGACAAAACGGGCCGGCGGCGTTTCCGCGGAAACGCCGCCGGCCGAGCTAGGGCTGCTGGGGGGCGGCCCGTAGGGGAGCGGTGGCGAACTCGCGCATGCCGTCCTCGAACGTCACGGCTGCGGCGTACCCGAGCTCGTCCTGGGCGCGGGCGGGACTGGCGACCACGTGGCGGACGTCGCCGATGCGGTACTGCCCGGTGACCTCGGGAGCCGGCCCGCCGAACGCGTCGGCGAGCGCCGCGGCCATGTCCCCGACGGTGTGCGGGGTGCCGCTGGCGACGTTGTACGTGCGCAGGGTCGACTCCTCCGGCGACTTCTCGAACGCGCGCAGGTTGGCCTGGGCGACATCGGTGACGTGCACGAAGTCGCGCATCTGGCCACCGTCCTCGTACACCTGCGGCGCCCGGCCGCCCTCGAGGGAGGATCGGAAGATGCTCGCCACGCCGGCGTAGAAGGTGTCGCGCGGCATCCGCGGGCCGTAGACGTTGTGGTAGCGCAGGCCCACGGCTGTGCCGCCGGTGGAGCGTGCCCAGGCCGACGACAGGTGCTCCTGGGCGAGCTTGGTGGCGGCGTAGGTGTTGCGGGGGTCCGGCGGGGTCTCCTCGCCCACCCGGCCCCAGGCCAGCTGCCGTCCGCAGACCGGGCAGGGCGGGTCGAACACCCCGGCGTCGAGGTCCGGGCGGCGGCGCGGCGCGGCGGCCACCGCCCCGTGCTCGGCGCACTCGTACCGGCCCTCGCCGTAGACCACCATCGAGCTGGCGAACACCAGCTGCCCGACGTCGGCGCGGGCCATGGCGGCCAGCAGCACCGCCGTCCCGAGGTCGTTCGTGCCGGCGTACAGCGGCATGTCCTGGACGTCGATGCCCAGGCCGACCATCGCCGCCTGGTGGTTGACGGCGTCGACGCCGCGCAGCACCCGGTCCACGGTCGCGGCGTCGCGGACGTCGCCGACCACCAGCTCCACGCCGTCCAGCCCGGGCGGGCCGTCGGGGTAGGCCGGGTGGACGGCGGGCAGCAGCGCGTCGAGCACCCGCACCTCGTGCCCGGCCTCGAGGTGGGCGGCGACGACGTGGGAGCCGATGAACCCGGCTCCGCCGGTGACCAGGATGCGCATGATCGCGAACGCTAACCTCGCGGGCGTGGAGCTGCAGCGCTGCGGCTGGGCGACCAGCACCCCCGACTACGTCGCCTACCACGACGAGGAGTGGGGGGTGCCGCTGCGCGGGGACGACGCCCTCTTCGAGCGGCTCTGCCTCGAGGCGTTCCAGAGCGGGCTGTCGTGGATCACGATCCTGCGCAAGCGCCCGGCGTTCCGTGCGGCGTTCGCCGGGTTCTCGATCGACGCGGTCGCCGAGTTCGGCGACGCCGACGTGGAGCGGTTGATGGCCGACGCCGGCATCGTGCGCAACCGCGCCAAGATCGAGGCCGCCCTGCGCAACGCCCGGGCAGCGCAGCAGCTGCCCCAGGGGCTGTCGGAGCTGCTGTGGTCCTACGCCCCGCCGCCGCGGCCGAACCCGGCCACCCTCGCCGACGTCCCGGCCTCCACCCCGGTGTCGACGGCGCTGGCGAAGGACCTGAAGAAGCGCGGTTTCGCCTTCGTCGGCCCCACCACCGCCTACGCGCTGATGCAGGCGACCGGCATGGTCGACGACCACGTGGCCACCTGCTTCCGGGCCGCGTCCGGCTCGTAGGGGGAGGGCTCGTGTTGGTGCCCGCCCGACCATGCGGGAGAATGGACCCAGCTCTGGTTCCAGCATTGACGAACAGCCACACCGCGTCCCGCACGGGACAGCGGGTGGCCGGTTGAAGGAGGCACGCATGGCGGCCATGAAGCCGCGCACGGGTGAAGGTCCCCTCGAGGTCACCAAGGAGGGTCGCGGCCTGGTCATGCGCGTGCCGTTGGAAGGCGGTGGCCGGCTCGTGGTCGAGCTGTCCGCCGACGAGGCGGCGGCGCTCTCCGAGGCGCTCCAGGGCGCGATCAGCTGACGGGTCCGGCAGGACGACAGACGGCCCCGGCCGCCGGCAGCACGCCGGTGACCGGGGCCGCTGTGCATCCGACGGCGAAGCACCCGACGGCTGCGCACCCGACGGCCCCGCACCCGCGGGTCAAGCTGGCGACGTCGCTGCCCGAGCTGACCGAGGACGACGTCCTCGCGGTGCCGGTGGGCGCCCGCGGGGCGCTGCCGTCGTGGCTGGCCGCCGCCGACCTGGACCCCGAGTGGGTGGGCGGCGCGCTGGCCGACACCGGCAACGGCGGCCGGCCTGGCGGCATCACCAACTTGCCGGTCCCGGGCCGGCGACCCCGTTCGCTCGTGGCCGTCGGGGTCGGCGACGCCACCCCCGCGCACCTGCGCAGCTACGTCGCGGTGGCCGTGCGCCGCGCGCAGACCCTCGCCGAGCACGGCGCCACCCGGCTCGTGCTGCCCCTGCCGCCCGGCGCCGACCCCGAGCTCGTCCGGGTGGCCGCCGAGGCGGTGCTGCTGGCCGGCTACCGGTACCGCCGCACGTCGACCCCGCACCCGCCGCGGTTGACCCGCGTCGTGCTGGTGGTCCCCACCGCCGAGCCCGCCGCCGTCGACGCCCTGCACCGCGGGCTGGTGACCGCGGCGGCCGTCGTGTGGGCCCGCGACCTGGTGCAGACCCCGCCGGACACCGCCGACCCCGACTGGCTCGCCGCGCAGGCGGTCGAGCGGTTCGCCGTGCACGACCGGGTGCGCACCACCGTGCTGGGCCCGCGGCAGCTGCGGGCAGCCGGCTTCGGCGGCCTGCTGGCCGTCGGCGGCGGGTCGGACAGCCCGCCCCGGCTCGTGGTCGCCGAGCACCTGCCCGAGGTCACCGCCGGCCCGCACGTCGTGCTGGTGGGCAAGGGGATCACGTTCGACACCGGCGGCGTCTCGGTCAAGACGACCGCAGGCATGCGGCAGATGCACACCGACATGGCCGGCGGGGCAGCGGTGCTGGCGGTCATCGACGCCGTCGCCCGGCTGGGTCTGCCGGTGCACGTCACCGCGCTGGTGCCGCTGGCCGAGAACGCGGTGTCCGGCGCGGCCTACCGACCCGGTGACGTGCTCACCCACGTCGGCGGCCGCACCACCGAGGTGCGCAGCACCGACGCCGAGGGCCGGCTCGTGCTCGCCGACGCCCTCGCCCACGCCCGCCTCGCGCTCGGCGCCGACCTGCTCGTCGACGTCGCGACCCTCACCGGTGCCGCCCGCACGGCGCTGGGCGCCCGCACCGGCGCCCTGTTCGCCACCGACGACCACCTGGCGTCGGCGCTGCTCGCGGCGGGGGAGGCGGCCGGCGAACCGTGGTGGCGCATGCCGCTCACCGACGACCACGTCGCCCACCTGCGCGAGCAGCTCGACAGCCCGGTCGCCGACGCCAACAACAGCCCCGGCAAGCCGGGTGCGACCACCGCTGCGCTCTTCCTGCAGCCCTTCACCGGCGGTCTGCCCTGGGCGCACCTGGACATCGCCGGCCCGGCCCGCGCCGGCGGCGACCACGCCGAGACGACCAAGGGCGGCACGGGCTTCGCCGTCCGCACCCTGCTGCGCTGGCTCGGGTCCGGGGTGTCGAGCCCCCCGGCAGCGGGCACGGTCCCCCCGGAGCCGCGCCACCAGGCGTGACCGGATCGCACCGCTGCGGCGGGCGGCGAGGAGGCGACACCATGGCAGGACTGGGCGACAAGGCCAAGGACTTCCTGGACAGCGACAAGGGCGAGCAGGCCAGCGACGGCGCCCTGGACAAGGGTGCTGCGTTCGCCGAGGGCAAGGCGGGCGGGCACGCCGACCAGGTCCAGAAGGGGCGCGATGCCGCCGACGACCGCATCGGGTCCGGCGGCGACGAGCGCTGACCCCATCCGTGCGGGCCGGGTCCCCCCGGCCCGCACGGTGCGGCATGCTCGCGGGGTGAGCGAGCAGCAGCACGGCGTCGTCTTCCCCGCCGGACCCGACGGACGGCGCAGCACCGGCGCCGTCGGCCGCACGGTCGTGGCCGACGCGTTGGCGCCCGTGGACCCCACCGGGGCGCGGGCCGCCGAGCGCGAGACGAACTGGCGGACCGGCTACCTGGCGCACGTGCGGCGCACCACCGAGGCCGTGGTCGGGTCCCGGACCGGGGCACTGGCCGTCGCCGAGGCCGGGCTCGCCTCGGTGCACCGGCAGATGCGGGTGGTGGTCGACGGGGCCGAGGTGGAGCTCGCCCACCTGCGCAGCGCCGCACCGTCGGGATCGCTGACCACCGAGACGGTCACCGGGGAGGGTGAGCCCGAGCGCGAGCTGACGCTGCCCTTCCGCGGCCGTCGTCTGCGCGGGGCGGAGCTGTCGGCGCAGCTCGAGGACTGGGTGGCCCGGGGCGTGGTCGAGCCCAGCTGCGCCGACGCCGTCGCCGCGGTGGCCGCGCACCCCGAATGGTTGGCGCTGCCCGGTCGCACCGTCGCGGTGCTCGGCGCCGGGGCCGAGATGGGGCCGCTGACCGCGCTGCTGCGCTGGGGCGCCACCGTCGCCGCGGTCGACCTGCCGCGCCCGCCGCTGTGGGAGCGGGTGCTCGACACCGCCCGCCGGGGCGCAGGCACCTTGCTGCTGCCCACCCGGGACGACGTCCGTGGGGCCGACCTCATCGGCGACGTGCCCGCGGTGGCCGACTGGCTCGGCGGGCTCGACGGCGTCCCTGTGCTCGGCAACTACGTCTACGCCGACGGCGCCACCAACGTGCGGGTGTCGACGGCGGTCGACGCCCTCACGCTGCGGTTGCAGGGGCAGCGACCCGACCTCGCGCTGGCCTTCCTGGCCACGCCGACCGACGTGTTCGTCGTCCCGGAGGAGGCGGTCGCCGCCTCGCAGGCCGCGTACGCCGGCCGCGGGCAGGTGGCCAAGCTGCTGGGCCGACCCCTGCGCACCGTCACCGCCGGCCGGCTGCTGCAGCGGGCGTACCCGAAGGACGCCACCGGGCCGGGGATCGCCGACAGCCTGGTGCCGCAGCAGGGCCCCAACTACGCACTGGCCAAGCGGTTGCAGCGCTGGCGGGCCACCACCGCACGGGCGGCCGGGACGACGGTGTCGATGAACGTCGCGCCGCCCACCCGCACCCGGTCGGTGGTGAAGAACCGCGCGCTGGCCGCTGCCTACGCCGGCGCCCACCGGTTCGGCGTCGAGGTGTTCGAGCCCGCGACGTCCAACGTGCTCATGGCCGCCCTGCTGGTGCACGACCTGCACACCGGCGGCGGTCCGGCGCACGAGGAGCCGTGGCAGGACGAAGCGCACGCCGCGGCGCACGGGGGCCTGTGGCGCGGGCCCTACGCCCCGCGCAGCGCCCTCGGCCTGGCCGCGGTGCTCGGCGTGGGCGCCGCGCGCGGCTAGGCGGGGCCGACCAGGCCGGCGACGATCTCGGCGGAGAGGGTGACCAGCGGCAGCCCGCCGCCGGGGTGCGACGAGCCGCCGACCAGGAAGAGCCCCGGCAGCGGCGAGGCGTTGGCGGGGCGGAGGAACGCGGCGCGGGCGCCGTTGGACGACGTCCCGTAGATCGCACCGCCGACGCTGCCGGTGGCCCGCTCGAGGTCGGCCGGGGTGCGCACCTCGCGCCAGCGCACCCGGTCGCGGACGTCGAGCCCGCGGCGGGCCAGCACGTCCAGCACGTGGTCGGCGTGGGTCTCGGCAACCCCGGGGGCGTCCCAGTCGACCTGGCCCTGCCGGGGGGCGTTGACCAGCACGAACCAGGACTCGCTGTCGGCGTCGGGTCGGGTGGCCGGGTCGTCGGGCGCGCTCACGTAGACGGTGGGGTCGCGCAGCGGGCGGGGGCGGGCGAACAGGTCGTCGAACTCGGCGTCGTAGTCGGCCGGGAACAGCACGGTGTGGTGGGCGAGGTCGGGGGTGCGACCACGCAGCGCGAGCAGCAGCACGAACCCCGAGGACGACGGCGTCGCCCGGGCCAACGAGGCGCGGGCGCTGCGCACCGGCGCCCGGCGCGGCAGCAGGTCGCCGTAGAGGGCGGCGGCGTCGGCGTTGCAGACCACGACGTCGGCGTCGATGCGCCCGCCGTCGGCCAGCTGCACGCCGCACGCCCGGCCGCCCTCGACGAGCACCCGGGTGACCGGCGTCGACGTCTTGATGTCCGCCCCGCGCTCGACGGCCCGGTCGGCGACGGCCAGCGGCAGTCGGCGCAGCCCGCCGCGCACGTACCAGGACCCGAAGGCCTGCTCGACCCACGGCACGGTCGCCAGCGCAGCCGGGGCGAGCCGGGGGTCCGAGCCCGAGTAGGTGGCGTACCGGTCCAGCAGCATGCGCAGGTGCGGGTCGGTGAGGTACGCAGCGCCGAGGCTCCGCAGCGACGACCAGGGCGCCACGGTGCGGACGTCGGCCACCGACCGGGCCAGCCGGGCCAGCGTGCGGGCGCCCTGCAGCGGCGAGCGGAGGAACGGCTGCTCGGTGACCCGCCACATCTCGGCGGCCCGGTCCAGGAACGCCGACCACTCCGGGCCCAACGTCGAGCGCACGCCGTCGAGCGTGCCGGGGACGGCGAGCCGGGTGCCGTCGGCGAAGCGGTAGGCCACCGCCGGGTCGAGCCGCACGAGGTCCAGGACGTCGTCCAACGGGTCGCCGGTCGCGGCGAACAGGTCGGCGAAGACCTGGGGGAGCGTGACCAGGGAGGGGCCGGTGTCGAAGCCGTGGCCGTCGCGGGAGACCCACCCGAGCTTGCCGCCCACCTCGGGGGCCTGCTCCAGCACGGTCACCCGGTGCCCGCCGGCCGCCGTCCGGGCCGCTGCGGCCAACCCGCCGAGCCCGGCCCCGACCACCACGACGCGCGCCATGCCGTCCACCGTAGGAGGACATACGGTGCGCTGGTGCCGGACGACGTGTGGACCCCCGTGCGGCTGCGTCCCGGTCGCGTCGTGCGGGTGCACCACCGCGAGGCCGGCACCGCCGGGCGACCCCTCGTGCTCGTGCACGGGTTGGGCATGTCCGGCCGCTCGATGCTGCCGGCCCTGCGGGTCCTCGCCCGCGAGCGCCGCACGCTGGCGCCGGACCTGCCCGGCTACGGCCGCACCCGCGGCCGGGGCCGCACGCTGGGCATCGCCGGGCTGGCCGACGCGCTCAACCGATGGATGGACGCCGTCGGGCTCGACGAGGTGGACCTGGTCGGGCACTCGCTCGGCGCGCAGGTGGTCGCCGCGGCGGTGCGCCAGCGCCCGGGGCGGGTGCAGCACCTCGTGCTCGTCGGGCCCACCCGCGACCCCAGCGCCCCCACCTGGGTCGGGCAGGCGTGGCGGCTGCTGCTCGACGCGCCCCGCGAGCGCCCGGCGCTGCTGCCGGTGGCGGTGCGGGACTACCTGCGCGCCGGTCCGCTGACGATGGTCGCGGTGCTGCGGCACGCACTGCGCCGGCCCGAGGAGCACGCGATGGGCGAGGTCGACGTCCCCACGCTCGTGCTGCGCGGCAGCCGGGACCCGGTCGCCGGGCAGCAGTGGTGCGAGGACCTCGCCGCCGTGCTGCCCCGGGGTCAGCTGCAGGTGGTGCCCGGCGGCCCGCACGGGCTGGTGTTCTCCGCGCCCGAGGCGTTCGCCGCGGCGGTCCTGGAGTTCTGCCGGTGAGCGTCGTCGGGGCGGCCTACCGGTTCGAGACCGGGCTGCGCGACCTCGCCTCCCGGGTGGCCCGCGCCTTCGGGTGGACGCCGGTGGCGATCGCCTACCCCGGCTACGGCAGCGGCGGGCGGGTGCGGGTGCTCGGCCGCGTGCTGCTGGCCCCGGCCGGCACCCACCCGGAGTCACGGTTGCGGATCCCGGGCTGGCAGCGGTTCCTGACGCTGGAGGCGCCGCGCACCGAGGTCGTCGTCGAGGTCGCCGGCACCCGGCGTCGGCTGACCAGTGACGACGACGGCCTGCTGGACGCCGTGCTCCCGGCCGCCCGCCCGCTGGAGGGCCGGCCCACGGTGTCGGCGCGCATGGGCACCGGCCTGCGGTGGGCGACCGCGCCGGTGCACCTGGCGTCCTCCGACGCCCACCGCGGCGTGGTCTGCGACATCGACGACACCGTGCTGGTCACCGACATCGCGCACCCGTTGCGGGCCGCGTACCGCACCTTCGTGCAGCGCAGCGGGTCGCGGCGGGCGGTGCCCGGCATGGCCGACCTGCTGCGCGAGGTCACCGCCGGCGCCGAGCACGTGCCGGTGCTCTACCTGTCCAACGGGCCGTGGAACCTGCTCGGCCCGCTGTCGCGGTTCCTCGAGCGCAACGGCTTCCCGCCCGGCGCCCTGCTGCTCACCGACTGGGGGCTGCAGCCCGACCGCTGGTTCCGCGACGGGCAGGCGCACAAGCGCAGCTCGCTGCTGCGGCTGGCCGAGGACCTGCCCGGCGTCGACTGGACGCTGGTGGGCGACACCGGCGAGCACGACCCGGCGCTCTACGAGGAGTTCGCCCGCGCGCACCCCGACCGGGTCGCCGAGATCCTGCTGCGCGACGTCACCGCCGCCGGGCCCACCGTCGCGTCGGTGGGCGACGTCCCGGTGGTCCGGGCCGCCGACGGCGCCGCGCTCAGCCGCGCGCGGGCGTCGCTGCGCCGCTGACCAGCTCGGCCAGCGCGGCGTCGGACTCGGCCAGCGCCCCGCGGTCGTGCGTGCTGGAGGAGGCCACCAGCTCGGCCGCGTCGGTGCGGGCCAGCAGGTCGTGCAGCTGCTCGGCGACCTGGCCGGGTGTCCCGGTGACCGCGGCGGCCAGGGTCTCGTCGGCGTAGCGCTGCTGCACCGCCGTCATGGGCCCGGCGGGCTGCAGCGGCGGGAAGGTGCCGGTGGTGCGGGCCTGCGCCATCGCCCAGGCCTCGGGGAGGGCCAGGGCGCGGGCCTGCGCGGCGGTGTCGGCGACCAGCACGTCGAGGCTGATGCCCACCCATGGCTGCGGGGCCTGCGCCGAGGGCCGGAACGCCTGCCGGTAGCGGTCCAGCGGCTCCTCGGGGTCGCGCAGCAGCGGGCCGCCCACGACCACCGGCAGGCCGAGCTCGGCGGCGACCTGCAGCCCCTGACCCGTCGCGAGGACGAACAGCGGGACGGCGGCCGCCGGCCGCGGGTGGGCGGTGATCTCGGCGGCGCCCTCGAGGTGGGCCCGCAGCTCGCCGAGGTCGGCGGCGAAGTCGGTGCCGGCCTGCCGCAGCGCCCGCCGCACCGGTGCGGTGAAGCCGGGGGAGCGGCCCACCCCGAGGTCGATGCGCCCGGGCGCGACCGCGGCGAGGGTGGCGAACTGCTCGGCGACGACCAGCGGCTGGTGGTGCGGCAGCATGACGCCGGCCGAGCCCAGCCGGATGCGCGAGGTCACCCCGGTCAGGACGGCGAGCAGCACCGCCGGCGCCGACCCGGCCACCCCGGGGACGCCGTGGTGCTCGGCCACCCAGAACCGGTCGTAGCCCAGCGCCTCGGCCCGCCGCGCCCGCTCGACGGTGTGCGCGACGGCCTGGGCATCGGTCTCGCCCACCCGCGTGCGGGTGCGGTCGAGCAGCGAGAGTCCGATGTCCACGACCCAGGCAACGCCCCGGGCAGCCCGGTCAGTCCCGGGCGGCGAGGACCCGCTCGTAGACCGCGACGGTCTGCTCGGCGATGGCCGGCCAGCCGAACTCGGCGAGCACCCGGTCGCGGCCGGCGGCGCCCATGCCGGCGGCGCGGTCGGGGTCGGCGAGCAGCTCGGACATCCGGGCCGCCAGGCCCGCGGCGAACGCGGCCGGGTCGTGCTCGTCGTAGGGCACGAGCAGCCCGGTGCGGCCGTCGTCGACGACCTCGGGGATGCCGCCGACCGCGGAGGCGACGACGGCGGTGCCGCAGGCCGCGGCCTCGAGGTTCACGATGCCCAGCGGCTCGTAGACCGAGGGGACGACGAACACCGTCGCGCCGGTGATGAGCGGGACCAGCTTGTGCCGGGGCAGCATCTCCTCGATCCACACCACCCCGGAGCGGCGGCGCTGCAGCTCGACGACGGCGTCGGCCACCTGCTGGCGCTCGGCCGGGGTGTCGGCGGCGCCGGCGCACAGCACGAGCCCGGCCTCGGGCGGCAGCTGCTCGGCCGCGGCCAGCAGGTGGACGAGGCCCTTCTGCCGGGTGATCCGGCCGACGAACAGCGCGTAGGGCCGGTCGGGGTCGACGCCCACGGAGCGGACGACGTCGTCGTCGTGCACGGGCCGGTAGGCCTCCGCGTCGACGCCGTTGCCGACGACCAGCACCTTCGCCGGGTCGAGCTCGGGGTAGGCGTCCAGGACGTCGGTGCGCATGCCGTTGCTGACCGCGATCACGGCGTCGGCGGCCAGGTAGGCGGTGCGCTCGACCCAGCTCGACAGCCGGTAGCCACCGCCCAGCTGCTCGGCCTTCCAGGGCCGGCGGGGCTCGAGGGAGTGCGCGGTGACCACGTGCGGGATGCCGTGCACCAGGCCGGCCAACTGCCCGGCGTGGTTGGCGTACCAGGTGTGGGAGTGCACGACGTCGGCCGAGCCGAGCGCCGCGGCGATCTCCACGTCGACGCCGACGGCCTGCAGGGCGCCGTTGGCCTCGGTGAGCCCGGCCGGGACGGCGTGCGCCGTGGCGTCCTCGCGCGGCCCGCCGAAGCAGTGGACGTCGAGCTCGGGCCCGTTCGCCAGCCCCCGCATCGCGGCCACGAGGTGCTCGACGTGGACGCCGGCACCCCCGTAGACGTCCGGCGGCCATTCCCGGGTGACGACTCCCACGCGCATGGGCAGAACCTAGTGCGCCCGCGCCCGATCAGTCCTGCGGGTCGTCGTCGCAGTCGAAGTCGCCGCGGACGCTGGGCACCGGGGTGCCCAGGGCCTCGAGCGCGGCGTGCACCCGGTGGCCGGGGCAGCACTCGGGGAAGGGTGGCTCGTCGAAGGCGGCGAACGGGTCGGGGGCGGGGTACTCGACGGCGAGGTCGGGGCCGCCGTCCCAGTGGTCGCAGTGCTCGCCGGGGTAGCCGACGATGTCCGCGGTGCGCCGGTCGAGGGCCACGACCAGGCCCTCGGGGCACAGGGTCCCGGTCCAGCGGCCCACGGCCTCCAGCAGGTCGCCGTACAGCGCCGTCCAGTCGGCCAGCCGCTCGCCGACCGGGGTGAGCACCTGCACCGTGCCGTCGACGACCACGTCGACGCCGGCCAGACCGAGGGCGTCACCGCCGCGCTGCAGGCGGAACACGACGAGGGCCCGGTCGGCCCCGATCGTGGACCGCAGGTCGTGCAGGCAGCGGTCGAGGGCGAGGTCGGCTGCCCGGCGGGCGGCCTCCATGGCCGTGCCCCGTGCCAGGCCTCGGGGGGAGGGACGACTGCGCTTCACCCCACCAGCTTCCCCCATGACCGGGCCCTCGTGCCGCGTACGGGTGATGCCGCGCCGTCCGGTGACGCAGGGGGCGTGATCAACCGTTACCTTCACCACATGCGTGGCCAACCGCGGGTTCTCGGCATCGTCCTCGCCGGCGGAGAGGGCAAGCGACTCTCCCCGCTCACCCAGGACCGGGCCAAGCCGGCCGTGCCCTTCGGCGGCAACTACCGCCTGGTCGACTTCGTGCTGTCCAACCTGGTCAACGCCGAGATCCGGCAGATCGCGGTGCTGACGCAGTACAAGAGCCACTCGCTCGACCGGCACATCACCACCACCTGGCGCATGAGCAGCCTGCTCGGCAACTACGTGACCCCGGTGCCCGCCCAGCAGCGCCTGGGCCCGCGCTGGTTCACCGGCAGCGCCGACGCGATCTTCCAGTCGCTGAACCTCATCCACGACGCCCGGCCCGAGATCGTCGTCGTCTTCGGCGCCGACCACGTCTACCGCATGGACCCGGCGCAGATGATCGACCAGCACCTGCAGACCGGTGCCGGCGTCACGGTCGCCGGCCTGCGCGTGCCCCGTGCCGACGCCACCGAGTTCGGCGTCATCGACGCCACCGCCGAGGGCAAGGTCAAGAGCTTCCTGGAGAAGCCGGCCGACCCGCCCGGTCTGCCCGACTCGCCCGAGGAGAGCTTCGCCTCCATGGGCAACTACGTGTTCACCACCGAGGCGCTGCTGGAGGCCCTGCGCGCCGATGCCGAGGACGACTCCTCGGTGCACGACATGGGCGGGTCGATCATGCCGATGCTCGCCGACAAGGGCGAGGCCTGGGTCTACGACTTCTCCACCAACAAGGTGCCCGGGGCCACCGAGCGCGACCACGGCTACTGGCGCGACGTGGGGACCATGGACAGCTACTTCGACGCGCACATGGACCTGCGCTCGGTGTCGCCGATCTTCAACCTGTACAACGACCGCTGGCCGATCTACACCCTGCCCCCGCAGCTGCCGCCGGCCAAGTTCGTGCTGGGCGGCCGAGCCGAGGACTCCATGGTCAGCGCCGGGGTCATCGTCGCCGGCGGCACGGTGCGCGGGTCGGTCGTGAGCCCGGGTGTCCGGGTCGACAGCGCCAGCTACGTCGAGGACAGCGTGCTCATGGACGGCGTCCACATCGGCGAGGGCGCGGTCGTGCGGCGGGCGATCCTGGACAAGAACGTCGTCGTCCCGCCCTTCGCCCGCATCGGCGTCGACCACGAGGCCGACCGGGCCCGCTACCACGTGAGCGCCGGCGGGGTGACCGTGCTGGGCAAGGGCGCCCGCGCCATCGTCGACTGATGCGCCCGCTGGTCGTCACGCTGCTGCTCGACGACGAGGCGCAGCAGCGGTTCGACGACCTGCGGTCGCGCCACTTCCCGGCCGACCGCAACCACCTGCAGGCGCACGTCACGCTGTTCCACGCCGTCCCGGGCGAGCACGAGGACGTCGTCCGGGCCGACCTGGGGACGGCGGCCGCCCGGCCGCCGTTCGACGTCGAGGTCAGCGGTCTGCGGTTCCTGGGTCGCGGGGTCGCCTACGACCTGCACTCGGAGGTCGTCACCTCGCTGCGCGGCGACCTGGCCCGTCGCTGGGCGCCGTGGCTCACCCGCCAGGACGCGCAGTGGAGGCACCCGCACGTCACGGTGCAGAACAAGGTCGACGCCGAGGTCGCCCGCGCCCTGCACGCCGACCTCGCCGCCGGGTTCGAGCCCTACCGCGTGCGCGCCGAGGGCCTGGGCCTGTGGCGCTACGACGGCGGCCCGTGGACGCCGCTTGCCCGGTACGCCTTCGGCTAGCTGCGCTTGGTGGCGACGAGCAGGCCGGCGCCGACGGGGATGACCGCTCGGACGAGGTCCTCGTCGTCCTTCAGCGTGCGCACCAGCTCGCGCCACGCGACGGTCTGCGGGTCGCGCTGGGAGCGGTCGCCGACGGCCGAGGCGCTGATGCCGTGCAGCACCAGCGAGCCGCCGCCGCGCACGAGGTCCAGCAGACCGGGCAGCTGCTTGCTGTACTCGGCGGGCGGGCCGGCGCAGCAGACGAGGTCGTAGGCGCCCGGTGACAGCCGGGGCAGCACCTCGACGAGGGTGCCGAAGATGAGCCGGGTGCGGCCGCTGGGCAGCCCGGCGTCGGTGAAGGTGCGGCGGGCGGCGCGCAGCTCGGTGGGGTCGGAGTCCAGCGCGGTGAGGACGCCGTCGGCGCGCATGCCCTGCAGCAGCCAGAGGCCCGCGACCCCGCCACCGCCACCGATCGTCACGACCGAGCGGGCCCCGACACCGGCCGCCAGCACCGCGAGCGTGGCGCCGACCGCGGGCTCCACGGGGGCCACGGTGCCCAGCGCGTCGACGGCGGCCTCGGCCCGGTGGCGGGCTGCGGCGACGGCGGGGGGCTCGGCGGCGAAGGTGTCCGCGTAGGCCGCCGCGTCGGCGGGCTGCGCGCCCGGGGGCGGTGGTCCGGCGGGGCTGGTCACCCGGCGAGGGTAGTGGCCCGGGGGGCCCGACGGCGCACCGAGCCGCGGGCGGGGCCCACCTGTGGGGTCCCTGTGACCCCTGGTTCCGGGAACACCGGGTGCCTCGTCGTCCGTTGGACCGGACGTGCGCCTGAAGCGTCCTTCGTCCGAGTCACCCGCCGAGTCCTCCACCCCCCGTCAGGAGGTCGGCGCGGTCGCGGTCTGCGATCCTGGACCCGTGACCACGACTCCCGGGGCCGAAGCCGCCACCGACGTCTGGGTGGCGCCGACCTGGGAACAGGTCGTCCGCGACCACTCCGCGCGGGTCTACCGGCTGGCCTACCGTCTCTCCGGCAACGCGCACGACGCCGAGGACCTCACCCAGGAGACGTTCGTCCGGGTGTTCCGCTCCCTGGCCACGTTCTCCCCGGGCACGTTCGAGGGCTGGCTGCACCGCATCACCACGAACCTGTTCCTGGACATGGTGCGTCGTCGCCAGCGCATCCGCTTCGACGCCCTGCCCGAGGACACCGAGCGCCTGCCGGGCACCGCGCCGAGCCCCGAGCAGGTCTACACCGACACCCACCTCGACCCCCAGGTGCAGGCCGCGCTCGACGCCCTGTCGCCGGAGTTCCGGGTCGCGGTGGTGCTCTGCGACATCGAGGGCCTCACCTACGAGGAGATCGCGGCGACCCTCGGCATCAAGCTCGGCACCGTCCGCAGCCGCATCCACCGCGGCCGGGTCCAGCTGCGCGAGGCGCTCGCCCACCTCGCGCCCGGCGCCCCCGGCCGCGCCGACGCGATCGGGGAGGGCATCCGGTGAACATCCCAGCCAGCCACCTCGCCCAGGAGGCCATCGCCGCGCTCGTCGACGGCGAGCTGTCCGGCGTCGCCGCAGGGCGTGCGGCCCGCCACCTGACCGGCTGCCTGCAGTGCCGGCTCGCGGTCGAGGCCCAGCGCGAGGCCAAGGAGGCCCTGCACACCAGCCGCGACGTCGCCGTCCCCGGTGACCTGCTGAGCCGGCTGCAGGCGATCCCGTTCACCGCCGACGTCTCCGCCTCCGGCGGGTTCGGCGGCACGGGCACGGTGTTCTTCGAGCAGCTCAGCCCGCTCGCGCCGCAGGAGCCCCCGGACCGGCCGGGCCACGCCCGCTGGCTGCGCCGCGGCATGACCGCCGGCCTGGTCGGCATCGGGGCCGGGGTCGTCGCCCTCGCGGTCAGCCTGCCCGCCTCCTCGCCGTCGGCGCAGGTCTCCCGCACCGACGCCGGCGCCGTGGGCTCCGTCCCCGGCGAGCGCACCGAGGTCGTGCCCCCGGTCGTCCGCACGGTGACGGTCGGCGCCGAGCTGACCGGCGGCACCCCCTGAGCGAGCGGCCCGACGACCGGGCCGGCGAGCCGCACGACGAGGACGCCGACGGCGGCTTCGGCCGGCCGGCCGGCACCGACGGCTCGTTCGACCGCGTCGCGCAGTCGCCTCCGCGGCCGCGCAACCGCCCGGTGCCGCCGCCGCCCGAGCAGCAGGCCGCGTTCGGCCGACCCGTCGACGTCGAGGGTTCCTTCGCCGGTGGGCGGCCCCTGGCCCGCCCGCGCCCGCCGCTGGCCCCGCCGCCGGAGGCCGTGCTGCGGGCGTTCGCCCCGCGCGAGGGCCAGAGCGGTCTCGGCCTGCCCCCGGGCGGTCGCCCCGGCCCCCGCCGCACCTCCAGCGGGCCGTGGTGGAAGGCCGACGCCGCCGACGACCCGTGGCGTGACCCCGCCGCCCCCACCTCCCTGGGCCGCCCCGCCGAGTACGTCGAGGAGTCCGAGCAGCCCGGGCCGGTGGTGGTCGACCGCAAGGGCCGCCGGCGCCTGCGGCTGTCCGACGTGTCCGTGCCGGTGGCGGTGGTCGCCGTCCTGGCCCTGCTGTTCGTCGCGGCGCTGGGCGGCACCCTGAGCTGGTACCTGGGCCGCACCGCCAGCGAGCAGCCGCTGATCACCGCCGACACCCGGCTGTCGGAGGTCGAGCCCGGCATCACCCGCGAACCCGGCTCGGTGGCCGGCATCGCCGAGCAGGTCAGCCCGGCCGTGGTGTCCATCGAGGTGCGGGTCGGCGAGTCCGGGGCCACGGGCTCCGGCGTGGTGGTCGACGCCGACAACGGCTACATCGTCACCAACAACCACGTCATCTCCGGCGCCGCCGACGTCGACGGCGCCGAGATCCGGGCGATCTTCTCCGACGGCAGCGGCTCGGCGGCCCAGATCGTCGGGCGCGACCCGGCCAGCGACATCGCCGTCCTCAAGGTCGAGAAGCCCGGCCTGGTGGCCGCGGCGCTGGCGACCGGCACCGACGTCGTCGTCGGCGACCCCGTGGTGGCCATCGGCTCGCCCCTGGGGCTGTCGGGCACGGTCACCAGCGGCATCGTCAGCGCACTCGACCGGCCGGTGCGGCTCTCGGGCGAGGGCAGCGACACCAACGCCGTGATCAGCGCGATCCAGACCGACGCGCCCATCAACCCGGGCAACTCCGGCGGTGCGCTGGTCGACGCCACCGGTGCGGTCATCGGCATCAACACCGCGATCGCCAGCACCAGCGGTGGGTCGGTCGGCCTCGGCTTCGCCATCCCGGTCGACAAGGCCCGCGACATCGCCGAGCAGCTGATCAGCACGGGCACGGCGGTGCACGCCTCGCTCGGGGTGCAGGCCCGCTCGGTCACCGACGGCACCCGCGACGGCGCCCTCGTGGTCAACGTCGAGCCCGGCAGCCCCGCCGCCGAGGCCGGCATCGAGGAGCAGGACGTCATCATCGCCGTGGACGGCGCCCCGGTGGGCAGCTCGGAGGAGCTGCAGGTGGCCGTGGACAGCAAGCGGCCCGGCGACACGGTCACCGTCGAGCTGGTGCGCGGTGGATCATCGTCCACGCAGGTGCAAGCCACGCTCACCACGGCCTGAGGGGGAGGGGACCGGTGTTCGACTCGATCGGCTGGGGCGAGATCGTCGTCCTGGGGCTGGCAGCGCTGTTCATCTTCGGGCCCGACCGGCTGCCCACCCTGGCCCGGGACGCCGCGCAGGGGTTGAAGAAGGCCCGCGAGGCGATCACCGGGGTGCGCGGCCAGCTGCACGACAGCCTGGGCGACGACTTCGACCAGCTGCGCGACCTCGACCTGCGCAAGTACCACCCGAAGACGTTCATCCGCGACCAGCTCATGGGTGACGGCGACACCCCGCCGGCCCAGGCCGCGGTCTCCCGGCCGGTCCGGGTCGTCCGCGACCGTTCCCGACCCGCCCCCTACGACACCGACGCCACCTGACGCCGGCGCCGTAGGGCCCGTTCTGCCTACCGGCGGACCGGGGTGAGGCCCAGCGACATGCCCGACAGCCCGCGCGAGCGGACGGCGAGGCCCTCGGCGATCTTCTCCAGCGCCTGCGCCGCCGGGGCGTCGGGCTCGGCCAGCACGATCGGGGCGCCCGCGTCGCCGGCCTCGCGCAGCCGCGTGTCCAGCGGGATCTGGCCCAGCAGCGGCACGCGCGCACCCAGCGTCTTGGTCAGCGCGTCGGAGACCGCCTGGCCGCCGCCGGAGCCGAACAGCTCCATGCGCGAGCCGTCGGGCAGCTCGAGCCACGACATGTTCTCCACGACGCCGACCACCTGCTGGTGGGTCTGCGTGGCGATCGCCCCGGCGCGCTCGGCCACCTCGGCGGCGGCCTGCTGCGGGGTGGTGACGACCAGGATCTCGGCGTTGGGCACCAGCTGGGCCACCGAGATCGCGACGTCGCCGGTGCCCGGGGGGAGGTCCATGAGCAGGACGTCGAGGTCGCCCCACCAGACGTCGGCGAGGAACTGCTGCAGTGCGCGGTGCAGCATCGGCCCGCGCCACACGACCGGGGTGTTGCCCGGGGTGAACATGCCGATCGAGATGACCTTCACGCCGTAGCTCTGCGGCGGCATGATCATGTTGTCGACCTGGGTGGGCAGGTCGCCGACGCCCAGCATGCGCGGCACCGAGTGGCCGTAGATGTCGGCGTCGACCACGCCGACGCTCAACCCCCGCTTGGCCAGGGAGGCCGCGAGGTTGACCGTGACGCTGGACTTGCCGACGCCGCCCTTGCCGGAGGCGACCGCGTAGACGCGGGTCAACGAGCCGGGCTGGGCGAAGGGGATGACGGCCTCGGGGGCGTCGGTGCCGCGCACGGTCTTGCGCAGCTCGGCCCGCTGCTCGTCGTTCATGACGTCGAGGCCGACCTTGACGCCGGTCACGCCGGCGACGCCGGACACGGCCTCGGTCACCCGGCTGGTGATGGTCTCGCGCATCGGGCAGCCCGACACGGTGAGGTAGACGTCGACCTCGACGAGGCCGTCGGCGCCGATGCGGACCTCCTTGATCATGCCCAGCTCGGGGAGCGGGCGGTTGATCTCGGGGTCCTGCACCGTGGCCAGGGCGGCGTTGACCGCGTCGGCGGCCGGGGTGCCGGTCAGCGTGTCGGACATGCGGTGGTGTGTCTCCTCGCATCGGTGGGGGTCCGCGTCGTCGCGGTCGCCCGCGCCCCGGTGGGGGCGGCGACCCGCGCTGCAGACCACCGACCACTGTACGTCCGGCGCCGGACCTAGAGTCGGCCCAGTGACCGACGCCGCTGCCGCCCGTCGGGCGACGATCCGCGACGCGCTCGGCCTCGGCGTGGCCGTCGGCCTCTACGGCGCCGCGTTCGGCGCGGCCGCGGTGGCCGCCGGCCTCGACGCCTGGCAGGCCTGCGCGCTGTCGCTGCTCATGTTCACCGGGGCGTCGCAGTTCGCCCTCGTGGGGGTGCTCGGCGCCGGGGGCGGGGTGCTCGCCGCCGTCGGCAGCGCGGTGCTGCTGGGGACCCGCAACACCGTGTACGGGGTCCGGCTGGTGCCGCTGCTGCAGCCGCGCAGGGGCCTGCGCCGACTGGGCACGGCGCACCTGGTGATCGACGAGTCGACCGCGCTGGCCCTGGCCGCGCCCGACCGGGAGAACGCCCGGCTGGCCTTCACCGTCGGCGGGGGCTCGATCTTCCTGGGCTGGAACGCCACCACCCTGCTGGGTGCGCTGGGCGCCGACGCGCTGACCGGGCCCTGGCTGGCCGCCCTGGACGCCGTCGTGCCGGCTGCCTTCCTGGCCCTGCTGTGGCCGCGGCTGCAGCGGACCGTGCCCCAGACGCAGGCCGAACCGGCGGCGCAGCGGCGGGTGGCCCTCGGCGGGGCGGTGGTCGCGCTGGTGCTCACGCCGTTCGTGCCGGCCGGGGTCCAGGTCATCGCCGCGGTCGTGGCCGTGGCGCTGGCCGGGGGGTGGCGGCGGTGAGCGCCACCTGGCTCGCGGTGCTCGCTGCGTGCCTGGGCTGCTACCTGCTGAAGCTGGCCGGGCTCAGCGTGCCGGCGGCGTGGGTGGAGCACCCGGTGGTGCGCCGGGTGGTCGACTTCGTGCCGGCCGCGCTGCTGGCCGCGCTGGTCGCCGTCCAGGCCGCGACGTCGGGGTCGCAGCTCGTCGTCGACGGCCGGCTGGCCGGGCTCGCGGTGGCCGCGCTCGCCCTGGCGCTGCGGGCGCCGTTCGTCGTCGTCCTCCTGCTGGCCGGGGCGACCGGGGCACTGGTGCACGTGCTGGCGTGATCTACCGTCGGCGCATGGCCGAGGTCGAGCTGGGCGGACGGCTGGTCGACGGGCAGAGCCGCTGCGAGCACTACCGCACCGAGCTCGACGTCGTGGCCATCCGGTTCGCCTGCTGCACCCCGTTCTGGGCTTGCCACCTGTGCCACGCCGCGTGCGCCGACCACCCCGCCGTGGTGTGGCCGGCCGACGACCGCGGCGCCCACGCCGTCGTGTGCGGGGTCTGCCGGAGCACGCTGTCGGTCACCGACTACGTCGACGCCGACGGGTGCCCCTCCTGCGGCGCGGCCTTCAACCCGGGCTGCCGGCTGCACCACCACCTGTACTTCGCATGAGCCCCGACCGGTGGGGCGTGACCCCGGCCGAGGTGGCCCGTCGGTACGACGCCGACGAGCGGGCCCCCGACGCCCCCGGCCGGTGGCTGCGCGGGGTGGACGTCGAGGCACCGCCGGCGGTGACCTGGCGGTGGGTGTGCCAGCTGCGGGCGGCGCCCTACAGCTACGACCTGGTCGACAACCTGGGCCGGCGCAGCCCGCGCACGCTCACGCCGGGCCTGGAGCACCTGGAGGTCGGCCAGCGGATGGCCGGGGTGTTCCGCATCGCGTCGGTGCGGCCGGGGGAGCAGGTCACCCTCGCGGCCCCCGGTGGGCCGGTGTCGCGGGCGCTGGGCGACGTCGTCCTCGGGTACGTGGTGACCCCCGGACCGGTCGGCAGCCGGCTGCTCGGCGTGCTGCGGGTCCGGCGGCTGCCCCGGCCGGTCGACCGGGCACTGTGCTGGGGCGACCTCGTCATGATGCGCAAGCAGCTGCGGAACCTCTCGGAGCTGGCCGGTGGCCACTGACCCCCGCGGGCTGCGGGGCGACGCCCCGCTGCTCGACGCCTGGCTGCGCTTCCAGGAGCAGGCGCCCACCCCGTTCACGATCCCCGGGCACAAGCAGCGGCACGACCTCGTCGGCGACGTCGTGGCCGGTGACGTCCCCCTGTACGCCGGGCTGGACACGATGAAGCTGTCCGCCGGCGTCCTGGCCGACGCCGAGGCCCGCGCCGTCGCGCTGTGGGGCGCCGACGTCTGCCGGTTCTCCGTCGGCGGGGCCACCCACGCCAACCAGGCCGTCGCCCTGGCAGTGGGTCGACCCGGTGACGAGGTGGTGGTCAGCCGCACCCTGCACCGCTCGCTGCTGATCGGTCTCGTGCTGGCCGGGCTGACCCCGGTGTGGGTGCGGCCGGACGTCGACCCGGCCACCGGGCTGCCGCTGGGCGTGCCACCCGCCGCGGTCGCCCGGGCCCTGGCCGAGCACCCGCGGGCCCGTGCGGTGTTCGTGGGCGACCCCTCCTACGTCGGCACGGTCGGCGACGTGGCGGGGCTGGCCGCGGCGGCGCACGACCACGACGTCCCGCTGGTGGTGGACGGCGCGTGGGCCGCGCACGCCGGGTTCCACCCCGACCTGCCCCGGCACGCCCTGCAGCTGGGCGCCGACGTGCTGGTCACCAGCGCGCACAAGACCCTGCCGGCCTGGAGCCAGGCCGCGCTCGTGCTGGCCCGCACCGAGCGGGTCGACCCGGCCCGGCTGGACGCCGGCGTCGAGGCCACCGCCACCACCAGTCCGGCCGGTGCCGTGCTGGCCAGCACCGACGCGGCCCGGGCGCTGCTGGCCCGCGACGGCGCCGACCTGCTCGGGACGGCGATCGCGGCCACGCGCCGGGCCCGCGACCGGCTGGCCGCCGTCCCCGGGTCGGTGGTGCTCGACGGGCCGCACGTCGACCCGCTCAAGCTCACGCTGCTGCTGCCGGGCACCGGGGCCGACGGTCTCGCGGTCGAGCGCGACCTGCTCGCCGCCGGGCTGCCCGTGGAGGCCGCCGAGCGCGACCTGCTCGTCGGCGTCGTGTCGCTCGCCGACGACGACGCCACCCTGGGCCGGTTCGCCGAGGCGGTCGCGGCATCGGTCCAGCGGCACCGGGGGGCACCCCGGCCGGTGGTGGGGGCAGCGGTCTACGGCGTCGAGCCCGAGCAGGTGCTCGTCCCCCGGGCGGCGTTCTTCGCCGACGCCGTCGCGGTCCCGCTCGCCGCCGCGGTGGGCGGGGTGTCGGCCGAGCTCGTGGCCCCGTACCCGCCGGGCATCCCGGTGCTGGCGCCCGGCGAGCGGGTGACCGCCGCGGCGTTGAGCGCCCTGCTGGCCGCCCGCGACGCCGGCGTGCGGATCGCCTACGCGGCCGACCCGACGCTGGGCACGCTGCGCGTCGTGCGCTGAGCTCAGTCGGGAGCGTTGTCCCGGGCCTGCTGCTCGCGCTTGCGCTTGCGCTCCTTCTTGCGGCGCGCGGCGGCGTCGTCGTCGGGCGGGGCCAACCGGTCCAGCTCGCGGGAGATGAAGTCGCGGGTGGCCAGCTCGCCGATCGCGACCCGCAGCGAGGCCAGCTCGCGGGCCAGGAACTCGGTGTCGGCGCGGGTCTGCGCGGCCCGCGCGCGGTCCTCCTCGATCTGCACCTTGTCGCGGTCGGTCTGCCGGTTCTGCGCCAGCAGGATCAGCGGCGCGGCGTAGGCGGCCTGGGTGGAGAAGGCCAGGTTCAGCAGGATGAACGGGTACGGGTCGAACCGCATCGACACCCAGACGACGTTGATCGCGATCCAGATGATCACGATGATCGTCTGGATCGCCAGGTACCGGCCGGTGCCCAGGAACCGGGCGATCTTCTCGGCGTAGTAGCCGATCGCGTCGGGGTTGAAGTTCAGGAACTGGGCGAAGCTGCGCGTGCCCGAGGGCTGGTCCAGCTGCAGGTCGGCCCGCCGGTCGGCGTCGGCTCGACGGTCGTCAGCCACGGTGCACCTCGCGCGGCTCAGCCACGACGGTCCCGGTTGCGCCAGTCGGTGGGCAGCAGCGCGTCGAGGACGTCGTCGACGGTCACGGCCCCCAGCAGCCGGCCGGCTGCGTCGACCACCGGGGCGGCCACCAGGTTGTAGGTGGCGAAGTAGCGGGTGATCTCGGCCAGCGGCGCCTCGGGGCGCAGCGGCTCGAGGTCGTCGAGCACCCCGGAGACCAGCGTGAACGGGGGCTCGCGCAGCAGCCGCTGGATGTGCGCCAGGCCCAGGTAGCGGCCGGTGGGGGTGGCCGACGGCGGGCGGCACACGTACACCTGGCTGGCCAGCGAGGGCGTGATCTCCTCGGCGCGCACCCGGGCCAGGGCCTCGGCGATCGTGGCGTCGGGGGCCAGGACCACCGGCTCGCTGGTCATCATGCCGCCGGCGGTGTCCTCGGAGTACTCCAGCAGCTGGCGCACCGACTTGGCCTCGTCGGGCTCCATCAGGCTCAACAGCCGCAGGCGGTCGACGTCGGTCAGCTCGCCCAGCAGGTCGGCGGCGTCGTCGGGGTCCATCTCCTCCAGGACGTCGGCGGCGCGGTCGTCCTCCAGCGTGCCGAGGATGGCGATCTGCTCGTCCTCGGGCAGCTCGCCCAGCACGTCGGCCAGCCGCTCGTCGTCGAGGGCGTCGGCGACCTCCATGCGGCGCTTGGCCGGCAGGCCCTGCAGGGCGTGGGCGAGGTCGGCCGGCTTGAGCTCGCGGTAGGTGGCCAGCAGGGCCTCCGCGCTCTGCCCGGTGGCCTCCAGGGCCAGCCCCTCGACCTCGTCCCAGGCCACCTGGTGCAGCTGGCCGCGGCGGCCGAAGCGGCCGGGCTCGGCCACCGCCAGGCGGGTGAGCGCCCAGTCGCCGGTGCGCATCTGCTCCATCGAGGCGTCGACGACGACCCCGGGCCGGTCGTCCTCCAGCAGCTGCACCCGGCGGTCGAGCAGCTGGCCGAGCACGAGGGTCTCGCCGGCGCGCTGCTCGAAGTGCCGCAGGCTCAGGGTGCCGGTGGACAGCACCACCGCGCCGGAGTCGATGCGGGTCACCCGGCCCATCGGCAGGAAGATCCGCTTGCGGGCGACCACCTCGAGCACCAGGCCGAGCACCCGCGGTGCGGCCGGCCCCACGCGCAGGGCCACCACGGCGTCGCGGACCTTGCCGACCCGGTCGCCGTCGGGGTCGAAGACGGTCAACCCCGCCAGGCGGGAGACGTACGCTCGCGTCGCCGTGGTCACGGAGGTGGAGGCTACCGTCGCGCCCGTGCTGCGCTTCGAGGTCGTGGACGTCTTCGCCCCCCGGCCCTTCGCCGGCAACCCGCTCGCCGTCGTCCTGGACGCCGCGGACCTGACCACCGAGCAGTGCCAGGCGCTGGCGCGGGAGTTCCACCTGTCGGAGACCACGTTCGTCACCGCGGTCGACGACGGCGGGTACCGGGTGCGGATCTTCACCACCGAGACCGAGCTGCCCTTCGCCGGGCACCCCAGCGTGGGCACCGCGCACACGCTGGTGCGCCTGGGCATGCTCACCCCCGGCACGGTCCTGCAGGACTGCGGCGCGGGCGTCGTCCCGGTCGAGGTCACCGCCACCGGTGCCCGGCTCACCGGCGGCCCGGTGCAGATGCGCCCCGGCCCCGACCCGGCGGCGCTCGCCGCCGCCGTCGGGCTGGGTCCCGGCGACGTCACCGGCCGGCCGGCCCCCGTGGTCGGCTGCGGCCTGGAGTTCGCCCAGCTCGACGTGCACCCCGCCGCACTCGACCGCGCCGTGCCCGACCGCCGCGCGCTGGCGGCGCTGCTCCCCGACGTCGACGGCGGGGTCTCGGTGCTGGCCCGGGGTGCGGACGGCGAGCACACCGTGCGGGTGTTCGCCGGCGGCCTGGCCTGGGAGGAGGACCCGGCCACCGGGTCCGCGGCCCTGGGCACCGGCGTCTGGCTCGCGGCCGAGGGCCTGGTGGGGGAGGGGACGACGACCTACCGGCTGCACCAGGGCGCTGCGCTGCTCCGGCCCTCTGTGCTCGACGGCACGGTCACGGTGCAGGGCGGCCGGGTGGTCGCGGCGACCGTGGCCGGCGACGTGCACCCGGTCTCGCGCGGCACGATCGCCGTGCCCGCATGAGCTCCACCGACGCATGGGCCCTGCACCGGCCCGGCGGCCGGGACGTCGCGATCATGGCCGTGGCGGTCGTCGGCGTCTCGCTGTCGGGGCCGATGACCGCGCTGGTCGCCGCCCCGGCGCTGGCCATCGCCTTCTGGCGCAACGCCGCCGGCGCCGCGGCCCTGCTGCCGGTGCTGCTCACCCGGGAGCGGGCGGCCACGCGCGGCCTGCGCTGGCGCGACCTGCTCAGCTCGGTGGTCGGCGGGCTCTTCCTGGCCGGGCACTTCGCGGCCTGGCTGCCGAGCCTGTCGATGACGACGGTCGCGGCGTCGATCGCGCTGGTCACCACGACCCCGATCTGGACGGCGCTGGCCGCGCGGCTGTCGGGGGTGCGGCTGCCCGCCCAGGTCTGGTGGGGGCTGGTGCTCGCCGTCGGCGGGGTGGCGCTCATCGCTGGGGTCGACGTCACCGTGTCGTGGACCGCCCTGGCCGGTGACGGCCTGGCGCTGCTCGGGGCCATCGCGGCGGCCGGGTACGTGCTGGCCGGGGCGAAGGCGCGGCAGACGCTGTCGACGTCGGCCTACGCGGTGGTCTGCTACTCGACGTGCGCGGTCGTGGTGGCGGTCGCCGCGCTGGCGGTCGGGGTGCCGCTGACCGGGTTCAGCGCCCGCGACTGGTGGCTGATCGCCGGCATCACCGTCGTGGCGCAGCTGCTGGGCCACACCCTGTTCAACCTGGTGCTCTCTACGGTGGGGCCGACCGTGGTGGGGCTGGCCATCCTGCTCGAGGTGCCCGGCGCCCTGCTGGTCGCCCTGGTGCTGCTGCAGCAGCTGCCGCCGCTGCTCGCACTGCCGGGGATGGCGCTGGTGGTGGTCGGGGTGGCCCTCGTCGTCCGGGCGTCGCGGCCCCCGACGGTGGTCGAGCCGCTGACCTGACGAGCCTTGGTTACTCTCCGGTAACCATCGTCGATCGTGGAGGCACCGTGGCCGAGCTCCGATCCCGCCGTTCCAACCTCGCCGTCCCGGGCAGCAACCCCCGGTTCCTGGAGAAGGCCAAGGGCCTCCCGGCGGACCAGGTGTTCCTGGACCTGGAGGACGCCTGCGCGCCGCTGGCCAAGCCCGGCGCCCGCAAGAACATCGTCGCGGCCCTGAACGAGGGCGGCTGGGGCGAGAAGATCCGCACCGTCCGGGTGAACGACTGGACGACGGAGTGGACCTTCCAGGACGTCATCGAGGTCGTCGGCGGCGCCGGCGCGAACCTCGACTGCATCATGCTGCCGAAGGTCCAGGACGCCGGTCAGGTGCAGGCGCTGGACATGCTGCTGACCCAGATCGAGAAGGCCAACGGCCTCGAGGTCGGCAAGATCGGCATCGAGGCGCAGATCGAGACCGCGCAGGGGTTGATCAACGTCAACCAGATCGCGTTCGCCAGCCCGCGCATCGAGACGATCATCTACGGCCCGGCCGACTTCATGGCCTCGATCAACATGAAGTCGCTGGTCGTGGGCGCGCTGCACCCGGACTACCCGGGCGACCCGTTCCACTACATCCTCATGCAGATCCTCATGGCCGCCCGCGCCCGCGGCGTGCAGGCCATCGACGGGCCGTTCCTGCAGGTGCGCGACGTGCCCGCGTTCGAGGAGGTCGCCAAGCGCTCGGCGATGCTCGGGTTCGACGGCAAGTGGGTGCTGCACCCGGGCCAGATCGACGCGGCCAACGAGATCTACGCCCCCTCGCAGGAGGACTACGACCACGCCGAGCTGATCCTCGACGCCTACGAGTGGGCGACCAGCGAGGCCGGTGGCAAGAAGGGCTCGGCGATGCTCGGCGACGAGATGATCGACGAGGCCAGTCGCAAGATGGCCCTGGTCATCGCCGGCAAGGGCCGTGCCGCCGGCATGGGCCGCACCTCGAGCTTCACCCCGCCCGAGGACTGAGGCCCCGCCGGCTTCGGCCCCTGTCCCGACCTCGGTGCTCAGGGGCCGAAGCTGGCCACGGTCACCACGGCCCAGACCCAGGTGATGAGCAGCAGCGCGTACATCGCCGTCCCGATCGAGCCGACGACGATGCCGGCCAGCGCCAGGCCGTCGCCCTCCTCGCCGGTGTGCCGCACCGTGCGCCGGGCGGAGATGCCCAGGGCCAGCCCGACCGGCGGGAACACGAACGCGAACACCAGCGCCAGGATGGCGGTGGTGTTCGTCGGCCGCCGCACCACGAAGACCGGCTGCCCGTAGCCCGGGGGTGGGCCGTAGCCCGGCGGGGGTCCGTAGCCGGGCGGGGGTCCGTAGCCGGGCGGCGGGCCGTAGGCCGGGGGTGGCCCGTACGCCGGCGGGGGCACGGCGCCCTGGGTGGACTGCACCGGCGGGTCGCCGCGGTAGAAGCCGTCGTCCTGGCTCATGGGGTCCTCCTGGGGTTCGCCGCACAGCCTGGCAGAGGTGATGCAGCCCACCGGGGAGGCGACGGTCGCTGGGCCATACTCACCGGTAACCCCGGACACCGTCGTCCCCGCGAGGAGCACCCATGACCCGCCTGGCCCAGACCGCCGACCTGACCGAGATCCAGACCGAGATCCTCTCCACGGTCCGCCGGTTCGTCGACCGGGAGATCATCCCGCGCGCCCAGGAGCTCGAGCACGCCGACACCTACCCGCAGGAGATCGTCGACGGGATGAAGGAGATGGGCCTGTTCGGGCTCATGATCCCGGAGGAGTACGGCGGCCTGGGCGAGAGCCTGCTGACCTACGTGTTGGTGGTCGAGGAGATCGCCCGCGGCTGGATGAGCGTCTCGGGCGTCATCAACACCCACTTCATCGTCGCCTACATGCTCATCCAGCACGGCACCGACGAGCAGAAGCAGCGCTACCTCCCGCGCATGGCCACCGGCGAGGTGCGCGGTGCGTTCTCGATGAGCGAGCCCGGCCTGGGGTCCGACGTCGCGGCGATCCGCACCCGGGCCAAGAAGGACGCCGACGGCGACTACGTGATCGACGGCGAGAAGATGTGGCTGACCAACGGCGGCAGCTCGACGCTGGTCGCCGCGCTGGTGCGCACCGACGAGGGCGCCGAGAAGCCCTACCAGAACCTCACGACCTTCCTGGTCGAGAAGCCCACCGGCTTCGGCGAGGTCGTGCCGGGGCTGTCCATCCCCGGCAAGATCGACAAGATGGGCTACAAGGGCGTGGACACCACCAGCCTGGTGTTCGACGGCTACCGGGCCAAGGCCGAGGACATCCTCGGCGGCGTGCCCGGCAAGGGCTTCGCGCACATGATGGACGGCGTCGAGGTCGGCCGGGTCAACGTCGCGGCCCGGGCCTGCGGCATCTCGATCCGGGCCTTCGAGCTGGCCGTGGCCTACGCCCAGCAGCGCGAGACCTTCGGCAAGAAGATCGCCCAGCACCAGGCGATCGCCTTCCAGCTGGCCGAGATGGCCACCAAGGTCGAGGCCGCCCACCTGATGATGGTCAACGCGGCCAAGCTCAAGGACAGCGGCAAGCGCAACGACGTCGAGGCCGGCATGGCCAAGCTGCTGGCCAGCGAGTACTGCGCCGAGGTGACCACGCAGTCCTTCCGCATCCACGGCGGCTACGGGTACTCCAAGGAGTACGAGATCGAGCGCCTCATGCGCGAGGCCCCGTTCCTGCTGATCGGCGAGGGCACGAGCGAGATCCAGAAGACCATCATCAGCCGCGGCCTGCTCAAGGAGTACATGCTCAAGGGGTGAGCAGACGGGGGTGGGTCTCGGCCGAGGACGCCGCGGGCGACCGGTGGCGGCTGGCGGTCGACGACGACGGCTGGGTCGAGCAACCCCAGCCGATCGGTGACTCCGCCGACCCGCGCCCCCAGCTGCTGTTCCTGCTCGGCGGGTTCGGGGTCCTGGTGCTGCTGTCGTTGGCCGCCGGCCGGCTCGACGGGGTGGGGGGCGTGTCGGGTCTGGTGCTCGCCGTCGTGGGCCTGTGCCTGCTGCTGTTCTCGGCCGTGCGGATCGCCCGGTTCCGCGCCCGGGGCCGGCAGCACCCGGGCCGCCGGGTCCGGGGCGAGCAGATCAGCGCGGTCGTGCTGACCGGCCCCGAGCACCCCGGCCCGGCCGAGCCGCTGGTGGTGTCGGTGCTGCTGCACGACGGGTCGACGCTGACCTACCGCACCCCCGACGCCACGGCGCGCCGGCTGTTCGCGCCGTGGGGCAGCGTCAGCGGACCGCCCGGGTGAGGTCGTAGAGCTCGATGCCGTCCACCGTGGTGGCGGGGAACGAGCGCTCGACCCAGGCGGCGATCTGCTCGGCGTCGTCCGAACCGCTGCCGCTGCGCCCGATGCTGCCGGCGACGAACCAGTGGACGTCGCCCTCGGCGACGTCGCGCTGGAACTGGGCGAGGGTCGGAGTCGGGTCGCTGCCGTTGAACCCGCCGAGGGCCATCACCGGGTCGCCGCTGGCCAGCTGGTAGCCCGCGGCGACCTGCGAGCCGACGGCGGCGGCCACCCAGGTGTAGGTCGAGGCGTTCTGGTGCAGCGCCTCGACCACCTGCGGGCCGGGGTCGCTCGCGCCGATGAGGGTGCCGTGGGCGCTGATCGGGGGGTGGCCGGTGTCCGGGCGCGGCGCACCCGGGGCGTGCCCGTTGCGGCCGGTGCCGGTGACGCCGTCGGGTCCGGCGGTGACGATCGACCCGGCGTAGGCGGTGCCGGCCGTCTGCACCGCGTAGGCGGTCGGCCCCCCGAGCGCGGCCGCTGCGGCCGCGGTCAGGACGAGGACGGCGACGGTGCGGTGCAGGTGGACCACGAGCAGGCCGAGCGCGGCGACCAGCGCCACCGCGAGGACGGCGGGGGCCAGCCACGGCACGAACTCCGGCGTGCGCCCGAGCAGCACCCACGACCAGGCACCGGTGCCGGCCAGGACGACGGCCAGCACGCCGCGGGCCCACCACGCGTCCCGCAGGGCCCACAGCAGCCCGCCGCCGATGCCGGTGACCGCGGCGACCGCCGGTGCCAGCGCGACGGTGTAGTAGGCGTGGAAGATGCCGGCCATCAGGCTGAAGACCAGGCCGGTGACCAGCAGCCAGGCCAGCCAGACCAGCAGTGCGCTGCGCCGCACGTCGGTGCGCCGGGCCCGGCCCAGCACGACCAGCCCGGCGACGCCGAGCACGAGGGCGGCCGGCAGCAGCCAGGCGATCTGGCCGCCGATCTCGACGTCGAACAGCCGCCCGAGACCGGTCTCGCCCCAGCCCGCACCGCCGCCGACCGAGCCGGTCTCCGCACCGGTCAGCCGGCCCAGTCCGTTGTACCCCCAGATGAGCTGCCAGACCGAGTCGTCCTGCGAGCCGCCGACGTAGGGCCGCCAGTCGGCCGGCACGAGCTCCACGACCGCCACCCACCAGCCGCCGGCGGCGACCACGGCCAGCCCGGCCCACAGCAGGTCGACCAGCCGCCGTCGGAACGACACCGGGGCGCAGACCAGCCACACCAGGGCGAAGCCAGGGACGACGAGGAAGGCCTGCAGCGTCTTGGTCAGGAACGCCGCACCGATCAGCACGCCGACGCCGACCAGGGTGGCCCGACGCCCCGACTGCAGCGCGCGCGTCATCAGGTACGCCGCCGCCGTGAGCAGCAGGACCAGCAGCGCGTCGGGGTTGTCGAACCGGAACATGAGGACGGCGACCGGCGTCGTCGCCATGACCGCCCCGGCCAGCAGCCCGGCGCCGGGGCCGGCGACCCGGCGCACGGCGAGGAAGACCAGGCCGGTGGTGGCCACGCCCATGAGCGCCTGGGGCACCAGCAGCGACCACGGGTTCAGCCCGAACAGCCGCACCGAGAGGCCCATGACCCACAGCGAGGCGGGTGGCTTGTCGACGGTGATGGCGTTCGCGGCGTCGGAGGAGCCGTAGAAGAACGCCGTCCAGCTCTGCGAGCCCGCCTGGGCGGCGGCGGCGTAGAAGGCGTTGGCCCAGCCGGAGGCGGCCAGGTCCCACAGCTGCAGGGCGGCGGAGGCGCCGAGCAGCACGAGCAGGCATGGCCGCACCCACCCCGGGTCGCGGTCGGGAGCCGGCGGGGGGAGCTCGGCCTGGTCCGGCTGCAGCCCGGCCACGGGCCGGTCCAGGACGGCGCTCACCGAGCGGTGTCGGCGAGGACGGCGGGCCGCAGGTCGGCCAGCGTCGCGGGCAGCGGGCGGTGCTCGTGCGGCGCGCGGCTGCGGAAGACCCAGGCCCGGAAGAGCACGAAGCGCAGCAGGGTGGCCGCCAGGTTGGCCGCGACCAGGAAGCCCAGCTCGACCAGGCGGTGGGCGTGCGGGTCCCAGCTGTTCAGCCCGGCGAGGGTGCCGCTGGTCAGGGCCAGCCCGAGCGCGAACACGAACAGGCCCTGGAACTGGGCGGTGGCCGCACCGCCGCGGCCGCGGACGCCGAAGGTGATGCGACGGTTGGCGGCGGTGTTGGCCACCGCGGTGACCGCGAGGGCCACGAAGTTGGCCGGCTGGGGGTCCATCCCGTGCCGCAGCGCGACGAACAGGGCCAGGTAGGCCAGCGTGGAGACGACGCCGATGGCGGCGAAGCGCACCAGCTGGCCGACCAGCCCGGCGGGGACGCCGTCCAGGTCGGGGTCGACCAGCGGGCCGCGGCCGATCTGGGCCCGCAGGTCGGCGACGGGCAGCCGGCCGGTGGTGAAGGCGCGCCACATGCGCACGATGCCGGCCAGGTCGGCCTTGGCGGTGGAGACGATGTGCACGCGGCTGTCGGGGTCGTCGACCCAGTCGACGGGCACCTCGGCGATGCGCAGCCCGGCCCGCTCGGCGAGCACCAGCAGCTCGGTGTCGAAGAACCAGCCGGTGTCCTCGACGAGGGGGAGCAGGCGGGCGGCGACGTCGGCGCGGATGGCCTTGAACCCGCACTGGGCGTCGGAGACGTGGGTGGCCAAGGTGCCGCGCAGCAGCAGGTTGTAGCTGCGGGAGATGAACTCGCGCTTGGCCCCGCGCACCACCCGCGACGACCCGGCCAGCCGGGTGCCGATGGCCAGGTCGGAGTGCCCGCTGATCAGCGGGGCGACCAGCGGGAGCAGGGCGTTGAGGTCGGTGGACAGGTCGACGTCCATGTAGACCAGCACGGCGGCGTCGCTGGCGGCCCAGGCCCGGTTCAGCGCCCGGCCGCGGCCGGGTTCGGTCTCGATGCGGACGACGACCCCGGGCAGCTCGGCGGCCAACCGGTGGGCGACGGCGACGGTGCCGTCGGTGCTGGCGTTCTCCGCGATCGTGATGCGGTGGCTGAACGGCAGCGTCGCCAGGTGGGCGTGCAGGCGGCGCACGCACTGCTCGAGGTCGGCCTCCTCGTCGTGCACCGGCACGACGACGTCGAGCACGGGGGAGACGGCCAGGGGGGCGCCGGAGGACTCCGTCAGCGGGGGCATGGCGGGGACTGTGTGCTCGTTGCCTGACGGCGGGCAGAGGAGTTGCTGCAGGCCTGCTGTGGGAATCCGGGAGGGGGTGCCCCGCCTTGGCCACGGACATGAGAGCTGTCGGAGTGACCGAGTTCGGCGGGCCCGAGGCCCTGCACCTGCTCGACGTGCCCGAGGTGCACGCCGGTGAGGGGGAGGTGCGGCTGGCCGTGCGTGCCGCCGCGGTGAACCCGACCGACACCTACGCCCGCAACGGCACCTACGCCCAGCACCCGAAGGCGCCGAAGGAGATGCCGTGGATCCCCGGCATGGACGTCGCCGGCGTGGTCGACGAGGTCGGGCCCGCTACGGACACGCCCCTGCAGGTGGGTGACCGGGTGATGGCGATCGTGGTGCCCAGCGGCGCGCACGGCGGCTACCGCGAGCAGATCGTGCTGCCGGCCGCCTCCGTCGTCCCGGTGCCCGCCGGGGTCTCCGACGCCGAGGCCGCCTCGTTGCCGATGAACGGGCTGACCGCCCGGCTGGCGCTGGACCGCATGGGCCTCGCGCCCGGTCAGGTGCTCGCGGTGACCGGCGCGGCCGGCGCGTTCGGCGGCTACGTCGTGCAGCTGGCGAAGGTCGACGGGCTGGTCGTGGTGGCCGATGCGTCCGAGGCCGACCGCGAGCTGGTGCGATCCTTCGGCGCCGACGTCGTGCTCGAGCGCGGCGCGGGATGGGCCGACGCGGTGCTCGACCGCTACCCGGGCGGGGTCGACGGCCTGGCCGACGGCGCCCTGCTCGGCGCCGAGGGCGCGCGCGTGGTGCGCGACGGCGGCGTGGTCACCACCGTGCGCGGCTACCGGGGTGAGGACGACGCGCTGGCGCGGGGCGTCCGCTTCGAGCCGGTCTTCGTCCGTGACTACGGGCAGAACACCGCGGCGCTGGACCTGCTGCGCCAGCAGGCCGAGCGGGGCGAGGTGACCCTGCGGGTGGCCGACGAGGTGCCGGTCGCCGATGCCGCCGCAGCCCACGCCCGCCTGGAGGCCGGCGGCGTCCGCGGCCGCCTCGTCCTCGTGTTCTGAGATGCCCTTGGTCGTCGGCGACGTCCTGCGGAGCGCGGGCATCGACCCCGAGGAGACCCAGGCCATCCGGCACGCCTTCGTGCGCGAGCACGAGGACACCGGGCTCCCGGGCCTGCACGCCGACTCGACGCACGAGGAGATCCTGGAGTACACCCGGCGCCAATCTGCGCAGCCGCGCATCTTCCCGGCCAGCCCGCCGCGGTTCTGGGTGGTCTTCATGCGGGAGGGGGGCGACCGCGCCCGGCTGTGGTCCGTGCTGGAGAACCGCGGCGAGCTGTCCACGGACGGGGTGGAGCGCACCTTCGACCTGGCCGTGTCGGACCACCTCGCCGACCTCAGGGACCGCCTCGTGGTCGGGTGGCGGTCGCCGCGGACGTGGCGGCTGACCGGCGCCACGGCGGCCGGTTACCCGGTCCTGGAGATCGCCGACGCCCAACCGGTGCCGTTCCCGGGCTTCGACCGGCTCGTGCTCGACCACGCACAGCTCCAGGCGGTCATGCGGGAGCACCGGTACGCCGCATGGCGGACCGCGCTGTCGTCCGTGGTCGGTGTCTACCTGATCACCGACACGCGGGACGGGCGTCACTACGTCGGCAAGGCCGACGGTGCCGAGAGTGTTCGCCAGCGCTGGGGCGCCTACGCGACCAACGGCCACGGCGGGAACGTGGAGCTGCGGAACCTGGACCCGACCAGCTTCAGCTTCTCCTTGCTCCGGGTGTTCGACCCGGCAACGCCCAGGACGGTGATCGACGCCGCGGAGGGCCACTTCAAGACCGCGCTCGACACCCGCCGGCACGGACTCAACAGGAACTGAGCCGGGGTCAGGCCTCCACGACCTGGTCGCGGAGGCCGTCGACGAGGGCCGCGAGCTCGCGGACGTGGCCCTCGTCGACGCCCACCTCCGCGAGCGCGGCGGCGAGGTGGGCGACCAGCCGGTCGTAGGCCGCGTCGTCGATGCCCAGACCGGCGTGCGTGCGGCGCAGGTCGAACCGGGTGCTGCCGCCGTCCAGGGCGGCGCCGAGGAACTCGGCCTGGTGCCGGCGCAGCCGGTCCACGTCGACGCCGGTGAACCACGGCGCCAGCTGCGGGTCGGCGACGACCAGCGCGTAGAAGCGCTCGACCGCGGTGTCGAGCAGCGAGGGGCTGCCGGTCTGCGCGCTCATGGGGACCTCCGCTCGGTGTGCCGTGCGTTGACGCTACGTGTCGGGGGCGCCACGGCGCGCTGACGCGGGGGTCACCCGATCAGGTACGGCTGGTCGCACCTCATCCACAGGGGGGGTGATCCGGGTTCCGCGGACCCGGTGGGTCTCGTAGGTTCCGGGCGTCCTGTCGTCCGACCTCGGGGAGTCGTGCGTGCCCGTGCTGCCCGCTGCGGCGACCGCGCTGGACCTGGTGGACGCCGAGGTGCGCGAGCTGGTGCGTCGCCGGGGCCTGGACCCCGCCGTCGACCCGGGCCCGGTGCGGGCGCTGGTGCGCGAGGTGGTGGCCGACTACGCCGACCGGGCGTCGTCCTCCTCGCTGCCGCCGATCGCGGACCCCGAGGGCGTGCTGCGCGACGTGCTCGACCGGGTGGCCGGCTTCGGGCCGCTGCAGCGCTGGCTCGACGACCCCGAGGTCGAGGAGATCTGGGTCAACGAGCCCGGTCGGGTGTTCGTCGCCCGGCGCGGGCGCAGCGAGCTGACCACCACGATCCTGGGCGCCGGCGAGCTGGCCGACCTCGTCGAGCGGATGCTGCGCACCTCGGGTCGACGTGTCGACATGTCGACCCCCTTCGTCGACGCCTCGCTGCCCGACGGCTCGCGGCTGCACGTCGTCATCCCCGACATCACCCGCCGGCACATGGCGGTGAACATCCGCAAGTTCGTGCTGCAGGCGCACAGCCTCGACGAGCTGGTGGCCTTGGGCACGCTGACCCCGCAGGTCGCCCGCTTCCTCGAGGCCTCCGTGGCGGCCGGGCTGAACATCCTGGTCAGCGGAGGCACCCAGGCCGGCAAGACCACGATGCTCAACTGCCTCTGCGCCGCCATCCCCGCCCGGGAGCGGGTGGTCACCGCCGAGGAGGTCTTCGAGCTGCCGGTGCCGATACCATTGCACACGTGCAAGCCGGCGTCTACCTACGACAGTCACTCGACCGAGACGGGTCGGGACTCGCAGTCGCACGCCAGCGCGAGGACTGCCTACGGCTCTGCGCCGACCGCGGCTGGACGCCGGTCGAATACGTCGACAACGACACGAGCGCGACGTCGAGCAAGGCGCGGCCGGGCTACACGCGGATGCTCGCCGACATCGAACGCGGGGCTATCCAGGCCGTAGTTGCCTGGGATCTTGACCGCCTGCACCGGCAGCCCATCGAGCTCGAGCACTTCATTGCTTTGGCCGACAAAAACCGCCTTGCTCTCGCCACCATCGGCGTGACGCCGATCTGTCCACCGACGGTGGCCGCCTGTTTGCGCGGATCAAGGGCGCAGTGGCCCGTGGAGAGATCGAGCGGAAGTCGGCGCGACAGAAGCGCGCCAACCTGCAACGGGCCCAGATGGGGGCACCGCGAGCAGGAGGAAACCGAACCTTCGGGTACGAACCGGGCGGCCACGAAGTCCGCGAGAGCGAGGCAGCCCTGCTGCGAGACGGCTACCGGCAGCTCCTCGGCGGCGGCAGCCTTCGCGGACTGGCTTCACAGTGGAACGCCAGCAGCATTCCGACCACCCGCGGGGGTGCCTGGCGACCGGATGCGGTCCGATACACGCTGAAGAACCCTCGCAACGCGGGACTCGTGGTCCATCTCGGCGAGGAGGTAGGAACCGGCTCTTGGCCAGCCATCGTCCCCGAGCACACCTACCGAGCAGCCGTGGCGCTGCTGGAGGATCCGACGCGACGGACGACGCCGGACACGGCGCGAAAGTACCTACTGGCGGGCCTCGCTCTCTGCCGGTGCGGCAGCCCCGTCATCACTGGCCGGTCGTCTCGAGGGCCGCGTACCTACCGGTGCAGCGAGACCCGCGGTCACATGTCTCGGGCGGCCGAACCGGTCGACAACCTTGTCTCCGCGCTCGTCATCGGCCGGCTGTCGCAACCAGACGCCGCAGACTTGATGTTGACCGACGAGACGCTTCCAGACCTGAACGCACTGCGCGAGAAGGCGGCGGCGCTTAGGACGCGCCTGGGCGAGCTAACTGACCTGTTCGCGGACGGGGCGATCAGCAAGGCCCAGCTGACCCGCGGTAGCGAACGAGCCCGTCAAGCTCTCCGGGTGGCGGAGGAGCGCCTTGCGGACGCAGGCAGGGTGTCGGTCTTTGGAGAGCTCGTTGCGGGCGGGGACGTGGCGTCGGTCTGGGACGCTTTGGACCTCGATCGAAAGCGCGCCGTCATCGACGCTCTCATGGTCGTGACGCTGTTCTCGCCGGGCCGGGGTGCCCGCACCTTCAAGCCCGAATCGGTGGGCATCGACTGGAGGCACTCATGACGGACCCCCTCCTCGCTCGCCAGCAGGAGATCGAGGCGCTCGGGGCCGCCTGGTCGAGCATGACTCGCGCACAGCGTCGGCCGGCAGCCGTCCTCGAGTACTACTGCCGACAGCGTGGATGTGCGCTTCTCACGTGCTTTCAGACGCCTAACGGCTTGTTCGTCTGGCTACCCCAGTACCGCACATCGCCCGAGAAAAATGCGAAGAGTTCCGCAGCAACTGCTCGCGCAAGCCGCACTCTGGACGGTGCCCGGCGGTGGAAGCCCCGCGTCGTGTCGATCGATGACGTTGCCGATCCGGCGCTGCCCGATCAGATGGGGGCGATGTTGAAGTGTGACCACCTCGATCGATTTCTGACTGGGCGGTCCTTGCTCGCAGATCTCTCGGCTGGAAAACCCGGACGGCCCTACGTAGTGCGGGTGTGACTAACCCGGATTCTTTGCTATCGTCACAGCAGCACGTAGAGCCCGGCATGGAATGCCGAACCGGATGAAGTAGGGCGACCGGAACCCAAGGGGTTCCCGCATGCCCGCAAGTAGTCCCGATCTTCGTTCAAGCGCCGCTCGAGCCGGCGCGGCCGTGCGCTGGGGTAAGGCCAATGCTGACGACGTTCGACGTGAACTCGCAGCTCAGCGCATCTCCGAGTACCTCCAGAAGACGTTAGCCAGCGCACCCCCGCTGACGAATGAGCAACGCGAGAAGTTGGCGCTGCTGCTTCACGGCTCCATCCCCAGCGGGGGTGCGGCTGCGTGAGCGCAAACGAAAGGTCGGCCCCCGCCACAGGGACCGACCCCTCCGAGAACGCCGCCGCCAAGCTGCAGAATCTCACCGCCGAGACTACCGCAACGCCAGCCCTCCCGGCACTCCTCACATTGCAGCAGTTGAACCGCCTGCTGCGCGATGAGGGCATTGCGCGGGCCGACGAGTCGCTCGACGGCTGGACGCGCAGCTGTTGGCAGACCGGCATCGCCTACTGGGCGTCGACTGGTTGGGAATTCACGGCCGACGAGGTGCGGGCCCTGGGCGTGCCCGACCCCGCGAACCCGAATGCGGTCGGCGCGCAGTTCATGGCAGCCGCTCGGGCTGGCCTCATCCGACCCATGGGCTTCGTGCAGTCCCGCAGGCCATCGCGCCACGGCGCGTGGCTGCGTCAGTGGGTCGGCGGTGACGCCGCGTGACCGCTATCGCCAACCACGCCCAGCAGCTCGCAGCGGCCGGCTGGGAGATCTTCCCGCTGCGCGGCAAGGCCCCCCTGTTCAAGACGGCCCACCCGCAGGGCGACCCGCTCTGGGGCGTCTGCAAGGGCACCTGCGGACGCATCGGGCACGGGGTCCTCGACGCCACCAGCGACGCTGAGACGGTCCGTCAGTGGTGGCGGCAGAACCCCACCGCGAACATCGGGGGCCGCGTCCCCAAGGGCGTCGCTGTGCTCGACGTCGACCCCCGGTCTGGGGGAGCGGACAACATGACTGCGCTCGTTCGCGAGCACGGTCGCCTGCCCTCAACCCTCACGGTCATCTCCGGCCGCGGTGACGGCGGTAGGCACTTCTACCTGCGCTGCCCCGACCGGCCGCTGTCCGGGGCCGGCCTGGGGTCCGGGCTCGACCTCAAGACCCACGCCGGCTACTGCGTGCTCCCCCCCAGCATCCACCCCGACACAGGCCACCCCTACCGGATGCAGGACGGCCCTCGTCGGCCTGAGCGGATGCCCGACTGGCTACTGACGCTCCTGACGCCACAGGCGCCCCCCCAGCGGCCTCCCGCCAAGGTGGTGACCATCGGCGCCGGACCGGGGATCGCAGACCGGTACAGCGCCGAGGCTTCCTGGAACGACGTGCTGGGCGCCCACGGCTGGCGATGCGCAGGGGGCGATGGGGACAGCGACGGCTCGAGGTGGCTGCACCCGGCGGCGACGTCCTCGGTGTCCGCGACCGTGCGGCACGGGCTGCTGTTCGTCTACAGCCCAAACACCCCGCTACCGGTCACCGAGAGCGGCAACCCAGTCGGTTTGACGCGGTTCCGGGCCTACGCGCTGCTGACCCACCACGGGGACATGTCCGCAGCCGCGAAGACGCTCCTGGGGCGGGTCGCGGCATGAGCGACCAGATGGCCCTGTTCGGGCGCGACCCCAGCCCAGTGCTTATCGAGGTTGGGCGGCGAACCGCCTGGCTGCGCGGAAAGGGCCTGCTCCGGGCGCTCGATGACGCAGGCATCCCACGGATGCGGTGCCCCATTCGCAAGCAGTGGTGCTGCCCCACCAACCGCGTTGACGACCTCCTCGCCATCCTCGAGCACCGCAACCGGCGCCTCGTGGAGGTTGTGGCGGTCGACCGGTGAGCCGGCGGACGGTTCGTGACCGCTGGTACGCCGAGGTCTTGAGGACCCGCCTCGTGACCGGACCCTGCCGTGAGCTGCTCGCGCTCATGGCGGTCATGCACATGGAGGACCGCGGATACGTCAAGGTCCCTCGAGACCAGCTCGCCGACGAGCTCGGCATTAGCCCCCACCGGGTGACCGTGCTCGTTGGTCAGGCGACGAAGGCTGGCCTGTTGGTGAAGGTGGCCGGCGGGCACAACGGGCAGGTCTCCAAGTACGCCGCGCAGGTCGTTGAAGGGTGCCCCGAGAGCGCAACCTTTCGACTCGGAAGGTATCGGGCAGAGAGCACCCTTCCGCGACACCCTTCAGCAGGTCCGGAAGATGGCGATGGGTGCTCTGAGAAGGCACCCATACGCGTGCGCGTCAGTAAGACAAACCCCGACAACGGCACGCACCCCGTGCATGACCGGGTGTCACCTGACCGTGGACTCACGTCCCTCGGCATTGACACCGCCACCACACGGCGGCCGACGCCGATCGAGGCCCGACCCAGCGTGACCACCACAGGGACGGGACGGGCCAGCGCATGAGCGCCGACCTGCCCGTGAGGCCCCCTCAGCACTACGTGCACGGCCTCGGCGCTGGCTCGTTCGTCATCGTCCCCGGCCGGGTGGCTGCCTGGCTGACATCCCGCGCCAACCTCACCGACCTACGAGTTGCCCACCGAGGCGCTGACCCCGAGGTCGACAACGTGCTCCTAGCCATCGCCACGTCGGGAGCCATTTGGCTCGATTCCGCGACAGGAAGCGCGCCCGGGAAGCGCGAGGAACAGGCGCCACCCTCGCAGTGGATGACGACCAGCGACGTAGCCGACCGGCTCAACATGACCGTCCGCGGTGTGCGGGTGGCAATCGAGACCGGCCGACTGCGGGCCGAGCGACAGCACGGCCGCTGGTTTGTCACCCGCGAGGAGTTCGAGCACTTCAAGACCGTCCGCCGGCAGCGGGCCGCGTGAAGGAGACCACCATGCCGATGACCGACAAGGACCGCGAGATCGCCGCAGGCATCCGCGCCCGGGCCGCAGAGGCGTTCGACCGCATCCGCGCCGACCGCAACCTCAGCGATGAAGGCAAGCGAGCCAATCTGCTCAGCGTCCACCAGGCCGCGAGCAAGCAGCTGCGCGCCGAGCACGACCGCATCCGGGAGCGCGACACCAAGCACAAGGCCGACCTCGAACGCCGCCTGTTCGGGCTCACCCCACACGCCCTCGGCGCCGACGTCATCAGCTACCGCGACGCCCTCGACCGCGCCTCACGCATCCAGAACGCCGACCAGGCCAACGAGCTGCTGAGCATGGCCCGCGGGTCCGGCGACAAGGTGCTCGAGCGGGCCGTGTTCGCCCACGCCTACGAGATGGCCGGCCCGTCGGCAGCCCCGTGGAACGAACTCGTCACCGCCTACCTCCAGGCCCGCCCGGACCTGCAGGCCGACGTCGACGAGCTGTCCCGCGTCAGCCACGCCGACTCGATCCTCGACACCCAGATGCAGCTGCGCATGCAGATGCCCGCCGAGCTCGCCGGCCACGTCGACGCCAGCGGACAGCTCAAGACCCCGGCCCCGGCCGCCTGACCAACGGAGACACCATGCGACTCGACCCCACCACCACCCAGGCCCTCGACCAGCTCCGCAAGACCATCGACGCCGAGGCCACCCACATCCGAGCGAACCGCGACCTCACCTTCGAGGCCCGGCAGCGGCAGATCGCCCGGTCGTGGGTGGCCCACCGCGACGCGGCCAAGGCCCTGCGCGAGCGGCTCAACACCAACGCGGCTGACGAACGCCGCAAGCTGGAGTCCGACCTGTTCGGCCTTGACGGCATCGTGGGCTGGAGGGCTGACGCCTCGACCCGTGCCACCGCGTCGGTCGCCATGCGAGATGCGCAGGACAGGGTCAGGTCCGCCCTCGACGCAGCGAACAGCTCCGACATCCTCAAGCAGCACCCCGAGCCCGTGCTGGCCGAGCTCCTCAAGCGCGCTGAGCGCGCCGGTGACGAGTTCATGGCACGAGCAGTCGCCGAGGCGGCTATCGACCGGTCATGCGCCGACGTGGTCAACGCGTTCAGCGCTGCGCGTCCCGCCATCGAGCCCGCGGTCGACCGTTACTGGGCCATCGCACACACCCACACTCGTGCCCGCGACGTCATGAACGAGGAGATGGCGTTCGCCCTCGAGCCGCCTGCGGAGGTCGCGGGCCTCAGCGAGTGGGAGGTCAATGCCCTCGCCGGCGCCGCGGTGGCGCTGTAACCCAGCGTGACGGGGGTGGGGGGTGACGCCCGCCCTCAAGATCAACGAGCCACCGTCGGGAGGCATCTCGCTGTCCGGACCCCGCTAGGGTCACGCGCACGCGAACCCCCGTCACCGGGCGTGACGGGGGTTCGTTGCTGCGGGGGGACGGTGTGGAACCGACCCTCGGAGGGGGATCGGACACCTCCCGGCGGTGGGCCGGATGATCTTGGTCAGGGGGTCACCCCCCACGGGTCCTGACGGGTGTCCGAATGGTCTTGTCGGAGCCGTAAGCCACTCTCTCCCTTGTGCAACCAGAAGCTGCAGGCCTGACGTGGGTTCAAGTGCTACCGATTGTCATCTCCGGTCTCGCTCTTCTTGCCTCGGCCGCCTCATCGCTGACCGGTCGCAAGGCGCTTCAACAGAGTCGGATCGCCCTCGTGGCCCAGGTGAGGACTGAGTGGGTCAAGCTCGCACCCGATTGGTCTCTGAGCTTAGTGCTGGCTCGAGGTCCAGAGGACTACTACAGCTATGCCAGTCGAGAAACCCGCGACCGCGTCCGCCACATCGCCGACGAGATCGATGGGCTCGATTGGGATGATACGCGTGCTGTGAAGAATGCGTTTGTTGGTCCCGTTCAGAATGTGGTCACGTTCCTTGATTTCTGCGCAGGATTGGTTCTACAAGGGCGACTGCGCAGTGGAGATGTTTACAATGTATTAGGTCCCGAGATCACGCGGCATGGCGCGGCGATTCGCTGGATGATTGGCGTAAAGACGGGCGCATGGAGGCCGGACTCCGTTCCCCATGGTGAGGACCGCAGTATGTGGCTCCATGAGGTGCAGCGGGATGCCTTCCGAGCTCAGCAAAATCGCGTCCTTGCTTTGGTGGACCTGCTCTGGGCCAGAAGCGCAGACGCTGGGGACCACTATCCCCACGTGCTCATGGCCTGTGCGGTCCACAAGAGGTACGTGAGTGGTGCCTTCTGTCGGAGACGGGTCCGTCTGTTGAGCAGACGGGCGGGTGGCCGGTTGCTCGGCGTCACTCTGCAGCGAGAACTGCTCGCTGCAGAGTTCCTCAAAGTTTCGGCGTTCTGGCAGGACGGGTCCGGGTTTGGCGTCGGTCGAACCGATTGGAAGTGCGTTCGGGTAGGCCTTTGGCGTGTGCGATGCGCCCTTGCCTTTTGTCGGTCGTACGCGCTTTTGCCGCCGCGGTTTTTCCTGGTGCGCAGGCGGGTCGCGACCCGCCTCGAGCGGAACCGCTTCGGGAAGCCAATCGTGGGTCGGGTGGTCCTTTGGGCGCGTAGTCGTCGGCGCAGTCGTCCCCGCGTCCACTTGCGGGGGCCGCACCTCTAGTTCCTGACTAGGTAGTCAGTGCGCGTTGAAGGGGGAACTAGCTCGACCGTCGGATCATGGCGAACAGAACTGTCTCGGTAGCAATCCGGGCGGACATCGCCCAATACATGGCCGGTATGCGGGCGGCTGCGGCGCAGACGACGCAGTTCGGGTCGCTGGTCGATCTGCACTCGAAGAAGTCCCGGGCTGGGCTCGAGACGATTGGCATGGGCGCGACCCTGGTCGGCGGCGCGATGGTGGCCGGGTTTGGGCTGGCAGTGGCGAAGGCCGCGGAGTTCGACAAGGCGATGTCGGCGGTGGGTGCTGCGTCGATGGCTTCGGCCGTTCAGCTGGGGCAGCTGAGGCAGGCAGCGCTCGATGCGGGTGCAGACACGGCGTACTCGGCAACTGAGGCCGCGAACGCGATGACCGAGCTGTCGAAGGCCGGCGTCAGCACCAGCGACATCCTGTCGGGTGGCCTCGATGGCGCGTTGTCGTTGGCAGCTGCTGGCCAGCTGGAGGTGGCGGACGCTGCGGAGATCGCGGCGACGGCGCTGAGCGTGTTCGGGTTGTCGGGCTCGCAGATGAACCACGTCGCGGATCTGCTGGCCGCTGGTGCTGGGAAGGCGCAGGGGTCGGTAGATGACCTGTCCCAGGCGATGAACCAGTCGGCGTTGGTCGCGAAGAACGCCGGGTTGAGCATCGACCAGACGACCGGTGCGCTGGCGCTGTTCGCCTCGCAGGGCCTGCTGGGGTCGGACGCCGGGACGTCGTTCAAGACAATGCTGATGTCGTTGAACCCGCGGTCGCAGGAAGCTGCCGACCTCATGGATCAGCTTGGGCTGCGGGCTTACGACGCGCAGGGTCAGTTCGTCGGGTTGCAGGAGTACGCCGGCCAGCTCCAGACCGGGCTGTCGGGGCTGTCGCAGGAGCAGCGCAACAGCGCGTTGCAGACCATCTTCGGCACCGACGCGATCCGGGCGGCAACGATCCTCTACGACGCCGGCTCGCAGGGCGTCGCCGAGTGGACGAGGAACGTCAACGATCAGGGTTATGCGGCTGAGCAGGCCGCGAAGCTGACGGACAACCTGGCCGGGGATATCGAACGGCTCGGGGGAGCGTTCGACACCGCGCTCATCCAGTCGGGGTCCTCAGCGAACGGTGTGCTGCGGTTCCTGGTGCAGACCGCCACCGGTGCCGTCGACACGTTCTCGGAGCTTCCTGGGCCGCTACAGGGGGCCGCGACGGGCGTCCTGGGTGTGGCTGGTGCTGGGACGCTGGCGCTGGGCGTGGTGGGGTCCCTGATCCCTCGGGTCGCGGAGGCTCGGGACACGCTGCGGGACATGGGCGACGCTGGGATCAGGGTTGACCGGGGCCTGGGTGCGTTCGGTCGGTTCGCGGCGAAGGCCGGTGCCGCTGGGGTGGCTATCGGGCTGCTGTCGGCTGCCTACGACGCGATGCACCCGCCAGCTGAGCTGGTCATCGCCGACACCGAGGAACTACAGCGGGCGCTGGAGGGCCTGGCGCAGACCGGGGTGGCCGATGGGGCGCTGCGGGACATCTTCGGCGCTGGCCTGCGCGGGCTGGTGGACGACATGAACGCCACGCTGCCGCAGGTGACCAGCGGCATCGACTCGATGCTCTACCAGTTCGAGCTGCTGGATGATCGCGGGTCGTTCGACCTGGGGCAGCTGTTCACGTTCGAGGACCGCGGTGACAACTTGCAGGCGATGCGGGATGAGTTTGCGCAGGCTCAGCAGAACGTGGCCGACCTCGATGACGCGCTGGCGGCGATGGTGGGGAACGGGAACGCCGAGGCCGCCGCGAACGCCACGATGCAGCTGTACAACGCGTGGGTGCGGTCGGGTGGGGAGATCGGGGAGTTCCGTCGCCGGTTCCCCGACGCGGTGGCCGCGATGGAGGGCTACGTCGAGACGTCCACGACGGTCGTTGACGAGACCGGGGCGATCACTGGGGCGATGGGTGAGGCAAAGTCAGCCTCGGACCTGCTCAAGCAGTCGTTCGACGCGCTCAACGGGATCTACCTGACCGCCGCTGAGGCCAATGTGCAGTGGACGCAGGCAATGGCAGACCTGTCGATCGCCGCCGAGAACGGGTCGACGTCGCTGGACCTGAACAGCGCGGCCGGCGCGGACAACGCGGAGCAGTTCATCAACGCCGCCACGCAGGCCCGAGACTGGGCGGCGGCGGTGGGGGACGTGTCGGGCCCTGAGGCGGGGCGGGCGAAGCTGGCTGAGCTGCGGGACGCGCTCATCAACAACGCGGTGGCGACCGGGTTCAACCGCGATGAGGTCACCAACCTCATCAACGAGCTGTTCCGGGTGCCGTCGGATGTGCAGTCGGCGGCGGCGCTGGTGGACAACGCCACGCCGGGGATCAACGCGGTGAACGCTGCGCTCGACCAGATCAACGGGCGGACGGCGACGACCTACGTGAACACCGTGGTCACGCAGACCATTAACCGAATCCTGGGGGCGTCCCCGTCGTCCGAGGCGGGGCTGGGGTCCTCGGGGCTGGTCGGGGTGCCGGACGTGCCGGGGAGGGCCTCTGGTGGGCCTGTGAGCGCCGGGCGGACGTACCTGGTGGGGGAGGAAGGCCCCGAGCTGGTGCGGTTCGCTCAGGCCGGGATGGTGTTCAACGCACCGAAGACCCGGGCGCTGCTGGCAGGTGGCGGCACCGGGTTTGCGGCCGGTTTCGCAGCACCCTCCACTGGCTTCACGTCCACAAGCCGCGAGGTCTCAATGCTCTCGAGCTCGTCGTGGTCGTCGCAGGAGACGTCAGCGGCCGGGATGAGGTCGCGGGAGTTCTCAGGGTCGTCGGTCGGTGGCGGGTCGGCGGTGTTCCAGGGCGGCGACACCAACGTGCAGGTGTTCATCGACGGCCAGGAGTTCCGCGGCATCGCCCGAGTGGTCGCCGACCAGGCGGTCAACGAGGGCTTCGGGTCGCTCAAGCGGAACATGATGAACCGAGGGGTCCGCGCCTGATGCCCCCCGCAGACGAGGCGGGTCAGCTCGCCGATTACATCATCGGCGCCGGCAAGTACGAGAACAGCAACTTCTGGGTGGCGACCGTGCTGAGTGTCAGCGCCGACAACCCGCCGAACGTGACCATCGGGTACCGCCTGGCCGAGTTGCCGAGTGCCTACCTGTCGTCCTACACCCCAACAGTTGGGCACCGGGTGATCTGTGCGAAGTACGACGCAAACCTCCCGATCATCCTGGGCCGGGTCGTCCATCCGTGAGCGGCACACCTGACGGGTTGATCCCGTCGCAGGCCGTGCCGCAGTTCCTCGCCCTCGTCGAGGAACTGTCCGTCGGTGAGCCGGTGCCGTGTCGGCGGAAGCCCCCGGAGCTGTGGTGGCGGGCCAAGCACGAGGAGGCGAAGGGGCTGTGCAGGCAGTGCCGGGCGCGGGAAGCTTGCCTGGATTACGCCCTCGCCGCCGACGAACGGTTCGGCATCTGGGGCGGACGAGCACCTAACGAGCGACGGGGGACGGCATGAGCGTCGAGAACAGCGATGTCCTGGCATGGTTCGGGCAGGCGCTCGAAGATCCGTCGGGGGTCGACGCGGCACTGCAAGGCCTTGACGCAGAAGAGCTGCATGAGGCGGCGGTCAAGGCCATCACGTTCACCGCGCTCATGCTCTCGGCGCAGCAGACCCAGGGCGACCGCCTGATCCACGACCTGCGGGCGACACTGAACGACCCCGATGCGCACATGCAGGCGTACCGAGATTGGCTCGAGCGGGTGCCTCTGGGGCACACCGGGATGTCGTGGGTCGTCGGCCAGGTCGAGAGCGGTCAGGGCGAGTAACCTCAGGTGGTCTCGTTGCAGCCGAAGAAGAAGTAGGCGCGACCGTCAAGCACCGACGCGTGCATCTGAGCCGTAGTGCTGTTGCTGAACGACAGATCCGACTCATTGATGGCCACGGGCAGGATGTAGTTGCGGCCCGACGGAACCAGGCCGGCGTAGCGACCTGAGGTTGCCCCCAGCGCCCACCCCGGATCGATGGCCATGCTGGCGACGTCGGGGACGTAGTCGACGCGGTAGTTGTCGGTGGCGCCGGACCGCTCTATCCCTGTGAGGCATTCGTCTACCGAGTAGCTGAACTCTGGATGGTTGTTGCCAGCCATGTACTCCGCGAAGCCTTGCAGCCCGTCCATGCTGGACTGCGACAGGCCATAGAACAGGGTCCGCACCAGGGCCTGGTCGGCGAGTAGAGGGTCCTCGGTGGTCGGGGCAGCGGTCGTGGTCGGTGCCGCAGAAGCCTCCGAGGTGGAGGCCGGCGCGGTGGACTGCTGGGCGCTGGTCACGGGCGCTGGGTCAGACCCGCAGGCCGTCAGCAGTAGGGCGAAGGGCAGGCAGGCAAGAGCGGTGCGGCGCATGTGATCCCCCGTGGTCGTGCGGTTGACGGAACCGTACCGTTTCGAACCCTCCACGCGTGCCAAGATGCGGCAATGGACGGTGTCGCCCTAGCGGCGGTTGTGAGTTCGGGGCTGGTCGGTCTCGGTGGTCTTGGCTTGTCGTTCCGGACTCAGCAGCAGGCGGCCAAGCTGGCCCGTGAGCAGCGCACACAGCTGAGGCTAGAGAAGGCGTACCTCGAGGTACTGCAATTCGCCCAACTTGAGGGGTCGTGGGTCTACCACAGTCATCGCAACCTCAAGTTGGCCATCGAGGATGAGTACGAAGCGTTCACTCGAGCGCACGTTGACAGGCCATCAATCGACCGCCGTGCGTCCGCGGCGGCGCTACTGGGTGTGCTTGGGTCCACGGCCTGCCAGGACGCGTTCCGAGCGTGGTCGAAGTCGGTAGGGGAGTACGAGCGCCAGAGGGACATCGCGTTCTGGAACCGTGACAACGACGGCGGCGACCCGTTTCAGGCTCCCGCAGTCGCAGACGTCGAGCTCATGGGTGACCGGGCCAAGGACGAGGCAACGGCGCGCCGAGCGCTGGCTGCGGTGATGGCGCAGGAGCTCGCCTCCTAGAATCGAACATGTGTTCGATGAGCGTGTCATCCTGGCTGGGTGACTGCTGCCGAGCACCCCCGCTCGCAGCCGCGCCACTGCTGGGTCACCGGGATGCCCCACCAGGTCGAGCCGTTTCCCGCCGTCCTGCTCGACTGGCGACAGGCTGACGACGGCACCTGGTGGGGCCGCGTCGCCTACACCGTGCCCGGCTACTTCGAGCAGAACCTCGTGCACGCCTGGGTCGAGGGCCGATACCTCGAGGCGTTGCGGCCGGCGCCCAAGCCGCCAGCGCTAGAGCGACGGCGGAACCCGCACTAAGCCGGGGCGACTGCCGCCTCCGTCATGGCCACGTTGCATCCTTTCCGCTCATCGCCCGGTTAGGCTTCCGGTTCGGTGCTCGACCATGGGAGGCAGCTTTGGACGTCGACCAGTGGGCCGAAGCTATAGCCGGACGAACTGACGCCGGCTCGTATCCGTCTGTCGTGTTGCTGACTGACAAAGTGGCCGGAAGCCTGCTCGCGCCCTTTGAGGTGCAAGCGGACGACGAGAATCTGTATTGGGTAAAAAGTAGCTCGCTGTTACCTCCCGCCGAGCCCGCAGCCCTAGTTAAGGAATACGTGGTGGCCAGAGCGGGGGCTTTGATCGGAGCTCCGGTGTGCCGCAGCACTTTGATCCGGATCCCACCCGATCTCGACGGCGAGGAGCTGCGCGACGGGATGTTCCTGAAGGCCGGGCTTGCGCACGGCAGTCTGGCAGTGGAGCGGGCCGACGAGCGCGGTCGGCCTTATTTAGTAGAACGCAAAAGCGATGACAATGTTCGCCGCCACGCCCGCATCTACGCACTCTTCGACTGGTGCTGCGGGTCGGATGCTCAATGGCTCTATGACATTGACGACAACCTGTCGATCTATTCCCACGACCATGGTCGCTACCTGCCTCCCATGGACACTGGCTTTCTGACCCGAGCTGCCTTGGAGGCTGAGGTGGGCCGGGACAACTCACTGACCGATTCGCCGGTTGGCCTGAATGCGAATGAGTTGATGGACGTTGCCTCGGATTTGTTGAAGGTGTCCGAGAATGACCTGTTGACCATTCTCAAGGGCGTCCCGGCTTCTTGGCCCGTGGATGATGAGACTTTGGGCGCGCTAGGATGGTTCCTGTTCGAGCGCCGCGAGGGCGTGGCGCAGCGGTTGATGCAATTGACGAGTCGGGTGTAGGAGGTTCGGTGGCCAAGTACATCTACGCGCTAGTTCGATGCGTGCCCGAACCGATCACTGGCGAATTCATCAACGTCGGCGCAATCGCTGGTGACCCCACGACGGGCGACTGGGGTGTTCGGCATGTCGAGAACTTCAGTAGGGTGCAGAAGATCGCCGATGTCTCGGCTATCGACGCGACGATGCATTTTCTCGCAACGCTGAGTTCTCGAGCGGAAGACCAGGAAATGCTAGCTGTCGATGGGTTCAATGACGGTGAGCATCTTAGCGAAGCTGCACTGGCACTTTGGCATGGCGAGCTCAACAATGTCGTGCAATTGTCCCGTCCTCGACCCGTGATCGCAGCGGATGCAGAAGCCGCACTTGACCTGGTTTTTTCGCGGATGCTGATCGATCCCGCTCGGCAGAAGCGCGGGGGACTCTCGAAAGCAAGAGTACTCAAGCAGGTTAGAGATTCATACGTTTCTGCGGGCGTGGATGAGCGTATGTTGCAGTCGCGGGTGGAGATGTTCGTAGGGGACAAAGTCGACACCAGGCTTGACATCGTCCTGGGGCATCGGCGGGCAGTTCAACTGACCCAAGCGTGGTCATTTCAGCGGGCCAGTGTTGATGCCCTAAACACGGACATCAAGGCGTGGGGCTATGCGATGATGCGTCTTCGCAACAATGACGAAGCTCGCATAATTACGGGACGGGATGAGTTCGTCGTCGTATCCCCCGATGTGCCTCTCGAGGTCGTGATTGCGCAACCGGAGAATGATGCGCAAAATAGGGTCTTCGATGTGGCAATGGACATATTCATGGACCTCAGGGCCCATGTAGTTCCCTTGGACCGAGTCGAAGAGGTCGGTATCCGCGCTCGTGAACTCTTGGGGAGCTCGCCTTACTGATGTCTCCGCCAATCGAGGGCATGACCTGCTCGCCGGACTCAGCGTGAAAGACCGTCTGGTGGAGCTGCGAGCATCTGCTACCACCAGACGGTCCGCGAGGCGGCTCTTGGCAGACGCCACCGCCGAGCACGGCCAGGGGTCGCCGCTGCGACTGCCGCAGAAGCAGGCCTATGCCGAGGCCACCGACGAGTGGACCCGGCTCATCCGAGCCGCCTACGCCGACGGCCACCCCATCGCGGACATCGCTAGGGCTGCTGGGGTAGCTGCGTCGTCGGTGCACTACCGACTCAAGCAGGGTGATTCACCGACCTAGGTGGCCAGGTCGCGGGGCGATCACCCGCACGTCAACATTCCCACATGAGTGTCGACCCGCTGGCCTTTACCCATACCCCCACGAACAGCCCCGGCGGACCGATGGACTGGCCGGTGTTTATCACTTTTGCCATCGTCTTCGTTCTCGTCGGCGGCTGGATTCTGTGGAACAAGATGAAGGGCCGCGGGTAGGGTTACCTCAGGGCTAGTTGGCGGGTCGATCAACTGTTGCCGTCCATCGCCACCAGGTGCGCCCCTGGTCGTCGACCTCCTCGACCGGTCCCGTGACTGTCACCTGCCCCAAAGGCCCACCAAAGCTCGCCACAGCCCGCAAGCGGAGGTCCCCACGCAGGGCCATGGTGGCCCGCTCGTCGTCCCGGAAGGGCAACGACACCTCGGCGCGGAGCTCTGTCACGCGGGCGACGCTAGTTGGGCTTTCGCCGCAGGCCGACATGGGTGCACCCTTGAGGGGTATTGCACGGCTAATCAACTTGGAGCACCCATGAGCACGAATGAAATTGCTCGGCGCATCGCGGCTGCGTACGCATGGCCGCTGGACGAGACCGCTGCTGGCGTCGACTGGTATGTGCGGCAGATCGGACTGGCGGGGGCGATGCAACTCGACGCCCGGACCATCGAGCGGTTCGAGCGGGTCTATCCGCTGATCTAGCGGCGGTAGGGCTCCGCCGGCCACGGGGGTAACCGGCGGAGCCCTGCCAGCCTAGGCCGTCTCGGCGACGTCGGCGGCCCACTGTTCTTCCATTGCGGCGACCATCCCGGCGGCCTGGCTCTGATCGAACGCCGCGTACACAGCGGTCGTGTTGGGTGACGAGTGACCCAGCAACTCCTGGACCAACCGGATGTCTTTCGTCAGTCGATAGGCGGTCGTTGCGTACCTGTGACGTAATTGGTGTGCCGTGGCGTCGATGCCGACGCGCTTGAAGAACGCGTTCAGTCCCGACGACACCGAGCGTGCCTCGATCTGTCGAGCATCCAGGCCGTAAAACATCGGCCCCGACCTCTGCCTGCCATGGGCGACCAGTGCATCAATGACAGGCTGGGGGACTGGCACCACGCGTTCCTTGCCGCCCTTGCCGTCCCGAACCAGCAAGGTCGGTTCATGGCCGGCCGTGTGCAGGTCCGACCAGTTCAGCCCGGCAATCTCTTGACAGCGAAGCCCGCAGAACCCGCCGAGCAGCAGCCATGCCCGCATCTTGGGACTGGCCGCACCCACTGCCAGCCGGAAGTCCTCGTCGCTGATGGGTCGGGGGAGTCCCCGGGTCAGCTTGGGTCGCGTCAGGCACTGACTCGGGTCGTCATCGAGCAGCTTGGTCTTGACGGCCCAGACATAGAACGCTCGAGCGTGAGAGACGTAGGCGTTGCGGCTCTCTGGGGCTCGCCCGGACACCTTGTCCCGCTCCCAGTAGAGGAGGTCTCGTTCGGTGGCCTCCACCAGGGGCTTGCCGAGGTAGAGGGCCAGTCCGATGAGGAACCCCCGACGCACCCGAAGGGTGTTCTTCGATAGGCCGCGTAGCTCGCGAGCCCAGGTGATGTAAGCGTCGATCTGCGGGTCGTGATCCTCGCGGGCCGGAGGGATGAGGCGCAGGTTGGCGGTCACCGTCCGGCCTTCATTCCCTGGAGGGTCTGAGCCAGCTTGGTCCGAACCGGGTGGCCGGTTGCTTCCACGACGTCCAACAGCGGGTCCAACACGTCCTGTACCAACGTGCCCAGCGCTGCGGCGAACACGTATCCAGCCTCACGAGGGCCGACCTCCTCGACCAGCTCCTGCGTGAGCTGCTCTAGATCTCGTGGGCGGTTGCTCGCGACCGCGGCAGCGAACGCGAGGATCGCGCCCCGCTCGTTGACGGCGTTGACGCTGACCACCCCGAGCGGCCCCCCGTGGTCATCGCGGAGGAAGTGCACGCTGTCGGTCACTGCGACACCTCGCGGGCCTTGTCGGCGGCGGCCAGCAACGCTGCCGACAGCTTGTGCACGTCGTCCGGGTCGAAGCTGCCCTCGATGTGCAACCACACGGAGGGGTTGCCCTGGCTGATGGTGCTGTCGTTGCTGTCGTCTCGTAGTTCGGGGACCGTGACGGTGATGGACATCTGGCCGACGTAGTCCTCCCGAGCCGCGACGCCGGCGGGGGCCATGTCCACGGTGTGCTCTCGGCTCTGCTGCGCGCCCGGCTCGTCCCCGGCCATGAACAGGTGGCCCTGCTCTCGAGTGCACCAGTCAGGGCAGGCAACGCTGGTCTGACGGGCGACGTGGTGGTCGTGAACGAGGTCAAACCAGCTGACGTCGTTGTCGTTGTTGAGGCGGGTCAGCATCGCCGGCAGGTCAAACTCGGTCGGGTCGTACTCGTAGGTCGTGAGCTCGAGGCGCAGCATCGTCTCGGTCCAAGTGGTGCTCAGCATGGTGGCGGTCTCCTGCTTTGGTTGGCGGCTACTTGTGCAACAGCTCTAGCTTCGAGCTCCGCGTGCCCCTGCCCGACGTCGTCGCCATGCAGACCCGCCAGCCCAACCTCGAGGGCGCCGGTGAGATCCCGCTGCGCCGGCTGGTCAAGGAGGCGCTGCGCATGCGCCCCTCCCGCATCGTGGTCGGCGAGGTGCGCCAGGAGGAGTGCCTCGACCTGCTCATCGCGCTCAACTCAGGGCTGCCGGGCATGTGCACGCTGCACGCCAACAGCGCCCGCGAGGCCGTGGTCAAGATGTGCACGCTGCCGCTGCTGGCCGGGGAGAACGTGGGCCACGGCTTCGTCGTCCCGACGGTGGCCAGCAGCGTCGACCTCGTCGTGCACGTGGGCACCGACCCCTCGGGGCAGCGACGGCTGCGCGAGGTCGTCGCGCTGCCCGGCCGCGCCGAGGGCGCCGTCGTCGAGACGGCGGACATCTTCACCACCCGCGACGGGCGGCTGGTGCGCGCCGACGGCTACCCGCCGCACCCCGAGCGCTACGCCGCCCTGGGCCTCGACCTCCCCGCACTGCTGGGCGACCGCCGGTGACCGTCCCCGGCGCGCTGCTGGGGCTGGCGCTCGGGGTCGGGCTGCTGCTCGTCTGGCGCAGCGGTCCCCGCGCCCCGCAGCGCCGCAGCGCACCCCGCGACGACGGCCGCCGGCGCCGGCTGCTGGCCGCGGCCGGGCTCACCGGGATCAACCCTGCCCAGCTCACCGCCCTGCAGGTGGTGCTCGGGCTCGTGGTCGCCGTCCTCGTGCTCGTCACCACCGCGACCGTCACCATCTCCCTGGTCTTCGGTGCCTTCGGTGCCGCGACGCCCTACCTGCTCGTGCGTCGGCTGGCGCACAAGCGGCGGGCCGACCTGCGCGAGGTGTGGCCCGAGGTCGTCGACAACCTCGCGTCGGCCGTGCGGGCCGGCTTGTCGCTGCCGGAGTCGCTGGCCGCGCTGGCCGTCCGCGGGCCCGAGGTGCTGCGCGAGCCGTTCGCCCGGTTCGCCGCCGACCACCGGGCCACCGGCCGCTTCGCCGACAGCCTCGACCGCCTCAAGGACGAGCTGGCCGACCCGGTCGGGGACCGCATCGTCGAGACCCTGCGCGTGGCCCGCGAGGTGGGTGGCAGCGACCTGGGCCGCGTGCTGCGCACCCTGGCCACCTTCCTGCGCGAGGACGCCCGGGCCCGCGCCGAGCTTGAGACCCGGCAGGGCTGGATCGTGCAGGCCGCGCGGCTCGCGGTGGCCGCACCCTGGGTCGTCCTGCTCCTGCTGGCCACCCAGAAACAGACGCTGGCCGCCTACGACAGCCCGGTGGGCACCGCGATCCTGCTCGGCGGGGGCGGCGTCTGCTTCCTCGCCTACCGGCTGATGCTGCACATCGGGCGGCTGCCCGAGGACGTCCGGGTGCTGCAGTGAGCGGCGGCGTGCTGGGCGTCCTGCTCGGGCTCACCCTGTCGGCCGGGGTGCTGCTCGTGCTCCGCTACGCCCCGCCCTTCCGGGCCGTGCGGCTGGTCGACCGGCTGGCGCCCTACGTCGCCGACACCCCGCCGCCCTCGCGCCTGCTGGGCACCGCCACCGAACCGGGGATGCTGTCGGCGACCCGCCGCGTCTTCGGCCCGGTGCTCTCCGACGGCGCCCGCCTGGTCGACCGCGTGCTCGGCGGCCGGGTCGCCGTCCGCCGCCGGCTCGACGCCCTCGGTGCGGCCGGCGGGGTCGAGGAGTTCCGCGTCGAGCAGGTCGTGTGGGGCGGGCTCGGCCTGCTCGGCGGCGGTGTGGCCACCATCGTCGTGGCCGGGCTCAGCGGGAGCCTCAACCTGCTCAGCGCCGCGTTGGTCTGCCTCGGCGGCCTGGTCAGCGGGGTGCTCGGCCGGGACTGGTGGCTCACCCAGCAGGTGCGCAGGCGCGAGGAGCTGCTGCTGGCGGAGTTCCCCGTCGTGGCCGAACTGCTCGCCCTGGCCGTCACGGCCGGGGAGAGCCCGACCTCGGCGATCGCCCGGGTCACCCGGCTCTCCGGCGGAGAGCTGGCCCGCGAGCTCGGCGGCGCGCTCGGTCGCGCCCGGGCCGGCGTGCCGCTCGTCACCGCGCTGCAGGAGGTCGCCGACCGCACCTCGGTGGAGGCGCTGGCCCGCTTCGTCGACGGCCTCGTCGTCGCGATCGAGCGCGGCACCCCGCTCGCCGAGGTGCTGCGCGCCCAGGCCGCCGACGTCCGGGAGGCCGGCAAGCGCCGGCTGCTGGAGGCCGGGGGTGCCAAGGAGATCCAGATGATGGTCCCCGTCGTCTTCCTGGTGCTCCCCGTGACGGTCCTCTTCGCCCTGTTCCCCGGACTGATCAGCATCGTGACGCTGGCCCAATGAGGAGACCTGCATGTTGTTCCTGACCCTGATGATCACCGGCGCGCTCGACCGGCTGCGGGGCGAGGACCCCGAACGGGGCGACGTCCCGGGCTGGGTCATGATCACGGTGATGACCGCCGCGCTGGTGCTGGCGATCCTCATCCCGTTCCGCGAGGCGATCGTCGCGGCCATCCAGAACGCGCTCTCCTCGGTCACCAGCGGTGCCGGCTGACCGCGTGACCGACGGCGTGACCGACGACCGGGAGCGGGGCAGCGCAGTCGTCGACTTCGCCCTGGTCTCGGTGCTCGTCGTCGTCCTCCTGCTGGCGGTGCTGCAGGTCGCCGTCTACGTGCACGTGCGCAACGTGGTCACCAGCAGCGCCCAGGACGGCGCCCGCTACGCCGCCAACGCCGACGTGCCCGCCGCGGCCGGCGCGCAGCGGACCCTCGACGTCGTCGCCCGCGCCACCAGCCCTGCCACGGCCGCCGGGCTGACCTGCACCAGCGACCAGGAGACCGACCCCAGCGGTCTGGTGCTGGTCGTCGTCCGCTGCGAGGGGGCGGTGCCCAGCCTGCTGGCCGCCCTCGGCGACCTGCTCCCGCTGTCGGTCACCGGGCGCGCCGTGGAGGAGGCGCCGTGAGCCGCGAGGGCGAGGACGGCGAGCGCGGGTCGGCCATCGTCGAGTTCGTGTTCATCGCGGTGGTCGTGTTCCTGCCGCTGGTCTACCTGGTGGCCGGGTTCTCCGCCGTCCAGCGGGGGGTCTTCGCCGCCGACGCCGCCGCTCGTGAGGCCGGCCGGGCGATGGGGTCGGCGCCCGACCCGGCCACCGGCGAGACCCGCGCCCTGGCCGCGGCGGCGCTGGCGGTGCAGGACCAGTCGGTGGACGCCACCGACGTCCGGGTGGCCTTCGTGCCCCCGGGGGTGACCTGCACGGCGACCAACGGCGGGTACCGGCCCGCGCTGGCGCCGGGGGAGGAGTTCGGCGTCTGCGTCACGGTGACCGTGCGGGTGCCGCTGCTGCCCGACTTCGTCGACGCCAACACCGCCACCGGCCAGTTCGTCGTCGAGCGCGACCGCTACGTCGACCCCTGAACCGGGGGACGGATGGGGTCGGTGGGGCTCCTGCGACGGGCAGTCGCGCAGGACGCGCGGAAGTCACGCGGACCCGGTGCGGTCGGCGGTCACCGGGGCCCGAGCAGAACCTAGGCTGTCCCCGTGCCGACACCTGCCGTCCCCGTCGAGGACGGCGGGCGTCCGGGCGGCCACCGGTCCCGCCGTCGCCACCCCGCCACGCCGGCGCTGCCCGGGTCGGTGCTCGACGCCCTGCCCGCGCCGACCGCGCTGCTGGACACCGACGGCACCGTGCTGCTGCTGAACGCCGCCTGGGCCGACCAGCTCGCCGAGGGCGCCGGGCTCCCGCTGGAGGTCGGCGACGACTACGCCGAGGCCGTGCTCACCGCCCGCGACGACGACGACGTCCGCCAGCTCATCGAGGGCCTGGGCGCGCTCATCGAGCACGGCGGCGCCCCGGTGTCGGTCGACGTCGCGCTCGGCGCGGCCCCGGTGGGCCGCTGGGTGCACGTGCAGGCCGCCCGGGTCGACGAGTCCGGTCAGCTCGTGGTCACCCACACCGACATCACCGCCAGCGTCGAGGCCGTGCGCGACAGCGCCCGCCGCGCGCTCTACGACCACCTCACCGACCTGCCCAACCGGGTGCACCTGCAGGAGCTGGTCGAGGCCGAGCTGGGCGGCGCCGACGGCGGTTCGGTCGCCGTCCTGGTGCTCGACGTCGACGAGTTCAAGGCGGTCAACGACACCCTGGGTCACGACACCGGCGACCTGCTGCTGCGCCAGGTGGCCGCCCGGCTGGCCCGCGCCACCCGCGAGCGCGACACCGTCGGCCGGCTCGGCGGCGACGAGTTCGTCGTCCTCGGCCGGGACGTCGACGCCGAGGAGGCCGTGCAGTTGGCCCAGCGCTGCCGTGCGGTCTTCGCCGACCCGTTCAGCGTCGCCGGGGCCACCGTGCCGTTGACCGTCAGCGTGGGGGTGGCGGTCAGCGGCGGTGAGCGCCGCACGGCCACGGACCTCATCCGCGACGCCGACCTCGCCAAGTACGCCGCGAAGGCCGCCGGTCGCGACACCGTCACCCTGTTCTCCGGTGAGCTGCGCGCGGCCGCCCAGCGCCGCCTGCACGTCACCACCGAGCTGCGCGACGCCATCGCGGCCGGCCAGCTGGTCGTCCACTACCAGCCGTTGCTGCACCTGCGCACCCGCACGGTCACCGGTGTCGAGGCACTGGTGCGCTGGCAGCACCCCGAGCGCGGCCTGCTGCCGCCCGCGGAGTTCGTGCCGGTCGCCGAGGCCAGCGGACTGGTCGACGAGCTCACCCGCTGGGTGCTGGCCACCGTCTCCCGCGACGCCGCCGAGTGGGACGCCATGGGCCTGCCGCTCACCGCCGCGGTCAACATCAGCGCCACCCACATGGGGTCGGGCACGCTCGTCTCCGACGTCACCGCGGCCCTGGCCAGCAGCGGGCTGCGGCCCGAGCGGCTCGTGCTGGAGCTGACCGAGACCAGCGTCGCCGAGGACCCCGAGCGCGCCGCCGAGCAGTTCGCCGAGCTGCGGGTGTCGGGCATCGAGGTCTCCATCGACGACTTCGGCAGCGGCTTCTCCTGCCTGGGCCAGATCGTGTCGATGCCGGCCGGCATCCTCAAGATCGACAAGTCGCTGGTGCAGGGCATCGCCGGATCGGGCCACAAGCAGGCCAGTCAGTCCGCGGCCGCGGTCGAGACCGTGGTCAGCCTGGCCAAGGCCTGCGGCATGCGCAGCGTCGCCGAGGGCGTCGAGACCCCCGAGCAGCTGGCCACCGTCGCCGCGCTGGGCTGCACCTACGCCCAGGGGTTCGTCATCGCCCGGCCGATGCCGGCCGAGGACCTCCCGCGCTGGCTGGGTGCCCGCAGCCGCCGCCGGGCCGCGCTCGCGGGCTGACCACCCGCGGCGAAAACCGGGCGCGCAGCGTCGTACCCGGTCCGTACGGTGCCGGTGTGGACGGTGCTGGTGCGGAGGTGGAGGGCAGGACGGCGCGGGCGCCGCTGGGCCGGCGTCGGCTCTCCGGTCCGGGCGCCCGGGCCGCCGTGCTGCTCGCCGTGCTGGCCGCCGTCGCCGAGACCTTCGGCACCGTGGTCACCGGCCGCATCGCCGAGGGCCCCACCGCAGCGCTGCTGGCCGCGTTGGCCGTGTTCCTCGTGGGGTCCGCGCTGTGCGAGGTCGTCGGGCGCACCCTGTTCGCCACCGCGGTCGGCCGGGCCGAGGGCGTGCTGCGCGCCGACCTGCTCGACGCCGCGCTGCACCAGCCGCTGACCCGGCTGGAGGAGCAGGGCGTCGGCGAGCTGCTCGACCGGGTCGACGACGACACCCGCCAGCTCGCCGTCCTGCTGCGCATCAGCGGCTGGGCCATGGGCCGCGCGGTGCTGCGCTCGGTGCTGGCCTGGGTGGCCGCGGGCCTGGTGTGGTGGCCGGCGTGGATCGCGTTCCCGCTGGTCGCCGTCCTGGTGCTGGCCGCGGTGCGCCGGCTCACGCCGCTGCTGGCCCGGTCCAAGACGCTGGAGGAGGAGGCCTGGTCCGACGGCGCCGCCCAGCTCGAGGAGGCCGTCGCCGGCCGGGACGACGTGCGCACCTCCCTGGGCCAGCCCTACGTCCTCGCCCAGTTCGCCGCCCGGGCGGCGGAGATCCTGCGCCGCAACGGGCGCACCTCGCGGGTGGCCTCCCGGGTCGCCCTGCGCAGCGGGCTCGTGCTGCACGGCCTGCTCGCGGCGCTGGCCGTCGGGGCCGTGGCGCTGGTCGACGGCGGCACCCTCGACGTCGGCACCCTGGTCACCCTCTGGCTGCTGGTCACCACCTTCGTCGGCCGGCTCGACGAGGTGAACCACCACCTGCCCGAGATGCACGAGGGCCTCGGCGCCCTGGCCCGCATCCGGGCGCTCATGGCCGCCGCGCCCGAGCCGCAGGGCGGGCGCCCGCTGCCGGCCACCGGCGGCGCCGTCGAGGTGCACGACCTCGACTTCACGTACCGCACCGACGGCCACGCCGAGCCCTTCCACCTGCGCGTGCCGAGCTGGTCGGTGCCGGCCGGCACCACCTGCGCGCTCGTGGGCCGCAGCGGCGCGGGCAAGTCGACGCTGGCCAAGCTGCTGTCGCGGGCGGTCGAGCCGCCGCCGGGCACCGTGCACGTGGGCGGCCAGGACGTCACCGCCACCGACCTGCAGGCGCTGCGCGCCGGCGTCGGGGTCGTCACCCAGCGCACCGAGCTGCTGGCCGCCACCCTCGCCGAGAACCTCACCCTGTTCGCCGACGTCCCCCGCGCCCGGGTCGAGGCCGCCGTCGCCGAGCTCGGCCTCACCGAGTGGGTCGCCGGCCTGCCCGACGGTCTGGACACCCAGCTCGGCCCGCGCGGGGTCACGCTGTCGGCCGGCCAGGAGCAGCTCGTCGCCTTCGCCAGGCTGCTGGTCCGCGACGTGCAGGTGGTCGTGCTCGACGAGGCCACCGCCCGCATGGACCCGGTGACAGAACAGCTGGTCACCCGCGCCGCCCAGCGGCTGCTGCAGGGGCGCACCGGCGTCGTCGTCGCGCACCGGCTGGGCACCACCCGGTGGTGCGACGCGGTCGCCGTGCTCGACGGCGGGCGCATCGTGCAGCAGGGCCCGCGCGCCGAGCTGGCCACCACGCTCGGGCCCTTCCGCGACCTGCTGGTGGCGGCGGGGGCCGACGGGGCCGTCGACGTCCCGGCGCCCGAGCCCGCCGTGACCGAGCGCGTGACCCAGCCCGCGACCGAGCCCGTAATAGGGCCCGGGGCCGACCGCGGGATGGGCGCGCCGGCCGACCGGCGGCCCGTGCGACCGGCCCCCCGGCCCCCGCGGGTGCGCCTGGCCCGGTCGGTGGTGCGGGCGATCGTCGCCCACCCGGCCTGGGGCATCACCTCGTGCGTGGCGTTCTGGATGGGGTCGGTCACCGGCACCTACGGCATCCTCACCGGCGCCCTGTGGGGCCGGCTGGTCGAGGGCCTGGAGGACGGCCGCACCCCGGTGCTCACCGCCGCCCTGCTCGCGGCCGGGTTGCTCGTGTCCTCGGTGTGCGTCGCCGTCGCGTTCCGCTGGTTCCCCGTGTGGTGGACGGCGGTGACCCTGCGCCTGCGGCTGGCCGTGCTGCGCGGGCAGACCGAGCAGCACCGCCTGGCCCGCACCCCGCCCGGCGAGGTCACCGCCCGGGCGCTGGACTCCGACCGCCTGCTCAACCTCGCCGACCGCTGGATCGACGTCTCCTTCGGCGCCGCGGCCACCGTGGCCACCGTGCTGGTCACCGGCCAGCCGGTCGCCGGCCTGGTGGCCGGCAGCGTGATCGTCGGGGCGGTGGTGCTCGCCGCGCTCGGTGCTCCCGCCGCCGGTCGGGCGGGCCGGGTGGCCGGCGACCTGCGTGCGGTGTTCGGCCGGCAGCTGGTCTCGGCGCTCGAGGCGGTGCGCACCGTGAAGCTGGCCGCCGCCACCGGCACCGTGCAGCGCCACCTCGAGGCCGTCGACGCCCGCCGGGTGGCCGCGACGGTCCGCGAGACCCGCATCCGCACGCTGCTCGAGGGCGGGCCCGTGGTGCTGGTGCAGACCGCGATCGTGGCGTCGTGGGCCCTGTTCCTCACCGGTGCCTGGGACCTCGCCACCGCCCTCACCGTGAGCACCGCCGTCGCCGGCTTCGGCTGGTACGGCATCACCGCCGGCCTGGCCGTGGTCGAGCGGCCCATCGCCGGGGTGTGGCTGCGCGAGGCCAGCACGCTGGCCGGCCGCTCGGACCTGGTGTCGTTGCCCGACGGCGTCGACCTGGTCACCGGCAGCGCGCCGGCCCCGGCCGACCCCGACCGCGTGCCGCTGCGCACCCTCGAGCTGCAGGGGGTCACCGCGGTGCACGACGACGGCACGGTGGGGGTGGCCGACGTCGACCTGCGGGTCCCGGCCGGCTCGCTGACCCTGCTGGTCGGGCGGGTGGGCGCCGGCAAGTCCAGCCTGCTGGCCGCCCTGGCCGGCCTGGTCGACCACGAGGGCGCCATCCGCTGGAACGGGGTCGACGTCACCGACCCGCAGCTGTTCCTGCGCCCGGGCCAGGTGGCCCACGTGGCCCAGGTGCCCCGGGTGCTCTCGGGCAGCATCGCCGAGAACGTGGCGCTCTCGCACCGGCGCGGGGTGGACGCCGCCCTGCACACCGCCCGCATGCAGCCCGACGTCGCCGACGCCGGGGGAGTGGGCGCCCTCGTCGGGCACCGCGGCGTGCGGCTGTCCGGCGGGCAGGTGCAGCGCCTGGCCCTGGCCCGTGCGCTGGCCACCGGCGCGGAGCTGGTGCTCGCCGACGACGTCAGCTCGGCGCTGGACGCCCGCACCGAGCTCGAGCTGTGGGCCGCGCTGCGCGAGCGGGGGTCCACCGTCGTCGGGGCGTCGTCCAAGCGCGCCGCGCTCGCGCTGGCCGACCAGGTGGTGGTCCTCGACGCCGGACGGGTGGTCGACCGTGGCCGCTGGTCAGACCTGGCTGCCGAGTGGGGGCACCTGGCCGGCTGAGGCTCCCGGACCCCGGGGCGGCGCTCAGTCGAGCAGGGCGGCCAGGTCGCGCGGCACGGCTCGCCGCTCGGCCACGACCTGGGCCTGCTCCCGCCGGGCGGCGGGAGCAGCGCGGGGGGTGGGCGCCAGGTCCAGCACCATCCTGGTCGGCACGAAGGCCTCGGCGTAGCCGATCCGGGCCTGCGACCCCCAGTAGCGGGCAGCGGCGACGACGGCGTCGGGCTCCACCATCGGGGAGAGCTCGACCTGGGAGGCGTGCGCCTTGAGGGCCACCAGCTTCCCGCTGAGGAACCCGGTGACGTCCACGAACACCGTGGGGTTGAACGTCAGCGTCGACGGGCTCTGGTAGTGCAGCACCCGGGGCAGTCGGCGGGCGGCCGACCGGGTGGCGGCCGCCGCGGCCCGGTGGTCCTGGTGGCTGTCGTCCGGGGCGTGGACGTACACCAGGTCCGCCCCGGTCTCCTCGAGCACCCCCTCGACCAACCGCACCGTCGCCGCGTCCGGGGTGAGGCTGCAGTCCAGCAGCCCGCCCCAGCGGAGGCTGACGCCGAGCGTCTCCGCCGCGGCCCGCTGCTCCTGGTGGCGGTTCGCGGTCCCGGGTCCGGCCTCACCGCCGGTGAGGACCAGGACGGTGACGGTGTCCCCGGCGGCCACGTGGGCCAGGAGCGCACCCCCGCAGCCCAGCTCGACGTCGTCGGGGTGCGCGCCGATCGCGAGGACGTCAGCCACGGCCGGCCGCCTCGGCGTCCCGGGTGCCCCGCTGACGGCGGACGGCGACCGCACCGACCGCGCCGGCCAGCACGACGGCGCCGGCCAGCACGGCACCGTTGGCCAACGCCGGCAGCTGCGAGCTCGCGCAGGACGGCGGCAGGTCCGCGGAGCTGTCCAGCCGCTTGCCGTCCAGCTGCCACGACGGGTTCGCGTCCAGGTCGGCCTGCGTGAGGGTCAGCTGGAACACCCCGTGCTGCGTGCCCGGCTGGAAGGTCGTCGGCAGGACCGAGTTGTAGGTCGACGGGGTGAAGGTGTTGTCCGGCCCGGGGGCGAGGTCCACCGGGGTGTCCGAGTCGTTGGCGTAGCCGAACACCACCGTGTACGTGCCGTCCTCGTTCTGCGTGTAGCAGTCGGCCAGCGGCGTCAGACCGCCCCGGGTCGTGCTGGGCGGCGGCTGCGTCGCCGTCGCGCCGTACACCTGCACCTCGGCGAACTGCATGCGGTAGCCGCTGCCGTCGCTGTCCACGTAGCGCGTCTGACCGGTGATGCGCACGTAGCGGGCGGTGAGGTCGGAGAACGCGCTCGACCGCGGAGCGGCGGACAACGTGGGGTCGTCGAGCTCCCACACGGTGGTCCAGGTGCTGCCGTCCGTCGACGTCGCCACGGTCGCCGTGGTCGGGAAGCCGTAGCCGGCCTCGGCGCCGTCGTTGCGGGGCCACAGGACGATCTCGTCGACGGACGACTGCTCGCCGAGGTCCACCTGGAACCACTCGGTGTGGGCGGTGTCGTACCGGTCGACGCTGCTCCACCCCCGGGAGCCGGGCGTCGAGTCGGTGCTGCCGTCGACCGCGTGGGCCGCCGACCACCCGTCGGAGTTGTTCTCGTACGAGGAGCTCGCCGACACGGTCGCACCGGCCGCGAGGTCGGTCGCGTCCGCACCGGGCGCGGCCCAGGCCACCCCGGGTGCCAGTGCCAGGCCGACGACACCGAGGACGGCGGCGAGGGAGTACGCGGTGCGTCGACGACCGGGGGTCCGGGGTCCTGCGGTGCGGTGCGGCATGGGTGGTCCTTCTCGTACCGACGGCGGTGGTTCCGCCGCACTGTCTGCTGTTCGGCCCGTGGTCGGCCGGGCGTAGCCCGACCGCCCCGGCATCGCTCGGAGGGGGGAGGTCACCGGCCCCGCAGGGCAGGTGGTGGTGGGGGAGAGGGCCTCACACGCCGGACTGCGCGGCGCGTGCGCCGGAGCGGCGGTCGTTGCGGCGGTCGTTGCGGCGCAGCAGCACGAGGCCGACCAGCGCGGCGGCGGCGAGCGAGCCGACCACGACGGCCCCGTTGGCCAGCTGCGGCATCTCCGAGCCGTCGCACGCGGACACCTGGCCCACGGTGCCGGCGGACAGGGTGGTGCCGTCCAGGCTCCACGAGGCCGGGTCCAGCCCCTCCAGCTGGCGCTGGGTCAGCACGACCGAGGCCACACCGTGGTGGGTGCCCGGCTCGAACCGGGTGGGCACCTGCGACTGCCACGCCTCGGGCTCGGTCCGGTTGTCCGGGCCGACCGGGATGTCGCGGGTCACCGACTCGTCGCTCACGTAGCCCAGCACGCCGGTGTACGTGCCGTCGCCGTTGTCGCGGTAGCAGTCGGCGATGGGGCGGACCGTGCCGCTGGCGGCCGAGGCGCTGCCCGGGGCGATGGCCATCGCGAGCAGCGAGAGGAGGACGACCACGACGAGCCGGGCGCCCTTCCGGGTCGGGCTCGACGTGCGGGTGGTGCTGGACAAGGCGGGTCTCCTCGAATGACGGTGCGTGATCGCAGGCTTACCCTGGGGCAGCTCTGGGCGTACGTACAGCTGATCGACGCGGTCTACGCCGAAGGGGTGAGACCACCCGCCGCGTGCAGCGCCCCCAACGCCGCTGCGGCCGCCTCGGGGAACGAGTCGACCGTCCGCCAGGGCGTCGGACCGTCCACCCGGTGCGCGTGCTCGCCCTGCCGCACGCGGATGGCCGGCGCCCCGACCGCAGCTGCCACGGCGACGTCCTTGTCGGGCCGGTCGCCGATCACCAGCACGCGGTCGGCGGGCACCCCCAGCCGGCGCGCGAGCTCGAGCAGTCCGGCGGGGTGCGGCTTGCGCACCGCCCGGCTGCCCAGGGCGTCGGTGACGACCACCTCGTGGAGGAGGGGGAGCACCCCCGTCGCGGCCAGCTTGGCGTCCTGGGTGCGGGGGTCGCCGTCGGTGAGGCAGCCCAGCGGTGCGACGGCGCGCAGGGCGTGCAGCGCCTCGACCACCCCGGGGTGCAGCGGCAGCGACGCGGGCCGGTGGGCCACGAAGGCGGCCACCAGCGCCGGCACGTGCTCCCCGACGTCCTCGGCCACGACGCCGGCGGCCAGCAGGGCGCGGTCGATGGTGCCCCCCGTGTCGGAGCCGGCTGCCAGCTCGGCGTCCAGCGCCCGGTGCACGGCGGGGCCGTCCAGGCCCGCGGCGGCGGCGGCGGCGCCCACCGCCGCCGCCGCCCCCGCCAGGTAGGCCGACTGCGGGTACAGCGTGTCGTCGAGGTCGACCACCACCGCCCACGGCGCGCGGTGGAGGTGGCTCACCACGGGAGCCGCCCGCCGGTGAAGTCGGGCTCGGTCAGCGCCAGCAGCTGGTCGGTGCGGGGGTCGGCCAGCACCGCGGCGACCTGGGCGCCCGCCGTCCCGTCGCCGTAGGGGCAGGGCAGTGCGGCGGCGCGCGCCTGGCCCTCGGCGGCGGCGTGCGCCCGGGCGGCGGCCAGCACGTCGCCGGCCGCCTGGTCGGTGGCCAGCCCGGCGAGCGTCGTCGTCCCGGCCTCGACCCCCTCCCAGCGCGGGGTCGACGAGCGCAGCACGACCACCGGGACGCCGAGGTAGGCGGCCTCCTCCTGGATCCCGCCGGAGTCGGTGACGGCCAGGACGGAGCCCGCCAGGACGGCGAGCAGGTCGTCGTAGTCCAGCGGACCGGTGCACCTGACCCCGGGGTGGTCCAGTCGCCGGTCCAGCCCCGTGCTCGCCAGCCGGGCCGCGGTGCGGGGGTGCACCGGGAAGGTGACCGGGCCGACCTCGTCGGCCAGCCCGCGCACGACGTCCACCAGCCGGGCCAGCCGGGTGGGGTCGTCGACGTTGGTCGGCCGGTGCGCGGTCACCAGCACCCCGGCCCGGTCCGCGACCGGACGGGGGGTCGTGCCGCGCTCGACGAGGGTGTCCACGACCGGGTTGCCGACGACGAACACCCGCTCGGCCGGCACGCCCTCGGCGGCCAGGAACTGCGCCGCGCGGGTGGTCGGGGCGAAGTGCAGCTGGGCGACCGCGGCCGCCACCCGCCGGTTGACCTCCTCGACGCTGCGCCCGTTGAAGCTGCGCAGCCCGGCCTCCACGTGCGCGAAGGGCACCCCGGCGGCGCGGGCGGCCAGGGCGTAGGCGGGCACGGTGGCGGTGTCGCCGAGGGCCAGCACGAGGTCGGGGGCGAACCGGGCCACCGCGGCCGCGGCGTCGGCGTGCACCGCACCGGTGCGGGCCGGCTGCCCGGCCGGCAGCTCGAACCGGTGGGTGGGGTGCAGCCCGAGGCTGGCCTGCACGCCCGACCCCATGGCCGGGTCGGCGTGCTGGCCGGTGTCCACGACGGTCACCGTGTGCCCGGCCGCGCGCAGGGCCCGCACGACCGGCGCCAGCTTGACCACCTCGGGGCGGGTGCCGAACGGCACCAGCACGTGCCGGGCGCGGATCCCGGTCACGACCGCACGCCGGAGCGCGCCGGGGCCGAGGCGGGCAGCGCCGGCAGCGCGACCCCGTCGGGGCCGGTGAACGTCTCGGCGAAGTAGCGGCTCATGCGCACCCCGGGGGTGAACCAGAGCCGGGGCAGGGCGGTGCCGGGGGTGCGCACCCCGGTGAGGTAGGTCCCGACGACGTCGGCGCCGGCGGCGAGGGTCAGGGGGAGCCCGCCGGAGAACCGCGGGTTGACCTCCATGACCGTCGCCGTCCCGTCCTCGGCCACGAAGCCCTGCACGTTGGCCGGCCCGGTCAGCCCGACCGCGGCCAGCGTGGCCTGCACCAGCTCGGTGACCGGCACCGAGGCGAACGTCGTGCCCTTCACGGAGATGCCGGCCCGGGTCTCGGTGCGCCAGCGCGGCACCACGGTGAGCAGCTCGCCGTCCCGGTCGACCAGGGCGTCGGCGGTGAACTCGCGGCCGGTCAGCCGGGTCTGCACGACCAGGTCGGGGTCGGCCGCCAGGGCGGCGCGCACGGCGGTCGGGTCGTCGAGCAGCTGGACGCCGCGGCTGCCGCGGCCCGTGCGGGGCTTGACCACCCAGGGGCCGGGCACGTCGGCGACGCCGTCGCGGTGGGCCGACGTCGCCGGGTGCGCCACGCCCGCGGCGACCATGCGGCGGGCGAACAGGTCCTTGTCGCAGCACAGCTGCACGGCCTCCTCGTCGGGCAGCCAGCTGGCCAGCCCGTGGGCCGACAGCCACGGCGCGGCGGTGCGCAGCGCGGGCAGCTCCTCGGCGACGGTCGGCACGAGCGCGTCGCACCCGTGCCGCACGGCCACGGCCAGCAGGGCGGAGGCGTAGCCCGGGTGGTCCCCGCGCGGCACCGTGGCCGAGGCATCGGCGAGCGCGCCGCCGGCGGCGTGCGGGTCGGCGTCGACGGCCACCACGCGGTGGCCCGAGGCCACCAGGTGCCGCACGACGGCGACGCCGGCCGGCCCGCCGGCGCCGGTGACCAGGACGGCGGGTGGGGTGTGCCGCCCACCGGTGCGCGCCGGCGGCGGCACCGGGACCGGCACCCGGATCCGGACCGTGGTCTCGCTCGGCGGGGCCGGGCGCGGGGCAGCGCGGTCGGTGGGGGGCACGGGCGGCGGGGCGAGCGTCACGGGAGGTCCTCGGGGTGGGGTCGGGCGAAGTCGAGGGGCGTCGGCAGTGCTCCGCGGGCCGGCGGCGGGGCGGTGCGGGGGGCGGTGACCGCGCCGTCGGGAGCGGCGTGGGCGCCGTGCGGCCGCCGGGGTCGGGGCGCGTCGTCGCGGTGCCCGCTGGCCTGCATCCAGCCGCGCGCCCACAGCCGCAGGGCGCTCACGCGGGCGTCGACGACCGGTTCCCACTGGCGGGCGGCGACGGCGAGCGCCAGCGCCTCGAGCACGCGCGCGTCGTCGTCGTAGGTCGCCACGGCCACCAGCGACGCCGAGTGGGCGCCGAGGCCGTCGGCGGCCAGCCGCTGCACGGTGGCGATGCGGCGGTCGACCGGCTGGTGCCCGATCCGGTAGTCGATGCGGCCGGACTCCCGGCGGGCGGCCAGGTGGGCGGACAGCCGCCGGGGGAGCACCCGGCGGTGCACGAACGAGGCCAGGCGCGGGCGGCTGCCCGCGGGTGGGGCTACCACGTCGGCGGTGCGGTAGCCCAGCCCGGGGCGGGCCCAGCTCTGCGGACGTCGCGCGGTGTGCCGGCCGGCGACGTCCTGCTCGGCGCGTTCGGCGGCCGGCAGCGTGAGGCAGACCATCAGCAGGAACCCGCCCAGCGTGCTGGCCAGGGCCCACAGGGTGCCGGCCCAGTCGTGGAACAGGGTCATGGCGGGTCCACCCCACGCCCACCCGGCCAGCGCCGAGAGGACCAGCCGCACCATGTTGGCGACCACCACGGCCGCCGTGGCGACCACGAGCCCGAACAGGGCGTGCAGCCCGCGACCGCGCAGCACCACCGCGGTGAGCGCGACCAGGCCGCCGACGCTGAGCACCGACGAGCAGGACAGCGTGACGATCCCCTCGAGCACCTCGCCGGGCCCGCGGAAGATCAGGATCGACCCGGGGACGACGCCGGAGGTGTCCACGCCGAGCAGTTGCAGCACCTGCACCGTCCAGGCGGCCTCGTGCACCTGGAACCACTCGGCCGCCCAGAAGTAGCCGACGACGCAGATGGTGATGGCCACTGCGAGCTCGCCGGCGATGGTGAGCAACCGCCGGTCGGTGCCGAGGTGCCCGGGGCGGGGCAGGGCCGGCGCCGCGGCGCTCACCGCGACACCGCCGTGGTCAGGGGAGCCGGGGCCACGGTCGACGTGCCGCCGGTCCGGGAGGTCTTGACCCACGCGTAGGGCCGGCCGACCATGCCGTCCACGTAGGCCCGGGTCGTGATCCACACCGACAGCGCGAAGGCGGGCAGGAACCCGATCAGGCGCCAGGCCGCCCGGCGCTCGACCCGACCGACGAGCAGGCCCACGGCCAGCTCGGCCATCGGCCCGACGAACAGCAGCATGGCCAGGGGGAGCAGAGCGACGGCCGGCGCGCCGCCGAGCCCGGCGGCGCGGAGCGCGGTGAGCAGCAGACCCAGCCCGCACAGCACCGGCACGTGGTAGGTCAGCAGGAACAGCACCGACTCGACCTTCTCGACCACCCGCAGGTGGGGCGAGCGCAGCACGGGCCACGTGTAGTCCCGGAAGCACTTCTGGTGGCCGCGGGCCCAGCGGTAGCGCTGGGTCCAGAAGCGGCGGGCGGAGACCACGCCCTCCTCGTAGTCGATCGCGGTGAGGTCGTAGCGCACCCGCTGGCCGCTGAGCAGGATGCGCAGGGTCAGGTCGGTGTCCTCGGTGACGCTGGCGGGGTTCCACCCGCCGAGCTCGCGCAGGGTGCTGACCCGGACGGCGCAGTTGGCCCCGCCGTAGGCGGGCAGCTCGAACAGGGCCTGCCGCCCGTACTCGTTGACCAGGTAGCCCGAGAGGAAGTCCACGAACACCGTCGTGGCCATCGACGACTCCTTGCCGTTGCGGATCACGCAGCGGCCCATCACCGCGCCGACCCGGGGGTCGCGGAAGTGCCGCACCAGGCGCAGCAACGCATTGGGCTCGGGCTCGTGGTCGGCGTCGAAGACCAACGCGATCTCGGCATCCACGGAGGCCAGGCCGAGGTTGAGGGCGCCGGACTTGCCGCCCCCCGCGCCCGGCGGGCGGTGCAGCACCCGCAGCCGGGGGTCCAGGGCGGCCCGGGCGTCGAGCAGGACGCCGGTCTCGTCGTCGGAGGCGTCGTCGACCACCACGAAGGTGATCCGGTCCGCCGGGTACTCCAGGGCCAGCAGGGCGGTGAGCATGCCCTCGACGACCAGTGCCTCGTTCTTGCAGGCCACCAGGACCGCCACCGACGGCGTCCAGCCGGCCAGGTCGACGTCGGCGGCCAACAGGTCGCGCTCGGCCCACCGGGCCGCGGCGACGGCGAAGCCCAGGTGCCGCAGGAAGAACACGGCGAAGACCACGTTGAGCGCCCCGGCCACCACGCCGAGCACGGGGTCGACGCCCCAGGTGAGCAGCGCGGCGGCCGCGACGCACCCGTAGACGCCCAGCGCCAGCCAGTGCCCCTGCGGCCGCGATGCCCGTTCGTGCTTGCTCGTCACGCTCCACCTCTGTCTCCGTGCTGCGCTCCGCACCACGACCCGGGCATCGGCACCGCTGGGCCACCCCTGCAGGCCATCACCGGCGCCTCGCTCGTCCGGGGGAGACCGCACGCGGCTGGGGCTTGCAGGCAGCCACTACCGTGGTCGGACGTGGCTGCCGACTTCTCCTCACGCCTGGACGACCTCAACGGGACCCTGGGGTCGATCGAGGCCGTGATGAAGCTCGACGACCTGCGCGACGAGATCCGCGACCTCGAGCAGCAGTCGGCCGCCCCTGACCTGTGGGACGACGTCGAGGCCGCGCAGAAGATCACCTCGCGGCTGTCCTACCTGCAGGGCGACCTGCGCCGGGTCGAGGAGCTGCGCAGCCGCATCGACGACGTCGCCGTGCTCTGGGAGATGGCCGCCGAGGAGGACGACGAGGCCACCCGCGCCGAGGCCGAGCGCGAGGTCGAGAACCTGCAGAAGTCCATCCAGGAGCTCGAGGTGCGCACCCTGCTGTCGGGGGAGTACGACGCCCGCGAGGCCCTGGTGACCATCCGCTCGGAGGCCGGGGGCGTCGACGCCGCCGACTTCGCCGAGATGCTGCTGCGCATGTACCTGCGCTGGGCCGAGCGCAAGGGCTACCCCACCGAGGTCTACGACACCTCCTACGCCGAGGAGGCCGGGATCAAGTCGGCCACCTTCGCGGTGAAGCAGCCCTACGCCTACGGCACGCTGTCGGTCGAGCAGGGCACCCACCGCCTGGTGCGCATCTCGCCCTTCGACAACCAGGGCCGCCGGCAGACCTCCTTCGCCGGGGTCGAGGTGCTGCCCGTGGTGGAGCAGACCGACCACGTCGACATCCCCGACAACGAGATCCGGGTCGACGTCTTCCGCTCGTCGGGCCCCGGCGGCCAGTCGGTCAACACCACAGACTCCGCCGTCCGCATGACCCACATCCCCACGGGCATCGTCGTCTCCTGCCAGAACGAGAAGTCCCAGATCCAGAACCGCGCCGCCGCCCTGCGGGTGCTGCAGGCCCGCCTGCTCGTGGTGCGCCAGCGCGAGCAGAAGGCCGAGATGGACGCGCTGAAGGGCGAGGGCAGCAGCTGGGGCAACCAGATGCGCTCCTACGTGCTGCACCCGTACCAGATGGTGAAGGACCTGCGCACCGAGGTCGAGAGCGGCAACCCGTCCACCGTGCTCGACGGCGACATCGACGCCTTCGTCGAGGCCGGCATCCGCTGGCGCAAGGAGCAGGAGCAGGCCGCCGAGGCTGTGTGAGCCACGGCGAGCCGGTCGGGATGACCAGCTCCGGCGGGTACGGTCAGTCCTCGTGATCGAGCTGCAGAACGTCACCAAGGTGTACCCGACGAGTCCTCGTCCGGCCCTCGACGACGTCTCCATGGAGATCGACAAGGGCGAGTTCGTCTTCCTCATCGGGTCGTCGGGCTCGGGCAAGTCCACCTTCCTGCGGCTGCTGCTCAAGGAGGACAACCCGACCTCGGGCACGATCAAGGTCAACGACAAGACCCTGAACACCATGAGCAAGTGGCAGGTGCCCAAGCTGCGCCGCACGATGGGCTGCGTCTTCCAGGACTTCCGGCTGCTGCGCAACCGCACCGTCGCCGAGAACGTCGCCTTCGCCCTCGAGGTCATCAACAAGCCCCAGCGCACGATCCGCCGGGTCGTGCCCGAGGTGCTGGAGATGGTCGGGCTCGAGGGCAAGGCCGAGCGGCTGCCCAACGAGCTCTCCGGTGGTGAGCAGCAGCGCGTCGCCATCGCCCGCGCGTTCGTGAACCGGCCCCTGGTGCTGCTGGCCGACGAGCCCACCGGCAACCTGGACCCCGAGACCAGCCAGGGCATCATGCTGCTGCTCGAGCGGATCAACCGCACCGGCACGACCGTGGTCATGGCCACGCACGACTACCACATCGTCGACTCGATGCGCCGCCGCGTGATCGAGCTCAACGACGGCCAGGTGTCCCGCGACCAGTCCCGCGGCGTCTACGGCGTCGGTCGCTGAGCGCGGCCGACCCCCGAATCCTCGAAGGAACCCATGCGCGTCAACTTCGTCCTCTCCGAGGTGGCCACCGGGCTGCGCCGGAACCTGACCATGACGGTCGCCATGATCCTGACCACCGGGATCTCCCTGGCCCTCATGGGCACCGGGCTCGTCATCGCCAACATGATCAGCGACATGCGGGCGATCTACTACGACAAGGTGCAGGTCTCGATCTACCTGTCCGACGACGTCACCGAGGAGCAGCGCGAGGCCATCGCCACGCAGCTCGACGACTCGCCCGACGTCGCGAACTACATCTACGAGTCCAAGGCCGAGGCCTACCAGCGGTTCACCGAGCAGTTCTCCCAGCAGCCCGCGCTGGTGGAGAACACCGACCCGAACGCGCTGCCCGAGAGCTTCCGGGTCGAGCTGGTGAACCCCGAGCGGTACCCGGTCATCGCGCAGGAGTTCCCCAACGGCGAGAACGGCGTCGACGAGGTGCGCGACGAGGGCGACTTCCTGGACCGCCTGTTCAGCCTGCTCAACGGCGCCCGCAACGCCACCATCGCGGTGGCCGTCGTGCAGGCGCTGGCCGCGTTGCTGCTGATCTCCAACACGATCCAGCTCGCCGCGTTCAACCGGCGCAACGAGACCAACATCATGCGGCTGGTCGGCGCCTCGCGCTGGTACACCCAACTGCCGTTCATCCTCGAGGCGGCGCTGGCCGGCCTGCTCGGCGGGCTGCTCGCGACGGTCGGCCTGGTGCTCACCAAGGTGCTGTTCATCGACCGCACCCTGGCCGGGCCGATCAAGGCCGGCATCATCCCGCCGGTCGACTGGGGGGTCATCGCGACCATCAGCCCGGTCATCACCGGCGCCGGCATGGGCCTGGCCGCGATCGCGGCGTACGTGACCCTGCGGCTGTACGTGCGCCTCTGACCCGGATCCGAGTGGCAGGGGCTCGGTAACCTGGGCCCCATGCCGCGAGAACAGGGGCGCAAGTTCATCGCCCAGAACAAGAAGGCGCGGCACGACTACTCGATCCTCGACACCTACGAGGTCGGCCTCGTGCTGACCGGCACCGAGGTCAAGAGCCTGCGCATGGGTCGTGCCTCCCTCGTCGACGGGTTCGCCATGATCGACGACGGCGAGGTCTGGCTGCACCACGTGCACATCCCGGAGTACACCGAGGGCACGTGGACCAACCACACCCCGCGCCGCAAGCGCAAGATCCTCATGCACCGCAGCGAGATCGAGAAGCTGATCGGCAAGACCAAGGAGGGCGGGCTCACCCTGGTCCCGCTCGACCTGTACTTCAAGGACGGCCGCGCCAAGGCCACGCTCGCCCTCGCCAAGGGCAAGAAGAGCTACGACAAGCGCCAGGACCTCGCCGAGAAGGACAGCCGCCGCGAGATGGAGCGCGCGTTCGGCCAGTACGTCAAGCGCGGGGGTCGGCGATGAGGGGTGTCGCCTACGACCGCTTCGGCGGCGTCGAGGTGCTCCGGCTGCGCGACGACCTGCCGGTGCCGCCGGTCGGGCCGGACGTCGTCCTGGTGCGGGTGCACGCCGCCGGGGTCAACCCGGTCGACATGGCGATCCGCTCGGGCGGGCTGGCCGAGCTGTTCCCGCACCACTTCCCGGTCGTGCCGGGCTGGGACGTCGCCGGCGTGGTCGAGAAGGTCGGCCCCGCGGTCACCGGCTTCGCCCCCGGCGACGAGGTGTTCGGCTACGTGCGCCGCGACGACGTCGGCCTGGGCACGTGCGCCGAGTACGTCGCCGCCCCGCAGCGGTGCCTGGCGCACAAGCCGCAGTCGCTGAGCTTCGCCGAGGCCGGGTCGCTGCCGTTGGCCGGGCTGACCGCCTACCAGGCGCTCACCGAGACCCTCGACGTCGGCGAGGGCGACCGGGTGCTGGTGCACCGCGCCTCGGGTGGCGTGGGGTTCAACGCGGTGCAGATCGCCGTCGCGCTGGGCGCGCACGTGATCGGCACGGCGAGCGCGAAGAACCACGGCTTCCTGCGCGACGCCGGCTGCGCCGAGGTGTACGACTACGCCGACGGCCCGCTCTCCGAGCAGCTGTCCGAGCCGGCGGACGCCGTCCTCGACCTGGTCGGTGGGGCGACCCTGGCCGACGCACCCGACCAGGTGCGCGACGTCGCGCGCATCGCGTCGGTGGTCGACCCGGCCGTCAACGACCTGGGTGGCCAGTACGTGTTCGTGCGGCCCGACGCCCACGACCTCGAGGAGCTCGCCCGGCTGGCCGACGACGGCCAGTTGCGGGTGCCGGTGGCCAAGGCGTTCCCGCTCGACCGCACCGCCGAGGCCCACGAGCTCGTCGCCGCCGGGCACGTGCGCGGCAAGGTCGTCGTCACCCTGCGATGACGGTGCGGCGATGACGGTGCAGCCCCCGGTCGACGACGCCGACGTCCCGCGGTACGTCGCCGAGCTGGGGCTGCCCGGGCTCGTCGACGTGCACGTGCACTTCATGCCCGAGCGCGTGCAGGCCGCGGTGTGGGCCTACTTCGACCGGGCCGAGGAGCACTACGGCCCGGCCTGGCCGATCACCTACCGCGGGCCCGTCGAGCAGCGGCTGGCCCAGCTCGACGCCCTCGGTGTCCGGGCGTTCTCGGCGCTGAACTACCCGCACCGGCCGGGCATGGCCGCCGACCTCAACGACTGGTCGGCCGCGTTCGCCCGCGAGCACCCGCAGGTGCTGCAGTCGGCGACCTTCTTCCCCGAACCCGAGGCCGCGGACTACGTGCCGGCGGCGGTCGAGGCCGGGGCCCGGGTGTTCAAGGTGCACGTGCAGGTCGGCTCGTTCGACCCGCGCGATGCGCACCTGGCCCCGGTGTGGGCGCACCTGGAGCAGACCGGCACCCCGGTGGTCATCCACTGCGGGTCCGGGCCGCTGGCCGGCGAGCACACCGGGCCGGCGCCGGTGCAGGGCCTGCTGCAGCGGCACCCCGGGTTGCAGCTGGTGATCGCCCACCTGGGCATGCCCGAGTACGCCGAGTTCCTCGACCTGGCCGAGACCTACGAGGGCGTGCGGCTGGACACCACGATGTTCGCCACCGACTTCACCGAGGCGCTCATGCCCTTCGACCGGGCGCTGCTGCCCCGGCTGGCCGCGCTCGGGGACAAGGTGCTGCTGGGCAGCGACTTCCCGTCGATCCCGTACCCCTACGCCCACCAGCTCGCCGCGCTGCACCGGCTCGGGCTGGGGGAGGAGTGGCTGCGCGCGGTGCTGTGGCGCAACGGGGCCCGCCTGTTCGGGCTCTGAGTAGGGTCGCCGGGTGTCCTTCCCCGCTGCGCTGACCGTCCGTCCGCTCACCCGGGACGACCTCCCCGCCGCCGCCGCGCTGTACGAGGCCGCGGAGCGGGTCGACGACACCGGCGAGCACTACGACGCCGCGGACCTGGCCGAGCAGTGGTTCGCCCCCTTCGTCGAGGTCGACGCCGACACCCGTGCGGTGCTCGACGGGGACGACCTCGTGGCGGTGGCGGCGACCGTCGCCGCCCCCACCTTCCGCGATGCCTACGGTGTCCACCTGGACGGACGGGTGCGCCCGGACCGGCGCGGCGAGGGCATCGGGCGGGCGGTGCTGGACTGGCAGGTCGCGCGCGGGCGCGAGATCCACGCCGAGCGGCACCCCGAGGCGCCGGCGCGGCTCACCGTGCTGCACCAGGCCACCATCACCGGCCAGGAGGGCCTGCTGCGCCGCGGCGGCTTCACCCCGGCGCGGTGGTTCCAGAGCATGTCCCGCCCGTTGACCGACCTGCCCGCGCCGCGCACCGTCGACGGCGTCGAGCTGGTGCGCTTCGACTGGGCGCGCGACGAGCAGGTGCGGCACGCGCACAACGCCGCCTTCACCGAGCACTACGGCTCCAGCGAACGCGACCGCACGTCCTGGCAGACCATGTTCACCGGGCAGCGGGCGTTCCGGGCCGACCTCTCGGTGCTCGCCGTCCAGGACGACGAGGTGGTCGGGTACGTACTGGCCTACGTGCACGAGGCCGACACCGCCGCGACCGGCACGGTCGACGCCTACTACGGCCAGATCGGCGTGGTGCCCGCCGCCCGCGGCCGGGGGCTGTCCAAGGCGGTGATCGCCGCGGCGCTGCGGGCAGCCGCCGACGCCGGCTGCGACAGCGCGTCGCTGGAGGTGGACACCGACAACGTCGACGAGGCGCAGGGGCTGTACCGCTCGATGGGGTTCGCGGTGGCCCGCACCCAGGTGTCGTGGTCGGTGCACCTGCCCCCGCTGGGGTGAACGACCAGTAGGGTCCGCACATGGTCACTGTGGATCAGCTCACACCCCCGGGCGTCGACGTCCGGCTGGCCGCCCGGGCGCACCGCTCGGTCGAACCGCTGCACTCCCACCACTACTTCTCGCCCGAGCTCGACGAGCACCTGGCCGCCACCGGCCTGCGGCCGGGCCGGATGACCTACTTCGCCGGCCGGGCGGCGCCGATGGGTGCGGTGTCCCCGGGCGTGGTGACCGCGACCTTCTACAACTTCGCGCCCGGCCTGGTGGCCCGGCACGTGCCGCGGTGCTGGACGCTGGCCTCGCCCGAGGCGGTGGTGGCGGCCCGGTTCGCCAGCGCGCGGGCCTCGCTCACCCGGCTGCTCGGTGACACCCCGACCGCCGACGTCGTCGAGCTGGGCGACCTGCTGGCCGAGGCCTGCACCGTGCTCACGCCCGAGGCGCGTCCGCTCTACGCCGGCCACGCCGACCTCGAGTGGCCCACCGATCCTGTGACCCGCCTGTGGCACGCGGTCACCCTGCTGCGCGAGCACCGCGGCGACGGGCACCTGATGGCGTTGCAGCTGCACGGGCTCACCGGTCTCGAGGCCCTGGTGACGCACACGGTCACCGGCCGCGGGTTCACCGTCGAGGCGGCGCAGCGCACGCGGGGCTGGAGCCCCGAGGAGTGGGCGGGCGCCGTGCAACGGCTCACCGCCCGGGGCCTGCTCGACGAGCAGGGCCTGACCGAGGACGGCGTGGCCCGGCGGGCCGCCGTGGAGGAGGCGACGGACATGCTGAGCGTGCAGCCCTTCGAGCACCTGGGGGTCGAGCGCACCGAGCGGGTGGTGCAGCTGGCCAAGAACATGGCCCGCACCGTCGTGGCCGCGGGTGCCTACCCCGCCGGTGTGCTCGCCGGGGGCTCCAGGTGAGCGGCACCCACCACGAGGCGACCGGCCCGGCCCGGTTGTCCTTCCCCGAGGTCACGTCCGAGGCCCGGCCCATCGCCGACCGCATGGCCGCCCGCCGCGGCGGCGAGCTGTCCGCGCTGGACAAGCTGCTGCTGCACAGCCCGCCGGTCGCCGACGGGTGGAACGAGCTGCTCGGAGCGCTGCGGCACAAGTCGTCCCTGGGCGCGGACCTGCGCGAACTGGCCATCCTGCGGGTGGCGGTGCTCAACAACGCCGCCTTCGAGTGGGTGGCGCACAAGGACGCCGCCCGCCGGGCCGGGATCACCGACGCGCAGATCGACGCGCTCTACGACCAGGACCCGCGGGCGCACTTCGACTACCGGCAGAACCTGGTGCTCGAGCTCACCGACACCGCCACCATGGAGATCGAGATCCCCGACCTGCTCTTCCAGCAGGTGCGCGCCGAGTTCAGCGAGCGCGAGATCGTCGAGCTCATGGTCACCATCGGCGGGTACGCGATGGTCAGCCGGTTCCTGGTCGCCCTGCGGGTGCCGCCGCCCGAGGGCGAGGTCGCCTCGGTCTAGGCGGGGACGGCGGGGGCGTCGGCGTCGCGGTCCGGCTCGGGCAGCCGGACCGCGACCAGCGGCAGGAACAGCTGGACCAACGGGCCGATGGCGACCGCGTACAGCACGGTGCCGACCCCGACCGAGCCGCCGAGCAGCAGGCCCACGGCCAGCACGGTCAGCTCCAGGCAGGTGCGCACCAGCCGCACGCTGCGGCCGGTGCGGGCGACCAGGCCGGTCATCAGGCCGTCGCGGGGGCCGGCCCCGAAGGCGCTGGCCAGGTAGGTGGCACCGGCCAGCCCGTTGAGGACGACGCCGGCCACTAGCAGCCCGATGCGCAGCGGCAGCGACTCCACCGGCGGCAGCACGGCCAACCCGGCGTCGACGGCGAGCCCGATCACCACCACGTTGCTCACGGTGCCCAGCCCAGGCCACTGACGCAGCGGGATCCACAGCAGCAGCACCAGCGCCCCGACGGCGATGGTCACGGTGCCGAACGACCAGCCCAGCTGCTCGGCCAGTCCCTGGTGCAGCACGTCCCACGGGTCCAGCCCGAGCTCGGCGCGCAGCACCAGCGCCATGGAGAAGCCGTAGAGGACCAGGCCGACGTACAGCTGCACCAGCCGGCGGGGGAGGCGACCGGTGCGCAGTTGCTGCAGGGGCGTCAGCGCGGGAGTGGGCACGTCGACCAGCCTGACGCCGTCCACCGGGGGGAGGACCAGTCCACTCCGGCCGGTGGACAGCAGTCCACCGGCCGGAGTGGGCTCAGCAGCCGGTGACCCGGGACCAGGAGGCGGTGCCGTCCTGGCGCAGCGACACCGCCGTCTGGCTGACCGTGTAGCCCAGCCGGTCGCGGCTGCCGCGGGCGTAGGCCACGCCGTAGACCGACACCGCGCGGTCGGCGGAGACGTGCTCACCGGGGGTCGCCGTCACGCAGGTGGCCCCCGGGGTCGGCGTGGTCGGCGTGCCGGCGGCACGCACCCGGGCCGCGGCGAACGAGGCACCGGCCGTGGTCGCCCCGTTGCTGGCATAGCTGAGGTGCCCACCCGTGCCGTTCTTCGGCTGGCTGCCGCACACGGTGTCCGAGCTGTTGCAGTAGTCCACCGACCGCGGGCCGTACGTGGGGCTGGCCGTGGCGATGGTCCGCCCGCCCGACAGGCCCAGCGGGTTGCCGAAGACGACGACGGCGACGACCCGGTCGGCCAGCGCCGCGGGGATCGGCGTGCCGGTGCTGACCCCGGTGCGGATGCCGACGGCGAGGTCGGTGACCGTGGCGCCCTGCGAGTAGCCGCCCAGCACGAACCGGGTGCCGGGGCAGGCCGCGGCCACCTCGCTCACGTGCCGGCTCATGTCCGCCGAGCCGGGGCCGGCGCTGGTCTGGCTGCTGTTGGCCGCGTAGTCGACGGCGTAGGAGCTGACCGTGCGGTCGGCCAGCTGGCTGGTCAGGGCCGACACGAACGGCCGGCCGGTGATGCCCAGGCCGGGCGTCTCGCCGGTGCCGCGGGCGAAGACGACGTCGACGTCGGCGCAGGCGGCTGCGGCGGGGGCCGCGGTGCCGACGACGGTCGCGGCGAGCGCGGTGCCGACGACGGCGGTGGAGGTGAGCAGGTGGACGGCGGTGCGGAGGAGCCGCGTCACGTCAGGATCCCTCTCGTCGGACGGGGCCGGATCCCTGCGCCTGTTCTTGACGGTGCCGGCACCAGCCGACCGCGGGACGCGCACAGTCTGCCCACAGGCGCCGGTGATGCACCAGGGTCGGTCGGCAGTCGGTGGCGCACCCCGGGGGAGTGGTCTTCACCGCACGTGTGCCTGCCGTGCATGCCGGCCGGTACGGGGCGTGCGATCATCGACGACGGCCCGGACGCCGGGGCCCGACCGGACGGGAGGTGGCACGCATGCGCAGCGAGCCCCCCAGTCACAGTCCCGAGGTCCCCGCCGCCTGACGCGGCCGGCCACGGTCCCCGTCCGGGGCCGGTGCCCGCGGGACCTCCTCCGACGTCCCCGCCCGCACCACCCCAGGGAGTCCGTCGTGGCCGATCGCCGCCGTCCCCAGCTCACTGCCCCGCTCACCGCCCTGAGCACGCTCACCCGCCGGCCCCGGCCGACCGGTCTGGCGCCCGAGCCGGTCACCCGCCTGGAGCTGCCCGGACGCGCGCCGAAGATGGTCGACAACGCCGTCTACAGCAACGGGCGCCGCGTGGACACCCCCGGGTCGCCGGAGGAGAGCCGCACCTGGCTGCGCCTCACCGACGGGTTCACCGAGAACCGCCTCGCCTGGCTGGGCCTCTACCGGCCCGAGCCGCACCAGGTCGGTGAGCTGGCCGAGCTGTTCGACCTGCCCGAGCTGGCCGTCGAGGACGCCATCCACGCCCATCAGCGGCCGAAGTTCGAGCGCTACGGGGACACGCTCTTCGTCGTCCTCAAGGCCGCCCGGTACCTCGACGCCCGCGAGGAGGTCGAGTTCGGCGAGCTGCACCTGTTCCTCGGGCGCGACTTCGTCATCACGATCCGGCACGCGGAGTCCCCGGACCTGGCGCGCGTGCGCCGGCGGCTGGAGAGCGACCCGGAGCTGCTGGCCAAGGGCAGCGAGTCGGTGCTCTACGCCATCCTCGACGCCGTCGTCGACGGGTACCTGCCGGTGCTGGCCGGGCTGGACAAGGACATCGACGAGATCGAGCTCGAGGTGTTCCGCGGTGACCCGAAGGTGTCCCGGCGCATCTACGAGCTGTCCCAGGAGGTGCTCGACGTCCAGCGGGCCACCGCGCCGCTGGCCGGCATCTGCGCGGCGATCACCGCCGGGTTCGAGAAGTACGGCGTCGACGAGGACCTGCGGGCCAACCTGCGCGACGTCGCCGACCACGTCACCGGCATCAACGAGCGGGTCGACGCCTTCCGGTCGCAGCTGCGCGACATCCTCACCGTGAACGCGACCCTGGTCGCCCAGCGGCAGAACGAGGAGATGAAGACGCTGTCGGAGACCTCGATCGCCCAGGGCGAGGAGGTCAAGAAGATCTCGGCCTGGGCAGCCATCCTGTTCGCCCCCTCGCTGGTCGGCGGCGTCTACGGCATGAACTTCGACCACATGCCCGAGCTGACCTGGGTGTTCGGCTACCCCTTCGCGCTGGCGCTGATGTTCGGCATCAGCCTGGCGCTCTACGTCATCTTCAAGCGGCGCGACTGGATCTAGGCGTAGGATCTGCCGGTACAACTGCACAGGGGGTGATTGGTCTCGACTTCGGTCGGGTCACCAGGGGAAGCGAGCCGAGGAAGCCAACGATGAGCTCGTTAACCACGCGTTGGAAAACACACAAGCGCCGACTCCAGTCAGCGCGACTTCGCTCTCGCTGCGTAAGCAGCCAGAGTGAGTCTGTCAGCCCGGGTTCTGTCATCGGCCCGGATCCTGGCATCAGCTAGATGACTCACCGTGCTGGTCGGTCGCGGACCGGCACGGGACACCCCACAGCGACTGGGCCTGTCGTCCCGACCTGTTCGTGGGATCGGGAAGGTCGAGCAGGGACACAGCGGACTGCGCTCGGAGAAGCCCTGGTCGCGCGTCGAAGGACGCGGGTTCGATTCCCGCCACCTCCACCATCACAGCACCACCCCTTGCAGAGCAGAGCCCGGACGGTCCTCGGACCGCCCGGGCTCTGCTGCGTCGCGGGGAGCTAGCGTCGGCGGCATGACCTCGGACATGGCGGCCCAGCACGAGGCGAACGTGGCGCTGGTGGCGCAGCGGGTGGAGCTGGGGGACGCGCCGCACGTGCCGCGTCCGCTGGACCACCTCGTGGTGGTGCCGCGCCGGCACGCCGCCGCCGTGCAGACCGACCTGGTCGCCCTCGGTTTCCGCGTGGACGGTGTGGGCCGGGGTCTGCGACGGGTGCGGATCGAGTTCTCCCGCATCGACGCCGCCGACGTCGATACCGCCGACGCCTCCAGCCAGCAGATCTTCGACGTCGTCGACCGCCACGGCGGCGAGTACGACGGCTGGTCGGGCTACCTCGCAGCCGACCCGGCTGACGCCCCGGAGGCCTGACCACACCCCGACCCTCGAAGGCTGGGCGCGGCTACTGGGCATTCCGCGCTCAGAGCGCTCAGCAATCGCACCGAGATCGAGCAACGCGGTCAGCATCAGACGACGACATGTCAGCCAGGGGCTTGCCATCGGGAGTGGGCGGTCGACTTCTCCTGCGCGCCGTGGGCATGTCACCCTGTCCGCAGTTTCGCCGTCCGGAACTCGGCGGCGCATCCACGGGGGTCCACATGAAGCAGTCGCGCCTTACGGCATTCGCGACGTTCGCCGTCGTCCTCCTTGCCGGTTGCGGCAACGAGTCCGAGTTGTCCACGACGTCCGCGGTGGGCGCGACGCGCGCCGCGACCTGGGTCGGGCCGTCGGGTCTTGAGCTCGAGTCCGAGGCAGACGCCCGGTCTGTGCTCGTGGCCCAGCGGGCTGAGGCTGAGCGTGCGGAGGCCGAGCGGGTGGCTGCTGAGCTCGCAGCGGTAGAGGCCGCGGCACAACAAGCGGCCGAGGACGCCGCGTCACAACAGGCAGCCGAGGAAGCAGCCGCGCAGGCAGTCATCGATGCCGAGGGCGGCTGCCCACCAGGCTGGTACTTCGACGACGCGCTCGGATGCACCAGGTCTGAGACGGTCGCCGACGAGGACGACGGATACGTCTACTCCGACCTCGAAGTCCGATGCTCGGACGGGACGGCCACCGTCGAGGAGTGCTTCGGGCCTGGCTCGGACCTGAACGGGAACGGTGTCGCAGACGTCAACGAGTGATGCGCATGTGGTCGCGGACAGCGCCGAGGTGCGCACGCTGCTGGTGAGGCGCGAGGGGGTCGAGCGGCCGAGAGCCATAGTGCTGACGGGGTAGCTGGCGGTCACCGCTCCATGCCCGAGCCTCGCTCACGGCGAGGGGTTCCATCGAATTCGCCCTTCGTCTCTCAGCGGTGCACCACCTGCTTCCAATGGCGGTTCCTGGGTTGTCAGCGACGCGCCAACCAGAGAACCGACACCGCGTCAGGCGCCGACGTACTCCGCCAGGTGCTGGCCGGTGAGGGTGCTGCGGTCGGCGACGAGCTCGGCCGGGGTGCCCTGGAAGACCACCCGCCCGCCGTCGTGCCCGGCGCCGGGGCCGATGTCGATGATGCGGTCGGCGTGCGCCATCACGGCCTGGTGGTGCTCGATGACGACGACCGACTTGCCGGAGTCGACCAGCCGGTCGAGCAGGCCCAGCAGCTGGTCGACGTCGGCCAGGTGCAGACCCGTGGTGGGCTCGTCGAGCACGTAGACGGTGCCGCCCTCGCCCATCTGGGTGGCCAGCTTGAGCCGCTGCCGCTCGCCACCGGACAGCGTGTTCAGCGGCTGGCCGAGGGTCAGGTAGCCCAGGCCGACGTCGACCATGCGGGCCAGGATCTTCTCCGCGGCGGGGGTCTTGGCCTCTCCGGCGGCGAAGTACTCCCGGGCCTCGGTCACCTGCAGTGCCAGCACCTCGGCGATGTTCTTGCCGCCGAGGGTGTACTCCAGCACCGCGGCCTGGAACCGCTTGCCCTCGCACTCCTCGCACGGGGTCGAGACGGTGCCCATGGTCGGGATCTCGGTGATGATCACGCCGGCGCCGTTGCACGAGGGGCACGCGCCCTCGGAGTTCGCGCTGAACAGGGCGGGCTTGACCCCGTTGGCCTTGGCGAAAGCCTTGCGCACCGGCTCGAGCAGTCCGGTGTAGGTGGCCGGGTTGCTGCGGCGGGAGCCCTTGATCGCGCTCTGGTCGATGCTCACCACGCCCTCGCGCCCGGCGACGGACCCGTGCACCAGCGAGCTCTTGCCCGACCCGGCCACGCCGGTCACGACGGTCAGCACGCCGAGCGGGACGTCGACGTCGACGTCGCGGAGGTTGTGGGTCCTGGCCCCGCGGACCTCGAGCACCCCGGTCGGGGTGCGGACCTCCGGCTTGAGCCGCGCCCGGTCGTCGAGGTGGGTGCCGGTGAGCGTGCCGCTGGCCCGCAGCCCCTCGAGCGAGCCCTGGTACAAGACCTCGCCGCCGGCGGTGCCGGCCCGCGGGCCGATGTCGACGACGTGGTCGGCGATGGCGATGGTCTCGGGCTTGTGCTCGACCACCAGCACGGTGTTGCCCTTGTCGCGCAGCTGCAGCAGCAGGGTGTTCATCTTGCCGATGTCGTGCGGGTGCAGGCCGATGGTGGGCTCGTCGAAGACGTAGGTGACGTCGGTGAGCGAGCTGCCCAGGTGCCGGATGAGCTTCGTGCGCTGGGCCTCGCCGCCGGACAGCGTGCCGGCCGGGCGGTCGAGGGAGAGGTAGCCCAGCCCGATCTCGACGAAGGCGTCGAGGGTGTCGCGCAGGCCGGCCAGCAGCGGCGCCACGCTCGGTTCGTCGAGCTTGCGCACCCACTCGGCCAGGTCGCTGATCTGCATCTGGCACAGCTCGGCGATGTTCTTGCCGGCCACCAGGGAGCTCCGCGCGGTGTCGTTGAGCCGGGTGCCGGCGCAGTCGGGGCAGGTGGTGAAGGTGACCGCGCGCTCGACGAAGGCGCGGATGTGCGGCTGCATGGCGTCGACGTCCTTGCTCAGGAACGTCTTCTGGATCTGCGGGATGATGCCGAGGAAGGTGAGGTTGATGCCCTCGACCTTGATCTTGGTGGCGTCCTGGTACAGCAGGGCGCGCAGCTCGCGCTCGGGCAGGTCGCGGATCGGCACGTCGCAGTCGAAGAGGCCGCAGCCGCGCAGGATGCGGCCCTGCCAGCCGTCCATCGACCAGCCCGGGATGGTCAGCGCACCATCATTGATGGACTTCGTGTCGTCGTAGAGTGCGCTGCGGTCGAAGTCGGTGTCCGAGCCGCGGCCCTCGCACCGGGCGCACATGCCGCCCTGCACCCGGAACTCCTGGCGCTCGACCTTCTTCCCGGCCGCCGGGTCGCCCTTCTCCACCGTCAGCCCGCCCTTGCCGCTCACCGTGGCGGTGTTGAACGAGAAGGCCTGCGCCGAGCCGATGTGCGGGGTGCCGATCTTGGAGAACAGGATGCGGAGCAGTGCGTTGACGTCGGTGGCGGTGCCCAGCGTCGAGCGCGGGTTGGCGCCCATGCGCTCCTGGTCGACGATGATCGCCGTGGTCAGGCCGTCGAGCAGGTCGACGTCGGGGCGGGCCTGGCTGGGCATGAAGCCCTGCAGGAACGCCGGGTAGGTCTCGTTGATCAGCCGCTGGGACTCCGCGGCGATGGTGGCGAAGACCAGCGAGCTCTTGCCCGAGCCGGACACCCCGGTGAACACCGTGAGCCGGCGCTTGGGGATCTCGAGGTCGACGTTCTTCAGGTTGTTCTCACGGGCGCCCACGACCCGGATGAGGTCGTGGGTGTCGGCGGCGTGCGGGGCGGGGGTGTCCACGGCGTGCTGTCTACCGCATCCTGACGACGATTCCGACCCGGTCACACCCGGTGGGGCCGGGTCGTCAGGAGGGCGTGGAGATGGTCGAGGGGATGGTCGAGGAGTTCGAGGCGGAGCGACACCGGCTGACGGCGTTGGCCGCCCGGGTGCTGGGCGACCGGGCGGAGGCCGAGGACGTCGTCCAGCAGGCGTGGCTGCGGCTGGACCGCACCGACGTCGAGGTGCTGGACCTGCCCGCGTGGCTGACCACGGTCACCACCCGGCTGTGCCTGGACCGGCTCAAGGCCCGGGTGCCGAGCCCGGTCGAGGAGGTCGACGACGTCCCGGACACCGCTCTCGACCCGGCCGACGCGGTCGCGCTGGCCGACACGGTGGGGGTCGCGCTGCAGGTGGTGCTGGACCGGTTGCCGCCCCGGGAGCGGGTGGCCTTCGTGCTGCACGACAGCTTCGGGTTCGAGTTCGGCACCGTCGCCGCCGTCCTGGACACCACCCCCGCCGCGGCGCGGAAGCTGGCGTCGCGGGCCCGGGCGCGCGTCGCGCAGCCGGCCGCGGAGGACCGGCTGGCCGACTGGGTGGTGGTCGACGCGTTCATGGCCGCCGCCCGCGGGGGAGACCTCGCCCGGCTGCTCGAGCTGCTGGCGCCCGGGGCCGGGGTCACCGCCGACGCGGCCGCCCTGCGGGCCGGCACCCCCGAGCGGATCGACGGCCGGGAGGCCGTCGCGGCGTTCTTCGACGGGAGTGCGCACGCCGCGCTGCCCGTGCTGGTCGAGGACCGGCCCGGCTACGCCTGGTACCACCGCGGCGAGGCGAAGGTCGTCTTCGACTTCACCGTGGTCGACGGGCGGGTCGCCGGCATCGTCTTCCGGGCCGAGCCGGGGGTGCTCGACGGCGTCGAGCGCAGGTCGGTCACACCGGCGGCCTCGCCGTCGTCGCAGGAGCAGGACACCACCACGACGGAGGAGCACCGATGAAGACCATGACCTGCGCCCAGCTCGGCGGGCCCTGCGACCACCCGCACCGCGGCGAGGACGCGAACGCCGTCATCAACGCCCAGGACCAGCACCTGAAGGAGCGCGAGGCGGCCGGCGACTCCACCCACCAGGAGGCCCGGGACGCGATGAAGGCCCGCTGGCGGCACCCGAAGAAGTCGATGGACTGGTACCGGGGCGCGCAGCGGGCCTTCGCCGAGCTGCCGGAGGACTGAGGCTAGATCTTCACGACCATCTTGCCGGTGTTCGCGCCCCGCATCATCGACAGGAACGCCTCGACGGTGTTCTCCACGCCCTCGACCACCGTCTCGTCGTAGGCGATCTCGCCGTCGGCGAACCAGGTGGTCATGTGCTCGCGGAACTCCGGGGCGACGTGGGAGTAGTTGCCCAGCGTGAAACCCTTCAGTGTGAGCCCGCCCTTGATGATGTTCATCATGTTGCGGGGCCCGGCCGGCGCCTCGTCGGCGTTGTAGCCGCTGATCGCGCCGCACAGGGCCGCGCGACCACCGTCGTTGAGCACCGCGAGCGCGGCCTCGAGGTGGTCGCCGCCGACGTTGTCGAAGTAGACGTCGATGCCGTCGGGGGCAGCGTCGCGCAGCTGGTCGAGCACGGGGCCGGCCTTGTAGTCGAACGCGGCGTCGTAGCCGTACTTCTCGGTCAGCAGCGCGACCTTCTCGGCCGAACCAGCCGAGCCGATCACGCGGCCGGCGCCGAGCAGCTTGGCGATCTGGCCGACCGCCGAGCCCACGGCGCCCGCGGCGCCGGAGACGAACACGGTGTCGCCCTCCTTCAGCTGCGCGATGGCGGTGAGGCCTACGTAGGCGGTCATGCCGGTGAGACCGAGGATGCCCAGGTGCAGCGAGGCCGGGGCGCCGGGGATCTCGGGCAGCACCCGGAAGCCGCGGGCGTCCTCCTGGACGACGTCGCGCCAGCCGAAGTTGTGCAGCACGAGCGACCCGACGGGGTGCGCCTCCGACGTCGACTCGACGACGCGGCCGACGGCGCCGCCGGTCAGGGTCTCGCCGAGGGCGAAGGGCGGCACGTAGCTCTTGACGTCGTTCATGCGGCCGCGCATGTAGGGGTCGACGGAGAGGAACTCGTTGCGCACGCGCACCTGGCCGGGGGCCAGGTCGCCGTAGGTCACGGTGACGGTGCGGAAGTCCTCGGGGGTGGGCCACCCCTGGGGGCGGTTGACCAGCTGGATCTGGGTGCTCTCGGTCATGACGTGTCTCCTTGTCAGAGGGCGAGCCCGGCCGCGAGGAGCGCGATGCCGAGCAGGGGAGGGGTGAGCTGGATCAGGGCGGGTCGGGTCTTGGAGCGGTCGCTGGTCAGCAGGACCAGCCCGGCGGCGACCATCGAGCCGGCGCCGACGAACACCAGCGTGGCGCCGACGGCGGTGGCCCCGGCCGCGACGACGACGATGCCGGCGGCGATCTCGACGGCCAGGAACAGGTTGTAGAAGCCCTGGTTGAAGGCCATCGACCGGGTGGCCTCGGCCTCGGCGGGCGTGGTGCCGAAGGTGGCCCGGGCCTTCTCGCCGGTCCAGGCGAGCGACTCGAGCACGAAGATGTACAGGTGGATCGCGGCAGCGACGCCGACGAGCACCAGACCTGCGACGACCATGCTGACCTCCGGGTTGTGGACCGACCGTTGCACGATAGCGCGCGAGCCGACTATCCTGCAACGGAAGGTCCAGAACGAGGAGGAACCATGGCCCGACCGCAGGCCTACGACACCGAGACCGCCGTCCGTGCGGCCCGCGACGTGTTCTGGACCCACGGGTACGAGAGCGCCTCCGTGCCCGAGCTCGAGCGCGCCACGGGGCTGAACCGGTCGAGCATCTACCACGCGTTCGGCAGCAAGCGGGGGCTCTTCGACGCCGCCGTGCAGAGCTACCTCGACGAGGTGGTCCGCCCGCGCCTCGCCGTCCTGACCGGTGACGTCGTCGCCCCCGACGCGCTGGTCGGGTACCTGAACGGGCTGCGGGCGGCGATCGCGGCCGCCGACCCGGCCGGGGCCGGGCAGGGGTGCCTGCTGGTCAACGCGGCCACCGCGCCGATCGGCGCCGACGCCGCCGTGCGCGCCGTCGTGGCCGGCTACCGCGCCGAGCTGCGGACGGCGTTCGAGCGCGGTGTGGCAGCGCGGTTCCCCGCCCGCGATCCCGGGCCGCTCGCCGACACCTGCACCTCGCTGGTGGTGGCCGCGTTCGCGCTGGCCCGGGTCGACCCCGACGGTGCCGTCCGCTCGCTCGACGTCGCCCTGGCCCAGGTCGCCGAGGCCCGGGCCGGCTGAGCACGGCTCAGACGTCCGTGGGCCACCAGCTGCCCGGCCCGGGGTGCGGGTGCACCGTGACCGTCTGCTCCGCGGCGAGCAGCACGCCGACCCGGACCGCCTCGACCACCCGCACCTCGTGCCGGCCGCGCAGCTCGGTGTGCTCGCGGCCGGTGACGACGACGTGGACGCCGGACCGCAGGGTGGCGGCCACCGCGTCGGTGAGCTGGTGCGGGGTGCGCACCCACCGGGTGGTGGGCACCGCGTGCGGCACCCACTCACCCCGGACGTAGGCCCCGGTCGACTCGGCCACCACGAACTCCGCGGACAGGGTCCGGTCGGACCGGTCGACGACCGGGTCGGCGGTCAGCCTGCCTGCGAAGGTCAGCAGGGCCACCGCTACAGCTCGCCGCGCACCAGTTCGGCCGCCGTCGTCAGGGCCCGCATCTTGCCCGCGGCCGCCTCGCGCGGCAGGTACTTCAGGCCGCAGTCGCTGGAGAGCACCAGCTTCTCGACGTCGACGTGGTCCAGCGCCCGGCGCACGCGGTCGGCGATCTGCACGGGCGTCTCGACCTCGGGCGTCGAGAGGTCGAGCACGCCCAGCGCGATGCCCTTGCCGCGCAGGGGCTCCAGCGTGGTCGGGTCCAGGTGCGACTGGGCGGTCTCGACCGAGACGGCGTCGCACGCGACGTCGGCCAGCTCGGGAAGGAACGAGTAGCCGTCGGGCCGCTCGGCGACCATCGCGGCGTAGCCGAAGCACAGGTGCACGTGCGTGGTGCCGGCTGCGCCCTCGAGGGCCCGGTTCAGCGCCTCGACGCCGTACTGCCGGGCGACGTCGGGGCGGGCCTGCAGCCACGGCTCGTCGAGCTGCACGATGTCCGCACCGGCGGCGAACAGGTCGGCGATCTCGGCGCGGACGACGTCGGCGTAGGCCAGGGCCAGCTCGCGGTCGCTGCCGTAGTGGTCGTCCTGCGCCTGCTGGGCCATCGTGAACGGACCCGGCACGGTGATCTTCACGGCCCGGTCGGTGTGCGCGCGCAGGAACCGGACGTCGTCGGCCTGCACCGGGCGGGGCCGGGTGATCGGGCCGCTGATCCGCGGCACCGGGATGTCCAGGCCCGAGCGGTTGCGCACCGTGCCCGGGTTGTCCAGGTCGATGCCCTCGAGCGCGGTGGCGAAGTGGTTGGAGTAGGACTCCCGCCGGATCTCGCCGTCGCCGATGATGTCCAGCCCGGCCTCCTCCTGGGCGCGGATGGTGACCAGGGTGGCGTCGTCCTGGGCCTCGTGGAGCTGGTCGGCCGGGATGCGCCACAGCTCGGCGGCGCGCACCCGCGGCGGGAACTGGTGGCCCAACCGGTCGCGGTCGATCAGCCAGCCGGGCTGCGGGAGGCTCCCGACGACGGTGGTGGGCAGCTTCGGCAACGGGCGGGGCATGGGCACGATCCTGCCCGACGGCAGGTCTGTCGGTCGGGCCGGTCATGGGCCATGGTGAGCGGCGTCACCCCATCCGGCTCGACGAGGAGCTGCTCGTGATCGAGAACCCGTTCTACTCACCCGAGGTGCAGGGCGCCTACCACCTGCACTCCCTGGGCGCCTTCGACCTGGAGGAGGGCGGCACGATCCCCGACCTCCAGCTGGCCTACGCCACCTACGGTCAGCTGAACGAGGCGAAGGACAACGCGATCCTGGTCCCGACCTGGTTCAGCGGCACCCACGCGACGTGGTGGCAGGTCTACATCGGGCCGGGCCGGGCGCTGGACCCGGAGCGGTACTTCATCGTCGTGGTGAACCAGATCGGCAACGGGCTCTCGACGTCCCCGCACACCACCGACGACCCCAGCATCGCGATGTCGCGGTTCCCGAAGGTGCGCATCGGGGACGACGTCCGGGCGCAGCGGCAGCTCACCCAGGAGCTGTTCGGCATCGACCGGTGGGCGCTGGTCGTCGGCGGATCGATGGGCGCGCAGCAGACCTACGAGTGGGCGGTGCGCTACCCCGACGCCGTGCTGCGGGCAGCCCCCATCGCCGGCACCGCGCAGAACACCCCGCACGACTTCCTGTTCACCCAGACCCTCATGGACGCCATCACCTCCGACCCCGGGTGGAACGGGGGTGAGTACACGTCGCACACCGAGGTCGCGGCCGGCCTGGCCCGGCACGCCGACATCTGGGCGATCATGGGCCTGTCGACCGAGTTCTGGCGGTCCGGGTTCTGGAAGGGCATCGAGCTGCCCGACACCAGCTGGGACACCTTCACCGAGTTCCAGGAACGGTTCACCCGCGCCGTGTTCGGCGCCATGGACCCCAACGCGCTGCTGTCGATGGGCTGGAAGTGGCAGCGCGGCGACGTCGCCCGGCACACCGACGGCGACCTCGCCGCAGCGCTGAGCCGGGTGACCGCGAAGACCTTCGTCATGCCGATCGACGAGGACATGTTCTTCCCGCCCCGCGACTGCCGCCGCGAGGCCGAGCTCGTCCCGGGCGCGGAGGTCCGGGTGCTGCCCAGCATCGCCGGCCACTTCGGCCTGTTCGGGTTCGAGCCGGCCTACCTGGCCGCGGTCGACGCGAACCTGACGGAGCTGCTGGCCACCGAGGTCTGAGAAACCGCTCGCGCCCGGCACCGGCGTCCGGCACGGTCGGCTGCATGGAACGCACCGTGCCGGTCGCCGACGGGGTCGAGCTGTGGGTCGAGGAGCGCGGGGACCCGGCCGCGCCCGCCGTGCTGCTGGTGATGGGGGCGGCGTCGTCCGGGCTGGTCTGGCCCGACGCGCTGGTCGACCGGCTGGCCCGGACGCACCGGGTGGTGCGCTACGACCACCGCGACACCGGCCGGTCGACGCGGGGGACCACCTACGCCCTGCGCGACCTGGCCACCGACGCCGTCGGCGTGCTCGACGGCCTGGCCATCGACCGCGCGCACGTGGTCGGCATGTCGATGGGCGGCCTGCTCACCCAGCTGCTGCTGCTCGACCACCCCGACCGGCTGCGGAGCGCCACGCTGTTCTGCACCGGTCCGCTCGGCGGGGCCGCGGGTGACCCGGCACCGCCGCCGTCGGACGAGCTGCTGGCTTTCTGGGCCACCATGGCCGAGCCACGGGACGACGCCGCCGAGCTCGCGTGGCGGGCCGAGCACTGGCGGCGGCTCAACGGCGACCAGCTCGACGTCGACCCGGGCGAGTGGGTGGCGCTGGAGCAGCGGGTGGCCGCGCACTCCGGCGGGCTGCTGCCGGCCACCCCGCACGCCGTCGCCGACCAGGGCGGGCTGGCCCGGGGCGCCGAGCTGGCCGCCGTCGACGTCCCGGTGCTCGTGGTCGAGGCCCCCGCCGACCCGGCCTACCCGCCGCCCAACGCGCAGCGCCTGGCCGACGCGTTCGGCGACGCCCGGCTGGTGAGGATCCCGGGCATGGGCCATGCGCTGCCACCCGCCGTCCTGGGGCCGCTGGCGGACGCGGTCGAGGGGTTCCTAGCGGGGGCCGGCGGGGGTGACCGCGGGTAGCTCCGCGGTCAGCAGGCGCACGTGCCTGCGGCGACCGGGACGGCGGGCGGCGAGGAAGTCCAGCGCGATGGCCGCCGTCCAGGACTGGTCCCGCGAGCCCAGCTGCTCACCGGTGAGCGGTTCGTAGTACTCGGCGAAGTCGCAGTCGACCAGCTGGGCGAGCCCGGCCAGCCGCAGGGCGTTGGCCGCCTCCTGCTCGCCCGACCGGTTCAGCGCCCAGGCCATCAGCCAGTTGAGCACCGGCCACTGCGGGCCCCGCCAGTAGGTGCGCTCGCGGAAGGCCGGCGACGCCGGGGACACCGAGGGGACGACGGGCCACCGCAGCCGCGAGTGCCCGCACCACCTCGGCCCCAGCAACAGGTCGCGCTGGCGGCGCAGCAGGGCGTCGTCCCCGCCGCACAGCAGGGGCGCGAACCCGGCGGCGGACTCGACGTCCAGGTGCTCACCGGTGCGCAGGTCGAGGTCACGGGCCAGGCCGGTGGCCGGGTCGACCGTGCGCAGCACCCCGGTGCGGAACCGGCGGGCGATCGCGCGGGACTCCTCGATGCCGGCCGGGTCGGCGCCGAGCTCGGCTCCCATGTCGGCGAGCAGGTCCGAGGCGGCGGCCAGCAGCGCCGAGACCAGCACGTCGCCGACCACGAAGTCGCCCGTGGCCCGGTAGGCCGCGTCGTCGTAGCGGGTGAGCACCTTCTGCTCGACCAGCCACAGGTAGCGGGCGTACTCGGCGTCCGAGGGCCGCTGCGAGGGGTCGGAGACGTGCGCGAGGTCGCGGCGGGTGAACGGTGGCATCGCGCCCGGGTGCACCCGGGAGTACGGGGCGTCCCAGCGGGGCGAGTCGTCCATGCCGGACTCCCAGCCGTGGTGGATCTCGACCAGGCCGTGCTCATGGGGGTCACGGGCCGTGGCCAGGTACCGGTGCCAGGCCAGCCACTGCGGGAAGGTGTCCAGCACGAACCGCTCGGCGAGCTCCTGGTCGCCCCCGCCCCGCCGCCGGGCGTCGTGCAGGATCCGCGACAGCGCGATGACGTGGATGGGCGGCTGCGTGATGCCGCTGGTGAGCACACCGGCCGGGCGCGCCGCGGCCACCTGGGTGCGCCAGCGGTCCGGGTCGGGGAAGTAGTCGCTGGGGGAGTGGAACAGGATGTGCGGGATCATCCCGGTGCCCCACTGCCCGGTCAGCAGCGTGCGGAGCTCGTCGAGGGCCCGGGGCACCGAGACGGTGGCGATGCCCAGGGCGACGAACCCGGCATCCCAGCTCCACATGTGCGGGTACAGGGTCGGCGACGCGACGGTGAACCGGCCGCGGTCGTTGGCCTTGAGCACGTAGCCGGCCCGCCCGGCCATGAGCGCGATGTCGTGCGGCGTGGGCTGGGCGACCGGCATGACCCATCCTCACCGCCCGGGCGTCTCCGCGGTAGAGGTGCGCGTCACGCGGGCCAGCAGGTACAGCACCACCCCGACGGCCAGCATGATCGCCGCCCGCAGCCAGGTGCCCGCCTCCTGCTGCCACAGCAGCAGCACGCACGAGGCGATGGCCAGGACGGGCAGCACCACGGGCGCCGTGAAGTGGTCGTGCTCGACGTGGTCGCGGCGCAGCACGAGCACCGAGATGTTCGTGGACAGGAAGACGAACAGCAGCAGCAGGACGACGGTCGTCGCCAGCGTGGCCAGGTCGCCGGTGAGCGTGAGCCCGATGGCCACCACCGTGGTCACGACGATGGCCACCCACGGCGTGCGGCGGCGCGGCAGCACCCGCGACAGCACCGGGGGCAGCAGACGCTCCTCGGCCAGCCCGTACACCAGCCGGCTGGCCATGATCATCGTGAGCAGCGCGCCGTTGGCGACCGCGACCAGCGCGATGGCGGAGAACACCTGGTCGGGGATGCCCACGCCGCTGGCCTGCACCACCGCCAGCAGCGGGCCCGAGGACGACGCCAGCTCATCGGGGGCCAGCACCACCGAGGCGGCCAGCCCGACCAGCACGTACACCGCGCCGGCGGTCAGCAGCGCCCCGAACAGCGCCTTCGGGTAGACCCGCCGGACGTCGCGCACCTCCTCGGCCATGTTCGCCGAGGTCTCGAAGCCGACGAACGAGTAGTAGGCCAGCACCGCGGCGGCCAGCACCGCCGACCCCGCGGACACCCCCTCGGGGAACTGGGTCACCCGCGACGCGTCGCCGTCCCCCCGCCCGAGGACGATCGCGCCCAGGACGACGACCAACACCAGCCCGCTCACCTCGACGCAGGTCATCACGAGGTTGGCCCGCATCGACTCCTGCACGCCGCGGGCGTTGAGCAGCCCGACCAGCACCAGGAACACGACCGCCGCCGGGACGGCGGGGACGTCGAGGAACACCGTCAGGTAGTCGCCGCTGAACGCCAGGGCCAGCCCGGCCGCGCTGGTCACCCCGGCGGCGAGCATGCAGAACCCGACCAGGAACGACACCAGCGGCACCCCGAAGGCCCGCTCGGCGAAGACCGCGGCGCCGCCGGCCCGCGGGTACTTGGTGACCAGCTCGGCGTAGGAGGCCGCGGTGAGCATCGCGAGGGCCAGTGCGACCAGCAGCGGCACCCACACGGCGCCGCCCACCTCGCCGGCGACCTCGCCGATCAGCGCGTAGATGCCCGCGCCGAGCACGTCGCCGAGGACGAAGACGTAGAGCAGCTTGCCGCTGATGGCCCGCTTGAGCGCGGTGCCGCCCTCGCGGTCGGACGGGTTCCGGTCCTGATCGGTCACCGGCCCAGGGTGGTCCTCCCGGGCGCATCCGGCGCGTCGGAGTGTCCGCGGGGCCGATCTGTCGTTGGGTCAGGCCGTGGAGCCCTCGTGATCACCCGCGTCGCCCGGGGCGTGCTGCGCGTCGTCGTGCCCGGCATCCGCCGGGTCGTACCCGCCGACCGCGTCGTCGCCCCCGGCATCGCGCTGCTGGTGGTCGTCGCCAACGTCGTCGGCGCGGCGGTCGTGGCGGTGCTGCTGCTCGGGGTCAACGGCGGCGGCGACGTCGAGTCGCCCACCGGCCGGCTCGTCACCGGCATCGTCGGCGCCGGGTACCTGGTGCTCGCCCTGCCGGTCGGCGTCGCCCTGGGCCTGCACAAGCAGCGCCGCACCAACCGCTGGCTGTGGGCCGGACGCACCCCCACTCCCGAGGAGGTGGTCATCGCCCTGCGCATGCCCGCCGACATCGCCCGGCTGGTGGCCTGGACCTGGGCCGTGGCCGCGGTCGGCCTGGGCGTCGTCTCCGCCTCGGTCTACCCCGAGCCGCTGGTGGGGCTGCGCATCGGGATCTCCGTCGTCCTCGGCGGCTTCGTCACCGCCGGCGTCAGCTACCTGCTGGTCGCCCGGGCCGCCCGGCACGTCACCGCCCGCGCCCTGGCCGCCCACCCGCCGGACCAGCCGCGCACCCTGAACGTGCGCCGGCGCATGCTGCTGACCTGGGGTCTGACCAGCGGCGTCCCGATGGTCGGCCTCATGCTGCTGGTGCTCGACCCGACCGGGCAGGGCACCCCCAGCACGTTCACCGCGCTGTTCCTGCCCGGGGTCAGCCTGGTGGTCGGCCTGCTGGGCACGCTGCTGGTGGCCCGCGGCGTCGGCACGCCGCTGCGCCAGCTGCGGCACGCCGTCCAGCGGATCGGGGACGGCGAGACCGACGTCCACCTGGTCGTCGACGACGCCGGCGAGATCGGGCTGCTGCAGAACGGCGTCAACACGATGGCCGCCGGGCTCGCCGAGCGCGAGCGGCTGCGGGACCTCTTCGGCCGGCACGTCGGGGCCGACGTCGCCAGCCGCGCGTTGGAGAACGGCGTGGAGCTCGGCGGGGAGACCCGCACCGTCGCCGCGTTGTTCGTCGACGTCGCCGGTTCCACCTCGCTGGCCGAGCGGCTCGGCCCGCAGGAGATGGTCGGACTGCTCAACCGGTTCTTCGCCGTCGTGGTCGACGCCACCCAGGCCGAGGGCGGGCTGGTCAACAAGTTCGAGGGCGACGCCGCCCTGTGCGTCTTCGGGGCCCCGCAGGCCCTGCCCGACGCCGCCGGGTCGGCGCTGCGGGCGGCCCGGGCGATCTGCGCGGCGGTGGCCGAGGCCGGGGAGGTCGAGGTCGGGGTGGGGGTGGCCTGGGGCGACGTCGTCGCCGGGCAGATCGGGGCCGACAGCCGGTCGGAGTACACCGTCATCGGCGACGCGGTGAACACCGCCGCCCGGCTCACGGAACTGGCCAAGGACCACGACGGCCGGGCGGTGGCCAGCGAGGAGGCGGTGCAGGCGGCCGACCCGGCCGAGCGCGCGCACTGGCGGCGCGCGGACGAGGTGGTGCTGCGGGGTCGGTCGGAGCCGACGACGACCTGGGTGCGGGTCTAGTTCGAGCGGACGACGACCAGCACGTCCTCGCTCTGCAGCGTGCCGATCGCGGGGTCGTCGAAGCGCAGCGTGCGCCCGCCCCGGGTCACCGACAGCACCACGTCGCGCAGCTGCCGGGCACCCATGCCCACCTCGGCGCTGGTGACCGTGCGCTGGGTGAGGTCCAGGCCGTGCCCGGCGGTGAGCAGGTCCTCGACCACCGCCACCACGCGCGGGCTGTCGGTGGCCAGGCCCAGCAGGCGGCCCGACGTCGAGGAGGAGGTGATGACCGAGTCGGCCCCGCTCTGCCGCAGCAGGCTGGCGTTCTCCTCCTCGCGCACGCTGGCGGTGATGGGCACGCTCGGGTTGAGCTGGCGCACGGTGAGGGTGATGAGGACGGCGGTGTCGTCGCGGTTGGCGGCCACCACCACGGCCCGGGCCTTCTCGATCGAGGTGCGGCGCAGCACGTCGGCCCGGCCGGCGTCGCCGACGATGCCGGTGAGCCCGATCGAGTTGGCCTCGTCGATCGAGGTCGGGCTCGGGTCGACGACGATGATGTGCTCCTTGTCCGTGCCGTTGGCCAGCAGCGCACGGATGGCGCTGCGGCCCTTGGTGCCGTACCCGCACACGACGACGTGCTGGCGCACGGTGGACCTCCAACGACGGACCCGGAACTCCTCCCGCGAGCGCGCGGTCAGCGCCTCGAGGGTGGTCCCGATGAGGATGAGCAGGAAGAGCACGCGCAGCGGCGTGATGAGCAGGATGTTGACCAGCCGGGCGCTGGCGGTGACCGGGGTGATGTCGCCGTAGCCGGTCGTGGAGAGGCTGACGGTCGCGTAGTACGTGGCGTCGAGCAGCGAGAGCTCACCGCCGTTGTTGTCGCGGTACCCGTCGCGGTCGAAGTAGACGATCAGCACGGTGGCCACCAGCACCACGGTGGCGATGACCACCCGCTTGCCGACCTGCCGGAACGGGGACTGCTCGGTGTGCGCGAGCTGCACACCGCCGTGGTCGCTCAGCATCCCGTGGTCACCGCAGGGACAGTAGTGAGCCCACCGCCGTGGGGCGCCCCCGGACCGCTCGAACGGGTCAGCCGACGGCCGCCCGCTCGCGCTCGGCCAGCACCCGCTTGAGCACCTTGCCCGCCGCCGACACCGGGATGGCGTCGGTGAACACCACGTCGCGCAGGCGCTTGTAGGGCGTCACCCGGTCGTTGACCGCGGCCATCACCGAGGCCTCGGTCAGGTCGGCGCCGGCCTCGTCGTCCCGCCGGACCACGTAGGCCACCGGCAGCTCGCCGGCCATCGGGTCGGGCCGGCCGACGACCGCGGCCCCGGCGATGCCCGGCACGCCCAGCAGGATCTCCTCGAGCTCGCGCGGGAACACGTTGTAGCCCTTGTGCAGCAGCATGTCCTTGGTGCGGTCGACCACGGCCAGGTAGCCGTCCTCGTCGAGCACGCCGACGTCGCCGCTGTGGAACCAGCCCTCGGCGTCGATGGACTGCGCGGTGGCGTCGGGGCGGTGGGCGTACCCGCGCATCACCTGCGGTCCGCGGATGCAGATCTCGCCACGCTCGCCGACCGGCACCTCCTCGCCGGTGTCCAGCGCCCGGATGCTGACCTCGGTGTCGAACACGGGGAGCCCGACGGTGCCGGCCTTTCGCAGCCCCGACCGGGCCGACGGGTTGCCGGTGGCCTGCATGGTCACCTCTGTGAGCCCGTAGCCCTCACCGATCACCGCCTGCGGCAGCAGCGCACGCAGCCGCTCGATGAGGGGGACCGCGAGCGGCGCGGCGCCGCTGGAGATGCCCCGCACGCCGGACAGGTCGGCCTCGTCGATGCCGGGCACCTGGAGCAGGGCGGCGAACACCGGTGGGGCGCCGCCGATGCCGGTGACCCGGTGGGCGACCGCGTCGGCGACGTAGGCGACGGGGTCGAAGCGGTCGTGGATCACCACGGTCGACCCGCAGAGCACCTGGCCGCTGAGGTAGCCGATGACCCCCATCGCGTGGAACCAGGGCGTGAGGTTGATCGCGCACGCGGTGCCCAGCCGCACCGGGTACTCCTCGGCCGGGCCCACCTGGTCCAGCGTCACGTCGCCGTGCTCGTCGAGGACCGGCAGCGACCCCGTCGACCAGCAGGCCGACTGCAGGATGTTGGTCACCACCTGGCGGTGCGGCAGCTCGACGCCCTTGCTGACGCCGGTGGTGCCCCCGGTGTAGGCCAGGTGCGCGAGGGCCGATGCGGGGTCCAGGCCCGCGTCGTGGTGGGCGTCGGCCGGGTCGGCGCGCAGCAGGTCGGCGAGGTCGACGGCGCCCTCGGGCAGTTCGACGGGCGCCCCGGGGTCGGCGATCTGCTGCGGACCGGTGACGACGACGGTGGTCACCGCGGTGCCCGGCAGCGCCGCACGCACCGCCGGCAGGCAGGCCTCCCACGTGATGAGCGTGCGGGCGCCGGAGTCGGCCAGCTGGTGGGCCAGCTCGGTCGGGGTGAGCAGCGGGTTGGTGGGGGAGAAGGTCGCCCCCGCCAGCAGCACCCCGTAGTAGACGGCGGGGTACTGCAGGCAGTTGGGCAGGTGGACCGCGACCACGTCCCCCCGCGCCACCCCGCGCTCGACCAGCCCGGCGGCCACCGCGTGCGCCCGCCGGCCCAGCTCGGTGAAGGTCAGCGCGGTGCCGTGGTGCACGAACGCGGTGCGGTCGTCCCACCGGCGCACACCCGCCCGGAGCACGGACCCGACCGGCACCGCCGGGTAGTCGAGGGAGCGGGGCAGGTCGGCGGGCCAAGCGTCGGTCACCTGGCCCAGGGTGGCCCGGGTCACATCCGTTGTCGAGCCCGGGGTGTGACGTTGCTCGTCAGGTCTCGGTCACGCCCGGTGACGGCACGCGAGTCCGGGAGTGAAGCGTGACGGGTTCACCCGGTCGGGACGCCCATCGGAGTGGCTGTGCGGCCGCTGTGCTGTCACGGTCCGTCACCGACGGGCCATCCGGCCCGCGACCCGCCCTCCTCCCGGGGCTGACGAAAGGTGGGCTCCGTGCGGGCTCTCGCAGTACGGACGACGGTCGCCGCGGTGGTGACCGCGGGGATGCTCCTCGGCGGTGCGGGGGCCGCGGCGGCCCACGGGTCCTCCTCGCCCAGCAGCTCCTCGGCCAGCAGCTCCTCGCCCAGCAGCTCCTCGGCCAGCAGCTCCTCGTCCGGCGACTCCTCGCCCGCCACGACGACCCCGGCCGCCACGACGTCCGGCACGCCGGCCACCAGCTCGGCCACCACGTCTCCGGCCACGACGACCTCCACCACCTCGTCGACCTCCACCTCGTCGACCTCGACCACGTCGTCGAGCACGCCGGCCACCGCCTCGGGCTCGAGCCCGGCGGGCGCCCGGGGTACCGCCACGCCGGTGCGCGGTTGCCTCGGTGAGCTCTCCGTGGTGGTCAGCGGCACCGAGCTCGCCGACGGCACCGAGGTCGTCGTCCAGGTCCTGCTGCCCGGCGGCACGGTCGACGTCCCGTCGCTGGTCGTCGACGGCGGCATCCCGGTGCGCATCGCCCCCGAGGTGCTCGACGGCGTCACCGAGCTGACCCTCGGCGTCCTGGTCGGCGACCAGGCGTTCGGCCCGTACGTCGTGCAGGTGCCGGCCGCGGCCGACGCCTGCACCGCGCAGGCCGCGATCTCCCTGGCCCGCGACTGCACCGCACCGGACGCCGTGCTGGCCACCGTCGACGTCCGCGGGCTCACCCCCGGCGTCTACGGCATCGGGGTCGTCGGCGAGACCGCCGACGGCGGCGTGGTCGAGCTTGCCAGCCAGGACGTCGAGGTCACCGGCACCGGCTTCGCCGGCACCCTGCCCCTGGTCAGCCTGAGCGGGTCGGTCCCGCTGTCCGGTTTCGTCGGGGTCGCCCTCGTGGTCGACGGCCGCACGCTGGCGACCATCGGCGGCGACGACGTCGAGCTCGGGGCGTGCACCGCGCCGCAGCCCCTGCCGGTCGCCCCGGCCCCGCCGGTGGTCACCAGCCCGGCCCCGGTGGTCCCCGTCTCGGCCCACCCGGCCCGCCCGGCCGCGCTGGCCAGCACCGGTGCCGAGCCGGCCGGCCTGCTGCTGCTCGCCGGTCTCTTCCTCGGCCTGGGCGGTCTGACCACGTTCGTCGCCCGCCGTTCCGCCCGCTGACCGCACCCGCCCACGACGCAGCAGCCGCGTCGCCCCGCACCGGGGCGGCGCGGCTGCTGCGTCGTGCGGGGGCGGTGCGGGTGACCTCGGGTGGCCGTGGGCGCCGCGCAGGCGCACCATGCTCGGGTAGTTGAGAGTTGCAACGAGATGGGACCACCATGACGACCCCCCAGGCCACCGCCGCGCACCGGCGGGCGGTCACCAAGGCCGCCGCGCTCACCGCGGTCGGCGGCATCCTGTTCGGCTACGACACCGGCGTGATCGGCGGCGTCCTGCCCAACATCAGCGACGACTTCACCCTGGACACCCCGTTCCTGCAGGGCACCGTGGTGTCCATCCTGCTGGTCGGCGCCGCGGTGGGGGCGCTGGTCGCGGGCCGGGTCGCCGACTCCCTGGGTCGGCGCCGGGCGATCATCGCCACCTCGTTGGTCTTCGTCGTCGGCCTGCTGCTGTCGATCGTCGCGCCGGCGTTCTGGGTGCTGCTGCTCTCGCGGTTCCTCATCGGCGTCGGGGTGGGGTCGGCGTCCTTCGTCGTCCCGGTCTACATCGGTGAGATCGCCCCGCCCGAGCGGCGCGGCGCGCTCGTCAGCCTCAACCAGCTGTCGGTGACGCTGGGCATCCTGGTGTCCCAGCTGGTCGCCTACTTCCTCGCCGGCAGCGGCGACTGGCGCATCAGCGTCGGGCTGGCCCTGCTGCCGGCCGTCGTCCTCGGGCTGGGGATGGTCCGCGAGCCCGAGAGCCCGGCCTGGCTGGTCCGGCAGGGCCGCGACGACGAGGCGCGCGAGGTGCTGCGCACGCTGCGCGACTCCGAGGACGCCATCACCGAGGAGATCGACGACATCCGCGGCACCGCGACCGAGGAGGAGAAGGGCCAGAAGCGTTCGCTGCTGGCGCCCAAGCTGCGGCCGGCGCTGGTCCTCGGGGTGACGCTGGCGATCGTCCAGCAGATCACCGGCGTGAACACCGTCATCTACTTCGCCCCGACCGTGCTGGAGAACTCGGGCCTGGGCTCGCAGGCGGCGCTGCTCGCGCTGCTGGTCGTCGGCCTCACCAACGTGGTCATGACCATCGTGGCCATCAAGGTGATCGACCGGGTGGGCCGCCGGGCGCTGCTGATCTGGGGCATGAGCGGCATGGTGCTGGGGCTGGTCGGCCTGGCCGTGGCGTTCCTGTTCGACGTCCAGGGCGCCGGGGCCGTCGTCACCACGGTCGTGCTGGCCTTCTACGTGGGCTCGTTCGCGATCAGCCTGGGCCCGGTGGTCTGGCTGCTGATCAGCGAGATCTTCCCGCTCGCGGTGCGCGGCCGGGCGTCGTCGGTGGCCACCATGGCCAACTGGGTGGCCAACTTCGTCGTCGCGGTCAGCTACCTGTCGATCATCGCCGCCATCGGCGAGACGGCCACGTTCGGCCTCTACGCCGTGGTCACCGTCCTGTCGCTGGTCTACGTGGTCAAGGCGGTGCCGGAGACCAAGAACCGAAGCCTGGCCGACATCGAGCGGGAGCTGGCGCCCACCTCCTGACGGTCAGGGTTGACTGCCTCGGCTGCACCTGGCAGACATGCGGCCATGACCGACACGGTGCTCGCTGAGGTCTCCGACGGGGTCGGCGTGATCACGCTGAACCGCCCGGAGGCGAAGAACTCGATCGACCTGGCCACGACGCAGGCCCTCGCGGCCGTCGTGGACGACTTCGACGCCCGCGACGACGTCGCCGTCCTCGTGCTCACCGGGGCCGGCGGCGTCTTCTGCGCGGGCATGGACCTCAAGGCCTTCTCCCGCGGCGAGCGGCCCTCCCTGCCCGGGCGCGGGTTCGCCGGTCTGACCGAGGCGCCGCCGGCCAAGCCGCTCATCGCCGCGGTGGAGGGCTGGGCGCTGGCCGGCGGCTTCGAGCTGGTGCTGGCCTGCGACCTCGTCGTGGCCTCGCGCGAGGCCCGGTTCGGCATCCCCGAGGTCAAGCGCTCGCTCGTGGCGGCCGGCGGCGGCGTGCTGCGGCTGCCCAAGACGCTGCCCTACCAGCGGGCCATGGAGCTCGCGCTGACCGGCGACCCGATGAGCGCCGACGAGGCGCACCGGTTCGGCCTGGTCAACGCGCTCACCGAGCCCGGCGGGGCGCTGGCCGGGGCGCGCGAGCTGGCCGGGCGCATCGCGGTCAACGGGCCGTTGGCCCTGCGTGCCACCAAGCAGCTGGTCGCCGGCGCCGTGCGTTGGACCGACCGCGACCTGCTCGACCACCAGGCGACCGTGACCGAGGCGGTCTTCAGCTCCGCCGACGCGCAGGAGGGCGCCCGCGCCTTCGCCGAGAAGCGCCCCCCGGTCTGGCGCGGCGTCTGAGGGCCGACCTCGCGTGACGGCTGAGCGCAGCCGGGGCCGAGCTGCCACTCGATGAGCCGTGCGCCGCGGGCTACACGGCGGGGTCGCTGACCAGCGAGCCCGCGGCGTGCTCCCGCCGGAGGTCGGTCTTGAGCACCTTGCCGCTGGGGTTGCGGGGGAGGGCGCCGACCACCGTGAACTCGCGCGGGCACTTGTAGCGGGCCAGGCGCTCGCGGCACCAGGCCGTCAGCTCGGCCGACGTCGGCGGGGACGCCGGGTCGCGGGGGGCGACGACGGCGAGCGGCGCCTCACCCCACCGCTCGTCCGGGACGCCGATGAGCGCCACCTCGGCCACCCCCGGGTGCGCGGCCAGCACGTCCTCGACCTCGGCGCAGTAGATGTTCTCGCCGCCGCTGATGATCATGTCCTTCTTGCGGTCGACGACGAAGTAGTAGCCGTCCTCGTCCTGGCGCACGAGGTCGCCGGAGTGGAACCACCCGCCCTCGAACGCCGCGGCGGTCTCGGCGGGCTTGCCCCAGTAGCCGCTCATCACCATCGGCGAGCGGTAGACGATCTCCCCCACCTCGCCCTGCGGCACGTCGCGCATGAGCTCGTCGACCACCCGCACCTCGACGTTGAGCATGGGGGTGCCGACCGAGCCCAGCTTGCGGATCGAGTCCTCACCGCGCAGCAGCGTGGTCACCGGGCTGCACTCGGTCTGCCCGAAGGCGGTCATCACCTCGGCCTGCGGGAACGTGTCGATCAAGGTGCGCAGCAGGGTCGTCGAGGCCGGTGCGGCACCCCAGCTGACCCGGCGCAGGCACGACAGGTCGCGCTCGGCGATGCCGGGGACGGCGACGACGGCCGCCCACATCGCCGGGACCAGGAAGATGCTGTTGACCCGCTCGCGCTCGATGAGGTCCAGCGTCGCCACCGGGTCGAACCCGCCCGACCGCAGCACCACCTGCGTGCCGCCCAGCAGCAGCGGGGGGAGGCCGCCGGCCAGCCCGGCGATGTGGAACATCGGGGTGCCCGGCGCGTGCACCCGCTCCGCCGTCGGGTCGACGCCGTTGGTCACCACCTGGCTGAAGGCGTGCATCAGCAGGTTGCGGTGGGTCAGCACGGCGCCCTTGGGACGGCCGGTCGTGCCGGAGGTGTACATGATGAAGGCGGGCGCGGACTCGTCGACCTCGACGTCCAGCGGGTCGCTCGACGCAGCCGCCAGGGCCGCCTCGTACTCCGCGCCGATCTGCAGCACCGTCGCCACGCCCGGCGCCTCGGCCCGCGCGGCGGCCGCCACGTCGGCCAGCGCGGCGTCGACCACCAGCGCCACGGCGCCGCTGTCGGTGAGGGCGTAGGCGACCTCGGCGGCCACCAGCCGGAAGTTCACCGGGACGACGACGGCACCCAGCCGCACGCCGGCCAGGTAGGCCTCCCAGACCTCGGGCCCGTTCAGCGCCAGGACGGCGACCCGGTCGCCGGCGTGCACGCCCCGGTCGGCCAGGGCGTGCGCCAGCCGGGTGACCCGCTCGTCGAGCTCGGCGTAGGTGAGGCCGCGGCCCTCGAAGCGCAGGGCGACGACGTCGGGGGTCGACCGCGCGTGCCGGCCGAGCTGGGAGCTCATGGTCATGCCGCGCCAGCCGCTGTCGTGCCGGGTCTGCTGCACAGGGGACTCCGTGGGGAGGGGGATGTGGTGGGCGTCATGCTCGCCCGGCCGATCCGTTACGGTCAACCCTGACTGCCACGCTCTGCCCGAGCCCGCCTGAAGGAGATCCATGGACGTCACCGATGCCGTAGCCGTCGTCACCGGGGGTGCCTCCGGCCTCGGGTTGGCCACCGCCCGCTGCCTGCGCGAGGCCGGCGCCCAGGTCGTGCTGCTCGACCTGCCCAGCTCGGCGGGGGAGACCGTGGCCGCCGAGATCGGTGCGCACTTCGCCGCCGGCGACGTCACCAGCGAGGAGCAGGTCACCGCCGCTCTCGACCTGGCCGCCGAGCTCGGCACCCTGCGGGTCGCGGTCAACTGCGCCGGCATCGGCAACGGCATCAAGACCGCGGGCAAGAAGGGCGCCTTCCCCCTCGACGCGTTCCAGAAGGTCATCCAGGTCAACCTGGTCGGCACCTTCAACGTCATCCGGCTGGCCGCGCAGCGCATGCTCTCGGCCGACCTGCAGGGCGAGGAGCGCGGGGTCATCGTGAACACCGCCTCCGTGGCGGCGTTCGACGGCCAGATCGGGCAGGCGGCCTACTCGGCGTCCAAGGGCGGCATCGTCGGCATGACCCTGCCGATCGCCCGCGACCTGGCCGGCGAGGCGATCCGCGTGGTCACCATCGCGCCGGGTCTGTTCAACACCCCGTTGCTGGCCGGGCTGCCCGAGGAGGCCAAGGCCTCCCTCGGCGCCCAGGTGCCGCACCCCGCCCGCCTGGGCGAGCCCGACGAGTACGGCCAGCTGGTGGCCCACATCGTGGCCAACCCGATGCTCAACGGCGAGGTCATCCGCCTCGACGGCGCCATCCGCATGGCGCCGCGCTGATCAGACCAGCAGCTCCCGGGCCATCGACTGCCACAGCACGACGTGGGGGTCGGTGGCCGGGGGGCGGTCCTCGAAGGCGTAGGCCATCGCCACGCCGCGCATCGAGGTGAACAGCAGCTCGGAGATGACCGGGTAGCGCGGGTGGCCCGTGACGGTGGGCCCCCAGATGCGGTCGGCCACCGCCCTGATCGCCACCCGCAGACGGCGCTCCTGGGGCCGCAGGGCCGCGCGCAGCGCCTCGTCGGTGCGGGCGGCGTTCCACAGCTCCATCGCCGCCCAGAACGGCGGCTCGAAGAACGTGGCCCAGATCAGCTCGACGCACCGGTCGACCCGCTCGGCCTCGTCGCTGATGCCGGCGCCGACCTCGACGGCGTGGTCGGCGGCCTCGGCGAGCATGGCCTCGGCCAGGTGCGAGGTGGCCGCGACCAGCAGCTCCTCGCGCGAGGGGAAGTGGTGCAGCAGTCGCCCGCGGGACACCCCGGCCCGGGCCTGGACGGCGAGCGTGGAGGCTCCGGCGTAGCCGTCGGACACCAGGCAGGCGACGGCGGCGTCGAGGATCAGGGCGCGGCTGTCGGCGCTCCGTTCGCTGCGGCTGCGGGTCTCCATCGGGTCATCGTACCGACCGGACAGTCAGGGTTGACCGTTCGTGCACCCGACCGGAGGATGCGGGGCAGCCCCACTCGACGACGAGGATGAGGTGCCACCCCCGTGGACTTCGACGACACACCCGACGAGGCCGCCTACCGGGCCCGCGTCCGGCAGGCGCTGGCCGAGCACGCCGACGAGCTGGTGCACCTGGACGCCGGCGAGGAGGCCGCCGACCCCCGCGAGCAGGAGCAGGCGCTGCGCCGCACCCAGCGCGTGCTGGCCGAGGCCGGGCTGGTCGGGGTGGCGTGGGCCGCCGAGCACGGTGGTCAGGGCGGCAGCCTGGCCCAGCAGGCGATCGTCGGCCAGGAGCTGGCCCGCGCCCGGGTGCCCAGCCTGATCAACCACATCGGCATCGGCATGTGCGGGCCGACCGTCATCGCGCACGGCACACCCGAGCAGCACGAGCGGTACCTGGCCCGCCTGCTGCGCGCCGACGACGTCTGGTGCCAGCTGTTCAGCGAGCCGGCCAGCGGGTCGGACCTCGCCGCGCTGCGCACCACCGCCGTCCGCCACGGCGACGACTGGGTGGTCAACGGCCAGAAGGTCTGGACGACGCTGGCCCACGTCGCCGACTTCGGCATCCTGCTGACCCGTACCGATCCCGGCCGCCCCAAGCACGCCGGCCTGACGATGTTCGTGGTCGACATGCACGCCCCCGGGGTGACGGTGCGGCCGCTGCGGCAGATGGGCGGGCAGTCGGACTTCAACGAGGTGTTCTTCGACGACGTCCGCATCCCCGACTCCGAGCGGCTGGGCGAGCCCGGCGAGGGCTGGCGGGTCGCGCTGACCACGCTGCTCAACGAGCGGGTGGCCGTCGGCGGCGGGGGCAACGACCTGGGCCTGTCGGTCGAGTCCCTGGCCCGGCTGGCCACCGCGAAGCTGCCGGGCCTGCCCGCCGACCGGCAGGTGCTGGCCCGCCAGGCGGTGGGCCGGGCGGCGGTGGCGGCGCTGGCCAACCGCTACACCGGCTACCGGCGGCTCACCGCGATCAGCCAGGGCGGGTTGCCCGGTCCCGAGGCCAGCGCGGGCAAGCTCGCCGGCACGGCCGCTGCGAAGCTTGTCGCCGACGCCGGGGTGCGGCTGCTGGGCGACGACGCCGTCTTCGCCGCCGGACCGGGGGACGACGACGCCGGCCGCTGGCAGCGCAACCAGGCCTGGCTGCCGGGCATCGCCATCGCCGGCGGCACCGACGAGGTGCTGCGCAACATCATCGGCGAGCGCGTGCTCGGCCTGCCCCCGGAGCCCCGCGAGGACAAGCACCGCCCCTTCAACGCCTTCGGGAGCGCTCGGTGAACTTCGACCTCGACCAGGACCAGCTCGACGCGGCGGCGGGCGCGCGGCAGTTCTTCGCAGGCCTTTCGTCCCCGGCGCAGGCCCGCGCGGCGCTCGAGGGCGGCCCGCTCGCCCCCGGCCGGCAGGCGCTGGCCGACATCGGCTTCCTGGGCATCACCGTGCCCGAGGCGGCCGGTGGTGCGGGCGGGTCGGTGCTCGACCTCGCGGTCGTCGCCGAGCAGGCCGGCGCGGTGCTGGCCGGCCCGTCGCTGGTCACCGCGGCGCGGGCCGCCGTCCTGCTGGCCGACCAGCCGGAGCTCGCCGCGGCGCTGGCCGACGGGTCGCGATCGTTCTGCGTGGTGGACGGCGAGCACCCGGCGCTGGACGCCGTCGGCGCCGACACCTTCCTGGCCCTCGTCGACGGCGACCTCGTGGTCGGCGGCGGGGACGTCACGACCGGCAGGCCGATGGACGCCACCCGGGGCCTGGGGGTCGTCACGCTGACCGGCACCCGGGTGCTGGTCCCCGACGCGCAGCAGCTGTGGGCGCGGGCCCGCGACGTCGCGCTCGTCGCGCTGGCTGCCGAGGACCTCGGAACCGCAGGGCGGGCGGTCGAGCTCGGCGTGGCCTACGCGAAGGAGCGGCACGCCTTCGGCCGCGCCATCGGCTCGTACCAGGCGGTCAAGCACTCGCTGGTCGACGCCTGGGTCGGGGTCGAGCAGCTGCGCTCGCTGGTGTGGTGGGCCGCGTGGGCCGCCGACACCGCCCCCGACGAGCTGCCCCTGGCGGCCGCCTCGGCGACCGCGTTCGCGGCCGAGGTGCTCGAGCGGGCCGCCGAGACCTGCATCCAGGTGCACGGCGGCACCGGCTTCACCTGGGAGCACGACGCCCACCTGTACTGGCGCCGGGCCAAGGTCGACCGGCTCCTGCTGGGCGACGCCGCAGAGCACCACGACGTCGTCGCCGGCCTCGTGCTCGCCGGGGCGCTGTCGTGAGCCGGCAGTGGGAGCAGGTGTCCTGGGCCGTCGACGGCGGGGTCGGCACGCTGACCCTCGACCGGCCCGACCGGCGCAACGCCTACACCCCGGTCATGGCCCGCGAACTGGCCGAGGTGGCCGCGGTCGCCGACGCGGACGACGCCGTCCGGGTGGTCGTGGTGACCGGCGCGGGCCGGGACTTCTGCGTGGGTGCCGACCTGCAGCGGGCGGGCACGTTCGACCGCAGCGCGCAGGCCGACAGCGCCGGCACCATCGACGGCGTGGCCCGCGACTGGGGCGGCATCGGCGCACTGCCGTTCGCGGCGCTGCGCAAGCCGGTCATCGCCGCGGTCAACGGGGTGGCGGTGGGCATCGGGGCCACGATGATCCTGCCGATGGACATCCGCATCGCCGCGGAGTCCGCGCGCTTCGGCTACGTGTTCGCCCGCCGCGGCATCGTGCCCGAGGCCGCCTCGAGCTGGTTCCTGCCCCGGGTCGTGGGGATCAGCCAGGCGATGGAGTGGGTGGCGACGGGGCGGGTGTTCGACGCTGCCGAGGCGCTGCGCGGCCGGCTGGTCTCCCGCGTCGTCCCCGACGCCGAGCTGCTCGACACCGCCTACGGGCTGGCCCACGAGATCGCCGACAACACCTCCGGCGTCTCGGTGGCCACCAGTCGCCAGCTGCTGTGGTCGATGCTGTCGGCGTCCAGCCCGTGGGACGCCCACCGGGCCGAGTCCCGTGCGCTGGTCGAGCTCGGGTCGGGCGCCGACGCCGCCGAGGGCGTGGCCTCGTTCCTGGAGAAGCGGCCCGCCCGGTTCGCCGCGCCCCTGGACGGCGTCGGGTTCGGCTGGCCGCAGCCACCGGGCGACCTGGCCTGAGGCCGTTTCGTCGACCCCCCGGACGGGGCACCGCAGGACCCGTGGACCGAGAGATCACCCTCGAGGTGGACGGCGCCGGGCGGGCGTCCACCGTCGACACCCGCACCTCCCTGCTCGATGCGCTCCGCGAACGGCTGGGGGTGACGAGTGCGAAGAAGGGCTGCGACCACGGCCAGTGCGGTGCCTGCACCGTGCTGCTGGACGGCCGCCGGGTCAACAGCTGCCTGGTGCTCGCGGTGACCGCCGACGGGGCGCAGGTGACGACGTCGGACGGGCTGGCGGGGGAGGGCCCGCACCGGCTGCACGAGACCTTCGTCGACCACGACGCCTACCAGTGCGGCTACTGCACGCCCGGGCAGATCGCCTCCGCCGCCGGGGTGCTGGCGGAGGTGGCGCAGGGCTGGCCGAGCGCGGTCACCGAGGACCTCGTGGCCGAGCGCACCGAGCTGACCGACGCCGAGATCCGCGAGCGGATGAGCGGCAACCTGTGCCGGTGCGCGGCGTACGCGAACATCGTGCCGGCCATCGCCGAGGTCGCCGTCGAGCAGGGAGTGCGCGCGTGAGGGAGTTCCGCTACGAGAAGGCCACCGACCCCGCGGGGGCCGTGGCCCTGCTGGCCGGGGAGCCCGAGGGTGCCTACCTGGGCGGGGGCACGAACCTGGTCGACCTCATGCGGCTGGGCGTGGCCACCCCCGACGTCCTGGTCGACGTCCGCACGCTGACCTCCACCGAGGTCGAGGACCTCCCCGACGGCGGGCTGCGCATCGGCGCCGCGGTGCCCAACGCCGACCTCGCCGCCGAGCGCCGGGTGCGCGAGCGGTACCCGCTGCTGGCCCAGGCACTGCTGGCCGGGGCGTCGGGGCAGCTGCGCAACCGGGCGACCACCGGCGGCAACCTGCTGCAGCGCACCCGCTGCACCTACTTCACCGACACCACGATGCCGTGCAACAAGCGGGCGCCGGGCTCGGGCTGCGGCGCCGTCACCGGGCTGCACCGCAACCTGGCCGTGCTGGGTGCCACCGACGAGGGCCCGGAGTCGGCGCACACCTGCATCGCCACGCACCCCTCCGACCTCGCGGTCGCGCTGCGCGCCCTGGACGCCCAGGTACGGGTGCTGGGTGCCGGCGGCGAGCGGTCCGTGCCGATGGCCGAGCTGCACCGGCTGCCCGGCGACGACCCGTCCCGGGACACCACTCTGGCCCACGGCGAGCTGATCACCGCCATCGACGTCCCGGCGCTGCCGTGGGCCACCCGTTCGCGCTACCGCAAGGTGCGCGACCGGGCCTCCTACGCCTTCGCCCTGGTCAGCGTCGCCGCGGCGATGGACCTCGACGGCGGATGCGTGCGCGACGTGCGCATCGCGCTCGGCGGGATGGCGCACGCGCCGTGGCGGGCGACCGTCGCCGAGGACGCCCTGCGCGGCGGCCCGGCGACCGAGGAGGCCTTCGCGGCCGCCGCCGAGGCCGAGCTGGCTGCCGCCCGGCCGCTGGCCGACAACGCCTTCAAGGTCCCGATGGCGACGAACATGATCACGCGCACCCTGCTCCAGATCTCCACGGAGGCTCGCTCATGACCGCCACCACTGAGCGGGCCGTCGGCAGCGACGTCCGCCGCCTCGAGGGGCCGGACAAGGTGCGCGGCCGGGCGCCCTACGCCTACGAGCACGAGCTCGGCGCCCAGGCGGTGTTCGTCGCGCTCGTGCAGTCGACCGTGGCCCGCGGCCGGATCACCGCGATCGACAGCGCGGCGGCCACCGCCGTCCCCGGGGTGCTCGCGGTGCTCACCCACGAGGACGCGCCCCGACTCGGCGACGTCGTCGAGGAGCTGCGGGTGCTGCAGGGCCCGCAGGTGCAGTACGTCGGCGAGCCGGTGGCCGCCGTCGTCGCCGAGACCTCGGAGGTCGCGCGCGACGCCGCCGCCCGGGTGCAGGTCACCTACGAGTCCGGCGCCCCGGACGTCGTCCTGACCGCCGACCGCACCGACCTCTACGCCCCCGAGCAGCTCATGGCCGGGTTCGAGACCGACTCCGTGATCGGGGACGTCGACACCGCGCTGGCCGCCGCACCCGTGTCGGTCGACGTCACCTACACGACCCCGGTGCAGCACAACAACCCGATCGAGATGCACGCGACCGTCGCCCGGTGGGACGGCGACGTCCTGCGCATGTGGGACGCCAACCAGGGCCCGCACAACCTCGTGCCGGTCATCACCGAGGCGTTCGGCATCACGGCCGACCAGCTGCACATCACCTCGCCGCACGTCGGCGGGGCGTTCGGGTCCAAGGCGTTCACGCACGTCCACCAGCTGATCGCCGGCATGGCGGCGAAGGTCACCGGTCGCACCGTGAAGGTCGAGCTGACCCGGCAGCAGATGTTCACCCTGGTCGGGCACCGCACGCCGACCATCCAGCGGCTGCGGCTGGGCGCGCAGCCCGACGGCACGCTCACCGCGATCAGCCACGAGGTCGTCGAGCACACCTCGCAGAACGCCGAGTTCGCCGAGCAGACCGCCACGGCCACCCGGCTCATGTACGCCGCCCCCGCCCGGCGCACCACGCACCGGCTGGCCCGCCTCGACGTGCCGCCGCCGACGATCATGCGGGCGCCGGGGGAGACCCCGGGCATGTACGCGCTGGAGTCGGCGGTCGACGAGCTCGCGGTCGAGCTGGGCATCGACCCGGTCGAGCTGCGGCTGCGCAACGAGCCCGCCCGTGACCCCGAGCGCGACGTGCCGTGGAGCACCCGCAACCTGGTGGCCTGCCTGACCGAGGGCGCGCAGCGCTTCGGCTGGGCCGGCCGCGACCCGCGGCCCGGCGTGCGCGAGGACGGCCGGTGGCTGGTGGGCACCGGTGTGGCCGCGGCGACCTACCCGACCCGGCGTCGTCCGTCCGAGGCCCGGATCCAGGCCGTGCCCGGGCAGCCGTACGTGGTGAGCATCGACGCCAGCGACATCGGCACCGGGGCGCGCACGGCGCTCACCCAGATCGCCGCCGACGCCCTGCGCGTGCCGCTGGACCAGGTCGACCTGCGCATCGCCGACAGTCGGCTGCCGAAGGCCTCGGGGGCCGGCGGTTCCACCGGGATCACCTCGTGGGGTCCGGCGATCCTGGCCGCGGCCGACGAGCTCCGCGACCGCGAGGTGCCGCCGGGCGGGCTGACCGTCACGGGGTCCAGCGGCCCCGGCGAGGAGGCCGAGCAGCTGTCCAGCCACGCCTTCGGGGCGCACTTCGCCGAGGTGCGCGTCGACCGCGACTCCGGCGAGGTGCGGGTGCCGCGGATGACCGGGGTGTTCGCCGCCGGCCGGATCATCAACCCGGTGACCGCCCGGTCGCAGTTCCTGGGCGGCATGACCATGGGGCTGTCGATGGCGCTGCACGAGCAGACGGTGCTCGACGCCGGCCGCGGCCACTTCGCCAACCACGACCTGGCCGAGTACCACGTGGCTGCGCACGCCGACGTCGGTGCGATGGACATCCACTGGCTCGACGAGGTCGACGAGGCGCACAACCCGCTGGGCGCCAAGGGCATCGGCGAGATCGGCATCGTCGGCGCGGCCGCGGCGATCGGCAACGCCTACTGGCACGCCACCGGCCGCCGGGTGCGCGACCTGCCGATCACGCCGGACCGCTACTTCGGCTGAGCCGCCGGCGGGTCGAGGTGCGCGAGCAGGGTGCGGCCGACGTCCTCGAGGGCGGCCACCTGCTCGGCCGACAGCTGGTCGAACAGGTGGCTGCGCACGCTCTCGACGTGCACCGGTGCGGCCTGCTCGAGGGCCCCGAACCCCTCGTCGGTGAGCACCGCGAGCTGGCCGCGGCCGTCGGTCTCGCACGTGCGTCGGGCGACCCAGCCGCGCTCCTGCAGCCGCGACACGGCGTGGGAGAGCCGGCTGCGCGAGGACAGGCAGCGGTCGGCGAGGTCGCTCATGCGCAGCGCCCGGTCAGGGGCCTCGGAGAGCTGCACCAGGATCTCGTAGTAGGCATGGGAGATCCCGGTGCTGCGGGTGAGGTCGCGGTCGAGCCGCTCCTGCAGCAGCAGGGTGCTGTACAGCCAGGCGCGCCAGGCGCGCTGCTCGTCGGGGCTGAGCCAACGCGGCTGTGACGGAGCCGACACCTCTGCGGACATGCTCCGAAGGGTACTAGCGGAATGCTCAAGCCTTCAACTACGCTACGGTCCGGCGAAGCAGTCAAACGCTCAACGACTTGGAGACCACCATGACCAGCACGCAGATCCCCGGCTACCTCGCCGGCACCTGGGACATCGACGCCAGCCACTCGACCGTGGGCTTCTCGGTCCGTCACATGATGGTCAGCAAGGTGCGCGGCTACTTCACGAAGTTCGAGGGCGTCGTCGTGACCGCCGAGGACCCCACCGCCTCCACCGTCGAGGCCACGATCGACATGGACTCGATCGACACCCGCCAGGAGCAGCGCGACGCCCACATCAAGTCGGCCGACTTCTTCGACACCGGCAACCACACCGTCATGACCTTCCGCTCCACCGGCGTCAAGGCCAAGGGCGACGACTGGGTGGTCGAGGGCGACCTGACCATCAAGGGCATCACCAAGCCCACCGAGCTGAAGCTCGAGCTCAACGGCTTCGGCCCCGACGCCTACGGCGGCACGCGCGCCGGCTTCTCCGGCAAGACCGAGATCTCCCGCAAGGAGTACGGCGTCGACATCGACATGCCCATGGACGGCGGCGGCGTCGTCGTCGGCGACAAGATCTCCGTCGAGCTCGAGATCGAGGCCGTGCTCCGCACCGCCTGACGCAGCTGACGAGAGCCCCGGCACCCCGATGGGTACCGGGGCTCTCGCGCGTCCGGCACCATGCGCGCATGACCGTGGAGCTCGCCACCGCCGTCCAGGGCTCGGGCCCCCGCCTCGTTCTGCTTCACGGGATCACCGAGGACCGCACCTTCTGGGCCCCGGTCGTCCCGCTGCTCACCCCGTGGGCCTCCGTCGTGCAGGTCGACCTGCGCGGGCACGGTGATTCCCCGCGCGCCGAGGGCTACGACCTCGAGGACATGGCCGACGACGTCGCCGCCGCGGTGGGCACCGACGAGCCACCGCTCGTCGTCGGCCACTCCCTCGGCGGGCTGCTCGCCGTCGTGCTGGCTGCCCGGCACCCCGTGCGCGGCGTCGTCGACGTCGACCAGCCGCTTGCGCTGGGCGGGCTGCAGGCGGGCGTGCAGCAGGCCGCGCCGCTGCTGCGCGGCTCCACGCCCGAGTTCGAGGGGTTCATGGCGGCCATGTTCGCCTCGATGCAGGGCAGCACCCCCGGCGACGAGGCCGCCGCGCTGGCCGCGCGCCGCCGTCCCCGGCAGGACGTGGTCACCGGTATCTGGACGCCGCTGCTGGACTGGTCGCCCGGCGACCTGGAGGCGTTCGTCGAGCGCACCGCGGCCGCCGTCCGCGTGCCCGTGCTCTCCCTGCACGGGCTGGACCCGGGCCCGGACTACGCGGCCTGGCTGACGGCCCGCATCCCCACCGCCGTCGTCGAGCACTGGACCGACGGGACCGGCGCCGACCTCGGCCACCACCCGCACCTGCGCGAGCCCGAGCGGTTCGCAGCCCGCGTGCGGGCGTTCGCCAGCGATCTCTGAGGCTGCCCCCAGGAACTCCTGGGGGTCGGGCGACGACTGTGGGGTCGTGCGGATCGATGTCGCGCGCCCCTGGCTGGCGCTGGCCGCCCGGCTGCTGCTGGGCGGCGTCCTCGTCGTCGCCGGGGCGCTGAAGCTCCCCGACCCGGCCGCTGCCGCCCGTGCGGTGCGCGCCTACCAGCTGCTCCCCGAGGGGCTGGTCGGGCCGGTCGCCTTCGGGCTGCCGGTGGTCGAGATCGCCGTCGGCCTCGCGCTGCTGGCCGGGCTGTTCGTGCGGACGGCGGCGCTCGCCACCGCGGCGCTGCTGGTGGTCTTCCTCGTCGGCATCGTCTCGGCCTGGGCGCGCGGGCTGCAGATCGACTGCGGCTGCTTCGGCGGCGGCGGCCAGGTCGACGCCGCCGACACCGCCTACCCGGCCGAGGTCGCCCGGGACACCGCGATGCTGCTGGTCGCGCTCGCCCTGGCCCGCTGGCCGCACTCCCGTCTCGCCCTCGCCACCCGTCTGGAGACCGCGACCCCATGAGCACGTCCCGCAGTGCAGGCAAGAAGGAAGCCGCCCGGCAGCGCATCGCCGCCAAGCGGGCCGCCGAGGCCGCCGCGCAGGCCGCCGAGCGGCGACGCACCCGCGTGCGCATCGGCGGCGCGGTCGGCGCCGTGCTGGTGGTCATCGCCGTGGTGGTCACGATCGTCGTCCAGACCTCGCGGTCCTCGGTGGCCGCCGACGCTGCGCGGCCGGGGAACACGTCCGCGGGCGGCAACGGCTACACGTTCACCGTCGGCCAGGCCGACGCCCCGGTCACGGTCGACCTCTACGAGGACTTCCAGTGCCCGGTCTGCAAGCAGTTCGAGGACGCCGCCGGGCCGACCCTCGAGCAGCTGGCGACCGCCGGCACGGTGAAGATCGTCCACCACGGCATGGCGTTCCTGGACTCGGCGCAGAACGACGACTACTCGACCCGCGCGCTGAACGCGGCCGCCGTCGTCGCCTCCACCGCCGGCCCGGAGGCCTACGAGACCTTCCACGACCTGCTCTACGCGAACCAGCCCGACGAGCGGGACGGCGCCGGCCTCACCGACGACCAGCTGGTCGCCTTCGCGCAGCAGGCCGGCGCGACCGGTGAGGACGTCGGCACCGACATCACGGACCTGGTCTACGGCGAGTGGGTGAAGGGGGCCACCGAGCAGGCGTCGAAGGACGGCGTGACCTCGACGCCCACCATCCTCGTCGACGGCACGACGCTCACCGACCGCACCGCCGCCGGCCTCACGGCCGCCGTCCAGGCCGCCCAGCGCGGCTGATCGGGGACACTGGGCACCATGTCGACCAGCACGCCCACCCGTTCCTCGCTGACCCGTGACCTACCCAGTGCCCTCCCGGTCGCGGTCGGCCTGGCCGCCGGGTTCGCCATCGCGCAGGGCACCGGCGTGCGGGCGCTCGGCGGTGCAGTGTTCGTCGCCGGCGGCGTGGCTGCCGGGTGGCTGTGGCGGCGCCGGCGCGGCTGGGCCGTCACGGCCGGGCTCGCGGTGGTCTACCTCGTCGCGTTCGTGCTCGCCCACGTGCTGGCCATCGGGGTCGGCTGGCCGGCTTGGCTGGCCGTCGGCACGGTCACCGCGGTGGCCGCCGGGATCTCCCACGCTGTGGCCGACCGCTGATCGCCCGGCCGGACGGGGTCCGATCGGGCAGAGTGGCGCTCCGAGTCCGAGGAGAACAGTGCTGACGACCCGCTCCGCGCACCGCGCCCTGCCGCTGCTGGCCGTGCTGCTGGCCCTGGCGCTGGTGTCGGCCTGCACCGACCCCGAGGCGCCCGCCGACGAGCGGGCCACCGGGTCGACGGGGTCCGCCGCCTCCGGGGCCGACGTCCAGGTCCCCGGTCTGGACGCCCCCGCCGGTCGGGGACTGGTCGGCGCGGCACCGGCCGGCCTCGACGCCGTCGCGCCGCTGGTGGCCCCGGTCGGGTCCGAGGTGCCCGTCGTCGGCGACTGCCTGGCCCCGGTGACCGACCTGGTGGGGTACCTCAACGGCGCCGGGGTCGGCGACCCGGCGGACTGCGGCGCGGCCCACGGCGGTGTGGTGGTCGGCGCGGACGGGTTCGCCCCGGCCGACCTGGCCTTCGACAGCAGCGGTCAGGGGCTGTGGACCCTGGAGGACCGGCGGACGGCCAACGACGAGGCCGAGCTGCGCAGCCGCGCCACCCCCGGCTGCCGCGCCCAGTTCGACGCCGTCGAGGCCCATGCCCTGGCGATGGGTGCGGGCTTCGCGCGCAGCTGGGCGCTGCGCCCGGCCGTGCGCCTGCCCACCCGCGAGCAGTGGGACGCCGGTGAGCGCTGGGTGGCCTGCGTGTACCTGGCGCCGACCGGGCGGACCATCGACGGCGGGGTCGACGTGCGGGCCGTGTCGGCCGACCAGCCGCTGCCGCCCAGCCTGCAGTCGTGCACGTCCCCGGTGGGCGCGCCCACCACCTGCACCCTGGGCGAGGCCGCCGCGCAGCAGTACGTGGACCTGGCCCTGCCCGAGGGGCGGCGACCGGCACCGGGAGAGCGGTTCGACGACGACGTCCGCGCCGAGCTCACCGGCACCTGCGGCGACGTGCTGGCCCGGCTGGACCCCGAGCTGGCGGTGTCCGCGGGCATCGAGGTCCGGGTGGACGAGCGCACCGACCGGCTGGCCGTCGAGCCGCCCGGGCAGGAACAGGTGGTCGGCGCCCGCTGCGAGCTGGCGGCCACCCCGGAGCCCGCGGCCCTGGACGACCTGCTGGCCTGACCACGGCGGGGGAGGGTGACCGCGCACACGCCGGGAGGGGGCCTCGCGCCGCGTACCATGGGAGGGTCGCCGGACGGCGACCCCGCGGCGTGCAGCGCTGCGCACTCCCGAGCTCCTGAGGTGCCGTTCCCCCATGCCCACCCGCAACGACCTGCGCAACGTGGCGATCGTCGCCCACGTCGACCACGGCAAGACGACCCTGGTCGACGCCCTGCTCCGGCAGGCCGGCGCCCTCGGCCGCGCCAAGGGCGAAGGCACCGACAACGACACGACGCAGGACCGGGTCATGGACTCCATGGACCTCGAGCGCGAGCGCGGCATCACCATCCTCGCCAAGAACACCGCCATCCGGCTGGCCGACGACGAGGGCAACCCCGTCGTGGTCAACATCGTCGACACCCCCGGCCACGCCGACTTCGGCGGTGAGGTCGAGCGCGGCCTGTCGATGGTCGACGGCGTCGTGCTCCTCGTCGACGCCTCCGAGGGCCCGCTGCCGCAGACCCGCTTCGTGCTGCGCAAGGCCCTCGGCAAGGGGATGCCGGTCATCCTCGCGGTGAACAAGACCGACCGTGGCGACGCCCGCATCGAGGAGGTCGTCGACGAGTGCTACGAGCTCTTCATGGAGCTCCTCGAGGACGCCGGCCTGCCCGCCGAGTCGCTCGAGTTCCCGATCGTCTACTGCAACGGCCGCACCGGCCAGGCCTCGCTCACCAAGCCCGAGAACGGCACGGTGCCCGACAGCCCCGACCTCGGCCCGTTGGTCAAGACCCTGCTGGAGACCATCCCGGCCCCCGAGTACGACGCCGAGGAGCCGCTGCGCGCGCAGGTCACCAACCTCGACGCCTCCCCGTTCCTCGGCCGCCTCGCGCTGCTGCGCATCCACTCCGGTGAGATGAAGCGCGGCCAGCAGGTGGCCTGGTGCAAGGTCGACGGCACCATCACCAAGGTCAAGATCACCGAGCTGCTGTCGACCGAGGGCCTCACCCGCGTGCCGGCCGAGAGCGCCGGCCCCGGCGACCTGGTCGCCATCGCCGGCATCGAGGACATCGGCATCGGCGACACCCTGGCCGACCCCGACGACCCGCGCCCGCTGCCGGCGCTGACCGTCGACGAGCCCTCGATCTCGATCACGATGGGCATCAACACCTCGCCGATCTCGGGCAAGTCGGGCAAGAAGGTCACCGCCCGCCTGATCAAGAACCGCCTCGACCAGGAGCTGGTCGGCAACGTCTCGGTGCGCATGCTGCCCACCGAGCGCCCCGACACCTGGGAGATGCAGGGCCGCGGCGAGCTCGCCCTGGCCATCCTCGTCGAGCAGCTGCGCCGCGAGGACTTCGAGCTGACCGTCGGCCGCCCGCAGGTGGTCACCAAGACCATCGACGGCAAGCTGCACGAGCCGGTCGAGCGCGTCACCATCGACACCCCCGGCGAGTACGTCGGCACGCTGACCCAGGCGCTGGCCATCCGCAAGGGCCGGCTGGAGAACCTGGTGCACCACGACACCGGCTGGGCGCGCATGGAGTACATCGCCCCCTCGCGCGGCCTCATCGGGTTCCGCACCGAGTTCCTCACCGAGACCCGCGGCACCGGCGTGTTCAACCACGTGCTCGAGGGCTACGAGCCGTGGCTGGGCGAGATGCGCGCGCGGCCCACCGGTTCCCTGGTGGCCGACCGCTCCGGCGTGGCCACCACCTACTCGATGTTCTCGCTGCAGGAGCGCGGCCAGATGATGGTCGAGCCCGGCACCGAGGTGTACGAGGGCATGGTGGTCGGTGAGAACTCGCGTCCCGACGACATGGACGTGAACATCACCAAGGAGAAGAAGCTCACCAACATGCGCAAGTCCACCTCCGAGGAGCTCGAGCGGCTGATCCCGCCGCGCGTGCTCAACCTGGAGCAGGCGCTGGAGTTCTGCGCCGAGGACGAGTGCGTCGAGGTCACCCCGACGGTCGTCCGCATCCGCAAGGTCGAGCTGGACCAGACCGTCCGCGGCCGCCAGCGCAACAAGAAGCCCAAGGTCGGCGAGTAACCGACCATCAGCGGCCCACGCGGGCCGTCGTTCGACGCTGAGGTACCACTTCCGGCCGGGAGTGGTGCCTCAGCGTCGTATGACGGTGGTTCAGCGGAGGCCATCGCAGCCGCGTGGTCACAGCGCGTGACGGCTCCCCGTGGGGGTGATGGGGCGGATGGGACGTGGCGTGTCCGTAGGAGGTCCCGTGCGGGCGGGCCTAGCGTGGATGAGCGGGGCCGGTGGTCCCGGGGGAGCAAGGGGTGTGGTGCCGGTGGCCGACCGGGCGGCGTGGATCGGGGAGCAGGAGCTCCCGGGTTTCCGCGGAGGCATCGACGTGCGGGTCAGCCTGCGCACCGACGCGGGCCCCGGCCTGCACGGCGCGTGGTGGCCCCGCTCGACCGACCTCGCGGTCGAGCTGCCCGAGCTGGTCGCCGCGCTCGAGCGCCGCGGGGTGCAGGTCACCCGCTTCACCTACCCCTTCGCCACCTGGCACGCCGTCCCGCGCAAGCTCGCCGTCGGCGACCGGCTGGTGCGGGTCGGCGGGTTCGCCACCGGTGACCCGCAGCTGGTCTCGCTGACCTGCGGCCCCGACGCCCAGCACCTCGAACTGCTCGTCGTCCCGCCGGGCACCGAGGCGCTGTTCAGCGCCCGCGCGCTGCGCATGGCCGCCCACCCCGGCGCGGCGCTGACCGCCCGCGCGGTGCTGACCGCCGCCGGGAAGCACCCGGCGCTGCGCACCGGCGAGATCCCGGTGCAGACCGCGGGCTGAGGACTACCGCGCGGCCCGGCGTCGTTGTGCCGGGCATGACCAGCACCGTGCCGCAGACCTTCGCCGACGAGTGGGCCGCCTGGCACCGCATCCGCGAGCAGCAGCTCACCCACCCGCACGGCTTCCTCGCCGTCACCTCGCTGACCTGGCTCGGCGAGCACCCGGTAGCCGCCCCGGGCTCACCCGGTCGTTGGTGGGCCGACTCCCGCGGCGTGGTCGTCGAGCTGGCCGACGGGGACGAGCTGGTCGTCGAGGGCACCCGGGTGACCGGGGAGCACGTCGTCGGTGAGCTCGGTCTGCGCGAGAGCCGGCTGCTGCACGACGGCGACGTCGCCGTCGAGGTGGCCGAGCGCGGCGGGCGGTACGTCGTCCGGGTGCGCGACCCGCGCTCGCCCCTGCTCGCCGCCCACCCCGGGACGCCGGCCTTCCCGGCCGACCCGCGGTGGTCGGTGCCCGGCCGGTTCGTGGCCTTCGACGCGCCGCGGCCGACCGCTGTCCCCGGTGTGCTGGAGGGGGTCGAGCACGTCTACGACGCCCCGGGCACCGTGGAGTTCACCCTCGACGGCACCCCGTACGCGCTGCGCGCCTTCCCCGGGCACGGCGACGGGGCGGTCATGGTGCTGTTCTCCGACGCCACGTCCGGTGACACCACCTACCCGTTCCGCTCGCTGGACCTGGTGCCCGCCGCCGACGGCAGCGTGCAGGTCGACCTCAACCGCGCGGTCAACCTGCCCTGCGCCTACACCGACCTGGCCACCTGCCCGACCCCGCCGGCGGAGAACCGGCTCCCGGTCGCCGTCGAGGCGGGGGAGCGGACGCCGACCGTGCGCGGCGCCGCCCGCCCCACCGACGACGGGGCCGAGTTGGATCGTGCAGCTCTCGTGGCCCCGTCGCAGGGTCCCGGGTCGCGCGCAGCGTGATCCGGGGGGCGACGGGGTCCTTCCCCTAGTCCGAGCCCTCGACCTGGTGGCGGAAGTCGCTGCGCCCGGTGTGCAGGCCCCACAGGTGGCCGGCCATCACGTCGGGGCCCTTCACCGGGTCGCCGTCGACCATCGCGCCCGGGATGACCAGCTGGGCGACGTGGATGCCCTCGTCGGCGAGCACCTCGTGCAGCATCTGCGCGTAGGCGGTCAGCCCGGCGAAGGCGATGCTGGTGCCGGCGACGCCGGAGTTGGGCACGACCGCCGACCCGCCGTTGACGAACAGGATCGAGGGCCGTGCGCCGTCGGGCAGGTACCGCATGCCCGGCAGCACCTGCCGGACGGCGGCGACCGGCCCGTAGACCGAGAACTCCACCGGGCCGACGAGGTCGGCCGCGGTGGTCTCCAGCACCGGGCGCAGGAACGTCTTGTCCGGCAGCGGGCTGTACTGCAGCACCTCGACCGGCCCCATCGCCTGGGCGGCGGTGTCGAGGGTGTGGGTGATCGAGTCGGGGTCGCGGACGTCGGCGACGAACCCGCCGGCGGTGATGCCCTCGCCCGACAGCTCCTGCGCCAGGTCGGTGACCCGCTGCTGGTTGCGGGCGATCAACGCGATGTCGTAGCCCTCCCTGCCGAACCGGCGGGCGGTCTCCGCGCCCAGCCCGCGTCCTGCTCCGATGATGGCCATGACCGGCATGCCGGACCTCTTCCTGGTGGGGTGCACGTCGGAGGAGCCCCTACCCGGTCGGTCGCGCGCAATGCATCGGCTCTCGGCGAACCGGCTGGACGCCGGCCGGCCACCGACCCGAGGGTGGGGTCATGCGGGTCCTGGTGCTCGGCGGTACTCACTTCCTCGGCCGGCACGTCGTCGACGCGGCGCTGGCCGCCGGCCACGACGTCGCCACCCTGACCCGCGGGGTGTCCGGGGACCCGCCCGACGGCGTCCGGGCGTTCCGGGGCGACCGGGAGCAGCCGCTGCCCGGCGACGTGCTGGCCTGGGCGCCCGAGCTGGTCGTCGACACCTCGTGCCGCACCCGGGCCGCCGGTGAGCACGCCGCGGTGCTGGACCCGGCCGGCTACGCGTTCGTGTCCAGCCTGAACGCCTACCGGGACTGGCCGCCCGGGCCGGTGCGCAGCGAGCACGACCCCACGTGGGACACCGACGACGACGAGTACGGGCCGGCCAAGGCGCACGCCGAGCGGGTGCTCGGCGCAGCCCTCGGCGACCGGCTCCTCACCGCGCGCGCCGGCCTCGTGGTGGGGCCGCACGACCGGGTGCACCGGCTGGGCTGGTGGCTGCTGCGGATCGCCGCCGGTGGCCCGGTCGTCGTCCCCGACGCCCTGGCCCAGCCGATGGCGCTGGTCGACGCCCGCGACCTGGCCGGCTGGCTGGTGGCGGCGTGCGGGCAGGTGTCCGGTCCGGTCAACGCCACGGGGCCGGCCGGGATGACCACCCTCGGCGGCCTGCTGGACACCTGCCGGGAGGTCACCGGCGGCGACGCGGAGTGGGTCGTCGTCCCCGAGGACGACCTGCTCGCGGCCGGCGTGCAGCCGTGGGTCCACCTGCCGCTGTGGCTGCCGGCCGACACGGCCCGCACCGCCTGGGACGTCGACACCACCCGCGCCCGCGAGCTCGGCCTGCCCAGCCGCCCGCTGCGCGACACGGTGGCTGACACCTGGGCGTGGCTCCAGGCCGCGGGCGCACCCGGCGGCGACGACCTCCCCGGCCTCCCGCCCGACCTGGAGGCCCGCCTGCTGGCCCTGCCCCGGACGTGATCATGGGGTTGTCGCTCGGGGGCGCGCCGGTCGACGGCGAGTCGCCGGCGACGACCCCATGATCACCGGGTCGTGCGGGGGAGGGGGCTCAGTCGCGGGGGGCCTGGGGGCGACCGGCGGGGACGCCGTCCTCCTGCGACAGGCGGCGGACGAGCTCCTCGCGGCGCTCGGCCTCCAGGCGCTGGGCGGCCTCGACGGACTCGGCCTCGGTGTCGGCCCGGTACTGCTTCCACGACCAGACCACCGCGCCGACCCAGACGACCACGATGACCGCGTAGACCGGCCAGCGGACGGCGTCGGCGACCTCGAAGGCGTTGAACAGCGACCGGGTGTTGGTGAACACGATGATCCCGCCGACCGCGGAGCCGAGCAGCCGCGGCGGCACGTGCCGCACCAGCCAGGCGGCGATCGGGGCCGCGACCAACCCGCCGGCGAGCAGGCCGAGCACCCAGACCAGCTCGATCCCCTGCGAGCCGAGCGCCAGCAGGAAGGCCACCGAGGCGGAGGCCGAGACCAGGAACTCGGAGGTGTCGATCGAGCCGATCACCTTGCGGGGCTCCATGCGGCCGCTGGCCAGGATGGCCGGGGTGCCGACCGGGCCCCAGCCGCCGCCGCCGGTGGCGTCGATGAAGCCGGCGAACAGGCCGAGCGGGAAGAGGAAGCGGCGGCGCATCGGCTTGCCGAGGTTCTGCCGGTTGAGGCCGCGGAGGGTGAAACGGACGAGCACGTAGAGGCCCAGGGCCAGCAGGATCGTGTTCATCAGCGGCGCGGCGACCGAGGTGTCCAGCGAGGACAGGAAGGTGGCACCGGCGGCGGCGCCGACCGCGCCGGGCACACCGACCTTCCAGACCACCTTCCAGTCGACGTTGCCGAATCGCCAGTGCGAGACGCCCGAGGCGAGGTTGGTGCCGATCTCGGCCAGGTGGGCGGTGGCCGAGGCTGCGGCCGGGCTCGCGCCGACGGCCAGCAGCAGCGTCGTCGAGGTGACGCCGTAGCCCATGCCGAGGCTGCCGTCGACCAGTTGGGCGCCCAGGCCCACGAGGGCGAAGAGGATGAGGGTGCGCACAGCGGTGCTCCAGGGAGGGGGAGTGGCGAAGGGGTCCGCCCCGGCCGCGCACCCGCGCCGGGGTCAGGGCAGCAGAGCCCTGGGGGTGGTCAGCGGGCCGGACAGCCGGCGGTGGTGACGCGCCCGAGGTCGACGTGGATGCGGCTCACCAGGAGGTCTCCCGGGAGCAGGCAGGACGTCGGCACGAGGCCAATGTCTACCAGGTCGATGAACAAACGGGGCATGGTGCGTCCCGTCAGGTGGGATCGGGCTCCAGGACGTCGTCCCGGATGGTCACCAGCGACACCAGGCCGCCCGTAGCGATGAGCCCGGCGCACAGCTGCATCGCCAGCGCGTAGCCGTCGGTGAACGTGTCGGGGCGGGCGTAGTCGTCTCCGCCGAGACCCACCAGGAGGGGCAGCGCGGCCACCGCGAGCAGCTGCGCAGCGCGGGCGACGGCGTTGTTCACCCCGCTGGCCACCCCGGCGAGGTGGTCGGGGGCGGCGCCCAGCACGGTGGCGGTCAGCGGTGCCACGGTGAGGGCCATGCCCAGCCCGAACAGCACCGTGCCCGGCAGCACCCCGGTGGCCCACCGCGAGCCGTCGTCGACGAAGGACAGCAGCAGGACGCCGGAGGAGGCGACCAGTGGGCCGACCGTCATGGGGATGCGTGGGCCGATGCGGGTGGCGAGTGCGCCGGCGCGGGAGGACAGCAGCGAGATGAGCAGGATCGAGGGCACCGACGCGGCGCCGGCGGCCAGTGCGTCGTAGCCGAGCACGGTCTGCAGCTGCAGCACCAGGAAGAACGAGAAGCCCCCGAGTGCGCCGTACACCGCCAGGGTGGTCAGGTTCGCGCCGGTGAACTGCCGGTCGGCGAAGACGCCCAGCGGCAGCATCGGGTCGGGCGCGGAGCGCTCGCGCAGCACGAACCCGACGGCGCCGGCCAGCCCCGCGGCCAGCGCGACCCAGGTGCCCGGTCCGCGGCCGGCGTCGATGAGGGCGTAGGTGGTGCCGCCCAGGGCGAGGGCGGCCAGCGCGGCGCCGGCGACGTCGAAGCGGCCGTGGTGGGCGGCGTCCCGGCTCTCGGGCACGTGCCGCGCCGACACCAGGACGACGGCCACCGCCAGCGGCACGTTCAGCAGGAACACCCACCGCCAGCTCACCGTGTCGACCAGGAAGCCGGCCAGGAAGGGCCCGCCCAGCCCCGCGATGCCGCCCAGCCCCGACCACAGCCCGATCGCCCGGGCCCGGTCGGCCGCCGCGAACGAGGACTGGATGATCGCCAGCGAGCCGGGCACCAGCAGCGCCCCGCCGACGCCCTGCAGCGCGCGGGCGGCGACCAGCAGGCCGGTCGAGGGGGCCAGGCCGCACAGCAGCGAGGCTGCCGCGAACCACACGACGCCGACGACGAAGACGCGACGCCGTCCGAACCGGTCACCGAGGGCGCCGCCGAGCAGCACGAGCGCGGCCAGCGCGAGGGTGTAGCCGGTGACCGTCCACTGCAGGCCCGACAGCGACGCGTCGAGCTCGCGGCCGATGGTGGGCAGGGCGACGTTGACCGCCGTGGCGTCCAGGAAGGCCATCGCCGAGGCGAGGACGGTGGCCAGCAGCGTCCACCGGGCCGGCGCCGTGCCCAGCTGCAGACCGGCCACGGGGAGCCTCCGGTTCAGCCGACGACGGCGTGCGTCAGCCAGTAGACGCCCGCGGCCACGGTGCCCGCGGCCGGCAGCGTCAACACCCACGCCACGACGATGTTCCCGGCCACGCCCCAGCGCACCGCCGACAACCGGCGGGTCGCGCCGACACCCATGATGGAGGTGGTGGTGATGTGGGTGGTCGACACCGGGACGGCGAACACCGTCGCCGTGGTGACCATGACCGTCGAGGCCACCGTCTGCGCGGAGAAGCCGCCGGCCGGGGTGAGCTGGATGATCCGGCGGCCCAGGGTGCGCATGATGCGGAACCCGCCGGCGTAGGTGCCGGCGCTGATTGCCAGGGCCGCGGCGATGACCACCCACAGCGGCACCTCGAAGGTGTCGATCTGGCCGGAGGTGACCAGCGCGAGGGTGATGATGCCCATCGTCTTCTGGGCGTCCTGCAGGCCGTGGCCCAGCGCCATCGTCGCCGAGCTGACGATCTGGGCGTACCGGAAACCGCGGTTGGCCCGGGTGACGTTGGCGCCGCGGAAGGACCACAGGATGGCCAGCATGAACAGGTAGCCCAGCCCGAACCCGACCAGCGGCGAGAGCACCATCGGGATGACGACCTTCTCGACGATGCCGGCCCACTGCACCGAGTGGACGGCGGCCAGCGCGGCGCCGACCAGCCCGCCGATGAGGGCGTGCGAGGACGAACTGGGCAGCCCGAAGTACCAGGTGATGAGGTTCCAGGTGATCGCGCCCATGAGCGCGGCGAACACGATCTGCAGCCCGCCGGAGCCGCTGGGGGTGTCGATGATCCCGGCGCCGACGGTCTTGGCCACCTCGGTGGAGATCAGCGCCCCGACCAGGTTCATCACGGCCGCCAGCGCCAGGGCGACCTTGGGGGTCAGCGCCTTGGTGGAGACGGCGACGGCGATCGAGTTCGCCGCGTCGTGGAAGCCGTTGGTGTAGTCGAAGGCCAGCGCGACGACGACGATGACGACCATCGCCAGGAAGAGCCCGTCCACGGCGGGGTCAGGACTCCTTGACCGCGATGGTCTCGACGACGTTGGCCACGTGCTCGAAGGCGTCGGCGGCCTCCTCGAGCTGGTCGGCCACCTCCTTGAGCTTGAGGATCTCCAGCGCGTCGAACTCCCCGGAGTACAGCCGGGACAGCAGCCGGCGGTAGAGCTTGTCGGCCTCGTTCTCCAGGCTGTTGACCTCGATCCAGTAGTCCGAGAGCCCCTTCATGGCCTTCAGCCGCGGCATGGCGTCGGCGGTGACCTGGGCGCAGCGCTGCAGCAGGGCCACCTGCTGGCCCATCTCGGCGGGCAGGGTGCCCAGCCCGGTGAGGACGACGAGGTCGGCGGCGGCCTCGATGGCGTCCATGACGTCGTCGAGGTCGCTGGCCAGGTTGTAGATGTCCTCGCGGTCGAACGGGGTGACGAAGCTGGAGTTCAGCTGCCGGAAGACCGCGTGCGTGGCGTCGTCGCCGGCGTGCTCTAGGTCGCGCAGCTTGCTGGCCAGCTCGTCGCGCCGGGTGTGGTCGTGCACGAAGTCCCCGAGGACGGCGGTGGCCTCGACGAGGTTGCGCGCCGAGGCGGTGAACATCTCGTAGAAGCTCGAGTCCTTGGGCGTGAGGCTGAAGGGCACGCGGGGAGCCTAGGCCCCCCTTGCCTCCACCAACCGTTCACCCGCCCGTCATCTGGCGGCGCGGGTCTCCCCGGTGCCGCCGTCGGTGCGTTCGTCGGTGCGTTCGTCGAGGGCGTCGACGAGGTCGGCGCGGGCCCGGGCGACGCGGGAGCGGATCGTGCCCACCGGCACGCCGGCCACCTCGGCCGCCTCGGCGTAGGGCAGCCCCATGAGCTGGGTGAGCACGAAGGCCTCGCGGCGGTCGGGGTGCAGCCGGGCGAGCAGGTCGTCGACCGCGGCGCCCTCGGCCACCCGGTCGGCGGTCTCGGGGCGCTCGAGCAGCTCGTCGTCGCCGACCAGGGTCATCCGGCGCCGCTTCCGCGAGCGGATGGCGTCGGCGCAGGTGCGCCGGGCGATCGACAGCAACCACGTGCGCACCGTGGAGCGGCCGGCGAAGCGGTGCAGCGACCCGAAGGCCCGCAGGTAGGTCTCCTGGGTGAGGTCGTCGGCCGACTGCCGGTCGCCGAGGTGCGCGCACAGCCGCCAGACGTCGGTCTGGGTCGCCCGCACGAACGCGGCGGCGGCGACCGGGTCCCCCGTGGCGGCGGCCGCGGCGACCCGGGCCAGCTCGTCGACGGGTTCGCTCACGCCCTCCAGTGTGACCTGTGAGCCAGCCCATACCGGATCTCCCGGACCCGCCGGGAACCACGCGGGCCCGGGCGGCGACCACCCCACCATGCACTGCGATCGCTTCCGCGAGGCGGCCTCGGCCCGGATGGACGGCGAGGGTTCCCCGGTCCCGGCCGCCGCGCTCGCCGAGCACCTGGCCGGGTGCCCGGCCTGCGCGTCCTGGGAGTCCGCCGCCGCCTCGGTCACGCGGCGCGCCCGGCTGGCCCCCGCCCCGGCGGTGCCCGACCTGACCGCGGCCGTGCTGGCAGCCCTGCCCGCGCGCCTGCCGGGGGCCGCGGCCGCCGCCCGTGCGCGACTGGTCTCCACTGCCCTGCGGTTGGCCCTGCTGGCCGTCGGGGTGGGGCAGATCGGCCTGGCCACGCCCTCGCTGCTGCACGGAGCCGGGGCGATGAGCGCCCCGGTCCACATGGCGCACGAGACCGGCGCCTGGAACCTGGGCCTGGCCGCCGCCTTCCTGGCCTGCGCAGCGCTGCCCCGGCTGGCCGCGGGTGCCCTGCCCTTCCTGCTCACGTTCACCGTGGTGCTGACCGTGACCACGGTCGGGGACCTGGAGGCCGGGCACGTGCACGCCGACCGCGTCGTCGGTCACCTGCTGCTCGTCGTCGGGTTGCTGCTGACGGCGGCCCAGGCCTGGCGGGGACGCCGGCCGCGGGCCGGGCGGGCGGCGGCCGGCGTGCGGGTGCTCGCGTGAGGCGGTCCCTCCCCGCCCGGTTCGTGCTGGTGCTGCTGGCCGGGATGGCCGTTCTGCTCGGCACGGCCGGCCCGGCCAGCGCGCACGCCACCGTCGTGACGTCGTCCCCCTCGGACGGCGCCCGGCTGGAGGCCGCGCCCGACGAGGTGACGGTCGAGTTCGACGAGTCGGTGTCGCTGGGGGCCGGGTACGCCCGGGTGCTGGGGGCCGACGGCGACCGGGTGGACACCGGGGCGGCCTCGGTCACCGACGACCTGCTCACCATCCCGCTGCGCGCGGACCTCCCCGACGCCAGCTACGTCGTCACCTGGCGGGTCGTCTCGGCCGACTCGCACCCCGTCTCCGGGGCCTACGCGTTCGTCGTCGGCGACGGCGAGCTGGTGCCCACCACCGAGGTGGAGGCCGGCAGCGACGTCGACCTGGTGGTCGGCACGCTGCTGCCCGTGGCCCGCTGGCTGGGCTTCGGCGGCATCGCCCTGGGGCTGGGCGTCCCGGTGTTCCTCGTGCTGTGCTGGCCGGCCGGCTGGGCCTCGCCCCGCGCCCGCCGGTTGACCCTGGGCGGGCTGGGCGCGGTCGCCGGCGGGGCGGTGCTGTCGTTCCTGCTGCAGGGCCCCTACGCCGCGGCCACCGGCGTCCTGGGCGCGGTGGACCCGCAGCTGCTGGGCACCACGGCGTCCTCGGCCTACGGGGCGACGCTGCTGGTGCGGGTCGTGCTGGCCGGGGCGCTGGCCGCCGTCCTGCTGCGCGGCCCCCTCCGCGCCGGCACGGTCGGCACCCCCGGTCTGGTGGCCGGCGGCGTCCTCGGCGCGGGTCTCGTGCTGACCACCGCGGCCACCGGGCACCCGGTCGCCGGCGCGCTGCCGGGCCTGGCGGTCGCGGTCACCGCGGTGCACGTCGCGGCCATGACCGTCTGGCTGGGCGGGCTCGCCGTGCTGCTCGCGGCCGTGCTGCGCCCCGGCGTGCCCGGCGACGAGCTGGCCGCCGCCCTGCCCCGGTACAGCCGGCTGGCCGCCGGGTCGGTCGCGGCGCTGGTGGTCACCGGCGTGGTGCAGAGCGTCCGCGAGGTCGGCTCGCCCGAGGCGCTGGTCTCGACCACCTACGGCTGGGTGCTGGTGGCCAAGCTGGTGCTCGTCCTGGCGGTGCTGGCCGTGGCCGGGGTCAGCCGGGTGTGGGTGCAGCAGCGGCTGGGGGCGCCCCGCCCGGGCCGGCGCACCGTGGTCGCGCACGCCTTCAGCGCGACCTCCGACGATCTGCCCGGCGACGGGTCGGACGCCCTCGCGCAGGAGGTGGACGACGCGGCCGCCGCGCGCACCCGGGCCGCCGTGGCCGACGTGGGCCCGTTCCGCCGGTCGGTGCTGCTCGAGGTCGCCGTCGGCGCGGTGGTGCTGGCGCTGTCGGCGGTGCTCGTCGGCACCCCGCCGGCCAAGGCCGCGCTGGCCCAGCCGGTCGACGTCACCCTCCCGCTGATGAGCGCCACCGGCACCGAGGGCAGCGTGCAGCTCTCGCTGGACCCGGCGCGGCCCGGGCCGAACGTCCTGCACGTCTACCTCTTCGACGAGCAGGGGCAGCTGGCCCAGCCGCAGGAGCTGCGGGTGACGCTCACCGAGGCCGCGCAGGGCATCGGCCCGCTGGCCGTCGACCTGCAGCCCGCCGGCCCCGGCCACTCGATCGGCGACGCCGCGATCCCGACCACCGGCACCTGGACCGTCACGGTCACCGTGCGGCTCGACGAGTTCACCGCCCTGACCGCCGACACCACGTTCCCCGTCCGCTGAGCCGGACGCCCGCCCCACCCCCGAGACCGAGGAGAACCATGTCCCGCACGCTCCGCCGCGCCGCCGTCCTGGCGGTGGCCACCACCGTCGCCCTCGTGGGCGGCACCGGCATCGCCTCCGCGCACGTCCGGGTGTCCTCCGACGACGCCACCGCCGGCGGCTACGGCGTGATGACCTTCCGGGTGCCCAACGAGAGCGACACGGCCAGCACGGTGTCGCTGCGCATCCAGCTGCCCACCGACACCCCGCTGACGTTCGTGCAGGCCGAGCCGGTGGCCGGCTGGACCATCACCCAGACCACCACGCAGCTGGACCCGCCGGTCGAGAGCGACGGCGACACCATCAGCCAGGCGGTCGGCGTCGTGCAGTTCACCGCCGACGCCGGGGGCGGCATCGCGCCGGGGCAGTTCCAGCAGTTCCGGCTGCTGGGCGGGCCCTTCCCCGACGCCGACGAGGTGACGCTGCCCGTCGTGCAGACCTACAGCGACGGCACGGAGGCGGCCTGGATCGAGCCCACCGTCGAGGGCCAGGGCGAGCCCCAGTACCCCGCTCCGGTGCTCTCGCTGAGCGGTGAGGGCGGTGGCGCGGCCGACGCGCACGGCTCGGACCACGGCGGCTCGACCGGGACGGACACCGCGCAGACGGCGTCGGCGGCCGAGTCCGGCGACGGCGACGGGCTGGCCGTGACCGCCCTGGTGCTGGGCGGGCTCGGGCTGGTCGCCGGTGTCGCGGGTCTGGCCCTCGGCCTGCGCGCACGCCGTCGTACGGTGGGCGGGTGAGCTCGCGACGCCGTCCCCTCGCCGCCGCCCTGCTGGCGGCGGGCCTGCTGCTGGCCGGATGCGGCGGCACCGCCGACGCCGACAGCAGCGGCGGGGGCCACGACCACTCCGCGGGCGAGGCGCCGGCCACGGTGTCGGGCCCGAGCAACCCCTACGACGGGCTGTACCTGCAGAGCCCGTACCAGAAGCCGGCGTTCACGCTCACCGACCAGACCGGCGCCGCCTACGACTTCGCGGCGCAGACGGCCGACGGGCCCACGCTGCTGTTCTTCGGGTACACCAACTGCCCCGACATCTGCCCGACCACCATGGCCGACGTCGCGATCGCGCTGCAGTCGGTCGACCCGGCGGTGGCGGAGAAGACGCACGTGGTCTTCGTGACCACCGACCCGGCGCGGGACAACCCCGAGGTGCTGGGGGAGTACCTGGCCCGCTTCGGCACCGGGCAGGCCCCGGCCATCGTCGGGCTCACCGGTGACCAGGCGCAGATCGACGCCGCGCAGCTGGCCGCCGGGGTACCGCTGGCCGAGGACATGGGCCAGCAGCACTCGTCGCTGCTGCTGCTCTACGGCACCGACGGGCAGGCCAGCGTGGCCTTCGACGCCGGCAACACCTCGCGCGACATCGCCCACGACCTGGCCCTCGTCGCCGCGGAGTGAGCATGTTGCGCGCCCGGCTGCTCGCCGTCCTGCTCGGGGTGGTGGGGGTCCTCGCGCTGGCCGGCCCGGCGTCGGCGCACGTCGGCGACGGCCGGGCGGGCAGCGACTTCGACGGCGCCGTGCTGTCGGTGACCCCGGACCTGCCCGGGGTCACCGTGCGGGTGCTGCAGTTCGGCGACGAGCTCGAGGTGGTCAACAGCACCGGCACCGAGCTCGAGGTGCCCGGCTACTCGGGCGAGCCCTACCTGCGCATCGGGCCCGACGGCGTCTGGCGCAACCGGCTCAGCCCGGCCACCACGATCAACCTCGACCGGTACGGCCGCACGCCGCTGCCGGCCGACGCGGACCCCGACCCGGCGGCGGAGCCGGACTGGGTGCAGGTGTCCACGCAGCCGCAGTACACCTGGCACGACCACCGCACGCACTGGATGAGCGAGGGCCAGCTGCCCCCGGCGGTGGCCGCGGACCCGACGGTCGACCACACCGTGTTCGCCTGGACCGTGCCCATGACCTACGGCGAGCGGGACGTCGAGGTGGCCGGCGAGCTCACCTGGTCGCCCCCGCCGCCGGCCTGGCTGCTGTGGCCGGTCTACGTCGTCCTCCTCTCGCTGGTCGTGCTCGCCGGGCTGCGCGGGCCGGCGGCGCTGGGGGGTGCGCTCGGGCTGGGTGCCGCGGCGTCGCTGTGGCACGCGCTGGCCACCCCGGCTCCGGCGGTCACCCAGGGCGGGCACCTGGGTGCGGTGCTGTCGGCGCTGCTGCCGGCCCTGCTCGTCACCGGGGTGGCGGTGCTGGGCGTCCGCGCCGCGCGGCGCGGGCGCGGGGGGCTCACCGGCGTGCTGGCGGTGGTGGCCGGGTGGCTGCTGCTGGTGCAGGGACTGCCCGACGTCGACGTGCTCTGGACCGCGCACGTGCTGACCACCGGGCCGACGCTGCTGGGCCGGGCCGCGGTGGCCGTGCTGCTGGCCGGCGGGGCCGGGCTGGTCGTGGGTGGCGTGCTCGCCGCGCGGCGTTCCCGCGACGCCGGATCGGCCACGGTCCCCGCGTGACCCGCGCAGCCGGGCGCACCGTGGCAGGCTCGCAGCCGTGAACGGGGTCCAGGTGCTCGCCGCGGCCGCGCCGCCGTCGGGCGCCTCGCCGAACATGGGGCTGGCGGTGCTGCTGGCCCTGCTGTCGGCGTGCGCGTTCGCCGTCTCCACCGTCGTGCAGCACCGGGCGGCCACCGTCGCCGGGCAGGACCTGCCGCAGGGCGCGGTGCTGCGGCTGGTCGGCAAGCTGGTGCGCAACCGCGCCTGGATCGGCGGGCAGGCCGCGGCCCTGAGCGGTTTCCTGCTGCACGCCGCGGCGCTGAAGTTCGGCCCGGTGGTGGTGGTGCAACCGCTGCTCTCGGGCGGGCTGGTCATCTCGCTGGCCCTGGGTGCGCTGGTGGACCGCCGGCACCCCGACCGGCTGCTGCCCGAGAAGGGCCAGTGGATCTCGGCGGGGGTCGTGGCGGTGACCCTGGGGCTGTTCGTGGTGTCGGCCCGGCCCGACCACGGCGGGGCCTACGCCCGCCCGGGTCCGCTGCTGGTGTGCCTGGCCGCCGCCGCCGGGGTGATGGTGCTGGCCGCGCTCTGGGCGCTCCGGCCGGGAGCTCCGCACAAGGCGTTGGCCCTGGGCTGCGGGGCCGGTTTCGGGTTCGGCATGACCGGGCTGCTGCTCAAGGACGTCGTCGCCCACCCGCCGGGTGAGCTGCTGACCTCGTGGACCCTCTACGTGCTGCTGCTCTCGGGCGCCGCGTCGATCACCTTCGCGCAGTGGGCCTACCAGTCCGGTGCCCTCATCGAGTGCCTGCCGGTGATGGCGGTGCTCGAGCCGCTGGTCGCCGTCGGGCTGGCCGCGCCGGTCTACGGCGAGCGGCTTGCGCCGGGCGCGCTGGCCACCGCCGGCCAGGTCGTCGGCGTCGTCGGGCTGGTGGTCGGGGTGGCGGTGCTGGCCCGCCGCACGGCCGCCCGCGACGCCACCGGGGTGCCCCTGGCGGTGCCCGCACCGGCTCCGGCGCCCCCGCCGCACCACTGACCGACTCCTCCGTCGTGCGGCCCGAACGGGCCCGAATGACATCGATGGGATTCGTTCTCCGGCGTGTCCCGGGCGACGCGCCGAACGGGGGGTCACAGCCGGGTCACGGCTCGTTACGTTGTGCGCCGCAGAGATCGGGCGACGACGGGGGACGCGGCATGGCGGGTCGGGGCACCATCGGGCTGTTCGGGGGACGGCGCCGTCCGGCGGCGCTGCTGGTCGCGCTGGCCCTCGGCGGCGTCCTGGCCGGTGTGCTCGGTCTGCCCTCGCCCACCCCGGCCGGCGCGGCCCCCGACACCGGGGTCGTCGAGGCCCTGCAGGCGTCGGAGTACGCCTCCTTCGCCGAGGAGACCGCGGTGCTGCCGCAGATGGCGATCACCGAGGCGCAGGCCCAGGAGCGGCTGGCCGAGGTCGCGGCGTCCCGCGCCGCCCGCGACGCCGAGGCCGCCGCGGCGGCCGAGGCCGCCCGTCCGACGGTCGTCGCCCCGGTCGACGGCGCCCGCATGACCACCTGCTTCTGCATGCGCTGGGGCGCGATGCACTGGGGCGTCGACCTCGCCGCCCCCATGCTCACCCCCGAGTACGCGGTCGAGGACGGCGTCGTGCTCCGGGCCGGCGCGGCCAGCGGCTACGGCCAGGCGGTCTACATCCTGGGCGTGAGCGGCGACGTCACCGTGTACGGGCACATGGAGGAGATCGAGGTCTCCGCCGGCGACACCGTCGAGGCCGGCCAGACGATCGCCCTGCTGGGCAGCCGCGGCCAGTCCACCGGGCCGCACCTGCACTTCGAGGTGCACCAGGGCGGGATGGACGGCGAGCGCGTCGACCCGGTCGAGTGGCTCGCCGACCGCGGCGTCGACCTCTAGGGACACCGCCTTCAGTCCTCGCCCGTCCGGCCCTCCTGCAGGGGCCCGCTGCGAGCCTGCGAGTGGCGGGGGGCAGGGGGGTCCTTCACGAAGCGGTACCCCATGCCGGGTTCGGTGTGCAGGTACCGCGGGGTGGACGGGTCGGGCTCGAGCTTGCGGCGCAGCTGCGCCAGGTAGACCCGCAGGTAGTTGGTCTCGGTCTCGTAGGCCGGGCCCCACACCGACTGCAGCAGCTGCTTCTGCCCGACCAGCCGGCCCGGCGCACGCACCAGCTCGCTGAGCAGCGCCCACTCGGTGGGGGTCAACCGCACCGGGACGCCGTCCACGGTCACCTGCCGGGCGGCGAGGTCGACGGTGAAGTGCTCGGTGATGACGACCGGGTCGCCGCCCTCGGGCACGCGGCGGCGCACCGCGGCGCGCAGCCGGGCCAGCAGCTCGTCCATGTCGAAGGGCTTGACCACGTAGTCGTCGGCGCCGGCGTCGAGCGCGTCCACCTTGTCACGGCTGTCGGCGCGGGCGGAGAGCACCAGCACCGGGCCGGTGAACCAGGGGCGCAGGCCGGCCAGCACCTCGGTGCCGTCGAGGTCGGGCAGGCCGAGGTCCAGGACGACGACGTCGGGGTGGCTGGCCGCGGCCTCGCGCAGCGCCGTCGTCCCGTCGGGGGCGGTGACCACCTCGTGGCCGGCGGCCCGCAGCGTGATCCGCAGCGCCCGCAGCAGCTGGACGTCGTCGTCGACGACGAGGACGCGGCTCACGCGGCGACCCGGAGGGAGAGCACCATCGTCAGCCCGCCGCCGGGGGTGTCCTCGGCCTCCAGCGTGCCGCCCATGGCCTCGGTCAGCCCGCGCGCGACGGCCAGCCCCAGCCCGACGCCGTGCCCGGCGGGGGCGTCGCCGAGCCGCTGGAACGGCGCGAACACCCGCTCGCGGTCGGCGACGGCGACGCCGGGGCCGCGGTCGACCACCCGCAGCTCGACGCGGTCGGGCAGGCGGCCGGCGGTGACCGCGAGCGGGCCGGTCGGCGCGTGCTTGGCGGCGTTGTCGACCAGGTTGGCCACCACGCGCTCGAGCAGGCCGGGGTCGGCGAGCACCGGGGGCAGGTCGTCGGGGGCGGCGACGGTGACCCGGGTGGGGTCCTCCAGCCAGGTCAGCGCCCGGTGCACCACCCCGACCAGGTCGGCCGGCGCGGTGACCGGGGTGAGCGCCCCGGCCTGCAGGCGGCTCATGTCCAGGAGGTTGTCGACCAGTCCGGTCAGCCGGTCGGCGGACTCGTCGACGGTCTCGACCAGCTCGGCGCGGTCGGCGTCGGTGAGCGCGAGCTGGCTGGAGCGCAGGGCCGACGACGCCGCCTTGATCCCGGCCAGCGGCGTGCGCAGGTCGTGGCTGACCGCGGCCAGCAGGGCGGTGCGCATGCTGTTGCCGGCGGCCAGCTTCTCGGCCTCGGCGGACATCTGCTGCGCCTCGGCGGCCAGCCGGCCCTGCTGCAGCGCGAGGGCGGCCTGCTCGGCGAAGGCCACCAGCACGCGCCGGTCGCCCGGGGCCAGCGCCCGGCCGGTGAGCTGCAGGGTGAGGTCGTCGGTGACGGCGAGGGCGTCGACGTCGCCGACCGGGTCGCCGCACGACTCGACCACCGCGCCGGCCTCGACCAGGGCCACCGACTGCATCGCGAAGGCCTCGCGCACCTCCTCCAGCAGGCTCGGCAGGCCGCGGTTGCCGGCCAGCACCGAGCGCGACAGCGAGGCCAGCAGGGCCGTCTCGGCGCGGGAGCGGGCGGCGACGGTGGCCCGTTGCGCCGAGCGGTCGACGACGGTGGCCACGGCGACGGCGACCACGAGGTAGCCCCCCAGGGCGACCAGGTCGTCGAGCCGGGCCACGGTGAGGCGACCGGTGGGCTGGGTGAAGAACCAGTTCTCGACCAGGGCGCCGACGACGCCGGCCACCAGCGCGGGCCACAGCCCGCCGACCAGGGCGACGGCGACCACCAGCAGCAGGAACACCAGCAGCACGCTGGCCAGCGACAGGGCGGAGCCGGCCGCCAGGCAGACGGCGGTGACGGCGGGGATGCCGACGACGGCGAGCGCCAGCCCGGCCCAGCGCCGCCGGGCGGTCAGCGCCCCGGTCAGGGGAGGCAGCCGCAGCCCGCGGGAGCCGGCGGCGGCGTGGGTGACGATGTGCACGTCGATCTCGCCGGAACCGGCGACCACCGCTCCGCCGACGCCGCCGCGCAGCGCCCGGGCCCAGCGGCTGCGCCGCGAGGTGCCGACGACGAGCTGGGTGGCGTCGGCGCCTCGGGCGAACTCCAGCAGCGCCGCGGCCACGTCGTCGCCGACCACCTGGTGGTAGCTGCCGCCGAGGGACTCGACCAGGGCCCGCTGCGCCCGCAGCGCGGCGGACCCGGCGTCGACGAGCCCGTCGGAGCGCAGCACGTGCACGGCCAGCAGGTCGCCCTCGCCCTGCCGGCGGGCGACGCGGGAGGCCCGCCGGATGAGCGTCTCGCCCTCGGGACCCCCGGTGAGGGCGACGACGACCCGCTCGCGGGTCTCCCAGACGTGGTCGATGTCGTGCTCGGCGCGGTAGCGGCGCAGGCCCTCGTCGACCCGGTCGGCCAGCCAGAGCAGGGCCAGCTCGCGCAGCGCGGTGAGGTTGCCGATGCGGAACCAGTTGCCCATCGCGGCGTCGACGCGGTCGGCGGGGTAGACGTTGCCGTGCGCCAGGCGGCGGCGCAGCGCCTCGGGGCTCATGTCCACCAGCTCGATCTGGTCGGCCCGGCGCACCACCTCGTCGGGCACCGTCTCGCCCTGCACGACGCCGGTGATCTGCGCGACCACGTCGGTGAGGCTGGCCAGGTGCTGCACGTTCACGGTGGTGATCACGCAGATGCCGGCGGCGACGAGCGCCTCGACGTCCTGCCAGCGGTACGCGTTGCGCGAGCCGGGCGCGTTGGTGTGCGCGAGCTCGTCGACCACGACCACCTCGGGGTGGCGGGTCAGCACGCCGTCGACGTCGAGCTCGTGCAGCGCCACCCCGCGGTGGGTGACGGTGGTGCGGGGGAGCACCTCGAGGCCCTCGAGCTGGGTCGCCGTCCGGTCGCGGCCGTGGGTCTCGACGACCCCGACGACGACGTCGGCACCCCGCTCGGCGCGCCGGCGGGCCTCGCCGAGCGCGGCGAAGGTCTTCCCGACGCCGGGGGCGGCGCCCAGGTAGACGCGCAGCGTTCCCCGACCCATGCCCTCCATGATCACCCCGCGGGGGGCCGAGGTGGCCGGGTGCGGCGTCAAGGTCGCGTCAGGATCCCCCGTCCGGGGTGACGCCGCCGGGCTGATTGCGCAGTTGCGGTCGACGGCTCGCGCCGGCACGCCGGGTGGGCCGGCCGCCACTGCCCGGTCGCCGGGCAGCCCACGTCAGGACGGCGTCAAGGGCGGTGCAGCGCGGCGTCAAGGACGCGTCAAGAGCGGGGGCAGCGGCCCCGGCCGCTCCTAGCGTCGCCGGCTGCGAGGGCCCGACGACGGGTCGGGCCCCGGTGCGGAAGGCGATCCTCGGTGACCGACGTGGTCTACGTGCTCCTCACGCTGGCGGTCTTCGGACTCCTGGCGCTGGCTGTTCGAGGGGTGGAGAAGCTGTGACTGCGCTCGATGTGGTCGGACTGGCGGTGGCGGTGGGCCTGGTCGGCTACCTGCTGGCCTCCCTGCTGTTCTCGGAGAGGTTCTGATGACCGGGTGGCTGCAGGTCGGCCTCCTGGTCCTGGCCCTCGGTCTGGCGCACAAGCCGCTGGGCGACTGGATGGCCCGGGTGTTCACCGCGGAGAAGCACTGGCGGGTGGAGAAGCTGGCCTACCGCGTGGTCGGGGTGGACGCCGACGCCGAGCAGCGCTGGCCCACCTACCTGCGCAGCGTGCTGGCGTTCTCGCTGGTCGGCGTGCTGTTGCTCTACTCGTTGCAGCGACTGCAAGCACTGCTCCCGCTGGGCAACGGCATGCCGGGCGTCGAGCCCTCCAGTGCCTGGAACACCGCGGTCAGCTTCGTGACCAACACGAACTGGCAGGGCTACGCGGGCGAGTCGACGATGGGCCACCTCGTGCAGATGGCCGGCCTGGCGGTGCAGAACTTCGTGTCCGCCGCGGTGGGCCTCGCTGTCCTGGTGGCCCTGGTGCGGGGGTTCTTGCGCCGGGGCACCGACCGGCTGGGCAACGCGTGGGTGGACATCACCCGGGCCGTCGTCCGGCTGCTGCTGCCCCTGGCGGTGGTCGCGACGGTCGTCATGGTGCTCGGCGGCGTCGTCCAGAACCTGTCGGCCGGCACCGACGTCACCACGCTGGCCGGGGGGTCGCAGTTCGTGCCGGGCGGTCCGGTGGCCTCGCAGGAGGCGATCAAGGAGCTGGGCACCAACGGCGGCGGGTTCTTCAACGCCAACTCCGCGCACCCCTTCGAGGGGCCGACCGCGTGGGTGTCGCTGTTCCAGGTCTTCCTGATGCTGCTGATCCCGTTCTCGCTCCCGCGCACCTTCGGCCGCATGGTCGGCGACCGCAAGCAGGGGCTGGCGATCCTCGGCGTGATGGGCCTGCTGGCCGCGGTGTCGGTGTCGCTGATCAGCACCTTCCAGGCCGGGGCGCTGCCCGAGGGCCAGGAGGTGCGCTTCGGCGGGCCGCTCTCGTCGCTGTTCGCCGCGGCCACCACGCTCACCTCGACCGGCGCGGTCAACTCGATGCACGACAGCTACACGCCGCTGGGCGGCATGGTGACGCTGTTCAACATGATGCTGGGCGAGGTCGCGCCCGGCGGGGTCGGCTCGGGCCTCTACGGGATGCTCGTGCTCGCCGTCGTCGCGGTCTTCGTGGCCGGGCTCATGGTCGGCCGGACGCCGGAGTACCTGGGCAAGAAGCTCGGCCGCCGCGAGATGACCCTGGCCAGCCTCTACATCCTGACCACGCCGGCGATCGTGCTGGTCGGGACGGCGGTCGCCGTCGCGGTGCCCGCCGGGCAGGCCGGGATGCTCAACAGCGGCCCGCACGGGTTGAGCGAGGTGCTCTACGCCTTCACCTCCGCCGGCAACAACAACGGCTCGGCGTTCGCCGGGCTCAGTGCCAACACGCCCTTCTGGAACACCGCGCTCGGGCTGGCGATGCTGCTCGGCCGCTTCGTGCCGATCGTGCTGGTGCTCGCGCTGGCCGGCCGGCTGGCCGCCCAGGGGAAGGTGCCGGTCACCGCCGGGACCCTGCCCACCCACCGCCCGCTGTTCGCCGGGCTGCTCACCGCCGTCGTCCTCGTGGTCGTCGGTCTCACCTACTTCCCGGTGCTCGCACTCGGGCCGCTCGCCGAAGGGCTCTCATGACCGCCGTCCTGGACCGGACCCCTGCCCCCGAGCAGACCCGGCCGACCATCGAGTGGGGTCCGGCGCTGGCCGGCGCCGTGCGCAAGCTCGACCCGCGGGGGCTGGTGCGCCAGCCCGTGGTGTTCACCGTCTGGGTCGGCTCGGTGTTCTCCACCGTGCTGGCCGTGCTCGAACCCACGGTGTTCGGCTGGGCCATCGCGGTCTGGCTGTGGCTGACCGTGCTGTTCGCCAACGTGGCCGAGTCGGTGGCCGAGGGCCGTGGCAAGGCGCAGGCCGCCTCGCTGCGCAGGGCCAAGACCACCGCGGTCGCGATCACGGAGGACGGCCGCGAGGTCGCGGCCGCCGACCTGCGCCCGGGTGACCGGGTGGTCGTGGTCGCCGGGCAGCAGATCCCCGGCGACGGCGACGTCGTGGCGGGGATCGCCAGTGTCGACGAATCGGCCATCACCGGGGAGTCCGCCCCGGTGATCCGCGAGTCCGGCGGCGACCGGTGCGCCGTGACCGGCGGTACGACGGTGCTCTCGGACCGCATCGTCGTGCAGATCACCAGCAAGCCCGGCGAGACGTTCGTCGACCGGATGATCGCGCTGGTCGAGGGCGCCGCGCGGCAGAAGACGCCCAACGAGACGGCGCTGAACATCCTGCTGTCGTCGCTGACCATCGTGTTCCTGCTCGCCGTGGTGACGCTGCAGCCCGTGGCGGTCTACGCGGGCGCCGGGCAGTCGATGACCGTGCTCATCGCGCTGGTGGTCTGCCTGATCCCGACCACCATCGGCGCGCTGCTGAGCGCGATCGGCATCGCCGGGATGGACCGGCTGGTGCAGCGCAACGTGCTGGCCATGAGCGGCCGCGCGGTGGAGGCGGCCGGCGACGTCGGCACGCTGCTGCTGGACAAGACCGGCACGATCACGCTGGGCAACCGGCAGGCCGCCCGCTTCGTGCCGGTCGGTTCGGCGTCGGACGACGAGGTGGCCCGCGCCGCCGTGCTCGCGTCGCTGGCCGACGAGACGCCGGAGGGCCGGTCGGTCGTCGTCCTGGGCGGGGGAGCGGTCGACCGCCCGGCGGGGGCGGAGTTCGTGGAGTTCACCGCGCAGACCCGGATGAGCGGGGTCGACCTGCCCGGGGGCCGGCAGCTGCGCAAGGGTGCCGCCGGGGCCGTGCAGGCCTGGGTCCGTGGCCTCGAGGGTTCCGTGGACCCCTCGGTGGGGACGGTCGTGGCGGACATCTCGACCGCCGGTGGGACGCCGCTGGTGCTGGCCGAGAACGGTCCGGACGGCGCCCGGGTGCTCGGCGTCATCGAGCTCAAGGACGTCGTGAAGCCCGGGATGCGCGAGCGCTTCGACGAGCTGCGGCGCATGGGCATCCGCACCGTGATGATCACCGGCGACAACGAGGCCACGGCCCGGGCGATCGCCGCCGAGGCCGGGGTGGACGACGTCCTGGCGGAGGCGACGCCGGAGGACAAGCTGGCGCTCATCGCTCGCGAGCAGGAGGGCGGCCGGCTGGTCGCGATGACCGGGGACGGCACGAACGACGCCCCGGCGCTCGCCCAGGCCGACGTCGGCGTCGCGATGAACACCGGGACGTCGGCGGCGAAGGAGGCCGGCAACATGGTCGACCTCGACAGCGACCCCACGAAGCTCATCGAGATCGTGGCGATCGGCAAGCAGTTGCTGATCACCCGCGGTTCGCTGACCACGTTCTCCATCGCCAACGACCTGGCCAAGTACTTCGCGATCCTGCCGGCGATGTTCGCGCCCGTCTTCCCCGGGCTGGACACGCTCAACGTGATGCGCCTGCACTCGCCGGAGTCGGCGATCCTCTCCGCGGTCGTCTTCAACGCGCTGATCATCGTGGCGCTGGTGCCGCTCGCCCTTCGCGGTGTGCGGTACCGACCCGGGACGGCGTCCGCGCTGCTCTCCCGCAACCTCCTGGTCTACGGCGTCGGCGGCGTGGTGCTGCCCTTCGTCGGGATCAAGGCCATCGACCTGCTCGTGTCTCTGATTCCCGGGATCTCGTGATGACTCGTCAACTGCTCGCCTCTGTCCGTGCCCTGCTGCTCGCCACGGTGGTGCTCGGCCTCGCCTATCCACTGCTGATGACCGGCTTCGCCCAGGTGGTGGTGCCTTCGCGCGCCGACGGATCGCTGGTCACGTCGGCCGGCGGGACGGTGGTCGGGTCGTCGCTGATCGGCCAGGGCTTCGTGGACGCCGACGGCGCGCCGCTGCCGCAGTACTTCCAGTCCCGGCCGTCGGCGGGGGACTGGGACGGCGCGGCGTCCGGGGGGTCGAACCTCGGTCCGTCGTCACCCGAGCTCGCCGACGCGGTGGCGTCCCGGCGTTCGGAGGTGGCCTCGTTCAACGGGGTGCCCGAGTCGGCGGTGCCCGACGACGCGGTGACGACGTCGGCGTCCGGGCTGGACCCGGGCATCTCGCCGGCCTACGCGGCGATCCAGGTCGACCGGGTGGCTGCTGCTCGCGGGGTGTCGCCGTCCGAGGTCCAGGCGCTGGTCTCCGCCGCGACCCACGGCCGTGACCTGGGCTTCATCGGGGCGCCGTTCGTCGACGTCCTGGACCTCAACCTGGCCCTGGACCGCGCCTTCGGCTGACCCGTGCGGGGTCCCGGTCATGACACGCCGATGACCGGGACCCCCCTGCGGGGAGGCCGCCGGGGGACTGTATGGTTGTCAACGGCTCGGACACACCAGACCGGGTCGCAAGGGGCTGTGGCGCAGCTGGTAGCGCACCACACTGGCAGTGTGGGGGTCAGGGGTTCGAGTCCCCTCAGCTCCACCATCGACTGGCCGCTCACCCACCGGGTGGGCGGCCTTCGTCGTGCGGTGCAGCTTCTCGTCGAGGCCGACCGCCCAGCTCGATCGTCACCCGACCGGCCCACCGATCAACGGCGCAGCGTCGGCTGCCTGGCCCAGGAGGCCAGGTAGCTGCGGTGCAGCCAGGCATCGACCCACGCCCGGTCGGGCTCGTCGGGGACGGTCGAGCTCTCCCGCAGCCCGATCAGCCGCTGCTCGGCGGCGTCGACGGCGGCGACCACCTCGGCCAGCGGCACCTCGCCCCGGCGCACCGCACGCAGGTACGAGCGGTCGGGCTCGGGCACCGGCAGCGTGATCCGGCCGGTGCTCAGCAGCTCGACGCCCTGCACCCCCAGCCGCAGCGCGTGCATCGCGTACTTGGTGTCGTACCCGTGCAGCGCCACGAGTTCGGGCCGATTGGTGTGCGCGCCGACCTCACCGGTCATCGCCGCACGCTGGCCGGTCAGGTAGCCCAGGAACCGGTCGGCGGCCAGCCGTGACACGAACCGGTGCGCGTTGTCGACCAGCTCCGCGCCTGCCTCGTCGCGGTGCACCACCTCGGCGTCCGGGACGAAGAGCAGCAGCAGGACCGTCGGGTTGCCGGCCAGCGCCAGCCTCGCCCACTTGCGCGCCGAGTAGACGACCACGTCGAGGTCGCCGGCGCCCGACCGGTTGGCCAGCCCGCCGGGCCGGTCCCACACGGTGTGCCGCTGGTACTGCTCGAACGGGATCCCGTCGCCCACCCGGGCCACCCCGGTGACGTACTGCGGTGGCTCCAGGCAGATGCCCATCTCGTCGCGGTCGTCCTGCCCGCCGATCGACGTCCCGTGCACCCCGGACCCGACCTGCACCCGCAGGATCGTGCCCTCCTCGGCGATGCGCCGGGCCTCCTCCGAGGCGTGCGGGTGGTCGTACCCGGCCGGCAGCGACCGGTCCCCGAGCACGACCGACGACCGAATGCGGGCTGACACGGCCGTCACACTCCCAGGGTGACCACGGTGCGGACAGCCGATTTCCCGCTGAGCGGCGCGACCGACGCCGCGGTGCGGGCGATCAGCGCTGCCGGTGGGCAGCCCTACCTGGTCGGCGGCTGCGTGCGCGACGCCCTGCTCGCCCCCGGCAGCACGCCCAAGGACGTCGACCTCGAGGTGTTCGGCCTCGGGCTCGACGACCTGCGCCGCGCCCTGCAGACCGTCGGCCGGGTCGACGAGGTGGGCCGCTCGTTCGCCGTCCTCAAGGTCCGACGGGACGGCGAGGACCTCGACGTCGCCGTGCCCACGACAGGCCCGGGCGCCCGGCCCGAGGACGCCGCCCGCCGGCGCGACTTCACGGTCAACGCGCTGATGGTCGACCCGCTGACGGGGGAGCTGCTCGACGCGGTGGGCGGGGTGGCCGACCTGCGCGACGGGGTGCTGCGGCACACCGGGCCCGCCTTCGGCGACGACCCGCTGCGGGTGCTGCGCGGCGTCCGGTTCGCGGCGCGCTTCGGCTTCCGGCTGGCCCGCGAGACCGCGGAGCTGTGCCGCACGCTGCCCTTCGGCGACCTGCCGGTCGAGCGCATCTGGGGCGAGTGGCGAGGCATCGGCGAGACCGGCCGGCACCTGAGCGCGGCGGTCGCCGCGCTGGAGGCGTCGGGCTGGCTCGCGCACGTGCCGCTGCTGGCCCGGCTCGCCGGCGTGCCGCAGGACCCGCGCTGGCACCCGGAGGGCGACGTGCTCACCCACTCCGCACTGGCCGGGGACGCCGCCGCCGCGCTCGCCGACGCGGCGGGGCTGACCGGCGACGACCGCACCGTCGTCGTCCTCGGCGCGCTGCTGCACGACGTCGGCAAGGCCACCCACACGCAGCACCGGGCCGACGGCCGGATCACCTCGTACGGCCACGCCGAGGCCGGTGCCGACGTGGCCCGCGAGCTGCTGACCGGGATCGGCGCGCCGCCGTCCCTGGTGGACCGTGTCGTCCCCGTCGTGCGTGAGCACATGGTGGCCACCACCGCGCAGGGCCCGAGCCGTGCGGCGGTGCGCCGGCTGGCCCGCCGGCTGGTCCCGGCGACGATGACCGAGTGGTCGTTGGTGTGCGGCGCCGACCACGCCGGCCGGGGCGCCGGGTCCGGTCCGAACCCGACCACGGCGTGGCTCGAGCTGGCCGCCACGGCCGGGGTGGACCGCCGTCCCGGCCGGCCCCTGCTGCGCGGCGCCGACCTCGTCGCCCTCGGGCACGCCCCGGGCCCGGGGTTCGGCGCCGTCCTGGCTGTCGCGCTGGCTGCCCAGGACGACGGGGCGTTCACCGACCGGGACGGCGCGCTGGCGTGGCTGCGCGACCTGGCTGCGGACGGGCGGCTGGACGAGCTCCTGCGGGGCTGACCTGCCGACCGGTCCGCAGCGGGGGAGCAGCTACCGGGAGTTCTGCCGGCGGGCGATGACCACGGCCACGACGAGCACCAGCGCCAGCGGGGCCCAGCCGGGCAGGCCGAAGGGACCGAGGATCAGCTGGGCGATGAAGATGATCAGCTGGAACGCGATGAAGAAGCCCACGAGCAGCACGAGCATGTAGAGCAGCGGGCGTTCGGACTGCAGTTGCCGCAGGTAGTCCATGCCGCCCATGGTCGGCGCCCGCGCGTCGCCCGTCGAGCCGCCCCGCCGTGCTCTCGCCCGGGAGGGTCAGCGCGGGACGACCTCGGTGACCCCGGCGACCATGAGACCGGTGGCCCCGGCGGCCAGTGCCTGCTGCGCCTGGGCGTCGTCGCGCACCACGTGCCCGAACACCCGCCTGCCGGTCGCCAGCGCCGTCGTCCAGTCGGCGGCCGGGGCGTCCCACTGCAGCGCGACGATGTCCCACGCCGACTGCGTGGCGGCGAAGTCGGCCATGTTCGTCGGGTAGTAGTAGCCCCACGTCGTGTAGCCCCGGGCGCGGGCCTGCTCGGTCCACGCCCGGCCGCTGAAGAAGCCCTTCACCACGAACCGACCCGGACCGCCGGCGGCGTCGAGCAGGTCCAGCAACCCCGGGACGTCGGCGCTCGGCTTGTCGTCGACCAGCCACACGCGGTCGGGGTGCGCGGCGAGCACGTCGCTCAGCCGGGCCAGCGGCTGGCCGCCGTCGACCGTGCGCAGCTGCGAGAGCTGGGCCCAGGTGCTGGTGGCGATGTCGAGGTCGACGTCGAACTCGGCGCCGGTGGTCGCGTCGTGGCAGACGACCCACACGCCGTCGGCGGTCAGCCACACGGGGGCCTCCAGCGCGAGGTCCGGCGACCACGCGGCGGCCTGGTCGTAGGCGAACGTGGTGCCCTCGGGCCAGTCGGCGCTGCCACCGCGGTGCGCGATCAGCGAGGGCTCCGCGGCCAGCCACCGCTCGACCGGGGTGGCGATCGGCTGCAGCACCGTCGCCCGGTCGGCGGCACAGCCGGTCAGCACCGTCGCCGCGAGCGCCACGGCCAGCAGCGCACGGGTCGTCGTCACGCGGCCGACGCTAGCGGCCCGGGTGCGGAACACCAGGACGACGGGCGGTGCTGCCCCTGGGGATGAGCATCGACAGCACCCCCACCCCGCCCTTCCTCGGCGCGCACGCCCTCGTGGTGGGCGCCAGCGGCATCACCGGCAGCGCGCTGGTCGAGAAGCTGACCTCCGGCGGTTGGGAGGTCTCGGGCCTGTCGCGCAACCCGGTGCCCGGTTCGTCGGCCCGTCACGTCCGGGCCGACCTGCGCTCGCCCGACTCGCTGGCCGAGGCGTTGGGGGAGCTGCGGCCCACCCACGTCTTCTTCTGCGCCTGGTCCAAGCAGGACACCGAGGCCGAGAACATCGTCGTCAACAAGGCGATGGTCGCCGACCTGCTCGCCGCGCTGGCGCCGGGCCGCAGCCTGCGGCACGTCGCACTGGTCACCGGGCTCAAGCACTACCTCGGCCCGTTCGAGGCCTACGCGCAGGGCGAGATGCCCGACACCCCGTTCCTCGAGGACGCCGACCGGCTGCCGGTCGAGAACTTCTACTACGCCCAGGAGGACGCGCTGTTCGCCGCCGCGGCGGAGCAGGGCTTCACCTGGAGCGTGCACCGCTCGCACACCGTCATCGGGCACGCGGTCGGCAACGCGATGAACATGGGCTCGACGCTGGCCGCCTACGCCGCGATCTGCCGGGCGACGGGCCGGCCCTTCGTCTTCCCGGGCTCGCGGACGCAGTGGGACTCGCTGGTCGACATGACCGACGCCGGCCAGCTCGCCGACCACATGATCTGGGCGTCGATCACCGAGGCCGCGGCGGACCTGGCCTTCAACGTGGTCAACGGCGACGTCTTCCGCTGGCGGAACATGTGGCCGCGGCTGGCCGACGCCCTCGGCGTCGAGTCCGCCGGGTTCCCGGCCGAGCCGCAGCCGCTGGAGCAGCAGATGGCCGACGCCGAGCCGGTGTGGGCGCAGGTCGTCGCCGAGCACGACCTCGTCGAGCCCGACCTGGCGCGGGTGGCGTCGTGGTGGCACACCGACTCCGACCTCGGCCGCGAGATCGAGGTGCTGGCCGACATGAGCCGGTCGCGGCTGCTCGGGTTCACCGGCTACGTGCGCACCGAGGACTCGTTCCTGCGGCTGTTCGACCGCTACCGCGCCGAGCGCCTCATCCCCTGACGGTGTGCGGTCATGTGATGACGCTCTGACCTCGCCTTTCGTCTTGTCGCGCCGTCCGCCGTCGAGTATTCTTCGATCAGGTGTTCGAACGGATTGGAGGGGTAGGAATGAGCGAGTCGGCAGTGCTCACCGCCCCTGATCTGGATCTGTTGGTTGACGACGTCGAGACGTTGCACCACCTGTCCTCGGTGCAGGTGCTGGACCAGATGCGTGAGCTGGCGACCGAGCGCAACCGGCTGGATGCGGTGCTGGCGCGGTTGGCGCGGCATGCGGAGCTGACGCAGGCGGTGCAGGTCGACGGGTTGGTGTCGGTGCGGTCGTGGTTGATCGGGCACCTGCACCTGCCCGGTGCTGAGGCCTCGCGGATCGTGCGGGTGGGCCGTGCCGTGGAGCATCTCCCGGTCATGGGTGAGGCGTTCACCGACGGCACGGTGTCCGCCGCGCAGGTCGATGTGGTGGCTTCGGCGGTGGGGGACCGCGAGCGCGCCGCGGCGCAGCTGCAGGGCATCGACCTGGGCGTGTTCGACCGGGCCTGGACCGAGGTGGCCGTGACGTCCTCGCACCGGGCGCTGGTGACCGCGGTGCACGCGTTCGTGGAGGCGCTGGACCCTGACGGGGTGGAGCCGGACCCGGTGCAGCAGCGGGCGCTGTCGATCAGCACCCACGCTGATGGGACGGTGACCGGCCGGTTCGACCTCGATGCGGTCGGTGGGGAGAAGGTCAAGACGGCGTTGGAGTCGATCGTGCAGGCCGACCGGCCCGAAGGCGACCTGCGCACGCGGGTGCAGCGCCAGGCCGATGCGCTGGTGGCGTTGGCCGACCGGCAGCTGGGCGCAGGCGGGCTGCCGGTGCTGCGCAGCGTGAAGCCGCACGTGGTGGTCACCATCGGAGTCGAGGACCTGGTCGCCGACGGCACCGGCCCCGCCACCGCGGCGATGGGGTTCGGGGCCACCATCTCCGCCGCCCGCGCCCGCTGGCTGGCCTGCGACGCCACCGTCTCCCGCATCGTCATGGGCCCCGACGGGACCCCGCTGGACGTGGGCCGCACCCACCGGGTGGTCACCCCGGGGCTGCGGCGGGCGGTGGTGGCCCGGGACAAGACCTGCGTGTTCGCCGGCTGCGGCGCACCGCACCACTGGGCCGACGTCCACCACCTCGTGCACTGGGCGCACGGCGGGGAGACCTCGCTGGCCAACTCGGCGTTGCTGTGCGAACCCCACCACACCAAGGTCCACCACGGCTTCCGCGTCGAACGCGACCCCGGCGGCCGATGGCGCACCCACCGCCCCGACGGCACCGAGATCATCATCGGCCCCCGCATCGAGTAGGACGGACGACTGGGACGAGCCCGGTGCTGCGCGCTGCCCGCCTGTCGGTGCCGCGCCGACGCCGTCATCGACTGCTTCCCGTGTGCCCGGCGCAACGAGGCGCAACGAGGCGTCGCGCGGGCAAGCCTGGGACGAGACCCTCCGTCGACGATGGCCCCGGCGCGCCGCGGAGCGCCGTCCACCGGGGACCAGTTGAGCTGGCTCGCTCGCCAGCGGCGCGACGGCACCCAGGTGATCGGCGTCGAGCTCACCGACGAGTCGGTCCGGTTGGCCGACCTCCCCGCTGCTCGCGCGCGCACCGTCGTCGTCCTCGGGCACGAGCAGACCGGCATGCCGCCGGAAGCGCTGGAACTCGTGGACCTGGCCGTCGAGATCCCCATGGTCGGCACCGGCTCCAGCCTGGACGTCGCCGTCGCCGGGTCACTGGTGCTCTACCGGCTGTCCGGCTTGCTCTGAGGCGGGACGACACGCTCGTCGAGCCAGGATCCGGGCGGGTCGGCGGGGTGGCCGGTCAGGCGCAGCGCCAGCGTCAGCGCCCGGTCGACGACGGCGTCGACGGCCAGGCCGATGCCGACCACCAGCGACACCGGCACCACCAGCGGCACGGCCAGCACCGAGATGGCCAGCACGGCGGGCAGGTCGCGGGCTAACCCGGGCCGGCGCACCGGGCTGGCCACCGCGCCCCACCGCACGCCGGCCCACATCAGCCAGCGGCGCAGCACCGGCGTCCCCAGTTCCCGGCACATGCGGCGGAAGACGCCGTCGGCGTCCCGGCTGGAGACCTGCCCGGCGGCGATGCCGACCTCGCAGAACCAGTCGTGCACGACGGCGGCCGCCGTCCAGGGCCCGTCCGCCGGGATCAGCCACCGCACCGGCACGGGCACCGAGGCGAAGTCGGTGACGAAGCCGGTCGGCACCATCCACTGCTCGCTGCGGCCGGCGTAGACCAGCGGCTCGGTCAGCGACCACTCACCGCCGGCCAGCTGCTCGACGTGCGGGCGGGTCAGGAACGGCACGGCGGGTCACACCGCCCAGGCGTCGACCTGCGCGAGCAGCTCGGCCTTGCGCGCGTCGTCGGCGAACGACGCGCGCACCGACGCCGCGGCCAACCGGGCCAACTCGGGCGCGGTGAACCCCACCTGCACCAGGGCCGCGTAGTTCGCCCCGACGTACCCGCCGAAGTAGGCCGGGTCGTCGGAGTTCACGGTGACCGCCACCCCGGCGTCCAGCAGGGCCCGGATCGGGTGCGAGGCCAGGTCGGGCACGGCCCGCAGCCGGACGTTGGACAACGGGCACACCGTGAGCGGGATGCCGCGCTCGACCAGCAGGGCCAGCAGCGTCGGGTCCTCGACGGCCCGGATGCCGTGGTCCACCCGCTCGACACCGAGCAGCTCGACCGCCTCGACGACGTAGGACGGCGGGCCCTCCTCGCCGGCGTGCGCCACGCGGTGCAGGCCGAGGGCGGCGGCGCGCTCGAAGACCTCGACGAACAGCGCGGGCGGGTAGCCGACCTCGGCCGAGTCCAGGCCGATGCCGACCAGGTCGTGCACCCGGTGGGCGACGGCGTCCAGCGCCTCGTGCGCGGTGGCCACCGGCCGGTCGCGCACCACGGCGAGGATCACCCCGCCCGTGGTGCCCCGCGTGCGGCGGGCCTCGGCGAGCGCGGCCAGCATGCCGTCGAGCACGGCGTCGGCGGGGATGCCGTTGGCCAGGTGCACCTGCAGGTCGACGAACAGCTCGGCGTGCGCGACGCCGTCGCGGTGGGACCGCTCGAGGTAGGCCGCGGTGAGGTCGTGGAAGTCTTCGGCCGTGCGCAGCACCGGCATGCACGCGTAGTAGAGGTCCAGGAACGACTGCAGGTCGCCGAAGTCGTAGGCCGCCCGCAGTGCCGCGACGTCGGGGTAGGGGAGCACCACGCCGTTGCGCTGGGCCAGGGCGAACGCCAGCTCCGGCTCGAGGGTGCCCTCGACGTGCAGGTGCAGCTCGGCCTTGGGCAGTCGCGGCAGGGCGTCCAGCAGCGGGGTCGTCGGGTCCACCGGGATCAGCCCTGGGGCGAGTGCACGGAGTCGGCCTCGATGGTCAGCACCAACCGTTGCTGGTCGCGACCGCCGTACCAGGGGTAGGGCCCACCGGTGTACTTCTGCGACAGCTGCTCGATGTGCTCGACCGCCCCCACGGCGGTGATGTCCACGACCCGCCCGCGCACGGCGAAGTAGCGCGACGGGTCGGCCGGGTCGGCGACGTTGACCGCCACCCGCGGGTCGCGCTCGACGTTGCGCACCTTGCGGAACCCGGCGACGGAGTTGACCCGGATCCGGCCCTGGTCGTCGGCGTCGACCCAGGTCTGGGTCAGCTGCGGCCCGCCGTCGGGCATCAGCGTGGCGACGAAGCAGGGGGCGGGGGAGCGGAGCAGGTCGAGCAGCGCCGGGGGCAGGTCCATGCCCGGTGACGCTACGGCTGCAACGCCTCGATCTCCCACGCGGCGGTGTGCGACTGCCCGGGCGCCAGGACGACGAGGTCGGTGCCGGTGTTCAACGCGTCGGGCGGGCAGGTCATCGGCTCGACGGCCAGGCCCACGCGGTCGTCGGCGGGGTCGGGCCGGTCCGCCGTGTGCACCTGGACCCACGGCAGGTCCTCGGCCGACCAGTGCATGGCCACTCCGCCGCCGTCGGCGGCCCGCACGGTGGCCGTGGCCCGGGCGCCGCCGGCCACCCCGGTGTAGGCGTGGTCCACCGCCACCCCGCGCAGCGGGCGCGGGGCCCGGAAATCCAGGTCGGTGGTGCCGACGTCGACCAGCCCGGTGGGCAGCAACCGCTCGTCGTCGACGGTGAGCACCTGCTCGGCGGCCAGCTCGAACTCCCAGTCGTCGACCCGCCCGGGGCCCGCGACCAGGTAGGGGTGCACCGAGCTGCCCCAGGGCGCGGGGCCGTCGCCGGGGTTGTGGCCCTCGACGGTCCAGCGCAGCCCGGTGGGCGTGAGCTCGTACCCGACGACGACGTCGAGGAGATGCGGCCAGCCCTGCTGCGGCCAGATGCGGGCACCCAGCCGGACGGCGGAGGCGGTGCGGTCGAGCAGTCGCCAGGCGCTCCAGCAGGTCAAGCCGTGCAGGGCGTTGCCCCGGTCGGGCTCGGTGAGCGCCAGCTGCTGGGTGCGGCCGTCGCGGGTGTACCGGCCGTCGGCCACCCGGTTGGGCCACGGCGCCAGCACCGAGCCCCGGTAGAGCGGGCGCGGGGTGTCGACGGGGAAGCCGACCACCAGGTCGCGGCCGGCCACGGTGAGGCTGCGCAGCCCCCCGCCCACCTCGGTGACCACGGCACGGACGTCGTCGAGGACGAGGTCGTGCTGCTCGCCGGTGGGGTGCAGGGCGCTCATGCGAGGGGTCTCCCGGAGCTGGAGGGGGAACGGGCCGCCGCAGTCTGATAGCGCTCACAGGTCGCCGTCAAGCAGCCCTGAGGCCCGTTTCGTCGCGTCATAGCCCGAGCTGATCCGTTGCACATTCGTTACCCACGATGTGCTTGACCCCACATGTGTGAGCGCTAACACTTCGGCCCAGAACGCGCCGGGGACCCCCGGCCCGGCTCGACAGGTGGAGGAACAGCGGTGTTCAAGAAGACGGTGGTGACTGCCATGGCGGTCGCGGTGGCGTTCGGTGCCACGGCCTGCGGCAGCAGCGACAGCGGCAGCGGCGGCTCCGGCGGTGGGGGCGAGGACGGCTCGATCACCATGGGCTTCTCCCAGGTGGGTGCCGAGAGCGGCTGGCGCACGGCGAACACCCAGTCGATCCAGGACTCCGCGGAGGAGGCCGGCATCGAGCTGCAGTTCTCCGACGCGCAGGGCGAGCAGGAGAACCAGATCTCGGCCATCCGCTCGTTCATCCAGCAGCGGGTCGACGTCATCGCGTTCTCCCCGGTCGTCGAGACCGGCTGGGACTCGGTGCTGCTCGAGGCGCAGCGCGCCGGCATCCCGGTGATCCTCACCGACCGCTCGGTCGACTCCGAGGACGACTCGCTCTACGAGACCTTCCTCGGGTCGGACTTCGTCGAGGAGGGCAAGAAGGCCGGCGAGTGGGCCGTGGAGAACTGGGGCTCGCAGCCGACCTACGTCGCCGAGCTGCAGGGCACCACGGGTGCCGCTCCGGCCCTCGACCGCCAGGAGGGCTTCGCCGACGCCATCGAGGGCACCGACAACATCCAGGTCGTCGCGTCGCAGTCGGGTGACTTCACCCGCGCCGGTGGCCGCGAGGTCATGGAGGCCATGCTCAACTCCAACCCGCAGATCAACGCGGTCTACGCCCACAACGACGACATGGCCCTGGGTGCCATCGAGGCCATCGAGGCCGCCGGCAAGGTGCCCGGCAAGGACATCCAGATCATCTCGGTCGACGCGGTCCGCGACGGCATGCAGGCGCTCGCCGACGGCAAGATCAACTTCATCGTCGAGTGCAACCCGCTGCTGGGCGGTCAGCTGATGGACCTCGCCGAGAAGGTCGTCGCCGGTGAGGACGTCCCGAAGCGGGTCGTCACCGAGGAGACCACCTTCACGCAGGAGCAGGCGATCGAGGCCCTGCCGAACCGGCAGTACTGATCCCCGGGCCGGGTCCCGCCGTCGGTGGCGGGACCCGGCCACCCGCCCCGCCGCCGTCCCCGGCGGCGGGGCACCCCTACTCCTGGAGACCTTCGCCCATGAGCACCGCAGCACCCCGGCCGGCCGCCGCCCCGGTGGTCGAGATGTCCGGCATCACCATCGAGTTCCCCGGTGTCCGCGCCCTCGACGGGGTGGGGCTGCGCCTGTTCCCCGGCGAGGTCCACGCCCTCATGGGCGAGAACGGAGCCGGCAAGTCGACCCTCATCAAGGCCCTCACCGGGGTCTACCGCTACGACAGCGGCACGGTCACCGTCGACGGCGTCGAGCAGCAGTTCGCCACGCCGGCCGACGCGCAGGCCGCGGGCATCAGCACCGTGTACCAGGAGGTCAACCTCTGCCCGAACCTCACGGTCACCGAGAACGTCGTCCTCGGTCGCGAACCCCGCAAGCGCGGGTCGATCGACCGGCGTGCCTCCCGTGAGCGCACCCGCCGCGTGCTCGCCGAGCTGAACCTGGACCTCGACCCCGGCAGCATCCTGGGCCGGCACCCCATCGCCCTGCAGCAGCTGGTCGCCATCGCCCGGGCCGTCGACACCGACGCCAAGGTGCTGGTGCTCGACGAGCCCACCTCGAGCCTGGACGCCGGCGAGGTCGCCGAGCTGTTCCGGGTCGTGCGCACGCTGCGCGACCGCGGCGTCGCCATCCTCTTCGTGTCCCACTTCCTCGACCAGGTCTACGAGATCAGCGACCGCATGACGGTGCTGCGCAACGGCCGCCTCGTCGCCGAGCACCGCACCGCCGAGCTGCCCCGGCTGCAGCTGGTGCAGGAGATGATCGGCCGCGAGCTGTCCACCCTCGAGCACCTCGAGCGCGAGCCCGCCCACGAGGCCCCCGCCGACGCCGTCCCGCGCCTGCGCGCCCGCGGCCTCGGCCGCACCGGGGCCATCGCCCCCACCGACCTCGACGTCCACGCCGGGCGCGTGACCGGCCTGGCCGGGCTGCTGGGCTCGGGTCGCACCGAGCTGACCCGGCTCCTGTTCGGCGCCGACCGCGCGAGCTCGGGCACCGTCGAGGTCGACGGGCGCCCAGTCAAGCTGCGCACCCCGCGCACGGCCATCGCCGAGGGCATCGCGTTCTGCTCCGAGGACCGCAAGGGCGAGGGCGTCGTCGGCGACCTCACCGTGCGCGACAACGTGCTGCTGGCCCTGCAGGCCCGCCGGGGCTGGCTGCGCCGCATCCCCACCAAGCAGGGCGACGAGCTGGTCGCCAAGTACATCAAGGCCCTCGACATCCGCCCGGCCCACCCCGACGCGCTGATCCGCAACCTGTCCGGCGGCAACCAGCAGAAGGTGCTGCTGGCCCGCTGGCTGCTGACCGAGCCGCGGCTGCTGCTGCTCGACGAGCCCACCCGCGGCATCGACATCGGCGCCAAGGCCCAGATCCAGGCCCTGGTCAGCCAGCTGGCGAGCGAGGGGATGTCGGTCGTGTTCGTCTCCGCCGAGCTGGAGGAGGTGCTGCGGATCAGCGACCGCATCACCGTGCTGCGCGACCACCGCACCGTCGCCGACGTCGACGGCTCCACCGCCACCCTCGACTCCGTCGTCGACCTGATCGCCAGTGGAGGCGACCGTGCCTGAGACCCCCACCGAGCCCCGCACGCGGCGGCGCCTGGACATGTCCTCCCCGGTGGTGTGGGCGGCGTCGGCGCTGCTCGTGCTGCTGGTGTTCAACGCCGTCGTCAACCCTGGCTTCTTCGCCCTGCGGATCCAGGACGGCCACCTGTTCGGCTCGCCGGTCGACGTCCTGAAGAACGTCGCCCCGACCCTGCTCATCGCGGTCGGCATGACCCTGGTCATCGCCACCCGCGGGATCGACCTCTCCGTCGGCGCCGTGCTGGCCATCTCCGGCGCGGTCAGCTTCACGATCATCGACGGGTCGTCGGACCCGACGTCCCCGGCCACCGCCGCGGTCGCCATCGGCACCGCCCTGGCCGTCGGCCTGGTGCTCGGTGCGTGGAACGGCTTCCTGGTCTCCGTCGTCGGCATCCAGCCGATCATCGCGACGCTGGTGCTCATGACGGCCGGCCGCGGGCTGGCCATGCTGGTCACCGACGGGCAGATCATCACCGCCGAGAACCCGGCCTTCGACTGGCTCGGCGGTGGCTTCGTCCTCGGCCTGCCGGCCCAGGTGGTGCTCACCCTGCTGGTGCTCCTGGTCGTCGCCGCGCTCACCCGCCGCACCGCGCTGGGCACGCTGATCGAGGCGGTCGGCACCAACCCGGAGGCCGCCCGGTTGGCCGGCGTCCGCTCGCGGTCGATCACCTGGACCGTCTACGTCTTCGTCGCCTTCACCGCCGCGGTCGCCGGCCTGATGACCAACGCCAACGTCAGCGCCGCCGACGCCAACCGGGCCGGGTTGTTCATCGAGCTCGACGCGATCCTCGCCGTCGTGATCGGTGGCACCTCGCTCGCCGGTGGTCGCTACTCGCTGACCGGCACGGTGCTGGGCGCCCTCATCCTGCAGACCCTGACCACCACCACGCTGACCATGGGCGTGCCCGACGAGTACGTGCGGCTGTTCAAGGCCGTCGTCATCATCGCGGTCTTCCTGCTGCAGGCCCCGCGCATCCGCGCCGCGCTCGGCCGCCGCCGGCGATCGGCGCGCACCAGCACCTCGCCGGCCGTCCCGGTGCCGGCCGTCGAAGGGGACGACGTCCGTCCCCTGACCCCCGCATCCTCGGCCGAGCCCGCCGACGCGACCGCAGCCGAGCCCACCACCACCGACCAGGGGGCACTCCGATGACCGCCACCGACAGCGCCACCGGCACGGCTCCCGCGCCCGCCCCGGAGCGGCCGGACCGCTCGCTCGGGCAGGCGGCCTACGCCTGGCTGCGCCGCACCGACACCGGGTCCAGCACGTTCTCCGTGCTGGTCACCGCCCTCCTGCTCGTCGTGCTCTTCGGCGCCGGCACGCTGCGGTACGAGAACTTCGGCTACCCGCAGGTGGCGCTGAACCTGCTGGTGGACAACGCGCACCTCATCGTGCTCGCGGTCGGCATGACCTTCGTGATCCTCACCGGCGGCATCGACCTGTCCTCCGGTGCGGTGGTCGCCCTGTCCACGGTCATCGCGGCCTCGCTGCTGCAGAAGGGCTGGGCCGCGCCGCTGGTCATCGTGCTGGTGCTGGCCACCGGCACGCTGCTGGGCTGGGCGATGGGCGCGGCCGTGCACCACCTGCAGCTGCAGCCGTTCATCGTCACGCTGGCCGGGATGTTCCTGGCCCGCGGCCTGTGCTTCGTCATCAGCGAGCCCTCGATCCCCATCCGCGACGACCTGTTCACCGGCCTGGCGCAGAACGTCATCGAGCTGCCGGGCAACACCTACCTCACCTACGGCGTCCTCATCGCCCTCGTGGTGGTGGCGATCGCGGTGTACGTGCTGCACCGCACCCGCTTCGGCCGCACGGTGTACGCCATCGGCGGCAACGAGCAGTCCGCGGGCCTGATGGGCCTGGCGGTCGGCCGCACCAAGGTCGCGGTCTACGCGATCAGCGGTTTCTGCTCCGCCCTGGGTGGCCTGCTGTTCAGCCTGTACATCCTCTCGGGCTGGAGCCTGCACGCCATCGGCATGGAGCTCGACGCCATCGCCGCGGTGGTCATCGGCGGGACGCTGCTCACCGGCGGGTCCGGCCTCGTCGTCGGGTCGCTGCTCGGCGTGCTGGTGCTGGGCACCATCCAGTCGCTGATCTCCTTCGACGGCGGGCTGAGCTCGTGGTGGACCAAGATCACCATCGGTGTCCTGCTGCTGGTCTTCGTCGTCGTCCAGCGCCTGAGCACGCGGTCCTCCCGCTGACGCTGCTCGCTCCCCCGGGGGACGACCGACCCGCTCCGGCCCCGGGGGTGGCAGCATCCGACCTCGACGTCCGGCGAGCGCCGGCGCACGGACGGAGGGTCGGGGTGGAACCACGGGCGGGCAGGCCGGCCGTCATGGCCGACGTCGCCCAGCTGGCCGGGGTCTCGCACCAGACCGTGTCGCGGGTGCTGAACGACCACCCGTACGTCAAGGAGGAGACCCGGGCCCGGGTGCTCGAGGCGATGGCGAAGCTGGGGTACCGGCGCAACCTGACCGCGCGGGCCCTGGCCCGGCGGCAGTCCGAGACCATCGGCGTCATCGCGTTCGACACCAGCCTGCACGGGCCGGCGAGCACGTTGTTCAGCCTCGAGCAGGCCGCGCGGACGGCCGGTTACGAGGTGCACGTGGTGACCGTGCCGGACCTGCAGCCGCAGTCGTTCGCCGACGCCGTCGACCGGCTGGTCGCCCAGTCGGTGTGCGGCGTGGTCGTGCTCGCCCCCCAGCGCGCCGCGGTGCAGGTGATGGTGGGGCTCCCGGCCGACCTCCCGGCGGTGGCGGTCGAGGGCGGGGCGGCCCCGGGCGTGCCCTCGGTGGTCGTGGACCAGGTGGACGGCGCCCTGCAGGCCACGCGCCACCTGGTGGAGCTGGGCCACACCGAGATCGTGCACGTGCGCGGCCGGCAGGACTGGATCGAGGCCGAGGCACGGCTGGAGGGCTGGCAGCTCGGGATGACCCAGGCGGGGCTGCGGGTGCGCGAGCCCCTGCTGGGCGACTGGAGCGCCCGGTCGGGCTACGACGCCGGGCTGGTGCTGCGCGAGCGCTGGCCCGAGGTCACCGGGGTCTTCGTGGCCAACGACCACATGGCGCTGGGGCTGATCCGCGCCCTGGCCGAGTCCGGGGTGGACATCCCGGGCGAGGTCAGCGTGGTCGGCTTCGACGACATCGCCGAGGCCGCCTACCTCCGGCCACCGCTGACCACGGTGCACCAGGACTTCGCCGAGGTCGGCCGGCGCTGCGTCGACGTGCTGCTGGAGCGCATCGAGGCCGCCGAGCGGTGGTTCCAGGGCCGGCCCGTGGTGGTGCCCGGCCGGCTGGTGGTGCGCGCCTCGACCGCCCCGGTCAGGCCGGAGCGCTGACCGCAGCGGGCCGCAGCACGACGGTGGGCACGCCGTCCTCGCCGACCAGCACGGTCGCCCGCACCCCGTAGACCTCGCCGATCAGCTCGGGGGTGAGCACCTGGGCCGGGGGGCCGGCGGCCACGGCGCGACCGGCGGCCATGACCACCACCTCGTCGCAGTACGCCGCGGCCAGGTTGAGGTCGTGCAGCGCCACCACGGTGGTCACCGGCAGCCGCTGCACCAGCTCCAGCAGCTCGAGCTGGTGGCGGATGTCGAGGTGGTTGGTGGGTTCGTCCATGAGCAGCTCGCGCGGCTCCTGCGCCAGGGCCCGGGCGATGTGCGCCCGCTGCTGCTCGCCCCCGGACAGGCTGTGCCAGAACCGGTCGGCCTTGTCGGTCATGCCGGTGGCCGCCAGCGCGGCGTCGACCGCGGCGGCGTCGGTGGCCGGCCGCGAGCCCAGCGGCCCGCGGTGCGGGATGCGCCCCAGCCGCACGACGTCGCGCACCCGGATGTCGACGTCGGTGTGGGTGTGCTGCCCGACCACGGCGACCGTGCGGGCGACGGAGCGGCGGGACAGCGCTCGCAGGTCGGTGCCGTCGAGGGTGACCGTGCCGTCGTCGGGCCGCGCGGTGCCGGAGAGCAGCCGCAGGAGCGAGGACTTGCCGGAGCCGTTGGGGCCCAGCAGCCCGACGGTGGCACCGGGCCGGGGGGTGAGGGTGACGCCGTCGACGACGAGCGCACCACCGCGGTTCCAGCGGACCCGGTCGGCGTGCAGGGTCATGCGACCCGCCGGCGACGCAGCAGGATGAGCACGAACGCGGGCACCCCGACCAGGGCCGTGCCCACGCCGACCGGCAGCGGGGTGGGCTGGAAGGCGACCCGGGAGACCGCGTCGACCCAGACCATGAACACCGCACCGATCAGCACCGTGGCCGGCAGCAGCCGGGCGTGCCGGGGGCCGACCAGGAACCGCGCCGCGTGCGGCAGCACGAGGCCGACGAAGCCGATGGAGCCCGCGATGCTGACCAGGGTCGCGGTGATGAGGGCGGTGACCCCCAGCAGCACCAGGCGGGTGCGCCGCACCGGGATGCCCAGGGAATCGGCCACGTCGTCGCCGAAGGCGAACGCGTCGAGGGCGTGGGACTGCCGCAGCGCCCAGGCCCCACCGACGAGGACGACGACCCCGCAGAGCAGCACGTCGTCCCAGCGGACGCCCTCCAGCGACCCGAGCAACCAGAACATGACCCCGCGGGTCTCGTCGGCGTCGGCGAAGGCGAAGATCGCGAACGAGGTGAGCGCCGCGAAGAACTGGGTGCCGGCGACCCCGGCGAGGATCACGCGGTCGGTGCCGCCGCCGCTGAGCCCGGCCAGCAGCAGCACCAGCCCGAACGCGACGAGGGCGCCGACGAACGCGCCCCCGGACAGGCCCAGCACCGAGCCGCCGAGCCCGAGCACCCCGATGACGACCGCGCCGGTGGACGCGCCAGAGGAGATGCCGAGCAGGAAGGGGTCGGCGAGCGGGTTGTGCAGCAGGGCCTGCAGCACGGCGCCGCACAGCCCGAGACCGGCGCCGCACGCGGCGGCCGTGAGCGCCCGGGGCAGGCGCTCCTCCCAGACGATGGCCTCCTTGACCGCCCGCACCGGGACGTCGGTCAGCCCGAGGTGGTTGAGCAGCACGTCGCGGATGTTCACCAGCGACACCTCGGCGGGGCCCAGGGTGATGGCACCGGCCACCGACGCCACGACCGCGGCGAGCCCGAGCAGGGCCAGGACGGCCCCGGCCGGCAGGCGACGGGAGCGGGGCCCGGTGCCGGTGTCGTCGTCGGTGGCGGGCTCGAGGGCCGGTGCGGCGGTCAGGACGTGCGCCCGAGCTCGGCCAGGCCGGCGGCGAGGTCCTCGAGGCCGTCCACGAAGCGGATGGACGGGTTGAGCTCGGCCCCGCTGAGGGCGACGTACTGCTGGTCCTGGACGGCCTGCATCGTGCTGGTCAGCGGGTCGGCGGCGAGGAAGGCCTCCTTGTCGGCCAGCCGGTCACCGGGGAAGCGGTCGCGGGCGAGGTCGCCCAGCACCAGGACGTCGGGCTCCCGGTCGACCACCGCCTCCCACGAGACCGCGGACCAGTCGTCGGCGAGGTCGGCGAAGACGTTGGCACCGCCGACGCCCTCGGCGAGCAGCTGCGGGGCCCCGACGCCGCCGGCGAAGTACGGGCTGCGGGTGTCGGCGAACCAGAAGCCGAGGGTGACGCCGCTTGCCTCGATCTCGGCGGTCGCCGCGGCGGCGCGCTGCTGCAGCTCGGCGACCAGTTGCTCACCGCGCTCGGGCACGTCGAAGACCGCGGCCAGCTCGCGGATCTCCTGGTACAGGGCGTCGACCTGCAGGGGCTCGGACCGCTTGCCGCCGGCGTTCACGCTCTGCCCGCCGGAGCAGTCGGTGGGGGACAGGTAGGTGCCGATGCCGGTCTCGGTGAACCGGGCCCGCTCGGCCACCCCGCCCGTGGCGAAGTGCCGGCCGAAGGAGGCGGTGACGAAGTCGGGGTCGGTGCCCAGGACGGCCTCGTAGCCGGGGGCGTTGTCGGCCAGCCGGGGCACGTCGGCGTTCGCGTCGGCCAGCGACGGCAGCACCGGGTCGGTCCAGGAGGCGGTGCCGACGATGCGGTCGCCGAGCCCGAGGGACAGCATGAGCTCGGTGCTGCCCTGGTCGAGGGACACGACCCGCTGCGGCGGGGCGTCCACGGTGACCTCGGTGCCGCAGTTGTCCAGGACCAGGGGGTACTCGGTGGCCTGCTCGCCCCCGGTGGCCGCGGCCGACTCGGGCACGGCCTCGGACGCCCCGCACGCGGTGAGCAGACCGGCGCAGGCCAGCGCGGCGGCGGTGGTGCGGAGCCGGTGGGTGATCAAGGGCATGCCGGGTCGTCCTCCGTGGTCGGCGCGCCGGGTGCGGCGAGCGGTCCTCCGCGGCGGGTCGCGAAGCCAAGAGAGGCTAACCTAAACGTGGGCGCGGCTCGGCGGTGGCCCGGGCGCCAACGGCGTGCGTGGCGCCCCCAGGTCGGCGGTGTCGGCTGCGCGGCGCCCGGCCCACCACCCCTCCGGGTCCACCGTGCGTCGGCGGCTGCGTCGCACGTGCGGGAACAGCTCGGTGACCCGGTCGGCCACGGCCGCCTGCCGGCGGGCCAGCACCGGCAGGACCGACCGGCCGTGCTCCGCGGACGCCTCGGCGGTCGCCCGGTCACCGGCCTCGGTCAGCCGCTCGCCGATGCGGGTGGCGTAGGCGAGGAGGAACCCGCGCTTGTACACGGGGGACGGGTTCGTGCCCGGTGGTGCGTCGCCGGACAACGCCCGTGTGGCCTGCAGCAGCAGCGAGGTGAACAGCAGCTCGACCAGCGCGACGTCGACGGGCAGACCCACCACGGTGGCGATGCCCAGGTCGCGCAGGAGCACCACCTGGCAGCCGTTCGGGTCGGCGACGGCGTGCAGCAGGGCGGCCTTGGCCCCGGTGAAGGGGTCGGTCAGGTGCAGCCGGCGGGCGACGACGTCCGCGCCCACGCCGGGCCCGCCCACCTGCGCACCGGCCAGCACGGCGTGGTCGATGGCGTACCTGCTCATCAGCTCCTGGGCCTTGGCGGTCAGCGCGTCGGCCTCCTCTGCGAACTCGGTGCGCTCGGCCTTGGCCAGCAGACCCCGCACGCGGCCGAGCACCTTCTCGTCGACCGGCCCGGGCACGGGGCGGGCGGACGACGTCGCCCGGTGGTGCCGCGGCCACGCGGCCGGCCCGGGCAGCAGCGCCTGCAGAGCCGGGAGGCCGGTCAGCAGGGCCAGCACCCGCACCAGGTCCCGCCACCCGGTGGCGGCGTCGAGACCGCTGCGGGCCCACCACCCCGACGCCCCCGACGCCGGACCCGGCAGGGTGGCCAGCTGCTCGACCCACTCCCGCGGGGCGCGGTCGGCCGCCCGGGACCGCTCGGCCTCGGCGAGCAGCGCCGACCCGACCAGCCGGGCCGCCCGCCGGCTGGTGCGTCGGCCGGTCACGTGCACGAGGTCGGCCGGTTGCCACCCGCGGTCGTAGCAGCGGTGCACCGCGTCGTCGACCAGCGGCTCGAGACCGGGCAGGTCGAGGTCGGGGCACTGCCGGGCGAGCGCAGCGGTGAACGGGTCGAGCTCCTCGGCGGTGCTCCCGGGACGGCGCGCCACCTGCACCGCGGTCTGCAGCAGCTCGAGCGGGGAGGTGGTCGGGGGCCGCGGGGTGCGCATGCCCAGGAGCCTGCCCCAGGGCGCCGGCGGAGGAGGCCGGGTCCGGTGCCGCTGTGGACACCGGTCCCGACGGTGGACGCCGGAGCCGGTCCTGTCGGTGCCCCGCGCTACCGTCGCGCCCACCCGAGGGGAGCGCCGTGGACATCGACGTGGGCACGCTGCGCCGCATGCGGCTGTCCGCCCAGGGCCTGACGGTGCCCCGGCCCGACGGTGCCGCGGCCGTGCGCGGGCTGCTCGCCGTGCAGGCCCAGGACCTGCGGCAGGCCGAGTGGGCGATCGGCTCCCGGGTCCCCGGCAGCACGCTCGCCGACGTGTGGGCCGCGTTCGCCGCCGGCCGGGTCGTGCGCTCGTGGCCGATGCGCGGCACCCTGTTCGCCACCACCCCCGCCGATCTGCGGCTGCTGCTGTCGCTCACCGCTGACCGGCAGATGCGCTCCGCCGAGCCCCGGCACCGTCAGCTGGGCATCACCGCCGCCGACGTCGCCCGGGCGGCCGACGTGGCCCGCGCCGAGCTGGCCGGCGGTGGTGCCCTCACCCGCCCCGAGCTCGCCGCCCGCTGGGCTGCGGCAGGGCTGGACGTGACCGGTCAGCGCACCCCGCACCTCTACGGCCGGCTCGCCCACCAGGGCCTGCTGTGCCTGGGGCCGCCGCGCGGGGAGACCGCGGGTGGGCCGGTGCAGGCCTTCGTCCTGCTCGACGAGTGGGCGCCCGGTGCGGCGCCGGCCGACCGGGCGGGTGCGGTCGCCGTCCTGGTGCGGCGGTACCTCGCCGGGCACGGCCCGGCATCCGAGCGCGACCTGGCGTGGTGGAGCGGGCTGACGCTGACCGAGGTGCGCGCCGGCTTCGCCGCGGTGCGCGACGAGCTCACCGAGGTGCGCTGCGGCGACCAGGTGCTCTGGACCCTCGGCGACCCCCCGCCGGCGCACCCCGACGGCGTCCGCGCGCTGGCCGGGTTCGACGAGCTGCTGCTCGGCCACGCCGACCGCTCGCACGTGGTCGCCGCCGAGCGGTTCGACGCCGTCGTCCCCGGGGGCAACGGAGTCTTCCTGCCGATGCTGGTCGACGACGGCGAGGTGGTCGGCACCTGGAAGCTGGTCCAGGGCGCCGTCCAGGTCACCCCCGACACCCCGGCGGCCCGGGAGGCGGCGGCCGTCGCGCACCGGTTCCGCGGCTGTTCAGGCCCGCGGTCGCACCCGGCTCGCGGCCTCGCGGGCGGTGGCGCGGGCGGCCTCGGCGTCCTCGCCGCGGGCCAGCGCGACGCCCATGCGACGCCGGGTGAAGCTCTCGGGCTTGCCGAACAGCCGCACCTGCACGCCGGGCAGCGCCAGCGCCTCGTCGACGCCGTCGAAGGTGATGCCGGCGGCCTCGACGCCGCCGTAGACCACGGCCGAGGCCCCGGGGTTGCGCAGCGAGGTGTCCACCGGCAGGCCGAGCAGGGCCCGGGCGTGCAGCTCGAACTCGTCCTGCCACTGGGTGGCCATGGTGACCATGCCGGTGTCGTGCGGGCGGGGGCTGACCTCGGAGAACCACACGTCGTCGCCGCGCACGAACAGCTCGACGCCGAACAGGCCCAGGCCGTCGAGGTCGGCGGTGACGGCGGCGGCGATCTCCTGCGCCCGCTGCAGCGCCAGGTCGCTCATCGGCTGGGGCTGCCAGCTCTCCACGTAGTCACCGGACTCCTGCCGGTGCCCGATCGGCGCGCAGAAGCCGGTCACGGTCTCCTCGCCGCGGCGGGACCGCACGGTGAGCAGGGTGATCTCGTAGTCGAAGTCGACGAACCCCTCGACGATGACCCGGGTGCCGGCCACCCGGCTGCCGGCCATCGCGTACTCCCAGGCGGTCTCGACGTCCCCGGCCGTGCGCACGGTGCTCTGGCCCTTGCCCGAGGACGACATCACCGGCTTGACCACGCACGGGAACCCGACGGCGGCCGCGCCGGCCTGCAGCTCCTCGAGCGAGTCGCAGAAGCGGTAGGGGCTGGTCGGCAGGCCGAGGGTCTCGGCGGCCAACCGACGGATGCCCTCGCGGTCCATCGTCAGCCGGGCGGCCCGGGCGGTGGGCACCACGCGCACGCCCTCCGCCTCCAGCTCGACCAGCGTCGGGGTGGCGATGGCCTCGATCTCGGGGACGACGACGTCGGGCCGCTCGGCCTCGATCAGGGCCCGCAGCTGCTCGGGGTCGCTCATGGTGATGGTGCGGGCGTGATGGGCGACCTGGTGGCCAGGGGCGTCGTCGTAGCGGTCGACGGCGATGGTCTCCACGCCCAGCCGCTGCAGCGCGATCAGCACCTCCTTGGCCAGCTCACCGCTGCCCAGCAGCATCACGCGGGTGGCCGCGGGGGACAGGGGCGTGCCCAGGGAGACCATGCGGGCAGGCTACTGAGCTGCCTCAGCCGACCTCGGAGCGCAGCACCTCGCCGGCGGGGGACAGCCAGGCCCGGGCGCCGGCGCTGTAGCGGTCGACCACGGTGAGCAGCACGTCGCCGTAGACCGGGAAGGGGCGCTCGGCGACCAGCTGCAGGTAGCCGACCTCGTCGGCGTCGTTGCCGATGGCCCGGTTGCCGGTCACCAGGGCTGCGGTCAGCCCGGCTGCGGAGACCGTGCCGAGCGGGAACTCGGCCTCGGCCGGGGGCTGGGCGGGCAGGGGCTCGGAGCGGCCGTCGCCGGGGCGGTCGAAGGCGTACTCCTGGTAGCGGGTCCACAGGTTGGTGGCCGGGTCGAACAGGACGACGGCGAATTCGCGGGCCTCGACCACCACCTGGGTGGCCCGGTCGCTGCCGACCTCGGCCACCGCGGCGTCGAGCGCGCCCTGCAGCCGCACCGGGTCGCTGAACGGGACGTCGTCGTCGGCGTCGTCCGCGTCGCTGCTGGACCCCGACCCGAGCGCCGGCTCGGGCAGGGCGCCGGTGCGGATGGCGACCACGGGCCCGGCGGTGAGCAGCAGGCCGAGCAGCAGGCCGACGGCGAACCCGCGCGGGCGGCGGGCCACGGGTTCGGCGGGGACGACGCCGGGCGCGGTCACGACAGCGACTCCTGCACGTACAGCAGGTCGCCGGACCCCGAGGCCCACACGGTCTGGTCGGCGCCGGTGGGGGCGCCGTTGTGCAGCTGGACGGTGACGTCGTCGCGGAGCCGGTCGGGGCGGTGCAGGACCGCCTCGGGGTCCTGCACGTGGGTCCAGGTGTCCGGGTGGTCGCGGCGGGCCCGCTCCAGCACCCGGGGCAGGACGTCGGGGGCCAGGTCGCGTGCCTGGAACCGGCCCGTCCCGCCCAGCAGGGCTCGGGGATCGGCCGGCTCGTCGACGAACCCGACCTCGAAGCCGGACCCGGCCTCGTGGACGACGGCCAGGCGCGGACCCTGCGGCCCGGGGAACAGCACGACCAGGTCGTCCTCGGTGACGCCGACCCGCTCGAGGGTGCTGATCGCGTGCTCGGCGGCCAGCCAGGCGAGGGCGTCGCCGAGGCGCCGGCCGGCGAAGAAGCCACCCGGGGTGGACGGGGTGTCGGGCTGCAGCCGGGCCCGGGTGGCCCGCAGCCGCGCGTCGGTGCGCCGGCGGGCGGCGTCCTGCCGGCCTGCCGACCCCCTCCCCGAGAGGACGGCGAACAGCACGAACGCCAGCACGGCACCGACGAGGGAGTACGACCGGAGCACGTCGGCGGCGGCCCCGACGAGGCAGCCGGCGGACACCCCCAGCAGCAGGCCCTGCACGAACCGCACGCGCACTCCTCGATCACCGGTGGACGGGCTCCGGCGAGCGTAGGGGAGGCCTGGGCGCCGCGCCCCGCGTGAGATCGCTACTCGTGGGTAGGGAGCGGGGACGAGTTCAGCCACTGCGCCACCGGGAGGACCGCCCACCATGACCGCCGACCTGCTCACCGGGGACTTCTTCGGCTACGAGACGTTGCTGTCGGACACCGAGCGCAAGGAGCTCCAGGCGCTGCGCGAGTTCCTCGACGAGAAGGTGCGGCCCCGGGTCAACCCCTCCTGGGCGGCCGCGGAGTTCCCGATGGACCTCATCCCCGAGTTCGCCTCGATCGACGTCGTCGGCCGCGCCTACGAGTGGGACGGGCGGGTGCCGGCGTCCAAGCTGTACGGCGGGTTCCAGGCCCTCGAGCTGGCGCGGGTCGACCCCTCCATCGCCACCTTCCTCGGCGTGCACAACGGCCTGGCCATGGGCTCGATCATGATCCTGGGCTCGGAGGAGCAGCGGCAGCGCTGGATCCCCGCGATGATGACGATGGACACGATCGGGGCCTTCGCCCTGACCGAGCCCGAGGGCGGTTCCGACGTCGCCCGCGGCCTGCGCACGACCGCCCGCCGGGACGGCGACGAGTGGGTGCTGAACGGGGCCAAGCGCTGGATCGGCAACGGCACCTTCGCCGACCACGTGGTGGTGTTCGCCCGCGACGAGGCCGACGACCAGGTGAAGACCTTCGTGGTCGACAAGGGGACCCCGGGCTTCACCGCGACCAAGATCGAGGACAAGTTCGCGCTGCGCACGGTGCAGAACGCCGACCTGACCTTCACCGACTGCCGCATCCCCGCCGACCACAAGCTCGAGGGCGGCAACTCGTTCAAGGACGTCAACAAGGTCCTCAAGGTGACCCGCGGCGGCGTCGCGTGGTCCGGCGTGGGCTGCCAGATGGGCGCCTACGAGTACGCGCTGGCCTACGCCAAGGAGCGCGAGCAGTTCGGCAAGCCGATCGGCAGCTTCCAGCTCATCCAGGACCTGCTGGCCAAGATGCTGGGCAACGTCACCGCCTCGCTGGGCATGGTCGTGCGGGTGGCGCAGCTGCAGGAGACCGACGACCTGCGCGACGACCAGGCGGCGCTGGCCAAGGCCTACGTCACCGCCCGCGGCCGCGAGACGGTGGCGATGGCCCGCGAGCTGTTCGGCGGCAACGGCATCGTGCTGGAGAACAACGTCGTCCGGTACTTCAACGACGCCGAGGCGCTGTACTCCTACGAGGGCACCCGCGAGATGAACACCCTCATCGTGGGCCGTTCGGTCACCGGGATGTCCGCCTTCGTCTGACCTAGAGGCTGGCCCCGCCGCACACCACGAGCTGCTGGCCGGTCACCATCCCGCCGTCGGGCCCGAGCAGGAACGCGGTGAGCGCCGCGACCTCCTCGGGCCGCACGAACCGTCCCAGCGGCGGGGGCTGCGGCGGGGTGGCTGCCCGGCCGGGGTCGGCCAGCATCGGCGTCTGGGTCGGCCCGGGCGCGACCACGTTCACCGTGATCCGGCGCGGGGCCAGCTCGATGGCCCACGACCGGGCCAGCCCCACCAGGGCGGCCTTCGTCGCGGCGTACTGGCTCTTGCCGGCCACCCCGACCGCCGTGCGGCTGCCCATCAGCACCACCCGGCCGCCGTCGGCGAGCCGGTCGACCACCGCGTCGACGACGGCGGTCGCGGCGTCGACGTGCAGCCGCCACATGAGCGCCCCGTCGGCCAGGGACAGGGCGCCCAGCCGGGCCGAGCGCTGCACCCCGGCCGAGTGCACGACGGCGTCCAGCGGGCCGACGTCCGCCAGCAGGTCGCCGACCGCCCCGGGGGAGGTGAGGTCGGCGGCCACCCAGGTCAGCCCCGGGCGTGGCCCGGGGTCGGTGCGGCTGAGGCCGGTGACGGTCCAGCCGTCGGCCAGCAGCCGGTCGACGACGGCGGCGCCGATGCCCGAGCTCGCCCCGGTGACCAGTGCGTGCATCAGCCTACGTCCACCCACGACGGGTCGACCACGACGTGCTCGATCGCCGTGCGGTGGTAGGTGAAGGCCAGGTGGAGCAGCCCGTCGGGGGTCTGGTGCACCGAGGGGTAGGACAGCTCGCGGTTCACCCCGTCGCGGCTGTTGTTGGACAGGCAGTAGCCGTCGCCGGTCTCGACGTCGCGCCGCGCGGGCCAGGTGACCCCGCCGTCGGTGGACAGCGCCAGCGTCATGGGCGCTCTCGGAGTGCCCCAGAACGCGTGCCGGGCGCCGTCGTCGACGACCGGCTCGGCCACCCCCTGGGCGTCGGCCAGCCCGGAGTCGTCGATCTCGTCGTAGAGCGAGAGCCGGCGCGGGGTGCCCGGCCCGGCCTGGGTCGGGTTGAGCACCATGGCCAACCGGCCGTCGGCCAGCGCGGTGACCTGGATCGAGCTGTTGTTGTTGGGCAGTCCGGTGGGCACCGGGGCGGACCAGGTGTCGCCGTCGTCGGCCGACGTCGAGCGGTGCACCCAGTCGGCCCAGCGGCTGCGGTAGAACGCGGCCAGCCCGCCGTCGACCGGGACGACGTCCATGTGCACGCACCCGGTCGACCCAGGGACGGCGACCTCGCGCCAGGTGGCGCCGGCGTCGTCGGAGACCATCACCGAGCTGGTGTCGACGTCGCCGACCCACTTCTGGCCGGGCACCGTGACGCAGGAGAACACCGGCAGCAGCCAGCGCCCCGAGGGCAGCACCACGACCGGCTGGCGCACGAACACCCCGCCGGTCGGCGTGGCCGGGAACAGCGTGCGCACCTCGCCCCAGCTGGCCCCGGAGTCGGGGGACACCCGGCAGCGCACCTCGGCGGAGTCCTGGTCCCCGGCGTGCTGGGCGGTCCACAGCAGCCAGGTCGTGCCGTCGGGGGCCGGGAAGAGCACCGGGTTCTGCTCGGAGCGGGTGCCGTCGTCGGACAGCTGGACGGCGGGGGACCACGCCTCGCCGACCAGCCGGGAGAACCAGATCGAGATGTCCGGGACGCCTTCCTGGGTGCCGCCGAACCAGACGCAGCCCAGCGTGCCGTCGGGCAGCGTCATGAGGTTCGCGGCGTGCACCTGCACGGTGGTGGTGGGCAGGAAGGCGTCGCGGCGTCCGGGGCCGGTGTCGCGGAGCACGCCGTCGCGGACCAGCTCGGTGGCGGTCATCAGTAGCCCGTCCCGTCGCCGGTCGCGGACGCCGAGCCCCGGGCGCGGGCGAGGTGGTCGGCGGCGGCCTGCTCGAGGTGGGTCAGGTCGGAGGAGACGGTGGCGAAGGTGTAGCCCTCGGCCAGCCGCTGCGCGGCCTGGGCGCCGGCGGCGGTGTGGATGCCGGCGGCCACCCCGGCGGCCGCGGCGGCCTCGCGCACGGTCACCAGCGCGGCCTCGAAGACGTCGGCCACGGCGGGGTCGTTGGGGAACGCGCCGCCGACGGCGATGCACAGGTCGGAGGGGCCCACGTAGACGCCGTCCAACCCGGGGGTCGCGCAGATCTCCGCCACGTTCGCCAGGCCCTCGGGCGTCTCGATCATCGCGAGCACCAGCGTGGCGTCGTTGCTGTCCGCAGGCTTCGGCCCGACCCGCAGGGCCGAGCGCATGGGGCCGTAGCTGCGCCGGCCGACCGGCGGGTACTTCGCCGCGGCGACGGCGGCGGCGGCCTGCTCGGCGTCGTCGACCAGCGGCACGATCACCCCGCTCGCGCCGGCGTCCAGCGCCTTGCCGATGTAGGTGGGGTCGTTGGCCTCGACCCGGACCCACGCCACCCCGCCCGCGGCGTCGACGGCGGTGATGCCCCGCAGCATGCCCTCGTAGGAGAACAGGCCGTGCTGGGCGTCGAGGGCGACGTAGTCGTAGCCGGTGCGGGCGATGCGCTCGGTGGAGACGGGGGAGTCGAGGGTGATCCAGTAGCCGAGCACGCGCTGGCGGGCCCGGATCGCGGTGGTCAGGTCGGTGTGGCGGGTCAACTCGGGCTCCAAGGCGTCGGGGTCAGCGGTTGTAGGCGGGCATCGGGCCGCGCAGGGTGGCACCGACCTCGTCGCAGGCGGCGACGACGTCGGCCGGCAACGGGCCGGCCGCGGCGGCGGCGACGTTCTGCTGCAGCTGGGCCACCCTCGACCCGCCGAGCAGCAGCGCGCCGACGTCGGGGGACCCCAGCAGCCAGCGCAGGGCCAGCTCCGCGAGCGGGATGCCGGCGCCGTCGGCGACCTCGGCCAGCCGGGCGACCGCGTCGAACAGCTCGGGGTTCCAGTACCGCTGCCTGTACATCGCGGCGAGCTTCGAGTCGCCGAACCGGCCGCTGGTGGCCGCCTCGTCGAAGGAGTGCTTGCCGGTCAGCAGCCCGCCGCCCAGCGGGTTGTAGACCATCGTGGCCAGCCCGCTGACCCGGGCGAACTCCAGGTACTCCTCCTCGACCCGGCGGGCCAGCAGGTTGTACAGCTGCTGGGCGACCACCGGCCGCGGGCAGCCGACCTCGTCGGCTGCGGCGTTCAGCTCGGCGATCTGCCAGGCGGCCATGTTGGACACCCCGATGGCGCCGACCCGGCCGTCGGCGACGAACCCGGCCAGCGTCGTCAGGGTCTCGCGGACCGGCGTGGCCCGGTCGGGCTGGTGCAGGTAGTACAGGTCGACCCGGTCCACCTGCAACCGGGCCAGCGACCCGGCCAGCGAGGCCTCCAGCCCGGCCCGCGACAGCGGGGAGTGGTCACCGGCGTCGGGGTGCGGGATGCCGGCCTTGGTGGCCAGCACGACGGAGTCGCGGCGGGTGGCCAGCAGCGGGCCGAGGATGGTCTCGGTGGCCCCGCCGGCGTAGCCGTTGGCGGTGTCCAGGCCGGTGATGCCGGCCTCGAGCGCGGCGTCGAGCATCGCGGCGGAGCCGGCGGCGTCGACGGTGTCGCCGAAGGTCATGGTGCCCAGCACCAACCGGCTCATCGGCACGGGCGCACCGGGGATCTCGATGGTCATGCGGGGGCTCCCTGCAGCTGGCGGACGACGTCGCGCGGCTTGCGGCCACGCATGGTGGTGGGGTCGAGCGCGGCCGCGCGCAGCGCCCGGGTGTACGGCTCGGCGGGGGAACGCAGCACGTCGTCGGTGGCCCCGGTCTCGACCAGCCGGCCGGCCCGCATGACCACGATGCGGTCGCTGATCTGCTTGACCACGCCCAGGTTGTGGCTGATGAACAGGTAGGTCAGCCCTCGCTCCCGCTGCAGGTCGGCGAGCAGGGCGAGCACCTGGGCCTGCACGCTGACGTCCAGGGCGCTGGTGGCCTCGTCGAGCACCAGCAGGTCGGGGGAGGACGCCAGAGCCCGGGCGATGCCGATGCGCTGGCGCTGGCCGCCGGAGAACTCGGCGGGCCGCCGGTCGAGCGCACTGGCCGGCAGCCCGACCAGGTCGATCAGCCGGGCGGCCTCGCGGTGCCGGTCGGCCGCGGACCGCCCGCGCAGCGGCTCGGCCACGATCCGCTCGGCGGTGAGGTGCGGGTCCAACGAGCCGTAGGGGTCCTGGAAGACCATCTGCACCCGGTGCCGCACCGGACGCAGCTGCTTCTCGCTCAGCTGGGCGATGTCGGTGCCGTCGAGCTCGATCGACCCCGACGTCGGGGTGACCAGCCGCACCAGGGCGCGGGCGATGGTCGACTTGCCGCAGCCGGACTCACCGACCACGGCGAGCGTCTCGCCCTTGCCGATGTCGAAGCTGACGCCGTCGACGGCCCGGAAGCCGCCGTAGCTGACCACCAGGTCGCGGACGCTCAGGAACGCGCTCATGCGGGGACCTCCTCGAACGTGCCCAGCTGCGGGACGGCGGCCAGCAGCCGCTTCGTGTACTCCTCGTGCGGGGCGTCGACGACCTGCTCGGCCTCGCCGGACTCGACGAACCGGCCGTCCTTCATGACGTGGATCCGGTCGCTGACGAGCCGGGCGACGCCGAGGTCGTGGGTGATCATCAGGATCCCGATGCCGGTGCGCTCCTGCAGCTCGAGCATCAGGTCGAGGATGCCTGCCTGCACCGTGACGTCGAGGGCCGAGGTGGGCTCGTCGGCCACCAGCAGCACCGGGTGCCCGGCGAGCGCGATGGCGATGAGCACCCGCTGCAGCATGCCGCCGGAGAGCTGGTGCGGGTACTTGTCCAGCTGCTCGGCCGGCCGCGGGATGCGCACGGCCTCCAGCAGCTCGACCGCGCGGGCCCGGGCCGCCGACCGCGGGTGGCCGGCCAGCCGGATCGCGCCGGTGAGCTGCTTGCCGACGGAGTGCACCGGGGACAGCGCGGTCATCGGGTCCTGCGGGATGAGCGACACCATGCGGCCGCGGATGCGTCGAGCGGCGTCGCGGTCCACCAGCAGGTCGACGCCGCCGACCTTCACCGATCCCGAGAGCACGGCGAGGTCCTCGGGCAGCAGCTGCAGCACGCCCATGGCCGTCGTCGACTTGCCCGAGCCGGACTCGCCGATGATCGTCACGGTCTCGCCACGGCCGATGCGGAAGCTGACGCCGTCGACCGCGCGGACCACCCGGTCGGCGGTGACCAGCTCGACCTGGAGGTCGGTGACCTCGAGGATCGGGGTGGTGTCGTGCGGGATGGGGAAGACCACGGTGCTCACGCCTCCTGGGGCCTGCGGGAGAGGATGCGGCGCAGGAGACCGCGGGGTCGGCGGGTGCGGTCGCGCAGGCCGTCGCCGAGCAGGTTGACCCCGACGACCAGCAGCACGATGAACAGGCCGGGCAGGGTGACCAGCCACCACGAGGTGGTGATGTAGTCCTGGCCGTCGGAGATGATGCGGCCCCACGTGGCGAAGGGCCGCTCGGGCCCGGCACCCAGGTAGGACAGCGCCGACTCCAGCAGCACGGCCTGGGCCAGCAGCAGCAGGACGACGAGCGTGGCCTGCGAGAGCACGTTGGGCACCACGTGCCGGGTCAGGACGGTGATGCGGCGCAGCCCCAGCACGGTGGCCGCGGCGACGTAGGGCTTGCCCCGCTCGACCAGCACCAGCGACCGGGTGAGCCGGGCGACCTCGGGCCACTGCGCGATGGCGATGACGCCGGTGATCACCGGGATCGAGGGGCCGAACAGGGCGACGACCAGCAGCAGCATGAGCAGCAGCGGCAGCGAGAGCTGGGCCTCCAGCAGGCGGGAGACCACCGCGTCGACCCAGCCACCGAAGAACCCGGCCGCGGCACCCAGCGCGATGCCGATGAGCCCGGAGACCACGACGGCCAGCAGGCCGATCATCAGCGAGGTCTGCCCGCCGTGCAGCACCCGTGAGAGCAGGTCGCGGCCGAGCTGGTCGGTGCCGAACAGGTGGCCGTCGGTGAAGGGCGGCAAGCGGCGCTGGGCGAGGTCCTGCTCGTCGGGGCCGGGCAGGGGGAGCACCCCGGCCAGCAGCACCGGCGCGACCACCAGCAGGGTGCACACGCCGCCGACCCACAGCTTGACCCGGGCGCTGCGCTCGCGGCGCCGGGCGCCGGCCCGCTTGAGGTCCGCCGGGGTCACCGCGCTGGGGCGGGCCCCCGTGGCGGTGGGCTCCGGGGAGAGGGTGGTGGTCACGCCAGGGCTCCTTCGGGGGCGGCGACGGCGGGGGCCGTCTTCTTCGACGTCTTCGCCAGCCGCACCCGGGGGTCCAGCAGCGGGTAGGCCAGGTCGACCAGCAGCTGCACCAGCACCGTCAGCGCGGCGGTGACCAGCACGGTGGCCTGGATCAGCGGGTAGTCGCGGGTCTCCAGCGCCCGCACGACCAGCGAGCCGACGCCGGGCCAGGCGAACACCACCTCGACCACGACGACGCCGTTGAGCATCGCGGCGAACCGGGTGCCCAGCGCGGTGAGCACCGGGATGGCTGAGTTGCTCATCGCGTAGCGCCAGGTCAACGCCCGCTCGGCGACCCCGCGCGAGCGGGCGACGGTGAGGTAGGGCGCGGCCATGTTGGTGGTCATCTCGCGGCGCACCATGCGGCTGATCAGCGCGATCTGCAGGATCGCGATGGTGATGGTGGGCAGCACCAGACCGCCCCAGCTGGTGAAGCCCGAGGCCGGGAACACCGGGAGGACGACGGCGAAGACGGTGAGCAGCATGATGCCGCTCCAGAAGTCGGGCATCGACTGGCCGGTGATGGTCAGCAGGTTGGCGCCGAACTCCTTGGCGGTGTCGGCCCGTCGGGCCATCCACACGCCCAGCGGGATGGCCACCACGGCGGTCACCAGGATGGCCGAGAGCGCCAGGGTGATCGTGTACGGCAACCGCTCGAGCACGACGTCCAGCGCGGGGGCCTGGAAGGAGAACGACGTGCCCAGGTCGCCGGTGACCAGGCCCTTCAGGAAGGTGCCGTACTGCACCAGGATCGAGTCGTCGAGGCCGAACTGGGCGCGGATGCGCTCGAGGTCCTCGGTGGTCGGGTTGGGCCCGGCGTAGGCCGCAGCCGGGTCGCCGGGGGCCAGCCGCAGCAGCACGAAGACCGTGGTGATGGTCAGGAAGAGCGTGAGCACGCTCTGCCCGACCCGCTTGGCGAGGTAGGTGGCCATGTCAGCTGCGCCCCAGCGTCGTCGTCGAGAGCTCGAAGGAGTTGGACGGCTTGAGCACCAGGTCGCCCACGCGGTCGCGGCGGGCCAGCACGGCGTCGGGGACGAAGGCCCACATGCACGGCCAGGTCTCCCAGACGGCGTCCTGCGCCTGCGCGAGCAGCGAGGTGCGGCGGGTGGGGTCGACCTCGGTGCCGGCAGCGGCGATCAGCTGCTGCACCTCGGGGACGACGTAGCCGTGGTAGGTGTCGCGGGTGGCCTCGCGCTCGGCGGTGCCGCCGTACATGCCCTGCAGCATGGTGAGCGCCAGGCCGGTGGGGGAGGCGAAGCCGTTGCCCAGCACGTCCCAGTCGCCGGCCCGGCCCTGCCGCCACAGCGAGATGTCGCCGCCGGGTTGGAACTGGACGAGCCTCGTGCGCACGCCGATGTCGCCCATCATCTGGACGACGGCCTCCATGACGGAGGTGTCGTTGGCGAACTCGCCGGTCTCCCAGATCATGGTGAGCTCGAGGTCGCCGTCCTGGATGCCCTCGGCGGCCAGCAGCTGCTTGGCCCCGCGCGGGTCGAACACGTACTCGTGGTCACCGGTGCCCCCGGCCAGGCCCTCGGGCACGACGCCCTTCGCGGCGGTGACCGACCCGACCAGGACGTCGTCGACCAGGGCGCGGCCGTCGATGCCCATGGACAGCGCCTGGCGGACCCGGACGTTGGCCAGCGGGTGGTCGGCGGGCTTGCGGAAGTTGTAGAACAGCTGGCTGATCCGCAGGCCGTCGACCCGCTCGATCGTCACGTCGCGGACGCCGGCCAGCTGGTCGGCGGAGTCGGGCGAGATGGTGTCGATGACGTCGACCTCGCCCGAGCGCATCGACACGACCCGGCTGGACTCCTCGGGCACGAAGCGCACCCGCACGGTCTCGATCGCGGCCGGTGCACCCCAGTAGTTCTCGTTGCGGGTCAGCGTGTAGTCCCCGGTGCCGCGGTTGCTGGCGGTGACCACGTAGGGGCCGCTCCCGACGCCGCTCTGCAGCTCCTCGGGGGCGTTGGCCGCCGCCGGGGTGATGAGGATGTTGGCCAACAGGTAGTCGAGGTTGGGCTCGGGGAGCTCGGTGTTCATCGTGAAGGTGCGCTCGTCGAGCACCTCGACGGTGGGCCACTCGCGGAAGAACGAGGCCAGGAACGAGCCGTTGACGCCCTGGTACATCTCCAGGGCGGTGGCGACGTCCTGCGGGGTGACCGGGGTGCCGTCGGAGTAGACGACGCCCTCGCGCAGCTGGACGGTCCACTCGGTGTCGCCGGTGAGCTCGAAGCGCTCGGCGAGGACCAGCTCGGGGGTGAGGTCGGCGCCGATGCGGGTGAGGCCCTGGCGCACGGCGCGCTGCACGGTGACGGCGGCGTCGAACTGGTTGAGCTTGTTGTCCAGGCTGACCAGCGACCGGTTCAGGGCCATGGTCAGGGTGCCCGGGCCGGGGGTGCCGGTGGGACCGGCGCAGGCGGCCAGCGCGGGGCCGAGCGCGAGCCCGGCCCCCACCACGCCGCCGAGGCGGAACAGCGAGCGGCGGGAGAACTCCCTGCTCGTGGCTGTGGTCATCGTCGACCTCTCGGATCGTCGGCCGGCCGGGCGCCGGTCAGTTCGGTGTTGCCTGGGTCACCGTGCCACGGTGTGCGCGTTTCGCGCAAGACACTGGCGCGTTTCGCGCACTCTGTGCCACGCTGCACAGGACAACGCGGTCCGCACCGGACCGCCCGACCGGTCGGAGGTGCCCCGTGACCCGTCCGTCGACCCCCGTCGTGGTGGCCGTCGCCGACGACCTGTCCGGTGCCGCGGAGACCGCCGTGCTGCTGGGATCCGGCGCGGCGCTGCTGCTCGGCGGCGACACCGCACCCACCGTGCTCCCGGGCAGCTGCGTGCTCGACCTGGACACCCGCCACCGGCCCGACGACATCGTGGCCGACCGCGTGCGGGCTGCGTTGACCGTTGCGCGATCCGCGCAGGTGCTGGTGAAGGTCGACTCCCTGCTCCGCGGCCCGCTCGCGGCCGCGGTGGGCGCCGCCGGCCCGGTCGTCGTCGCCCCCGCGCTGCCCGCACTGGACCGGGTCGTGGTGGGAGGGACGGCCGCCGTCGCCGGTCGCCCGCTGTCGGCCACCGACGCCTGGGCGACCGAGGGTCGCCCAGCCCCGGCCTCGGTCGGGGAGGCGCTCGCCCCCCTGCCGGTCGCGGTCGTCGACCTCGCGACCGTCCGCTCGACCGGGCTGGCCGGGGCGCTGCACGCCCTGCTGACCGCCGGCCGCGTCCCCGTGTGCGACGGGGAGACCGACGCCGACCTCGACGCCGTCGTCGCCGCCGTGGCGGAGCTGGACGGTGTCGCGCTGGCCGGCTCCGGCGGCCTGGCCGCCGCCCTCGGGCGCACCCTCCCCACCACCGCCGTCGACCCGGCTGCCGCACCCGTGGACCGCCGGCGCCCGGCCGCCACGGCCGGTCCGCTCGTGGTGGTCGGGACGGCTGAGCCCGTGGCCGCCGTCCAGGTGGGCCGGCTGACCGCCGCGGGGGTGGCCGAGCTCGTGGTCCCGGTGGCCGCGCTCACCGAGCCGGAGGCCGAGGCCGGGTGGGCCGCCGAGGTCGCCACCGCCCTGGCCCGCGGCCCGCTGGTGCTGCGACCCGACCCGACGGACGCCGTCGACCACGGCGCCTCCCGTGCGCTGTCCGCCGGCCTCGCCCGGCTGGTGGCCGACGCGCTGCAGCTCACCGATGCCCTGGTCGACCTCGTGCTCACCGGCGGCGAGACCGCCCGGCGGGTGCTCGACGCCCTCGACGTCACCGCGCTCACCCCGCGCGGCTCCGTGCACCACGGCGCCGTCGTCAGCACCACCGACGACGGCCGCACCGTGGTCACCCGGCCCGGCAGCTTCGGCGACCCGGACTCCCTGGTCTCCATCCTCACCGCATTGACCCCGACGGAAGGCACCGCACCCATGACCTCCACGAGCACCGACACCCGTCCCTGGATCGCGGTCACGATGGGCGACGGCGCCGGGGTCGGCCCCGAGGTCGTGGTCGGTGCCCTGGTCGAGGAGGCATCCTTCGCCGACTGCCGTCCCGTGGTGATCGGCGACGCCGCCCGGCTGCGGCAGGCCGCCGAGGTGCTCGGCCTGGCCGCGCGGGTCGTGGTGGTCGAGGGCCCCGAGCAGGCCGTCTTCGAGCCCGGCCGGATCAACGTCGTCGACCTGGGCCTGCTGCCGGCCGACCTGCCCTTCGGTCAGCTGTCGCCGGTGGCCGGGCACGCCGCCTACGAGTACATCCGGGTCGCCGCCGAGCTGGCCATGGCCGGCCGGGTGCAGGGCATCTGCACCGCGCCGCTGAACAAGGAGGCGCTGCACGCCGCCGGGCACGTCTACCCCGGTCACACCGAGCTGCTGGCGCACTTCTGCGGCATCGAGGAGGTCTCGATGATGCTCAGCTCGCCGAAGATCCGGGTCATCCACGTGACCACCCACATCGGGCTGATCGACGCGATCGCGAAGATCGAGCCGGGCCTGGTCGAGCGGACCGTGCGCCGCGGCCACGACGCCCTGGTGCGCTCGGGCATCGAGAACCCGCGCATCGGCGTCTGCGGCATCAACCCGCACGCCGGGGAGAACGGCCTGTTCGGCTACGGCGAGGAGGAGGAGAAGATCGTCCCCGCGCTGGAGGTGCTGCAGGCCGACGGCATCGACGCCCGCGGTCCGATGCCCGCCGACACGGCGTTCTTCGTGGCCGGTCGCGGCGACTACGACCTCATCGTGGCCATGTACCACGACCAGGGCCACGGTCCGGTGAAGATCCTGGGCATCGAGACCGGGGTCAACATCACCGTGGGCCTGCCGGTCATCCGCACCTCGGTCGACCACGGCACGGCCTTCGACATCGCCGGCACCGGCAAGGTCGACGTCCGCAGCATGGTCGAGGCGTTGCGGCAGGCTGCACAGATGTCGCCGAGCCCGGCGGCCTGAGCGCGGGAGGCAACGCGTGCACATCGACGACGCCGGCACGGCGCGGCAGCTGGGCTCGCGGGCCCGTCGCGAGGAGATCGTGCGGCTGGCCACGACCACCGGGCTGGCCTCGGTGGAGGAGCTGGCCGCGACCTTCGAGGTGACCGCCTCCACCATCCGCCGCGACCTGGCCCAGCTGACCGGCGACGGCCGGCTGGCCCGCACCTACGGCGGGGCCATGGCGCTGGTCGCGCACCCCGAGACCTCGCTGCGCCAGCGCACCGGCGAGGCCTACGCGGCCAAGCGGGGCATCGCGCGGTGGGCGGCCGACCAGGTGCAGCCCGGGGAGACCGTGCTGCTGGACGCGGGTTCCACGGTCGGCGCGGTGGCGCACGAGCTGCGGACGACCGTGCCGCTGACCGTGGCCACCACCGGTCTGACGGTGCTGGAGGCGCTGGCCGACGTCGACGAGGTGCACGTCGAGTGCCTGGGCGGCACGCTGCGCCACCTCTCGCAGGGCTTCGTGGGGCCGCTGACCGAGGCCGCCCTGGAGCGCATGACCTTCGACCGGGTCTTCCTGGGTGCCGACGGCGTCACGGCCGACAGCGGCATCTGCGAGGCGGGGCTGGACCAGACCCGGCTCAAGGAGCTGATGGCCCGGCGGGCGCAGCACGTCTACGTCCTCGCGCACGCGGCCAAGCTCGGCCGCCGTCCCTTCCATGCCTGGGCCCGGCTGCCCGAGCCGTGGACGCTGGTCACCGACGACGCCGCTGAGCCGGCGGCCCTGGCCCCCTTCCTGGCCGCCGGGGTGGCAGTCGTCGTGGTCGACCCGCAGGGCCGGGCCGAGCAACCCTGAGCGCTGGGCCGGCCCCGTTCAGTCGGCACCGTTCAGTCGGCCGCGCTCAGCGGGTCGGCGATGTCCTCCAGCGACGCGTTCTCGCTCTTCACACCGAACGCCAGCTCCGCGACCCCGCCGAGGGCCATCACGCCGGCGGCGATCCAGAACCCGGTGACCAGCTGACCGCTGTCGCCGGACTCGACCAGCGTGCCGAACAGCACCGGCCCGACGATGCCGCCCAGCCCGGTGCCGACCGCGTAGAAGAACGCGATGGCCAGTGCACGGGTCTCCATCGGGAAGATCTCGCTCACCGTCAGGTAGGCCGCGCTCGCGCCGGCCGAGGCGAGGAAGAACGTGACGGCCAGCAGGCCGATGAAGGTCCAGGCGTTCAGCCCGGTGAACACCAGCGCGATCACCACGGCCATCGCGGCCGACCCCAGGTAGCTGATCGCGATCATCGGCTTGCGGCCGACCGTGTCGAACAGCGGGCCCAGCAGCACCGGGCCCAGGAAGTTGCCGGCGGCGTAGACCACCAGGAACACCGGCGCCGTGGACGTGCCGACCCCGAAGTAGGTGGTCATCAGCGTGCCGAGGTTGAAGGTGAACCCGTTGTAGAGGAACGCCTGGCCCACGAACAGCGCGAGCCCGAGCACGGCGCGCTTCGGGTACTTCGTGAAGGCGACCTTCGCGATCTCGCGGAACGGGACGACGTGCCGCTGCCGGATGCGCAGCTGCTGGTCCACCGGCTCGAGGGTCTGCCCGGTCTCGCGCTCGACCTCCTGCTCGATCTCGGCGACGGTGCGGTTCGCCTCGTCGGCCTGGCCGTGGATGAACATCCAGCGCGGGCTCTCGGGCACGTGCCGGCGGACGACGAGGATCAGCAGACCGAGCACCGCGCCGAGGCCGAACGCCAACCGCCAGCCCACACCGGCGCCGAGCAGGTCCTCGTCCAGCAGGAGCAGCGACGCCCCGGAGCCCGCTGCCGACCCCAGCCAGTACGAGCCGTTGACGAGCAGGTCGACCCGACCGCGCAGCCGGGCCGGGATCAGCTCGTCGATGGCCGAGTTGATGGCTGCGTACTCACCGCCGATGCCGGCGCCGGTGAAGAACCGGCACAGGTAGAAGAACCAGGGCGCGGTCGCGAACGCGGTGAGCACGGTGGCCACGACGTAGATGCCCAGCGTGAGCATGAACAGCTTCTTGCGCCCGAACCGGTCGGTGAGCTGGCCGAAGAACAGCGCGCCCAGGCACGAGCCGACGATGTAGATCGACGCGGCCAGCCCGATCTGCGAGGCGGTGATCGAGATGCCGCTGCCGGCCTCGGTGAGCCGCGCGCCCACGCTGCCCACGATGGTGACCTCGAGGCCGTCCAGCACCCACACGGTGCCCAGCCCGATGATCACCATCCGGTGGAAGCGGGAGAACGGCAGCCGGTCGAGCCGGGCCGGGACGTCGGTGGTGATGGTGCCGAGCTGGGTGGTCACGGGTGCCTCCTGGGGTGCGCGACGTGATCGTCACGCCACACCCCGGGAACCGCACGTTGAGCCGTGCAACCAGTTCCACCAGGTACGGTTAGGCAAACCTGACCAGGAGGACGGCGTGACGCAGGCAACCAAGAAGAAGCGGGTCACCCGCGTGGGCACCGTCGTCCGCGCCGAGCGGCTCACCCCCCACCTCGTGCGGGTCGTGCTCGGCGGCGAGGGCCTCGCCGGGTTCGGCGCGGGGGAGTTCACCGACCACTACGTGAAGCTGCAGTTCCCCGCGCCGGGGGCGCCCTACGCCGCACCCTTCGACGCCGAGGTCGTGCAGGCCGAGCAGCCGCGCGAGCACTGGCCGGTCACCCGCACCTACACCGTGCGCGCCTGGGAGCCCGGGCCGGGCGAGCTGACCATCGACTTCGTGGTGCACGGCGACGAGGGCGTCGCCGGGCCCTGGGCGGCGAGCGCGCGACCGGGCGACCTGCTGCAGCTGGCCGGCCCGGGCGGGGCCTACGCGCCCTCGCCCGACGCGGACTGGCACCTGCTGGTCGGCGACGACTCCGCCCTGCCGGCCATCGCCGCCGCGCTGCCCCGGCTGCCCGCGGGCGCGCCGGCGCACGTGTTCGTCGAGGTCGAGGGCGCCGGAGACGAGCAGCACCTGCCGGGCGTGGTGTGGGTGCACCGCGGTGACCGCCCGGTGGGCAGCGCGCTCACGGCAGCCGTGCTCTCGGCCGAGCTGCCCGACGGGGTGCCGCACGTGTTCGTGCACGGCGAGGCCGGGTTCGTCCGCGAGCTGCGGCGTGCGGTGCGGGCCCGCTACGAGGTGCCGCGCGAGCTGCTCAGCGTCTCGGGGTACTGGCGCACCGGTCGCACCGAGGAGGGCTGGCGAGCCGACAAGCCGGCCTGGAACGCCGCCGTGGAGTCCGACGAGGCCGCGCTCGCCGTCTGAGGCGACGGCGGGCGCGGCCCACGGGTCACATGTCGCGGTAGCGCTTCGCCTCGGCGGTGGCCTGCCGCAGCTGCTCGACGTCGTACTCCGGGCCGTAGCCGGGGGTGTCGCGCTGGATGCGCCAACCCTCGGCGAGCGGGCCGACGTCGTAGGTGTCGAACCCGAGGCGGTCGATGTAGTCGGCCACCCACGCCTTGGCGTCGGCGTCGTCCCCGGCGATGACCAGCGCCCGCCGGTGCGGGGTGCCGCTCGGGCTGCGCTTGGTCGTGAGGTGCTCGGCGTAGATGTGGTTGAACGCCTTCACGACCTTCGAGGTGGGCAGGTGGGCCTGCGCCATCTCGGCGGTGGTGGTGGTCTCGGCGTCGAGCTCGGCGATGTGGCCGTCGCGCTCGGGGTAGTAGTTGTCGGTGTCGATGACCACCTTGCCGGCCAGCGGCTCGACCGGCACGTCGCCCAGGTTCTTCAGCGGCACGGTGACCACGACGACCTCGCCGGCCGCGCCGGCCTCCGCCGCGGTGGCCGCGGTGATCGAGCCCTGCCGGGTGTCGCGGGCCTCGACCTCGGCGACCAGCTCGGCCAGCGTCTCCGGGCCCCGGGAGTTGGCGATGACGACGTCGTAGCCGGCGTCGGTGGAGATGCGGGCGAGCTGCGAGCCGATCAGGCCGGCCCCGATGATGCCGATGGTTGTCATGCGCGGTGCAACGCCGTCAGGCCCGCGGGATTCCCCAGGGGAAGCGGGGTGCCCGCCGCTCGGCGAACGCGGCCACACCCTCGGCCAGCTCGCCGGAGGCGATGGTCTCCCGGAACCGCCGCGCGGCCACCGGCTCGGCATCGGTCCCCGAGGTGAGCGCGGTGACGATCTCCTTCGTGGCGCGTTGGGTCAGCGCCGACCGGCCGGCCAGGACGGCGGCGAACTCCTGCGCCCGGGCGTCGAGCCGGTCGGGGGCCAGCACCTCGTCGACCAGGCCCACCCGCAGCGCGGCCGCGGCGTCCAGCAGCTCGCCGGAGAACAGCAGCCACTTCGTGGTCGCCGGGCCCACCAGGTCGACCAGTGCCTTGGTCGGCGCCGGCGGGTAGACCACGCCGATGCGGGCCGGGGTCACCCCGAACACCGCGGTGTCGTCGGCGAACCGCAGGTCGCAGCTGGCGGCGAGCTCCACGCCGCCACCGATGCAGTGGCCCCGCACGACCGCGATCGTCGGGTGCGGGAAGGCGCGGAGGGCGGCCTGGGCGGCCAGGTTGTCCGCGCGCAGCCCGGCCATCGGGTCGGCCGGGTCCTCGCCGCCGAGCAGCTCGCCGATGTCGGCGCCGGCGCAGAACGAGGGGCCCGCGCCGGTCACCAGCAGCACCCAGACGTCGGACTCGACCTGTGCCAGCAGCCCGGGGACGGCGGCCCACATCGCCCGGGTCATCGCGTTGCGCTTCTCGGCCCGGTCGACGGTCAGCGTGGCCACCGCGCCGTCGACCTGGAGCGTGAGGGTCATCCGAGGTCGTCGGTGGCGAAGGTGTCGCAGGCGCCCGGGTCGCCGGTCTCGTAGCCGGTGCTGAACCAGCGCTCGCGCTGCTCGGAGGAGCCGTGGGTGAAGGCGTCCTGGTCGACGGTGCCGTTGCCCAGGTTGGTCTGGATGAAGTCGTCGCCGATGCGGCTGGCGGCGTCCAGCGCCCGGTCCACGTCGTCGGAGGTGATCTCGGTGATGAGCGGCTCCTGGCCGTCGTCCGACGTCGTCGTGGCGTGGTTGGCCCACACCCCGGCGTAGCAGTCGGCCTGCAGCTCCAGGCGCACCGTGCCCGAGGTGGGGCCGGTCTCGCCGGGGGTGACCCGCTGGTTCGTGCCGAGCAGGTTCTGCACGTGGTGGCCGTACTCGTGCGCCAGCACGTAGGCGTCGACGAAGGTGCCGCCGCGGGCACCGAACTGGGTCTGCAGCTGGTCGAAGAAGGTGAGGTCGACGTAGACCAGCTGGTCGCCGGGGCAGTAGAAGGGGCCCGAGCCGCTGGTCGCGCCACCGCAGGCGGTCTGCACCGACCCGCTGAAGAACACGGTGTCGGTCTCGGCGTAGGAGGTGCCGGTCTGCGGGAGCGCGGTCGTCCAGTAGTCCTGGATGGAGTCGATGATCGCCACCGCGGCGCAGTCGGCGCTGTCGTTGGCGTCTGCGCCGGTGCGGCACTGCTGCTCGAGCTCGGTGTTGTCCGCCGTCCCGCCGCCCCCGCCCTGCAGCTGGGACAGGATGCTGGCGACGTCGGCGCCCGAACCGCCGGACCCGCCGCCCCCGCCCAGCACCTGGATGAGCACGAAGGCGATCAACCCGACGACGCCCAGTCCACCGCCGCCCACGGCCGCGGCCCGGCCGCCACCGCCCCGGCGGTCCTGCACGCCCGAGGTGTCCAGTCGAGCGCCTTCACGGAACCGCACCATCTAGAGCTCCTCGAGGTTCGGGGCGGAGATGAGGAACACGGCCTCCACGGCGCCGTGCACCTCCTGCAGCGTCGGTTCCAGGTCGAGCTCGGGTGCCGCAGCGGCCCGGGCCCCCCGCGCGGAGCCGGCCATCACCATCATCGGGGTGCCGGAGGACGTGCCGTCGTCGCGCAGCTCGACCAGCCCGGTCAGGGTGCTGCCGACGGCCGCGGCGTAGCCGCGGGCGCGGGCGACCGCCTCGCCGATGGCCTCGGTGCGGGCCTCGGCGTGGGCGGGGTCGTCGCGGTCCAGCCGCCAGCTGGGGCCCCACAGCGAGCACCCGTCGAGGGCGGCGGCGGCCACGGCCAGCTCGCCCACGCGGTCGACGTCGTCGATGCGCACCTGGGTGGTGACGCTGGCCCGGTACCCGCTGATCCGGTTGCGCTCGGCCTGCTCGGGGTGGACACCGACCGCCGCGGTGGAGGAGCGGGTGACCAGCTCGGCGTGGGCGGCCAGCAGGTCGGTGACCCCGCGCTGCAGGTCGCCCAGCAGCGCCAGGGCGCGGTCGCGGCGCTTGTCCCGGGCCGTGGCGGTGATGGAGAGGGTCGCGTGGCTGGGACGCACCCGCAGGGTGGTCTCGCCCCGCACCACGACGCGCGGGCTCGGTTCGGTCACCGGGTCACCCTGGCAGATCACAGGTGGAGAACGCTTGTCGAGCCGTGACGCGGTTGTGACCCGGCGCTGCGAGGGTCGGTGCGTGGCCGGCGGACGAGGTGCGGAGGGCCGGTTCGTGACCGTCGGGGTCGTGGGCGCGGTCTGCCTGGTCTCGGCGCTGCTGACCTCGTGGATGCTCGGCGTCCCGGCCTGGGTGTTCGCCGTCGTGTTCGTCGGGCTGGCCGCGGTCAGCCTGATCCGCCCGCCCAACGGCTGAGCAGGACGCGCTCAGCGCCGCCGGCGGGTGCCGAAGACACCGCGGGTGATCTCGCGCCCCAGCGCCGACGCCGCCGACCGGGCGAAGGCCCGGAACGCCGACGAGCCCAGCACCTGCTCGACCATCCCCGGTTCCGGGGCCGGTTCGCGCCGGGGGCGTTCGGCCCGCGGTCCCGGCTGCCGTTCGGGGGCGGGTGCCGGCGGGGGAGCGGGAACCGGGGCCGGCGGCGGCGCGAGCCGGACCGCCAGCCGCTCGTAGGCCGACTCCCGGTCGACCGGGGTGCCGTAGGTGGCCAGCAGCGGGGACGCCGCGACCGCGGCCTGCAGCTGGGCGGGCTCGACCGCGCCCATGAAGGATCGGGGCGCGCGCAGCATCGTCCAGGCCACCGGGGTGGGGGCGCCGCGCTCGGACAGCACGGTGATGACCGCCTCGCCGGTGCCCAGCGAGGTCAGGGTCTCGGCGACGTCGTACGCGTCGGACCTCGGGTAGGTCTTCACCGTCTTCTTCAGCGCGGTGGCGTCGTCCGGGGTGAAGGCGCGCAGCGCGTGCTGCACCCGGTTGCCCAGCTGGCCGAGCACCGGGGCGGGGACGTCGGTGGGGTTCTGGGTCACGAAGAAGACCCCGACCCCCTTGGAGCGGATCAGCCGCACGGTCTGGGTGACCGACTCGAGGAAGGCTGCGCTGGCCCCGTTGAACAGCAGGTGCGCCTCGTCGAGGAAGAACACCAGCTTGGGCTCGTCGACCTCGCCGACCTCGGGCAGCTCCTCGAACAGGTCGGCCAGCAGCCACATGAGGAAGGTCGAGAACAGCGCCGGACGGTCCTGGACGGCGGTCAGCTCGACCGAGCTGATCACGCCGCGACCGTCGGGGGCCGTGCGCAGGAGGTCGGCGGTCTGCCACTCGGGCTCGCCGAAGAACACGTCGCCGCCGAGGTCCTGCAGGCCGACCAGGTTGCGCAGGATGACCCCGGCCGTGGCCTTGGAGAGCCCGCCCAGGCCCGCGAGGTCGGCCTTGCCCTCGTCGCTGACCAGCCAGCTGATGACCGACCGGAGGTCCTTGAGGTCCAGCAGCGGCAGGCCGGCGCGGTCGGCGTAGTGGAAGACCAGGCCCAGCGAGCTCTCCTGGGTCTTGTTCAGGCCCATGACCTTGCTCAGCAGCACCGGGCCGAAGGAGGTGATGGTCGAGCGCACCGGTACACCGGTGCCCAGGCCACCGAGGGCCAGGTACTCCACCGGGTAGCCGGTCGGCGTCCAGTCGTCGGCGGTGTCGGCGGCCCGCCTGTCGATCCGGTCGCCGGGCGCGCCCGGCTGGGACAGTCCGGTGAGGTCGCCCTTCACGTCGGCGAGCACCACCGGAACGCCCTGCGCCGACAGCTGCTCGGCGAGCAGCTGCAGCGTCTTGGTCTTGCCGGTGCCGGTGGCCCCGGCGATGAGCCCGTGCCGGGTCATCATCGACAGCGGGACACGGACCTGGGCGTCGGGGTGCGGCTGCCCGCCGTGCACCACCGAGCCCAGGTCCAGTGCGGGACCGGTGAACGCGTAGCCCGCGGCGATGGCCGCTGCGGTGCTGGTGGAGCCGTCGTCCGTGGGTGCGCTCACCGGTGTCGCTCAGCCCTGCTCGCGCGCGGCGCGGTCGACCTCGGGGGTGGGCGAGGTGGAGGGCGGGGCGAACCCGGCGCTCGAGGGCGGCGCGTGCTGCTCGGGCGCCGGCGGTGCGGTGGCCGCGCCGGGACTCCACGCGGGCGCGCTGTCGTCGGGTGCGGTGTGGGTCGGGGCGGCGCCCGGTGCACCGACCGCTCCGGGCTCGGCCACCGGTGCGGGCGGGGTGACCGGGGTCGGGTCCGGGGCCGCGGCCGGGTCCTGCGCCGGGGTCGTGGCGGTCGTGCCGAACGCGGTGCCGGTGCCCGTGCCGTCCTCGTGCCGCGGGACGGCGGCCTTGGCCTTCTGCGTCGCGTTGTCGATCTGCGCGGCGCGGTCGGGCATCTTCTCCTTGGCGAACTGCCCGGCCTTGTCGACGGCGCCCTCGATCTTGCCGGCGTTGTCCTTGAGGGCCGCCTCGATCTTGTCCGAGCCCTGGGCCAGTGCGTCCTGGGCCCGCTTCGCGAGCTTCCCGAAGTCCACCACGTCGTCCTCCTCTGGTCGTCGTCTGCGCACACCCTGCCGCTGCCGCGACGCGCATGCCACCCGTGCCACGAGTGCGCGCCCGGGAGGGTTCCCGTCGGCCAGGATGTCGGGCATGGCGGAGCCGCAGGAGACGAAGGTGCAGGGCCCGGCGAGCTACTTCCCGTCGATGGAGAAGAAGTACGGCAAGCCGATCGGGGAGTGGCAGCAGCTGGTGCGCGAGCGCCGGGCCGCCGAGCCCGACGCGAAGCACATGGCCCTGGTGTCGTGGCTGAAGTCCGAGCACGGCATGGGCCACGGCCACGCCAACGCCCTGGTCGCCCACGTCCTGGCCGAGGACTGAGGCGCCCGGCGCCGAGGAGTCCTAGGGTCGGGGCATGCCACTGGACGGCGAGTACGAGCCCAGCCCCGAGAAGTGGGTCCGCGACCAGGTCGAGGCCTACGAGCGCAGCGGCGGCCGCGAGGCGAACACCCTCCCGAACCGCCCCGAGCCGGTCGTCGTGTTCACCACGCGAGGTGCGAAGAGCGGCAAGGTGCGCAAGAACCCGCTCATGAAGGTCGAGCACGACGGCGTCTACGCGATGGTCGCCAGCCAGGGCGGGGCACCCAAGCACCCCACCTGGTACTTCAACGTCACCGCCCACCCCGACGAGGTCACGGTGCAGGACGGCCCCGAGCCCTGGGACGGCGTCGCCCGGGAGATCCACGGCGAGGAGAAGGCCGTGTGGTGGGAGCGGGCCGTCGCGGCGTTCCCCGACTACGCCGAGTACCAGGAGAAGACCGACCGGGAGATCCCGGTCGTGTTGGTGGAGAAGAAGGCCTGAGCGGGTCCCGCGTCGCCGTCGTCACCGGTGCCTCCGACGGCATCGGGGCGGCGGCCGCCCGCAGGCTGCACCGCGACGGCTGGCAGGTCGTGGTGGTGGGCCGCTCGGCCGACAAGACCGCCGCGGTCGCCGATGAGCTCGAGGTGCAGGGCCACCCCGAGGACCACCGCGCCGTCGAGCGGCACACCGTCGACTTCGCCCGCCTGGACGACGTCCGCGCGCTGGCCGCGACGCTGCGCGCGCGGCACCCGCGCATCGACGTGCTGGCCAACAACGCCGGGGCGTCCTTCCCCCGCCGGAGCGCGACCGGCGACGGCAACGAGACGACGTTCCAGGTCGACCACCTCGCGGGCTACCTGCTCACCCGGCTGCTGGAGGAACCGCTGCGCGCCGCCCGCGCCCGGGTGGTGACGACGTCGTCGTTCATGCACCGGCTCGGTCCGCTGCCGCGCACGGTCACCGCCGACCCGCCGCGCCCCTACTCGGGGATGCTCGCCTACTCGCGGGCCAAGACGATGAACGCCCTGTTCACCCGCGAGCTGGCGCGCCGCTGGGCACCCGACGTGACCGCCACCTGCTACACCCCCGGCGCGGTGGCCACGTCGTTCGGCGCCCGGTCGGGCGGGTTGTCCGGGCTCGCCTGGAAGCTCGGCCTCTCGCGCAGCTTCCGCACCCCGGCCCAGGGCGCCGACACCCTGGTCTGGCTGGCGACCGCCGAGGACGGCTGGCGCAACGGCGGCTTCCACGCCGACCGTGCGCCGTCCCGGGCGATGCCCTGGGCCACCGACGACCGCCGCGCCCGGTCCCTGTGGGACCTCTCGGCCGACCTCGTCGACCTCCCGCGTGGTTGATCATCGCCGGGTGGTCGTCGGGCGCGCCGGTGGCCCCGGCCGGTCGCCGATGATCAACTCGGGTGGGCAGCTGCCGCGCAGGCCAGGCAGACTCCCCGCATGAGCAAGGCGGGCGACGCGATCGAGGTCGAGGTCGACGGGCTGGACGTGCGGCTGTCCAGCTCGGACCGGGTCTACTTCCCGGCCCACGGCTGGACCAAGAAGGACCTGCTCGACTACTACCTGGCCGTCGGGCCCGGCATCGTCAACGCGCTGCGGGAGCGGCCGTGCATGCTGCACCGGTTCCCGAAGGGCGTCGAGGGCGACAAGGTGCACCAGAAGCGCATCCCGGCCGGCGCGCCGCCGTGGATCGAGACGGTGCGGTTGCACTTCCCGCGCTGGAACCGCACCGCCGACGAGCTGTGCGTGACCCACCTGGCGCACGTGGCGTGGGCGGTGCAGATGTCGACGGTCGAGTTCCACCCGTGGAACAGCCGCCGTGCCGACACCGAGCTGCCCGACGAGTGGCGCATCGACCTGGACCCCATGCCCGAGGCCGACTACGCCGCGGTGCGCCGGGTCGCCCACGTCGTGCACGAGGTGCTCGACGAGCTGGGTGCGGTGGGCTTCCCGAAGACCTCGGGGGGCAACGGGCTGCACGTGTACGTGCGCATCCCCCCGGTGCACGGGTTCACCGACGTCCGGCGGGGAGCCCTGGCGTTCGCCCGTGAGGTCGAGCGGCGCACCGCCGACGTCACCACCACCTGGTGGCGCAAGGACCGCGACCCCCGCGCGGTGTTCCTGGACTACAACCAGAACGCCCGCGACCACACCATCGCCGCGGCGTACTCGGTGCGCGGGAACGCCGACGCGACGGTGTCGACGCCGATCCGGTGGGACGAGGTCGACGACGCCCACCCGCGCGACTTCACCATCGCCACGGTGCCGGCCCGCTTCGCCGAGCTGGGTGACCTGCACGCCGGCATCGACGCCGAGGTGTTCGACATCGCCCCGCTGCTGGAGTGGGCCGCGCGCGACGAGGCCGACGGTGCCGCCGTCCCCCCGGAGCCGGAGGACTGACTCAGAGCTGGCGGTAGGCCGCATCGGGGACGTCGGTGACGAACATGTGCCCCGGCGCGTGGGTGATCGCGAACGGCGGCCGCGAGGCCATCAGCGCCGCCTGCGGGGTGACCCCGCAGGCCCAGAAGACCGGGACGTCGCCGGGCTCGGCCTCGACCGGGTCGCCGAAGTCGGGCCGGTCCAGGTCGGCGATGCCCAGCGCCCGCGGGGACCCGACGTGCACCGGCGCCCCGTGCACCTGCGGCATCCGGGCGGTCACCTGCACCGCGGTGGCGACCAGGTGGGCGGGGACCGGCCGCATCGAGACCACCAGCGGTCCCGACAGCCGGCCCGCCGGGCGGCACTGCCGGTCGGTCCGGTACATCGCCACGTTGCGGCCCTGCTCGATGTTGCGCACCGGCACCCCGGCGTCCAGCAGCGCGGTCTCGAAGCTGAAGCTGCAGCCGACCAGGAAGGCGACCAGGTCGTCGGTCCAGAGGTCCAGGACGTCGGTGGGTTCGTCGACCAGCCCGCCGTCGCGCCACACCCGGTAGCGGGGCAGGTCGGTGCGCAGGTCAGCGTCCGGGGCGAGCACGGTGGAGGTGCTGCCGGGGTCGGTGACGTCGAGCAACGGCACCGGCTGCGGGTTGCGCTGGCCGAACAGCAGCATGTCCCACGCCCAGTCGCGGGGGAGGACGACGAGGTTGGCCTGGGTCAGCCCCGGCGCCCACCCCGACGACGGGACGGCGACCCCGCCGCGGAAGGCAGCCCGGGCCTTGGCGCCGGCGCTCACGGGCGACCGGCCGCACGCAGGGCGAGCAGGTGGGCAAGCGACGCGTCGAGGTACTCCTCCAGCGCCGCGGCGGCCTCGGCGGCCCGCCCGGCGGCGACCAGGTCGAGCAGGTCGGCGTTGCGCTGCACGTAGGGGGCGTGCATGGCCTCGGCGTCCGCACCCTGGAAGGCCAGCCGCAGCTCCGCCTGCAGCCGGGCGGTCGCGGCGTCCAGGCGGGGGCTGCCGGCCAGGGCGACGAGGTGGGCGTGGAAGTGCATGTTCGCCGTCCCGACGCCCGACCAGTCACCGCGCCGGGCAGCCGCCGTGCCGTCGGCGACGTCCGCGCGCAGCGGGTCCAGCAGCCCGGGGTCCTCGGCCGCGGCGGTGCCCAGCCGGCGGACGACGTCGCCCTCGATCGCCCGGCGCACCCGGTAGACGTCGACCAGGTCGTCGTCGCTGAGCTCGGCCACGAATACGCCCCGGTGCAGGCGGTGCACCAGCAGGCCCTCGTGGCCCAGCAGCCGGAAGGCCTCGCGCAGCGTGTTGCGGGAGACCTGCAGCACCGCGCTGAGCTGCTCCTCCGACAGCTGGCTGCCCGGGGGCAGGTCGCCCTCGGTGACCCGGCGGCGCAGCAGCTCGGCCACCCGCTCGGCGGTGCTGGCCCGGGGCAGCCCGGCCACCTCGGCGGCCAGCCCGTCGAGGAAGGACTGGGTGGTCGTCACGTCGCCATGGTGCCGTGACGGGCACGTGTCGGGCCAGTCAATCTCTCACGTCACCTCTTGTGGGATTGTTCAACAACTCTCTAGGTTGAGGCGCAGCTCACCCCGCCCGCCGCTGAGGAGACCCCGATGACCTCGTCCGACGACGCGCCCGACACGGGCGCCGCACCCCCGGCGGGCGGTGGCCGCCTGGCCGCCAGCACCCGGTCCACCCTGCTCGGCGCGATGTTCCTCATGGCGACCTCGGCCATCGGGCCCGGGTTCATCACGCAGACGACGACCTTCACCGTGCAGCTCGGCGCCGCGTTCGCGTTCGCGATCGTCATCTCGATCCTGGTCGACATCGCCCTGCAGCTGAACGTGTGGCGGGTCATCGGGGTCAGCGGGCGCCGGGCGCAGGAGCTGGGCAACCTGGTGCTGCCCGGCCTGGGCTGGGTGATGGCCGGCTTCCTGCTGGTCGGTGGGTTGGTGTTCAACATCGGCAACGTCAGCGGCGCCGGCCTCGGCCTGGACGCGATGCTGGGCCTGGACCCCAAGATCGGCGGGGCGCTGTCGGCGCTGGTGGCCATCGGCATCTTCCTGTCCAAGAAGGCCGGGGTGGCCGTCGACCGCATCGTCGTCGTCCTGGGGCTGGTCATGATCGCGCTGACCACCTACATCGCGATCACCTCCGGGCCGCCGGTCGGGCAGGCGCTGCGCAACGTCGTCCTGCCCGAGCAGGTGTCGGTGCTGGCCATCACGACGCTGGTCGGCGGCACCATCGGCGGCTACATCGTCTACGCCGGCGCGCACCGGCTGCTGGACTCCGGCGTCACCGGGCCCGAGCACGTCCGCGACATCACCCGCGGCTCGGTCACCGGCATCCTGATCACCGCGGTCATGCGCATCGTGCTGTTCCTGGCCATCCTCGGCGTCGTCACCGGCGGCGCCGCGCTGGACCCGGAGAACCAGGCCGCCTCCGCCTTCGGGCAGGCCGCCGGCGAGGTCGGGCTGCGGGTGTTCGGCGTCGTGCTGTGGGCCGCGGCGATCACCAGCGTCATCGGCGCCAGCTACACGTCGGTGTCGTTCGTGACCTCCCGGACGGGGACGTCGGACCGCACCCGCACCCTGCTGGTCGTCGGGTTCATCGCGGTGACCTCGGGTGCCTACCTGCTCATCGGCGCAGCACCCACCACGCTGCTGGTGTTCGCCGGGGCGTTCAACGGGCTGCTGCTGCCGATCGGCATCGCCGTGCTGCTGTGGGTCGCCACCCGGCGCACCGACCTGCTCGGCGGGTACCGGTACCCGCGCTGGCTGCTGGGCGTCGGCTGGGTGGCCTGGCTGCTGACCCTCTACCTCGCGGTGAACTCCGTCCGTCCGGTGATCGAGCTGTTCTCATGAGCACCGTGGACCTGAACTCCGACCTGGGCGAGGGCTTCGGCCAGTGGACCCTCGACGACTCCGACGCCCTGCTCGAGATCGTGACCAGCGCGAACGTGGCCTGCGGGTACCACGCGGGGGACGCCACGACCATGCGGCGGGTGACCGAGCGCTGCGTCGAGCGCGGCGTCGCCATCGGCGCCCAGGTCGGCTACCGCGACCTGCCCGGGTTCGGCCGCCGGTTCATCGACGTCGACCCGCACGAGCTGACCCAGGACGTGCTCTACCAGCTCGGCGCGCTCGACGGCTTCGCCCGCGTGGCCGGTTCGCGGGTGCGCTACCTGAAGCCGCACGGCGCGCTCTACAACGCGATCGTCACCCACGAGGCGCAGGCCGCGGCCGTCGTCACCGCCGTCCTCGACTACGACCGCACGCTGCCGGTGCTGGGCCTGCCCGGGTCGGCGTGGCTGCGGCTTGCCGCCGAGGCGGGGCTGACCACCGTCGCCGAGTCGTTCGCCGACCGGGCGTACACCCCGGAGGGCGCCCTGGTGTCCCGCCGGCTGCCGGGGGCGGTGCTGCACGACGCCGACGAGATCGCCGCGCGCTGCGTGGCCATGGCCTCGGGCCGGCCGGTCACCGACGTCGACGGCGGGGACCTGCGGCTGGACCCGGGCTCGATCTGCGTGCACGGCGACACCCCCGGTGCCGTCGAGATCGCCCGCCGGGTGCGGGCCGCGCTGACCGACGCCGGCGTGCAGCTGGCCGCGTTCGCGTGAGGGTGCTGCCCAGCGGGGACGCCGCCGTCCTCGCCGAGCTGGCCGACCTCGACGAGGTGCTGGCACTGCACGCGGCGCTGGACGCCCCACCCGCCGGCGTGCTCGACGTGGTGCCGGCCGCGCGCACGGTCCTGGTGTCGTTCGACCCGGCTGCGGTGCCGGGCGACGCCGTCGTCCGGTGGGTGCAGGCGGCCCGGCCGGTGGCGGGCGCCCGCCCGGAGGCCGGCGAGCTGGAGGTGCCGGTGGTCTACGACGGCGAGGACCTGGCCGACGTCGCGGCGGCCCTGGGCTGCTCGCCGGCCGAGGTCGTGGCCCGGCACACCGGCACCGTGTGGACGGTGGCGTTCTGCGGCTTCGCCCCCGGCTTCGGCTACGCGACGGCGGCGGACGGCGACTGGGCCATCCCGCGCCGGTCGACCCCGCGGACCCGCGTGCCGGCCGGGTCGGTGGCGCTGGCGGGGGAGTTCAGCAGCGTGTACCCGCGGGAGTCCCCGGGCGGCTGGCAGCTGGTGGGCCGCACCGACCTGGCGATGTTCGACGTCGACCGGGACCCGGCGGCGCTGCTGCGGCCGGGTGTGCGGGTGCGGTTCCGGGACGCCGGGTGACGCTCACCGTGCTGGCCCCGGGGCCGCTCACGACCGTGCAGGACCTGGGCCGACCCGGCCGGGCCGCCGAGGGCATCGGCCGGTCGGGGGCGTGCGACCGGGCGTCGGCGGCACTGGCCAACCGGCTGGTCGGCAACCCGGTGGGTGCTGCGGTGCTCGAGGTGACCGCCGGCGGGCTGCTCGTGCGGGCCGACGCCGGGGTGTGGGTGGCGCTGACCGGCGCGCGCTGCACCGGGACGCCGTACGCGTCGCCGACCTGGGTGCCGGCGGGGTCGACGCTGCGGCTGGGCACGCCGGTGAGCGGTCTGCGCAGCTACCTCGCGGTGCGCGGTGGCATCGCGGTCGACCCGGTGCTGGGGTCCCGGTCGACCGACCTGCTCTCGGGCCTGGGCCCGGCCCCGCTGGCAGCCGGCGACGTGCTCCCGGTCGGGACGGCGGGCCCGTGGCCCGGCGTCGACGTCGCCGCGGTCGCCGAGCCGACGGCGGGGGAACTGGTCGTGGCGGTGCGGCCGGGCCCGCGGGCGGACTGGTTCGCCGACGACGTGCACCGCACCCTGGCCACCACCTCCTGGTCGGTGACCGGCGACAGCAACCGGGTCGGTCTCCGGCTGGCGGGGCCGGAGCTCGCCCGGCAGCGGGACGGCGAGCTGGCCAGCGAGGGCATGGTGCGGGGTGCGCTGCAGGTGCCGCCGTCCGGGCAGCCGGTGCTGTTCCTGGCCGACCACCCCGTCACCGGCGGCTACCCGGTCATCGGCTACGTGGCCGACGCCGACGTCGACTGCTGCGCCCAGCTCGCCCCGGGCCAGACCGTCCGCTTCCGCCGCTGAGACCACGAGGGTGACCCGGGCCGGGGTGGACTGAGCCGGGCGGTTGGCCGGCTCAGCCGAGCCGGCCGAGCACGATGGTCGCCACGACCCGTTCCACTCGGCGGTCGGCCCGCCGCCGCTGCAGGTGTCGGCGACCCGGCTGGACCGGTCCTCGACCTGAGCTGGGGGGCGACTGCTCAACGACGACCGGGCTCGCCCCGGGGTGATGGGTAGCCGGTGGTGATCTCGTCGCCGTCGGGTCGGTGGGTGCGCCATCGGTGGTGGTCGGGGTCCCATCGCACCGAGTAGCCGTGGTGGACCTGGGTGTGGTGGCGTTCGCAGAGCAGGGCGGTGTTCTCGACGCTGGTCTCGCCGTGGTCGGCGACCCACCCGGCGACGTGGTGGGCGTCGCACCACCAGGTGGGGTTGTGGCAGCCGGCGAAGACACAACCGCCGTCGCGGGCCTCGGCGGCGCGGCGGATGTGGGCGGGCACCAGGCGTTGGGTGCGGCCGATGTTCAGCGGCATGCCGTCCTCACCGAACAGGACGCGGGTGATGGCCGAGTCGCAGGCGACGTGCCGGGCCGTCTCGTTGGACACCTGCTGCCCGGAGCCCAGCCGCGCAGCGTCGGTCACGGTGTCGGGGTCGAAGAGGTCCTCGGCGTCGATGGTGACCGCGACGTGGGCTCGGTTGCCGCGCAGCACCGGGGTGGTCGCCGAGGCCAGGGCGTTGTCGGCGAGCTGGGTGAGGGCGTCGGCCATCTGGTGGGCGTGGGTGCGGTCGTCGTCCTTGCCGCGGCCGGCTTGCTGGTAGGCGGTCAGGGCGGTGGCGAGCTTCTCGAAGCCGACCTCGTCGAGACGGCCGTGGAAGGAGCCGGTGTCCCGGTTCAGGTGGAGTTCGCGGCGGCGGGTGGGGTCGGGTTCGGGGCCGTCGGGGTCGATCCAGTCCAACGCGCGCTTGACCACCGGGCCGAGGGTGTCGGGGGTGGGTCCGGTGGCGCAGGCGGTGAGCTCGGCGTCCAGGTCGGCAACCCCGACGCCCAGCTCGGCGGCCGCGGCCAGGCGAGCGGGGGTGGCGACCTTGGAGACCGTGGCGGTCTGGTCCGGGGTGATCCGCCCGGCGGTGGCCTCGACGTCCCAGGTGGGCAGCTGCTCCAGCGTGCGTCCGGCGCGGACCAGGCGGGCCGCGGTGGCGGGTGAGACGTTCAGGTGCCCGGGCAGCCACGCCCGCATGGTCTTGTGGCCGTCGAACTCTGCGGCCTGGGCGTTCTCCGCGGCCCGGACTGCGTGCGCCAGGGCGGTGTCGACGACGTTGGCCAGCTGCGCCAGCCCCCGCACCCGCGCCAGCAGAGCCGGTGCGACCACCCCCGGCCCACCGAGGGGTGTCTGGGCGGCGACCAGGCCGATCGCGGCGTCGAGGACCGCGGCGACGTCGGCGGGCACGGTCGTCGACAGCTGCTGGGCTGCATCCCGCTCGGCGGTGCGTGCGGCCCGGTCGGTCGCGGCGGGGGCCGGCGCCGCCTCGCACTCGGCTGACCGGGTCGCGGCGACCTCGGCGTCCAGCGCCGCCCACGCGGCGGCCGCTGCGTCGGCAGGGGAGGAGACGCCGAACAGGCCGGTGTCGGGGAACGGGTCGAACGCAGCGCCGGTGCCGAGCTCACCCACCCCGCACACCTCCCGCCGCTGTTCGATCAGGTGTTCGAAGTCTACCGGTCGGGACTGGGCCGGACAAGACGAAAGCCCAGCTCAGAACCGATGTTCGAAGGTCGTCGAGGTCGGCCGCGCTCCGTCGGTCACCGCCGGTTGCGGCACGGCGGTGTTCCAGGGCCCGGCGAGCTGGACCCCGAGGTGACCACCTCCGAGCCGTCGTCGCGGTTCGGCCGGGCCGCGCTGTTCGTGGGCCGGGCGGTGGGGCTGGCGGCGCCCAGCGACGAGGACTTCGTCGAGCGGGTCATCGCCACGGGCGGGCAGACCGTGCAGTGCTGCGACGACCAGGGCCGGGTGCTCGTCGACGGGCAGCCCCTCGACGAGCCGTACCTGTTCGAGGACGACGCCCGCCCGTTCGGCCCGGTGACCCTCGCCGACGGGCAGCTGTGGGTGATGGGCGACCACCGGTCGAACTCCGCGGACTCCCGCGACCACGGCCCCATCTCGGTCGACGACGTCATCGGCAAGGCGTCGCTCATCGTGTGGCCGCCGGGCCGCCTCGGGTGGATCGACAGCCCGGACCCCCGACCGACAGCGGCCGCCGATCCGGGGCCCGTCGCCCTGGACGCCGGACCAGCTGGACTGAGCGGGCCCCGGGTCAGGCGTCGACGACGGCGGTGCCGCCCGGTGGGACGAACACCTGCAGCGGGCGGCCCGAGGACCAGGGACGGCGGACGGTGACGACCCGGGCACCCGCCGACACGGGGAAGACCTCCTGGACCCCGGGTGCGAGCTGGCCGCGGGCCTCGCCGTCGACGTCCACCCAGACCGGGACCAGCCGAGCCGTGAGGCCGCCCGGCAGGCGGCCGACGACGACCGCGGCCTGCGGTTCGCGGCGGGCGGCCCGCAGCCGCTGGGCGAAGGCCGCCCGCCGCTCGGCCTCGCGCCGTCGGGTGTCCACCGAGGTGATGAGCAGCCCGACCGCGGTCAGCGCCATGCCCGACCCGGGCAGCGGGTGCCCGGCAACGAGGGCGACCACGGCCAGCGCCGCGGCCACCGCGGCGAAGCCGCGCACGAACCAGGTCACCCGGTCAGGCTGCCACCTCCGCCGCCCGGGGGCGGCGGAGGTGGGTCGATCAGACCGCCGGCGGGACGGCGGAGGCGGTGACCAGGTCGGCCCGCTCCCACACCCGGTGCTGACCCATCGCGGCGACCAGGTCCGCGACGACGTCGTCCACCGACGAGCCGGTGAACACGCCCGGCCCGGACACCCCGGCCGAGGTGAGCACGTCGGCGCCCGAGCCCCAGGCGGCGAACGGCTTGAGCTGGCGCAGCGCCTCCTGCAGCAGGATCGTCGCCTTGATGTCCCCGTCGTCGGGGGCGCCGTCGGCGACCACGACCGCGTCGAACTCGATGGAGCGGGCGGTGACGTTCGTCCGCTCGACGACCTGCTGGTCCTTGCCCGTGCCCAGCACGCCGCCGCGGGGTGCGAGCACCTTGAGCTGCACGCCCTCGGCTTGCAGGGCGGTGCGCAGGGACGCGATCCCGGCGAGGTCGGAGTCCGGCCCCGCGACGACGGCGACCAGCCGGCCGTCCAGCGGGAACGACTCACCCTTCACCTGGGCCAGGGCCGGCGACGGGGGCAGGTGCTCGGCGGGCTTGCCCGAGGGCACCGGCAGGCCGAGGCCCTCGGCGACGAGCGTGGCCAGCTCGGTGTCGATGTTCACCAGCACGCCGAGCACGCGCTCCTTGATCGCCTGCTCGTACACCTTGCCGAGCTCGAACGTGTACGCCTCGACCACGTGCGTCTTCTCCACGTCGGACAGCGAGGCGTAGAACATCGCCGGCTGGCTGAAGTGGTCCTCGAAGGACGACGCGACCTCGCGGACGACCTCGCCCTCGACCTTCCGCGGCACGACGACGTACCCGCCGTCGGCCCAGTCGGCCGGCTGCGGACTCTCGCCGTCGACGGTGTTGGGGGAGTAGGGCGCCTCGCCGGTCGGCACGCCCTGCTGCATGAACCCGTCGCGCTGGTTGTCGTTCACCGGCACGTGCGGGCGGTTGATCGGCAGCTGGGTCCAGTTCGGCCCGCCGAGGCGGGTGAGCTGGGTGTCCTGGTAGGAGAAGTTGCGGCCCTGCAGCAGCGGGTCGTTCGTGAACTCGATGCCCGGGACGACGTGGCCGGTGTTGTAGGCCACCTGCTCGGTCTCGCTGAAGTAGTTGGTCGGGTTGCCGGTCAGCCGCAGCGTGCCGATCGTCTGCACCGGCACCATCTCCTCCGGCACGATCTTCGTCGAGTCCAGCAGGTCGATGCCCTCGTACATCTGCTCCTCGTCGTCCGGGAACACCTGCACGCCCAGCTCCCACTCGGGGAACGCGCCGGCCTCGATGGCATCGGCGAGGTCGCGGCGGTGGAAGTCGGGGTCGGTGCCCATCGCCAGCTGCGCCTCCTCCCAGGTCAGGGAGTGCACGCCGAGCTTGGGGGTCCACTTGAACTGCACGAGCACGGTCTCCCGCGCCTCGTTGACCAGGCGGAACGAGTGGACGCCGAAGCCCTCCATCATCCGGTAGCTGCGCGGGATGCCCCGGTCGCTCATGTTCCACAGCGTGTGGTGGGTGGCCTCGGTGTGCAGCGACACGAAGTCCCAGAACGAGTCGTGCGCCGACTGCGCCTGCGGGATCTCCCGGTTCGGGCTGGGCTTGGCCGCGTGGACGAGGTCGGGGAACTTGATGGCCTCCTGGATGAAGAAGACCGGCATGTTGTTGCCGACCAGGTCCCAGGTGCCCTCCTTGGTGTAGAACTTCGTCGCGAACCCGCGGGTGTCCCGGGCGGTGTCGGCCGAGCCGCGCGAGCCCAGCACGGTGGAGAACCGCACGAACACGGGCGTCTCCAGCCCCTTCTCCGCCAGCACCGGTGCCCGCGTGATGCTGGCCGCCGACCCGTTCGCGGTGAACACGCCGTGCGCCCCGGCGCCGCGGGCGTGCACGGCCCGCTCGGGGATGCGCTCGTGGTCGAAGTGGCTGATCTTCTCGCGGAGGTGGAAGTCCTCCAGCAGCGTCGGCCCGCGACGACCGGCCTTGAGCGCGTGATCGGTGTCCGGGATGCGCACGCCGTTCGGCGAGGTCAGGACGTCGCCGCCCTGGGCGCGCGGGTCGCGGTCGCCGTCGGCGGCCTCGAACGGGACACCGGTCGGGCTGACCTGCGCGGGGGCGGACTGGTCGGGCTTGGGTGCCGGAGGCATTGCTCTCCCTGGGTTCGGGGGTGGGGGATGCCGACGCCGGTTCTCTGGACGCGAGACCACGTCGTCATGCCCGTCGCCGCGGGAGGGCCAAACGGGCGTGCCGTGCGGCGGGAGGCCCCACCGCACAGCCACGGCGGTTAGGTTGCGCGCCGTGCACGCCACCGACTGGGACGCCCGCTACGCCGAGAAGCAGCAGTGGTCGGCCACCCCGAACCCCCTGGTGGCGCAGCTGTGCGCCGACCTGCCGCCCGGCGACGCCGTCGACCTGGCCGCGGGGGAGGGGCGGCACGCGCTCTGGTTGGCCGCCCGGGGCTGGCGGGTCACCGCGGTCGACTTCTCCGCCGTCGGCCTCGACCGCGGGCGGGCGACCACCTACGGCCGGGACGTGCAGTGGGCGGTCGCCGACGCGACCACCTGGCGGGCCGCCGACACGTCCCTGGACCTCGTGCTCGTGGCCTACCTGCACCTGCCCGAGGCCGAGACCGTGGACCTGCTCACCCGTGCGGTGGGCTGGCTGCGGCCCGGTGGTCGGCTGCTCGTGCTGGGCCACGACGTGGACAACGTCGTGCACGGGGTGGGTGGCCCGCAGGACACCGCGATCCTGCACTCGGTCGACCGGCTGGCCCCGGTCGCCGCACTGCTGGACGTCGACCGCTGCGAGCAGGTCACCCGGGAGGTCGAGGCCGGCACCGCCCTGGACACGTTGTTGTGGGGAACGCGACCCGCCTCGAGGTGAAGTCCACCAGGTCGGTGTGGTTTCCTCGGCGCGTGCGCACCCAGGAGCTGACGCGTCGTCGCGTCGTGGACTTCGCCCTGGTGTGCACCTCCGCCTGTCTGCGCTGAGCGACCGCTCCCACCCCAGGCGCCACCCCGGCGGCGATCCCGCCGGCCCTCGCACGCCCATCTCCCGACCTGCTGAGGACATCCCGCCATGAGCGCACCCACCACCCCCGACGACGAGCTGCAGGCCGCCAAGTTCGCCTACTGGGTCCCCAACGTCAGCGGCGGCCTGGTCACCTCGACCATCGAGCAGCGCACCGACTGGGGCTACGACTACAACAAGAAGCTCGCCCAGACCGCGGAGCAGGTCGGCTTCGAGTACGCGCTGTCGCAGGTGCGCTACATGGCCAGCTACAGCGCGGCCTACCAGCACGAGTCGGTCTCCTTCTCCCTCGCGCTGCTGCTGGCCACCGAGCGGCTCAAGCTGATCGCCGCCGTCCACCCCGGCATGTGGCAGCCCGGTGTGCTGGCCAAGCTCGGGGCCACCGCCGACCACCTCAGCAACGGGCGGTTCGCGGTCAACGTCGTCTCGGGCTGGTTCAAGGGCGAGTTCACCGCCATGGGCGAGCCGTGGCTCGAGCACGACGAGCGCTACCGCCGCTCGGAGGAGTTCATCTCCGCCCTGCGCGGCATCTGGACCGAGGACGGCTACACCCTGGGCGGCGACTTCTACCGCTTCCGCGACTTCGACCTGCAGCCCAAGCCGCTGTCCTCACCGGGCCGGCCGCACCCCGAGATCTTCCAGGGCGGCAACTCCACCGCGGCCCGGCAGATGGCCGGCCGGGTCAGCGACTGGTACTTCTCCAACGGCAAGGACCTCGCCGGCATCGACGAGCAGATCCGCGACGTCCGCGCGGTCGCCGACCCGCTGGGCCGCCGGGTGCGCTTCGGCCTGAACGGCTTCGTCATCGCCCGCGACACCGAGGCCGAGGCGCACGAGACCCTCCGCGAGATCGTGGCCAAGGCGAACAAGCCCGCCGTCGAGGGGTTCCGCGACGCCGTCGCGCAGGCCGGCAGCTCGACCGGGGACAAGAAGGGCATGTGGGCCGACTCCTCCTTCGAGGACCTCGTGCAGTACAACGACGGCTTCAAGACCAACCTGATCGGCACGCCCGAGCAGATCGCCGAGCGCATCGTCGAGTTCCGCCGGCACGGGGTCGACCTCTTCCTCTGCGGCTTCCTGCACTTCCAGGAGGAGATCGAGGCCTTCGGCGCGAAGGTGATGCCGCTGGTGCGCGAGATGGAGCAGGCCGCCGGCTTCGCCCCCACGCAGTTCCAGCCAGCCGCCACCGTCTGAGCCGGTTACGGTCCGGCCATGATGGACCGGGACAAGCAGCGCGTGGTGGCGGGCATCGTCGTCCTGTCGATGGTGCTCGCCGCCGGTGCCGTGGTCTTCTCGATCCTGCTGGGCTGAACCCGCTCGACGCCGTCGGCGAGACTGGACGGCGTGGGCTACGTCGACGTCACCGGGATCCGCTTCACCCTGCCCGACGGGCGGGTGCTGCTCGACGACGTCTCGTTCCGGGTGGGCGACGGCGCGGTCGCCGCGCTGGTGGGGGAGAACGGCGCCGGCAAGACCACGCTGCTGCGCATCATCACCGGTGACCTGACCCCGGACTCCGGATCGGTCGCGCTGGTGGGCGGCCTGGGCGTCATGCGCCAGTTCATCGGCTCGGTGCGCGACGCCACGAGCGTGCAGCAGTTCCTCGTCGACCTCGCCCCGCGGGCGGTGGGGGAGGCGTGGCACGCCGTCGAGGCCGCCGAGCTGACGATGATGGAGCGCGACGACGAGCCGGCCCAGATGGCCTACGCCAACGCCCTGGCGCACTGGGGCGACGTCGGCGGCTACGACGTCGAGGTCACCTGGGACACCGTCACGGTGGCCGCGCTCGGCGTCCCCTACGAGCAGTGCAAGTACCGCGAGCTGCAGACGCTGTCGGGCGGTGAGCAGAAGCGCCTGGCACTGGAGTGCCTGCTGCGCGGACCCGACCAGGTGCTGCTGCTCGACGAGCCGGACAACTACCTCGACGTGCCCGGCAAGCGGTGGCTGGAGGCCCGGCTGGCCGAGACCCGCAAGACCGTGCTGTTCGTCAGCCACGACCGCGAGCTGCTGGACACCGTCGCCACCCGGGTGGTCACCGTCGAGGGCGGCACCGCCTGGGTGCACGGCGGCAACTGGCAGACCTACCCCGCGGCGCGGGAGGCCCGGCACGAGCGCATGGCCGAGCTGCGGCTGCGCTGGGAGGAGGAGCACCAGCGCCTGGTCGACCTCACCCGCACCATGCAGCAGCAGGCCGCCAACTCCCCGGACATGGCCAACCGCTACCACGCCATGCAGACCCGGCTGGCCAAGTTCGAGGCCGCCGGCCCGCCGCCCGAGCGCCCGCCGCAGCAGGAGGTCGCCATGCGGCTCAAGGGCGGCCGCACCGGCGTGCGGGTGCTGGTCGCCGCCGACCTCGAGCTGACCGGGCTGATGAAGCCCTTCGACGTCGAGCTCGACTACGGCGACCGGGTCGCCGTCCTGGGGTCCAACGGGGCCGGCAAGTCGCACTTCCTGCGGCTGCTGGCCGGTCAGGACGTCGACCACACCGGCACGTGGAAGCTGGGCGCGCGCGTCGTCCCCGGGTTCTTCGCCCAGACCCACGCCCACCCCGAGTGGATGGAGCGCACCCTCACCGACCTGCTCTGGCACGGCGAGCCCGGACGCCCCGGCATCGACCGCGGCAAGGCCATGGCGGTGCTGCGCCGGTACGGGCTGGCCGCGGCCGGCGACTCGCTGTTCCGGTCGCTGTCCGGTGGTCAGCAGGCGCGGTTCCAGGTGCTGCTGCTCGAGCTGTCGGGGGCGACGCTGCTGCTGCTCGACGAGCCCACCGACAACCTCGACGTCCTCTCCGCCGAGTCGCTGGAGCAGGCGCTGGCCGCCTTCGACGGCACGGTCGTCGCGGTGACCCACGACCGGTGGTTCGCCCGCTCGTTCGACCGGTTCCTGGTGTTCGGCTCCGACGGACGGGTGCGCGAGACACCCGAGCCGGTGTTCGACGAGGCGCGGGTGCAGCGGGCACGATGACGCCCGTGCGGTGGCGGAACTGGGCGGGCAACCAACGGGCCGAGGGCATCGACGTGCGGCACCCGCGCACGACCGGCGAGATCGCCACGGTGCTGCACGAGGCGTCCGTCGCCGGCCGCCGGGTGCGCCCGATCGGCAGCGGGCACTCGTTCTCCGGCATCGGCCGGCCCGAGCAGGTGCAGCTCGTACTCGACCGGCACGCCGACCTGGTCGACATCGCCCCCGACGGCCTGGTCACCGTGCAGGCCGGCATCCCCCTGCACCGGCTCAACACGGCGCTGGCACGTGAGGGCTGGGCCTTGACCAACCTGGGGGACATCGACCGGCAGACCGTCGCCGGGGCGCTGTCCACCGGCACGCACGGCACCGGGGCCGCCTTCGGCGGACTGCCCACCCAGGTGCGCGCCCTGCAGCTGGTCACCCCGGACGGCGCCGTGCTGGACTGCTCCGCGGACCACGAACCCGAGGTCTTCGCCGCCGCCCGGCTCGGCCTGGGGGCCCTCGGGGTGCTGTCCACCGTCACGCTGCAGGCGGTGCCGGCGTTCGCGCTGCGCATGGAGGAGGGGCCGATGCCGCTGGCCGAGGTGCTCGAGGACCTCGACGGGTTCATGACGTCGGCCGACCACGTCGAGTTCCACTGGTTCCCGCACACCGACACGTGCCTGGCCAAGCGCAACACCCGGGTGCCGGTCTCCGAGGGCCTCGCGCCGCTGCCCCGGTGGCAGGCGCTGTGGGAGGACGAGCTGCTCGCCAACGGTGCCTACGCAGCGCTCATCGCCACCGGGCGCCGGGTGCCGGCCCTGGTGCCGCCGCTGGCCCGGTTCGCCTCGACGGCGCTGAGCCCGCGCACCGCCACCGACCTCTCGCACCGCGTGTTCGTCTCCGCCCGGCGGTTCCGGTTCCGCGAGAGCGAGTACGCCGTCCCGCGCGACACCGTCCCCGGTCTGCTCCGCGAGCTGGCCCGGCAGACCGTGGCGCGCGGCTGGCGGCTGCCCATCCCCACCGAGGTGCGCTACGCCGCCGCCGACGACGTCCCGCTGTCCACGGCCTCGGGGCGCGACACCGCCTACGTCGCCGTCCACGTGCCGGCCCGCAGCGACCCGACCGACTACTTCGCCACCTTCGAGGCGATGGCCGCCGACGTGGGCGGGCGGCCGCACTGGGGCAAGGAGCACGGCCTCGACGCAGCCAGGCTGGCCGAGCGCTACCCCCGGTTCGGCGAGTTCGTGGCCGTGCGCGACCGCCTGGACCCCACCGGGGTGCTGACCAACGCCTACCTCGACCGCGTGCTGGGGGCCCCGGTCGCCGTGGCCTGATCAGGCCAGCGCGTCCAGCTCCGCGAGGTCGTCCGGGCCCAGGTCGAGCGCGCCCGCGTCGAGGTTCTGCTCGAGGTGGTCGACCGACGACGTGCCCGGGATGAGCAGCAGGTTGGGGGAGCGGGCCAGCAGCCAGGCCAGCGCCACCTGCATCGGGGTGCGGCCCAGCCGCTGCGCCACCGAGGCCAGCCCCGCCGACTGCAGCGGGCTGAACCCGCCGAGCGGGAAGAAGGGCACGTAGGCGATGCCGTCGGCGGCGAGGGCGTCGACCAGGGTGTCGTCGTCGCGGTGCACGAGGTTGTAGTGGTTCTGCACGCACACCACCGGTGCGATCGACCGCGCCTCGGCGAGCATCGAGGGGCTGACGTTGCTGACCCCGATGTGCTGCACCAGCCCCTCGGCCTGCAGGGCGGCCATCGTCTCCATCGGCTCGGCCACCGACCGCTCGACCGGCTCGGCGAACCCGGGCATCCGCAGGTTCACCACGTGCAGCGCGTCCAGGCCCAGGTGGTCGAGGTTGTCGTGCACCGCCTGCCGCAGCTCGTCGGCGCCCAGCGCCTCGGGCCACTCGCCCTCCGGCGTCCGGCGGGCACCGATCTTGGTCACGACCGTGAGCTGCTCGGGGTAGGGGTGCAGGGCCTCGCGGATGATCTCGTTGGTCACGTGCGGGCCGTAGTAGTCGCTGGTGTCGACGTGGTCGACGCCGAGCTCGACCGCCCGCCGCAGCACGGCGACGGCGGCGTCGCGGTCGGCCGGCGGGCCCATGACGTGCGGGCCGGCCAGCTGCATGGCGCCGTAGCCCATGCGCTGCACGGTGCGGTCGCCGAGGCGGAACTGGCCGGCGTGGTCTGCCGTCGTCGTCATGTCCCCGGTCTACTCCCGGGTGCCGCTCAGCGCACGGCGACGCAGGCGGTCTCCCGCTCCCAGACGTCGACGTCGACCACGACGGGGTCGGGGGAGCGGGTGTCGCGCCGCTCGGTGCGGACGGCGACCAGGCAGAGCACCGTGCCGGCGAGGGCCAGTGCGGCACCGACCCAGATCGGGGCCGTGTAGCCGTACCCGGCCGACAGGACGGCGGCCCCGAGCGCGGCGCCGACCGCGTTGGCGACGTTGAACGCGCCCTGGTTGGCGGCGGAGACCAGCGAGCCACCGCGCACGCGGGCGGCCTCGATCACCTTGTTCTGCACGACCGGACCGGCGGCGAAGGAGACCGCGCCGAAGAGCACGAGCAGGACGACGGCGGCGACCGGCGTGCGGGCGGTCAGCGCGAAGGCGGCCAGCAGCGCGGCGCTGAGCACGAGGCTGCCCACGACGGCCTTGAGCCCGAACCGGTCGCCGAAGCGGCCACCGGCGAGCATGCCGATGGTGGTGCCGATGCCGAACAGGGCCAGGATCGGCGTCACCCAGCCCTCCGACAGCCCGCCCAGCTCGGTGAGGATGGGCGAGACGTAGGAGTAGACGGCGAAGAGGGCCGCGAACCCGATCATGGTCACACCGAGCACCATCCAGACCTGGCGGCGACGGAAGGCCTTCAGCTCGCTGCGCAGGTCGGTGGGCTCGCCGGTGAGCGCGGGCATCCAGGCCAGCAGGCCCGCGATCGTGACCAGGCCGATCACCGCGCAGGCCGCGGGGACGATGCGCCAGCTCGCCTGCTGGGCGACGAAGGTGCCCAGCGGGACACCGACGACGTTGGCCAGGGTCAGCCCGGCGAACATCAGCGAGATCGCCTGGGTGGCCTTGTCGCGGGGGACCAGCCGGCGGGCGGCCACGGCTCCGACGCCGAAGAAGGAGCCGTGCGCCAGGGCGGTGATCACCCGGGCGACGACGAGCGTGGCGTAGGTGGGGGCCAGCGCGGAGAGCACGTTGCCGACGACGAACACCGCCATGAGCGCGACCAGCGTCTGCTTGGGGGTGAACCGGACACCCAGGGCGGTGAGGGTGGGCGCACCGACGACGACGCCGACGGCGTAGGCGCTGATCAGCAGCCCGACGGCGGAGACGGAGACGTCCAGGCCGTCGGCGATCTGGGGGAGCATCCCCATGACGACGAACTCGGTGGTGCCGATGCCGAAGGCACCGATGGACAGGGCGAGCAGGGCGCGGGGCACGACGGTCCTCTGCGACGGGTACAGGTGTCTACCTGCAGCCAAGGCCATCGACGCCCCGGATCCATCCAGCCCCGCCCATGAGACCGGTCACGTGCCGGACACGGCGGGACCGGAACGCTTCTGTTCCTGACGAAACGCGATGACACCCCCGGGCGTACCAACCGGACGCGCAGCTGTCGTTCGACTGCATTCCGTCACACCCCGCGACAGCCCGTGTCGAGCGGGCAGCGCTGTGCACGCACGACATCACGGAGGGTGCCGCGTTGGCAGGTCTCGTGGTGACCTGCACCACAAAGACGACGTGATCTGCGCCCCGATCTGGTCACGAGCAGGTCACGGCATGTTTACATGGGCCCCGCCCACCCCCCCGAGAACGCTGACGAAAGCCAGGTGCATGAACCCGCAACACCCGGAACCGCTCCTGGCGACAGGTGGGCTCGGACAGCTCGGTGGGGCGCTGTCCCTCGACACCCGCAACCCCTCCACGGGTGAGTGGAACGCGATCGTCGGCGTGTGGGCCGACGACCTCGCCGCCCGCCCCGTGCTCGTCGCAGGACCCGCCACCGACGCCGCCATCCGTGCGGTCGCCCGCCGCTCGGGGCGCGACCTCACCGACGACATCACCGGTGACGTCGCCCCCGACGCCGAGCCCGTCGACCTCGCCGACGCCCGCGACGGCGACCTCGTGCTCGCCGACGAGCCACGCGAGGACGTCGAGGTCTCGGCCGCCGAGATCATCGCCGCCATCGCCGAGGGGCGCGTACCCCGTGGCCGGCACCGCCAGGCCAAGCCGGCCCGCGGTGTGCTCGCGGGCCCGGCCCGCATGCGCAAGCCCACCCTCTACCTGGCCGCCGCGCTCGTCGGTGCCACCGGGGTGGGTCTGATGACCACCGGTGACCCGCAGGCCCAGGCCGACAGCTCCGCCGGCGCCGCCGTCACCGCCGCCGAGGCCACCGCGGCCGAGGTCACCAGCGTGGCCGACGCCCTCGGCCTGGAGGCCGCACCCGACGCCGCCCTCGCCGAGACCGACGCGGTCAGCGAACTGCAGCGCATCGCCGCCAGCCGCGCCCAGCGGGAGGACGCCCAGGCCGCGGCCGCGGAGACGCAGGCCGCTGCCGACCAGGCCGCGGTCGCCGCGGCCGAGGAGGCCGCCCGTCCCAAGGCCGTGCTGCCCGTCGACGGCGCCCGGCTGTCGAGCACCTTCGGCTACCGGTGGGGCACCCTGCACGCCGGCATCGACCTCGCCGCGCCCATGCTCACGCCCGAGTACGCCGCCATGGACGGCGTCGTGGTCAAGGCCGGCCCGGCCAGTGGCTTCGGGCAGGCGGTCTACATCCAGCACGAGAACGGCGACGTCACCGTCTACGGCCACATGGAGCAGATCCTCGTGACCGAGGGCCAGGTGGTGAAGGCCGGCGACACCATCGCACTGCTGGGCAACCAGGGGCAGTCCACCGGCCCCCACCTGCACTTCGAGGTGCACGTCGGCGGCATCGACGGCGAGAAGGTCGACCCCGTCCCGTGGTTGGCCGCGCGAGGCGTCGTCGTCTCCTGAGGCAGTCCTGCGCGACGCCCCGTCCCGGTACCCGGGGCGGGGCGTTCGTCGTCGCGGGGGCGATGGGGCACACTGCTGGTATGCGCGATCCTGCATGCGACGGGCGTGGCTGATGGGCCACGACCACGGGCACTCCCACTCCCACGCGCACGTGCCCCCGGGTGGCACGGCCTCCGCCGGCCACCGCCGGCGCCTGGGTCTCGTGCTGGCCATCACCGCCACGGTGCTCGTCGTGCAGGCCGTCGGCGCGGTGCTGTCGGGGTCGCTGGCCCTGCTCGCCGACGCCGCGCACATGGCCACCGACACCCTCGGCATCGCCCTGGCGCTCGTGGCCGTGACGCTCGCCCAGCGACCGGCGTCGGGGCGGCGCACCTTCGGGCTGCAGCGCATCGAGGTGCTGGCCGCCGTCGGCAACGGGCTCCTGCTCCTCGGCGTGGGGGTCTACGTCGTCGTCGAGGCGGTGCGCCGCATCGGCGACCCGCCCGAGATCCGGTCCGGGCTCATGCTCACCGTGGCGGTCGTCGGTCTGGTGGCCAACCTGGTGTCGCTGGCGCTGCTGCGGCAGGGGCAGGGCGAGTCGCTCAACATGCGGGGGGCCTACCTCGAGGTGCTCGGCGACGCCCTGGGGTCGGTCGCGGTCATCGTCGCCGCGGTCGTCATCGCCACCACCGGCTGGACGCCGGCCGACGTCGTGGCCTCCTTCGTCGTCGGTGCCCTGGTGCTGCCGCGGGCCTGGTCGCTGCTGCGCGACGCCCTCGACGTCCTGCTCGAGGCCGCGCCCCGCGGGGTCGACCTCGACGAGGTCCGCAGCCACGTCCTCGGCGTCGACGGCGTCGTCGGGGTGCACGACCTGCACGCCTGGACGATCACCTCGGGCCTGCCCGTCCTGTCCGCGCACGTGGTGGTCGACGACGACGTCCTCGCCGACGGGCACGGCGGCCGGGTGCTCGACGCGCTGTGCGCCTGCCTGGGAGGTCACTTCGACGTCGAGCACTGCACGTTCCAGCTCGAGTCGGCCTCGCACCGGGCGCACGAGGCACCCGTCCACGATTGAGGAAGGACCTCGGTGCCCCCCGCGAGACGCTCCGCGTCCCGCGGGACCCTGCACCGAGGCCGCCCCAGCACGACCCGGGGCACTGGTGGAACAGTGGGGGAGTGCACGACCACTCGGACATGTGGATGCCCACCGACCCGCCCACGTGGGCGCGGCTGTTCACCCCCCACCTCGACGGCTGGTCCTGGATCGCCTACCTGACGGTCCTGGCCCTGGTCGCCTACCTCGTCGGGCTCGCCCGGCTGCGCCGCGCCGGGGTGCGCTGGCCGTGGTGGCGCACGCTCTCCTTCGGCACCGGTGCCGTGTCGCTCTTCGCCGTCACCGGTACCGAGCTGCACGGCTACTCGATGGTGCTGTTCAGCGTGCACATGGCCCAGCACATGGTGCTGTCCATGGTCTCGCCGCTGCTGCTGCTGCTCGGCTCCCCGGTGACCATGGCGCTGCGCACGCTCCCGCGGGGCAGGGGAGCGGCCGGCGCACCGCGCGCGTTGCTGCTGGAGGCGCTGCACAGCCGATTCGCCCGGTTCGTCTCGCACCCGGGCTTCACGATCCCGCTGTTCATCGTCAGCCTGTACGGCGTCTACTTCACCCCGGTCTTCGACGACCTCATGGCCGACCCCCTGGGCCACCAGTTCATGCTGGCCCACTTCCTCGTCACCGGGCTGCTGTTCTTCGGACCGATCCTGGGCGCCGACCCGTGGCCGCGCACCGTCGGCCACGCCGGCCGGATGCTCGAGCTGCTGCTGCCGATGCCGTTCCACGCCTTCTTCGGGGTGGCGATCATGATGGCGGGCAGCCTCGTCGTCGAGACCTTCGCCAACCCACCGGCCTCGTGGGGCGTCGACCCGCTGGGCGACCAGAACACCGCCGGGGCCATCGCCTGGTCCTTCGGCGAGCTGCCCACCGTGCTGGTGCTGGCCGTCGTGTTCTTCCAGTGGGCCGGCTCCGAGCAGCGCCGCAACAAGGCCCGCGACCGGGCCATCGACCGCAGCGGCAACGGCGAGCTGGACGCCTACAACGCACGGCTGCGCGCCCTCGCCGGCCGGCAGGCCTGAGCCGCCGGTGGCCCTCGCGCTGACGGTGCTCGCCGACACCCACCTGCCCCGCCGGGCCCGGGACCTCCCCGGCGAGGTGTGGGACGCCGTCGAGTCCGCCGACGTCGTGCTGCACGCCGGTGACTGGGTCGACGTCGCCCTGCTGGACGAGCTCGAGGTGCGGTCCCGCCGGCTGGTCGGCGTCGTGGGCAACAACGACCACGGTGTCCTGCGGGAGCGGTTGCCCGAGGTCGCCCGGGTCGAGCTCGAGGGGGTGCGGTTCGCCGTCGTCCACGAGACCGGGACGGCGAGCGGGCGGGAGGCGCGGTGCGCGGCGGCCTACCCCGACGTCGACGTCCTCGTCTTCGGGCACAGCCACATCCCGTGGGACACCGTCGCCCCCGGTGGTCTCCGGTTGCTCAACCCCGGGTCGCCGACCGACCGGCGCCGGCAGCCCCACTGCACCTACCTCACGGCCGTCGCCGACGCCGGCCGGCTGCGGGACGTCGTCCTGCACCGGCTGCCGCCCCGCACGTGACCCGCACGTGACCCCGCCGCTGCCGCCGGCCGCCGTCGCGGTCCTGGCCTGCCCCGTCTGCCGGGCCGGGCTCGAGGACGTCGGCACGGGTCTGCGCTGCGCTGCCAGGCACGCGTTCGACCGGGCCCGGCAGGGTCACGTGGCCCTGCTGCCGCCCACCGGCAGCCCGCACCCGGGCGACTCGGCCGCGATGGTCGCCGACCGGGTCGACTTCCTGGCCGCCGGCCACTACACCGGGGTCACGGCCGCACTGACCGGGGCCGTGCTGGCCGACGGGCAGCCGGGCACGGTGCTCGACCTGGGCGGCGGGACCGGCGCGCACCTGGCCGGGGTGCTCGACGCCGTCCCGGGCGCGGCGGGTGTGGTGCTGGACGTCTCGCGGTACGCCGCGCGACGGGCGGCGCGGGCGCACCCCCGGGCGATGGCGGTGGTGGCCGACACGTGGGCGGGTCTGCCGGTGCGGGACGGCTCGGTCGACCGGGTGCTCGTCGTGTTCGCCCCGCGCAACGGTCCCGAGACCGCTCGGGTGCTGTCCCCGGCCGGGCGGCTGGTGGTCGTGACACCGGCCGCCGACCACCTGGCGGAGCTGGTCGGCCCGCTGGGTCTGCTGCGGGTCGACCCGGACAAGGCAGACCGGTTGGCCGTCTCCCTCCAACCGCACCTCGTGCAGGTCGACGAACGCGTGCACCGCGAGACCCTCCGGCTGGACAGGGCGGCGGTGCGGGTGCTGGTGGGCATGGGGCCGCACGCCCGGCACCTGGCCCCGGGTGCGCTGGACGCGGCGCTCGCGACGCTGCCGGAGCCCGTCGAGGTGAGCCTGGCGGTGCGGGTGTCGATCCACCGCCGCGCCTGATCGGTCCGGGCACGCGAACGGGGGCCCGGTCTGTGGGACCGGGCCCCCGTCGGAGGTCCTGCGGTGTGCCCCTCAGCGGGGCACGGGGTGGCGGCGTGGGCCGCCGTGGGTCAGCGGCGGACGCTCTTGCGGCCGGTGACGGCGACGTAGACGCCGAGGACCACGATGGCGCCGATGATCGAGCCGATCCAGCCGGCGGTGCCGAGCTCAAAGCCGCGGCCGCTGATCAGACCGCCGAGCAGGTTGCCGACCAGGGAGCCGATGATGCCCAGCACAATGGTCGCGACGATGGACATGTCCTGCTTGCCGGGGATGACCGCACGGGCGATGAAGCCGGCGACCAGGCCGATGACGATGAGGACGATGATGTTCCAGAGCACAGGGACCTCCAGGGTGTGACGGTGGTGCTGTCGTGCGTCGGTCTCTCCGGCGCGGAGGATCATGTGTCCAGCCCCGGTGTGCGCCAAACCGTCCCTTGGTCACGATCTGGTTCCGACCGGGAGCCCGCCCTTGCCGGCGATCTCGCGTTTTCGCAGGTCAGGGCGGCTTTGACGGATCATGCGCCGATGTCGGGCCCCGTCGGCGGGGGACGCGCCGCCGTCCGCCTCACCGGCGGGCACAGCACCGTCTAAGCTCCCGGACGTGACGATCGCCCCCGCTCCGATCGTGAGCCGGCCTTCCCCGGTTCACGTGGCCGAGAAGGGTTCGCGGCTCTCGATGATGCTGCGGACCACGGACCACAAGACCATCGGCTTGATGTACCTGGCCACGTCGTTCTCCTGGTTCATGATCGGTGGCCTGATGGCCATGCTCATGCGTGGTGAGCTGGCTCGTCCGGGTCTGCAGTTCTTGTCCAACGAGCAGTACAACCAGTTGTTCACCATGCACGGCACGGTGATGCTGCTGTTCTTCGCGACGCCGTTGTTCTTCGCGTTCGCGAAC
>NZ_FMUH01000008.1 GCF_900101025.1 Klenkia marina | reverse complement strand
ACAACAAACAAAAATCGTTCGACCTCACGGGTTGAACCAACTTGTCTCGCGTCCACTGTGCGGTTCTGAAAGCACGAACACACCCGTGTGTTCACACCGCCCCCACCCACCCGCTGACCCGGGTGAACCGGGGGAGGAAACTTTCACAGCGTTACGGCGGTCATGGCGAGAGGGAAACGCCCGGTCTCATTCCGAACCCGGAAGCTAAGCCTCTCAGCGCCGATGGTACTGCCCGGGGGACTGGGTGGGAGAGTAGGACGCCGCCGGACACACTTTCCGACAAGGGGGTCACAGCACACGCTGTGACCCCCTTGTTGCGTTCCTGACGCAATGCGCGTCGGTCGGCTCCTCCGGGCAGGAACCGACCGCCGCGGTTCAGCGCCGGCGCTCGGGGGGCGCCGTGGACTCACCGACGTTGTCGTGGAGCCACTGCACGAGCGGTTGCAGCGCCCGGAAGGACGTCGTCACGCGCTCGACCACGTCACGGGTGCCCAGCCAGTCCTCCGGCGTCCAGTGCCGTCCGCCGTGGATCGAGCGGTGGCGCAGCAGGTCGGCCCGGGGGTGGTCGGCGGCGTAGCCGCGCGGCGTGCGGGTGAGCCGGTGGCCGTCGATCGTGAGACCTCGGCCGCGCAGCTCGTCGACCACCGTCTGCAGGCGAGCCCCGGGGAGCTCGGCGTCGACCGCGCGGCGGTACCGCTCCACCTGGTCGGGCTGCAGGCGCCATGCGCCCCCGGCCACGTGCAACCCGTCGGCGGAGACCTGCACGTACCAGGCGCCGGGTCCGCCGCCCTCGCGGTGCAGCACGGCGCCCTGGTGCGTCTTGTACGGCGTCTTGTCCTTGGCGAACCGCACGTCGCGGTACGGGCGGAAGAGCTTCGCGGTGCCGAACTCGGCCGTCAGCTCCTCGACCAGGCCCAGCATGGGCGCGCGGACGTGCTGCTCGTACTCCGCCTTGTGCTCGGCCCAGTAGGACTTGCTGTTGTCGGCCTCGAGGCCCTCGTAGAACACGAGGCCCTCGTCGGGGAAACCGCCGAAGGTCATGCCTGGTCTCCGTCTTCGGCGAGCAGCGCGTGCCAGCGCCGCTCGCGGATCGTCCGTCCGTCGGCCTCCAGGCCGCGGGTCCAGGAATCTGCTGCCCACCCCGCCGATTGCAGGAAACCCGACGTGACGCGGTCCTCCTCGGGCACCCACATCCGCAGGTCCCGCACCCCGACGGGCTCGAGGAGGTCGACGGCCGCAGCGAGCAGTCGACTGCCGTGCCCGCGGCGCCCCCAGCGCGGTTCCACCAGCAGCGCGGTCAGCTCTGCGGCCGGGCCGTGGGGTGACCGTGGCTCGTGCGGTGCCAGCTCGGCCGGTGCGTGGGCGAGGAACCCGACGACGGTGGACCCCTCACACGCGACCAGCACCCCGTGCCCCGGCGTCGGCGGCGCCTCGACGGCCGAGCGCCACGCCGTGGCCGCTGCGTCGTCGTCCCAGGCGTCGAGGGCGTCGGCGGGCAGCAGGGCGCGGTAGGCGGTCCGCCAGGTCACCCGCTGCACCCGGGCGATGTCGGCCGCGTCGGCCGGCACGGCGGGGCGGACCGAGGACTCGGCGCGTCCGGTGAGCTGCACCCCCGCACCCTAGGCCGGGCGATCCGTCGTACCCACGGGGCAGGATCGACGGTGTGCACCGAGTCCCGCCCGTCGACCGCCTGTCCGCGCCGCTGGCGCGTCGCGTCGCCCTGGCTGCCCAGGGGCTCGCCGACCCCCGCCCGGACGGACCAGCAGGTGCCCGTCAGCTGCGGGCCGCGGTCGATCGGCTGGCGGTGGTGCAGATCGACTCGGTCAACGTGCTGTCCCGCTCGCACTACCTGCCCCTGTTCAGCCGGCTGGGTCCCTACCCGCGAGCCGCGCTCGACCGGTTGCACCACCCCCGGCACCACGTGTTCGAGTACTGGGCGCACGAGGCCTCCTACCTCCCCGTCGCCCTGCAGCCGCTCCTGCGCTGGCGCATGGCCGCTGCCGAGCAGCACGCCTGGGGCTCGATGCTGCGGGTCCAGCGCGAACGCCCCGGGTACGTCGCCGACCTGCTCGACCGGGTGCGCGACGGTGGCCCCCTGCGGGCCTCGGAGGTCGGTGAGCAGCGGCCCAGCACCCCCGGGCAGATGTGGAACTGGCACCCGGGCAAGGCCGCGCTGGAGTACCTGTTCTACGTCGGGGCGCTGACCGCCCGCTCGCGCACCGCGGGCTTCGAACGGGTCTACGACCTCACCGAGCGGGTGCTGCCGGCCGCCGTCCTCGCCGTGCCCACCCCCAGCCGCCCCGACGCGGTCCGGGCCCTGGTGCGCACCGCGGCCATGGCGCTCGGGGTGGCCACCGAGACCGACCTGCGCGACTACTTCCGCCTGCCGGTCGCCGACACCCGCGCCGCCGTCGCCGAGCTCGCCGACGCCGGTGACCTGCTGCCCGTCGAGGTCGAGGGGTGGGGCAGGCCGGGGTGGCTCGACCCGGCCGCGCGCCGCCCGCGGTGGGCCCGCGCCCGGGCCCTGCTGTCCCCGTTCGACTCCATGGTCTGGGAGCGGCCGCGCATCGAGCGGCTGTTCGGCTTCCGGTACCGGCTGGAGATCTACACACCGGCGGCCCGGCGGGTGCACGGCTACTACGTGCTCCCGTTCCTGCTGGGCGACCGCCTGGTGGCCCGGGTCGACCTGAAGGCAGACCGCGCCGCCGGGGTGCTGCGGGTGCAGTCCGCGTACGGCGAGGACGTCGGTCCGCCGCCGGCCGAGGTGGCCACCGAGCTCGCCGACGAGCTGTCGCTCATGGCGGCCTGGCTCGAGCTCGACCGGGTCGAGGTCGTACCCCGCGGTGACCTGGCAGATCACCTGGCCGCTGCGGTGGGGCGGTCCGTCGACCCCTCGTTGCAGTGACTGCACCCAGGGTGCCCGCCGTAGGGTCCAGCACCGTGGTCGACATCGCCCCGCTGACGGTCCAGGTCATCGCGCAGACGCAGTTCACCCCGCCGCCCGACGTGCCGTGGGAGACCGACGCCCAGGGCGGCCAGGCGCTGGCGGAGTTCGCCGGCCGGGCCTGCTACCAGTCCTGGGGCAAGCCCAACCCGGCCACCGCCACCAACGCGGGCTACCTGCGGCACATCCTCGAGGTGGGGCACCTGTCGGTGCTCGAGCACGGCTCGGTGTCGATGTACCTCACCGGTGTCTCGCGGTCGCTGACGCACGAGCTCATCCGGCACCGGCACTTCTCCTACAGCCAGCTCTCCCAGCGCTACGTCCCCGAGGGCGACGCCGCGTTCGTCGAGCCCGCGGTCGTCGCGGAGGACCCCGAGCTGCACCGGCTGTTCACCGACGCCGTCGAGCGCTCGCGCGAGGCCTACTCCGCGCTGCTGGCCGGGCTGGAGGCGCGCTTCGCCGACGTCCCCCAGGCGACCCTGCGCCGCAAGCAGGCCCGGCAGGCGGCCCGGGCGGTGCTGCCCAACGCCACCGAGACCCGCATCGTCGTCACGGGCAACTACCGAGCCTGGCGGCACTTCGTCGGGATGCGGGCCAGCGAGCACGCCGACGTCGAGATCCGCGACCTCGCCGTGCGCTGCCTGCGCGAGCTGCAGCGCGTGGCCGGCAACGTCTTCGACGACTTCCGCATCAGCACCCTGGCCGACGGCTCGGAGGTCGCGGCCAGTCCCCTGGTCGGGGAGGGGTGACTCAACGGGTGGGCGCCGCCGTGCCTGCCTGCGCCCAGGCGGCGTCCACCGCGGCGACCACGTCGTCCAACGAGCCGGTCGCGTCCACCTCGAGGTCGACGTCCCGCAGCGCGGCGACCTCGGCGTGCAGGGCGTCGAACTCGACGTCGCTGAGGGTCTCCGACGCCGTCCGGGCGCGGGCCACCTCCACCGGCACGCGCAGCGCCACGAGGAACGGTGCCGCCGTCGAGGCCCGGTAGACGGCCCCGACCTCCCCGCGGACCACGTCGCAGACGACCGCCTCGACCCCGGCTGCGGTGAACGAGGCCGCCAGCAGGCAGGCCTGCACGGCAGCGAGCCGGTGCTGACCCTCACCGGCGCCGGGACGCCACGGCTGCACCGCTCCCGACCGCAGCATGCCGTGCAGGTCGGCCACCTCGACCACCGCGCACAGCCCACGCCGCCCGGCGAGGGCCCGCGCCACCGACGTGCACCCCGCGGCCGGCCCGCCGGTGAGCAGCAGCGGGCGGCGCAGGGGGAACGGGGTCGGTGCGGTCATGCCCGGCATCCTGCCGGGACCGGCGGCACCCCGCCCGGGCGCTGGGTAGGTTGGCAGCATGCCTGGCGCCACCGATCCCGCTCGCCCCTTCGGTCGCGTCCTGACCGCCATGGTCACGCCGTTCACCGCCGACGGGTCGGTCGACCTCGCCGGCGCGCAGGAGCTGGCCACCCACCTGGTCGACCGCGGGCGGCACGACGGCCTCGTCGTCAACGGCACGACCGGTGAGTCGCCCACCGTCTCCGACACCGAGCAGATCGAGCTGCTGCGCGCGGTGCTCGACGCCGTCGGCGACCGGGCGGTCGTGGTGGCCGGGGCCGGCACCAACGACACCGAGCACTCGGTGGAGAAGGCCCGCGCAGCCGAGCGCGCCGGGGCGCACGGCCTGCTGGTGGTGACGCCGTACTACAACCGGCCCACCCAGCGCGGCCTGCTGGTGCACTTCCGGGCCGTCGCCGACGCCAGCGACCTGCCGGTCATGCTCTACGACATCCCGCCGCGCTCCCAGGTGCCCATCGAGGTCGACACCCTGGTGCAGCTCGCCGAGCACCCGCGCATCGTCGCGGTCAAGGACGCCAAGGGGAACCTGCCCGACGTCTCGCGCACCCTGGCCCGCACCGACCTGGCCTACTACAGCGGCGACGACGTCCTCAACCTGGCGCTGCTGGCCATCGGGGCCGTCGGCGTGGTCAGCGTGGTGGGCCACGTGGCGGGCCCGCAGCTGGCCGACCTGGTCGCCGCGGTCGAGGCCGGCGACCTGCCCCGGGCCCGCGCGGTCAACGACGGCCTGCTGCCGGCGTACGAGGCGATCATGGGCGGCGGCCAGGGCGCCATGATGGTCAAGGCCGCACTGCACGCCCTGGGCCTGCCCGCCGGGCCGACCCGCCCGCCGCTGGTCGACGCCACCGCCGAGGAGGTCGCGCAGCTGCGCCGTCAGCTCGTCGCCGGCGGTCTGGCGCTGTGACCGCCGGGCTGACCGCCGGGCTGACCGCGCCGCCCCCGCTGCCCGCCGGCGGCCTGCGCGTCGTCGCCCTGGGCGGGCTGGGCGAGATCGGCCGCAACATGGCGGTGCTGGAGTTCGCCGGGCGGCTGCTGGTCGTCGACTGCGGGGTGCTGTTCCCCGAGGTCCACCAGCCCGGCGTGGACCTGGTGCTGCCCGACTTCTCGGTCATCGAGCACCGGCTGGACGACGTCGAGGCCGTCGTGCTGACCCACGGGCACGAGGACCACATCGGCGCGGTGCCCTACCTGCTGCGGCTGCGGCCCGACATCCCGCTCGTCGGCTCCCGCTTCACCCTCGCCCTGGTGGCCGCGAAGCTGCGCGAGCACCGCATCGAGCCGGTGCTGGTCGAGGTCGCGGCCGGCGACCACCACGCCGCCGGACCCTTCGACACCGAGTTCGTCTGCGTCAACCACTCGATCCCCGACGCCCTGGCCGTCGCCGTGCACACCCCGGCCGGCACGCTGGTGCACACCGGCGACTTCAAGATGGACCAGCTGCCCCTCGACGGGGCGCTCACCGACCTCGGCGCCTTCGCCCGGCTCGGCGAGGCCGGCATCGACCTGCTGCTCAGCGACTCCACCAACGCCGAGGTGCCCGGCTTCGTCACCAGCGAGCGGTCGATCGGGCCGGTCCTGGACGCCGTGTTCGCCGGCGCCCGGCAGCGGCTCGTGGTCTCCAGCTTCGCCAGCCACGTGCACCGCATCCAGCAGGTGCTCGACAGCGCGGCCCGGCACGGCCGGCGGGTGGCGCTGGTCGGGCGCTCGATGGTCCGCAACATGGGCGTCGCCCAGGAGCTCGGCCTGCTGCACGTGCCCGCCGGGCTGCTGGTGCCGGTCGAGGAGGCCACCGCGCTGCCGGCCCACCAGGTCGTGCTGGTCAGCACGGGCTCGCAGGGCGAACCGCTGAGCGCGCTCGGCCGGATGGCCGCCGGCACCCACGCCCAGGTCACCATCCAGCCCGGGGACACCGTCGTGCTGGCCAGCTCGCTGGTGCCGGGCAACGAGACGGCCGTGTACAAGGTCATCAACGGCCTGGCCCGGCTCGGCGCCACCGTGGTGCACAAGGAGACCGCCCGCGTCCACGTCTCCGGGCACGCTCCCGCCGGCGAGCTGCGGCTGCTGCTGCAGGTCGCCCGGCCCCGCCACCTCATGCCGGTGCACGGTGAGTGGCGGCACCTGCGTGCCCACGCAGCCATCGCCGCCGAGGTCGGCCTGCGGCCCGACCAGGTGCTGCTCGCCGAGGACGGCGTCGTGGTCGACCTGGTCGACGGGGTCGCGTCGGTCGTGGGCGCGGTGCCCATCGGGGACGTGTTCGTCGACGGCGCGACCGTCGGGGCCGTGGGGGAGGAGACCCTCACGGCCCGGCAGATCCTGGGCGACGACGGCTTCGTGGCGATCACCGTCGTGGTGGAGCCCGGCACCGGGACCGTCGTGGCGCCCGTGCACCTCACGGCGCGCGGCTTCGCCGACGACCCGGCCGTGTTCGCCCCCGCCGTCGAGCTCGTGGAGGAGGCCCTGCGCCGCACCCTCGCCGACGGGCCGGTGGACAGCCACCGCCTGGCCCAGGTCGTCCGCCGCACGGTCGGCACCTGGGTGGCGACCACCCACCGTCGCCGCCCGATGATCGTCCCGACCGTCCTCGAGGTCTAGCACCGGCCGGAGGCCGTGTGCGACGGCCGGTGCGCGGGACGGTGCACACCGTCGCGCTCCGCGGTCCCAGCGCGGCCACGTGCCACGTCGGCTGCGTGGAGCCGGCACGTGGGTCCCGGCGGGAGGACGTCGTCCCCCGCGCCGGCGACCCACTGCGACCTGCGGTCGCCTCCGTCCTCTACGGGCGGACGACCTCGATCGGCGTGATGCCCTCCTCGGGTGGCAGGTCGAAGCCGAGCACCTGGGCGTAGAAGGACAGCTCGCCGTCCAGGGCGGCCCGGATGTTCTCCGCGCGGCGGAAGCCGTGCTGCTCGCCGGGGAACAGCAGGTAGGCGTGCGGCACGCCCTTCTCGCGCAGCGCAGCCACCATCATCTCGGCCTGCTCCGGCGGCACCACCCGGTCCTCGGCGCCCTGGAACACCGCCAGCGGGGTGTCCAACCGGTCGACGTGGTGGATGGGGGAGCGCTCGGCGTACACCGCCTCGCCCGACGGCCAGGGCGCGATGAGTCCGTCGAGGTAGCGCGACTCGAACGAGTGCGTGTCGGCGGCCAGCGCGGCCAGGTCGGCGACGCCGTAGTGGCTGGCGCCGGCGGCGAACACCCCCGGGCGGAAGGTCAGCGCGGCCAGCGTGGTGTACCCACCGGCCGACCCGCCGCGGATGACCGCCCGGGCCGGGTCGACCCGCAGCTCGGCCGGGGCGTCGGCCGAGGACAGGAACCGGACGACGGCCACGACGTCGTCGAGGTCGACGACGCCCCAGCGCCCCTGCAGGGCGTCGCGGTAGGCGCGGCCGTAGCCGGTGGACCCGCGGTAGTCCACGTCGGCGACGGCGAACCCTCGCGAGGTCCAGTACTGCACCGCGGTGGTCAGCACCGGCGACGCGGCCGCGGTGGGCCCGCCGTGCACCACGACCACCAGCGGGGGCAGCTCGCCCGCCGGCGCGGTGACCTCGGGGTTGGTGGGCGGGTAGACCAGCGCGTGCGCCTCGGTGATGCCGTCGGCGTCGGTGGAGGGGAAGGTGACGTGCCGGGGACGGGAGAACCAGGCCTCGTCGACGTCGCGCGGTGCCGGCCGCAGCACGTCGACGTCCCCGCCGTCGACGTCGATGCGCACCACCTCGGCCTTCGAGGTCGGCCCGCCGGCCACGCACACCACAGCGGTCCCGTGGGCGCGCAGCTGGCCGAAGGACGCGTACCGGGTCCCCAGCTCGCGGGGTCCCTCGGTGCCCAGGACGACGAGGCGGTCGGCGCCGTCGCGGCCGTGCGCCACCACCAGGCGCCCGTCGGACAGCTCGGCCCACCGGCTCTGCCCGAACACCCACTGGGGCCCGGCCATGTCGGTGCCGGGGTCGAGCACGAGCTCGGGCTGCCCACCCGGACGCCAGCGGTGCAGGGCCCAGCAGCCCGACCGGTCGGCGAAGAACAGCAGCGACCCGTCCGCCGTCCAGCCCGGCTGCACCACGGACTCGCCGTCCCCGCCGGCCACGACCGTCTCGGTGCCGTCGGCCGCCCGCACCACCAGTTGCGCGGCGTCCCAGGGCATGTGGGGGTGCTGCCACTGCAACCAGCTGAGCGCGCCGTCCGGGCCGGGGCGGGGGTCGGACACGAAGTCCGGGCCGCTGACGAGCACCTCGACCGAGCCGTCGGGGGCGACCGCCACGACCTCGTGCACCACCTCGGCGGCGTCCCCGGACGCGGTGTGGGTCTCCCGCACGCAGAGCACCTGCCCGCCGGGGGTGACCACGAGGTCGGCGTACCGCACCCCGGCCAGGATCGCCGGGGCGGCGGTGAGCGGCTCGGGGTCGGCGCCGGGGACCACCCGGTACAGCCGCTGGTCGGCGAAGTCGGTGAGGAAGACCGTGCCGTCGGCGACCGTCCAGGCCCCGCCGCCGTACTCGTGCACCCGGGTGCGGGCGTTCCACGGCTCGGGGAGCAGGTCGGTGGTCGCGCCGTCGGGGCTGCGGCGCACCAGCACCGTGCGACCACCTTCGCTGGCCCGCGACTCGGCCCACCACACGGCGTCGCCGTCCACGAGCACCTCGCCGATCCGGGCCGCGGACCGCACCACGAGCTCGGAGGTGATCGGGGTCGGCCAGGATCCGAAGGGCAGCGTCCGCTGGGTCGACGTCATGGTCGGTGACGCTAGTCGCGGGTGCAGACACGCTCTCCCGCCTGCCACACGGGCACCACGCCCGCGATTACCGTCGGGGACATGCCTGCGCGCTCGACGACCTCGAACCGGCGGCCGGCGGCCGGCGGCTCGTCGCGCAGCCGCCCGGCCACCACCGCTGCCAAGAAGAAGGCGCCCGCCAAGCGGGCGCCGGCCAAGCGCGGCGCGACCACCGCGGCCCGCCGCCCGGCCCCCGAGCGCCGCTCGGTCGGCGCCGGGTTGTGGTCGGCCGCCAGCGGCACCTGGTCGCTGCTGGCCCGGGGCGCCGGTGGGCTGGCCCGCTCGGTCGCCCGGCCCGAGGAGGCCGAGCCGCTCGCCCCCGAGCACCGCCGCGACGGCGTGGGCCTGGCCGTGCTCGGTCTGGCCATCGTGCTGGGCGTCACCGCCTACGTCGGCGACGTCGGCCCGGTCGGCTCGGGCATCGTCGGCGCCTTCCGCTGGGCGTTCGGCGCGCTCACCTACCTGCTGCCCGTCGTCCTGCTGCTGGCCGCCCTGCGGTTGCTGCGGCACGGCCCGCGCCCCGAGGCCCGCGGGCGGCTGATCATCGGCTGGATCTGCGTGGTGCTGCCGGTGCTCGGCATCGCCCACCTGGTCACCGGGTCACCGACCGGCACCGACCGCGACGCCGGCGGCGGCACGGTCGGCTGGGCGATCGGCAACCCCGTCGGCGCCGGGGTGGGCACCGGGGTCGGCGTCGCCCTCTTCCTGCTCGTCGTGTTCTTCGGCGTCCTGGTCGTCACCGCCACCCCCGTGCACCAGGTGCCCGAGCGGTTGCGCGGCCTGCTCGACCGGCTCACCGGCCGCGACGAGGACGACTACGACGACGAGGACGACGACCTCGACGACGAGTTCGTCCCCGACCTCGGGCGCGAGGCCGACCCGCCGGCCCCCCGCAGCACGCGGCGCAGCCGCGCGCAGGCGGCCATGGAGGCCCTGCAGTCCGGCGCCGACAGCACCGACACCGGGATCATCGACGCCGGGGACGTCGCCGGTGCCGGCGACGCGGTGGCCGTCGAGCCCACCACGTCCAGCGCGCTGCGCCGCCCCCCGGTCGTGGAGGACCGCACCCGCCGGGTCGAGCCCGATCTGCCGCCGATCACCGAGCCCGAGCAGATGGTCATCGAGCCGGTCGAGGGCGACTACGTGCTGCCCTCGCTCAACTCGCTGCGCCCGGGCGACCCGCCCAAGGCCCGCTCCAAGTCCAACGACATCGCCATCGAGGCGATCACCGGGGTGCTCGAGCAGTTCAACATCGACGCCGCCGTCACCGGCTTCACCCGCGGCCCGACGGTGACCCGCTACGAGGTCGAGCTGGGCCCCGCGGTCAAGGTCGAGAAGATCACCGCGCTGACCCGCAACCTGGCCTACGCCGTCGCCAACGACAACATCCGCATCCTGGCGCCGATCCCGGGCAAGTCGGCCGTCGGCATCGAGGTGCCCAACCTCGACCGCGAGAAGGTCAGCCTCGGCGACGTGCTGCGCTCCGGGGCAGCCAAGCAGGACCCGCACCCCATGCTCGTGGGGCTGGGCAAGGACATCGAGGGCGGCTTCGTCTGCGCCAACCTCGCGAAGATGCCGCACCTCCTGGTGGCCGGTGCGACCGGTGCCGGCAAGTCCTCCTGCGTGAACTCGCTGCTGACCTCGCTGCTGCTGCGGGCCACCCCCGACCAGCTGCGCATGATCCTCATCGACCCCAAGATGGTCGAGCTCACGCCCTACGACGGCATCCCGCACCTGATCACGCCGATCATCACCGACCCCAAGAAGGCCGCCACCGCGCTGGCCTGGCTGGTCGAGGAGATGGAGCAGCGCTACCAGGACATGCGGGCCACCGGCGTGCGGCACGTCGACGACTTCAACCGCAAGGTCGAGCGCGGCGAGGTCACCGCGCCCCCCGGCAGCGAGCGGGTCTACCGGCCCTACCCCTACATCCTGGCCATCGTCGACGAGCTGGCCGACCTCATGATGGTCGCCGCCCGCGACGTCGAGGAGTCGATCGTCCGGATCACCCAGAAGGCCCGCGCCGCCGGCATCCACCTGGTGCTGGCCACCCAGCGCCCCTCGGTCGACGTCGTCACCGGCCTGATCAAGGCCAACGTGCCCTCGCGGCTGGCGTTCTCCACCTCCAGCCTCACCGACAGCCGGGTCATCCTCGACCAGCCGGGTGCCGAGAAGCTGATCGGCATGGGCGACGCCCTGTTCCTGCCGATCGGTGCGGGCAAGCCGCTGCGCGTGCAGGGCGCGTTCGTGTCCGACGCCGAGATCGAGGCGGTCGTCGAGTTCACCAAGCGGCAGGCCGAGCCCGACTACCGGGAAGAGGTCTTCACCGCCGCGGCCGGTGAGCAGAAGGAGATCGACGAGGACATCGGGGGCGACCTCGACCTGCTGGTCCAGGCCGTCGAGCTCGTCGTCACCAGCCAGTTCGGGTCGACGTCGATGCTGCAGCGCAAGCTGCGGGTCGGCTTCGCCAAGGCCGGGCGGCTCATGGACCTCATGGAGAGCCGCGGGATCGTCGGCCCGTCCGAGGGGTCCAAGGCCCGTGACGTGCTGCTGAAGCCCGATGAGCTGGAGAGCACGCTCTACTTGCTCCGCGGCGGCGGCGACGCCTGACCCCGGGCGACTACGCTGTCAGGGTGACTGCTGTGCCCGCACTGCCCCTCTCCGACCTGCCCGCCGACGCCACCAAGGTGGCGATGGTGACGCTGGGCTGCGCCCGCAACGAGGTCGACTCCGAGGAGCTGGCGGGCCGGCTGGCCGCCGACGGGTACGAGCTCGTGGCCGACGCCGCCGACGCCGACGCCGTGCTGGTGAACACCTGCGGCTTCATCGAGACGGCCAAGAAGGACTCCGTCGACGCCATCCTCGAGGCCGGCGACGGCGGGGCGAAGGTCGTCGCGGTGGGCTGCATGGCCGAGCGCTACGGCAGCGAGCTGGCCACGGCGCTGCCCGAGGCCACCGTGCTGGGCTTCGACGACTACTCCGCCATCGGTGACCGGCTCGACGACGTCCTCGCCGGGCGCCCGCTGGTACCGCACACGCCGCGCGACCGCCGCACCCTGCTGCCGATCAGCCCGGCCGACCGCACCCGCGCGGCCGTGGCCCCGACGTCGCCGGCGATCCCCGGGCACGACTGGCTCAAGCGCACCCGGCTGACCACCGGCCCCACGGCGTCGCTCAAGCTCGCCTCGGGCTGCGACCGGCGGTGCGCGTTCTGCGCCATCCCCGCCTTCCGGGGCGCGTTCGTCTCCCGGCCGGTGGGGGAGGTGCTCGGCGAGGCGCAGTGGCTGGCCGGGCAGGGCGTGACCGAGCTGGTGCTCGTGAGCGAGAACTCCACCTCCTACGGCAAGGACCTCGGCGACCTGCGCACGCTGGAGAAGCTGCTGCCGCAGCTGGCCGGCATCGAGGGCTTGGTCCGCATCCGGGTGGCCTACCTGCAGCCGGCCGAGCTGCGACCCGGACTGCTGGAGACCATCGCCACCACCCCCGGGGTCGCGCCGTACTTCGACCTGTCGTTCCAGCACAGCTCGCCGACCCTGCTGCGCCGCATGCGGCGCTTCGGCGGCACCGAGGACTTCCTGGCGCTGGTGCAGCGCGCCCGCGAGCTGGCCCCGGCGGCCGGGTTCCGCACCAACGTCATCCTCGGCTTCCCGGGCGAGACCGAGGCCGACGTCGCCGAGCTCGAGCGCTTCCTGACCGCGGCCCGGCTCGACGCGGTCGGGGTGTTCGGCTACTCCGACGAGGAGGGCACCGAGGCCGCCCGGCTCGACGGCCACCTGCCCCAGCACGAGGTCGACGCCCGGGTCGCCCGGATCACCGACCTCGTCGAGGAGCTCACCGCCCAGCGGGCCGAGGAGCGCATCGGCTCGACCGTGCAGGTGCTGCTCACCGAGCGCCAGGCCCCCGGCGTGTGGACCGGTCACGCCGAGCACCAGGACCCCGACGCCGACGGCACGACCACCGTCACCGGGGTACGACCCGACGCGGTGCCCGGCGAGGTGGTGGCCGCCGAGGTGGTCGACACCGAGGGCGTCGACCTGGTCGCGGCCTGCCGCGTTCCGGTGGGGGCAGGTCCCGACCGCGCATGAGCAGCGTCCTGCCCGACCCGGCCGCCACCCCGCCCCAGACGGCGAAGGTGGTGAACCTGCCCAACGCGCTCACGGTGCTGCGGCTGGCCGTGGTCCCGCTGTTCGTCTGGCTGCTGCTGGCCGACGGCGGCATGGACGACACCCGGCGCTGGTGGGCCACGCTGTTCTTCGCCGTAGCGATCATCACCGACCGCTACGACGGCATGATCGCCCGGCGCACCAACCAGGTCACCGAGTTCGGGAAGATGGCCGACCCCATCGCCGACAAGGCGCTCACCGGGTCGGCGCTCATCGGGCTGTCGGCCCTGGGGCTGCTGGCCTGGTGGGTGACGCTGGCGATCCTGGTGCGCGAGCTCGGGGTGACGCTGCTCCGCTTCTGGGTCATCCGGCACGGCGTCATCGCGGCCAGCCGGGGCGGCAAGGCCAAGACGGTGGTGCAGGCCCTGGCCATCGGGCTCTACCTCATGCCGCTCAGCGGTGTGCTGGCCTCGGTCCGGTGGTGGTTCATGGGCGTCGCGCTGGTGCTCACGCTGGTGACCGGGCTGGACTACGTCGTCCGGGCCGTGCGGTTGCGCCGCACCAGTGCCCGCGCCATGCGCAACGCCACGGCCCGGCGGGCCGCCGCGGGTCGCGACGCCGGCGACGCGGGCCGCCGCACCGACACCGCGGCATAGTCCGGCGCCTGCCGCCGTTGCGCCCTGAGCGGACGCGTACCGGTCCGAGCGGTCGACACGGCTGCTCCCGCGTACCGTGGGACCACGATCACCGATCGGGACAGGAGACGGCGATGACGCTGCTGCGCACCCAGCTCGGCACCACCCTGCGCGGCCACCGGTTGCGCCAGCGCCGCACCCTGCGCGACGTCTCCGGCGCGGCCCGGGTCAGCCTGGGTTACTTGTCGGAGGTCGAGCGCGGGCAGAAGGAGGCCTCCTCCGAGCTGCTGGCCTCGATCTGCGACGCCCTCGACGTCGAGCTGGCCGACCTGCTCGCACAGGTCAGCCAGGACCTGCGCGCCGGCGCCGGAGCCCCCGCCGTCACGCCACTGGTCCCCGCCGCACCGGTCGAGCAGCCCGCCGTCGCCGCGCCGGTGGCCGAGCCGGCACTGGCACTCGTGGGCGCGCCGGCCCGCCGCCGCGACCCCGTCGCCCTCGCAGCCTGACCCCCGCCCGTCGGGGCTCCGCCGAAGCCCTCACCGGCGCGGTCGGGTGAGGCGGGTGGGGCGACACGAGCGCTGCTCGCGCCCGACGTCCTTGACCCAGGGTGAGCGCAGTGGGACACAGTGTGGGTGAACCCGCTCCCGCTGCCCGACCGGTACTCGCCGCGCACCATCGAGGACACCGGCACCGTGCTCACCGCCACCCCGCCCGCCGCGGTGCCGGCCGAGGAGACCGGGCGCCACGCCACCGTGGTGCTCGGCGAGCTGCCGCTGCTGCGGCCGCCGGCCGGGGGAGCCCCCACCAAGGCCGGGGCCGCGCTGGCCCGCACCCGCCGCGGCCTGCTGGCCGGGGCGGCCGTCGCGTTCGCCGAGCACGGCCTCAAGCGGACGACGATGCAGCACGTCGCCTCCGCCGCCGGGGTCGCCAAGGCCACGCTGTACAACCACTTCCGCACCAAGGACGACGTCGCGACCGCGCTGCTGGCGGCCGAGCTGGCGCGCCTGGCGGGCCTGGCCGCCGGCCTCCCGCGCGAGCGGGCGTTGCTGGCGCTGGCCGAGGAGGTCGGCGGGCACCCGGTGCTGCGCCGGCTGGCCCAGACCGAGCCCGAGGTGCTGGCCCGCCTGCTGCAGGCCGCCGACCAGGGCGCGGTCACGCAGCGGCTGCGCTCGGCCCTGTTCCTCGACGAGGACACCGCGGCCGTCGTCCTGTCCTGGCTCGTGGGCCTGGTGCTGCGGCCGGGCACCGCCGAGCAGCGCGCCCGGCAGGCCGCCACCGTCGCCCGGGTCGCCCCCGGGCGCTGAGCCCGGCGGGTAGGTTCACCGGGCGTGCGGTACCTGTTCCGGCCACCGGCCACCGAGGCCGCCGCGCTGCTGTCCCTGCCCTGGGAGCAGCCGCTGGCCGAGTGGGACCCCGCGCTGCTGCTCGACGTGCCGCAGCGGGGCATCTCGCGGCACGTCGTGCGCTTCGTGGCGGCCGAGGGCGCGGTGTTCGCCCTCAAGGAGATCGCCGAACCGCTGGCGCGCAAGGAGTACGCGCTGCTGGGCGAGTTCGTAGAGGAGGGCCTCCCCGCGGTGTCGGTGCTCGGCATCTGCATCGACCGGCCCGACGACCAGGAGGCCATCCTGGTCACCCGGTACCTCGAGTACTCGATGTCCTACCGGCACGTGTTCTCCAGCCCGCGCAGCCAGTACTCGACGTCCAAGCTGCTCGACACGATGGTCGTGCTGCTCGTGCGGCTGCACCTGGCCGGTGTCTTCTGGGGTGACTGCTCGCTGTCCAACACCCTGTTCCGGCCCGACGCCGACGGCCTGCAGGCCTACCTGGTCGACGCCGAGACCGTCGAGCGCCGCCCCGAGCTCAGCGCCGGCATGCGCCGCTACGACGTCGACCTCGCCCGCGAGCGGGTCGGCGCCGAGCTGCTGGACCTGCAGTTCGGTGAGCTGCTGAGCCCCGAGATCGACCCGATCGCGGTGGCGGAGTCGCTGCCGGGCCGGTACGAGGCCCTGTGGGACGCGGTGACCCGCGAGGAGGTCTTCCGGCGCGACGAGCAGCGCTACCGCGTGGCGGAGCGGCTGCAGTGGATCAACGAGCTGGGCTTCGACGCCGGCGAGATCGAGCTGGTGCACACCCCCGAGGGCGCCCGGCTGCGGGTGCAGACCCGGGTGTCCGAGCCCGGTCAGCACCGCCGGGAGCTCTTCCGCCTCACCGGCCTCGAGGTGCAGGAGAACCAGGCCCGCCGCCTGCTCAACGACCTGCGCAGCTACCGGGCGTGGCTGGAGCAGGAGGGTGGGGCGCCGGTGCCCGAGACGGTCGCGGGGCACCGGTGGATGTCCGAGGTGTACCTGCCGGTCGTGCAGGCCGTACCCCGGCACCTGGCCGGCCGGGTGGCTCCCGCGCAGCTGTTCCACGAGGTGCTCGAGCACCGGTGGTTCCTGTCCGAGCAGGCCGGCCGGGACGTCGGCACGACCGCTGCGCTGCGCTCGTACCTGGACTCCGAGCTGCCCCGCACCCCGGCCGAGCTGACCACGCCGGCGGTGCTGGCCGGGGGACCCGAACCCGCCTCCTGACCCGTCGCGCCGGGCCTGGAGGTCACGACCCTGCAACGGTCCGGATCTCGGTTTGCGCTCCGCGGTGGCCTGGACCACAGTCGCCTCACAGCTGGTGATCATGGATCACCGGACGTCCGCGGCTCTGCCGCCCGAGTCCACCGGAGGCGGCGCACGGTGCCTTCCACGGAGTTCCCCCCACGACGAGCGCGCACCGGCCGGTCGCGGGGGCTGCGGGCCCTCGGCGCCGGCGCCGCCGCCGTCGTCCTCGCCTCGGGCCTGGCGGCCTGCGGCAGCGACGACGGCGGCGTACCGGTGCTGAACTGGTACATCAACCCCGACTCCGGGGGGCAGGCCGAGATCGCCTCCCGGTGCACCGACGCCGCCGAGGGCCGCTACACGATCAGCACCTCGGTGCTGCCGCGCGAGGCGTCGGCGCAGCGCGAGCAGCTGGTCCGCCGGCTGGCGGCCAACGACGCCTCCATCGACATCATGAGCCTGGACCCGCCCTTCATCCCGGAGTTCGCCCAGGCCGGGTTCCTGGCGCCGGTGCCCGACGACGTCGCGCAGCGGGTGACCGAGGACGTCGTGGACAGCGCCATCGCGGGCTCCACGTGGGACGACGAGCTGGTCACCGTGCCGTTCTGGGCCAACACGCAGCTGCTCTGGTACCGCACCTCGGTGGCCGAGGCGGCCGGGCTGGACATGTCGCAGCCGGTCACCTGGGACCAGATCGTGCAGGCGGCGCAGGACCAGGACGTGCTCATCGGCGTGCAGGGCATCCGGGCCGAGGCGCTGACCGTCTGGTTCAACGCGCTGATCGAGAGCGCCGGCGGGTCGATCATCGCGGAGAACTCGACCGACCCCGAGGAGATCCAGCTGGGGCTCACCAGCGAGGCCGGCGTCCGCGCCGCCGAGGTCATGCGCGACATCTCCAACTCCGGTCAGGTCGGGCCGGCGCTGTCCACCGCGAACGAGGACTCCACCGCCACGGGCTTCGAGAGCGACCAGGGCGGCTTCATGGTCAACTACCCGTTCGTCTACCCCCGGGGGCTCGCGGCCGTGGAGGCCGGGACCCTGGACCAGGCCACCGTCGACGACTACGCCGCCACCGTCTACCCGCGGGTCGACGCCGACACCGAGGCGGCTCCGCCCTACGGCGGGATCAACCTGGGCGTGGGTGCGTTCAGCGAGCACCCGGAGCTGGCCTACGAGGCCACGGAGTGCATCACGAGCACCGAGAACCAGGCCTACTACTTCACCAGCAACGGCAACCCGGCCTCGGACTCCACGGTGTACGAGGACCCCGAGGTGCTCGAGGCGTTCCCCCAGGCCCCGGTGATCCTGGAGTCCCTCGAGCTGGCGGCCCCGCGGCCGCAGACGCCGTACTACAGCGAGGTCTCCGGCGGGCTCCAGCGTGAGTACCACCCCACGGCCTCCATCGACCCCGAGCAGACGCCGCAGGACGCGACCGAGCTCATCGAGGCAGTCCTGCGGAAGGAGCAGTTGCTGTGACCGAGCGTGCGAGGGAACCCATGAGCACAGCAGCTCCGCGAACGCGGCCGACGAGCGCCAGCGAGGAGGTCTCGTGAGCACGACGACGCTCCCGCCGGCGGGGAAGAGGACCGAGCCCGTCTCGGCACCCGACCGGCACACCAGCGACCGGGCGAAGTCCGAGCGCAAGCTCGGGTGGCTGCTGGCCGGACCGGCGCTGGCGGTCATGCTGCTGGTCACGGCCTACCCGATCGCCCAGGCCTTCTACGACTCGTTGTTCGACTACCGGTTGACCGACCCGGAGAACCGCTCGTTCACCGGGTTGAGCAACTACCTGGTCATCCTCACCGACTCGCTGTGGTGGACCGCCGTCGGCGTCACCGCGCTCATCACGGTGGTCACCGTGGCCGTCGAGCTGGTGCTCGGCTTCGCGCTGGCGCTGGTGATGAACAAGGCGCTGCAGGCGATCCGGCCGGTCCTGCGGGCCGCGATCCTGATCCCCTACGCGGTCATCACGGTGGTGTCGGCGTTCGCGTGGCAGTTCGCGTTCGACATCAACACGGGGTTCGTGAACAGCTGGTTCGCCTGGCTGCCCGGGGTGGACACGACCACCGACTGGTTCGGTGACTTCGGCACGTCGCTGTTCGTCATCTGCCTGGCGGAGATCTGGAAGACCACGCCGTTCATCTCGCTGCTCCTGCTGGCCGGCCTGGCCCAGGTGCCCGAGGTGCTGCAGGAGGCCGCCAAGGTCGACGGCGCCACCTGGTGGCAGCGGATGCGGCGGGTGACGCTGCCGAACATGAAGGCCGCGATCATGGTCGCGCTGCTGTTCCGCACGCTCGACGCGTTCCGGGTCTTCGACTCGATCTTCATCATGACCGCCGGCGCCAACGGCACGGAGTCGGTCTCGTTCCTGGCTTACCGGCAGACCATCTCGCGGCTGGAGATCGGCCTGGGCTCAGCGGTGTCGGTGCTGCTGTTCCTGTTCGTCGTGCTGATCGCCTTCCTGTTCATCAAGGGCTTCAAGGTCGACCTGGCCCAGGCTCGAGGGGAGCGCTGATGTCCACCAAGGAGAAGACCGGCTGGATCATCGGCGGGGTCCTGATCGCGCTGTACTGCCTGGCCCCGATCGCGTGGATCATCTCGCTGTCGTTCAAGGCGCCGGCCGACCTGGCCAACGCCCAGTTCCTGCCGACCACGCCCTCGACCGAGAACTACGCGACGATCTTCACCGGCACGGGCTCGGACCTGTTCCTGCCGGCGCTGCGCAACTCGTTCGGCATCTGCCTCATCGCGACGTTCATCAGCTGCGTGCTGTCGATGTTCGCCGCGTACGCGATCGCCCGGCTGGACTTCCCCGGCAAGAAGTTCATCCTGGGCACCGCGCTCGCGGTGGCCATCTTCCCGGTGATCTCGATCGTGACGCCGCTGTTCAACCTGTGGCGCAACATCGGGCTCTACGACACCTGGCCCGGGTTGATCATCCCGTACCTGTCGCTGACCCTGCCGCTGTCGATCTGGACGATGTCGGCGTTCTTCCGCGAGATCCCGTGGGAGATGGAGCAGGCGGCCCAGGTCGACGGGGCCACCACCTGGCAGGCCTTCCGCAAGGTCATCGTGCCGCTGGCCGCACCCGGGGTGTTCACCACGGCGATCATCGCCTTCTTCATCGCCTGGAACGACTTCGTCTACGGCATCTCGCTGACCTCCACGTCGGCGTCCCGCCCGGTGCCGGCGGCCCTGGGTCTGTTCTCGGGCGCCTCGCAGTTCGAGGACCCCACGGGCGCGATCGCCGCGGCCGCCGTCATCGTCACCATCCCCGTCGTCGTGCTGGTGCTGATCTTCCAGCGCCGCATCGTCGCCGGGCTCACCAACGGGGCCGTCAAGGGCTGACCCGCCCCCAGCCCACTCCGAACCGGAAGAGGAGACACCGATGGCCTCCATCGAGATGAAGAACATCGTCAAGAAGTACGGCGACGGGTTCCCCGCGGTGAACGACGTCAGCCTGGACATCGCCGACGGCGAGTTCATGATCCTGGTCGGTCCCTCGGGCTGCGGGAAGTCGACCCTGCTGCGGATGATCGTGGGCCTGGAGGACATCACCTCCGGCGACATGGTCATCGGCGGCACCCGGGTCAACGACAAGGCGCCCCGGGACCGCAACCTGTCGATGGTCTTCCAGAACTACGCGCTCTACCCGCACATGAGCGTGTACGAGAACATCGCCTTCCCGCTGCGGTTGGCCAAGACCTCCGACGCCGAGGTCGACAAGCTGGTGAAGGAGGCCGCCGACGTCCTCGAGCTGCACGAGCACCTCGAGCGCAAGCCGGCCAACCTCTCGGGTGGTCAGCGTCAGCGCGTGGCCATGGGCCGGGCGATCGTGCGCCAGGCCGAGGCGTTCCTGTTCGACGAGCCGCTGTCCAACCTCGACGCCAAGCTGCGTGGTCAGATGCGCACCGAGATCGCCCGGTTGCAGCGCCGGCTGGGCATCACCACGGTCTACGTCACCCACGACCAGACCGAGGCCATGACCCTGGGAGACCGGGTCTGCGTGCTGCGCAAGGGCTCGATCCAGCAGGTCGCGTCCCCGCGCGAGCTCTACGAGCAGCCGGTCAACCTGTTCGTGGCCGGCTTCATCGGCTCGCCGCCGATGAACTTCCTGCCGGCCACCGTCCAGGGCTCGACCCTGGAGACGCCCTTCGGGTCCATCGAGCTGGACGAGAAGCGGGCGGCCGCCGTCGCCGGTCACGACCTGCTGCTGGTCGGCATCCGGCCGGAGTACTTCGAGGACGCCTCGCTGGTCGACGAGGCCAAGAAGCACGTGGGGACGACGTTCACCGCGAAGGTCGACGTCACGGAGTGGCTGGGCGACCAGCAGTACGCCTACATCCCCTACGAGGCGCCCGAGGCCATCCGCACGCAGCTGCGCGACCTGTCCCGCGAGCTCGACGCCGAGGAGCTGCGCACCCAGGCCATCGTCTCGATCGACTCGACCAGCCGGATCCGTGAGGGCCGGGAGGCCGAGTTCTGGCTGGACACCCGCAAGGTGCACGTGTTCGACCCGGAGTCGGGCATCAACCTGACCCGCGACGCCGAGGCCGGGGCCGAGCTGACCCGGATGGCCACCGAGGACCGCGAGGAGCAGGTCGCCGGTGCCGCCGGCGGGCTCACCGGCGGCACCCCGGGCTCGGGCAGCACGGCCGCCTGACCGAGACGCACAGGGGCCCCGCACCGTCCGGTGCGGGGCCCCTGCGTGTGCGCGCGGTGCGCGGGGGTCAGCGGCGGGCGGCGTCGAGCTCGGCGCGGGTGGGCGGGTCGGCGCCCACCCGGGTGCAGCAGAGCGCGGCCACCAGCGAGGCGTCGGCGGCGATGCGGTCGAGCACCTCGTCGTCCAGGTCGTCGAGGGCCGGCCGGGTCGTGACGCCGGCCTCCAGCAGCCCGGTGAGGAATCCGGCGGCCAGGGAGTCACCTGCACCGACGGTGTCGGCCACGGTGACCGTCGGCGGGGTGTGCGTGCGCAGCGGGCGGCCGGGCCGGGCGATGCGCAGCGGGGACCCGCCGTCGGTGAGCAGCAGGACGCCGGGACCGCGATCGGCCCACCGCTGGGCGGCCTCGTCGAGGTCGGTGGTGCCCGGCTCGAGCCAGGCGAGGTCCTCGGCGCTCACCTTGACGACGTCGGCGACGGCCAGCAGCCGGTCCAGCCGCGTGCGCACCTCGGCGGCGGTGTTGCCGAACCCCTCGGCCAGCGCGGCGCGGATGTTGGGGTCGACGCTGACCAGCGCCGTCCCGTCGCGGTGCAGCCGCTCGGCCAGGCCGGCGATCGCGTCGCACCCGGGTGCGGTCCAGGACGAGATGGAGCCGACGTGCAGTGCCCGGCTGCCCGTCGGCCAGGCGGCGGCGACCTCGTCGTCGGTCCACTGCCAGTCGGCCGCGCCGAGCACGTGGAAGCCGTAGTCGGCCGAGCCGTCGGGGGCCAGGCCGACGACGGCGAGGCTGACCGGGTCACGGCTGTCGACCGAGCCCGAGAGGTCGACCCCGGACAGCTCGGCGTGCCGCCGCAGGTTGGCCGCCAGCGGGCCGGTGCCGAACCGGGCGAGCAGGTGCACCGGGTGGCCCAGGCGCCCGGCCGCCACCGCCACGTTCAGGGCGTTGCCGCCCGGCCGGGCGACGAAGCGGGGGGCCGTGCCCTCGGGCCCGGCACCGGCGGCGTGGTCGGGGATGAGGTCGACGACCAGCTCGCCCAGGACGGTCAGCATGGCCCGGAGACTAGCGCCGGGGGAGTCGCGGTGGCCCGCGCCCGGGGGCGCCTGGGAGCATGGGCGGTGACGACGTGCACAGCGGCCCCTCCCCGGGGCGTGCACCCGACCAGGAGGAAGCATGCCCAACCCGTTCGTGAAGCTCTGGAAGTACCTGACGGCCTCGGCCAACGCGCAGATCGACGAGCGGGCCGACCCGAAGATCCAGATCCAGCAGGCGATCGAGGGCGAGCAGCAGCGGCACCAGTCGCTGGCCAACCAGGCCGCTGCGGTGCTGGGCAACCAGCGTCAGCTGGAGATGCGGCTCAACCGCCAGCTCGGCGAGGTCGAGCAGCTGCAGTCCTCCGCCCAGCAGGCCTTGGCGCTGGCCGACCAGACCCGGGCCAGCGACCCGGGGAAGGCCGCGGAGTACGAGCAGGCCGCGCAGGCGTTCGCCACGCAGCTGGTGAGCGCCGAGCAGTCGATGGAGGACCTCAAGCGCAGCCACGACGAGGCGCTGCAGGCCGCCGAGCAGGCCAAGGGTGCGGTCGAGCAGAGCCGCATGCGGCTGCAGACCATCCTGGCCGAGCGCACGAAGCTGCTCTCGCAGCTCGAGCAGGCCAAGATGCAGGAGCAGGTGTCGGCGTCGCTGCGGTCGGTCAACGAGCTGTCCGCGCCCGGCAACACCCCCAACCTGGGCGAGGTGCGCGACAAGATCGAGCGCCGCTACGCCAACGCCCTCGGCCAGGCCGAGCTGGCGCAGAACTCCGTCGAGGGCCGCATGGCCGAGGTGCAGAAGGCCACCCTCGACGTGGCCGGCGCCTCCCGTCTGGCCCAGATCCGGGCCGGCATGTCCGGTGGCTCGGCCGGCCAGCAGGCCGTCACCGGTGGCACCCAGCCCGCGGGGGCCATCGGTCAGGGCGCACCCCAGGTGCAGCCGGTGCAGCAGCACGTCGAGGAGCACGTGGAGCGCCCTCAGCAGTGACGAACTGGAACGGCCCCGTCGCAGGGGCCCGGGGCGCGCGGAGCGGGTCCTGGGGGGCGACGGGGTCCTTCTAGTAGCGGGCGCGGCGGGGCTCGGTGCCGGGCAGACCGGTGCGGGCGCGGGGGTCGACCGGCGCCGGCCGTTCCTGGCAGGTCGGGCACCACCAGGTCACGCGCTCCTGCAGGTCCGGACCCTGGTCGCCCAGCACGATCGGGGTGCGGCAGCGCCGGCAGGGACGCCCCTTCCGTCCAGCCACCCAGTGGTCCTGACCCCTGCGGGTGTCGCCGGTGGTGCTCTGCTCGGGACGGTCGCGATTGGCCAGCATCAGCGTGCGGGCCCGCTCGACCAGGCCGGGCAGGTCCGGAACGTCGGCCACCCGCGCCCAGGGGTTGACCCCGCAGAGGAACAGCGACTCGACCTTGTAGAGGTTGCCGGGCCCGGCCAGGTTGCGCTGGTCGAGGATGGCGACGCCGATCTGCTCGTCGGGGTGCGTGCGCAGCCGCCGCACGGCCTCGTCGAGGTCCCAGTCGGGCCCGAGGACGTCGGGGCCCAGGTGCCCGACGAGCTGGTCCTCCTGGTCGGTCGGCACGATCGCCATGTCGTGCAGCCGGTAGCCCACGCACTCCCACTGCCGTGTGGCGAGGACGGCCCGGATGCTGTGCCCGGGCCCGCCCCGCCAGCGGCTGCCCGGCCGGTAGATGTGCCAGCTGCCGTCCATCCGGTAGTGGGTGCGCAGCGTGCGGCCGTCGTCGAGCCGGAGCAGCATGTGCTTGCCCCGCGGGAGGACCTCGAGCACCGTGGCGCCGGTGAGGTCGACCGCGGCCAGTTGCGGCACCCGGAGCTCGCCGCGGGTGAGGGTCGCGCCGCGCAGGGCGGTGTCCATGCGCTTGGCCGCCAGCCAGACGGTGTCGCCTTCGGGCACATGACCATCCTCCCTGGTGGGGAGCGGGGTCGCCGGACGGTGTGAGGCCTGTGACATCAGGAAGACATCCGGATGTCTCAGTGCTGAGATATTTCCGTGAGCACCAGGACGACGTCGACGACCGCGCAGCAGCCGGTCACGGTGACCGCTGCCCGGGTGGTGCGCCCCGACCGCCGGGAGGCCTTCGAGCAGTGGGCCCGCGAGGTGCAGGCCCTGGCCGCGACGTTCCCCGGCCACCTCGGCTCCTCCACGCTGCGCCCGGGCGAGGGCAGCGACGAGTACCACCTGGTCTACCGCTTCGCCGACGCCGACTCGTTGGCTGCGTGGGAGCGGTCGCCCGAGCGCGCCCGGATGGTCGACCGGCTCGGTGACCTGGTGGAGGACGAGCGCTTCGCCCGGGTCGAGGGCCTGGAGGGGTTCTTCGGCCGCACCAGCCCCGCCGCACCGGTGTGGCGGTTGGTGCTGCTCACCGTGCTCGGGGTGTTCCTGCTGACCAGCTCGTTCCACCTGGTCGTCGACCCCGTGGTGCAGGACTGGCCGTGGCCGGCCCGTTTGCTGCTGTCGGCCGTCGTCGTCGTGAACGGTCTGCGGTTCGTGGTCATGCCCGCGCTGACCCGGGTCTTCGCCCGCTGGCTGCGGCCCGCGCCCCGCAGCTGACCGCCGACGGCCGGCTCAACCGCGCAGCCGCAGCCCCCGCGGGGTGGCGCTGAAGCCGGCGGCCTGGAGGGCCGCGGACAAGGGTGTCGACTCGTGGACCGATGCCCCGTCGGCCTTCTGCACGGTCATCCGCCCCAGCGCGCCCGCGGCCACCGCGCCGGCGAGGGCCGTGGCGGCCTCCTTCAGGGCGGTCTCGTCCTCGGTCCAGGACAGCAGGGTCTTGCCGCCGCGCTCGACGTAGAGCACCAGCTCGCCGTCGACCAGCACGACGAGGGCGCCGGCCTTGCGGCCGGCCCGGTGACCGCTCGCCCCGCGCTTGCGGGTCGCGGTGGTCGAAGGCCCCTCCCCGAGGTCGACCGCTTCGCTCTCGGGCTCGCCCTCACCGCCGCCCCCGGGGCGATCGGGCCAGGGCAGGGCAGCCCCGTACACGTTGGCCGGGTCGGTGGCGGCCAGCACGACGGCGGGGGTGGGGGTGCGGTCGGGGCTGGCGAAGCTGCGCAGCCGGTCGATGGAACCGGGGGTGCCGAACTGGGCGGCCCCCAGGGTCTCGACGAAGTAGCCGCGCCGAGCCCGGCCGTTCTCCTCGTAGGCCCGCAGGATCGGGTAGACCGCGGAGAACCCGCCGAACACCTGCTCGGCCATGACCGCGCCGCGGGTGAGCACGCCGTGGCGCTCGAGCAGCGCCTCGGTGCGGGCGTTGTTGCGCTTGGTCGAGTTGGTCTCCAGGTCGGGCAGCCGGGACCAGCGGCCGGCCACCATCGGGGGACCGGTGCGGGTGGGCATGGCCGGTCGGCCGACGCGGGTGCGGCCGTAGCGGGTGCGGTCGAGCCGGGCCCGTGGCGCCGGGGCCGCCTTCTTGTGCGCCCCCCCGCCGGCCAGCCGGGCGCGCAGCGGGGCGAGGGTGTCGTTGGTGAGGGCGCCGGCCCACACCAGGTCCCAGACCACCTCGGCGAACGCCTGGTCGTCGGTGGCCCCGACCCGGTCGGACAGTCCGCGGAAGAACAGCGCCTGGCCGCCGGCCAGCTCGTCGATCACCTGCTGGGCCACCCCGCCCTCGTCGCGGGCCCCCAGCGGCGGCTCGGGCAGGAGCAGCTCGGCCAGGTCGGCCGGCACGAGCGTGATCCAGCCGTCGCCGCCGGCCAGTCCGCCGGCTCCGGCCCACAGCACCTCGCCGGCGCTGGTCAGCTCGTCGAGCATGCCGGGCTGGTAGCCCTGCACCCGCGAGGGGAGCACGAGCGTCTCCAGGGCCGAGGCCGGCACCAGCGCGCCGGCGAGCTGCTCGACGACCGACAGCACGCCGTCGACCCCGCGCGTGCGACTGCCCACCGACTGCCACGACGGGGTGTAGCGGGCCAGCGTGGTGGTGGGGACCGGCTCGACCTCCTGCCGCAGCTTGGCCAGCGACCGGCGCCGGATCGAGCGCAGCACGTCGGCGTCGCACCACTCCTGGCCCACACCGCCGGGACGGAACTCGCCGGTGACGACGCGGCCGGTGCCCACCAGCCGGGCGATGGTGGTGGTGACCACGGCGACGCCCAGCCCGAGACGGTCGGCCACCTCGCTGGGCACGAAGGGGCCGTGCGTGCGTGCGTAGCGGCCGACCAGGTCACCCAGCGGGTCGGCGACCGGCTCGGTGAACGCCTCGGGGACCCCGACCGGCAGTGCCGTGCCCAGGGCGTCGCGGAACCGGCCGGCGTCCTCGATCGCGATGTAGCGGTCCTGGCCGGCGATGCGCACCTGCAGCACGCGGCGGGAGGCGACGAGCTCGTCGAGCCAGGCCTGGGGCACCCCGCGGGCGGCCGCCTCGGACGCGGTCAGGTCGCCGACCACGCGCAGCAGGTCGGCGCCGGCGTCGACGTCGCGGGGGTGCCGGTCGGCGGGCAGCCGCTGCAGCTCGGCCTCGATCTCGCCCAGGGCGTCGCCGTCGAGCAGCTCCCGCAGCTCGGAGCGGCCCAGCAGCTCGGCGAGCAGCCCGGTGTCCAGCGCGAGCGCCTGGGCGCGGCGCTCTGCCAGCGGTGCGTCGCCCTCGTAGATGAACTGGCCGACGTAGCCGAAGAGCAGGGACTGGGCGAACGGCGACGCGGTCTGGGTCTGCACGTCGGCCACGCGCACCCGGCGGGCACGGATGTCGCTCATCAGCTCGACCAGCCCGGGCACGTCGTAGACGTCCTGCAGGACCTCCCGGACCGCCTCGAGCGTGATCGGGAAGCCGGAGAACTCGCTGGCGACGCTCAGCAGCTGGGCCGCCCGCTGCCGCTGCTGCCACAGGGGCGTGCGTCGCCGCGGGTCGCGGCGGGGGAGCAGCAGGGCGCGGGCCGCGCACTCGCGGAACCGGCTGGCGAACAGCGCGGAGTTGCCGACCTCGGCGGTGACCTCGCGTTCGACGTCGTCGGGGTCGAGGATCGCGAGGTCGGCCTCGGGGGGTTCGCCGGTGGTGTCGGGCAACCGCAGGACGATGCCGTCGTCGGCGTGCATGGAGGCGACGTCGACGCCGTAGCGCTCGCGCAGCCGGGCCGCCAGCACCAGGGCCCACGGTGCGTTGACCTGCGCGCCGAAGGGGGAGTGCACGACCAGGCGCCAGTCACCCAGCTCGTCGCGGAAGCGCTCGACGAGCAGGGTGCGGTCGTCGGGCAGGTGGCCGGTGGCCGCCTTCTGCTCGGTCAGGTAGGCCTGCAGGTTGGCCGCGCCCCACTCGTCGAGCCCGGCGGCGCGAGCCCGTTCGAGCCCGGCCGCCGGGGTGGCACCGCCGACCTCGCGCAGGAAAGCGCCGAGGGCCCGGCCGAGCTCGAGCGGGCGGCCGAGGGTGTCGCCGTGCCAGAACGGCATCTTCCCCGGCTGCCCGGGTGCGGGGGTGACCAGCACGCGGTCGTGGGTGATCTCCTCGATGCGCCACGACGAGGAACCGAGCAGGAAGACGTCGCCCACCCGCGACTCGTAGACCATCTCCTCGTCGAGCTCGCCCACCCGCCGCCCACCGGTCTCGCCACCGCCGGAGACGATGAAGACGCCGAACAGGCCGCGGTCGGGGATGGTGCCGCCGCTGGTGACGGCCAGCCGTTGTGCACCGTTGCGGGCGGTGAGGGTGTCGGTGACCCGGTCCCAGGTGAGCCGGGGCCGCAGCTCGGCGAACGCGTCGGAGGGGTAGCGCCCGGCCAGCATGTCGAGCACCGCGTGCAGTGCGGAGTCCGGCAGGGAGGCGAAGGCCGCCGACCGGCGCAGCACCCCGGCGACCTCGTCGACGGTCTTCGGCTCCTCGGCGACGATGGCCACGATCTGCTGGGCGAGCACGTCGAGGGGGTTGCGCAGGTACCGGATGGACTCGATCTGCCCGGCCTTCATCCGCTCGGCCACGACGGCGGACTGCACCAGGTCACCGCGGAACTTGGGGAACAGCACGCCCCGGCTGACCGCGCCCACCTGGTGCCCGGCCCGCCCCACCCGCTGCAGCCCGGCGGCCACGTTGGGCGGCGACTCGACCTGCACGACGAGGTCGACCGCGCCCATGTCGATGCCCAGCTCGAGCGAGGAGGTGGCGACCACGGCCGGCAACTGCCCGGACTTCAGGGCCTCCTCCACGACCGCCCGCTGCTCGCGGGACACCGACCCGTGGTGCGCGCTGGCCACCGGTTTCGCGTCGGGCGGGAGACCCCCGCCGCCCCCGGACTGCGCCATGAGCTGGGCCGCGTCGGCCCCGGCCGGCACGGTCTCACCGGTCGCCCGCTCGTAGGCCAGCTCGTTCAGCCGGCTGGTGAGCCGTTCGGCCAGCCGGCGCGAGTTGGCGAACACAATGGTGGAGCGGTGCGCCTCGATGAGGTCGAGCACCCGTTCCTCGACCGCGGGCCAGATCGAGCTGCGCGGTTGCGAGCCCGAGGCCGATCCCTCGAGCTCACCGGTGGGCTGCCCCAGCTGGCTCATGTCCTCGACCGGGACGACGACGGAGAGGTCCCACTGCTTCTCCGACGGCGGCGCCACCACCTGCACGGGCCGGCCGCCGGCCAGGAAGGTGGACACCTCCTCGATCGGGCGGACGGTGGCCGACAGCCCGATGCGTTGGGCGGGCTTGTCCAGCAGCATGTCGAGCCGGTCGAGGGAGACCGCGAGGTGCGCCCCGCGCTTGCTGCCGCACACCGCGTGCACCTCGTCGAGGATCACCGTCTCGACCCCGCGCAGCGCCTCGCGTGCCTGGCTGGTGAGCAGCAGGAACAGCGACTCGGGGGTGGTGATGAGGATGTCGGTGGGTCGGCGGGCGAAGGCCCGGCGCTCGTCGGCCGGGGTGTCACCGGAGCGGATGCCCACGCTGATCTCGGGCCGGGGCAGCCCCAGGCGCGCGGCGGCCTGCCCGATGCCGGTCAGCGGGGCGCGCAGGTTGCGCTCGACGTCGACGGCCAGCGCCTTGAGCGGGGACACGTAGAGCACCCGGCAGGCGCGCTTCTCGTCGACGGGGGGCGTGCTGGCCAACCGGTCGAGGGACCAGAGGAAGGCCGCCAGCGTCTTGCCCGACCCGGTGGGGGCCACCACCAGTGCGTGCTCGCCGCTGCTGATCGCCGTCCAGGCGCCCTCCTGGGCCGCGGTGGGTGCGTCGAAGGCGCCGGTGAACCAGGCCCGGGTGGGCTCGGTGAACCGGTCGATCGCGGACGGGGCGGTGGGCACGGCACGAGTGTCCCCAGGGGGTACGACATTCACGCACGGGACTGGAAACAGTCAGCACTGTCTGCCAGAGTCGGCGCATGCGTCCCCACCTGTACGAGGCCGACCACGACGACTTCCGCGCCAGCGTGCGCACGTTCGTGGAGAAGGAGATCGTGCCCTTCCACGCCCAGTGGGAGAAGGACTCCATCGTGCCCCGGGACGTCTGGACCGCCGGGGGCGCGCAGGGCTTCCTCGGCATCGACCAGGACGAGCAGTTCGGCGGCGGGGGAGTCCGCGACTTCCGCTACCAGGCCGTGCTCTCGGAGGAGATGACCCGGGTCGGGGCCAGCGGCGTCGGCTTCACGCTGCACAACGACGTCGTCAGCCCGTACCTGCGCGACCTGGCGACCGAGGAGCAGAAGCAGCGCTGGGTGCCCGGGTTCTGCTCCGGCGAGCTGATCACCGCCATCGCCATGACCGAGCCGGGCACGGGCAGCGACCTGCAGGGCATCACCACCACCGCCCGCCGCGACGGCGAGGACTGGGTGCTCAACGGGTCGAAGACGTTCATCACCAACGGCATCAACGCCGACCTGGTGATCGTGGTCGCCCGCACGAACCCCGACGTCCCGGCGTCCAAGGGCACCAGCCTGCTGGTCGTCGAGCGCGGGATGCCCGGCTTCGAGCGCGGTCGCAACCTGGAGAAGGTCGGGCTGAAGGCCCAGGACACCGCCGAGCTGTTCTTCACCGACGTCCGGGTGCCGGCGGGGAACGTGCTCGGGACGCTCGACCGCGGCTTCCTGCACCTCATGGAGAACCTGCCGCAGGAGCGGCTGTCCATCGCCGTCGGTGCGGTCGCCGCCGTCGAGACCGTGCTGGCCCAGACCGTGGAGTACGTGACCGAGCGCACCGCCTTCGGTCGACCCGTGGGCAGCTTCCAGAACAGCCGGTTCGTCCTCGCCGAGCTGCAGACCGAGGCGACCATCGCCCGGGTGTTCGTCGACGAGTGCATCCGCCAGCTCGACGCCGGCACGCTCACCGCGGTCGACGCCGCCCAGGCCAAGTGGTGGTGCTCGGACCTGCAGAACCGGGCAGCCGACAAGTGCCTGCAGCTGCACGGCGGCTACGGCTACATGGACGAGTACCCGGTGTCCAAGGCCTGGCGCGATGCCCGAGTGCAGTCCATCTACGGCGGCACGAACGAGATCATGAAGGAGATCATCGGCCGCTCGATGGGCCTGTGACCATCAGCGCCGGCGGCGCCACATGATGAACAGCGAGACGGCCATGAGGCAGGCGATGGCGATCTGGCCGACGGTGTCCCAGGTCGCCGAGCCGGTGCTGGGGATCATGCGGTCACCGTAGCCGCGGGTACCGTCGGCGGGGTGCGACTGCAGGAGTTCTGGGGCCAGCTGCGCGACCAGTTCGGCGACGTCCGGGGTGAGGCGATCGCCCGCGACCACGTGTTCTCCGCGTTCGACGGCCGCACCGCGGTCGGGGCGATCGAGAACGGGGTGCCGGTGCGGACGGTCTGGCTCGCCATCTGCGAGGAGTTCGACGTCCCGGCGCAGGCCCGCTGACCTGCACCGGGACGCCGCCGCTCAGCGGCCGAGCACCAGGGCGACGTGCTCGGCCAGGGTGCGGGTCGGCCGACCGGTGAGGGCCGAGATGCCGCCCTGCCCGGCGTCGAGCTCGCCGGCGGCGATGTTGCCGTCGAGCGCGACGACGAACCCGGCGGTGCCCTCGTCGAGCCCGGCCCCGAGCAGCACGGCGCGGTGTTCGTCGGCGGAGAGGTCGGCACAGACCACCTCGGTGCCGGTCTGCCGGCCCACCTCGGCGGCCAGGTCGGCGAGCACGAAGGGCTGGTCCCCACCGAGCTCGTGCACGCCGGGCGAGGCCTGCTCGTCGGTGAGGACGGCGACGGCCGCCGCGGCGAAGTCGGCGCGCGAGGCCGGGAACGCCCGGCCGGCGCCGGAGCTGCCGGCGAGCTGCCCGGTGGCGGCCGCCTGCTGCACCTGGGTGTCGTAGTTCTCCCAGTACCAGTTGTTGCGCAGGACGACGGCCGGGATGCCGGCCGCGGCGATGGCCCGCTCGGTGGCGGCGTGCTCGGGGGCGAGCACCAGCGTGGTGGCGTCGGCCTTGGGGGCCGAGGTGTAGACCAGCAGGCCCACGCCGGCGGCCACGGCCGCCTCGACGACGTTGGTGTGCTGGGCGACCCGCTGGCCGACCTCGCTGCCCGACACCAGCAGGAGGCGGTCCACCCCGGTGAGGGCGGCGCGCAGGCCAGTCGGGTCCGTGTAGTCCGCGACCGCCACCTGGACACCGCGGGCCGCGAGGTCGGCGGCCCTGGCCTCGTCGCGCACGAGTGCGGTGACCTCGGCGGCGGGGACGCCGGCGTCCAGCAGGCCGGTGACGACGAGCCGGCCGAGCTGCCCGGTGGCTCCGGTGACGGCGATCATGAGCTTCCTCCTCGATAGGCACTAACCATTCGTTAGTACTGTGACGCAGAACGTACACTGCTCGGCATGGAGCGCACGCAGGGGTCGGCCGAGACCGGCGAGGTCGACCCCGCCGAGGCGTTCGCGGCTGACGTCTTCTCCCGGGCCTGCACGTCCCGCGGCGCGCTCGAGCACGTGACGGGCAAGTGGTCGCTGCTCGCCCTCACGGCACTGCTGGATGCCCCGCACCGCTTCGGCGAGCTGCGTCGGCGCGTCGACGGCGTGAGCGAGAAGATGCTGTCGCAGAGCCTGCAGGGGCTCGAGCGCGACGGGTGGGTGCACCGCGAGGTCCGGTCGTCGATCCCGCCGCACGTCGAGTACCGGTTGACGCCGGCCGGCGCCGAGCTCGCGCCGCGGCTGCTCGCCCTGGTGACGTTCGTCGAGGACCACATGCCCGAGGTGCACCGCGCCCGCGAGGACCACGACTCTCGCAGCTGAGCGCGACACGCCGATCGGCGGGCGTGTCGCTGGCTTCGAACACGTGTTCGTCCTACCGTGTTGTCCACAGACATCGTGCGGATCCACAGTTCTGCCCGGTCGGCCGATTTTGTCGGACCCCCGGCCTAGCGTCGGACCCGACCCGCAGACAGCGACTCGCAGCGACTCAGAAGGTGGACACCATGGCAACCCTGGACCGCGACAAGGCCCTCGACATGGCCCTGGCCCAGATCGACAAGCAGTTCGGCAAGGGCTCGGTCATGCGGCTGGGCGACTCGCCCGAGGTGGCCATGAAGGTCATCCCGACGGGCTCGATCGCCCTCGACATCGCCCTGGGCGTCGGCGGCCTGCCGCGCGGCCGGGTCGTCGAGGTGTACGGCCCCGAGGCGTCGGGCAAGACGACGGTCGCCCTGCACGCGGTGGCCAACGCCCAGGCCTCCGGCGGCATCGTGGCCTTCATCGACGCCGAGCACGCGCTCGACCCCGAGTACGCCCGCGCCATCGGTGTCGACACCGACGCACTGCTCATCAGCCAGCCCGACACCGGTGAGCAGGCCCTCGAGATCGCCGACATGCTGATCCGCTCCGGCGCCCTCGACCTCATCGTCATCGACTCCGTCGCCGCCCTGGTGCCCCGCGCCGAGATCGAGGGCGAGATGGGTGACAGCCACGTCGGTCTGCAGGCCCGCCTCATGAGCCAGGCGCTGCGCAAGATCACCGGCGCGCTGAGCAACTCCAACACCACCGCGATCTTCATCAACCAGCTGCGCGAGAAGGTCGGCGTGGTCTACGGCTCGCCCGAGGTCACCACCGGTGGTCGTGCGCTGAAGTTCTACTCCTCGGTCCGTCTCGACGTCCGCCGCATCGAGACCCTCAAGCAGGGCACCGACGCGGTCGGCAGCCGGGTGCGGGTCAAGGTCGTCAAGAACAAGGTCGCCTCCCCGTTCAAGCAGGCCGAACTCGACCTGATCTGGGGTACCGGTTTCAGCCGTGAGGGCGGGCTCATCGACATCGGCGTCGAGCAGGGTTTCGTCCGCAAGTCCGGCGCTTGGTACACCTACGAGGGCGACCAGCTGGGCCAGGGCAAGGAGAACGCCCGCGGGTTCCTGCGCGACAACCCCGACCTCGCCGACGAGATCGAGAAGAAGATCAAGGAGAAGCTCGGCATCGGGCCCCGGCTCGACGCGCCCGTCGACGCCGTGCCCGCCGACTTCTGAGCGAGCCGGTGACCAGCTCGGCCGACTCCGAGCCCGGTGACGGGGGCCACGACCACCAGGACGTCCTGGGGCGGGCCCCCGCCCCGGGCGAGGCGCTCGAGGTGGTCGACTTCGACCTCCTCGACGCGCCGGCCGCCGCGTCGGCGCCGCAGGTCGTCGACTTCGGCGACCTCGACCGGCCGCGGTCGGGCCGTGGTCAGGTGGCCGAACCGGCGCACACCTCGATCGCGGGCCCGGCGGACGTCGGGTCCGGCGAGGCCGACGTCCTGGACGGCCCCATCACCGCCACGGCTGTCGAGGTCGTGGAGCTCGACGAGATGCCGGTGGTCGCAGCGCCCGCTGTCGTCGTGGACGTCGAAGCAGCGGGCCGGGCGCTCGACCGGCCCGAGGACTCCCGGTCGTCCAGCGGGCGGTCGTCCGGCCGGCGATCCCGCGCCGCCGGTGGCCGGTCGTCCTCCGGCGACGGTGGGTCCCGGTCGTTCGGCGACGGCGGCTCGCGGTCGTTCGGCGGGCGTTCCCGCGGGGCGGGGTCCCGCCGCAGCGGTGGTGGGCGTGCCCGTGGCGCATGGGGCATCCAGCTGGATGCCGAGGTCGAGGAACCAGCGCCGGCGCCGACGCCGGGGGAGCTGCCCGCCGCGGCCGAGGAGCCGCAGGCCGCCACCGAGGCCGGACGTCGGCCGCGGGCGGGTGGACGCGGCCGCGCAGGGTCGTTCGGCCGGCCACGGCGGGCCGAGGGCGAACCTGCGCCCGAGTACGAGGACCCCGAACAGGCAGCCAAGCAGATCTGCCTCACGGCGCTCACCGGCGCTTCGCGCACGCGCCAGCAGCTCGCCGACCTGCTGGCCGCGCGGGACATCCCTGCCGACGTCGCCGAATCGGTGCTCGAGCGGTTCACCGAGGTCGGGCTCGTCGACGACGCGGCCTTCGCGGCGGCCTGGGTCAGCTCCCGCCAGTCGGCGCGCGGGTTGAGCCGGCGTGCGCTGGCCGACGAGCTGCGACGCAAGGGGGTCGACAAGGAGGTCGCCGAGGTGGCGCTCGAGGCGGTCGACCCGCAGGACGAATGGGAGACCGCTCGTGCGTTGGTCGCGCGCAAGGTGCCGGGGATGCGTCGGCTGGACCACGCGACCGCGACCCGCCGGTTGACCGCGCTGCTGGGCCGGAAGGGGTACGGCCCAGGGCTGTCGTCCTGGGTGGTGCGCGAGGCGCTGGAGGCCGACGGCAAGGCCGAGGACGCGGCCGCGGAGGCCGACGACGCACCGCCGGACCTCGCGGGCGCCAGGGGGTCGACGCGTCGGGGTCTGTGGTCAGGTCGTCCGCTCGACGACGAGGCAGCGGGTCAGCCGGCCGTGGTCGACGAGGTGGGCGAAGGTCTCGGCGCCGAGGGGTGGGCCCGCACGCGGCGGCCGGGTCGGTCGGGCTGACCCTCTCGACGCGGCACGGCCGTCGGCCGCGCACCGGGGGTGCACCGCCGCCGTCGTGTCCGGCCCGGTCGTGTCCCTCGGCTCAGGTCGCCAGCCATGCCGCGACGTCGACGGCGGTGCCCGCGGGGGAGTCCTCGTCGGGTACCAGCCACAGCGGGGACTCCGGCCGGCCCTCGGTGAGCCAGGCCTGGATCGCGGCGTCGAACCCCGAGGTCGTCGCGGTCAGCGCGGCCGGGCCGCGGCTGGGGTCGACGGGTCGGCGCGCGGGACCCAGGAACGTCACGTCGGACTCGGCGCCGTCGTCCCACTGCAGCACCACGCGGCACCGCGACCGCCGGTGGCGCGCGGGCGGCACGGCCTCGCGCACGACGGCCGACTGCGCACCGGCGGCCGCGGCGAAGTGCGTCGCCGAGGACCGCAGCTGGCTGACGAACAGCTGCTCGGTGTCGTCGCCCACCAGGTGCAGGGGGGCCACGCCCGGCTCGTCGGAGGGGCAGGCGGCGTAGGCGGCGGTGTCCATGGTCCGGCCAGTCTCGTACGTCCCCACCGGACGTGCGCGCAACGGCACGCCGTGTCACGTGTTCGGTGACGGACGGACCTAGACCGGTCCAGCCGCCCCCGGGGTGATGGTCGAGGTGGGGTCGTTGGGAGCGGCCACTGCGGCGGTCTTGGCGTTCGAGCGGGTCCGTCGCTCGATGACCTTCGCGGCCTGGGACAGCGCCACGTTCACCACGATGTAGATCACCGCCGCGGCGACGTAGAGCTGGAACGTGTACAGGTTGCCGAACTGGAAGTTGAAGAACTCGACCAGGCTGCGCGCCTGCCGGAGCAGCTCGATGTAGCCGACGATGAACCCGAGGGACGAGTCCTTCAGCAGCACGACCAGCTGGGCCACGAGCACGGGCAGCATGCGCCGGACGGCCTGCGGCAGCAGCACCAGCGTCATCACCTGGGTCTTGCGCATGCCCAGGGCCATCGCCGCCTCGCGTTGGCCCTTGTCCACCGACAGGATGCCAGCCCGGAAGATCTCCGAGAGCACCGCCATGTTGTAGAGCGTCAGCCCCAGCGCCAGGGCCCGGAAGGGGTTCATCGGCAGGCCGACGGTCGGCAGGAACAGCAGGCAGAACAGGATCAGCACCAGCAGCGGCACCGCCCGGAAGAACTCCACCACCACGGTGACCGGGATGCGCACCCAGATGTGGTGGGACAGGCGCCCGACCGCGAGCAGCGCGCCCAGCACGGTGGCGGCCACCATGCCCACGGCGGCCACGTAGAGGGTGTTGAGCAGCGCCTCACCGAGTGCCTGCGGCACGCCGGCGGCGGGGTCGAAGAGGACGGCCCAGCGCGCCGGGTCCAGCTGACCGTTGTCGGCCAGCCGCCACAGCCCGAGGCCGACCAGGCCCAGCACCAGGACGGCACCCACCGCGGTGCCGATGCGCTGGCGCCGGCGCGCCTTGGGGCCCGGCAGGTCGAACAGCACGGCCTGGGCGCTCATCGGATGATCGCCACCTTCCGCTCGATGACCCGGATGGCCCAGGCGGACGGGAGCGTGATGACCAGGTAGGCCAGCACGATGACGGCGAAGACCAGCAGGATCTGGTTGCCGTTGCTGTTGGTGAGGCGCTGCAGCGCCGCGGTCAGCTCGGTGGTGGCGAAGCCAGCGGCGATCGAGGTGTTCTTCGCCAGCGCGATCCACACGTTGCCCAGGGGCGGCACCACGGTGCGGAAGGCCTGGGGGAGCACGACGGTGGTCAGCGTCTGCCCGAAGCCCAACCCCAGGGCACGCGCGGCCTCGGCCTGACCGGGCGGGACGGCGTTGATGCCCGAGCGCACGGCCTCGCAGACGAAGGCCGCGGTGTAGAGACCCAGGGCGGCGACCGCGGCGGTGAAGCGCGACGGGAACTGCAGGTCCAGCTGCACGATGCCGAACACGAGGAAGAAGAACACCACCGTCAGCGGGGTGTTGCGGAAGGTCTCCACGAAGAAGGTGGCCAGGCCGCGCAGCGGCAGCACGGGGCTGACGCGCATGGCGGCCAGCACGGTGCCCAGCACCAGGGCGACCAGACCGCTGAGGACCGCCAGCGAGAGCGTCGTCAGGAACGCGCTCCACAGCAGGTCTGAGTTGTCGGAGATGAACTGCACCGGGCCAGCGCCGTCCTCGTGGGTGTCGGGAGGTGGGTCGGGGTGGCGGCGCCGGTGGGCGCCGCCACCCCGCGGGGATCAGTAGCGGTCGACCGTCGGCGGCTCGGGGGCGTCCTCACCGGTGATCGCACCGGCGGTGCGGTCCCAGGCCTCGGCCCAGCGGCCGTCCTCGAAGCTGTCCTCGAGGACGTCGTTGACGAAGTCGCGGAACTCGGTGTCGCCGAGGGCGAGGCCGATGCCGTAGGGCTCCTCGGTGAACGGGTTGCCCACGAGCTCGAAGCCGTCGGGGTTGCCGGCGACCAGACCGGTCAGGATGACGTTGTCGGTGGTGACGGCCTGCACGTTGCCGTTGGTCAGGTCGTCGGCGCACTTGGAGTACACGTCGTAGGTGACCAGGTTGGCCTGCGGGTAGTTGTCCCGGATGTTCTGCGCCGGGGTCGAGCCCTCGACCGAGCAGACCGTCTTGCCGGCCAGGTCGTCGGGACCCTCGATGCCCTCGGGGTTGCCGGCCGCGACCATGATGTCCTGGCCGGCGACGTAGTAGGGCCCGGCGAAGTCGACGGACTGCTTGCGGGTGTCGTTGATGGTGTAGGTGGCCACGACCAGGTCGACCTGCCCGTTCTGGATGAACGGCTCGCGGTTGGCCGACACCGTCTCGGTCCAGGTGATGTCCTCGGGCGCGATGCCCAGCTCGCCGGCCACGATCTTGGCGATCTCGACGTCGAAGCCCTCGGGTGTCCCGTCGGGGTTGAGCAGGCCGAACCCGGGCTGGTCGTACTTGGTGCCGATGGTGATGGTGCCGGCCTCGTTGAGCTCGGCCATGGTGGTGCCGGCCTCGAAGCTGGCCTCGGTGTTGACCGAGGCGCTGCTGTCGGCCTCCTGCTCGCTGGCCTGGTTGCCGGCCTCGGACGAGCAGCCGGTGAGCACGACGCCGAAGGCGGCGAACGCGGCCGCGTACCGAGCGGGACGGGATGTGAGACGCATGGGTCCTCTTCTCGTGGGGGTGCGGTCGGTCAGTGGTTCAGGATCTTGGAGAGGAAGTCCTTGGCCCGGTCGCTGCTCGGGGCCGTGAAGAACGTCTCGGGGTCGCTGGACTCGACGATGCGGCCGCCGTCCATGAAGACCACCCGGTTGGCCGCCCGCCGGGCGAAGCCCATCTCGTGGGTGACGACGACCATCGTCATGCCCTCGCGCGCCAGCGAGGTCATGACGTCGAGGACCTCGTTGATCATTTCGGGGTCCAGCGCCGAGGTGGGCTCGTCGAAGAGCATCACCTTCGGGTCCATGGCCAGGGCGCGGGCGATCGCCACGCGCTGCTGCTGACCACCCGACAGCTGGGCGGGCACCTTGTCCGCCTGGTGCCCGACGCCGACCCGGTCGAGCAGCTCGCGGGCCCGCTTCTCGGCGTCCGCCTTGCTCTTCCCGCGGACCTTGACCGGCCCGAGCATGACGTTCTCGAGGATCGTCTTGTGCGCGAAGAGGTTGAAGCTCTGGAACACCATGCCGACGTCGCTGCGCAGCGCGGCCAGGGCCTTGCCCTCGGCGGGCAGCGGGGTGCCGTCGATGGTGATCTCGCCCTGCTCGATGGACTCGAGCCGGTTGATGGTGCGGCACAGCGTCGACTTGCCCGACCCCGACGGCCCGATGACGACGACGACCTCACCGCGGTCGATGGTCAGGTCGATGTCCTGCAGCACGTGCAGGTCGCCGTACCACTTGTTGACCCCGGCGAGACGGACGAGGGGTTCTCCTGCGGCAGCGCTGGTCACGAGACGCGACACTAGGGCGACCCGGATGGCGGAGACGAATCCCGCCCATCACGAACCTGTAACGAACCTGGCAACCGGCCACGAGTTCCCCGTGCGCACATCGATTCGGTCACGATCGGTCCGTCGACCCGGCGCCGTACCCTCGCTGGTGCCATGACGAGCACCGATCTGACGAGCACCGACCGCACCAGCGCCGACCTCACCAGCGCCGACCTCACCAGCGCCGACCTGACGAGCACCGGCACGCGCACCTACCGCGTGCGCACGTACGGCTGCCAGATGAACGTCCACGACTCCGAGCGCCTGGCCGGGCTGCTGGAGGACGCCGGCTACACCGCCGCGGACGAGGGTGACGGTGCCGACGTGGTGGTCCTCAACACCTGCGCGGTGCGCGAGAACGCCGACAACAAGCTGTACGGGAACCTGGGGCACCTGCGCCCGGTGAAGGACGCCCGCCCGGGCATGCAGATCGCCGTGGGGGGCTGCCTGGCCCAGAAGGACCGGGCCAGGATCGTCGACCGGGCACCGTGGGTGGACGTCGTCTTCGGCACCCACAACGTCGGATCGCTGCCGGCGCTGCTCGAGCGCGCCCGGCACAACGACGAGGCCCAGGTCGAGATCAAGGAAGCCCTCGAGGTCTTCCCGAGCTCGCTGCCGGCCAAGCGCGACAGCGCGTACAGCGGCTGGGTGTCGATCAGCGTGGGCTGCAACAACACCTGCACCTTCTGCATCGTGCCGGCCCTGCGCGGCAAGGAGGCCGACCGGCGTCCCGGCGACGTGCTCGCCGAGGTGCAGGCGCTGGTGGACCAGGGCGTGCTCGAGGTGACCCTGCTGGGCCAGAACGTCAACGCCTACGGCTCCGACCTGGGCCACCGCGGTGCCTTCGCCGATCTGCTGCGCGCCACCGGCGCGGTCGAGGGCCTCGAGCGCGTGCGCTTCACCAGCCCGCACCCCCGCGACTTCACCGACGACGTCATCGCCGCCATGGCCGAGACGCCGGCGGTCTGCCACCAGCTCCACATGCCGCTGCAGAGCGGTTCCGACGACGTCCTGCGCCGCATGCGCCGCTCCTACCGGCGGGACCGCTACCTGGGCATCATCGAGCGCGTGCGGGCGGCGATGCCCGACGCCGCCATCACCACCGACATCATCGTGGGCTTCCCGGGCGAGACCGAGCAGGACTTCGCCGACACCCTGGACGTCGTGCGCGAGGCGCGCTTCTCCAGCGCCTTCACCTTCCAGTACTCCAAGCGACCGGGCACCCCCGCCGCGGACATGGACGGCCAGCTGCCCAAGGAGGTCGTGCAGGAGCGGTACCTGCGGCTGACCGCCCTGCAGGAGGAGATCAGCTGGGCCGAGAACCGCGCCCTGGTCGGCACCCGGGTGGAGCTGCTGGTCGCCGCGGGCGAGGGCAGCAAGGACGCCGACCGCGGCCGCATGTCCGGCCGGGCCCGCGACGGCCGGCTCGTGCACTTCGGGTCGGTCCCGGGGGTCCGCCCCGGCGACGTCGTCGAGACCGTGGTCACCGAGGCCAAGCCGCACTTCCTGATCGCCGACGCCGGGTTGCTGTCCCACCGGCGCACCCGCGCCGGCGACGCCGCCGAGAGCGGCGTCCGGCCGACCACGCCCGGGGTCAGCCTGGGCATGCCGGGCATCGGCCGGCCGGCGCCGCTGCCGGCGGCCACCGCCTGCGGCTGACCTCCTGGCACGGCGGGCGGCCGCGCCGTCCACAGTCGAGGTCGGTGTCCACAGATCCTCGCGGGCGGTTCCCGGCCGCGTCGTCCGCGGCGAGGCTGCCGGCATGCCATCCGCGCGCAGGTCCCGCCGTCCCCGACCCCGCCCCGCCCCGCCCCGGCCCGAGCCGCGCCCCCGCGCCGGGGTGCTGCGCGGGCGCGCCGAGGAGTTCGCCGCCGCGCTCCCCGAAGTGCTCGGGTTCCGGCCGGTGGAGTCGTTGGTCGTGCTCTGCTTCGGTGGCGGCGGTCGGCGCCCGAAGGAGCTGGTGTTCACCGTCCGGCTGGACCTGGTCGACGTAGAGCACGACGAGGACCTCGTGGCCGCCGTCCGCGACCAGGTGCGGCGCATCCAGCCGCTGCCCCGGCGGGCCATGTTCTTCGTCGTCACCGAGGACGCCGACGACCAGGTCGAGGCCGTCGCCGCCGACCCCTGGCGGGTGGTCCCGCACCGGCCCGACGCCGATGTGCGCCCGCTGCTGCCCGACCTGCCGCGGCGCGCGCTGGTGCACACCTTCGTCGAGGCCTTCGACGGCCTCGGGATCGGGACGCACGACGCGCTGCTGGTGCGCGGTGGCCGCTGGTGGAGCTACCCCGACGTGGACCCCCTGACCGGTGCCGCGGCCGGGCAGCCCCTCGACGTCGAGGGATCCCGGCTGACCGGGGTCGCGGCGCTGAACGGGCAGGTGGTCGAGACCGACCGCGCTGCTGCGGCGGCCCGGGCCTGGCCGACCGCGCCGCCGACCATCGCCGTCCTCGGGGCGTGCCAGCGGGCCGAGGACGCCCTGGTCACCCGGCTCGGGGACGGCGACCTGGACGGCGTCGTCGCCGACTACCGCACGGTGGTGGACGACGCCCTGCGCGCCCACGAGCCAGGCAGCCGGGTGGCGCTCACCCCCGACGCGCTGGCCGCGGTCGCCGCCGGACTGCTGCTCGTCCCCGTACGCGACCACGCCCTGGCGATGACGGCCGCCCCGGTCCACGACGACCGGGGCGAGGCCGCCGCAGCTGCCGCCGAGATCCTGTGGACCGAGCTCGTCACCCGGTTGCCGGACGACCTGGCGGGTGTGCCGGCCCTGCTGATGGGCACCGCGGCCTGGCTGCGCGGCTCAGGGGTGCTAGCGGTCTCGGCCCTGGAGCGCTCGCTCGTCTGCGAACCGACGCCGATGGCCGAGATGCTGCTCGACGCGGTGCGTGCGAACACCCCGCCCGCCGTCCTGCGGGCCGTGCTGACGGCTCCGGGGGACGGCGGGGCGGGATGACGCCGAGGTCAGCGGCGGCTGCCGGCCTTCTCGGCCGCGGCCAGGAACTCCTGCCGGCTGGCCAGGTTCGCCTCGGCCTCGCTGATCCGCTTGGGGTCACCGGCTGCCTTGGCCTTGGCCAGCTGCTCGGCGGCCTTCTCGGCGGCTGCGCGCAGCGAGGTCAGCATCGGGTTCTCCGCCACGGCCCGCGGGCGTCCGGAGTCGGCCGCGCCGCGCACCTTCTCCTCCACGGCCTGCATGCGGTCCTCCAGGCTGCGCATGACCTCGCGCGGCACGTGGCCGATCGCGTCGTAGCGCTCCTGGATCTTGCGGAGGGCGTTCTGCGCGCCGCGCAGGTCGCGGGTCGGGTCGATCTTCTCCGCCTCCGCGAGCAGGGCCTCCTTCTTCTCCTGGTTGGCCTTCTGCTCGGAGTTGCGCGCCTTGTCCGACTCCGACCGGGCGTCGAAGAAGACGTCCTGCGCGGCCCGGAACTTCTTCCACAGGTCGTCGTCGGTGTCCCGACCGACGCGCGGGACGGCCTTCCAGCGGTCCATGAGGCTGCGCATGGCTGCCGAGGTGGGGCCCCACTCGGTCGAGGTCGACAGCTTCTCCGCCTCGGCGATGAGCGCGCTCTTGGCGGCTCGCGACTCCGAGCGCTGCACGTCGAGGGCGGCGAAGTGCGAGCCGCGGCGCCGGCCGAAGGCGTCGCGGGCCGCGGCGAAGCGGGTCCACAGGGCCTCGTCGGTCTTGCGGTCGATGCCCTTGATCGTCTTCCACTCCTCGACGATCGCCTTCAGGCGGTCGCCGGATGCCTTCCACTGCGTGGAGTCCGCGGCGATGGCCTCGGCCTCGGCCGCGAGGGCCTCCTTGCGGGCGATCTGCTCGGCGCGGACCTTGGCCTTCTCGGCCCGGGCCACGGCCGCGGCGGCCTCGGACGCCTCGAGGATGGTGCCCAACCGGGAGGCCAGGGCGGGCAGGTCACCCACGACGTCGGCGGTGGGCACCTGCTCGGCCAGTGCCTGCGCCTTGGCGCGGATCTCGGCGGGGTTGCCGGTGTTCGCCCGCAGGCGCGCCTCGAGGAGACCCACCTCGGTCGCCAGGTCGTCGTAGCGGCGGCCGTAGTGGGCCAGCCCCTCGGCGGGCTCACCGGCCTGCCAGGAGCCGACGGCGCGCTCGCCGCCGTCGGCGGTGCGCACGTACACGGTGCCCTCGTCGTCGACCCGGCCCCACAGCGTGGGGTCCGAGGCCGGCGCCGCGGGGGTGGCGGGGGCAGCGGGAGCTGCGGGGGCTGCGGGGGCTGCGGGGGCGTGCGGGGTGGCTGCGGCGTCGGTGCTGGTGGTCGGGGTGTCGGCGGCGTCGGTGACGGCGGCCTCGGTCGGGACCTGCTCGGCGGCCCCGTCGGTGTCGGCGGCACCGACCGCGTCGGTGGTCTCGGCGGTCTCGGACACGTCGAGCACGTCACCGGCGGCAGGGACGTCGGCGGCGGCCACCACCTCGGCGGCGTCGGGCACCGGCGCGGACTCCACCGACTCCGTCGGCTCGGTCGCCTCTGCCGACTCCGTCGGCTCGGTAGCCTCTGCCGACCCCGTCGGCTCGGTCGCCTCTGCCGACTCGGTCGGCTGCACGCCGGCCTGGTCGACCGCCTCCTGCTCGGTGGCCTCGGTGGTCGGCTCGGCCGCGGGCTGCGCGGTCGGGTCGGCCAGTGCGGCGTCCGCGGGATCGGCGGCGGCCGGGGTACCGGCATCGGGGGTGACGGCGTCCGACCCGGCGGCCGGGGTGGCCTCCTCCGGCTGCGGGGTCACGTCTGCGGTGTTCTCCGTGCTCGACACGCAGGCAGTCTCCCACGGTGCGATCGGCGACACTCGCCCCGTGAGTCCCGACACGTCCAGCACCTCCGTCGCCGTCGCCTTCTGCCCGCACCCACCCGCGCTCCTCCCGGGTCTGGGTGGCGGCCCCGGGGTGGAGACCGACCGGCTGCGGATCGCCTGCGGGGAGGCGCTGCAGACCGTGCTGGGGATGCGGCCCGACGTCGTCCTGGTGGTGGGTGCGGGCCCGCCCGGTGTGCGCTACGGCGCCGGTGACGCCGCGGACCTCACCGCGTGGGGTGCAGCCGGCCGGTTGCCGTTCGCGGGCCGGGTGCGGCCCGGTGGGCACCTGCTGCCGCTGGCGCACGCCGTCGGCGCCCGACTGCTGGACGAGGCCGGCCACAGCGGGACCCGGCTGGGGGTCGCCCCCGACGACCTCGCCGATGCGCTCACCCAGCTGCCCGGACCGGTCGGCATCCTGGCGATGGGCGCCGGTGCCGGCCCCGGCGTCGCGACGGCGCTCGCCGCCGGCGACGCGGCGGCGCTGGCCGCGAGCGGAGCCCCGGGCCCGGAGAGCTGGGTGGCGGTCGGGTCGGTGCTGGCCGGTCGGTCGGTCACCGCCCGGGTGCTCCTCGACGAGGGGGCGCCGGGGGATGGCCACCTGGTCGCCGACTGGCTGCTGGCCGACGTCCCCGACGGCGTCCCGGGGTGGCTGCAGTGATGGCTGCCCTCGCGGGTCCGCCCCCGGTGGTCGCCGTCGTCGGGCCCACCGCGACCGGCAAGACGGCGCTCGCCGTGGCGTTGGCCGACCGGCTCGGCGGCGAGGTCGTCAACGCCGACTCCATGCAGCTCTACCGCGGCATGGACATCGGCACCGCCAAGCCCTCCGAGGCCGAGCGGGGCGGCGTGCCGCACCACCTCATGGACCTCTGGGACGTGCGGGAGCCGGCCAGCGTCGCTGAGTACCGCACCCGGGCCCGGGCCGAGGTCGACCGGCTGCGCGCCGCCGGCGTCGTCCCCCTGCTGGTGGGCGGGTCGGGCCTCTACGTCCGGGCGGTGCTCGACGAGCTGGAGTTCCCGGGCACCGACCCCGTGCTGCGGGCCCGGCTCGAGGCCGAGCTCACCGAGGTCGGTGCGGCGGAGCTGCACCGGCGCCTGGCCGGGGTGGACCCGGCGGCCGCTGCGGCCATCCTGCCCAGCAACGGTCGCCGGGTCGTGCGGGCGCTCGAGGTGGTCGAGCTGACCGGGCGGCCCTTCGCCGCATCGCTGCCCGAGCCCCGGCCGCACTACCCGGCCGTCGTGCTCGGCGTCGACCGCGACCCCGCCGAGCTCGACGAGCGGGTGGCGACCCGGGTGGACCGGATGTGGGCCCAGGGGTTCGTCGAGGAGGTGGCGGCGCTGGCCTCCGACGGCCTGCGCGAGGGCCCCACCGCGTCCCGCGCCCTGGGGTACGCGCAGGTGCTGCGCCAGCTCGACGGCGACCTCGACGCCGGCACCGCGCGGGAGGAGACGGTGCGCACCACCCGCCGCTTCGTCCGGCGGCAGCGGTCGTGGTTCCGCCGCGACACCGCGGTGCGCTGGCTGGACGCCGCCGACCCTGACCTGGTGGGGCGTGCGCTCTCTACGATCGGGGGGTGATCGACGCCAGCGGACCCCGGGTGCTCAAGGGCCACGGGACCCAGAACGACTTCGTGGTGCTGCCCGACCCCGACGGCACGGTGTGGCCCGAGGCCCGGCTGGACGCCACCCTGGTCCGCCGGCTCTGCGACCGGCGGGAGGGGCTGGGCGCCGACGGCGTGCTGCGCGTCGTCCCCAGCGCCTGCGTGCCCGACGCCGCCGACGTGCTCGGCGAAGCCCTGGCCGAGTGCACGTGGTTCATGGACCACCGCAACGCCGACGGGTCCTACGCCGAGATGTGCGGCAACGGCATCCGGCTCTACCTGCACGTGCTGCTCGCCGAGGGCCTCCTCGACGCCGAGCAGGCCCGCGCCGGTGTGCTGGTGGGCACCCGCGGTGGTCCCCGCCGGGTGGGGGCGGGCGCCGAGGGCTACTGGGTGGACATGGGCCCGGCCCGACCGCTGGGCCGGGGCGAGGCGCAGCTGGGCGGCCGCAGCTACCCCGGCACCGGGGTCTCGATGGGCAACCCGCACCTGGTCTGCCTCACCGACGCGGCCCTGGACTCCCTCGACCTCACCGTCGCCCCCGCGGTCGACCCGGCGCTGTTCCCCGACGGGGTCAACGTCGAACTGGTCAACGTGCTGTCGGCGCAGGAGGGCCCGGGTGGCACCACGGCGCACGTGCGGCTGCGGGTCTCCGAGCGCGGCGTGGGGGAGACCCGCTCGTGCGGCACGGGCGCGTGCGCGGCCGCGTGGGCGGCGCTGGACGCCGGCGGTCGCACCTCCGGCACGGTCACCGTCGACGTCCCCGGCGGCCGGTTGTCGGTCGAGGTCTCACCGACCACCACGGTGCTCACCGGCCCGGCCGTCGTCGTGGGCGCCGGTGCGCTCACCCCGGAGTGGCTGGGCTGACCGGCTCGCCGGCGGTCTCGTCGAGGGCGTCGGGCAGGTCGCGCATCCGCAGCAGCGGGCTCGCGACCACGGGCAGCGCCGCGAGCAGCTGACCGGCCACGGCCACCCACAGCGCCGGGACGACGCCGACCGCCGTCCCCAGCACCCCGCCGAGCAGCCCGCCGAGCGGCATCGTGCCGAACACGACGAACCGCACCGAGGCGTTCATGCGGCCCAGGAGGCGGGGCGGGCACAGCCGCTGCCGGAAGCTGACCTGGACGACGTTGTAGACCACGACCGCCCAGCTCAGCCCGACGCCGCCGGCCACCAGCACGACGACCTGGGCCGCGCCGTCCAGGGTGGCCGCCAGGGGGGTGCCGGCGGCGAAGACGCCGAACGCGACCGCGGAGACCGGGATCGTCCGGCCCTCACCCACCCACCGGGCGACCCGGGCCGCGGTGACCGCACCGAGCAGCCCGCCGGCCGCCCCCGCGGAGAGCACCAGGCCCAGCGTGGACTCGGACAGGCCCAGGGTGCGCAGCACGTAGAGCACGAGCAGCGTGCCGCTGATCGCCGAGAACAGGTTGCCGGTGCTCGTGCACGCCACGATGCGGCGCAGCAACGGGTGGGTGACGACGAAGGCCAGCCCCTCACGGATCTCGGTCCGCAGCGGTCGGCGGTCGGCCCGGTCGGGCACGACGTCGACGTGCCCGATGCGGCCGACGAAGAAGGCTGACAGCAGGTAGCCCACGGCCGTCACCACGACCAGCAGGGGCGCGGCCAGCACCCGCAGCAGCACGCCGGTGAGGCCGGGGCCGGCCACCTGCGCGACCGCCCGGCTGATCTCGAGCTTGCCGTTGCCGTCGGTGAGCTGGGCGCGGTCGACGATCTGCGGCAGGTAGCTCTGGTAGGCGACGTCGAAGAAGACGGTCGCGGTGCCGACCACCGCGGCCACGGCGTAGAGCTGGCCGAGGGTGAGCACGTCGAGCAGGTGGGCCACCGGCACCGTGGCCAGGGCCAGTGCCCGCACGGTGTCGGCGCGCACGAGCACCCGCTGCCGTCGCCACCGGTCCACCCACGCCCCGGCCGGCAGGGCCACGAGCAGGAAGGCGGCGGTCTCCAGGGCGGTGAGCACGCCCATCTGCCAGGGCGTCGCGCCCAGCAGCGCCACCGCGACGACCGGCAGCACCACGCCCACCACCTGGGTGCCGACGTGGCTGGCCGTCTCGGCCGCCCAGAGCTGCCGGAAGTCGCGGTGCCGCCACAGGCTCGTCATGCGGTCACCCTGGCGCGAGTGATTGGGACATGTCAATCAGTCGCTAGACTCCTGGCGTGGCGCGGGAGGGGTGGGGTGAGCGACGTCCCGCGACCGAGGCCGAGGCCCGGGCGATGGCCTCCGAGGTGCGGCTGCGGATCTTGCGCCTGTGCCTGGACCGACCGCTCACCAACCGCGAGATCGCCGACCGGCTGGACCGCAACCCGGCCACCGTCCTGCACCACGTGCGCACCCTGGTCGACACCGGGTTCCTCGTCGCCGAGCCCGAACGTCGCGGGACCCGCGGGGCCCGCGAGGTGCCCTACCGGGCCACCGGTCGGTCCTGGCAGCTCGACTGGTCGGCGGTCCCACCCCCGGCCCGGGACCCGATGCTGGGCGCGTTCCTCGCCGAGGTGTCCGCGGTGGGGGAGCGGCAGCTGCGCAGCACCCGGCTGGGCCTGCGGCTGTCCGCGCAGCGCCGCGAGGAGTTCGAGCGCGAGCTGTACGGGCTGCTCGACCGGTGGGCGCAACAGCCCTCCGACCCCGACGGCGAGCGATGGTCGCTCTACCTGGGGCTGCACCCGGAGGAATGAGGCCGGGTCCCCGACCGTTGTGCAGGACAGCAATCAAGGTGCCCCCCGCCCCGGGGGCATGTCACGCTGGGAGACGATGACCACAGCACAGAACCGGGCCGTTCTCGAGGACGCCGCCGCACGCGCCGCCAAGGCCGCCGTGCCCGCCGCCCCGACCGATCCCCGCCCCGCGCCGCGCGGGCAATGGGACACCCCGGACGACACCACCGGCAGCTACGCGCTCGAGGAGCGCGGTGCGCTGCGCCGCGTGGCCGGGCTCTCCACCGAGCTCGCCGACGTCACCGAGGTCGAGTACCGCCAGCTGCGCCTCGAGCGCGTCGTGCTGGTGGGCGTCTGGACGGAGGGGACGGCCGCCGACGCCGACCGCTCCCTGGCCGAGCTCGCCGCGCTCGCCGAGACCGCGGGCTCGGAGGTCCTGGAGGCGGTGAGCCAGCGACGGGACAAGCCCGACGCCGGGACCTACGTGGGCTCGGGCAAGGCCGCCGAGATCCGCGAGATCGTCGCGGGCACCGGCGCCGACACCGTCATCTGCGACGGCGAGCTGACCCCCGGCCAGCTCAACCAGCTGGAGAAGATCCTCAAGGTGAAGGTCGTCGACCGCACCGCGTTGATCCTGGACATCTTCGCCCAGCACGCCTCCTCGCGGGAGGGCAAGGCCCAGGTCGAGCTCGCCCAGATGCAGTACATGCTGCCGCGGCTGCGCGGGTGGGGTGAGTCGCTGTCCCGGCAGGCCGGTGGTCGCGTCGCCGGCGGTGGCGGCATCGGTACCCGTGGTCCGGGTGAGACCAAGATCGAGACCGACCGGCGGCGCATCCGCGCGCGGGTGAGCAAGCTGCGTCGCGAGATCGCCGGCATGGCCACCGCGCGGGCCACCCAGCGCTCGGGCCGCGACCGCAACAAGGTGCCCTCGGTCGCCATCGCCGGCTACACCAACGCGGGCAAGTCCAGCCTGCTGAACCGGCTCACCGACGCCGGGGTGCTGGTGCAGGACGCGTTGTTCGCCACCCTGGACCCCACGGTGCGTCGGGCCCAGACGCCCGACGGTCGGGACTACACGCTCACCGACACGGTCGGGTTCGTGCGGCACCTGCCCCACCAGCTGGTCGACGCCTTCCGCTCGACGCTCGAGGAGGTGGCCGCCGCCGACCTGCTGGTGCACGTCGTCGACGGCGCCGACCCCGACCCGTTGGGCCAGATCGACGCGGTGCACGTCGTCCTCTCCGAGATCGACGCGGGCTCCGTGCCCGAGCTGGTCGTCGTCAACAAGGTCGACGCGATGGCCCCCGACGACGTCCTCGCGCTGCGCCAGGCCCTGCCCGGCGCGCAGTGGGTGTCCGCGGCCACCGGCGAGGGCATCGAGGAGCTGCGGGCGGTCATCGCCGGGCGGTTGCCCCACCCCGACGTGGACGTCGACGTCCTGGTGCCCTTCGACCGCGGGGACCTGGTGTCCCGGGTGCACGCCGACGGGGAGGTCCTCAGCGAGGAGTTCTGCGCCGAGGGCACCCGCCTGCACGCCCGGGTCGACGGCGCACTGGCCGCTGCGCTCGGCGAGTTCGCGACCACGCGGTCCTGACGTCGGGCCCTGACCACCCGAGATCACGGGGAGGTCACGGCCTGGGCGGTACCGTGACCGGGTGAGCACCCCGAGCGCTGCGGCGCCCGCCCGGCGCGGGCCTGCGGTCATCGGGACGGGGCGTCCGCCGTGGTGGGCGGTGGCCGTCGGGGCCGTGGTCACCGTGCTGGTCACGATCAACCTGCTCGACCGCGGTGCCCTCGAGCGCATGGACCTGCGGGTCTCCGAGGTGGTCGGCGACTGGGGTCTGCGCGACTCGGGCGCGTACTGGGCGGTCTGGGTGCCCACGCAGGCCGGCGGCCGGGTCACCATCCTCGTGGTGCTCGCGGCCCTGGTGGGCTGGATCGCATGGCAGCGCCGCAGCCTGGTGCCGCTGCTGCGGGTGCTCGTCGCGCTCGCGCTGCTGACCGGGGTGGTCTACGCGTTCAAGTACGGCACCGGCCGCACGGCGCCGGCCTACCCGGGGTCCTTCTTCCACCGGGACGGCGCCTCCTACCCCTCCGGGCACGTCGCCAACGCCGTGCTGATGTGGGGGGTGGCGCGCTGGCAGGCCGTCGACTTCGGCCTGCCGGCCCGGGCCCAGCGGGCCTTCTGGGTGCTGTCGGTGGTCGGTCCCGCTGTGACGGGTGTGGCCATGGTGGCGCTGAACTTCCACTGGGTCACGGATGCACTGGTGGGGGCCGCAGTGGGGGTCGTCCTGCTGGGCGTGGTGCACGCACTCGATGCAGTCGTCCTGTCACGCTTCGTACATGCTCGAGGACGGCGGACCGCTGCCTGAGGCCACGGCCGGCCGGCCGTGGGCCCGCGCCCGGGTGTCCGCCGTCGTCCTCTGCGCCGCGATCGCGACCGGCCCCTTCCTGCCCGGCGCCTTCCTCTCCACCGGGGTGGCCGAGCCCGGTGTGCAGACCGCGGCCGCCGAGGAGGTGGCCCTGTTCGGTGAGCCCGCCGACGTGTGCGCGGTGACCGACCCCCGGTTGCCGGAGATCTCGGGTCTGGCCGTCGACGGCGCCACCACGCTGGTGATGAACGACGGCGGCGACTCGGTGGTCGTCCACGAGCTCGACGGGGCCTGCGCGGTGGTCGGTGAGCGCACGGCGGCGGTGGACCCCTACGACCCCGAGGACCTGGCACTGGGCTCCGACGGCACGGTGTGGCTGGCCGACACCGGGGACAACCGGCTCAGCCGGGCGACCGTCGCCCTCATCGCGCTGCGGCCCGACGGCACGGCTCCGGTGTACCGGCTGACCTACCCGGACGGCCCGCACGACGCGGAGGCCCTGCTGCTGGCCCCGGACGGCACGCCCTACCTGGTCACCAAGGAGGTGCTGGGCACCAGCGCGGTCTACCGCCCGACCGCGGCGTTGGACGCCGGCGCTCCGGTGCCGCTGGAGAAGGTCGCCGACCTGCCGCTGACGCTCACCGGCACGCCCGGTGGCCCGGTCGGTCGCGCCGGGCAGCTCATGGTCACCGGTGGGGCGGTGAGCCCGGACGGCGCCGTGCTGGCCCTGCGGACCTACACCGATGCCTACGTCTGGCCGCTGAACGGCTCCGACGTGGCCGGCGCGCTCGCCACGGCTCCGGTGCGCGTGGCGCTGCCGGAGTCCCCGCAGGGTGAGGCCATCTCGTTCGCCGGCGACGGGCGCAGCCTGCTGGTCACCGGGGAGGGGCTGCCGGCCCGGCTCGCGGTGCTGCCCGCGATCGGTGCCGTGGCCCCGGCTGCGGCGACGGCCCCGGCGGATGGTTCCCCCGCCGATGCCGCGCCCGCCCCGGCCGGCACGAAGCTCTCGCCGTGGACGGCCGGGGCGATCTCGGTGGTCGCGGCCGCGGTGCTGGTGGCCGGCGTCGGCCGCCTGCGCGGCCGACGCTGACCCGCTGCCTCAGACCCGCCGCAGGACGGTGACGACCCGCCCGAGCACCGTGGCGTCGTCGCCGGGGATCGGCTCGAAGGCCGGGTTGTGCGGCAGCAGCCACACGTGCCCGTCCCGTCGCTTGTAGGTCTTGACGGTGGCCTCGCCGTCGATCATCGCGGCCACGATCTCGCCGTTCTCGGCCGTGGCCTGCTGCCGCACGACCACCCAGTCGCCGTCGCAGATGGCGGCGTCGACCATCGACTCACCGGTGACCTTGAGCATGAACAGGGTGCCCTCGCCGACCAGCTCGCGGGGGAGCGGGAAGACCTCCTCCACCGCCTGCTCGGCAAGGACGGGGCCACCGGCGGCGATGCGCCCGACGAGGGGCACGTAGGTGGGGGCGGGCACCCGGGGGTCGTCGACGCCGGAGCCGGTGCCGCTGGCCGCCAGCCCGGCCGACGACGGGTCGCCCTCGGGGTGGTCGCCGGGCAGCCGGACGTCGAGGGCGCGCGGCCGATTGGGGTCGCGGCGCAGCCACCCCTTCTTCTGCAGCACGGACAGCTGGTGGGCCACCGACGACGCCGAGGAGAGCCCGACCGCCTCGCCGATCTCGCGGACGCTGGGCGGGTAGCCGCGGCGCTCGACGGAGTCGCGGATCACCTCGAGCACACGCCGCTGACGCTGCGTGAGGCCGTCGCCGGCCTCGCCGCGCTCGGGGAACTCACGGACCGACCCGCGGCCGGTGTCGCCGGCCGTCGACGTGCTGCCCGACGTGTTGCCCGACGTGGTGTCCCCGGACGCCGAGGCGGTGGACCTGCCGCGACCGGCCCGCTTGCTGCCGGTCGTCCCGCCGGGGGTGTCTCCCGCGCTGGCCACGTGTCCTCCTCGTCGGCCGCCTGCCGGCGACCGTCCTGTGCCCCCGGTCGAGCCGGCCTCGGAGGCTGTCCGACGGGGTGCTGATGGGGTGGTCGATCGGTACGCACCGTAACGCCTCGCGGGCCGGAGTTCAAACAGGTGTTCGAAGTTCCAGCGGTGTCATCTCGATTTTGTCGGAGGGGTGCGGTAGACATCGCACAGACGTTCGATCGAACAGCCGTTCGAGCGTCGCGGGGCCCGGCTGGGGTCCCGCCGAGCGACAGGGAGTGACCCACCATGGCCGGTACCGCGACCCACCTGCACACCGTCCCGACCCCTGCCCCCGTCGCCGTCCGGCGCCGGGGCAACCACCCGGCGGGCCGCGCGCTCGCGGCCCCGTCCCGTCCGGCGGTCGACGCCCGCGTCGAGCGACCGGTCGTCGTGCCCCTGCGGCCGGCGCTGGCCGAGGTCGTGCCCCTGCCGGCACGTGCGGCCCGTCCCGACCGGCAGCAGGTCCCCGGCCCCGTCCGGCTCACCCGTCGGGGGCGCCGCGTCGTGGCCGGTCTCGGGGTGGGGGCGGCCCTGGCCCTGGCCGCCGTCGTCGGCGGTGCCGCGCTCGACTCCTCCGCGGGGCCCGCGCTCGAGCTGGCCGGCCGCTCCACGGTGACGGTGCACAGCGGCGACACCCTGTGGTCCATCGCGGTGGCCGTGGCCCCCGACACCGACCCGCGCGAGGTCGTCGACGCGCTCCAGGAGGTCAACGACCTCACCGGCGCCGCGCTCGTCCCCGGCCAGGTCCTGCTGCTGCCCTGATCCCGCTCGCCGGCCCGCACCCGGGTGCGGGTACGGGCGCGTCGGAGGTCTCCGGCGTGGCGCTGCCAACCGCGCTCCGTCGTGCTGTCAGGTGCTGTGCCCGCGGTGGTGCCGGTGGGGCTCGAGGGGGTCGCGGGGCCCCCACCTGGGCCGACGCCTGGGCGGAAGACGACACGCCGAGTTGGGGTTGCGTACCTGTAGGGGTGCGGAGCTACTCTCACCACAACATCTAGTAGTTACAGAGATGTTCTTCCGTCCACATGCTGTTCCCCAGGTTTCCCCGAGGTCGTCCACCGGATGTCCCCGGCGGCGTCCACAGGGAGCCTCGCCGTCGAGAGGAGACGATCCGGTGCGCTGCCCGTTCTGCCACAACCCCGACAGCCGTGTCGTCGACTCCCGCGAGACCGACGAGGGCGCGACCACGCGGCGGCGTCGGTCCTGCCCCGGGTGCGGGCGCCGGTTCACCACCGTCGAGGAGGCGGTGCTGGCCGTGGTCAAGCGCAGCGGGGTGACCGAGCCGTTCAACCGCGCCAAGGTCATCGCCGGCGTGCGGCGCGCGTGCCAGGGTCGCCCGGTCGACGAGGACCAGCTCGCCGTCCTGGCCGCACAGGTCGAGGACGCCGTGCGCTGCAGCGGCTCGGCCGAGGTGCCCAGCCACGAGGTCGGCCTCGCCATCCTGCGCCCGCTGCGCGACCTCGACGAGGTCGCCTACCTGCGGTTCGCCAGCGTGTACCGCTCCTTCACCTCGGCGGCGGACTTCGAGAAGGAGATCGCCGAGATGCGGGCCAAGGCCGCGTCGGTGGCGCAGATGGCCACCGCCGACCTCCCGCCCCCGGTCATCCCGCGCAGCGCCGCCGGGCCGCCGGACCCCACCGCGCCCGGCGACTGACCCCGCCGCACTCCGCGACCTCCCCGCCGCGGTCGACCCGCGGGGGCCTCCCACCGGAGGTCTGCCCGCACTCCGCACGACCACCACCCAGCCGAACCAGCAGCTCGCACCCGACCCACCGGTCCGGGTGCAGACCCACGAACCCCAGGGGGAGTCTTGACCGAGACCACCGACCGCATCTCGTCCGGCCGCAAGCGCAACGGCAAGTCCGTCGGCCGCAAGGGCATCACGGTCGAGCGGGTGTTCACCACCGAGGGCGTGCACCCCTACGACGAGGTGACCTGGGAGCGTCGCGACGTCGTCATGACCAACTGGCGCGACGGCTCGATCAACTTCGAGCAGCGCGGGGTCGAGTTCCCGGCCGAGTGGTCGATCAACGCGACCAACATCGTCACCACCAAGTACTTCCGGGGCGCCGTCGGCACCCCGCAGCGCGAGACCAGCCTGCGCCAGCTCATCGACCGCGTGGTGCTCACCTACACCGAGGCCGGCCGCGAGCACGGCTACTTCGCCACCGAGGGCGACGCCGAGCTCTTCGAGCACGAGCTGACCTGGATGCTGCTGCACCAGGTGTTCAGCTTCAACTCACCCGTCTGGTTCAACGTGGGCACCGCGTCGCCGCAGCAGGTCAGCGCCTGCTTCATCCTCGCCGTCGACGACACGATGGACTCGATCCTGAACTGGTACCGCGAGGAGGGCCTGATCTTCAAGGGCGGCTCCGGTGCCGGCCTGAACCTCTCCCGCATCCGCTCCTCCAAGGAGCTGCTGTCCTCCGGTGGCACCGCCTCGGGCCCGGTCTCCTTCATGCGCGGCGCCGACGCCTCGGCCGGCACCATCAAGTCCGGCGGTGCCACCCGTCGCGCGGCGAAGATGGTCGTCCTCGACATCGACCACCCCGACATCGAGGAGTTCGTCGAGACCAAGGCGCGCGAGGAGAACAAGATCCGCGCGCTGCGCGACGCCGGCTACGACATGGACCTCGGTGGCAAGGACATCACCAGCGTCCAGTACCAGAACGCCAACAACTCGGTGCGCGTCAACGAGGAGTTCATGCGTGCGGTCGAGGAGGGCACCGGGTTCGGGCTGCGCTCGCGCACCGACGGCTCGGTGATCGAGACCGTCGACGCCAAGGAGCTCTTCCGCAAGGTCACCACCGCCGCCTGGGAGTGCGCCGACCCCGGCATCCAGTACGACGACACGATCAACGACTGGCACACCAACCCCGAGACCGGCCGCATCAACGCGTCCAACCCGTGCTCGGAGTACATGAGCCTGGACAACAGCTCGTGCAACCTGGCCTCGCTGAACCTCATGAAGTTCCTGCGGGCCGACGGCACGTTCGACTCGCGGCTGTTCACCCGGTCCGTCGAGCTGATCATCACCGCGATGGACATCTCCATCTGCTTCGCCGACTTCCCGACCGACCCGATCGGCGAGACCACGCGGGCCTACCGCCAGCTGGGCATCGGCTACGCCAACCTGGGCGCGCTGCTCATGGCGACCGGCCACGCCTACGACTCCCGCGGCGGCCAGACCCTCGCGGCGGCCATCACCTCGCTGATGACCGGCACCGCCTACCGCCGCTCGGCCGAGCTGGCCGGCGTGGTCGGCGCCTACGACGGCTACGCCCGCAACGCCTCGGCCCACGCCCGGGTGATGCGCAAGCACGCCGCCGCCAACGACGCGATCCGCCCCGTCGGCGCCGACGACGCCGACGTGCTCAAGGCCGCCACCGAGCAGTGGCAGGAGTGCCTGGCCATCGGTGCCACCAACGGCTGGCGCAACGCGCAGGCCTCCGTGCTGGCCCCCACCGGCACCATCGGCTTCATGATGGACTGCGACACGACCGGCATCGAGCCGGACTTCTCGCTGGTCAAGTTCAAGAAGCTGGTCGGCGGCGGCTCGATGCAGATCGTCAACCAGACGGTGCCGCGGGCGCTGAAGAGCCTGGGCTACCAGGACGAGCAGGTCGAGGCCATCGTCGAGTTCATCGCCGAGCACGGCCACGTCGTCGACGCCCCGAGCCTGCGCCCGGAGCACTACGAGGTGTTCGACTGCGCCATGGGCGAGCGGGCCATCTCCCCGATGGGCCACGTGCGCATGATGGCCGCGGTGCAGCCGTTCATCTCCGGCGCGATCTCCAAGACGGTCAACATGCCGGAGTCGGCGACCATCGAGGACGTCGAGAACATCTACTTCCAAGGCTGGAAGATGGGCATCAAGGCCCTCGCCATCTACCGGGACAACTGCAAGGTCGGCCAGCCGCTGTCCGACGGCGGCAAGAAGAAGGACAAGGTCGAGGAGGTCGCTCCGGCCCCGGTCGCGGCGACCCTGGCCCACCCGGTCCGCAAGCGGCTGCCCAAGAAGCGCACCAGCATGACCACCTCGTTCTCCGTCGCCGGGGCCGAGGGCTACATGACCGCGGGCATGTACGAGGACGGCAGCCTGGGCGAGGTCTTCCTCAAGCTGGGCAAGCAGGGCTCGACCCTGGCCGGTGTCATGGACGCCTTCTCGATCGGCATCTCGCTGGCGTTGCAGCACGGTGTGCCGCTGGAGACCTACATCTCCAAGTTCACCAACATGCGCTTCGAGCCCGCCGGCATGACCGACGACCCGGACATCCGCATCGCCCAGTCGGTGATGGACTACATCTTCCGTCGCCTGGCGCTGGACCACCTGCCGGTCGAGAAGCGGGCCAACCTCGGCATCTTCACCGCCGAGGAGCGCGCCGCGCAGGTCGCCGGTTCCTACGGCTCGGCCTCCACCGCCGTCGTCGAGGAGGACGTCGACCTCGAGGCGCTGCGCGGCTCGGCCCCCACCGAGGCGCCCGCCAAGGAGGAGGTCACCCCCGCCGGCCCGAAGTCGGTCAAGGAGGCCCACTCCTCGGCCGAGCTGCTGGAGCTGGTCACCGGCACCGCCACCGACGCGCCGCTGTGCATGACCTGCGGCACGAAGATGCGCCCGGCCGGCAGCTGCTACGTCTGCGAGGGCTGCGGCTCAACCAGCGGCTGCAGCTGATGTCGAGTCTCGCCGATAGGTCGCGGGATTCTCGCAAATAGGTCGCGGATTCTCACCTATAGGTCACTCGATTCTCACGAGTAGGTCACGGTGATGCGGGGGGTGTCGATGTCCAGCAATGGTCGTCGCGCCTCCCGCATCGTCGTTGTGGGGACTGGTCGATGAAGCCTGGCTGCCCCGCCGGTGTGAAGGCTTGTTCATCCATCAACAGGGAATCGGGGCCACAGTGAGCGTGCCGTACCAGGTCTATGACCTCAAGCAGCAGAGGGCCGGAGCGACCGTCGTCGTGACCCTGAAGGGGAACGCCGCGAACGTCCGGCTGATGACCTCATCTGCGTTCAGCGCCTACAAGGCGGGCCGCAACTTCCGGGCCATCCAGGGGCTCGTGAAAAAGTCCCCAGTACGTCTGCGAATCCCGAACGGTGGCCACTGGTACTTGGTCGTGGACCTGGTGGGTCTCGGGGGCCGGGTCTCATCTTCGGCCCACGTCGAGCCACCGCCGCTTCCCGCGTTGCGTTCGGCTCCCGCCGCGCCGCTGAGCATGATCCGCCACGCCCCACCCGCAGTCGGCTCTGCCACAGAGTCAGTCCAGCAGGTATGGGACGTATTCATCTCCCACGCTAGTGAAGACAAGGAGACCGTCGCAGCGCCGCTCGCGCAGCACCTTCAGGACCTCGGGGTCACGGTGTGGCTCGACAGTCTTGAACTGAAGATCGGTGACTCTCTCCGGCGGAAGATCGACGAGGGACTGGCTAACAGCCGCTTCGGGGTTGTTGTCTTCTCCCGCCCGTTCCTCGCGAAGGGCTGGACCCAGTACGAACTTGACGGACTGGTCACGCGGCAGGTCGACGGGGAGCAGAACCTGCTGCCGATCTGGCACGACATCACCCGCGACGAGATTAAGGCGGCTAGCCCGTCACTGGTCGAGAAGTTCGCGCTGCTCACCGCACAGTTCGGCATCGAAGACATCGCTCGGCAGATCGCCGATGTCGTCAAGGAGCAGAACGAAGACTCCCTGGCTGACTTCTAGTCAGCAGGCGCGGCGGTCAGACGTCGAAGCCGAACATGACGTCGTCGGACGGGACGATGAAGTCTCGACCGGGCTGCCCGACGTAGACCATGCCCTGGTTCTTGAGGTAGCCCAGTCGAGGGCCGTAACTCTTGCGGATCTGGGCTTGGGAGATGCTTCCGGTCACGACCTCGTAAAGGACGCGGGCAGTGCCGTTGTCCATGCTGTCGTCGCGTGCGGGGAGCCGTTCGAGGGAGGCGATGACTTCTTCCACGGGCTGCTCGTCCGCGCGGAGGGCGAGCCCGCTGGGGGCGATGTGGACGCGCATGCCGGTGCCGCGAAGAGACTGATTGGCGGTCTTTGCCGCGCCCCTGAGGTCCTTGCTCGTCCAGCCGAAGGCGTCAACGAGGTGGTCCCAGGCGATGATGCGCGGCTCGCGGCGAAGGACGGCGAGCAACTCGCGGGCCATGTCCTCACCGCCTGGGGGAACCTCAGCGGGTAGAGCCGGACTGAGCACCTCCGAGGTTGTCAGTCCAATTTCTCCGGCGAGCGCTTGGAGTTGGGCGACAGTCAGGCTGGTGTGTGTCTGATTGGTCCGGAGGAGCCCCCGGATGGCGGATTGGCCGATGCTGGTCTGGCGTGAGAGGTCGCGCTCGCTGATCTCTAGTTCGAGGAGTCGGCTGCGAATTCGATCCCCGTTGACGTAAATGGTGTTCGCTTCGGTCAAGGCCGGCAGCGACCGTTCGCGGCGAAGTCGGCTGAGCGGGCTAGAAGAGGGTGTCCATCTCCACCGTCGGGCGACGCGGAGACCGCGCAACCGCAGTCGGCGGTCGCTTAGCGGTCGCCCGCCGGGCGATCGTCTTGGCAACCTCGTTGTCCCCGGTCCGGCCGAGGGCTTTCCGGGAAACCAGCCAGGTGCCGCTGCCTTGGCTGGCTGCCAACCCGGCGCGTTCCAGCAGGGCCAGCGCTTCACGGACGACGGTCACCCCGCCGACGCCGTACTCCCGCTGAAGACGGGTGGTGGTGGCCTGCTCCTCGACGGTGATGTCGGTGGTGCCGCCACCGAACGCGTTGCGCCACGTCCGGGTCCACAAGTGGGTGGCCAGGTAGAGGGGCTTGATCGGGTCGTTGATGAACCCGCGCCGGGACTTGGTGGCCACAAAGCGAGCGGCCTGGATGCGTAGCCCCTCATCGAGGTACCCGCCGATGTGCGGGACCCTGTTCCCCGGGTGCAGTACACCGTTGTCGGGGCCTTGGAGGCGTTGGAACGAGTAGTGGGCCTCGCGCCGGACGAACTGCACGATGCACGGCGGTTCAGGCGGTGAGTACGGGTGATCGGGGTTGGCCAGACGCTCACGGATGATGCGGCGGACGGCCGCCAGGCCAATGTCCACATCTACCAGCAGCATCACGTCTACGTGCTGGACCGGCACCAGCCGTCTACCGGCGTTGGGGATGTGCGTGAACTCGGCGTAGTAGCCGATCTGGGAGCACAACTTCTCGACGCTGTTGTCGTGCAGCGCCATCTTGGCGATCTCACCGACGATGGCCGTGCCATCGGTGAACAGGACCGTGAAGTCCGGCGTGTAGGTCTTGCCTCCGACCTTGATGCGCGGGAACCGTTCGAAGTGGGCGACGGTGTCCCGGATACCCGCGCCCCAGGTGAACAGCCACTCCAACGCAGACACCACATCGACGTGCTGGTCGTAGGTCGTGAACTCGTCGAGCAGGTGCTTCTCTTCGGCGACATTGCCGGACGCGGAGGTAGGCACGGCCCTAGAAGGGAGAGACCAGGTCGTCGAGTGACACCGGCTCCGGCGGTGCTGCCTCGTCGATCGCCAGGGCTGAGAACTGGTCACCGAGGCTCTGAGTGAGGCGGGTCAACGCGCCCATGCTCGCCCGGAAGCCAGGGTGGACCTCGATCACGTCCGGCTCGGTGACGAATACGTCGAAGTTGGACCCGTCGGAGGCGTCGCTGACCACGACGTGCAGGTAGGGGTTGCGGTGCAGCACCGCGACCGCCACATCGCGCTGCGACTCCAGCACCTGGATCACTTCGCCGGTCGCCTCAGCGTCGACCAGGGTGGGCTGGGGAAGTCGGATGGTGATCGGCCTCAGCGGTTCCTCATCGACCTGCCGTTCCCGACCCGAGAGCAGTTCCCGGCGACGCGCGGCGGCGGTGGCCAACCTGCCGAGCACAACCCGGTCGAAGAGGCCGAAGTTGCCGTTGTAGTAGGTCGCCCCGGCCCGTCGCCGCAGGTGCAGGCTGATTACGTCGGCGATGTGCAGCCGCAGGGTTCGAACCGACGCGCCTTCGGCTTCGGTCTCCCGGATCGCCTCATGGTGGGACGGGCGCAGTGAGGATGCACGAGCCGCCCAGCCCCGGGTCAGGGAAGAGAAGTCCGAGGGCCTGCGGGCGGTCAGGCGACTGACCTCGACCTCGCCGAACTCGGACAGGGCGGTACCGATGTCGGTGAAGTCATCGTGGTTGAGGAACACCGGGACGACATCGGGGGCGGCCTTGACGATCCACCGCTCCACCCGCTGCCAGCGCGGGTCGGTGGGTGGCACGCTGCCGACCAGATGGAACACACCCTCGTGGTCAGTCGGCCACGCGCCCAGGACGAAGTCGCCGTGGCTGTCTCCCACGTGCAGCAGCGAGACCGGGCCGACGGTGAGCAGGGTGAGGACACCCCGGGGTCGGAGCAGCACCAGTGGGTTGTCGCCGGAGACAAGCACCGTCTCCACGGCCACCGGCTCGGCCGGAGATCCGGCGGTCCGGGCAACGGCCTCGGGCAGGGTGCCGAAGTCTTCGCCGCGTTCGGCGCGCTCCCAGAGGAAGAAGTCAAAACGCGTCATCTGCTGTGCGCTGTCGTAGGTGACCATGGCTTCTCCCTTCCGGTCGGAACGGACCCGTGCGGGTCATCATTCACGTCGGCGGCCGGGGGGCACCTCTTCAGGCCAAACGAACAGCCCATCGGAGTCAGACGAGGAACAGCGCTCGGCCAAACATCAGACCCCAAGTGCCGGGGAGAGAAGGGTCCGATTCGGATCGTTCGACCGGCTCTGTCAGACCCCAGCCATACCGTCGCCTAGACCAGAGCCCTGACCACCGGGAGGCAACAACAGATGACGCGCAACACTTGGCCGCGCGACAGGTACGTCGGTCCCGGCGGGGGCCTCTACGTTGGGCAGGGTGGGGGCCTGTACGTCGGGCCTGGCGGCGGTGCGTACCCCGGGCCGGGCGGCGGCCTGTACCCCGGCCCTGGTGGTGGGCTCTACCCGGGACCGGGCGGCGGGCTGTACCCGGGCCCCGGGGGCGGGGTCTACCCGGGACCGGGCGGCGGGCTGTACCCGGGCCCCGGGGGTGGGCTCTACCCGGGACCGGGCGGCGGGCTGTACCCGGGCTCCGGTGGCGGTCTCTACGTCGGGGCCTGCGAAAGCCCGTACCGCAGTAATCAGCCCCCGATGACAGCCCTCATCCCACACCTACGAAGCATCGGCATGACCGACGTTGCGAACACCCTCGCGCAGGCTCACGGGTTGAACCTCTGAGGACTCCGTCGGCTGGTGAGACTCCGAGTGACGGTCGACTGAGACTCGACACCTGACCTGATCGCACCGGTGCCCCGGTCCTCCTCGCGAGGGCCGGGGCACTGGCACGTGCGCGTCCAGCGGACCCACAGGTCGGTCCGCCACCGTCCTGCGCATGCAGGTGCTGGCGCCGGTGCTGTACGTCGTCCTCCTCGTGGCCGCCTGGCTGTCCACCCGGGTGCCCGGGTCGCCGACGCCGCTGGCCCCGACGCGCCGACCGTGGGCGGTGGTCGCCGCAGCGGCCCTGGTGGCGCTGCCCTCGGTGCTGCAGCTGACCGTCGCCCCCGGCCTGCTCGACGTGCTCGGCCGCCGCCCCGGTGAGCTCGTCGACGGCCAGGTGTGGCGCCTGGTCACCTCGCTGCTGGTGCAGGACGGCGGCTGGCCCGGCCTGGTGTACAACCTGGCGGCGCTGGTCTACGTCGGTCTGGTCGCGGAGCGGGTGCTCGGCCCGGCCCGCTGGTGGGCGGTCTGGCTGGTGGGTGGGGTCGGCGCCCAGTTCTCGGGGTTGTCCGTGCAGCCGACCGGCGCGGGCAACTCGGTGGGCACCTTCGAGCTCACCGGGGCCCTGGCCGTCCTCGCGCTGCTGCGCGGCGGTGGGCTGGCGCGGCTGGCGGGCGCGGTCGGTCTGCTGGCCGGCGTCGTCCTGCTGGTCGGCGGGGACGTGCACGGCGGGGCCGTCGTCCTGGGCGCGCTGGCGGGTGGGGTGCTGCACCTGCGCGGACACGACCACCCGGCGGGTGGTCGCCGCAGGGTGGCGCAGGGGAGCGCCCCCACCGACGGGCAGGATGGTGACGGCGGTCACTGGGGGCCGTCCTGGTCCGAGGAGAACCCATGACGACGACGTCCGCACCCCGCCCGCCCTTCGACCCGGAGGTCGCCGCCGCGCTCGAGGCGCTCTCGGAGGTGCTGACCCCGTCGCTGCTGCCGGAGATGATCCCGCTGCTGCGCCGGCCCAACCCGGCGCTCCCGCCGCCCTCGGACGAGGAGCTGTCCCAGGGCGGCGTCCTGGAGGTCTCCACCCGCACGGTGCCCGGGCCGGCGGGCGACCCGGACGTCGAGGTCGTGGTGCTGCGCCCGAGGGGGGCGACGTCCGCCGTCCCCGCGGTGCTGCACACCCACGGCGGGGGCATGGTCATCGGGGATGCCCGCTCGGGCCTGCTGGAGGTGGCCGGCTGGGCCGCAGAGCTGGGTCTGGTCGTCGTGTCCGTGGAGTACCGGCTGGCGCCGGAGACACCGCACCCGGGTCCGGTCGAGGACTGCTACGCCGCGCTGGCCTGGACACACCGCAACGCCGCCGAGCTGGGCGTCGACCCCGCCCGCATCGTGGTCGCCGGGGCGAGCGCCGGCGGTGGGCTCGCGGCGGCGCTCGCCCTCATGGCCCGCGACCGCGGCGAGGTGGCCCTGGCCGGCCAGCTGCTGATCTACCCCATGCTCGACGACCGCAACGACTCCGGCTCGGCTCGGCAGATGGCCGGGGTGGGCGTCTGGGATCGCACGTCGAACCGGACCGGGTGGTCGGCGCTGCTCGGCGACGCCGCCGGCGGCCCCGACGTGTCCCCGTACGCGGCCCCGGCCCGGGCCGCCGACCTGTCCGGCCTGCCCCCGGCGTTCGTCGACGTCGCGTCGACCGAGACCTTCCGCGACGAGGACGTCGCCTACGCCTCCCGCATCTGGGCCGCCGGCGGGGTGGCCGAGCTGCACGTGTGGCCCGGGGGCTGCCACGGCTTCGACCTCTTCGTGCCCGACGCGGCCATCTCCCGAGCGGCCCGGGCCGCCCGCGTGGCCTGGTTGCGCCGACTGCTGGACGCCTGACCGGACCGGTCAGGCGGGCGCCGGGGGACCGGCGCGGGGAACCGGTGCGGGATGACTGGTGCAGGGGAGGGGGCGTCGCTACGGTGCCGGGTGCGCCCCCGACGGGCCGAGCCGGAAGGAGTCCCGACACCGCCCCGCTGGCCCGCGGGCGCACCGTGCTCCTCGTCGCGGTGTCGGCGCTCCTCCCGGTGCACCCCACCGCACGAGGAGTCCCGCATGACCGCCCGCTTCGACCACACGGTCATCGCCGCCCGCGACGCCGCCGCCTCGGCGGAGTTCCACCGCGAGCTGCTCGAGGCCGACCCGGCCCCGAGCTGGGGGCCGTTCGTGAACCTGTCCCTGGACGGCGGTGTGCTGCTGCATTTCGCCGCACTGCCGCAGGAGGAGTTCCCCGAGATCCAGAACCAGCACCAAGCGTTCCTGGTCGACGACGCCCACCTGGACCGGGCGCTGCAACGGATCCGCGCCGAGGGCCGCGACCACTGGGCGGACCCGCAGCGCACCAAGCCCGGGCAGACGAACACCGAGCACGGCGGCCGCGGGGTGTACCTGCTGGACCCGGTGGGCCACTACCTGGAGCTCACCACCGCGCACTACGTCTGACCAGGACCGTCGGTGCGCTGTCCTACTGTTCTGCCTCGTGGAGGGTGCGGACGGGCCGGTGTCCCGGGGGCTCGAGGTGCTGCAGCGCCGCGGCCTGGACGCCACGGGCATCAGCATCACCATCTCCGACCCGCGCCGGCGCGGGAACCCCCTGCTGTGGGTCAACCGGGCGTTCACCGAGACCACCGGCTACGCCTTCGCCGACGCGGTGGGCCGCAACTGCAGCTTCCTGCAGGGCCCGGACACCGACCAGCGCGAGGTGGCCCGCATCCGCGCCGCGATCGCCGCCGAGGAGTCGGTGACGGTCACCCTGCTCAACCACCGGGCCGACGGCACGCCGTTCTGGAACCGGCTGAGCATCGACCCCGTGCTCGACGGCGAGCAGCTGGTCGGGTTCGTCGGGGTGCAGACCGACGTGACGGCCGAGATCGTGGCCGGTGCCGAGCGCGACGCCGCCCGTGCGGCCAGCGAGGCCGCCCTGGCCCGCGAGACGGCCGCCCGGATCTCGCTGCAGTCGGCCCACCGGCGGCTCCAGCTCATGGCGGCGGCCACCACCACCCTGTCGGCGTCGCTGGACCCCGAGACCGTGGTCGGGCACCTGGCCGACCTCTGCGTCCCCCAGCTGGCCGACTGGTTGTTCGTCGCCGAGACCGACGAGACCGGCACGGTGGTGCGGGTGACCACCCGGCACCACGCACCCGCCGGGCACGAGGCAGCCCTGCAGCAGGTCGTCCGGGCCTACGAGGGCCGGCCCCTGCCGGTGACCGCGCCGGCCGCCCAGGCCATCGAGGGGGGCAATACGGTCACGCTGTCCGACCTCCACCCCGACGGCCTGGCGTCCTACGCCCGCGGGCTGCCCGACGACGTGTTCGCCCAGCTCGGTACGCGGGCGCTGGCCGCCGTCCCGCTGGCCGCCGCGGACAGCACGTGGGGGGCGATGGTCCTGGTGCGCGCCACCCCGCACGCGTTCCCGGCCGGTGACCTCGAGGTCGCCGAGGACCTCGGACGGCGGGCCGGGCAGGCGCTGGCCAACGCCCGCACCTACACCCGCGAGGCCACCCTCGCCGAGAGCCTGCAACGCGCCCTGCTGCCCGGGTTGCCCGACCTGCCCGACGTCACCGCCGCCGCGCACTACACCAGCGCGGTGGTCGGGGCGGCCGTCGGCGGCGACCTCTACGACCTGATGGACCTGCCCGGCGACGCCGTGGGCATCGTGGTGGCCGACGTCGCCGGGCACGACGTGGGTGCCGCGGCGACCATGGGCACCCTGCGCGACCTGGTGCGGGCGCAGAGCTGGGCCGAGCCCGCGCCCGACCCCGCCCAGGTGCTGGCCGGGGTCGACCGCCTCATGCAGGTGCTGCACGTGCCGACGCTGGTCACCGCGGTGGTGCTGCAGGCGGTGCGGCCCACGGCGGCCCAACCGGGGTGGACGGTGCGGCACGCCAACGCCGGCCACCCGCCCGTCCTCCTGCGGCTGCCCGACGGCGGCGTCGACGTCCTCGACGCCCACCACGACGTCCTGCTGGGGGTCGACCCCGCCCTGCCGCGCACCACGGTCACCCGCGTCGTCCCGGCCGGCAGCCAGCTGGTGCTCTACACCGACGGCCTGGTCGAGCAGCCCGGCCCGGGCGGCGGCCCGGTCCGCGACCTCGACGAGGGCACGCAGCGGCTGGTCGACCGGCTGACGGCGCTCCCGGTCGACGCCACCCCGCAGCAGGTCGTCGACGACCTGCGGCAGCTGGTGGTCGAGCGGCTCGACGACACCGCGGTCCTGGTCGTCCAGCTCGGTTCTGGGACGCTGTCCGGGTGACCGAGGACCTCTACCTGCCGTTCGCCGAGCGCACCCCGGACAGCCAGTACGCCGACGTGCTGCGGGCGATCCTCGCCGAGGGCGAGCGGACGGCGACCCGCCAGGGCGTCGAGGCGCTCACGCTCATGCAGCAGACCACCCGCTACCCGCTGCGCAACGGGTTCCCGATCATCACCGAGCGGTCGATCAAGAGCTTCTGGCCCAAGGCCGTCGGCGAGCTGTGCGCCTTCATCAACGGTGCCACCACGATCGACGAGCTGGCCGCGTTCGGCTGCGACTGGTGGGACGCCTGGGCGACGCCCGAGAAGACCCGCAAGCGCGGCCTGCCCGACGGCGACCTCGGCCCGGGCTCCTACGGCGGGGCGTTCCACGACTTCCCGGCCCCGCCCGGCCGCGAGCCGATGGACCAGTTCACCCACCTGGTCGAGCAGGTGCGCGAGCTGCCCGAGCTGCGCACCCACTTCGTGTCGCCGTGGATCCCGCAGTACCAGGTGCGCGGCGAGGGCAAGACCCCCGGGACGACGATCGCGCCGTGCCACGGCTGGGTGCACGTGCGGGTCCTGAACGGCACCCTGCACCTGCACATGTTCCAGCGCTCGGCCGACGTCCCCGTGGGCGTGCCGGCGAACATGGTGCAGTACGCGGCGCTCACGCTGATGCTCGCGCAGCTGACCGGCACCCGGCCGGGCACCTTCCACCACACGATGAGCGACGCGCACGTCTACGTCGACCAGCTCGACGCCGTGCACGAGATGCTGGCCCGCGAGCCGCGCCGGCTGCCCACGCTGACCCTCACCGAGGAGGGCCGCCGGGTCACCGACATCCACGACTTCCGCGGCACCCACTTCGAGCTCGCCGACTACGAGCCGCACCCCTCGATCCGCGGCATCCCGGTCGCCTCGTGACCGCCTTGTCGCTGGTGGTGGCGGTGGCCGACGACGGGGTCATCGGCGACGCGAACGGCCTGCCCTGGCACATCAGCGAGGACCTCCGCCGCTTCCGCGAGCTCACCACCGGCCACGTGGTCGTGGCCGGCCGGCTCACCCACGAGTCGGTGGTCGCCCGGCTCGGGCAGCCGCTGCCGCGCCGGCACACCGTGGTGGTCAGCCGCCGCACGCCCCCCGGGGGGCCGGAGGTCTGGACGCCGGGCGCGGCCACCGTCGTGCCCGACCTCGACGCCGCCCTCGCGCTGGCGGGCCGGCTGGCCCCGGACGCCGACCACCCCGAGGTGGTCGTCATGGGCGGCGCGCAGCTGTACGCGCGGGCCCTGCCGCAGGTCGGCATGGTGCACCTGACCCGGGTGCACCTGGAGCCCGGCGGCGACACCCGCATGCCCGAGGGGTGGCTCGACGGGTTCACCGTGGTCGACAGCACCGACCTCGGCACGGCCTCGGGCACCGACGTCACGTTCCAGACGCTCACCCGTGGCTGAGCCCACGACCGGGCCCACGACCGGGCCCACGACCGGGCCCACGACCGGGCCCACGACCGGGCCCACGACGGGGCCCACGACCGGGCCTGCCGTCGAGACCGCCGCCGAACCCGGGGCCCCGCTGTACTGCCCGGCCAACGCACGCACACCCGAGCAGGTCGCCCGCATGGCCGACCTCGAGGCGCGCGGGGTGTGCCTGTTCTGCGCCGACGCCGGCTCCGAGGTCGGTGGGGGAGACCTGGTCGCGGAGACGGAGCACTGGCGCGCCGTCGGCAACGACTTCCCGTACCGGGGCGCCGCCGAGCACGTGCTGCTGGTGCCGCGCGCGCACGTCACCGACGTCCTCGACCTCGGCGACGTCGCCCGGGCGGAGCTGTGGGACGTGCTCCGCACCGTGCGGGGCGGCTCCACGGGGCCCTACGGGCTGGGCATGCGCAACGGGCCGTGCGAGGGCACGGGCGGCACGATCGCGCACGTGCACCTGCACGTGCTGGTGCCCGACGGCGAGCAGCCGCTGCGCATGCGGTTCAGCTCGGCGCGCTGACGCCCAGATCGACCCAGACCAGCTCCACCCCGGCGCCGGCCAGGATCTGCTCGGCGTCCAGCAGCGAGTACGAGCCGCGGAAGAAGCAGCGGCCGAACCGCGCCTCGGCGACCAGGTAGGCGCACGCCGGGCAGGGGAACGCCGAGACGTAGACGTCGGCGCCCGCGGTGTCGAAGGCGCCGGCCGCGGCCTGGCCCACCAGCGAGGCCTCCGCGTGGATCGCCGTCGACAGGTCGGCGCGCAGGCCGCGGGAGAACTCGTTGCGGGGGTCGCCGTCGACGTAGGGCGCGTGCTCGGTGGGCTGGTGCCGGTTGTGCGCGGTGGCCAGCACCTGCCCGTCGCGGGCAGCCAGCGCGCCCACCTGCCGCCACCAGTCCGACGAGCGGTCACCGGCGGCCATGGTCTGCCGCATGAGCTCGACGTGCACCGGGTCGGTCGTCGTCCCTGCGGTGGCCCCGGCGGGGCGCTCCTCGGTCGCCCACTGCCGGTCCCAGCGCAGGAAGACCGGCACGAGGCGCCACTCGATGCCCGGGTGGTCGTCGGCGAGTGCGCGGGTCACCGACTCGTCGGGGGCCAGGACGACGGGGTCGAGCGCGGCCGGCAGGTCGCCCGGCTGCACCACCCGGACGTCGACCCCGTGCTCCAGCGCCAGGATGCGGCCGACGGTGGCGGCGTCCAGCCCGCGGATCTCCTTGCGCATCGCCGGGAAGCGCTCGGCGAACCCCTCGCCGAGCAGCAGCACGCGGTCGACGTCGGGGTGCTCGGCGAGCAGCCGGCGGTGCCCGGCGTGGTAGACCGGCGCGTGCAGCAGGAGCTGGGTCACGACTCGTTCGAGGCGGCGTCGGCCAGGTGGATCAGCCGCAGCCGGGCCGAGGTGCTGACGGTGGACATGCGGTCGAGCACCACCACGCGGTCGCAGTACTCGGCCTCCAGCCGCGCGACCTCGTCGTCGGTGTAGGTCTCGGCCGTGGCCACCAGCACGCTGGGGCGGACCGCCTTGATCAGCGCCCACTGCTCGTGCTCGACGTGCTTGAGGGTCACGATGCCCACCCCGCGCTGGTGGGTGACCATGCGCAGCCGCTCCATCTCGGGGACGGCGGGGCGGCTGGGCCCCTTGCGCCGGCGCACCTTCTCGTCGCTGTCGACGCCGACGATGAGGAACCCGCCGAGCGACCGGGCGTGCTCGAGGTAGCGGCTGTGGCCCTCGTGGATCATGTCGAAGGAGCCGCTGGTGAGCACCACCCGCAGGCCGAGGGTCTTCAGCGCCGCGCTCATGGCGGCGAGCCGGTTGAGGTCGTCGACGAACCGCTCCTCGAAGTGCGACGCGTCCTGGAAGAGGTCGCTGTAGAGCCGGCCCGGCTCGGGGTTCCCGGTCACGCGGCGAGGCTACCGGTCGGTCAGGATGGGTCCATGAGCGAGCGCGCGCACGATCTCGTCCTGTTCGGTGCCAGTGGCTTCGTCGGCAAGCTGGTGGCCGGGTACCTCGCCGAGCACGCCCCCGAGGGCACCCGCATCGCCCTGGCCGGCCGCACCCGGGCGAAGGTCGAGCTGGTGCGCGCCGACCTGCCGGGGGCCGCCCGCAGCTGGCCGGTGCTGGTGGCGGATTCCGCCGACGAGGACGCGCTCGCCGAGCTCGCCGCGAGCACGCGGGCGGTGATCACGACCGTGGGTCCCTACGCGAAGTACGGGATGCCGCTGGTGCAGGCCTGTGCCCGGGCGGGCACGCACTACGCCGACCTCACCGGCGAGGTGCTCTTCGTCCGCGACGCGATCGACGCCGTGGACACCGTGGCCCGCGAGTCCGGCGCGAAGATCGTGCACGCCTGCGGCTACGACTCGATCCCCTCCGACCTCGCCGTCGCCGAGCTCGCCCGCCGGGCCGCCGCTGACGGGGCCGGCGGGCTGACGGAGGTGCAGACCGTCGCCACCGCCAAGGGCGGGTTCTCCGGCGGCACCATCGACTCGATGCGCGCCCAGGTGGCGGCGATCAAGGAGCATCCCGAGCTGCGCCGGGTCGCCGGGCACCCCTACGCGCTCAGCCCCGACCGGGCGGCCGAGCCGGCCACCCGCCAGCCCCGTGACGCCACCCCCCCGACCCGCACCGCCGACGGCCGCTGGGCCGCGCCCTTCGTCATGGCGCCGTTCAACACCCGGGTCGTGCGCCGGAGCAACGCCCTGGCCGACTTCGCCTACGGCCGCGGGTTCTCCTACGGCGAGGTGATGGCCACCGGCGGCGGCATCCCCGGGGCGGTCACCGCCGGCGTCGTCACCGGCGGGCTGGGCGCGGTGCTGGCCGGCATGTCCTTCGGCCCCACCGCCGCGCTGCTGGACAAGGTGCTGCCCGCCCCCGGCGAGGGCCCCGACGAAGCCACCCGCGCGCGCGGCTTCTTCCGCATGGTCACCACGGGGACGACGGAGTCCGGCCGCCGCTACCGCTCGGTCGCCGCCGGGAAGGGCGACCCCGGCTACGCCGCCACCGCGGTGATGCTCGGCGAGGCCGGGTTGTCGCTGGCGCTGGACGACCTGCCCGACCGGGCCGGCTCGCTCACCCCGGCGACCGCGTTCGGCGCCGTGCTGGTCGACCGCCTGCGGGCGGCCGGCCACACCTACGAGGTCACCGAGCTGTGAGGGTCCGCCGCGCCGAGGACGACGACCTGCCGCTGCTGGCCGCCGTCGAGCGCGCGGCCGACCAGCTCTTCGTGCCGCTGGGGATGACCGACTTCCCGCCCCCGGCCACGCCCCAGCAGCGGGCTGCGGCCTGGCGGGTGCTGGTCGAGGGCCGGCCGCCTCGCGGGTTCGCCGTGCTCGACCAGGTCGACGGCGCGGTGCACGTCGAGCAGCTCTCGGTCGACCCGGCGCACGGCCGGCAGGGCATCGGCGCCGCGCTGCTGGCCGCGACCGTCGACGCGGCCCGCGAGGCCGGCGCCGACCGGGTGACGCTGTGCACCTACGCCGACGTGCCGTGGAACGGGCCCTTCTACGCCCGGCACGGGTTCGTCGAGGTGGCCGAGCCGACCCCGGGCCTGGCTGCGCTGCTGGCCCACGAGGTCGAGCTCGGCCTGGACCGCTACGGCCGCCGCGCCGCGATGGCCCGCCCGGTCTGACGACCGTTCGCCCGGTCCGACATCAGCGCGCCCGGTCCGACGACCGGTTGCGGGGTTGTCGCCCCCCGCGGTGAGGTGAGGGGGCGAGAACCCCGCAACCGCTGTGCGGTCAGCCGTCGCCTCGGCGGATGACCCTCCCGGGCAGCGCGCCCTCGACCACCGAGCCGTCGCGGACCACCGGGGTGCCGGCGACCAGCACGTGCCGGAAGCCGCTGGTGGGTGCCAGCGCGGTGTAGCTGGCCCGGTCGGTGACGGTGTCCGGGTCGAACACCACGAGGTCGGCGTCCGCGCCCACCTGCACCCGGCCCTTGCGGCGCATGGCCGGTACCGCCTGCTCCAGCAGCTGCGCGGGCAGCAGCGACGAGCGGCGCAGCGCCTCGGTGAGGGTGAGCAGGCCGCGCTCGCGCACCAGCCAGCGCAGGGTGCGCCCGTACGAGCCGGCCGTCCGGGGGTGGGTGGTGGCGTCGGCCGGCGGCGGCCAGACGTCGGGGACGGCGGCCCCGCCCGGGCCGACCAGCGGCATGGCGTCGGTGGCGACGGCCGTGTCGGGCAGCAGGAACGACCGCTCGAGGACGGCGAGGTCGGCCAGGTCGTCCTCGTCGAGCATGTGCACCACCACGAGCCCGCCGGGGTCGGTGGCCCGCAGGTGGGTGAGCTCCGCGGCGTCGGCGATGCGCTCGCCGCTGGCCAGCCAGGTGATCGACGACGGCGTCAACCGCATGCGGGGCAGCGCCTCGGGGGCCAGGAACGCTGCGCCCACCACCGTGGCGCCCGCGCCGTAGGGGTAGGCCTCGGTGCTCACCCGCACGCCCTCGCGGCGGGCGGTCTCGACCGCGCCGGCCACCTCGTCGACCATGCGGTTCGACGTCGAGTTCACGTGGCACATGTGCATGTGCGCCCCGGTGCCGGCGGCCGCGGCGATGACCTCCAGCGCGCCCTCCAGCGAGGTGCCGGGCTCGTCGGTGGAGATGTAGCGGGTGTGGGTGAACGTGGGCACCCCGCGGCGGGCGGCGAGCCCGGCGAGGCGGAAGTACTCGGCCCGCCCGCTGTCGGGCGCATAGCCCACCAGGCAGCCGATGCCCAGCGCACCCTCGTCGAGGGCGTCGTCGAGCAGGCCCAGGATGCGGTCGACCTCGGCGTCGGTGGCCGGCCCGCGCCACCGGGGCCCGTTCTGGAACTGCCCGAACAGGTCGAGGCTCAGGTCGCCGTCCCCGGGCAGCGGCACGCCGTCGAGCACGTGCATGCGGGCATCGGTCCAGGCCGCGGAGAACCCGACGTTGACCGGCCGGCCCTCGGCCTCGGCGCGGGCGCACGCCGCGGCCACCGGCAGCGCCCCTGCCTCCAGCTCCAGCGCGGTGGTGACGCCGTCCAGCGCCTGCAGCCGCAGGCCGGTGAGCGACTGGGCGTGGCTGTGCAGGTCGACGAACCCGGCCGTGACCACCTGGCCCGAGACGTCCCAGACGGCGCGACCGGGCGGCGCCTCCTCGGCGACCGCGGTGATCGTGCCGTCGGTGATCCCGACCGCCCGCACGGCGTCGAGCCCCGTCTCCGGGTCGACCACCCGCCCGCCCACCAGGACCATGTCGTGCACGGCGTCGGGCATCAGCTGACCTTGGGGTTGGCGCGCACCCCGTAGTGCACGTACTCGCTGCCGTCGGGCAGTGCGTAGAAGGTCACCGCCATCCAGCTCTCCTGCCCCGGCGGCTGTGCGCAGAACAGGCCGTCGGCGACCGCGTGCAGGGTGAGCTCCTCGGGGGCGTGGCCGGGGGCGTCGGCCAGGGGGCCGGTGGGCACCATGCGCAGCACCAGGCCGCCGTCGCGCTCGCTGACCTCGGTGCGCATCGAGCTGCGCTCGTAGGTGCCGGTCCACCGGGACAGGTCGAGATCGGGGGCCTGGGCCGGGGGCTGGATCTGCTCGGCCATCGTCACCCCGGCGAGGTCGGAGACGACCTCGCCGACCAGGGCGCGGAACAGGTCGGCGGTGTGCCCGCCGTTGGTCAGCAGCACGACGACCAGCCCGGCGTCGGGCAGCACCCGCAGGTAGGCGTTCTGCCCGAAGGTGGTGCCGTCGTGGCCGTACAGCCGTTGTTCGTCCCAGCCGAAGCGGATCCAGCCCAGGCCCCAGGAGTCCGCGCCCAGGGTGTGGGCGTCGGGCAGCCGGGTCTGCTCGGCCTGCATCTGCGCGGCGGCGCCAGCCGGGAGCAGCGGGGCACCGCCGGTCATGTGCGCCCGGGCGAAGGCGGTGACGTCGCGGGCCGAGGCGTTGATCAGCCCCGCGGGCCCGGCCGAGCGGGGCAGCAGGAAGGTGCTCACCGGCTCGAACGGCTGGTCGGGGCCTTCGCTCACGTGGCCGACCGCGGCCCGGTGCAGGATCGCCTCCTCGGGCAGCGTCGAGGTGCGGGTCAGGCCCAGCGGCTCCACGATCCGCTCGCGCAGCACGGCGTCCCAGGTCTTCCCGGTGAGCACCTCGACCACCCGGCCGGCCAGGCTGAACCCGGAGTTGCAGTAGGAGAAGGTCGCGCCCAGCGGGTGGTTCTGGGCCACGTCGGACAGCGCCGCGACGTACTTCTCCAGGACGTCGTCGCCGCGGCCGGTGTCGGTGAACACGTCGCCGTCGATGCCGCTGGTGTGGGTGAGCAGGTGCCGCATCGTCACCCGCTTCGTGACGTCGGGGTCGCCCAGCGCCAGGTCGGGCAGCACCTCGACCAGCGGCGCGTCCAGGTCCAGCTTCCCCTCCTCGACCAGCTGCATGACCAGGGTCGCCGTCCACACCTTGGAGATCGAGCCGATCTGGAACACCGAGTCGGTGGTGACCTCGACCCCGGTGGCGGTGTTGAGCACGCCGGTGGCGGCCTCGACCAGCTCGTCGTCGGCGCCGTCACGGCCCAGCCGCAGGATCGCCAGGGTCGCGCCGGGCACCTGGTGGGTCGCGGCGAGCTCGTCGAGCCGCTGCTGCCAGTGGTCCGCCGAGAGCGGGGGAGTGGTCACGTGCTGCTCCGTCCAGTCGATGATCCGCCGGCTGAGGTCGGCCCGGTGGCTGGGCCGTCCGTCGACGACGAACAGGTGGGAGGCCCCCGGGTAGAGGACCAGCTCGGTGGGCACGCGGCGGTTGCGCAGCGCGGTGAACCACAGCTCGGCCTGCCCGGCCGGGCAGCGCTCGTCGGCGGCGCCGTGCACCACCAGCGTGGGGGTGGCGACCGCGCCGACCCGGGTCCACGGGTTCACCTCGGCCAGCGCGTCCCGCTCGGTCACCGGGTCGGGCCACTCCAGGCCGCCGAGCAGCGGGCCGACGTCGGAGGTGCCCCACATGCCGGTGAGGTCGGCGACCACGCCGCCGGCCACGGCCGCGGCGAACCGGTCGGTGCGGCCGGTCAGCCAGCAGGTCATGAAGCCGCCGTAGGAGTAGCCGGTGAGCGCCAGCCGGTCGGGGTCGGCGACGCCCTCGGCGACCAGGGCGTCCAGCGGCTCCAGCACGTCGCGCTCGTCGGCGAGACCCCACCGGCCCACCGCGGCGGTGTAGTGCTCCAGGCCGTAGCCGTCGCTGCCGCGGATGTCGAGCAGCAGCACCGACCAGCCCCGGCCGACGAGCACCTGGTGGTAGGGGTGGATCGCGTCGGCGGCCGGGGTCCAGGCGTTGTGCGGCCCGCCGTGCACGTCGACCAGCAGCGGCCCGGGGCCGGTGACCGCGGGGTCGCGCAGCAGCCAGCCGTGCACGGTGCGGCCGTCGGACACGGTGAACCTGCGCGGCTCGGGGCGCACCAGGGCGACGTCGGGGAGGGCCTGCGCGGTGTGCCGGGTCAGCCGCACGGGTGCACCCCCGGACAGCGGGACGACGGCGACCTCGCCGAAGGTGCCGGGGTCGGCCAGCACCACCGCGGCGACGTCGGCCCCGGTGGCGACCGCGAGGCCGGACACCACGACGTCGTCCCCGCCGACCAGCCGCTCCGGCGCGCCGGTGCCGTCGAGCGGGGCCACCACGACGTGGGTGCAGCCGTGGTCGCGGACGCAGAACGCCACCCGGCGGCCGTCGGGGGTCAGCTGCGCCGGCCCGCCGGGGTACCCGGGGCCACCGGGCATGACGGTACGGTCGAGGGGCGCGGCCAGGTCGGTGACGCCGCCGTGCAGCGGTACCCGCAGCAGCTGGGTGTGACCGACCTCGACGCGCTGCTGCCCGCTCACCAGCAGGACGTCGTCCGGGGCCCAGACGACCGGGCCGGCCACGCCCTCGGTGGGTCCCACCGGCTCCGGCTCGCCGCCCGTGGCGGCCACGACGTGCACGGCGGAGCGGCCGGTCAGGTCGGGGTCGGGCCCGGCGGGGGCAGCGAACGCCAGCCGCCCGCCGTCCGGGGACCACGCGGGGGCACCGACGTGCCGGTCGTCCGAGGTCACCTGCCGGACCGCACCGGTGACCCGGTCGAGCACGTGCAGCTGGGTGCGCACCTCGCCGAGGTGACCCGTGCCGTCGGCCTTCCAGCCCAGGCGGGTGGCCACCAGCGGGGCGTGCTCGTCGGGGGTGCCGGCCGGGTGCACGGGGGCGGTGAAGGCGAGCGCCCCGCCGTCCGGGCGCCACACCGGGGCGCCGGCGCCGAGGGGCAGGTCGGTCACCCGCTCGGGCTCGCCGCCGGCCATCGGCAGCAGGTGCAGCTGGGCCGGGCCGTCGTCGCCGCCGCGCAGGAACGCGAGCACCGCGCCGTCGGGGGAGAAGGCGGGCGCGGTGTCGGCCGGGCCGTGGGTGAGCGGCCGGGGCGTCGTCCAGCCCTCGCCGTCGGCCCGCACGACCCAGAGGCAGCGCCGGTCGACGTCGGCGGCCGCGTCGGTGGTGCGCAGCACGTAGACGACGGTGCGGCCGTCGGGGGAGATCGCCGGCTCCGCGGGCAGGGCGAACGCGGCCAGGTCGGCGAGCTGCAGCGGGCGTGCCATGCCCGGATCGTGCCGTCGCCGTGCGGGTACCGGTTCGTCCGTCCCGACGAACCGGCCCTTCCCTGTTCGGCCTCGGGGACGAACGGCAGCCGCGTCCGCGGCCCTAGCGTCCACCGCCATGACGAGCGCGACGAGCACCACGGTGGAGCAGGTCGGGGCCTGGCTGGCCGAGCGGCTGCCGGCCCTCCTGGCCGAGCACGACGTGCCCGCCGCCGCGGTGGCGGTGTCCGTGGGCGGCGAGGTGGTCGAGGCCGCCGCGGGTCTGCTCAGCCGCGCCACCGGGGTCGAGGCCACGACCGACTCGGTGTTCCAGATCGGCTCGGTCACCAAGGTCTGGACGGCGACCCTGGTGATGCAGCTGGTCGACGAGGGCGTGGTCGACCTCGATGCGCCCGTGCGCCAGTACCTGCCCGACCTCCGCCTGGGCGACGAGTCCGCCGCCGCGGCGATCACCGTGCGGCAGCTGCTGGCGCACACCGCCGGCTTCGAGGGCGACGTCTTCACCGACACCGGCCGCGGCGACGACGCCCTCGAGCGCTACCTCGGCGAGCTCGCCGAGGTCGAGCAGCTGTTCACCCCCGGCGAGCTGTTCAGCTACAACAACGCCGGCTACTGCGTGCTCGGTCGCCTGGTCGAGGTGCTGCGCGGCAAGCCCTACGACCAGTGCCTGACCGACCACCTCATCACCCCGCTGGGCCTGACCACGGCCTCGCCCAGCCCCTACGAGGCGATCGTGCACCGCGTCGCGGTCGGGCACGTGACCCCCGCGCCCGGCGCCGACCAGGTGCCCGCGCCGGTGTGGGCGATGGTGCGGTCCAACGCCCCGGCCGGGTCGATGCTGGCCATGTCGGCCCGCGACCTGGTCGGGTTCGGCCGGCTGCACCTGTCCGGCGGGGTGGCCCCCGACGGCACCCGGCTGCTGGCCGAGGCCACCGTGGCGGCGATGCGCGAGCCGCAGGTGCGGCTGCCGGAGCTGCGGGTGCTCGGCGACGCCTGGGGCCTGGGCTGGGAGCTCTTCGACGGCCCGGGCGGCGTGCACGGCCACGACGGCAACACGATCGGCCAGGCCTCGTTCCTGCGCCTGGTGCCCGAGCACGACCTGGCGGTCGCGCTGCTCACCAACGGCGGCAACCCCTACGCCCTGTACGCCGACGTGGTCGGGCACGTGCTGCGCGAGCTCGCCGGCCTGGAGCCCCGGGCGCTGCCCACCCCGCCGGCGGACCCCGTGCCGGTGGACACCGCCCGGGTCACCGGCACCTACGAGAGCCTGGTCTACGACCTCGTGGTGAGCGCCGACGACGACGGCCGCACCTGGCTGCAGATCGTCCCGAAGGACCCGCTGGTCGACATGACCGACGGCCCCGAGCGCACCGAGCTCGTCGGCTACGGCCCCGACGCCCTCATCCCGGTGCAGGGCCAGATGGGGCTGCACATCCCGCACGTGTTCCTCGGCGACGACGGCTCCGGCCGCGCCCGCTTCCTGCACCTGGGCCGCGCCGTCCGCCGCGCCGGCGTCTGAACCCACCCCCGACCCCACCCCGAGAGGACCCCGCATGAGGCACGTCCGCACCGCCGCCGGACTCGGCGTCACCGCCCTCGCGCTCGCCGCCTGCGGCGGCGGCTCCGGGGGCGGGGAGAACGCCGTCTCCGGTGGCACCTTCGTCTTCGCGGTCGCCGCCGACCCGGGCAACCTGGACCCGCAGGCCTCGGCGGCCAGCGGGCTGTTCCAGATCACCCACTTCGCCTACGACTCGCTGCTGGGCCTGGACGCCGACGGGGAGGTCGTGTCGCAGATGGCGACCGACTGGTCGGTGGACGGGTCGACGGTCACGCTGACCATGGACCCCGACGTCACCTGCTCCGACGGCACGCCCTTCACCGCCGAGGACGCCGCCGAGAACATCAACTACGTCGCCGACCCGGCCAACCAGAGCCCGTTCCTCGGGGTGTTCGTGCCCGACGGGGTGACCGCCACCGGTTCCGAGGACGGCACCGTCACCCTGACGCTGGCCGCGCCGGCGCCGTTCGTGCTCAACGGCCTCGCCGGGGTGCCGATGGTCTGCTCGGCCGGGCTGGCCGACCGCGACTCGCTGACCGACTCGACGCTGGGCACCGGGCCCTTCCAGCTCACCGAGGCCGTGCCGAACGACCACTACACGTACACCGTGCGCGAGGACTACACCTGGGGCCCGGACGGCGCGAGCACCAGCACCGAGGGCACGCCGGACCAGGTGGTGTTCCAGATCGTGCCGAACGAGACCACCGCGGCCAACCAGCTGCTGTCCGGCGAGGTGAACGCCGCGCAGATCATCGGCCCGGACTTCGACCGGCTGGAGTCGGCGGGGCTGTTCTCCACCAGCGTCACCGCCGTCCTCGGTGAGCAGTGGTACAACCAGACCGCCGGTCGCCCGGCGTCCGACCCGGCCGTCCGGCTGGCCCTGACCCAGGCCGTGGACTTCGAGCAGGTCGCCCGGGTGCTCAGCGCCGACCGCGGCGGACCCGGCACCAGCTTCGCCGCCTCGGCCCCGTCGGCCTGCGGCGGCGACTCGGTCTCCGACGCGCTGCCGGCCTTCGACGCCGACGCGGCCGCGGCGACCCTCGACGCGGCCGGCTGGGTCGCCGGCGCCGACGGCACCCGGGCCAAGGGCGGCGCACCGCTGGCCATCACGTTCCTCTACGACACCGAGCTGGGTGCCAGCGGCTCGGCGGCGGCGGAGCTCGTGACCACGGCCTGGCAGGACCTCGGCGTGACCGTCGACGTGACCCCGCAGGACGAGACGGCCTCGATCAGCACGCTGTTCGGGTCGGGGGACTGGGACGCCGCCTGGGTGCAGCTGAACGTCAGCAGCCCCGACCAGGTGGTGCCCTTCGTCTCCGGGACCGTGGTGCCCGACGGCAACAACTTCGCGCACATCGTCAACCCCGAGTACGACGAGCTCGTCGCCCAGGCCAGCGCGATGGAGGGCACCGCGGGCTGCGACACCTGGTTGCAGGCCGAGGCCGCGCTCGTCTCCTCCGCCGACGTCTTCCCCTTCGCCAACCAGGAGTCGACCTTCTTCGGGTCGGGCGCGGAGTTCGCCGTCGGCGACGGGCTCATCCCCACCAGCATCCGCATGCAGGGCTGAGCCGGTGACCGCCACCACCGCCGCCACCGCCGGGACGCCGTCCCGGCGGATGGCCGACAACCCGTGGCTCGCCTTCGCGGTGCGCCGCGCCGGCCGGCTGCTGGTCTCGCTCTGGGTGCTGGTGACGGCGTCGTTCCTGATCCTGCACCTGATCCCGGGCGACCCGGTGCGTGCGGCGCTGGGGCCGACCGCACCGGCCTCCCTGGTCGCGGCCCGGCGGGCCTCCCTGGGGCTGGACCGGCCGCTGTGGGAGCAGTACCTGGACTACCTGCAGGGCGTGCTGACCGGCGACCTGGGGTCCTCGCTCGGCTCCTCGCTGCCGGTGTCCCGGATCATCGGGCAGCGCCTGCCGGCCACCCTGGAGCTGGCGCTGCTGGCGTTCCTCGTGGTGGTCGCGCTCGCCGTGCCGATCGGGGCGGGCATGGGCGTGCTCACCCGGGGCGGCCGGCGGCGCGGCGGCGAGCTGGCGTTCTCCTCCGCCAGCACGGTGCTCGGCGCGGTGCCCGACTTCGTGCTCGGCGTCGGGTTCGTCTACGTCTTCAGCGTCACCCTGGGCTGGCTGCCGGTGGCCGGGCGCACCGGGCCGCCGTCCTACGTGCTGCCGGTGCTGGCCCTGGCGATCGGCCCGGCCGCGGCCCTGGCCCGCATCGTGCGGGTGGAGATGCTCACGGCCCTGCGCAGCGACCACGTGCGGACGGCGCGGGCCAAACGGCTGCCGGCCTGGCAGGTGAACCTGGGCCACGCGCTGCCGCACGCGCTCACGGCCTCGATCACCCTGGGCGGTCTGCTGCTGTCGGCGCTGGTGGCCGGCACGGTGCTGGTGGAGAACGTGTTCTCCTGGCCGGGCCTGGGCTCGACCATCGTGTCCTCGATCCTGGAGAAGGACTACCCCGTCGTGCAGGGGGTGGTGCTCGTCTACGGCGCCGGCGTGCTGCTGGTGAACCTGCTCGTGGACGTCGTCCTGTCCCTGCTGGACCCCCGCTCCGTCATCCGGGAGAGCTGATGACCACCGTGGCCCCGGGGGCGCTGGTCCCCCTCACCGACGCCCCGGCCGCACGGGGCCGGTGGGGCTCCGTGCTGCGCACCCCGGTGGGCATCGGCGCCGGCGTGCTGCTGGCCGCGGTGCTGGTGCTGGCCGTCGTCGCGCCGTTCGTGTGGGGCGACCAGGCCGAGGCGGTGGACACCGACGCGATCCTGCAGGGGTCGTCGGCCGCGCACCTCGTGGGCACCGACAACCTCGGCCGCGACCTGTTCGCCCGCACGATGGTGGCCACCGGCCTCTCGGTGCGGCTGGCCCTGACCGCCACCCTGCTCACCGTCGTGCTCGGCATGCTGCTGGGTGCGGCCCCGCTGCTCCTGGGCCGCCGCGCCGGCCGGCTGGTCACCGCGGGCATCGACATCGCGGTGGCCTTCCCCGGCCTGCTGCTGGCCCTGTTCTTCGCCATCGTGTTCGGCGTCGGCGCCACCGGCGCGGTGCTCGCGATCGGCGTGGCCGGGGCGCCGGTGTTCGCCCGGCTCACGTCGACCCTGGCCGCGGGCGTGGCCTCGCGCGACTACGTGCTCGCCGCCCGGGTGGCCGGGGTCGGCCGGTTCCGGGTGCTGCTGCGCCACGTGCTGCCCAACATCGCCGAGCCGCTGGTCGTCAACGCCACCATCGGGGCCGGCGGCGCCCTGCTGGCCTTCGCCGGCCTGTCGTTCCTGGGGCTGGGCGTGCAGGCGCCGGACTACGACTGGGGCCGGCTGCTGCAGGACGGCCTGTCGGGCATCTACCGGCACCCCGAGGCTGCGCTGGCCCCCGGCCTGGCGATCGTCGTCGCCGGGCTGGCGTTCAACCTGTTCGGCGAGGCGGTGGCCAAGGGCATCGGGCTCACCTCGGCGACGGGCCCGGTGCGCCGCCGCCGCACCACCGGGGCCGACGAGCAGCCGGTGACCGAGCGGGGCCCGGGAGCCGAGCAGCCCGTGCTCGACGTCGAGGACCTCTCGGTGGCGTTCCCGGGGGCGCACGGCACGGTGCGGCCGGTGCGCGGGGTCACCTTCTCGGTGGGCCGCGGCGAGGCCGTCGGCGTCGTGGGCGAGTCGGGGTCGGGCAAGTCGCTGACCGCGCTGGCCGTGGCCCGCCTGGTCGAGGCGCCCGGCGAGGTCACCGCCGCGCGGCTGGACTTCCGGGGCACCGACCTGCGGGCCGGCGGCGAGCGGGCGCACCGCCGGCTGCTGGGCACCGGGTTCGCGATGGTCTTCCAGGACCCGATGACCTCGCTGAACCCCACCCGCCGGATCGGCTCCCAGCTGGCCGAGGGCGCTCGCCGGCACCAGGGCCTCTCCCGCGCGGCCGGGCTCGCCCGGGCGGTCGACCGGCTGCGCAGCGTGCGGGTGCCCGAGCCCGAGCGCCGCGCCCGGCAGTACCCGCACGAGTTCTCCGGCGGCATGCGGCAGCGGGCGATGATCGGCATGGGGCTGATGGGTGAGCCGGCGCTCATCGTCGCCGACGAGCCCACCACCGCCCTCGACGTCACCGTGCAGCGCTCGGTGCTCGACCTGCTGGCCGCGATCCGCCGCTCCGACGACGTCGCGCTGCTGCTCATCAGCCACGACGTGGCCGTGGTGCGCGAGGTGTGCGACCGCGTGCTCGTCATGTACGCCGGGCGGATCGTGGAGGACCTGCCCGCCGACCGGCTCGCCGCGGGCAGGCACCCCTACACCCGGGCGCTGGTGGCCACCGTGCCGGACATGGCCGTCGACCTCGACGCGCCACTGCCGGTCATCCCGGGCCGGCCGGTCGACCCCTCGGCGCAGCCGCCGGGGTGCGCCTACGCCGCCCGCTGCCCGCTGGCGTCGGACCGGTGCCGGGCGGAGGACCCGCCGCTGGTCGCCGACGCGGACGGCGGACGGGTGGCCTGCTGGCACGCCGACGAGGTCGCCGCCGGCGCGGCCGACGGGGAACTGGCGGCGGCCGGTGCCGCACGGGAGGAGGTCGCGTGAGCGAGCTGGTGTTCGACGACGTGACGGTGCGCTACGGCGACGCCCGCACCGGCCACACCGCGGTCGACGGCGTGAGCCTCGTCGTCCCCGACGGCGCCGTGGTCGGACTGGTGGGCGAGTCCGGGTCGGGCAAGTCCACGCTGGCGAAGGCCGCGGTCGGGCTGGCCCCGGTGACCGGCGGGGCGGTGCTGCTGGACGGCGTCCCGGTGCCCACTCGTCCTGGCCGCCGTCCGGTGCAGATGGTCTTCCAGGACCCGTACTCCTCGCTGGACCCGCGGATGACGATCGGCGACAGCGTCGCCGAGGCCGTGCCGCGCGGCACCCCGCGGGCACAGCGGCGGGCCGAGGTGGTCCGGCTGCTGGAGCTGGTGGACCTGGACCCCGCCCGGGCGCGGGCCTACCCGGCGCAGCTGTCGGGCGGTCAGCGCCAGCGGGTCGCCGTGGCCCGGGCCCTGGCCGCCCGGCCCGAGGTGGTCGTGGCCGACGAGATCACCTCGGCCCTGGACGTGTCGATCCAGGGCACCGTGCTGAACCTGGTGCGCCGGCTGCAGCGCGAGCTGGGCACCTCGATGCTGTTCATCTCGCACAACCTGGCCGTGGTGCGCTACGTCGCGAGCACCATCGCGGTGATGCGCGAGGGCCGGATCGTCGAGCAGGGCCCCGCCGAGCAGGTGCTCGGAAACCCCGCGCACGACTACACCCGCGAGCTGCTGGCCGCGGTCCCGGCAGGTGTGCGGTGACCGATCAGCTGCTCGCCGACATCCACGAGCTCGTCAGCTGCGAGTCGCGGTCCGACGACCTGGCCGCCGTCGCCCGCAGCGCCGACGTCGTCGCCCGGGTGGGCGCGCGCCGGCTGGGCTGCGCACCCGAGCGCATCGTGCTGGAGGGCCGCACCCACCTGCGCTGGCGGCTGGGGGAGGGCCCGACGGAGGTGCTCGTGCTGGGCCACCACGACACCGTCTGGCCGATGGGTTCGCTGGCCACCCACCCGTCCGAGGTCGTCGACGGGGTGCTGCGCGGGCCGGGCAGCGTCGACATGAAGGCCGGGCTGGCGGTGGCGTTCGCCGCCGTCGCCGCCCTCCCCGACCCGGCCGGGGTGACCGTGCTGGTCACCGGCGACGAGGAACTGGGGTCGCCGTCCTCGCGCGGGCTGATCGAGGCGGAGGCCCGCGGCTGCCGGGCCGCCCTCGTGCTGGAGGCCGCCGCCGACGGCGGTGCCCTCAAGACCACCCGCAAGGGCGTCTCGCTGTACCGGGTCGAGGTCACCGGCCGGGCCGCGCACGCCGGGCTCGCACCCGCCGACGGCGTCAACGCCGGCGTCGAGCTGGCCCACCAGGTGCTCGCGCTGACCGCCCTCGGCGACCCCGACCGGGGGACGACGGTCACCCCGACCGCGTCGTCGGCCGGCACCGTCACCAACACCGTGCCGGCGCGGGCGTGGGTGGCCGTCGACGTCCGGGTGCCCGACGCCGCCGAGCAGGACCGGGTCGACGCCGCGGTGCGCGCCCTGCGCCCGGTGCTGCCCGGCGCCCGGGTCGAGGTCACCGGCGGGCCCAACCGGCCCCCGATGGAGACCGCGGCCGAGCTGTTCGACCGGGCCGCCGGGGTCGCCCGCCGGCTGGGCCTGCCCGAGCTGCGGGGTACGGCGGTCGGCGGGGCCTCCGACGGGAACTTCACCGCCGGGGTCGGGGTGCCCACCCTCGACGGGCTGGGCGCGGTGGGCGGCGGTGCGCACGCCGACGACGAGCACGTGCTGGTCGCCGAGCTGGCCCCGCGCCGGGCGCTGCTGACCGGGTTGCTCGTCGACCTGCTGACCGGGGACGGGGCCGACCGGTGAGCGCGCCGACGCCGGTGGACGACGCGGTGCTCTCCGCCGAGGCCACGGGCCGGGCGGCCGGCGTGCAGGTGCGCGCCGTCACCTCCGTGCCCGACCTCGCCGCGGTGTCCGGGCTGCTCGGCGCGATCTGGCAGCGGGCGGACAGCCCGCCGCTGAGCACCGAGCTGCTGCGTGCGCTCGCCACCGCCGGCAGCTACGTGGCCGGCGCCTACGACGGGCCCGACCTCGTGGGCGCGTGCGTGGGGTTCTTCGCCGAGCCGGCGGCCGGGTCGTTGCACAGCCACATCGCCGGGGTCTCCGGGGCGGTGCGCGGCCGCAACGTCGGCTTCGCGATGAAGGTGCACCAGCGCGCCTGGGCGCTGGCCCGCGGCGTCGGCACGATCACCTGGACCTACGACCCCCTGGTCGCCCGCAACGCCTGGTTCAACACCGGCAAGCTCGGCGCCGCCGCAGTGGCCTACCTGCCCGACCACTACGGCGGCATGCGCGACGCGCTCAACGGCGCCGACGAGACCGACCGCCTGCTGGTGCGCTGGGACCTCGCGGCGCCGCAGGTCGTCGCGGCCTGCCGCGGCGAGGCCCCGGGGACCGCCGTCCCGTCCGGTGCGGTCGTGGCGCTGGCCTGCTCGCCCGACGGTGCCCCGGTGCCCGGGCGCACCGACGGACCGGTGCTGCTGGTGGCCGTCCCCCGCGACGTCGAGGCGCTGCGCCGGGACGACCCGGGGCTCGCGGGGCAGTGGCGCACCGCCGTCCGGTCGGTGCTGCACCCGGTGCTGGCCGAGGGCGGGCGCATCACCGGGTTCGACCGCGCCGGGCGGTACGTGCTGCACCGGCGCACGACCACCGACGCACCAGGGGAGAGGACATCGTGGAGCTGATCGACGCACCGGTCGAGGGGATCGAGCTGCGGCGGGTGGGGTTGCCCCTCGTCGCCCCGTTCCGCACCTCGTTCGGCACCCAGACCCACCGCGACGTGCTGCTGGTGCGGGTGGTCACCGGCGCCGCCGAGGGGTGGGGCGAGTGCGTGGCGATGGCCGACCCGCTGTACTCCGAGGAGTACGTCGACGGCGCGGTCGACGTGCTGCGCCGCTTCCTGGTGCCCCGGCTGGCCGCGGCCGGCCGCGTCGACGCCGCGTCGGTGGCGCAGGTGCTGGCCCCGGTGCACGGGCACCGGATGGCCAAGGCGGCCCTGGAGCTCGCCGTGCTCGACGCCGAGCTGCGGGCCAGCGGCACGCCGCTGGCCCGGCACCTCGGCGCGGTGCACGACCGGGTCCCCTGCGGGGTGTCGGTCGGGATCATGGACTCGGTGCCGGCGCTGCTGGGTGCGGTGGGGGAGTACCTCGACCAGGGCTACGTGCGGATCAAGCTCAAGATCGAGCCCGGGTGGGACGTCGAGCCGGTGCGTGCGGTGCGCGAGCGCTTCGGCGACGACGTGCTGCTGCAGGTGGACGCCAACACCGCCTACACCCTCGCCGACGCCCGGCACCTGGCCCGGCTGGACCCCTTCGACCTGCTGCTGGTCGAGCAGCCGCTGCCCGAGGACGACGTGCTCGGGCACGCCGCGCTGGCCCGGCAGATCGCCACCCCGGTGTGCCTGGACGAGTCGATCACCTCGGCCCGGGCGGCCGCCGAGGCGATCACGCTGGGCGCCTGCTCGATCGTGAACGTGAAGCCCGGCCGGGTGGGCGGGTACCTGGAGGCCCGCCGGATCCACGACGTCTGCGCCGCGCACGGCGTACCGGTGTGGTGCGGCGGCATGCTGGAGACCGGGATCGGCCGGGCGGCCAACGTCGCGCTGGCGGCGCTGCCCGGGTTCACGCTGCCCGGGGACACCTCGGCGTCCGACCGGTACTACCGCACCGACCTCACCGAGCCGTTCGTGCTGGCCGAGGGCCACCTCGGCGTCCCCACCGGGCCGGGCACGGGCGTCGTCCCGGTGCCCGAGGTGCTCGAGGAGGTGACCACCTGGCGCGAGTGGTTGCCCCTGTGAACCGGACGGATCACTAACGTCGACCCGGTGATGGGAGCGCCCGCCGGGCTGCGCCGGGTGCTCGACGACCTGGGCACGACGTTGCTGGACCTGCTGCACGGCGACCCGGACGCCGTCCCGCGGCTGGGCGGGGTCGCCATCCACGACCCCATCGACGAGCCCGAGCTGCCGCCGGCGGCACTGGTGCTCGGCGTGGGGGTGGGGGGCGCCGCCGCCACCATCACCCTGCTCACCCAGCTGGGCCGGCGGGGCGCTGCGGGGCTGGTGCTGCGCGCCCCGGTGACGGTGACCCCGGCGGTGCTGGCCGCGGCGCGGGAGTCCGGGGTGGCGCTGCTCGGGCTGACCCGTGGGGCCACCTGGGCGCAGCTGGCGGCCATGCTGCGGGTGCTGCTGGCCGAGGGCGACGTCGGCGCGCAGACCGCCGAGTCGCTGGGCGGGCTGCCCTCGGGTGACCTCTTCGCCCTGGCCAACGCCGTGGCCGCCCTGGTCGACGCGCCCATCACCATCGAGGACCGGAGCAACCGCGTGCTCGCGTTCTCCGGCCGGCAGGACGAGGCCGACCGCGGGCGCATCGAGACCGTGCTGGGCCTGCAGGTGCCCGAGGTGTACTCGCGGGTGCTCACCGAGCGCGGGGTGTTCCGCGAGCTGTACCGCTCCACCGGGCCGGTGCTGGTCGACCCGGTGAGCCCCCGGGACGGCGCCGGCGCCCTGCCCCGCGCGGCCATCGCGGTGCGGGCCGGCGACGAGGTGCTCGGCTCGATCTGGGCGGTGCTGCGCGACGGGCTCAGCCCCGACCGCGCCCGCGCCCTGGGCGAGGCCGCCACCCTGGTCGCGCTGCACATGCTGCGGCTGCGCGCCGGTGCCGACGTGCAGCGCCGGCTGCAGGCCGACCTGGTGTCCACGGCGCTGGAGGGCGGCAGCGGCGCCCGTGAGGCGCTGCACCGGCTCGGGCTGGCCGACCGCTCGGTGGTGGTGCTGGCCCTGGCCGCGCTCGACCCCGTCGACGGGGTGGACGTCGCCGGTGACGCCGGGTCGGCCAACGACCGGCAGCGGCTGGCCGACGCGTTCGGGGTGCACCTGTCCGCCGTCCACCCCCGGTCGGCCACGGCCCTGGTCGGGCACGCCGTCTACGGCCTGGTGCCGGTCACCGGCGAGGACGCCGACGCCGACACCCGGGCGGTGCGGATCGCCACCGACTTCCTCGACCGGGTCGGCCCGCGCATCCCCGCCGTCGTGGGCATCGGTCCACCCGGCCGCGACGTCGCGGGCCTCGCCGCCGCCCGGGTGGCCGCCGACCGGGCGCTGCGGGTGCTCCGGGTGCGCGGGGGTGCGGTGCGGGTGGCCCGGTCCGACGACGTGCACGTCGAGGGGCTGCTGCTCGAGCTGCACGACCTGGCCGAGGCCCGCGGTGACCGCCCGGCCGGGCCGGTGGCCCGGCTCGGGGAGTACGACGCCGCGCACGGGGCGCAGCTGGTGCCGACGCTGCGGGCCTGGCTGGACGCCTTCGGCGACGTGCCGGCGGCCGCGGCGGCGGTCTACGTGCACCCCAACACGTTCCGCTACCGCCTGCGCCGGGTCGCCGAGGTGGGCGGCCTCGACCTGGGCGACCCCGACGTCCGCTTCGCCGCGATGGTCCAGCTCCGCCTGCTCGACCTCTGACCCGGCGCGCACACCAGTTGCCCGGTTCTCGCCCCCTCGACCGGCCCGCAGAGGGCGAGAACCCTGCAACCGGGCGTCACGGAGGAGCCGGGTGGGCGTCAGGGACCCGTCGACGGCTGCCGGAGGGTCGTCGTCCGGCGGCATGGTCGAGCCGTGACCACGTCGATCGCGGCTGCGCGCACCACCCACCGCGGCGCGGACGAGCTGGACGCCTGCCCCGCCTGCGTGGGCCGAGGCCGGCAGGCAGGATCGTGGCCATGGCCTACGAGGCGGCGCAGAACCGCTACGACGACATGACCTACCGCCGCACCGGGCGCAGCGGCACCGACCTGCCCGCGATCAGCCTGGGGCTGTGGCACAACTTCGGTGACGACGTCCCCTTCGACAGGCAGCGCGACATCCTGCGCCGGGCCTTCGACCTGGGCATCACCCACTTCGACCTCGCCAACAACTACGGACCGCCCTACGGCTCGGCGGAGACCAACTTCGGCCGGCACCTGCGCGACGACTTCCGCCCCTACCGCGACGAGCTGGTCATCTCCAGCAAGGCCGGCTACGACATGTGGCCCGGGCCGTACGGGCAGGGCGGCGGCGGGCGCAAGTACGTGCTGGCCAGCCTCGACCAGTCGCTGACCCGCATGGGCCTGGAGCACGTCGACGTCTTCTACAGCCACCGGCCCGACCCCACCACGCCGCTGGAGGAGACGATGGGTGCCCTGCACACCGCCGTCACCAGCGGCAAGGCGCTCTACGCCGGCATCAGCTCCTACGGCCCCGAGGACACCCGGCGGGCCGCTCAGATCCTGGCCGACCTGGGCACGCCGCTGTTCATCCACCAGCCCAGCTACTCGATGCTCAACCGCTGGATCGAGACCGAGGGGCTGCTCGACGTCCTCGCCGAGGTCGGCGCCGGCTGCATCGCCTTCTCGCCGCTGGCCCAGGGCATGCTCACGAGCAAGTACCTCGGCGGGGTGCCGGAGGGCTCGCGGGCCAGCCAGGACAAGTCGCTGTCGACCGACCTGCTCACCGACGAGGCGCTGGACCACGTGCGGGCGCTGAACACCATCGCCGAGGGCCGCGGGCAGACCCTGGCCCAGATGGCGCTGGCCTGGGCGCTGCGCGACGAGCGGGTGACCACCGTCCTGGTGGGCGCCAGCAGCGTGCGCCAGCTCGACGACAACGTCGGCGCCCTGCAGAACCTGGCCTTCACCGACGACGAGCTGGCGACCATCGACCGGCACGCCGTCGACTCCGGCATCGACCTCTGGGAGGGCCCCCGCACCGCGGCGGGGTGACCCACGAGACGGGTTCGCACCGGTGGGTGCGGGGCAGGTCATCAGTTGCCCCGCACCCGCTCGCGAAGGAGAACCCCATGAGCCGCCCCAGGATCGTCGTCGTCGGTGGCGGGTTCGCCGGGTTCCACGCCCTGCGCACGCTGGAGAAGCTGCTGCCGGCCGACGCCGCCGAGCTCGTGCTGGTCAACCCCAGCGACTACCTGCTCTACAGCCCGCTGCTGCCCGACGTCAGCGCCGGCGTCGTCGAGCCCCGGCACATCGCGGTCAGCCTGCGGCAGCGGCTGCGCCGCACCCGGGTCGTGCTGGGCAGCGCCACCGACGTCGACCACGCGGCCCGGACGGTCACCGTGCGGACGACGGACGACGGCGGCGCCACCGAGCAGGTCGTCACCCTGGCCTACGACCGCCTGGTGCTGGTGCCCGGCTCCATCACCCGGCAGTTCGACATCCCCGGGGTGGCCGAGCGCGCACACGGGGTGAAGACGCTGGTCGAGGCGCAGTTCCTGCGCGACCACCTGCTGCGCCAGCTCGACCGCGCCGACGCCTTGCCGGCCGGCCCCGAGCACGACGCCGAGCGCCGGGCCCGCATGACCGTCGTCGCGGTGGGCGCGGGCTACACCGGCACGGAGATCGTCGCCCAGCTGCAGTACTGGCTGGGCACCATCGCCGCCCGCTGGTCGACCGTGCGGCCCGAGGACATCCGCTGGGTGCTCATCGACCTGGCCGAGAGCGTGCTGCCCGAGCTCGGCCCGGAGCTGGGGGAGAAGGCGCTGGGTGCGCTGAAGCGGCGGGGCATCGACGTCCGGCTCGGCGTGACGGTGAAGGAGGCCCGCGAGGGCGAGACCGAGCTGACCGACGGCTCGACCATCCCCAGCCGCACGCTGGTCTGGGGTGCGGGTGTCGCGGCCAGCCCGCTGGTGCAGACGCTCGACCTGCCGCTGCAGAAGGGGCGTCTCGTCGTCCGGCCCGACCTCTCGGTGCCCGGCGCCGAGGGCGTCTTCGCCGGGGGTGACGCCGCCGCCGTCCCCGACCTCACGCAGGAGGGCACGCCGCTGACGCCGCCGACCGCCCAGCACGCCCAGCGCCAGGGCACCGCGCTGGGCCGCAACGTGGCCGCCAGCCTGGGCCACGGGACGGCGAAGGACTACCGCCACCACGACCTCGGCCTGGTCGCCGACCTCGGCGGCCGCGACGCCATCGCCAAGCCCCTGGGCATCCGGCTGAGCGGCCCGCTGGCCAAGCTGGTCGCGCGCGGCTACCACCTGTACGCGCTGCCCTCGATGGCCAACCGGGTGCGGGTGGGCACCGACTGGCTGCTCGCCGCCCTGCTGCCGGCGCAGTCGGTCGAGGTCACCCGCATCCGCCCGGACCAGGCCCTGGTCAGCACCGCCCAGCAGTCACAGGCCCACCTGCGCGGCTGATCGCCCCGTGCGGCTCTGCCCCGACGACGCCGACGCGATCTGCGTGCGCCTGCCCTGACCGGCGGTCAGGGCAGCACGGGCCCGCCGGTCAGCCGACCGCCGGCACGGCCACCGGGCCGAGCAGCAGCTCGCCGGCCCGGTCGGCGGGCAGCGGCCGGCTGAACCACCACCCCTGGGCGTGGTCGCACCGCTCGTCCTGCAACCGGCCCAGCTGTGCGAGGTCCTCGACCCCCTCGGCCACGACGGTGAGGCCGAAGGTGTGCGCGGCCCGGATCATGAGCGCGACCAACTGGTCGTGCCCGGGCTCGGTCGAGGCCACGAAGCTGCGGTCGATCTTGAGGGTGTCCACCGGCAGGCTGCGCAGCTGGCCGATCGAGGTGTAGCCGGTCCCGAAGTCGTCGATGGCCACCGAGACCCCGAGCCCGCGGATGGCGGCCAGGTGCTCGGCGGCGACCGGGTCGTCGACCAGCACGGTCTCGGTCACCTCGAGCACCAGCCGGTCGGCGGGCAGCCCGGCGTCGGCGAGCGCGGCGGCGACGTCGGCGACGACCCGCCGGTCGGTGAGGTGCCGGCCGGACAGGTTGACCGCCATCGTCACCGCGTCGGCGCGACCGGCGGCGGCTGCCCGCCAGGCGGCGAGCTGGCGGGTGGCCTGGCCGAGCACCCAGCGGTCGAGGTCGCAGACCAGCCGGGTGGTCTCCGCGATCGGGATGAACTGGTCCGGGGGCACCATGCCGTGCCCGGGCCGGTTCCACCGCACCAGGGCCTCGTAGCCGGCCACGTCGGCCGAACCCACGTGCACCACCGGCTGGTAGTGCACCTCGAACTCGCCGTCCCTGAGCCCCGCGGCGATCGCCCGCTCCAGCTCGGCCTGCGCGGACAGCTGCTCCCGCAGCGCGTCGTCGAACACCTCGGCGCGGCCCCGGCCCCGCGCCTTGGCCCGGTAGGCGGCCGTGTCGGCCTCGGCCAGGAGGGCGTCGGCGTCGACCCCGGCGTCCCGGCTGACGGCGACGCCGATGCTCGCGCCGATCCCGACCCGGTGCCCGAGGGCGGTGATGGGGTGCGACACCACCGAGATCAGCCGGTCGGCCAGCTCGACCAGGTCGGCCTCGGCGTCCACCGGCTCGACCAGCACCACGAACTCGTCCCCGCCGAGCCGGCACACGACGTCGCCGCCGCGCAGCTGGCCGCGCAGCCGGCGGGCGACCTCGCGCAGCACCTCGTCGCCGCAGGCGTGGCCGTAGCCGTCGTTGACCGCCTTGAACCCGTCGAGGTCGACGAACAGCAGCCCGGTCTTCTCCCCGGAACGGCGGCCGCGGTTGAGCGCCGCGGTGGTGAGGGCGAGCGCCTGGGCCCGGTTGGGCAGGTCGGTGAGGGGGTCGTGGGCGGCCTGGTGGGCCAGCGCGGACTGCAGTTCCTCGCGCTGGCGGACCGAGCTGACGATGCGCTGCACCGAGGCGTGCACGACCGTGCCCAGCGGACCGGGCAGCGGCTCCTCCAGCAGCACGTTGGTGAGGTCGCCCTCGGCCACGGCCCGGGCCTGGTCCTGGATGCGCCGCAGGCTGCCGACCGCCGTCCCGAGTGCGGCGCCGACGGTGCGCACCTCACGCGGTCCGCGTGCCTCGACCTCGACCAACGACCCCTGGCTGACCTCCGCCGCCTGGGCGGCCAGGCGCCCCAGGGACCGCCCGATCGTGCGGGCCAGCAGCGCGGCCCCGAGGGCGGCGAGCGCAGCCAGCCCACCGGCCAGCACCAGGGTCGTGGTGGAGCGGACCGTGGCGGCGTCGGCGTCCTCCTCGGCCAGCAGCTGGGCCCGCTGGAAGGCCGCCCCCGACAGGGCGGCGGTGTCGGTGTCGCGGGTGGTGCGCTGCAGCACGAGCGTGACCACCTGCGCGACGGTGGGGACGGCCCCCGGAGGCGTGGCGGCCGGGTCGAGCGAGGAGTCCAGGCCCTGGACCGCAGGCGTGACGGCGAACCGCTGCCAGCGGTCGGCGATCGAGGGGTCGGTCAGGTCGGCGAGCTGCGCCCGGGCGTCGGTGTAGGCCAGCCACCCGGTCTCCCAGCCCAGCCGGGAGCCGATCAGCGAGCCGGCCTCCTGGTCGATCATGGAGCCCAGGTAGAGCGGCATCTGGCGGCTGGCGGCCTGCGCGTAGCCGGCCACCAGCTGCGCGTCGGCGATGGCGGCACGGGTCGCCGCGGGGGTGCCGCCGGCGCCGGCGTCGGTGGCCGTCCGCCGCTCGACGGCCATCAGCTGGTCCGACAGCGACACGTAGTCCAGGTACAACCCGTGCAGGCCGGTGGTCCGGGCCTCGCCCACCCGCCGCAGGGTGGCCAGGTCCGCACGCACCGTGCCGGCCAGGTCCGGACGCCGGTCGCCCAGCGCGGTGAGGGCGTCGTCGGTGGCTGCGCGGTAGTCCGACTGCAGTCCGGCGACGAGGGGTCGCTGGGCGGACACCTGGGTCACCGGCAGACCGATGGCCTCGATGGTGGCCGGGCTGTCCATCGCCCACAGCAGCAGCGCCCAGACGGCCTCGTTCTCCACGGTCCGGCGCGCCTCGTCGACCAGCGCGGTGACCTGCACGGCCGCCTCGGCGCGGACGGCGCTGGCCGCCTCTGCCCGCCGGGTGTCGATGATGACCGAGCTCAGCACGAGGACGCCCAGCAGGGGCACGCCGACCAGAGCGGTCAGGTACGCCCACAGCGGGACGCCGCGGCGGGTGCGGCTGGGCGGGCGGGTGCGGGCTGCGCGCGGCACAGGACCTCCGAAGGACGGCAGGGGGTTCCCGTGGTCTCCAGGACGACCATCCATCGGCATGCGGAACAAGATCGCCCACCGGGGGCCCGCGCGCGTCCCCCCTCCGGGGGAGCACCGCCCGGCCGCCCGCGGCCTGCACGGCCCCCGCCGGGCCGCGAGACTGGGCCGGTGACCGACCTCCGCTTCTGGTTCGACCCCGTCTGCCCCTTCGCCTGGCTCACCAGCCGCTGGGTCGAGGAGGTGGCCCGGCGACGCGAGTACACGGTCGAGTGGCGGTTCATCTCGTTGCGGTTGCTCAACGCCCACGTCGACTACGCGACCCACTTCCCGCCCGAGTACGAGGCCGGGCACACCGCGGGCCTGCGGTTGCTGCGGGTGGCCGCCCGTGTGCGCGACCAGCACGGCGACGACGGCGTCGGCCGGTTCTACACGGGCGTCGGCCAGGGCATCCACGACGCCGAGCCCACCGGCGGCACCCCCGGCCACGACCGCCGCGGCACCCGCGACTTCCTCGCCCCGGTGCTCGCCGACCTCGGTCTGGCACCCGACCTCGCCGACGCCCTGGACGACGACGCCCTCGACGCCGGCATCCAGGCCGAGACCGACGAGGCGCTGGCGCTGGCGGGCAAGGACGTCGGCACCCCGATCCTGCAGTTCCTGCCCCCGGACGGGTTGGCCTTCTTCGGCCCGGTCATCAGCCGGTTGCCCGCCCCCGAGGACGCCGTCGCGCTGTGGGACCACGTCGTGGGCCTGGCGTCGTTCCCGGGGTTCACCGAGCTGAAGCGGTCGCTGCGCGAGCGCCCCCAGCTGCGCAGCTTCGGGGTCGAGCCCGGTGAGGTCGGGCAGACCGAGGACTGGCACGGCGGCAGCCGGCGGCAGAAGCGGTGACCCCGCTGCTGCTGGCCGACGTCCGGCCGTGGGGCGACGACCCCGTGGACCTGCTGGTGGACGGCGACCGCATCGCCGACGTCGTCCCGGCCGGCTCCGGCACGGCGGCCCGGCGGGTCGAGGGCCGCGGTCTGCTGGCGCTGCCGGGGTTGGTCAACGCGCACGCCCACGTCGACAAGAGCTGGTGGGGCAGGCCGTGGCAGCCCTACGGCGGCGAGCAGACCACGCAGGGCCGCATCGCCCACGAGCGCGCCGAGCGCGACGCCCTGGGCATCCCGTCGGTCGAGGCGACGGTGCGGGTGCTGCGTGAGCTGCTGCGGCACGGCACCACCGCGGTGCGCAGCCACGTCGACGTCGACCTCGGGGTGGGGCTGCGCGGTCTGGACGTCGTCCGGGAGGCCGCGGCCGCGCTGGACGGCGCCGTCGAGGTCGAGGTCGTGGCCTTCCCGCAGGACGGCGTGGTGCGCCGGCCCGGGGTGCTCGACCTGCTGGACGCCGCAGCCGCGGCCGGGGCGGCGTCCGTCGGCGGGCTGGACCCGTGCTCGATCGACCGCGACCCCGTGGCCCAGCTCGACGGCCTGTGCGCGATCGCCGAGCGGCACGGGTGCGGGCTCGACCTGCACGTGCACGACGGCGGCGAGCTCGGCGGGTTCACCTACGACCTGGTGCTCGAGCGGGTGCGCCGGCACGGTCTGCAGGGTCGGGTGACGGTGTCGCACGGCTTCGCGCTGGGCGAGCTGCCGCCGGCCCGGCAGGAGCGGCTGCTCGACGAGCTGGCCGAGCTCGACGTCGCCTGGACGACGGTCGCCCCGGTGCGGTCGGCCCCGCTGCCGTGGGCGGGCATGCGGCAGCGGAGGGTCGGGCTCGGGCTGGGCACCGACGGCATCCGCGACCTGTGGTCCCCGTTCGGCGACGGCGACCTCCTGCGGGTGGCGCTGGACTTCGCCCGCCTGCACGGCCTGCGCACCGACGGCGACCTCACCGCCGCGGTCGAGGCGGCGTCGGTCGGCGGGGCCCGCTTCGTGCACCGCGACGTGCACGGGTTGGTGCCCGGAGCCCGGGCCGACGTGGTGCTCCTCGACGCGGAGAACGTGCCCGACGCCCTGGTGCGCGCGCCCCGCCGCGAGGTGGTCCTGGCCGGCGGCCGCGTCGTCGTCCGCGACGGTGAGCTGCTGGTCTGAGGACGAGGCTCAGCGCAGGTAGGAGGCCCCGTTCACGTCGAGGACGGCGCCGCTGCACCAGAGGGCATCCGGACCGGTGAGGAAGGCGACGGCGGCCGCGACCTCCGGCGGCTCGCCCACCCGGCCGAAGGGGCTCTGGGCCCGGATGCCGTCACCGGCCGGACCGGCCAGCAGGGAGGTCGCCATGTCGGTGGCCACGAACCCCGGCGCAACCGCGCTGACCCCGATGCCGTGCCCACCCAGCGCCAGGGCGAGGGACTGGGTGAGGGAGTGCACCGCGGCCTTCGACGCCCCGTAGGCCATCGCCTGCGGCTCGCCTCGGTAGGCGCCGCGTGACCCCACGGTGACGATCCGGCCCCCGACCGGGCCCTCCGGACGGTCCAGCAGGTGCCGCACGACCTGCCAGCTGACGTTCGCCGTGCCGACGACGTTGACCGACAGCACCTTGTGCCAGGAGGCCTGCCACTGCTCGTAGTCGGAGTCCTCGATGACCAACGGGTCGTGCGCGGCCGCGTTGTTGACCAGGACGTCGACCCCGCCCAGCCCGGCGACGGCGTCGGCCACGAGCGCGGCCACGGCGGCCGGGTCGGCCAGGTCGCCGGTGACCAGCACGTGCCCTGCGCCGGGCAGTCCGTCCAGCACGGCGCGGGCGGCATCGACGTTGCGCCCCGCGTGCACGGCGACGGCGTCGCCCCGGGCGGCCAAGGTGTGCGCGATCGCGGCGCCGATGCCGCGCGAGGAGCCGGTGACCAGGGAACGGGTGCGGGACGTCACCCCCGCACGGTAGCCACCTGCTCAGCCGGGCCGGACGGAGAACAGGTCGCCGGGCTGGCGCCCCGAGCCGTCAGCCCGGCGGCACCCCGGCCGCGGCCAGCAGGCGGTCGACGAGCTGCATCGTCACGACGTTCTCCTCGGCGCTGCCGTCGGGGGCCACGAGGGTCGCGGCGAAGGCGGCGAGTTCGCCGACGAAGCCGCGCAGGTGCAGGTCCTGCTCGCCGCCGGACATCGTGCTGCTCGCCGCGTGCCGCACCTCGACCCGCTCGTGGCCGGCTCGCCAGTCGCCGCTCCCGGGCAGGCGGGTCTCGGTGGTGCGCGTGTCCGTCACCCGCACGACGGCCCGCTCGAACTCGACCTCGACCACGTCCACCTCCGACGAGTACGCCGGGAGCGAGGACAGCCGCAGGGTGCCGTGCACCCCGGGAGCCGTGGTGAGCAGCGCCCGGAGCGTCTCTCCCACGCCGTGCTGGGTGGCGCTCGCGACGACGTCGAGGGGCGCCCCGAGGAGGAACGGCACCAGGTCGACGTGGTGGACGGCTGCGAGGGTGAGGAACGACCGGACGTCGGGGGCGAAGGCCCGGGCGTCGGCGGCGAACCGCACGTCGAAGCCCACCGGTGCGCCGTACCGGCCCGACGCGATGATCGACCGCAGCTCGACGAGGGCTGGTGCGTGCCGCTTCATGAACGCCGCCCGCAGCACGACCCCGGCGTCGGCGGCCAGGTCGGCCAGCCGGCGCGCCTGGCCGGCATCGGCTCCGACGGGCTTCTCGCACAGCACGTTGCGCCCGGCTCGCAGCACCGTCTCGACGATGCCGGGCTGGTCGGCCGGTTGCGCGCACACCACCACGTGGGTCAGGTCGGGCTCGCCGACCAGCAGGGCCTCGACCGAGCCGTACGGGGTCCCGGCCGCCCCGGCCCGGGTCAGGCCGGCGCGGGACCGGTCGACGTCGCGGGTGGCCAGGGCGCCGATCTCCACCCCGGCGGCCCGCAGGGCCGGGACCAGGTTGACCTGCGCGTGGTGACCGGCCCCGACCAGGGCGACGCGGGTGTCGCCCACGTCAGCGACCCCCGCCCTCGACGATCCGCCGGATGGCGGCGAGGGTGGCGGGGACGCCCTCGCGTGCCGCGGCCTGCCGGGTGGCGATCTCGTGCTCGGCGTCCGGGCCGTACTTGTCGGCCATGAACTGCAGGCCGGCGTCGGTGAACTCCCAGGACTCGGTGAGCCGGGTGCCGCCGTCGACCGGCTCGAGGTCGTAGCGCCACAGCACCTTGCGGTCGTTGACGCTCCAGGCGAAGGCCCGGCCGCGATCGGCCTGCTCGACCCGCGATCGGGTCTCCCAGGTGCGCTCGGGCGTCTCCTGGCGGCCGCCGAACTCGTCGCCGACCGCGCCGGTGCCGCCGTCGAGCCACCAGCACTCCCGGCACTGCGGGCTCCACTCGCCGGTGCGGGTGACGTCGGAGACGACGTCGTACACCGCCTCGGGGGAGGCGGCGACGACGACCGAGTCCGACAGGCGCAGGCTGCTCATGCCCCGAGTCTGCCGCCCGGGGCCCGCTGCGTCAGGTCAGGCGACGGTGCGGTCGGCGGGGGAGTCGATCGGGGTCGGGTCGGCGGCCGACCCGTGCAGCCCGCCGGACTGGGCGACCTCGAAGTCGGGCCCGAGCTTCTCCAGCGCCAGGCGTCCGTAGACCTGCTGCTGGGTGGCCACGCGCTGGGCCCGGCCCTTGCCGAGGAAGGACACGATCCAGCTGAACGTGGTGGTCAGCCGGCTCTTGAACCCGACGATGTAGACCAGGTGGACCAGCAGCCACATCGCCCAGGCCAGGAAGCCGGTGACCTTGATCTTGCCCAGGTCGGCGACGGCCTTGTACCGGCTGATGGTGGCCATCGAGCCCTTGTCGAAGTACTCGAACTTCTCCTTGTGCTTGCCGCCGGAGACCGTGGCCTTGATGCGGTCGGCGGCGAAGCGCCCGCCCTGGATGGCGACCTGGGCGACGCCGGGCAGCTTGTCCAGGCTCATCATGTCGCCGACGACGAACACCTCGGGGTGACCGGGCAGCGTGAGGTCGGGCTGCACCTCGACCCGGCCGGCGCGGTCGATGCTGACGTCGCACTGCTGGGCCAGCAGCGCACCCAGCGGGCTGGCCTGCACGCCCGCGGCCCAGATCTTGGTCGCGGCGGTGATGCGACGGGTGGTGTCACCCTCCTTGACGTCGAGGCCGTTGGCGTCCAGACCGGTGACCATGGCGCCGAGCTGGATCTCCACGCCGATGTCGCGCAGCTGCTTGGCGGCGTTCTGCTGCAGCTTGGGCGCGAACGGCGGGAGGACCACGGGGGCGGCGTCGAGCAGGATGACCCGCGCGGACCTCGGGTCGATGTTGCGGAAGTTGTTCTTCAGGGTGCGGCGGGCCAGCTCGGCGATCTGGCCGGCCATCTCCACCCCGGTCGGGCCGGCGCCGACGACGACGAAGGTGAGCAGGCGGTCGATCTCGGCCGGGTCGGTGGCCGCCTCGGCCATCTCGAACGCGCCCAGGATGCGCCCGCGCAGCTCGAGGGCGTCGTCGACGCTCTTCATCCCCGGGGCGAACTGGGAGAACTGGCTGTTGCCGAAGTACGACTGCCCGGCACCGGCGGCGACGATCAGGTGGTCGTAGCCGAACGTGCTCTCGCGGCCCAGCAACCAGGACGTGACGGTGCGGTCGGCCAGGTCGATGTCGACGACCTCGCCCAGGATCACCGTGACGTTCTTCTGCTTCTTGAGGATGTCGCGGGTCGGCGGGGCGATCTCGCCCTCGCTGATGATCCCGGTGGCCACCTGGTAGAGCAGCGGCTGGAACAGGTGCTGCCCGGTCTTGGCGATGAGGGTGATGTCGACGTCGGCCTTGCGCAGCCGCTGCGCGGCGAACAGCCCGCCGAAGCCGGAGCCGATGATGACCACGCGGGGACGGCGGGGGGCGGTCGGGGTGGTGGTCACAGCAGCGGCTCCGGATGTCGTCATGATGTCTTCATCGTCCCACGCGGCACGATCTCCAGTCGGCCGTACCCGTCCGGGCGAGCCGACCTGCGGTGCGACGTCGCCCACAGCGTCCACCGGCGGCGCGGACGCCGCCAGACCGCGACGGGTCGGTCAGCGCCGGCGGTCGCGCACGGCCTGGGTGAGCAGCCCCAGCCCGATGCCCAGCATCCAGACGTCCTTGGACACCGGCAGACCGTCCTGGGTGGGGGCCACCGACTTGCCCGGCTTGGTCATGCCGGGGGTGCGCAGGTAGAGCCCGAGCAGCCCGCCCGAGAAGGCGGTGAGCGCGGCGCCGGCGACGGCGGTGGGCACGAACGGCGTCAGCAACGCGGCGCCGATGGCGATCTCGCCGGTGGACAGGGCCTTCGCGAAGGTGCGCGGGGAGACCTTCGACAGGAACGGGTAGGCGCCGGCGGCGAACCCGTGCAGGCCGGCCGCGGTGCCCTCGTCGGCGTGCCGCTTGCCCAGGCCCGAGTTGAGGATGAACGCCCCGGTGGCCAGGCGGGGGGCGATCTCGGCGGGGGTGATGGGCAGGCGCATGGGACCTCGTTCGTCGGCGCGGGTGGGGAGGCCCCGATCCTCCCTCACCCCGCCGACACCCGCCCGGGGGCCGGTCGGCCCCCGGGCGGTCCGGTCAGCGAGGCGTCAGCGGCCCGCGCGGCGCGGCCGGGTGGGCTGCTGCCCTGCCCGGGCGGCCAGCTCGGCCCGGGTGCGCGCCGGACCCGACGAGCGACCGCCGCCGGAGGACGACCGGCCGGCGGCACCCGAGGCGCCGCCGGAGGCCCGACCGCCGCCACCGCCACCACCGGCGCCGCGGCGACGTCCGCCGCCGGTGCCCTGGGGCTGCTCGACGACCGGCGCGGGCTCCACGTAGGGCGCGGCCGGGCCGGTCAGCGCGCTGATCTCCCGGGCGCCGGGCTTGATCGCCGACACCTCGGGGGTGATGCCGGCCTGGCGGGCCAGCAGGCGCACCTCGCCGGCCTGGTCGGGCGTGGCGATGGTGACCACGGTGCCCCCGGCCCCGGCGCGGGCGGTGCGGCCCGACCGGTGCAGGTACGCCTTGTGCTCGGCCGGCGGGTCGACGTGGACGACGATCGCGACGTCGTCGACGTGGATGCCGCGGGCGGCGATGTCGGTCGCGCACAGCACGCGCGTCGAGCCGGTGGTGAAGGCCTCGAGGTTGCGCTCGCGGGCGTTCTGGCTCAGGTTGCCGTGCAGGTCGACGGCCGGCACGCCGGCGGCGGTGAGCTGCTTGGCCAGCTTCTTGGCCTGGTGCTTGGTGCGGGTGAACAGCACGGCCCGGTCCAGCCCGGAGGCGAGCTCCTTGACCACCTGCGCCTTGTCGGCGGCGTCGACCCGGAAGACGTGGTGGGTCATGGTCGACACCGGGGCGACGGCCGGGTCGACCGAGTGCGTGGTCGGCCGGTCGAGGTAGCGCTGCACGAGGACGTCGACGCCGTTGTCCAGGGTGGCCGAGAACAGCAGCCGCTGGCCGACCTTCGGCGTGCGGTCCATGAGCCGCTTGACCCCGGGCAGGAAGCCGAGGTCGGCCATGTGGTCGGCCTCGTCGAGGATCGTGATCTCGACGGCGGAGAGGTCGCAGTGGCCCTGCCCGATGAGGTCCTCGAGCCGGCCGGGGCAGGCGATGAGCACGTCGAGGCCACCGGCCAGCGCCTGCACCTGGGGGTTCTGCCCGACCCCGCCGAACACCACGGCGGTCTTCATGCCGACGGCGGTGGCCAGCGGGGTGACGACGGCGGCGACCTGGTTGGCCAGCTCGCGGGTCGGCACGAGGATCAGCGACCGCGGCTTGCGGGGCTGCCGCTTGGTGGTGGAGGCGGCGAGCCGGGCGACCAGCGGCAGCGAGAAGGCCAGCGTCTTGCCCGAGCCGGTGCGGCCCCGGCCCAGCACGTCCTTGCCGGCCAGGGTGTCGGGCAGCGTCGCGACCTGGATGGGGAACGGCGCGGTGATGCCGCTGGCGGTCAGCGTCTCGACCAGGGGCGCGGGGACGCCGAGCGCGGCGAAGGTCGTGTCGGTCGCCAGCACGGTGGCCGGGGCCTGGGCGGGGACGACGGCCGGGGCCGCGGGACGGGCGGGCGCCGGGGTGGCGGGGGTCCGCACGGCGGTCTGCTGCTCCGCGGACGGCTGCTCGGCGGTCTGCTGCCCCGTGGCCTGCCCCGTGGCCTGCTCGGGGCGCGGGCCGTTGCCGCGACCTCGGCCACCGCGGCGGCGGCGCCGTCCGGTGCCGGGCTCGCCCGGGGTCTCGGGCCGCGGGGGCTCGTGCCGGGTGACCAGCGGCTGGGCCGGGGAGCCCGCGCCGGGGGCGCGGAAGGCGGGGGCCTGCCGGGCGCCGCCGGGGCCGGCCGGGCTGGTCGCCCGGCGGCGGGGGCGGGCGGCGGGGTTCTGCTCGGTGCTCACGGGGGTGTCCTCACCAGGTCGGTGGCCACCGTTCATCGCCAGGGCGGGGCCCGGGTGGGGGCCGCACCGTCCGGTCGGACGTCGGGTCGCCGGCGCGCCTCGGTGGCGCTGCCTCTGCGCCGACGTCGGGTCCACCCGCTCAGGAGGAGCAGGGGGCGGCGCCGGTGATCACCACTGTGCCACGTCGACCCCGGCCGGTGGCCCGCGGCCGGGGAGTCGGTGGTCACACCGCGTCGGCATGTTCCCGGGACCGACGGTGGGGTAGGTCCGTCCGTCGTGACTGCAGCGTGACCTCCACCGACCGCCGTCCCGGCCCCGCCGAGGAGACCTACGAGCCCGACCCCCGCCGCTGGCGGGCGCTGTCGTTGACCCTCGTGGCCGGCTTCATGACCCTGCTCGACGTCAGCATCGTGTCGGTCGCGCTGCCCTCCATGCGCGAGGCGCTGGGCACCGACGCCGCCGGCGTCCAGTGGGTGGTGTCGGGCTACGCGCTCACCTTCGGGCTGGTGCTCGTGCCGGCCGGGCGGTTGGGTGACGCCTTCGGACGGCGGCGCATCTTCCTGGTCGCGCTCGCCGGGTTCGTGCTGGCCAGCGCCGCGGCCGGCGCGGCGCCGAACGTCGAGACGCTGGTGGCGGCCCGGCTGGTGCAGGGTGTGGCCGCCGGTTTCCTGGCCCCGCAGAACTCGGCGCTGATCCAGCAGCTGTTCCGCGGCGCCGAGCGCGGCAAGGCGTTCGGCCTCTTCGGCGCCACCGTGGGGCTCTCGACCGCCACCGGGCCGGTGGTCGGCGGGCTGCTCATCGGGTTGTTCGGCGAGGACCTCGGCTGGCGGGCCATCTTCTTCGTGAACGTGCCGATCGGCGTCGTGGCCCTGCTGCTCGCCGCCCGGCTGCTGCCGAAGGGGCGACCGTCGGGCACCAGCACGGACATCGACGTGGTCGGCACGCTGCTGCTGGGGCTGGGCGCGGTGCTGGTGCTGCTCCCGCTGGTGCAGGCCGAGGCCGGCGGGTTGAGCCGGTTGTGGTTCCTCTTCCTGCTGGGTGCGGCGGCCCTGGTGGCCTTCGTGCGGTGGGAGCGGCGGGTGGTGGCCCGCGGCCGGGAGCCGGTGTTCGACGTCCGGCTGCTCACGCAGACCCGGGGCTACGCCGCGGGCGTGGCCGTCGGCACCGTCTACTTCATCGGGTTCAGCGGCATCTGGCTGGTGTTCGCGCTCTACTTCCAGACGGGGCTGGGGTGGACGGCGCTGCACTCGGGGCTGTCGGTCATGCCCTTCGCCATCGGCGCCGCGGGGTCGGCGGCGCTGGCCGGTCGACTGGTCAGCACCTACGGGAGGCTGCTGACCGTCATCGGTCTCACGGTGGTGTCCACCGGGCTCATCACCACCGCGGTGCTGGTGGCCACCGTGCCGCCCGACGTGCTCACGTGGGCCGTGGTCCCGGCGCTGTTCGTCGCCGGGCTCGGCGGCGGCTTCGTGATCAGCCCGAACATCACCCTGACCCTCCGCGACGTGCCGGTGCGCATGGCCGGGGCGGCCGGCGGCGGCCTGCAGACGACCCAGCGCTTCGGCGCCGCACTGGGCTCCGCCGTCCTGCCGGGTCTGTTCTACGTCGTGCTGGGCTCGACGGGGGACTACTCGACGGCGGCCGGCATCGCCCTCGGCGTCGCGGTGCTCGGCGCGCTGGGGGCCCTGGCGATCGCCGTGCCCGACTGGCTGCGCGACCGGAGGGCCGACCGCGGTGCCGACGGCGGGGCCGGGAGCGGGGCCGACAGCGGTTCCGGCAGCGGTGCCGACCCGGGGCAGCCGACCGACCGGCACCACGCCGACCACCACGGGCACGCCGCGCACCACTGATCGAGCGCGGCGGGATCCTTGCGCCGCGTGGCCGTCGCACCCCTGGTGGGCGGCGGTCGGTGCGGGTCATGCTCTGCGCCGTGACTGCACCCTCCCGTCGTGTGCACCCCGCCTGGTGGGTCGCCGTCGTCACCTTCCTGGCCCTCGTGGGCGCGGCGGCGTTCCGCGCCGTGCCCGGGGTGCTGATCGAGCCGCTGCAGGCGGAGTTCGGCTGGTCGACGTCCACCATCTCCGCCGCCGTCGGGCTGAACATGGCGCTGTACGGCCTCACCGCGCCGTTCGCCGCGGCGCTCATGGAGCGCTTCGGGATCCGCCGCGTGGTGGTGGGCGCCCTGCTGGTGGTGGCGGTCGGGTCGGGGCTCACGGTGTTCATGACCGCGCCCTGGCAGCTGGTGCTGTGCTGGGGTCTGCTGGTCGGGCTCGGCACCGGGTCGATGGCGATGTCGCTGGTGGCCACGGTCACCGGGCGGTGGTTCGTGGCCCGGCGCGGGTTGGTCTCCGGCGTGCTGACCGCCGGCGGCGCGGCCGGCCAACTGGTGTTCCTGCCGGTCGTGGCGAGCATCTCGGCCGCCCACGGGTGGCGCCCGGCGGCGTTGGGCACCACGGTCGCCGCGCTCGCCGTCGTCCCGCTGGTGGCGTTCTTCCTGCGCGACCGGCCCAGCGACGTCGGGGCGGTGCCGCTGGGCGGCACGGCCGCCGACGAGCCACCGCGCAGCACCGGCAACGCCGCCCGCACCGCGCTGGCCGGGCTGGCGCTGGCCGCCCGCACCCGGGTGTTCTGGCTGCTGGCCGCCGGGTTCGCGATCTGCGGGGCGACCACGAACGGCCTGGTGCAGCCGCACTTCATCCCGGCCGCGCACGACCACGGCATGCCGGTGACCACCGCCGCGTCCCTGCTGGCCCTCGTGGGGCTGTTCGACATCGCCGGCACGATCGCCTCGGGGTGGCTGACCGACCGCGTCGACCCCCGCCTGCTGCTGCTGGCCTACTACTCGCTGCGCGGGCTCTCGCTGTTCCTGCTGCCGCCGCTGTTCGGGTCGGACCTGCAGGCCTCGATGATCGCCTTCATCGTCTTCTACGGCCTGGACTGGGTGGCCACCGTGCCGCCCACCCTGGCGCTGTGCCGTCAGCACTTCGGCCCCCGCGCGCCGGTGGTGTTCGGCTGGGTGTTCGCCAGCCACCAGCTGGGCTCGGCGGCCGCCGCGTACTCCGCCGGAGTGGTGCGCGACGTGACCGGCAGCTACGACGGTGCCTGGTACGGCGCCGCGCTGCTGTGCCTGGTCGCGGCCGGGCTGTCGATCGCGATCCGCCGCGGGCGCAGCTCGGCGGCGGTCCCGCCGGAGCGGGAGGCCGCCGCCGAGGACGCCGTGGTGCGGGGGTAGGTCAGCGGCGCCGGCGCGCCTCGCGCGCGGCTCGCCGGCGCCGGGAGTCCAGGAACTCGCCGCCCTTGCACAACGCCCGCGAGAGCGAGGTGGGGCCGTTCTTGGTCTCCAGCGCGGTGCCGAGCCGCTGCAGCAGCTTGGCCGCCAACGGCGCGCCGACCGACAGCAGCAGCCACATGCGCAGGCGACGGGTGAGGAACAGCCACATGGGGAGGACTCCAGGGGTAGGGGAGTGACCATGCTGCCGGTCGGCGGCCGGTCGCGCTCACCAGGGCACGGGGCCGTCGTCGTCGGAGTAGGTGCCGGTCGGCCCGCCGTCGGGCAGCGTGGCGAGCCGGATCGCGCTCTGCGCGCCCTGCGCCGGGGTGCGGGTGCCGCGGTGGCCGTTGAGGTCGGTGGCCACGAACCCCGGGCACATCAGGTTGACGAGGATTCCGGTGTCCTTCAGCTCCTTGGCGTACTGCAGCGTCACGGCGTTGAGGTAGGTCTTGGACGGCGAGTACGCCGCCGACAGCGGCCCGGTGCTGCCGTCGTCGGCGGCCTGCCGGGTCAGCGACCCCACCCCGCTGGAGACGACCACGATCCGCGGGGACGGCGAGCGGCGCAGCATCGGCAGCACGGCGTTGGTCAGCCGGATCACGCCCCAGACGTTGACCTCCACGGCCGCGCGGACCGCGGCCAGGTCGACCGCGCTCGGCAGCTGCTCGCCGCCCCCGGTCACCCCGGCGTTGTTCACCAGCACGTCCAACCCGCCGCGGTCGGCCAGCAGCGCAGCGGCCGTGGCCACGCTGGCGTCGTCGGTCACGTCCAGCGGCACCCCGAAGGCGTCCACCCCGGCGTCGCGCAGTCGAGCGACCGCGTCCTCCCGGCGGGCGTCGTCCCGGGCGCCGACGCCGACCGCCCAGCCCAGGCGGCCCAGCCCGGCGGCGATCTCGTACCCGATGCCCTTGTTCGCGCCGGTCACCAGCGCTGTCGTCGTCCGTGTGGTCGTCGGTGTCGTCGTCATGGCCCCAGCGTCGACCCGGGTCGCGGTCGGGCGCCAACACCGATCGGGTGCCGATCGATACCCGAGAGGTATCGGCCCGGCGTACCGTCGTCGCGGTGGAGACCCGCGAGCTGCGCTACTTCGTGGCCGTCGCCCAGGAGCTGCACTTCGGCCGGGCGGCGCAGCGGCTGGGCATCGCGCAGCCGCCGCTGTCGCGGGCCGTGGCCCAGCTCGAGCGCCGGCTGGGCACCGCGCTGCTCACCCGCTCGAGCCGGTCGGTCGCGCTGACCCCCGCCGGGGAGGTGCTGCTGGCCGAGGCCCGTGCCGCGCTGGCCGCCGTCGAGGCCGCGGAGCGGCGCACCCGCCGTGCCGGGTCCACCGACCGGCCGGGCCTGGTGCTCGCGGTGAAGGCCGGCGCCTCGGCCGAGCTGCTGGCCAAGCTGCTGGACGCGCACGCCGCCGAGCCCGACGCGGTCCCGGTCGACGTGCTGCTGGTCGGCATCGGCGAGCAGGGCCAGGTGCTGCGCGACGGCCGGGCCGACGTCGCCCTGCTGCACCGCCCCTTCGACGACCTGGCCGGCCTCGACGTCGAGGAGCTGGGCACCGAGGGGCAGATCGCCGTCCTGCCGGCCGGGCACGAGCTCGGCACCCGTCCCGAGCTGGTGCTCGCCGACCTCGACGGCGTGCCGGGGCTGCCCGCGCCCCGCTGGCCCGGGCCCAGCGGGGTGACCTCGGGGCCCGGCCCCCAGGTGCGCGACCACGCCCAGCTGCTGCAGCTCATCGGCCTGGGCCGCACCTTCGCCGTGCTGCCGGACTCGGTGCGCGGGCAGCTGCCGGAGGGCCTGCGCGCCGTGCCGGTGGCCGACGCACCCGCCGTGACGACGGTGATCGCCTGGCCGCCGCACAGCCGCTCGCTCGCCGTCGCCGGCCTGGTGCGCACCGCCCTCCGGCTGTAGCCCCGGTCAGGCCGGGACGGCGGCTCGTGCGCCGAGCTCGGCCTTGACCAGGTCGGAGGCGCGCTCGGCGATCATCATCGTGGGCGCGTTGGTGTTGCCGCGCACCAGCGTCGGCATCACCGAGGCGTCGACCACCCGCAGGCCCTCGATGCCGCGCACCCGCAGCTGGGGGTCCACGACGGCCTGGTCGTCGGTGCCCATGCGGCAGGAGGACACCGGGTGGTACAGCGACTCGAGGGTCTCGCGCACCGACCTCCGCAGCTCGGCGCGGGTCGCGCGGGTGCCGCCGGGGGACCACTCCTCGGCCAGCACGCCGGCCAGCGGACCGACCGCGGCGATCTCGCGGGCCTTCTCGACGCCGGTCACGAGGGCCTCGAGGTCGCGGTCGTCGGTCAGGTAGCCGGCGTCGATGGCCGGCGCCCAGGTGGGGTCGGCCGAGCGCAGCCGCACCGAGCCGCGCGACTCCACCCGCACGAGGACGGCGCAGGCGGTGAAGGCGTCGACGTCGGGGTCGACCCGGGCCTGCTGCCAGTACTTCACCGGCAGGAAGTGGAACTGGAGGTCGGGCTCGGCCAGGGCGTCGTCGGAGCGGGTGAACAGGCCGGCCTCGGCCAGGTTGGAGGTCAGCGGGCCGCGTCGGGCCGCGAACCACTGGGCGTAGCCCTTCGGGGACTCGCCGCGGAACAGCGACTCGCCGCTGCGGACGTTCCAGATCGTGGGCACGAGCGGGTGGTCCTGGAGGCCGCCGCCCACGCCGGGCAGGTCGTGCCGCACGTCCACACCGACCTCGCGCAGGTGCTCGGCCGGGCCGATGCCCGAGAGCATGAGCAGCTGCGGGGTGCCGATTGCCCCGCCCGAGAGGATCACCTGGTCGGCGAACACCTGGTGCACCGCGCCGTCGGAGACGTACTCGACGCCAATCGCCCGGTCGCCCTCGAGCAGCACGCGGGTGGTGCGGGCCCCGGTGCGCACGGTCAGGTTGGGGCGGCTCGTGGCCGGGTGCAGGTAGGCGTCGGCCGCCGACCAGCGCCGGCCGCGCTTCTGGGTCAGCTGGTAGAGCCCGGCGCCCTCCTGGCGCGCACCGTTGAAGTCGGGGTTGCGCGGGTAGCCGGCAGCCACCGCGGACTCGACGACGGCCCGGCTCCACGGGTGCGGCGAGCGGGGGTCCTCCACGCGCAGCGGACCACCGGCGCCGTGGAACTCCGACCCACCGCGGCCGTTGTCCTCCATCCGGCGGAACAGCGGCAGCACCGAGTCGTAGGACCACCCCGGGTCGCCGGTGAGCTGCGCCCACTCGTCGTAGTCGGCGCGGGCACCGCGGATGTAGATCATCGCGTTGTTCGAGCTGCACCCGCCGAGCATCTTGCCGCGCGGCCAGAAGACCCGGCGGTCGGCGGCGGCCGGCTGCGGCTCGGTGGCGTAGTTCCAGTCGCGGCGGGTGCGGAAGGTCTTGTAGAGCGCAGCCGGGATCTGCACCTCGAGCACCTTGTCCGAACCGCCGGCCTCCAGCAGCAGCACCCGCAGCGACGGGTCCTCGGTGAGCCGCCCGGCCAGGGCGCACCCGGCGCTGCCCGCGCCGACGACGACGACGTCGAACCCGCTCACCGGTGGCGCCCGTGCAGCAGGCCCATCACGCGGGCGAGGGCGTCGGCGGCCTTCTCGGGGCGGGCGAAGCTCATGAGCGGCACCGGCAGGGCGAACCGCTGCCGGGTGATCGCCTTGGCCCGGGTGAACTCGCGCAGGCCGTCCTCGCCGTGGATCCGGCCGAACCCGCTCTCGCCGACCCCGCCGAACGGCAACGACGGCACGCTGGCGAAGGTGATCACCGAGTTGATGCTGGTCATGCCGCTGCGCATGCGGCGGGCGAGGTCCATGCCGCGCTCGGCCGAACCGGTGAACACCGACCCGCCCAGGCCCAGCGCCGTCCCGTTGGCGAGGGTGAGCGCCTGCTCGGCGTCGTCGACCTTCGTGATGGTGATGGTCGGCCCGAAGGTCTCCTCCTGCACCGCCGCCGAGGTCTCGGGGACGTCGAGCAGCACGGTGGGGGCGACGAAGCCGTCGGTGATGGTGCCCCCGGTGGCGGTGCGCCCGCCGGCGGCCGCGGCGTCGTCGAGGTGCCGGCGGACGACGTCGGCCTGGGAGGGCATCGTCATCGGCCCGTAGGCGGCCTGCTCGTCGGCGCCGGGGCGCAGGCCCTCGACCTTCTCGGTGACGGCGGCGACGAACGCGTCGTGCACGGCGGCGGTGGCGTAGACCCGCTCGATGCCGATGCAGGTCTGCCCGCCGTTGCTCATCGCGCCCCAGACGGCGGCGTCGGCGGCGGCGGCCACGTCGGCGTCGTCGTCGACGATCATCGCGTCCTTGCCGCCGCACTCCATGAGCACCGGGGTGAGGGTCTCTGCGCAGGTGGCCATGACCTTGCGGCCGGTCGCGGCCGAGCCGGTGAACGCGATCTTGCCGACACCGGCGCGGCACAGGGCCGCCCCGGTCTCGCCGAGGCCGGTCACGACCTGCAGGGCGTCGGGGACGTCGGGGACGGCGGCCGCCCACGCCTGCCCCAGCCAGACGCCGATCGCCGGGGTGAACTCGCTGGGCTTGAACACGACGGCGTTGCCCGCGGCCAGCGCGTAGGCGATCGAGCCCATGGGGGTGAACACCGGGTAGTTCCACGGGCCGATGACCCCGACCACGCCGAGAGGCTGGTACTCCAGCACCGCCTGGTGGTTGGCGGCGAGCAGCCCCGGGTTCACGCTGCGCGGGCCGAGGGTCTTCCTGGCGTGCGCGCCGGCCCAGGCCAGGTGGTCGACGGCGAGGGTGATCTCCAGCAGCGCGTCGGCGTGCGGTTTGCCGTTCTCGCGGTGCACCAGGTCGGCCAGTTCGTGCATGCGCCGGGCCAGGTAGCCGCGGAAGGCGGCCAGCCGGGTGCGGCGCTCGGCGAACCCGAGCGCGCCCCACGCCTCGGCGGCCGTGCGGGCCCGGGCGACCGCGGCGGCGACGTCGGCGGCGGTGTGCACCGGCAGCTCGGCGACGAGCGCACCGTTGGCCGGGTCGGTGGAGCGGAAGGTGTCGGCGGGGGCGGCGGTGCCCCGGTCCTCGACGAGAGACATGCCCGGGATCCTACTGCTCGGTAGCCCTTTGGTGTGAACCGAGGTAGCAGGTACTAGCGGGGCACGGTGAAGGCGACGGGCGCGACGGTGACCGGGGCGCCGGTGAAGGTCGCCGGGTTGCCGAGCACCGTCCAGGCCCCGTCGAGGGACGTGGTCAGGGTGCCGCCCGCGAAGTCTGCGGGCAGGTCCCACACCGCACCGACCCCGATCGTGCCGGAGAGCGACCCGAAGGTGTCGGTGCCCGAGACCTCCACGGACTCGGGCAGGGGTGCCATGACGGCCCCGTCGGCCCCGGCCAGCCCGAAGACCTGGTCCGAACTGGTGGTCACCCCGATCGCCGGGGCGTACTGGCCGGTCAGCTCGAGGTCGGCGAACACCGAGCCCCACAGCCGCCCCGCCGCCACCCACCCCTGGCCCGGCAACCAGGGCGACAGGGTGAAGCCCCGCTCGGCGTAGGACAACCCGACGGTCACGTCGACGGGCGCGTACTGGCCCAGCAGGTCGGTCGCGGTCCCGGCGGCCGAGCCGGAGGCCCCGCCCAGGTCACCGAACCGGCCGCTGTAGTAGGCCAGGCCGGCCGCCGTGTCGGCGTCATCGGACAGGGTCCCGGTGCGCAGGTCCATGCGGGCCGTGCGGCCCTCGTCGGTCACCGCGAACCACACGGGCTGGTCCTCGGGTGCGACGACGACCAGCGTCATGTCGGGGGAGAGCCAGAAGCCGGGGGAGGGCGCCCCGGCGTAGGAGTATTCGCCGAACGCCCCCGGCACCGGGGTGCGTTGCTCGCCCACGACCAGCTCGAACACCAGGGGCGTCTCCCCCGTCTCGAACGGCGAGGAGAGGTCGCGGACGGAGAGCGAGGCCACGACCACGTCGGCGCCCTCGGGTGCGGCCCGCGGCGTGTCGGAGCCCGAGCCCAGCCCGAGCAACGACGCGGTGCTCTGGTCCAGGACGTCGGTCACCTGGACGTCGAGCAGTTGCTGGTGGGTGTGCGGGGTGATCAGGTGGGCGCCGTTCGGGGCCTCGCCGGACGGCGTCTCACCGAGGCCGTACACGTAGGACTGCTGGGTCACCAGGCCGGCCTCGAGCTGGGGCACGTCGGCCTCGGGCGAGGTCGAGGAGCCCGAGGAGCACCCGGTGAGGGCCACCGCGGTGACCGCCGCCGCGGCCAGGAGCGCGGTCAGGGCGCGGTCGACGATCACCGGCAGAGGATAGGGCCCGGGCCGGTTCCGCCGTCCCGGACAGGGACGGCGGAACCGGGGGGCGGGCCTAGAACCAGCGGGGGGCGGCCTGGGCGCCGGGGGCGTGGCCGTGCGTGGTCGAGGCCTTGCCGCCGCCGCGCTGGGGCACACCGGCGTGCGGGGTCCCCTCCAGGCGCAGCCAGGTGGCGTGCAGCGACAGCCACTGGCCCGGCGTGAGCGCGGCGGCCCGCACAGTGGGCGGCAGGCCCTCCGAGCGCAGCCAGCGCACGCCCTCGACCCCGGGGAGCTGGCCGCGGAGCACCGCGCCGAGGGCCTTGCCGCGGGCGGCGGTCACGGCGTGCACGAGGCGGTCGAAGCCCGCGCGCTGCTCGTCGGGGAGCGTCGCTCGGGCGGTGCCGGCGGGGGAGTCGGAAGCGGGGGGATGGGTCATGGGGACCTCCGGACAGGGGTGGTCCGGGCAGGCGTCAGCTGCTGCCCGGTCGGTCGGGCGGGGGGACGGCGTCGAGCGCGGTGCGCGTCAGCCGAACAGCAGCAGGGAACCCATGGCCGCGACGCTAAGGACGCCGCGGCGGGCTGTCACCCGCTTTTCCGGGCCTCCCGGGCGGCCTTGCGGGCCTTCGAGGCCTCCCAGCGCTCGCGGTCCTTCGCGCGGTTGCCGGCGTTGGCCTCGTACTTCTGCTTGCGGCGTCGGGCGCGGGCCATCTCGCGCTCCTCGAACGTCGTGCCCGCGCCCCAGGTGCTGGCCAGGTGGCCGACGACCACGAGCACGCCGCCGAACAGCAGCACCGCCGACCCGAGGATGGGGTCGGCGGAGAAGGCCGCGACCGTGAGGGCGACCCACGCCACGGCCCCGATGAGCACCCGCTTGTCCACGTCGTCGAGTATCCGCGTGCTGCCTGTGCGCCGGTGCGGGCGGTGGGCCACGATCGGACCATGAGCACCCCCACCCCGGTCGGCCCGCCCTTCCGCGCCGACCACGTCGGCAGCCTGCTGCGCCCGGAGTACCTGCTCGAGGCGCGGGCCCGGTTCACCTCCGGCGAGCTCGACGCCGACGGCCTGCGCGCGGTTGAGGACGAGGCCGTCGACGAGGTGGTGCGCATGCAGTCCGACGTCGGGTTGTCCACCGCCACCGACGGCGAGTTCCGGCGCGCCTCGTGGCACATGGACTTCATCTACGCGATCGACGGGGTCGAGAAGGTCGACGAGAACATCACCGTCCACTTCCGCAACGCCGACGGCACGCTGGACTACACGCCCGCCGGGCTGCGGGTCACCGGGCCGCTGTCGATCGAGGAGCCGGTGTTCGCCGACGACTTCGCGCACCTGCAGGGCGCGGTGCAGCCGCACCAGACCGCGAAGCTGACCATCCCGTCGCCGTCGATGGTCCACTACCGCGGCGGCGCGGCGGCCATCGATCCCGCCGTGTACCCCGACGAGGACGCGTTCTGGGACGCCCTCAGCGCGGCCTACCGCCAGCAGGTGCAGGGCATCGCCGCGCAGGGCTGCCGGTACCTGCAGCTCGACGACACCTCGCTGGCCTACCTCAACGACCCCGAGCAGCGCGCCCAGCTCGCCGCCCAGGGGCGCGACGCCGACCACCAGCACGAGCGCTACATCCGCCAGATCAACGCCGCGCTGGCCGGCCGGCCGGCCGACCTGACCGTCACCACCCACATGTGCCGGGGCAACTTCCGCTCGTCGTGGGTGGCCGAGGGCGGCTACGACTTCGTGGCCGAGGCGCTGTTCGGGTCGCTGGAGGTCGACGGGTTCTTCCTGGAGTTCGACGACGCCCGTTCAGGGGGGTTCGAGCCGCTGCGGTTCGTGCCGCCGGGCAAGCGCGTCGTCCTCGGGCTGGTCACCACCAAGCGGCCCGAGCTGGAGAGCAAGGACGACCTGAAGCGCCGCATCGACGAGGCCGCGCAGCACGTGCCGCTGGACCAGCTGGCGCTCTCGCCGCAGTGCGGGTTCTCCTCGACCGTCGAGGGCAACGCCCTCACCCGCGACGAGCAGGTGCGCAAGCTGGAGCTGGTGGTGGAGACCGCCGCCGAGGTCTGGGGGTGACCGGGGTCTGCTGACGGGCCCGGTGTCGGGGACATCGGGCCCGGCAGCGCCGGTCGGACCCCGATGTCCCCGACATCGGGCCCGGGCAGGATGCCCGCATGACCGCCTCGCTGCCCCCGCGCCTCGCTGCTCTAGCCGACCGGCTCGGTCCGTTGCTGACCCCGTCGGCGCGCGAGGTCGGGCTGGACGCCGCGCGGGCCCGCTTCGCCGAGGTGCTCGCCCAGGGGTTGGCCGGCGCGCCGCCGGTCGCCGTCGACACCGTCGAGCTGGGGGAGGGGCTGACGGCCGAGCGGCACACCCCGCCGGCGCCGGGCGGGGCCACGGTGGTGTTCCTGCACGGCGGCGGGTGGACCGTGGGGACGGCGCGCGAGTACGCCGGCCTGGCCGCCCGGCTCGCCGCGGGGCTCTCGGCCGTCGTCCTGGCGGTGGAGTTCCGCCGGGCACCCGAGCACCCGTTCCCGGCGGCCGTCGAGGACGCCGTCGCCGCGGTGCGGTGGGCCCTGGCGCACGCCCCGGACCCGGCGCGGGTGGTCGTCGCCGGCGACAGCGGCGGCGGCAACCTCGCCGCGGTCGCGTGCCGGGCGCTGCGCGCGGCCGGGGGAGCGCAGCCGGCCGCCCAGCTGCTGCTCTACCCGTCGGTGGGGGCGGGGGTGGACTGGCCCTCGGTCGAGGAGCACGGCAGCTCGCCGTTCCTCGCCCTGGCCGACATGGGCTGGTACAGCCGCAACTACGTGCCCCGCGGCCACCCGCTGACCGACCCGCGGATCAGCCCGCTGGAGGACGACGACCACGCCGGCCTGCCGCCGGCGCTGGTGGCCACGGCGGAGCTGGACGCGCTGCGCGACTCGGGTCGCGCCTACGCAGCCGCGCTCACCGGTGCCGGGGTGCCGGTGACCACGGTCGACCTGGCGGGGGTGCCGCACGGCTTCGCCCACCTCGTCGCGCTCGACGCGGCGTGCGCGGACGCCCTGGAGCAGGTGCTCGCGGCCGCGCGGGGCCTGCCCGTGTTCGGGTGAGCTGAACGGGTCACCCTCGGGCGTAACGGGCGGATAACGAAACACCGCACCGGATGCCGAAACGCACCACAGGCCTTCCGTGGCCCACAGGTGGCACTTAGTGTCCCCAGTCACGCCCAGGCTGTGAGCTGCCTCACCGTCGTTGGCGTGCGCAACCTCCGACGACGAAGGGCGGCACGTGCTCGCAGTCAGCAACCTCGAGGTCGTCTACGACGACGTCGTGCTGGTGCTCCGGGGGGTGAGCCTCGAGGTGCCCGACGGGAAGATCGTGGGCCTCCTGGGCGCCAACGGCGCCGGCAAGACGACCCTGCTCCGAGCGCTGTCCGGCTTGCTGGACATCCACCACGGCGCCGTGACCCGCGGCCAGATCACCCTCGACGGCGAGCGGATCGACCACCTGGACCCCCAGCAGGTCGTCGCCCGCGGCATCAGCCAGGTGCTCGAGGGCCGGCGGGTGTTCGGCGAGTTCTCCGTCGAGGAGAACCTCCGGGTCGGCGCGCACACCCGGCCCAAGGAGCGCGCCGCCAACCTCGAGCGGGTCTACGACCTGTTCCCCCGGCTGCTCGAGCGCCGCACCCAGGCCGCGGGGTACCTCTCGGGCGGCGAGCAGCAGATGCTGGCCATGGGCCGGGCGATGATGAGCTCCCCGCGCTACCTGCTGCTCGACGAGCCCAGCCTGGGCCTGGCCCCGCAGCTGGTCGGCAGTATCCGTGACCTCATCGTGCAGATCAACGAGGGCGGCACCACGGTGCTGCTGGTCGAGCAGAACGCCTCGATGGCGCTGTCGATCTCCGACCACGGCTACGTGCTCGAGACCGGCCGGGTCGTGATGGACAAGCCCGCGCAGGAGCTGCTCGACGACTCCGACATCCAGGAGTTCTACCTGGGCCTGGGCGCCGAGGGCGAGCGCAGCTTCCGCGACGTCAAGCACTACAAGCGCCGGAAGAGGTGGCTGTCGTGACCGCCGCGTCCAAGCACGCAGCGCCGAGCACCCCGGTGCTCGAGGTCGAGGGCGTGACCCTGCGGTTCAAGGGCGTCACCGCGATCAACGGGGCGACCTTCACCGTCGGCGAGCGCGAGCTGTTCGCCATCATCGGCCCCAACGGCGCGGGCAAGACCTCGGTGTTCAACGTGCTGTCGGGGGTGTACCGGCCGCAGGAGGGCTCGGTGCGCTTCCTCGGCGAGGACGTCCTGGGCCAGCGGCCCAACCGGATCGCCGCCAAGGGCATGGCCCGCACGTTCCAGAACATCGAGCTGTTCGAGAACCTCACCGTGGTCGACAACCTCATGCTCGGCCGGGCCCACCAGGTCCGCTACGGCATGTTCGCCGCCATGGCCTGGCTGGGTCGCGCCAAGAAGAGCGAGCTGGCCGACCGCGCCGCCGTGGAGGAGATCGTCGACTTCCTCGAGCTCGAGTCCTACCGCCGGTTCCCGGTGGGCCTGCTGCCCTACGGCGTGCAGAAGCGGGTCGAGCTGGGCCGGGCGCTGGCGATGGAGCCCAAGCTGCTGCTGCTCGACGAGCCGGTGGCCGGCATGAACCTCGAGGAGACCGAGGACATGGCCCGGTTCATCATCGACATCCGCGACGAGCTGGGCGTCTCGATCCTCATGGTCGAGCACGACATGGGCCTGGTCATGGACCTCGCCGACCGCATCATGGCCGTCGACTTCGGCGTCCCGATCACCACCGGCACCCCGGCCGAGGTCCAGCGCGACCCGAACGTGATCAAGGCTTACCTGGGCGAGGACCACGACACCGGCGGACGCCGCAAGAAGCGGACCGAGGAGACGCCGGCATGACCACCACGCTCGAGCCCAGCACGCAGGGCACCGGCACCACGACCATCGTCACCCGCATCCGCGACCGCGCCCGCGAGACCCCCAGCGGGGTGGCCATGCGGTCCAAGGAGAAGGGCCTCTGGCGCGAGACCAGCTGGGCCGAGTACTGGGACGACGTCCTCGACGTCGCGCACGCGCTGCTCGACCTGGGCGTGCAGCGCGGCGACCGGGTCGCCATCCAGTCGGAGAACCGGCGCGAGTGGCTGGTGGCCGACCTCGCCACCGTCGCGGTCGGCGGGGTGACCGTCGGGCTCTACCCGACCAACCCGCCGGCCGAGGTCGTGCACGTGCTGCGCGACTCCGGTGCCCGGGTCCTGGTGGCCGAGGACCAGGAGCAGCTGGACAAGGCGCTCGAGGTGTCGGGCGAGCTGCCGGCGCTGGAGCACCTGGTCTACGTCGAGCCCCGCGGCGTCCGCGGCCGCTACACCGAGCCCCGGCTCCTGTTCTGGGGCGACCTGCTCGGCCGCGGCCGCGCGCACCGCGCCGCGCACCCGGGTGCCGTCGAGCAGGAGATGGCCCGGACCTCATCCGGTGACCTGATGACCCTGATCTACACCTCGGGGACGACGGGGGCGCCGAAGGGCGCGATGCTCACGGTCGGCAACTGCGAGGCCACCATCGCCGCGCTCACCGGGCCGGCCGGGCTGCTCGACCCGCCCGCGGGGCCCAAGGACCAGTCGCTGTCCTACCTGCCGCTGTGCCACGTGGCCGAGCGCATCTTCACCACCTGGAACAACGCCGCCACCGGCATCCAGGTGAACTTCGCCGAGTCGATCGACACGGTGCCGGAGAACCTGCGCGAGATCCAGCCGACCTTCTTCTTCGCGGTCCCGCGGATCTGGGAGAAGCTGCTGGCCAACGTCCAGATCAAGCAGTCGGCGGCCAGCACGCTCAAGCGCAACGCCGGCAACCTCGGCCTCGCGCTGTCGGCGAAGGTCGGCCGGGCCCTGGAGGCCAACGGCGGCGCGCACACCGGGGGCAGCCGGGTGCTGCACGGCATCGCGTGGGTGCTCGTGGTGCGGGCGCTCCGCGAGCGGCTGGGCCTGCGCCGGGTGCGCTGGGCCGGGTGCGGCGCGGCGCCGGTGTCGGTCGACGTCCTGCGGTTCTTCATGGGCCTGGGCGTGCCGGTGCACGAGGTCTACGGCATGACCGAGAACACCGCCTCGGCCACCGCCAACCGCCCCGGCCGCATCCGCCTCGGTACCGTCGGCGAGGCCCACGACTCGGTCGAGCTGCGCATCGACGAGGCCACCGGTGAGGTGCTCACCCGCGGCCCGGCGACCTTCGCCGGGTACTGGAACCGGCCCGAGGCCACCGCCGAGACCATCGACGCCGAGGGCTGGCTGCACACCGGCGACGTCGGGGTGCTCGAGGACGGCCGGCTGCGGATCACCGACCGCATGAAGGACATCATGATCACCGCCGGCGGCAAGAACGTCGCCCCGTCGGAGATCGAGAACGCGGTCAAGGTCTCGCCCCTGATCAAGGAGTGCGTGGTCATCGGTGACCGCCGTCCCTACCTGACCGCGCTCATCGGCATCGAGCCCGACACCGTCGGCGACTGGGCGCAGAAGCAGCGCATCGCCTTCACCACCTACCGCGACCTCACCGAGCGCGACGAGGTCAAGGCCGTCGTGCAGGGGATCGTCGACGAGGTCAACGCCGGGTTGAACCCGGTCGAGCAGATCAAGACCTTCCGCCTGCTGCCCAAGCTCCTCGACCACGAGGACGGCGAGCTCACCGCCACCCAGAAGGTCCGCCGTTCCGCGTTGGCCGAGCGCTACTCGTCCCTCGTCGAATCCATGTACACCGGCAAGGGGGCCCGTTCGTGAGGGACGTCCTGCTGACCGTGGTGCGGGGGCTGGGCTTCGGCTCGGTCTACGCGCTGCTGGCCGTCAGCTTCGTGATCATCTACAAGTCCTCGAAGGTGGTGAGCTTCGCCCAGCCGGCGCTCATGCTGGCCGGCGCGGTGCTGGTCAGCTACCTGGCCGGGCCGGTGGGCTTCTACCTCGCCGTGCCGATGGCGGCCATCGCCATCGCGATGCTGGGCTGGGGCCTGGAGCGCACCACCATCCGGCCCATGATCGGCCGCCCGGTGTTCGTCGTCGCGATCATCACCCTGGGCCTGGACATCGCGATCCGGGTGGTGGTCAACGTCTTCATCGGCCCCGACGTGCGCAACGTCGGTGACCCGTGGGGGTTGTCCACCGTCGACGTGCTGGGCCTGCCGGTGCAGGAGCGCTACATCGCGATGGCCGTCGTCCTGCTGGTCGTCGGGGCCGGGTTGTTCGCCTTCTTCCGGTACAGCCGCTACGGCCTGGCCATGCGGGCCTCCTCGCTGGACCAGGAGACCGCGCTGGTGCAGGGCGTGCCGGTGGGCAACATGACCGCGCTCGCCTGGGCCATGGCCGCCGGCATCGCCGCGGTGGCCGGTGCCTTCGTGGGCGCCGGCGGCGGCGTCGACCAGTCGACGTGGGTGATCGCCCTCAAGGCGTTGCCGGCGATCATCATCGGCGGCCTGGACTCCATCGGCGGCGCCGTGGTCGGCGGGCTGCTGGTCGGCCTCGTCGAGAGCTTCTTCGCCACCTACCAGGGCGAGTACCTGCCGTGGCTGGGCCAGAACTTCTCGCTGGTCTCGCCCTACGTGCTGCTGCTCGTCGTCCTGCTCGTGCGGCCCTACGGGCTGTTCGGCACCCGAGAGGTGGAACGCGTGTGACCGCCGTCCGAGAACCGTCCAGCAGCACCCCGGCCACCCCGGCTCCCGCGAAGGGACGTCGTCCCCTCGGTCGGCCGCTGCTCTACACCCAGTACGGCCAGGACATGGCGCTGCTCAACACCGGCGCCAAGAAGGTCTCGATCCTGGTGCTGCTCGCGGTGGCCCTGCTGCTGCCGTTCGTGCTCGAGGACGACCTGCTGCGGTTGCTGGCCACCGGCTGCGTGCTGGCCATCGGCGCCATCGGGCTGAACCTCGTGACCGGGTACGCCGGGCAGGTCAGCCTGGGGCACGCGTTCTTCATCGGCATCGGCGCCTACACCGCCGCGGTGGTCTCCGGTGACCCCGAGGACGACCGGCTCTACGGCTTGGGCATCACCTTCCTGCCGGTGTGGCTGCTGGCCGGTGGCCTGGTGGCCGCGCTGGTCGGCCTGCTGGTGGCGCCGCTGGCCAGCCGGCTGCGCGGCCTCTACCTGGCGATCGTGACCCTGGGCCTGGTCTTCCTGGGCACCCACGTCTGGAACGAGTGGGACGCCGTCACCGGCGGCATCGGGGTCGGCCGCCCGGCCGCGGACCCGGTGCTGTTCGGGGTGGACCTCTCCCGGCGCACCGAGCTGTTCAGCGCCGACCAGCAGCTGTACCTGCTCATGTTCGTGCTGCTGTGCGTCTTCGCGCTGCTGGGCCGCAACATCGCCCGCTCGGCCATGGGCCGCAGCTTCGCCGCCGTCCGCGACCGCGACATCGCCGCCGAGGTGACCGGGGTCGACGTCCGCAAGGTGAAGCGGCGGGCGTTCGTCATCAGCGGGTTCTACGCCGGGTGCGCCGGGGCGCTGCTGTACTCGATCACCGGCTACCTCGACCCGTCGAGCTTCGGCCTGCTGCTGTCGGTGCAGTTCGTCGCGATGGTGCTCATCGGCGGGGTCTCCACGATCTCCGGCTCGATCATGGGCGCCTTCTTCATCGCGCTGCTGCCCCGGCTGACCCGCGAGCTGCCCGAGTACCTGCCGTTCCTCTCCTCGTCGGCGACCGAGACGCCCAACGTCTTCCAGGTGGAGACGCTGCTCTACGGGCTGCTGATCGTCGCGTTCCTGCTGCTGGAACCACGGGGCCTGTTCGGCCTGTGGGTCCGCATCCGCAACTACTGGAAGGCCTGGCCCTTCTCCTACTAGAAGGACCCCCTCGCCCCCCACGCCACGCTCCGCGCGGCGCGGGACCCTGCGAGGGGGCCGTTCCACCCACTTCCGTTCGACCACGAACGGGATCGCCCGACCGGCACCGACGCCGGCACGAAGGGAGCACGACAGATGAGCAGCACACGGACGCGACGGCGCGTCGCGGCGGCCGGCCTGGCCGGTCTCGCGGTCCTGGCCGCGGGCTGCCGCGGCGGCGGCGAGGACCCCGGCGACGGTGGCGGCGGCGAGGGCGGCATCGCCACCGACGTCGGCGTGACCAGCGAGGCGTGCCCCGAGGCGGTGAACCCGGACAACGGGTGCATCTACCTGGGCACCCTCTCCGACCTCACCGTGGGCCCCTTCGCCCCGGCCGGACCGGTCATCGTCGCCGGCCAGGAGGCCTTCTGGCAGCGGGTGAACGAGGACGGCGGCATCGGCGGCTACGACATCAACGTCACCGAGTACGTGCGGGACAACCAGTACAACCCGCAGGTCGCCAACCAGGTCTACCAGGAGATCAAGCCCGACATCCTGGCCCTGGCCCAGACCCTCGGCTCGCCCCCCACCGCGGCCATCGTCGAGGACCTCGAGGCGGAGAAGATCGTCGCCGCCCCGGCCGGGTGGACCTCGCTCTACCTGTTCCAGGACGCCATCCTCGAGTCCGGCCCGACCTACTGCGCCGAGGCCATGAACGGCGTCGACTACGCGGTCGAGACGAACAACGCCGAGTCGGTGATGGCCGTGCACTACGCCGGTGACTACGGCGGCGACGCCGCGGCCGGCGCCAAGGTGGCCGCCGACGCCAACGGCATCGACTTCGCCAACGTCGAGACCACCGCCGGCACCGACAACCAGGCTTCCGCGGTCGCCGCGATCGTCGAGCAGCAGCCCGACGTCGTCGTCGTCTCGACCGGCCCGGCCGACATGGCCACGATCGTCGGCCAGTCGGTCGCCGCGGGCTTCACCGGCAAGTTCCTGGGCTCCTCGCCGACCTGGAACGTCGCCCTGCTGCAGAGCCCGGCCGCGCCGGCGCTGCAGGCGTCCTACCAGCTGCTGGGCCCGTGGGCGCCGTTCGACTCCGACAGCCCCGGCCACGAGGCCATGCGTGCCGGTGCCGAGGCCGCGGGTGCGACCCCGAACGAGTTCTTCCTCGCCGGGTGGGCCTGGTCCTACCCGCTGAAGGCGGCGCTCGAGGCCGCGGCCGAGAACGGTGACCTGACCCGCGAGGGCCTGTACGAGGCGGCCTCGGGCCTGTCCTCGGTGGACTACGAGGGCATCCTGCCCGACGGTTCGGGTGACTACGCCGACGGTGGCGACTCGGCCGCTGTCCGGGTGACCCAGCTCTCCAGCCCCGACCCGACGGCCTCCACGGGCATCTCGGTCACCGAGGCCGACCTCGAGGGGTCGACCGCCGAGGGCTACGAGTTCACCGGTCCCTGCTACGAGGACGTCGAGCTCTGACGTCCTGAGCATGCGGCGACGGCCGGTCACCCCACCCGGGGTGGCCGGCCGTCGTCGTCGGTGACCGGGTGCCCGCCGGTCATGAGTTCGAGGCGGGGCCAGTCGGCGAGGTCGCGGAGCAGCTGCCGGTCGTGGGTGGCGACGACGACCGCGGCCCCCGTGGTGCCCAGCGCCTCGGTCAGCTCGTCGACGAGGGCGACCGAGAGGTGGTTGGTCGGCTCGTCGAGCAGCAGCAGGTCGGGCCGGGTGCCCAGCCGGACGGCGAGGTCCAGCCGCCGCCGCTGCCCCTGGGACAGCCGGCCGACCGTGGTGCCCAGCGCCTCGGCGTCCAGCAGGCCGGCGACCGGGGCGCCGTCGAGCACCTGGTGCGCGGTCCGGTCGCTGGGCAGCCGGTCGGGCTCCTGGGCGAGCAGCGCGACGCGGACCCCCTCGTGCCGGTGCACGCGGCCGGTGGTGGGGGCCAACCGCCCGGCGAGCACGTCGAGCAGCGTGGACTTGCCGGCCCCGTTGCCGCCGGTGACCAGCAGCCGGTCACCCGCGGCGAGCGCCACGTCGACCGGCCCGGGCACCCGGCCGGCCACGGTGACCTGCTCGGCGGTGAGCAGCGGCGCCCCGGGCCGGGGAGCGAGGCCGGGGAAGCGCAGCGGCACCGGCGGCCGGGGCACGGTGACCCGGTGCTCGGCCAGCGACTCCTGGTCCCGGCGCAGGGCCTGCACCACGCCGGGCGCGTGGGACTGCCGCTGGTGCTTGCCGGTGCCCTTGTCCGGGCGCCAGCCGGTGCTCAACCGGCCGCGGGCGCGGTCCATGGCCTCGGCCAGCCGGCGGTGCTCGGCCACCTGGCCGGCGTGCTCCTGCTCCCACGCCGCCCGGTCGCGGCGACGGCCCTCCTGCCAGTCGCCGTAGCCACCGACGTGGAGGGTGGCGCGGCCGTCGCGGCTGGGGTCCAGGTCCAGGAACGAGGTGGCCGTGTCACCGAGCAGGGCCCGGTCGTGGCTGACCACCGCCCAGCCGCCCTCGTGGCCGCGCAGCTGCTCGGTCAGGAAGTCCAGCCCGCCGGCGTCGAGGTGATTGCTGGGCTCGTCCAGCAGCAGCAGGTCGTGCCTGGTGCCCAGCAGGCACGCCAACCGCACCCGGTAGCGCTGACCCACCGAGAGGGTGGCCAGCTCGCGGTCGCGGTCGGTGCAGGCGCCCAGGGCCGCGAGGGCCACGTCGAGCCGGCGTCCGGCGTCCCAGGCGTCGAGCCGGGTGGCCCGGTCGAGGGCCTCGGCGTAGCGGTCGTCGGCACCGGGGACGCCGCCGGCCAGGTCGGCGGCGGCGCGGTCGAGGTCCCGCAGCGCGCGCACGGCGTCGGCCGACGCCGCGGTGGTGAGCGTGCCGACGGTCTCGCCGGAGGAGGCCGGCATGGTCTGCCGGGCCAGGCCGAGGGTGCCCGTGCGGTGCACGGACCCCTCGTCGGGCGTCAGCAGTCCGGCGAGGACGTGCAGCAGGGTCGTCTTGCCGCGGCCGTTCTCGCCGACCACCGCCGTCCGGGTGCCCGTGGAGACGGTGATGGTGAGGTCGTGCAGGAGCGGTCGACCGCCGCGGGTGACCGAGACGGCGTCCGCGCGGAGGTGGGCCGAGGGGGAGGGGGAGGTGGGCATGCGTCTGCTCCGTGGCTCGTCCTGGAGCCGGGCAGCGCGGATGGCCGCCCGGCGATGGCCGGGACGGCGGGCAGGGACCTGCTGTGGTGTGTCTCCGCGTGGGTCTGGTGCGCCGCCGTCAGCGGGGCGACCAGGGCTTCGCGGTGCAGGCGCAGCGGTGCATGCCGGTCATGGTGCCGGGGCGCCGGCGACGGCCGCAACCGGGTTCGGCCGGCTCGTCGCGACCCGGCGGTCGGCCTCGGCGCGCTCGAGGGCGGGGGAGAACAGCCAGCCCTGCGCCGTGCGGCAGCCCTCGGTCAGCAGGTGGTCGCGCTGGTCGGCGGACTCGACGCCCTCGGCGACGACGTCCAGGCCCATGACCCGGGCCAGCTCGAGGAGGCCGTCGACCAGCGGCGCGGCCGAGCGGTCCGACCCCAGGGCGCCGACGAACGAGCGGTCGATCTTGAGCACGTCGACGGGGAAGCGGCGCAGGTGGGTGAGCGAGGAGTACCCGGTGCCGAAGTCGTCGACGGCGATGCGCAGCCCCAGGGCCCGCAGATCCTCCAGGGCGGCCGCGGCCTGGTCGGGGTCGACGACCAGAGCGGTCTCGGTGAGCTCGAGGCACAGGGCTGCCGGTGGCAGACCGGTGTCGGCGAGGGCGGTGGCGACGTCGGCCACCAGGCCGGGGCTCTGCAGCTGGCGGACCGACAGGTTCACCGCGACGGTGAGGTCGGGGTGGTGGGCCCGCCAGCCGACGGCCGCGGCGCAGGCCTCGCGGAGCACCCAGCGGCCGATCTCGACGATCGCGCCGGTCTCCTCGGCGACCGGGATGAACACGCTGGGCAGCACCGTGCCCAGCTCGGGGTGCTCCCACCGCAGCAGTGCCTCGAACCCCTGCAGGCCACCGTGGTCGAGGTCGACGACCGGCTGGTAGACCACCCGCAGCTGCCCCCCGGGCAGGGCGGTGGAGAGGTCGTCGCGCAGCTGGGTGTGCAGCAGCAGCTCGGTGCGCATGGTCGGGGCGAACACGGCCACGCGTCCCTTGCCGCCGTCCTTGGCGCGGTACAGCGCGGTGTCGACATCGCGCATGAGGGTGGCAGAGGTGGAGCTGCCGTCGTCCTCGGCGCGCACCAGCCCGACGCTCACCCCGACCCGCACCGTGCGGCCCTCGAGCTCGTAGGGCGCGCCGATCGCCTCGACCAGCCGCTCGGCGAGTTCGCGGTGCCGGTCGGGGCCGTCGCCGGGCAGCGGCTCGATCAGGACCGCGAACTCGTCCCCGCCGAGCCGTGCGACGGTGTCGGCCGAGCGCACGTGCGCGACCAGCCGCGCGGCGACCTGACGCAGGAGCTGGTCGCCGGCCGGGTGCCCGAGGGTGTCGTTGACGGCCTTGAACCCGTCGAGGTCCAGGGACAGGACGACGGGTGCGGTGCCGCTGCGCAGGCTGCGGGCGAGGGCGTGCGTGGTGCGGTCGTCGAGCAGGGCGCGGTTGGGCAGCCCGGTCAGCACGTCGTGGAAGGCACGCGTCTCCAGCTGCGTGCGCAGTTCGGCCTGCTGCTCCAGCAGCCGGGCCCCGCGCAGGAAGGCGAGCACGAGCACGATGCCGGCGACCACGATCCCCGGTCGCGGGTCGACCGCGGTGCCGTGGGCGGCGGCGACGAGCTGGGCGGCGCCGGGCACCGCCAGGGGGAGCAGCGCGAGGGCAAGTTGCGGCCGGGTGACGGTGCCGCCGGCGACGGGCTCGGCCGTCGCCGTGCCCGTGCGCCAGGCACGGAGCGCGGCCCACGAGGACGCCGCGAGCGCGACGCTGCCGATGTTCCACCCGGCGTCGAGGAAGTCGGAGTCACCGGGGAGGGAGAGGTAGTCGAGGTCGGCGACGAACCACGCGGCGGCCGCCAGGGCGACCCAGCCCGCCTCGGCCCGCACGGTGCGGCGCACGAACCACAGCCGGACGACGAGCGCCAGCAGCCAGGCGTCCAGCACCGGGTACGCGGCGAAGAACAGACGGGTGGCGACCGGCACGCGGTGGTCGGCGACGACGTCGGCCAGGGCGAGGACCCACTCCAGGTAGACCACGACCAGGAAGACCGCCGTGGTGTCGACGAGGCGGTCCAACCGCGAGGCCCGGGAGGCCCGGGCGAGCAGGCGGCGCAGGCCGATGCCGCCGGCGACGTAGGCGGACAGGAAGAAGACGTCGGCCAGCGACGCCCGGCCCGGCGGCAGCCCGCCCCAGGTGAGCAGCTGCCAGGTGACGTCACCGAGGGCGGAGAGGGAGACCGCCGCGGCGATCCAGGCACCGGGCCGCCACCCGTGGGCCACCGCCCACCACGCGACGGCGCAGGCGGTCAGGGCGACGACGCCGTAGAGCACGTTGCTCAGCACGCCCTCCGGGAGCAGCAGACGCCCGACGGCCACCACGGCGAGCGCGACCAGCACCCGGCGGGCGGCGGTCTCGCTGGCGGTGCGGGGCGTGGGCACGGAGCTCCCAGGTGGCTGGTCGACGCGGTTCCTCTCCGGTGTCGGCCGGGCCGGGCCCGGGTTTGACCGGACCTCCCCAGGACGGGGGAGCCCGGTCGGGTGCCCGCCGCGGCCACCGGGTCGGAACTGCCCACCGGGTCTGACCAGCGAGGCGGTGCCGAGCAGCCCGGGGGGCGCGAGGGTCGCGATCGCGGCGAGGTCGGCGCTACCCGTCGAACGGCCCTGTCGAGCACCGCGGTCGGTGTCGGGTGCGCCGACGTCGAACAGCTGGCAATGACCTCGCCGTGGACCATCGATCACAGCACTGAGCTGGGCTTTCGTCTTGCGCTAGCGGCGATGCCCCAGTATGCTTCGATCAGGTGTTCGAACGGGTGGAGGGGTGAGGATGAGCGGCTCGGCAGTGCTCACCGCCCCTGAGCTGGATCTGCTGGTCGATCAGGTGGAGGACCTGCACCACCTGTCCTCGGTGCAGGTGCTGGACCAGATGCGTGAGCTGGCGACCGAGCGCAACCGGGTGGATGCGGTGCTGGCGCGGTTGGCCCGGCATGCGGAGCTGACGCAGGCCGTGGAGGTCGACGGGTTGATGTCGGTGCGGTCGTGGTTGATCGGGCACCTTCGGTTGTCGGGTGCCGAGGCCTCGCGGATCGTGCGGGTGGGGCGGGCGGTGGAGCACTTCCCGCAGCTCGGTGCGGCGTTCGCCGACGGCTCGGTGTCCGCCGCGCAGGTCGACGTCGTGGCCTCGGCGGTGGGGGACCGGGAGCGGGCAGCGGCGCAGCTGCAGGGCATCGACCTGGCCGTGTTCGACCGGGCGTGGACCGAGGTCGCTGTGACGTCGTCGCACCGGGCGTTGGTGACCGCGGTGCAGGCGTTCGTCGAAGCACTGGACCCCGACGGGGTCGAGCCGGACCCGGTGCAGCAGCGGGCGCTGTCGATCAGCACGCACGCTGATGGGACGGTGACCGGCCGGTTCGACCTGGATGCGGTCGGTGGGGAGAAGGTCAAGACGGCGTTGGAGTCGATCGTGCAGGCCGACCGGCCCGAAGGCGACCTGCGCACGCGGGTGCAGCGCCAGGCCGATGCGCTGGTGGCGTTGGCCGACCGGCAGCTGAGCGCAGGTGGGCTGCCGGTGCTGCGGTCGGTCAAGCCGCACGTGGTGGTCACCATCGGGGTCGAGGACCTGGTGGCTGATGGCACCGGCCCGGCGACGGCGTCGATGGGGTTCGGGGCCACGATCTCCGCGGCCCGGGCCCGGTGGCTGGCCTGCGACGCCACGGTCTCCCGCATCGTGATGGGCCCCGAGGGGACCCCGCTGGACGTGGGTCGCACCCACCGGGTGGTGACGCCGGGGTTGCGGCGGGCGGTGGTGGCGCGGGACCAGACGTGCGTGTTCGCCGGCTGCGGCGCACCCCACCACTGGGCCGACGTGCACCACCTGGTGCACTGGGCGCACGGTGGGGAGACCTCGCCGGCCAACTCGGCGCTGCTGTGCGAGCGGCACCACACCAAGGTCCACCACGGCTTCCGCGTCGAACGCGACCCCGGCGGACGATGGCGCACCCACCGCCCCGACGGCACCGAGATCATCACCGGCCCCCGCATCGAGTGACGCCGGCACGCCCCGAGCGGCCCGCCCCCACGGCGAGGCGGCCCGTGGCACATGCTCCCGGGTCGTGTCGACACCGGGGAACGTAGGCGGTCGTTGCGCGGCCGGAGGCCGTCGGCGCCGCGGGGCCGGAAGCGTGCAGGATCCCTCAGGTGGCCGGGTCGCGGTCGGGGTAGCGAGCCCGAGCCAGGGCGTAGACCCCGAAGGCGGCGAAGCCGACGGCGACCGCGGTCAGCAGCCACTGGCCGGTGGGCACGGCGCCGATGGCGTTGAGGGCGCCGTCCAGGCCGGTCGCCGTCGAGACGTCGCGGGTCACCGCGGCCCACACCACCAGGCCGCCGGCGACCACGAATGCCACCGCCTTGGCGAGGTAGCCCACCCGGCCCAGCGCGGCGATCGTCGGCTCGTACCGGTCCGGAGCGGCGTCGAGGTCGACGTCCTTCATGAAGCCCGCCGTCCACCCGCGCCAGGCGAGGTAGGCGCCCACGCCGACCACCACCAGACCACCGGCCACCAGCAGGACCGCCCCGCCCGGGATCTCCAGCAGGTCGTCGGTGAGGTCCTGCGTGCTGTCGGTCGCGTCGTACCGCGAGCCCACCGCGAAGACCAGCGCGATCCCGGCCAGCGCCCCGTAGACGACCGCCTTCGCCAGGCACTTCGCGCAGATGAACGCAGCGTGCACCCGGCGCTCGGGCACCAGCAACCCGGTCCACCAGCGCAGCACCTCACCGGCCTGCCACAGCGCCAGCGACAGCAGGCCCAGCCCGATCACCCACAGCAGCACCAGCCCACCCGGGCTCTCCGACACCGTGCGCAGCGCACCGGCCTGGTCGGCGTCGGCGGCGTCGGGGGAGACTCGCCAGGCCACGGTGAACGCCAGCCACCCGATCAGCAGGTGCACCGCCCCGTAGGCGACCAGCCCCACCTGCGCCAGCCGCTCGAGCCAGGGGTGGTCGGTGACCTCGCGGGCGCGGTCGGCCGCCGCGTGCGCACGGTCGAGCCAGCGCTGCGGGATGCGGGCCTGCACCCGGTCGAGGAGCCGGCCGACCGCCGGGGGCAGGGTCGCCACGGCTCAGGTGCGCTGCGGGTAGCGCGCGCGGAAGAAGCAGAAGACGCCGAACGCCGCGATGCCCACGGCCACCAGCGACAGCAGCCATCGACCGAACGGCGCCTGCAGGATCGTGTGCATCGCGCCGTCCAGACCGGTGGACTTCGACGGGTCGAACGTGATGGCCGCGTAGGCCAGCAGCCCGCCGACGACGACGAACGCCGCCCCCTTCGCCACGTACCCGACCTGGCCCAGGCGGGTGACCGCCCGCACCTCGGACGACGATGCCTTCGACGTGTCGATCTCGTCCAGGAACTTCTTCTTCAGCCCCTTGACGACCTGGTAGAGGCCGACGCCGATGACGACCAGCGCCGCGAGGCCCACCAGGAACCGGCCCCCGGGCAACGCGAACACCCCGGACGTCGTGTCCTGCTGCTGCCCCGAGCTGGACGACCCGCCACCGGTGGCGAACCTCAGCGCGGTGAACGCGAGCGCGGCGTAGACGACCGCCTTGGCCACGCTCTTCACCACGCCGACAGCGGCCTTCTTCTTGGTGTCGCCCGAGCCGGACAGCCCGCCGACCTGCCGCAGCACCTCGGCCAGCTGCCACACCGCCAGGGCGATCAGGCCCAGGCCGAGCACCCACAGCAACGGCGTGCCGAACGGCTCCTCGGCGAGGGTCTGCATCGCGCCCGACTGGTCGGCCGAGCCGCTGCCGCCGCCCCACGCCAGCTGCAGCGCCAGCCAGGCGATCAGCAGGTGCACGACGCCGTAGGCGGCCAGGCCCACCCGGGCCAGCCGCTCGAGGGTGTCCGACCGGCCGACGCGGTCGGCGGTCTGCTGCACGCTCATGAGGATCTCCCGGCGGTGTCTGCTGGCTGGTCGGACCCCGTCCCGGGAGCGTGGCACAGGGTTGCCCGGTCCGCCCGGCGGATGGGGGACACTGGGCGGGTGACCGCGTCCGCCACCGCACCCTCCACCCCCGTGTCCGCCGAGGAGGCCCGTCGCTCCTGGCCGTGGTCGGCGCTGCAGGGCGTCGTCCTGGTCGTGCTCGCCGTGGTGGCCGTGGTCGTCGCCGACACCGGCGTGCGGCTGCTCGTGGGCGGGCTGGGCGTGCTCGGTGTGCTGCGGGGCGTCGCCGCGCTGCGGGGCGCCCGTGCCGGTCGGCTCGACCGGTCCGCGGCCGTGGCCGGCGCCGGGGCCGCCTGGTTCGGGGCGGTCGCGATCGGCCTGGCCTTCCTCCCCCCGGCCGTCTCCGCATGGGCCTGCGTGGTCGCCGTCGCCGCCGTCCTGGTCGGGTTGGTGGCGCGGGCGCAGCAGCGGGTGCGCGCCGGCCTGGGCGTCGCCGTCGCGGTGGCCGCCTTCGCGCTGGGCGCCGTCCTGGTGGGCCCGGGGTGGTTGGCCGCGGCCGCCGTCCTCGCCGTCGCCGTGGCCGTCCTCGCGCTCGGCATCGCCTCGGTGCTCGCCGCGCTGGCGGCCCGGAAGGTGGTCGACGAGCCGGCCCCCGCGGCCGGCTGCGGCGGGTGCGCCTGCAGCGCAGGCGGGTGCGGGGTCCTGCCCCGCGACTGACCTGCGTCCGACCCTCGCCGGACCGCAACCGCGAGTTCATCGAGACGTCATGATGTCTGGGTAGCGTCGCCTCCGTCACACCGACGGACCCAGGGGGACCACCATGCCCGACCTCGACGGACGCACCCAGGTCCGGACGCCGACCCGCGGCGCCTGGAACTGCGCCAACTGCCCGACCACGAACGAGGCGCACCGCAAGCGCTGCACCGACTGCGGCACCACCCGGCACTGACCCCGAGGAGGTGAGCCCGCACCGTCGCGGGCCCACCGCCGACCAGGGACGCAAAGGCACCCCGAGCCCTCCCCGGGCTCACGGAGGTCGCCCGCGCCGCAGCGGGTTGGACGTCAACCCGCGAGCACCGCGGGCCGCCGGTCGGCCCAGGGCTGTGCCTGCTCGAGCTGGCCGGCCACGGCCAGCAGGGTTTCCTCGCCCAGGTGCGCGCCCACCAGCTGCACGCCCACCGGCCAGCCCTCGGACGAGGGCGTGCCCGGGATGCTGATCGCCGGGGCGCCGGTGACGTTGGACAGGGCGGTGAAGGGCGCGAAGCGGAAGATCTTGTCGTACCACCCGCGCGCGTCGAGGCCGGCGTCGTCGGCGTCGAGGTGGCCGATCGCGGTGTTCGGCTGCGCGGTGGTCGGGGTCAGCCAGACGTCGTGCTCGCCGAAGAAGGCCGCGACCGCCCGGGTGACGGCGTTGAAGGTGCGGTCGGCGGTGTAGAGGTCGATCGCCGTGAGCGTGGCGCCGTGCTCGGCGCAGGCCAGCGTCGTCGCCTCCAGCACGTCCCGGCTCAGCGGCGTGCCCAGCGCCGCGGACAGCCCGAGGGCGGCGTCGGCCAGGAAGCTGGTCCAGGCGGTGAAGTTGGCGTCGTGGAAGGCGGCGGTGTCGTAGACCGGGGCCGCCTCCACCACCTCGTGGCCGAGGTCCTCGAGCACCCGGGCGGTCCGCTCGGCGGCGGTGACGTTCGCCGGGTCGACCGGGGCGCCGTCCGGGGCCGTGGTGCTCAGGGCGACGCGCAGTCGCCGGGGCGCCCGGGCAGCGGCCTCGGCGAAGGAGGTGCCCGGCGCCGGGAGGACGTAGCGCTCGCCGGGCTCCGCGCCGTGGACGGCGTCCAGCACGCCGGCGCAGTCGCGGACGGTCCGGGTCACGACGAACTCGATGCCCAGACCGAGCAGGGGGTCGCTGTGGTCGGGGCCGACGGTGGTGCGGCCCCGGGTGGGCTTGAGCCCGACCAGGCCGCAGTTGCCCGCCGGGATGCGGATCGACCCGCCGCCGTCGTTGGCGTGCGCCACCGGGAGGGCGCGGGCGGCGACCAGCGCGGCGGAGCCACCGGAGGACCCGCCGGGGGAGCGGGTGGTGTCCCACGGGTTCCTGGTCGGGCCGTTCGCCACCGACTCGGTGGCGGCGTTGAAGCCGAACTCCGGCGTCGCCGTGAGCCCGACCGTGGCGAACCCGGCCCGCCGGAACCGGGTCATCAGCGCGTTGTCGTACGGGTAGGGCACGCCGTCGCCGAGCAGCCGGGAGCCGGCGCGCTGCGGGACGCCCTCAGCGTGGGTGATGAGGTCCTTGACGGCGAAGGGCACGCCGCCGAACGGCCCGTCGGGGGCGTGGGCCAGGGGCGCGTCGAACAGCTCCCCGACCAGGGCGTTGAGCTCGCCGTCGACGGCGGTGACGGCGGCCCGGGCGGTGTCGGCCACCTCGTCGGCGCTGACCTGCCCGGTGCGGATCAGCCCAGCGAGGGCGGTGGCGTCGAGGTCGCGGTACTCGGTGATGTCCATGCCGGGCACCGTGGTCCACCGCGTGCAGGCCGCGCATCGGGGGAATCCCGTAGTCGCGGACGGTGCCGCGGAGGCGGTCGGTGTGCCAGGCTGCGGCATGCCGTCCCGGGTGGCCACCGCGCTGCACGTGCGTGCGGCCGCCGACGCCGTCGTCGAGGGCGGGTCCGCGGCCGACCGGGCCGGGACCGTGCTGGAGTCGCTGGTCGACCTCGTCGGCTCGGGGTGGGCTGCGGTCCAGCGGTGGGACCCGGTCGCGGGGCGGCACGCCACCGTGCTCAGCACCGGCTACTCGGCCGACACCGTCCGCGGGATCGAGGAGTGCTTCCACGCCGACCCGCTCTTCGACCTGGTCGGCCGCACCGCGCTGCGGGTGCGGGACATCCCGGCGGACCGCCGGCACGGGCCGGTGTTCGACCGGGTCATCGACGCCGGCGGGTTCACCGACGGGGTGAGCGTCTGCCTGACCGCCGGGCGGCGGTACGTGGGGTCCCTCCACGCGAGCACCCGGGCCGCGGGGGTGGCCGACGAGGCGGCCCAGCTGCTCACGCTGCTGCGGCCGGACCTGGCCGCCCTGGTCGACCCGCTCGACGGTTGGTCGGGAGCCACCGTCGACGACGCGGTCGACGCGTTCGCTTGGCACGCGACGTCGGGGCGGGTGGTCCTGCTGACCGCCGGCGCCCGCGTCGACCTGCGGCCCGCGTTGTCCCCCGCCGCGGCCGGGGCGCGGCTGCTCCTGGCACCGCGCGGCCTGGTGGCCGTCGAGGTCCGCCGGGCCGGCCGCTGGTGGGTGGCCGAGCACCGCCCGGCACCGGCTCCGGGTGGACTCAGCCCCCGCGAGCTGGAGGTGCTGGCCGAGGTCACCACCGGGGCGACCAACCGGGCCATCGCGGCCCGGTTGGCGATCCGGGAGCGGACCGTCGAGGCCCACCTGGCGCACCTGTCGGTCAAGCTGGGCGTGCAGAGCCGGGCCGCCGCCGCGGGCCTGGCCGCCCGGCTGGGGCTCGTCCGGGTCTGACCAGCCGGCCGGTGGCGGCACCACCTCGTCGTCCCCGGGCGCCACGGTCAGCAGCCGGGTCGTGAGGGGGCGGGGGAGCCCACCTGCATCGACACCACCGCGGTGCCGTCGGCGGTGACGTCCAGCCGGGAGCGCTGCAGCTCGGCGCCCGGAACTAGCGCCACCGTGCGCGCCGACACCGGACCGGGGTCGAACCGGGCCAGCCACGCACCGGTCGCCGACCGCCCCGTCGACCGCTGGTCAGCCGAGCACCCACCGGACGGCCGAGCCGTCGCAGGTGCCGGCGACCACGACGGTGCCGTCGTCGGCGGCCACCGCCAGGGCATCGCCCTCGCCGGCGCACAGCTGCAGACGGGTCGGGCGACCCCCGACGGGCACCAGCACGGTCGGCGATCGCTGGTCGAGCAGGGCGACCACCAGGCCGTCGTCGGTCGCCGCGGCGCCGGACACCCGGGCCCCGTCGGCCTCGCCGCCGAGGTCGTCGGCGGTGACGGGGGTGCCGTCGGCGGTGAGCGCCAGCAGGGGACCGTCGAGCACCTCGGGGTCGCCGGTCTGCCGCAGGTCGTCGTCCAGGCCCACCAGGCGGCCGGCGGAGGTGCCGTCGGCGGTGCGGACGACGAGCCCGGCGAGCAGGCCGTCGTCGGTGGCGGCCAGCCCGACCAGGTCGATCGAGGTGACGTCGTCGCCCAGGTCGAGGTCGACGTCCGACTGCACCTCGCCGGAGGCGGGGTCGACGGTCAGCACGGTGGCGGCCAGGTCGTCGGCGGCCTCGGCCAGGACGTGCACGACGTCCCCGTCGGCCACGGCGAGGACCGGCACCCCGCGCGGCGCCGGGCGCGGGGGCTCCAGCGGCTGCGGCGCACCGTCCCGGCCGGTGAGGGCCAGCACCGGGTCGCCGGTGACCGGGTCGGCGGCCAGACCGACCGCGACCGGCTCGCCGTCGACCAGCACGAGGTCGGTGGGCGCGAGCCCGCTCAGCCGGGTCGAGCGCTCGCCGTCGACCACCGTGGACGTCGGCCCCACCAGCAGGACGGCGCCCTCGGCGGTCACCCGGGCGGCGGCGACGTCGGTCGCGGCCACGCCGAGGTCGACCTCGTCGGCGACCGCGAGCTCGCCGCCGGCGGACGACGGACCGGAGGGAGCCGACGACCCGGCCGTGGCCGACGGGTCGGGAGCGGCGTCGGTGAACGACGTGCACCTGGCCACCGCGAGGACGGCCACCGCGAGCACGGTGGCCGGGACGAGGAGCCGGACGGCGTGCACGATCAGTACGAGGTGGAGCCGCCGGCGCCCTCGGACTCGGGGACCTCCTCGCCGGCCGCCACCGGGCCGGGCGGGGTGCCGTCGCCGAACGGCGAGCCGCCGAGCTCCTCGCGGTGGTGCGGGGTGAGCCAGACCGAGGTGTCCGGGCCGACCGGCACGACCTGGGTCGGGTTGATGTCGGCGTGGACGACGTAGTAGTGCCGCTTGATCTGCGGGAAGTCGGTGGTGTCGCCGAACCCGGGGGTCTGGAACAGGTCGCGGGCGTAGCCCCACAGCACCGGCATCTCGGTCAGCTTGGTGCGGTTGCACTTGAAGTGGCCGTGGTAGACCGCGTCGAACCGGGCCAGAGTGGTGAACAGCCGCACGTCGGCCTCGGTGATGGTGTCGCCCATGAGGTAGCGGCGGGTCTCCAGCCGCTCGCTCACCCAGTCCAGGGCGGTGAACAACCGGTCGTAGGCCTGGGCGTAGGCGTCCTGCTCGCCGGCGAACCCGCAGCGGTACACCCCGTTGTTGATCTCGGTGTAGACGCGCTTCATCACGTCGTCCATCTCGTCGCGCAGGTGCTCGGGGTAGAGGTCGGGCGCGCCGTCGCGGTGGAACGCCGTCCACTCGGTGGAGAAGTCCAGCGTCATCTGCGCGAAGTCGTTGGTGACCACCGCCTTGGTGGGCAGGTCGACCATCGCCGGCACCGTGATGCCGCGCGGGTACTCGGGGTCACGGGCGAAGAACGCCTCCTGCAGCCGCTCGTAGCCCAGCACCGGGTCGCGGCCACCGGGGTCGAGGTCGAAGGTCCAGCTGCGCTGGTCGTGGGTCGGCCCGCAGATGCCCATCGAGAAGGCGGACTCCAGGCCCAGCAGCCGGCGCACGATCGTGGCCCGGTTCGCCCACGGGCACGCCCGGGCGACCACGAGCCGGTACCGGTCGGCCTCGACCGGCCAGCCCTGCGCTGTGCCGGATCCACGTGCGGGGTCGGCGAGGATCCGGTCCTCGATGTAGTTCGTGTCCCGCTCGAAGGACTTGCCCGGCTCCACGTAGCCGTTCTCGTTGCTCACCCGCACAGCCTCGCCGACGGGGCGGGGCCGTGCAGGGTGGAGCCGTGCGGGGTGGGGCTCAGGGTCGGGCGAGCTTCAGGTTGGTGCGGGCCAGTCGCACGGCCTCGCCGATGCCGCCGTCGAGCACGACCTTGCCCATCGACAGCGCGAAGCCCTTGGCCTCGGCCGCGGTCAGGTGCGGGGGCACCGACATGGCGTCGGCGGTGGTGACGACGTCGAGCAGCGCCGGGCCGTCGTGCGCCAGCACCTCGGCCACGGCCGCCCGCAGGTCCTCGGCCCGCTCGACCCGGCGGGTGAAGAAGCCGGCACCGGCGGCGACGGCGGCGTAGTCGACCGGCTCGTGGTCGGTGCCGAACGGCGGGTCACCGGCCACCAGCATCTCCAGGCGCACCATGCCGAGGCTGGCGTTGTTGAACACCACGACCTTGGTCGGCAACCGGTGCAGCTTCACCGTGAGCAACTCGCCCAGGAGCATGGCCAGCCCGCCGTCGCCGCTGAAGGACACGACCTGCCGGCCGGGGTGGCTGACCTGCGCACCGATCGCCATGGGCAGCGCGTTGGCCATCGACCCGTGCACCCACGAGCCGATGAACCGGCGCGAGCCGTTGGGGGTCAGGTAGCGGGCGGTCCAGGTGCAGCACATGCCGGTGTCGGCGGTGACCACGGCGTCGTCGTCCATGAGCTCGTCGAGCACGGTGGCGACCAGCTCGGGGTGCACCGGGCCGCCGTGCTGGCCCTCGCCGGTGTAGGCGGCCAGCCGGCCGTCGACCGCCTTCTCGGTGTGCTGCACCGCCTCGTCGAGGAACGCGGTGCCGGTGCGCTGCGGCAGCCGCTCGAGCAGGCCGCGCACGGTGGCGCCGACGTCGGCGGCCACGCCCTGCACCAGCGGCGTGCGCCGGCCCAGGCGGGCCGGGTCGCGGTCGACCTGCACGGTGCGGGCGCCGGGCAGGAAGTCGTCGTAGGGGAAGTCGGTGCCCAGCAGCAGCACCAGGTCGGCCTCGTGCAGCGCCCGGTAGCAGCCGCCGTAGCCGAGCAGCCCGTTCATGCCGACGTCGTAGGGGTTGTCGTACCCGAAGACGTCCTTGCCGCGCAGGCTGTGCCCGACCGGGGCGTGCAGCCGCCTGGCCAGGGCCAGGACGTCCTCGCGGGCGCCGGCGGCGCCGATGCCGACGAACACCGCCACCTTCTCCGCGGCGCCGATGCGCTCGGCGAGCTCGTCGAGCTCGGCAGCGGCCGGCACCACCTGCGGCGGTGCCTGCACGACGGACCCCAGGCCGACCGGGTCGGGGGCGTCGGCGGCGAGCACGTCACCGGGGACGACGAGGACGGCGGCGCCACCCTTGCCCAGGGCGTTCTGCAGGGCCAGCCGCACCCGCCGCTCCAGCTGCGCGGGGGAGGTGACCTCCTCGCAGTAGTGGCTGGCCTGGGCGAACAGGTCGCGCGGCCGGGTCTCCTGGAAGAAGCCGGTGCCGATCTGCGCGGTGGTGATGTGCGAGGCGATCGCCAGCACCGGCGCGCCTGAGCGGTGGGCGTCCATCACGCCCTGCACCAGGTGCGTGTTCCCGGGCCCGCAGCTGCCGGCGCAGACGGCCAGCCGGCCGGTGAGCTGGGCCTCGGCGGAGGCGGCGAACGCGGCGGCCTCCTCGTTGTGCACGTGCACCCAGTCCAGGCCGCCCTCGGCCGACCCGCCCCGGCGGCGGACGGCGTCGGAGAAGGCGTTGAGGCTGTCGCCCACGATGCCGTAGACGCGCTGCACCCCCGCCTGCACGAGGAGGTCGACGAAGAGGTCGGCGGTGGTGGTCATCGTCGTCGCCCGGTCACTCGTCGGCGGGGCGGCTGGCGACGAGCTCCTCGCTGACCTGCCAGAGCCTCTCGGCGTTGCCGGGGTCGAGGGCCCAGGCGCGCACCCCGTCCCGCGTCTGCTCGTCGTCGCCCACGGTGCGGGCCTCCTGGCAGTCCTCGAGGTAGTGCCCGCCGGTGGCGAACTCCGGGGCCACGGCGGCGACCAGGGTGGTGGCTGCGCCCTGCTCGGGGGTCTTGAAGGTGACGGTGCCCTCGCGCTGCATGCGCTCCCACCCGTCGATGACGTCCTGGGAGACGTGGCGCTGCAGGTTGGTCATGATCCCGCCGGGCATGAGCGCGTTGGCCACGACGCCGTCGTCGGCCCAGCGGCGGGTGGCCTCGACCGCGAGCAGCACGTTGGCGGTCTTGGACTGCCCGTAGGCCTGCCACGGGTCGTACTCCCGCTGCTGGAAGTGCAGGTCGGCGAAGTGCACGGGGCTGGCGAGGTGCCCGGTCGAGGACACCGACACGACGCGGGCGCCCCCGGCGGCGGTCAGCGCGCCGTGCAGGCCGGTGGTGAGGGCGAAGTGGCCGAGGTGGTTGGTGGCGAACTGGGTCTCCCAGCCGCGGTCGGTCAGCGTGAGCTGGGGGAGCGCCATGACGCCGGCGTTGTTGACCAGCAGGTGCAGCGGGCCCTCCCAGTCGGCGACGAAGGCCGCGACCGAGTCGAGGTCGAGCAGGTCGAGGCGGGCCACCCGCACGGTGGTGTTGCCGGTGCTGCCGACGACGTCCTGCGCGGCCCGCGCGCCCTGCTCGGGGTCGCGCACGGCGATGGTGACCTCGGCGCCGGCGGAGGCCAGCGCCCGCACGGTCTCCACGCCGATGCCCGAGCCGCCGCCGGTGACGACCGCCCGGGTGCCGGTGAGGTCGTGGCCGGCGACGACGTCGGCGGCGGTGCTGGTGGCGTCGAACGAGGTGGTGATCAGGGGCATGGCCACCACTGTGCCCCGGGTCGTGGTCCGAGGCGACCGCGTGGCCCGCTCGCGGGTCACCGACCAGCCGCGGCCTCGTCGCGCTCGGCGGCGAGCAGGTCCTTGCTGCGCACCAGGCGCAGCAGGGTCACCACCAGCAGGCCCCCGGCCATGTTCGCCAGCACCGTGTACCAGAGCCAGGCCAGCCAGTCGCCGTACCCGAACGGCGCTCCGGAGTGCAGGGCTGCGAACACCAGCAACGAGTCCAGCACCGAGTGGAACAGCTGGAGCCCGGCGAGCAGGAAGGCCCCGGCGACGGCGGCCACGATCTTGGCGCCGTCGGACTCGGTGCCGTGCTGCATGCGGGTCATCAGGGTGAGCGCGCTGCCGGCCAGCAGACCCAGGCACACCGACTGCAGGTCCAGCGGCGAGTCCACGAAGTGGGTGCCCGCCTCGACGGCCGTGGCCCGCAGGTCGGGGAAGGCACGGACCACCAACCACATGATCAGCCACCCGCCGAGCAGGTTGGCCACGAACGTGCCGGCCCAGAACTTCACCAGCTGGACCGCGCTGGCCCGGCCGGCGACCACGGCGGTGACCGGCACCAGGAAGCCCTCGGTGAACAGCTCGCTGCGCGCGAGCAGCAGGGCGATGAAGCCGATGCTGAACGCCAGCCCGGCCAGCAGGTGGCTGTCGGTCTCGGCCAGGACAGCCAGGTAGGCCAGCACCCCGGTGCCGACCTCGAGGCCGCCGGCCAGACCCGTCGTCAGGACCTCTCGCCAGCTGCGGTGCAGGCGCTGGCTGCCCTCGTCGACGATCGCGTCGAAGGCCTCGACCACCTCGTCCTCGGCCGGCTCGTCGTGGTCACCGAGATCGGCGCGGATGTCGCTCATGGACGCTCCTGGTGTGGTCGGTGCGCACCGCGGGGTCGAGCGACCGGGCGGGGGCCGGGCGGGGTCCGGCCCCCGCCCGGATCAGACCGGGACGTCCTGGACGTCGAAGTGCACCATCGTCGCCCCGCCGGAGGCGAAGGTGGCGACGTCGGCGCCCGCGGCCCGGCCGGCCTCCGACGACATGCCCGCGCCCATCGCCTCGGCGGACTCGAAGTCGAGCTCGGCGACCAGGTAGGCCGGGGACGGTGAGCCGTCCATGGTCTCGGCGTGGCCGGTGGAGAACCGGACCAGCCCGGGGATGGCCTGCGCCAGCCCGGTGTGCACGTCGCGGTAGTGGGCGTCGAACGCGGCCGGGTCGGTGGGCTGGCCGTAGGTGACGAGCAGGCGGTGGGTCACGGAGCAACTCCAGGGGTGGTCGGGGCCGGGCTGGTCGGTGCAGCGGTGCCCGGGTCGACCATCAGACCACGGGTCACGAGCGTCGGCGGAGCAGCGCCGAGGCCCCCGCGAGCAGGCCGGCGCCCGCCACCGCGGCGACCGCGCCGTGGTACCGGCTGGCCCAGATCTGGGCGTCCCAGGTCCACTGCTGGTCGCTGAACCGGCCCTCGGCGCCGAAGTCGCGGCCGCCCGCGCCGTCGGCCGGCTCGTACAGGTTCACCGGGTCGTCGGCCGAGGCGTCGGTGTCGGTGAGCTGGCCGTCGATGCCGCTGCGGGACAGGTACCAGTCCATGAACTGCGGCCACACCTCGGCGCCGAGCACGGTGTAGACGGTGGGGGTGCCGATCCACCAGGCGCGCCGGCGCGGGTGGTCCGCGGCGTGCACCATGGCCCGGCCCATGAGCTCGGGAGCGTAGATGGGCGCAACCGGCTGCGGGCGCTTCGGCATCTTGTTGAGCACCCAGCTGAACTGCGGGGTGTTGACGCCGGGCAGGTCGACGCGCGTGATGTGCACGCCGCTGCCCTCGGCCTTGAGCTCGGTGAGCACCGACTCGGTGAACCCCTTCACCGCGTGCTTGGCGCCGCAGTAGGCGCTCTGCAGCGGGATGCCGCGCCGGCCCAGTGCCGAGCCGGTCTGCACGATCACCCCCCGGTCGCGGGGGCGCATGCGCTTGAGGGCGGCCATCGTGCCGTGCACGAACCCGAGGTAGGTCACCTCGGTGACCCGGGCGTACTCCGCGGCCGTCAGCTCGTGGAACGGGGCGAACGCGGCGGTGAAGGCCACGTTCACCCAGACGTCGATCTCGCCGAGCTCGGCCTCGACGCGCTCGGCCGCGGCCTCCACGGCCTCGGCGTCGGCGACGTCGACCGGGACGACGAGGGCGGTGCCCCCGGCGGCGCGCACCTCGTCGGCGGCCGCGGCCAGCCCGACCTCGCCCCGGGCGAGCAGCGCGACCCGGTCACCGCGCCGGGCGAACTCGACCGCGGTGGCCCGGCCGATGCCCCCGCTCGCGCCGGTGACGACGACGGTGCGGGGCGTGCCGCCGGTGCTCGTGCGGACGGGGTTCGTGCGGCGCTGGGGCATGCGGGTCTCCTGCGGGCGGCCGGGGGTTGGACCCCGTGCGCCTACCCGCCGGCGCGGGGGGCTCACGCCCCCCGCGCCGGACTCACAGCGGGTCGGGGTCGTTCGCGCCGGCGCGCTTGCCCGTGTCGTCGAGGACCTCGCGGGCGTAGGTGCCGTGCTTGTTCCCGGCGTGTGCTTCGGCTTCGAGGCGGTCGCGCAGGTGGGGGTAGTGCAGCTCGAAGGCGGGGCGTTCGGAGCGGATGCGGGGGATCTCCAGGAAGTT
>NZ_FMUH01000003.1 GCF_900101025.1 Klenkia marina | reverse complement strand
TAGGCCGCGGGCCCATCCCCAGCCGAAAAACTTTCCACACAACCCCATGCGAGGAAGCGTGAATATCCGGTATTAGCACCAATTTCTTGGAGTTATCCCAGAGCCGGGGGCAGGTTGCCCACGTGTTACTCACCCGTTCGCCACTAATCCACCAGCAAGCTGGCTTCATCGTTCGACTTGCATGTGTTAAGCACGCCGCCAGCGTTCGTCCTGAGCCAGGATCAAACTCTCCGTAGATGAATTTCGATCCAAGGCCGAGAACCAAGAGTTGGCACTCTCGATATCAATCAACCCAACACCCACCCCCCAAAAGGAGGCGGGAATCAAACATATGGCACTGACTTTCGGCACGCTGTTGAGTTCTCAAAGAGCGGACGCGCAAGAACCCCAGCCTCACGGCCTTCGATGTCTTGGCTTGTTGTCACGCTTCGGCGCTTCGGGCCCGGCCTCGCGGTCGTCCCCGGCGCAAAGAGAAAGTTACGTGGTCGTCGGCCCCGTGTCAAACGCCCTCCCGCGTGACGCCCGCCACGTGCTCGACGCGCGGCGGTCACGGGCCGTTCACACGCCACGGGTCACCACAGGGCCCGCACGCCACGACCGGTGCCGGGGGTCCCCCCGGCGCCGGTGCGTCAGGCCGGCAGGCGGACGCCGGCCAGGTTCCGCTTGCCCCGGCGCAGCACGACCCAGCCACCCGCCAGACCGCTGTCGGCCGACAACGGCTGGTCGGCGTCGACGACCCGCTCGTTGTTCACGTAGGCGCCGCCCTCCTTCACCGTCCGCCGTGCGTCGGACAGCGAGCTGCACAGCCCGGTGCGCTGCAGCAGCACCGCGGCGGAGGGCAGCGCCCCGTCGACGACGTCGTCGGCACCGAGCTGGAGGGCGCCGGCCTCGGCGAGCGCGGCCGTCAGCGTCGACTCCCCCAGTGCCGCGAGGTCGTCGCGGCCGAACAGCGCCCGGCCGGCAGCCTCTGCCTGGGCCAGTTCGTCGTCGCCGTGGACCAGACGGGTCAGCTCCTCGGCGAGCGCGCGCTGCAGCTCCCGTGCGGCGGGGCGTTCCTCCGAGGACGCGACCAGGGCGGCGACCTCCTCCGCCGGCCGCTCGGAGAACAGCGGCGCCCAGGCCCGGGCGTCCACGTCGTCGATGCCGAGCCAGTACTGGAAGAAGGCGTACGGGCTGGTGAGCTCGGGGTCCAGCCACACCGTGGCACCCTCGGTCTTGCCGATCTTGGTGCCGTCCGCGCGGGTGATGAGCGGGGTGCCCAGCGCGTGCACCGACACCCCGTGCGTGCGGCGCACGAGGTCGGTCCCCGCCGTGAGGTTGCCCCACTGGTCGGAACCGCCGGTCTGCAGCGTGCAGCCGTGCCGCTCGTGCAGCTCCTTGAAGTCGTTGGCCTGCAGGATCTGGTAGCTGAACTCGGTGTAGCTGATGCCGGCGTCGCTGTTGAGCCGGGCCGACACCGCCTCCTTGGCCAGCATGCGGTTGACCCGGAAGTTCTTGCCCAGCTCGCGCAGGAAGTCGATGGCCGACAGGGGCGCCGTCCAGTCGAGGTTGTTCACGTAGACCGGCTCGGCGAGCCCCTGCTCGGCGGCCGGGCGGTCGAGGAACGGGGCGACCCGCGACCGGATGCGCTCCACCCACTCGGCCACGACCTCGGGGGCGTTGAGGGTGCGCTCGGACGTCGGCCGCGGGTCGCCGATCAGGCCGGTGGCCCCGCCCACCAGGACGATCGGCCGGTGCCCGGCCCGCTGCAGGGCACGCAGCACCATGAACTGCACGAGGTGCCCGACGTGCAGCGAGCGGGCGGTGGGGTCGAACCCGCAGTAGTAGGTGACCGGCCCGGCAGCGAGCGCAGCGCGCAGCTCGCCCTCGTCGGTGCTCTGGGCGATCAGCCCCCGGCGGTGGAGTTCGTCGACGACGTCGGCACTGGTCACGGTGCCATCCTCGCCGACCCCCGCCCACGGCCACCAACCAGATGCCCCGCGGGGGCGTCGATCACCCCGCGGGAGGCCGGCGCCGCACCCCGGCGCGGAACGCGCTCACCGTCGGGGCGCCGGTCTCGGTGAACCGCCAGGGCAGCTCGGCGGCGTGGGTGATCCCCACCCGCGGACCGGCGGTGACCGCGACCGGTGCCGTGCCCCGGTGCAGCCGCACCGGTGATCGGGGGTCGAGCAGGAGGAGGTCGCGGTCGTCGGGGCCGATGCCCAGGGCCGCGGTGAGCCGGGCCGGCCCGCGGGCCAGGTCCCGGTGCACGGCCGAGGCAGGACGGCGACCGCGCGCGAGCTCCTCCCCCAGCACGACCTCACCGGCGCGCAGCAGCACCGCCGACCCCTCGCCCTCCGCGCCGACCACGACGTTGGCGCACCAGTGCATGCCGTAGCTGAAGTACACGTACAGGTGCCCCGGCGGGCCGAACATCACGGCCGAGCGCGGGGTCGGGCCCCGGTGCGAGTGGGCTGCGGGGTCGTCGCCGGCCCCCGAGTAGGCCTCGACCTCGGTCAACCGGACGGCGGTCGTGCCCTCCGGTCGCTCGGTCACCACCCAGCAGCCCAGCAGCGCGGGGGCGACGACCTCAGGACGGCCGAGCAGCTCGTCGTGGGTCACGAGCTGCCCGGGCCGGGGGACGTCGGTCACCGGTGCGCCGAACCGGGCGCGCCGGTCAGAGGGCCCGGGCCACCGGCGAGTCGGTCGCCCACCCCCGGTGCTCCCCCACCAGCGTGGCCAGGCCGCTGAGCTGCTCGGCGACCCGCTCGGGCGCCGTGCCACCGCGCGCCTTGCGGGCAGCCAGCGCACCGGGCACCGACAGCACCGTGCGGACGTCGGGCGTGAGGTGCGGCGACACCTCGGCGAGCTGGGCGTCGGTGAGCTCGTCGAGCTCCACCCCGAGCGCCTCGCACCGGGCCACCATCGCCCCGCTGATCTCGTGCGCGGAACGGAACGGCACCCCGGCCGAGACCAGCCACTCGGCGACGTCGGTGGCCAGCGCGAACCCCTGGGGAGCTGCGGCCTCGAGCACCTCGGGCCGCAGCGTCAGCGTCGCGACCATGCCGGTGACCGCGGGCAGCAGCAGGGCCAGCTGCTCGATCGAGTCGAACACCGGCTCCTTGTCCTCCTGCAGGTCCCGGTCGTAGGCCAGCGGCAGGCCCTTGAGCATGGTGAGCAGACCGGTCAGGTTGCCGACGAACCGGCCGGCCTTGCCCCGGGCCAGCTCGGCGATGTCGGGGTTCTTCTTCTGCGGCATGATCGACGAACCGGTGGCCCAGGCGTCGTCCAGCCGGGCCCAGCCGAACTCGGTCGACGTCCAGAGCACGACCTCCTCCCCCAGCCGGGACAGGTGGACGCCGAGCAGGGCCGCGGCGAAGCAGAACTCCGCGGCGAAGTCGCGGTCGCTGACCGCGTCGATCGAGTTGTCGGCGGCGCGGTCGAAGCCGAGCTCGGCGGCGACCGCGTCGGGGTCCAGCCGCAGCGACGAACCGGCCAGCGCACCGGCCCCCAACGGGCTGACGGCGGTGCGGCGGTCCCAGTCGCGCAGCCGGTCGACGTCGCGGGCGAAGGAGTGCGCGTGGGCCAGCAGCTGGTGGGCGATGAGCACCGGCTGGGCGTGCTGCAGGTGGGTCATCCCCGGCGCGGCGACGTCGCGGTAGCGCCCGGCGAGGCCGACCAGGGCGTCCTCGAGGTCGGCGACCGCACCCACCAGGGCGCGGACGTGGTGCCGCAGGTACAGCCGCAGGTCGGTGGCCACCTGGTCGTTGCGTGAGCGGCCGGCGCGCAGCTTGCCGCCCAGGGTGCCCAGCTTGGCGGTGAGACCCCGCTCGAGGGCCTCGTGCACGTCCTCGTCGGCCTCGATGGCGGTGAAGGTGCCGTCGGCGACCTCGGCGGACAGCTCGGTGAGCGCACCGACCATCTGCTCGAGCTCGTCGGCGGTGAGCAGGCCCGCACGGTGCAGCACCCGGGCGTGGGCGCGGGAGGAGGCCAGGTCGAACGGCGCCAGCCGCCAGTCGACGTCGGTGGACTTCGACAGGGCCGCCATCGCGGCCGACGGGCCGCCGCCGAAGCGACCGCCCCAGAGCCTGGTGTCCGAACCGGCAGGTGCGCTGCTCACGGGTGTCCTTCTCGATCGGGGATGGTGGTGCCGGCGGCCAGCGCCAGCAGACGCTGCGCCAGCGCGGGTCCGCCGTGCGGGTCGCGGGAGACGACCAGCAGAGTGTCGTCCCCCGCGATGGTGCCCAGCACGTCGGGCAGGCCGGTCTTGTCCATCGCCGAGGCGAGGAACTGGGCCGCACCCGGTGGGGTGCGCACGACGGCGAGGTTCGCCGAGCCCTCGGCGCTGGTGAGCAGTTCACCCAGCATGCGGGTCAGCCGGCCCGGCGCGGACTGGGCCGGGCGCAGCGGGGCGTTCTCCGGCGGCAGCACGTAGGAGGCCGGCGCACCGTCGGAGCCGCGGAGCTTCACGGCGCCGAGCTCCTCCAGGTCACGCGACAGCGTGGCCTGGGTGACCTCGACGCCGGACTCCCCCAGCAGCCGGGCGAGCTGGCTCTGCGAGGTGATGGGCTGGCCCGAGATGAGCTCGGCGATGCGGGCATGCCGGGCCGACCGGGTCAGCGCGCCGGTCACCGCTGCGCCAGCAGCCAGGTGAGCAGCGCCTTCTGCGCGTGCAACCGGTTCTCCGCCTCGTCCCACACGGCGCTCTGCGGGCCGTCGATCACCGACGCGGCGATCTCCTTGCCGCGGTAGGCCGGCAGGCAGTGCAGCACGACTGCGTCGCTCGCCGCCCGGGCCAGCGCCGACTCGTCGAGGGCGAAGGGCCGGAACGGGGCCCCGCGGTCACCGGCCTGGTCCTCCTGGCCCATCGAGACCCACGTGTCGGTCGCGAGCACGTCGGCGCCGTCGGCCGCGGCGGCCGGGTCGGCGGTCCAGGTCACCGAACCGCCGGTCTGCGCGGCGACCGCGGCGGCCCGGGCCATGATGGCGGGGTCGGGCGCGTAGGACTCGGGCGAGCCGATGCGCACGTGCATGCCGGCCGTGGCGCCGCCCAGGGCGTAGGAGTGCGCCATGTTGTTCGCGCCGTCGCCGAGGTAGGTCAGCGTCAGGCCGGCCAGGGTGGGCCGGCGCTCGGCGACGGTCTGCAGGTCGGCCAGGATCTGGCACGGGTGGTAGTCGTCGGTGAGGGCGTTGACCACCGGCACCCGGCTGACCGCGGCCATGGCCTCGAGCCGGGCCTGCTCGAAGGTCCGCCAGACGATCGCCTCGACCTGGCGGTCGAGCACCCGGGCGGTGTCCTCGACCGGCTCCCCCCGGCCGAGCTGGCTGCCGGCGGCGTCGATGACCAGCGGGTACCCGCCCAGCTCGGCGACGCCGACGGAGAACGAGACCCGGGTGCGGGTCGAGGGCTTGTCGAACAGCACGGCCACCGACCGGGGCCCGGCCAGCGGCTGCGGGGCGTCGGCGGTGTGCCGGGTCCGCTTCAGCTCGGCGGCCAGCGCCAGCACCTCGGCCTGCTCGGCCGGGGTGAGGTCGTCGTCCTTGGTGAAGTGCCGGGGGCTCACGGTGCGGTCTCCAGTGCTGCGTCGAGGACGGGGGGCAGGGCCGAGACGAACCGGTCGACCTGCTCGTCGGTGACGACCAGCGGCGGGGCGAGCCGGACGACGCCGGGGGCGACCGCGTTGGTCAGGTAGCCGGCGTCGCGCAGGCCGGTCTCGACGGCCGGGGCGACGTCGGCGGTGAGGACGACGCCCAGCAGCGCGCCGCGACCCCGGACCCCGGACACGGCCGGGTGGCCGAGACCCTCGATGCCGGTCGTGAAGCGGTGCTCGAGGTCCTTGGCCCGGTCGAGCAGGCCCTCGTCGCGGATGGTGTCGAGCACCGCCAGCGCGGCCGCGGCGACGATCGGGTTGCCGCCGAACGTCGACCCGTGCGACCCGGCGCCGAGCAGCTCGGCGGCCTCGCCGAAGGCCAGGGTCGCGCCCAGCGGCAGACCGCCGCCGAGCGACTTGGCCATGGTGATCACGTCGGGGGCGACGCCGTCGGCGGCGTGCGCGAACCACTGGCCGGTGCGGCCCATGCCGGTCTGCACCTCGTCGACGGCGAACAGTGCGCCGACCTCGGTGGCCTGCGCGGCTGCGGCGGCCAGGTAGCCGGGGGGCGCGGGCAGGACGCCGCCCTCACCCAGCATGGGCTCGAGCAGCACCATCGCCGTGGCTTCGGTGAGCTGCAGTGCGGCCGGGTCGCCGTACTCGACGTGCCGGACGCCGCCGGGCAGCGGGGCGAAGGCCTGCGCCTTCGCCGGCTGACCGGTGAGCGCCAGCGAGCCCATCGTGCGGCCGTGGAACGAGCCGAGCGCAGCGACCACCTCGGGCCGCCCGGTGAGCCGGCTGATCTTGAACGCGGCCTCGTTGGCCTCGGCGCCGGAGTTGCAGAAGAACACCCGTCCGGGCCGGCCGGCGAGCTCCACCAAGCGCTCGGCCAAGGTCACCCCGACCTCGTGCATGGCCAGGTTGGACACGTGGCCGAGCCGGGCGGCCTGGTGCGTGATCGCGGCGACGACGGCGGGGTGGGCGTGGCCCAGGATCGTGGTGGCGATGCCGCCGAGCAGGTCGACGTACTCGCGGCCGTCGACGTCCAACACCGTGGCGCCCCGGCCGTGCGCGAGGGCGACGGGCGGAGTCTTGTAGTTGCCCATCATCACCGCCGACCAGCGGCGGGCCAGCTCCTCCGTGCTCGTCATGCTGAACCCTCCTCCGGGGTCGGCGAGGACGGGACCACCATGGTCCCGGTGCCCTCGGTGGTGAACATCTCCAGCAGCAGGGCGTGCGGCAGCCGGCCGTCGACGACGGTCGCGCGCTGCACACCGCCCTGCACCGCCCGCAGGCAGGCGGCCATCTTGGGGATCATCCCGGCGTCGAGCGTCGGGAGGATCGTCTCGAGCTCGGCGGCGTCGATCTGCTCGACCAGCGAGGACTTGTCCGGCCAGTCCGAGTAGAGACCCTCGACGTCGGTGAGCACCACGAGCTTGACCGCGCCCAGCGCGACGGCCAGCGCCGCCGCGGCGGTGTCGGCGTTGACGTTGTGCAGCACGCCGTCCCTGTCGGGGGCGACGGTGGCCACGACCGGGATGTGCCCGGCCTCCAGCAGCGCCGTCACCGGCGTCGGGTCGACCTCGACGACATCGCCGACCAGGCCGACGTCGACCTGCTGACCGGCGACCGTGGCGGTGGTGCGCTCGGCGGTGAACAGGCCGCCGTCCTCGCCGGACAGCCCGATGGCCAGCGGCCCGTGGGTGTTGATCAGCCCGACGACCTCGGGGCCGACCTGGCCGACCAGCACCATGCGGACGACGCCGATGGTCTCGGGCGTGGTGACCCGCAGGCCGCCGCGGAACTCGCTCTCGACGCCGAGGCGGGACAGCATGGAGCTGACCTGGGGACCGCCGCCGTGCACGACGACGGGGAGGATCCCGCAGGTGCGCAGGAAGACCATGTCCTCGGCGAACGCGGCCCGGCAGGCCTCGTCGACCATGGCGTGCCCGCCGTACTTCACGACGACGACGTTGCCGTGGAACTCCTTGAGCCACGGCAGCGCGCCGGTGAGCACCGCGACCTTGCGGGCATCGCCCTCGGGGTCGGGGGTGCGCATGACCCGGCTGGTCCCGTAGCGCCGCTTCGGGGGCACCTCGTCGGGCCGGACGTCGGGCGGGCTGGGGTCCTGGGCTTCGGGGATGGCGGTGCTCATGTGGAGTAGGCCGAGTTCTCGTGCACGTAGGCGATGGACAGGTCGTTGGTCCAGATCGTGGCCTCGGCGCCACCGGCGGCGAGGTCGACGTCGATGGTGACGGCCCGGCCGCTGAGGTCGACGCCGTCGCGGTCGTCGCCGATCGAGCCGCCGCGGCAGACGGTGACCCCGTTGATGGTCACGTCGACCCGGTCGGCCTCGAAGGCGGCGTCGGTGGTGCCGATGGCGGCGAGCACGCGGCCCCAGTTGGGGTCGTTGCCGAACAGCGCGGTCTTGAGCAGGTTGTTGCGGGCACAGGCCCGACCGGCCTCGAGCGCGTCCTCGACCGAGGCCGCGCCGCGCACGGTGATCGCGATGTCCTTGGTGGAGCCCTCGGCGTCGGCCAGCAGCTGCATGGCCAGGTCGAGGCAGGCGGCGTCGAGCGCCGCGCCGAGCTCCTCGGCGGTCGGGGTGACCCCGGAGGCGCCGTTGGCGAGCACCAGCACCGTGTCGTTGGTGGACAGGCAGCCGTCGGAGTCCACCCGCTCGAACGAGTGCGCGGTGGCGTGCCGCAGCGCCGCCTGGAGCACGTCGCCGGGAACGACGGCGTCGGTGGTGAGGACGACGAGCATCGTGGCCAGGCTCGGTGCCAGCATGCCGGCGCCCTTGGCCATCCCGCCGACCGTCCAGCCCTCGCCGGGCTGCACCGTGGTCTTGGGCACCGAGTCCGTGGTCATGATCCCGCGGGCGGCGGCCGGGCCCCCCTCGGCGGACAGCTGGGCCGCGGCGTCGGTGACCCCGGCGGTGAGCTGCTCCATCGGCAGCCGCACGCCGATCAGCCCGGTGGAGCACACCGCGACGTCGATCGCACCGAGCCCCAGGGTGGTCGCGACGTGCTCGGCCGTGGCGTGGGTGTCGGCGAAGCCCTCGGGCCCGGTGCAGGCGTTGGCGCCGCCGGAGTTGAGCACCACGGCGCGCAGTCGACCGTTGCTCAGCACCTGCTTGGACCACAGCACCGGCGCGGCCGGGAACCGGTTGGTCGTGAAGACGGCGGCCGCGGCGTCGTCCGGGCCGTCGTTGACGACGAGGGCGACGTCGGGGTCACCGGAGGTCTTGAGGCCGGCGGCGACGCCGGCGGCCCGGAAGCCCTGGGGGGCGGTGACGCTCATGGTGCGACTCCGACGAGCGGGAGACCGGTGGTCTCGGGGAGGCCGAGGGCGATGTTGGCGCACTGCAGCGCCCCGCCCGCCGTGCCCTTGGTCAGGTTGTCGACCGCGGCGACCACCACGAGCCGGCCCGCGTCGGGGTCGACCGTGACCTGCAGGGCCACGGTGTTGGCACCGAGGACGGCGGCGGTGGTGGGCCACTGGCCCTCGGGCAGCAGGTGGACGAAGGGCTCGTCGGCGTAGGCCTCGAGGTAGGCGGCCCGGGCCGACTCGGGCGTCGTGCCGGGCGCGACCTTCGCCGAGCAGGTGGCGAGGATGCCGCGGGCCATCGGCACGAGGGTCGGGGTGAAGCTCACGCCCACCTTCCTACCGGCGACCTCCGACAGGTTCTGGACCATCTCCGGGGTGTGCCGGTGGACGCCGCCCACGCCGTAGGCGCTCGCCGCGCCCATGACCTCGGAGCCGATCAGGTTCGGCTTGGCCGCCCGGCCGGCGCCGGACGTGCCCGACGCGGCGACGACGACGACCTCCGGCTCGACCAGGCCCGCGGCGAGGGCCGGGGCCATCGCGAGGGTGACGCTGGTCGGGTAGCAGCCGGGGACGGCGATGCGCCGCGCGCCGGCCAGCTCCCCCCGCTGGCCGGGCAGCTCGGGCAGGCCGTAGGGCCAGGTGCCGGCGTGCTCGCTGCCGTACCACCGCTGCCAGGCGGCGGGGTCGGCGAGCCGGTGGTCGGCCCCGCAGTCGAGCACCAGCACGTCGTCGGGCAGGCCTGCGGCGATGGCGCCGGAGGCACCGTGGGGCAGGGCGAGGACGACGACGTCGTAGCCGGCGAGGTCCTCGGGGCCCGACGGCTGCACGACCATGTCGGCGAAGGGCAGCAGGTGCGGCTGGGACTCCCCCAGGCGTCGGCCGGCGCTCGATGCCGCGTGCACCCCGGTCAGCCGGAGGTTCGGGTGCCCGGCCAGCAGCCGGCACACCTCGCCCCCCGCGTACCCGGTGGCGCCGGTGACCCCGACCGTCCACGTCCGCTCTGCGCTCACGATGCATGAGTATGCACTAGCCCGGATGGTGTTGCAGTCACCGGGTGCGCACGGGACCGGCCTGCGCGTCGGTGCCGGTGCGCAGCTGCCAACCGACCAGCGCGACGGCCAGGCCCACCAGTTGCGCGGGGTCCTCGACCGGCGCCCCGAGCAGGGTCGTGAGCCGGTCCAGGCGCGCGTGCAGCGACTGCCGGCGGATGCCGAGGGCGGCCGCGGTGCGGGCCTTGACCAGGCCGTGGGTGAGGTGGGCGTCGAGGGTGCGCAGCAGCTCGGTGCCGTGCGCGCTGTCGTGGTCGAGCACCGGTCGCAGCCTCGAGTCGACGAAGGCGGCCAACCGGTCGGCGGGGACGGCCTCGGCCAACAGCTGGTGGACGGCGAGGTCACCGGCCAGGACGACGGGGCGGCGCACCCCCACCCGGTGGGCCAGCTCCACCACCGAGCGGGCCTGCGCCAGCGCCTCGCCCAGCCCTCCGTCGTCGACCACCGGGTCGGCCGCGGCGACCAGCAGCACGGCGTCGGCCGCGCGACCCTCGTCCAGGGCGGCCCGCAGCCGCTGCGCCGCGGACCGGGCGCCGCCCCGCCGGGTGCGGGCCACGACCACCACCAACCGACGGCCGACGGCCACCAGGCACCGGCCCAGCGCGGCGTCGCCCGCCGCGTGCACCGCGGCCACCACGTCCTCCGGCGGGGTCCGCCGGTCGACCAGCACGCCGAGCACCAGCACCTCGGCACCGGCGGCCGGCGGCAGCCCGGCCTCGGTCAACCGGGTGCGCACCTGCGCGGGCGACAGCCGGACGCCGGCGACGAGGTCGGACACCAACGACTGGGCCGGCGAGGGACGGACGGCGGCGGCCGGGGCACGCCCCAGCTCCAGCGCCACGGCCACGGCGGCGCGGTCGGCCACCCCCACCCGCGCCCGGGTCGGCCGCCCGTGGAGCACGAGCCGGCCCGCCAACCCCTGCGGGCCGCGGACGTCGGCGCCGGTGCACTCGCCGGGGACGTCGGGCGGCGCCGGCACGCGGCTGGCCGCCACCACCCGACCGGCCGGGTCGGCCACGTGCACCGGGCACCCGGCCAACCGGGCCACGGCGTCGAGCACGGCGGACAGGCCCTGGCCGGTGACCACGAGGGCCAGCAGCTCCTGCCAGACCGCCTCGGCCGGTCGGTGCCCCGGGTCGCGCGCGGCGACGACGAGGTCGTGGAAGTTCTCCACCATGCGGGCGAAGGGCGCGACGGCGGTCAGCTCGATCAGCACGAGACCGCGCCGGGCCGCCGTCCGCACCAGCTCGTCGGGCACCTCGAGGAACGTGCGGCCGAGCTCGAGGGCCAGCCCGACGCAGCCCGCATCGGCCAGCCGGTCGGTGTAGTCGACCAGCTGGCGCGGGGAGCGGCCGTGCAGGCCGAGGCCGGTGGTGAGCAGGAACTCCCCGCCCGACAGCAGCCCACCCATCTCGTAGACCTCCGACGAGTGCACCCAGCGCACGACGGTGCGCTCGGGGTCGCCGGCCAGCACGCGGGGCGCGGCCGCGGCGACCGAGGGCAGCGCGAGCACCTCGGCGACGGTGGGGAGCACGGGGGCAGGGTCGTGCGTGCACGGACGGATCGTCAAGCAGACGGTGCCGTCCACAGGACACCTCGTCCCTTGTCGGTGGGGCCCGGTACCGATTGGGTCGGCACACCGACCAGCCCTCCAGGAGGCACCGTGACCACCACACCGGCGACCGATCCGCGCAGCGCCGCGCCCGACCCCGACGCCGACCGCCGCTTCCTGGCCCTGGCCGTCGAGCAGGCCCGCACCGGCTGGGCCGAGGGCGGGGTGCCCATCGGGGCCGCGCTCGTCGTCGACGGCGAGGTGCTCGCCGTCGGCCGCAACCGCCGGGTGCAGATGGGCAGCGCGATCCGGCACGGCGAGACCGACTGCATCGAGAACGCCGGCCGCCAGCCCGCCTCGGTGTACCGCCGCAGCACGCTCTACACGACGCTCTCGCCCTGCTACATGTGCGCCGGCACCGCGCTGCTGTACGAGATCCCGCGCATCGTCGTGGGCGAGAACCGCAGCTTCCAGGCCTCGGAGTCGTTGCTGCGCTCGCACGGCGTGCAGGTCGACGTGCTCGACGACGCCGAGTGCATCGCGCTCATGCAGCAGATGCTCGACGAGCGTCCGGCCCTGTGGCTCGAGGACATCGGCGAGGAGTCGTGAGCACCACCCGCGAACCGGTCGGCACCCCCGACACCTCCACCGGCGAGGTGGTCGACCCCGACTACCCGGTCACCCCGGTGCCGCAGCACGCCCGCAAGTCGTTCTTCTCGGTCGCGGTGGTGCTGCTCGGGTTCACCGTCTTCACCCCCACGATGCTGGCCGGCGCCTCGCTGGGCCCGGCGTTCACCTTCGGCAACCTGCTGCTGGTCATCGCCGTGGGCTCGCTCGTGCTGGGCGTCTACGTGGCCGCCATGGGCTACGTCGGTGCGCGCACCGGCCTGACCACCGTGGTGATGGCCCGCTACACGCTGGGCACCCGCGGCGCGAAGCTGGCCTCGATCCTGCTCGGCGGCACCCAGATCGGCTGGTACGGCGTCGTCGTCGGCACCATCGGCGAGCTGACGGCCCAGGCCTTCGACTGGACCTCCTACGGCGCCCGCGCCGCGGTCATGGTCGTCACCAGCGTGCTCATGTGCGCCACGGCCTACTACGGCTACAAGGGCATGTACTGGGTGTCGCTGATCTCGACCCCGCTCATCCTCGTGCTGGCGTTCTGGGTGCTGGCCCGCTCGCTGCAGGAGGTCGGCGGCTGGGCCGGGCTGGCCGACATCGCGCCCACCACGTCGATGGCGTTCGCGGTGGCCGTCACCACTGTCGTCGGCACCTTCGTCTCGGCCGGCACCCAGGCGCCGAACTGGACCCGGTTCGCCCGGTCGGGCAAGCAGGCCGTGTGGGCCTGCGCGATCGGCTTCCTGGTCGGCAACGGGCTCATGGTGTTCCTCGGCGCCGTCGGTGCGCTGACCTTCGGGGTCGGCGACTTCGTGCTCGTGCTGTTCCAGCTCGGCCTGGTCGGCTGGGGTCTGGTGCTGCTGTTCGGCAACCTCTGGAAGAGCAACGCCGACACCGCCTACGCCTTCGGGGTGGCCGGCGCCGAGCTGTTCGACAAGCCCAGCAAGGCGCCGTTCGTGGTGGCCGGGTCGGTGCTGGGCACCGTGCTGGCCCTCACCGGCGTGCACACCCACCTGGTCGACTACCTGGTGCTGCTGGGCACCTTCATCCCGCCGCTGGGCGGGGTCATCATCGGCGACTGGGTGATGCGCTGGCGCGGCGGCATCCCCGAGGGGCACACGCCGCCGGGGCTGCAGTGGCACGCGATCGCGGCCTACGCCGTGGCCGCGGCGCTGGCCTGGACCTCGGGCGAGGTGGGCATCGGCATCCCGCCGGTCATCGGCATCGTGTCCGCCGTCGTGCTGGTGGTCGTGCTCGGCCGGGTGGTGCCGGGCACGCGGACGGGCGCCGCTGCCCGCTGACCGCGATGATCACGGGCGTGGGACGGACTGCCGCCCCGCGCCCGTGCTCGTGCCTGAGGAGAGGTCCCCGTGGCCGCGTTCGACCGCGTCGTCATCGTGTTCAACCCGCACAGCACCGGCGACGCCGCGACCCTGGCAAGCGAGCTGCGCGACGACCTCGCCGAGCGGCACCCCGACCTGCCGCTGGAGCTCGCCCCCACCCAGCGGGCCGGGCACGGGCGCGAGCTGGCCGCCGCAGCAGCCCGCACGGGGCGGCCGCTCGTGGTGTCGGTGAGCGGCGACGGCGGCTACAACGACGTCGTGAACGGGCTCATGGACGCCGGCAACCCCGACGCGGTGGCCGCCGTCCGCGGGGCGGGCAACGCCAACGACCACCGCCGGGCCACCAAGCGCCGGCCCCTGGACGCCGCGGTCTCGCACGCCCTGCGCACCGGGGAGACCCAGCGCTTCGACCTGCTGCGGCTCACCGTCACCCCGGCTGGTGGGCCGCCCGTGGTGCGGTACGCGCACTCCTACATCGGCCTGGGCATCACGCCGGTGGTCGCGGTGGACCTGGAGGAGGGCGGCAAGGGCTCGTGGCGCGAGATCGTGGCCGTCGTCCGCGGGTTCCGACGGTTCCGACCCTTCCCGGTCGAGCTCGAGGACGGCGGGCAGATCGAGGTCGACAGCCTGCTCTACGCCAACATCGACCGCATGGCCAAGGTGGCCACGCTCTCCGACGACGGGCGGCCCGACGACGGGCAGTTCGAGCTGGTGCTGCTCCCCCACCACAGCAAGCTGCGGGTGCTGCTCACCGCGATCCGCTCGGCGACCGTCGGTCTGGGCGCCCAGCCGCACGCCACCCACCACGCGCTCACCATCCGCGCGCCGATGCCGCTGCAGCTCGACGGCGAGCTGGTCGAGCTCGAGGCCGACACCCACGTGGCCGTCGACGTCGTCCCGGGCGCGCTGCGCACCGTGGGATGAGTCAGGCGACCGGGTCGGTGGGGCCGTAGGGCAGCAGGCGGACCTGCCGCTGGGTGGCCTCGGGCGTGGTGGCGGCCAGGGTGTCGAGGTCGTCCTTGCCGGCCCGCACGAAGCGGCCCGACCAGTGGTCCAGCCGACCCTCGGCGATGGCGACCACGAGTTCGACGACGGCCGAGGCCGGCGTCCAGTCGGTGAAGTCGCGCCACATGGCCATCGAGCGGGTCATCGGGGTGTCCACGACACCGGGGGCGACGTCGAAGGCCAGCACCCCGGCGGCGGCCAGCGACTCGGTGATGCGCAGCTGCCCGGCCTTGCCCACCGAGTAGGCGCTGTAGTCCGGGTTCGCCCGGGTCGACATGCCGCTGGCGATGTCCACGACGCGACCCACCACCCGGCCGGAACCCCGCTCGACCATCGCCGGCACCACGGCCTGCACCAGGTGGAACGGCCCGCGCAGCTGGCACTCGACCACCGACCACCACTGCTGCGGGTCGGCCTCCCACACCGGCACCTCGGCGGCGTCGATCTGGCCGGCGTTGTTCACCAGCAGGTCGACCGGTCCCAGCTCGGCGGTCACCCGGGCGACCGCGGCGCGGACGGCGTCGAGGTCGGTGACGTCGGCCGGCACGGCCAGCCCGACGCCCTCCATCGCCGCGGCGAGCCGGTCAGCGCCCCGGGCCAGCCCCGCGACCCGGGCGCCCCGCGCCGCCAGACCGCGGGCCAGTGCGAGCCCGATCCCGGTGGAGGCGCCGGTGACCAGCGCGACCTGTCCGGCCAGCGGCTGCTCAGGCACCGTCGGCGACCGCCTGGCCGACCTCACCGCGCAGGACCGCACCCACCGAGGCGGCCGACGCCAGGGCGGAGGCGACGGCCTCGGCGACCTCGGCGCGGGTCAGCGTACGGTCGGGCGCGCGGAAGGTCAGCGCGTAGGCGAGGGACTTCTGGCCCTCGCCGGCCTGGGCACCGGTGTAGACGTCGAAGAGCTGCAACCGCTCGAGCAGGTCGCCCGCACCGGCCCGCAGAGCGGCCTCCACGTCGACGGAGGGCACGCCGGAGGCGACGGTCAGGGCCACGTCGCTGTGCACGGGCGGGTAGGCCGAGATGCGGGGCGCCTGGGCCACCGGGGCCTCGGGCAGCGCGTCGAGGTCGAGCTCCATCGCGCAGGTGCGCGCCGGCAGCTCGAGCGCCGTGCACACCCGCGGGTGCAGCTCACCGGCGTGGCCGACGACGACGTCGCCGACGACCAGCTCGGCGCAGCGCCCCGGGTGCCAGGGCAGCTGGTCCCCGGCCCGCACGGTCAGCTCGACCCCGGCCGCCCCGGCCACGGTGTGCGCCGCCTGGACGGCGTCGGCCCAGTCGGCGGCCCGGCCGGGACCCCAGTGGCCACGCGGCTCGCGCAGCCCGGTGAGCACCGCGCCGACGTGCCACGGCTGGGACGGCACCGCACCGAGCAGGGCGGCCAGGGTGTCGTCGTCGGGACGGCGGTCGACCGGGGGCAACGGGGCGACGGTGCCGTCGCCGGGCAGGAAGACCACGCCGAGCTCGAACACGGCCAGGTCGCGCTGCCCGCGGCCCAGGTTGCGGGCCACGGTGCCGAGCAGGCCGGGCAGCAGGGAAGTTCGCAGCGCCGGCTCCTCGTCCGACAGCGGGTTGCGCAGGGTGAGCAGCCCGTCGGTGGGCAGGCCGAGCGCGTCGAGCACGGCCGGCCCCACGAACGGGTAGGCCGGCGCCTCGGTGTACCCGGCCTCGGCCAGCGCGCGGCCGACGGTGCGGCGTCGGCGCTGGGCCGGGGTGAGACCGCGACCCGGGGGCACCGTGGGCAGCACACCCGGGATCTCGTCGTAGCCCACCGCCCGCACGACCTCCTCGACCAGGTCGGCGGGGTCGGTGAGGTCGGGCCGCCAGGACGGCGGGGTGACGGTCAGGGTGGCCCCGGCGGACTCGACGGTGCAGCCGACGGTGCGCAGCGTGTCGACGACCGTCTCGGTGTCGATCGGGATGCCGGCGACGGCCTGCGGGCGGTCGGCGGCCAGCGCGATCTCCGGCCGCGGGCCGCGGGTGTCCACGTCGACGACGCCGCCGACGACGGTCGCCCCGCCGAACCCCGCGAGCAGCTCGGCGGCCCGGGCCAGGGCGACGACGGTGACGTCGGGGTCGGTGCCGCGCTCGAAGCGCTTGGCGGCCTCGCTGGGCAGCCTGTGCCGGCGCACGCCGCGGCCGATGCCGGTGGGCTCCCAGTGCGCGGCCTCCAGCAGCACGGCCGTCGTGCTGCCCGAGATCTCGGTGCTCGCCCCGCCCATGACGCCGGCCAGCCCGATCGGGCCGGACTCGTCGGTGATGAGCAGGTCGTCCGCGTCCAGGACCCGGTCGACGCCGTCCAAGGTGGTCAGCCGCTCGCCGGGGCGGGCGGTGCGGACGACGACCGGCCCGCGCACGGCAGCGCGGTCGAAGGCGTGCATGGGCTGGCCCAGCTCGAGCATCACGTAGTTGGTGACGTCGACGGCCAGCGAGATCGAACGCACGCCGCAGCGGGTGAGCCGGCGGCGCATCCACCACGGGGTGGGGGCAGCAGGGTCCAGGCCCTCCACCGCGATCATCGAGAACCGGTCGCAGCGCTGCGGGTCCTCGACCTCCACGGTCCAGGCGGGCTCGCCCGACCAGGCCGGCGGGGTGGCCGCGGCCGGGTCCTGCCAGGGCGCGCCGAGGGCGGCGGCGACCTCGCGGGCGATGCCCCGCACCGACATGCAGTAGCCGCGGTCGGTGGTGACCTCCAGGTCGAACACGACGTCGTCGAGGCCGAGCAGCCCGGCCGCGGGCGTACCGGGCTCGAAGCCCTCGGTGCCCAGCACCAGGATGCCCTCGTGGTCGTCGCCGATCCCGAGCTCCCGGACGCTGCAGATCATGCCGTCGGAGACCTTGCCGTAGGTCTCGCGCGCAGCGATGGCGAAGTCCCCGGGCAGCACGACGCCGGGCAGCGCCACGACCACGAAGTCGCCGACGGCGAAGTTGCGCGCACCGCAGACGATGCCCTGGGGGTCGGGGTTGCCGACGTCGACCAGGCAGTACCGGATGGGCTTCTTGAAGCCGGTGAGCTCCTCGATCTCCAGCACGCGGCCGACGACCAGCGGGCCGGTGGTGGCCGGCGTGCGCAGGACGTCCTCGACCTCGAGGCCCTGCCGCACGAAGGCGGCGTCGAGGTCCTCGACCCCGGTGCCCGCGGGCAGGTCGACGTGCTGGGACAGCCAGCTGACGGGGATCTTCACTGCTCGACTCCGAATGCGTTCGTGAAGCGGACGTCGCCCTCGACGATGTCGTGCATGTCCGACACGCCGTGCCGGAACTGCAGGGCGCGCTCGATGCCCATGCCGAAGGCGAACCCGCCGTAGACCTCGGGGTCGATGCCGCAGGCGGTGAGCACCCGCGGGTTGACCATGCCGCAGCCACCCCACTCGACCCAGCGCGGGCCGTCGCGGTGCTCGGGGAACCAGACGTCGAACTCGGCCGACGGCTCGGTGAACGGGAAGAAGTGCGGCCGCCAGCGGATGGTCGAGTCGGGGCCGAACAACGCCTTGGCCAGCGCCTCGAGCGTGCCGCGCAGGTGCGCCATGGTGAGACCGCGGTCGATGGCCAGCCCCTCGACCTGGTGGAACACCGGCGTGTGGGTGGCGTCGAGCTCGTCGGTGCGGAAGACCCGGCCCGGGGCCACGACGTAGATCGGCGGGGTGCGCTCGAGCATCGTGCGGGCCTGCACGGGCGAGGTGTGCGTGCGCAGCACGAGGCCCGACCCCTCGGGGGCCACGAAGAAGGTGTCGGCCAGCGACCGGGCAGGGTGGTCGGGGCCGGTGTTGAGGGCGTCGAAGTTCAGCCACTCGCTCTCCAGCTCGGGGCCCTCGGCGACCTCGTAGCCCATGCCCACGAAGATGTCGGCGATGCGGTCCTGGATCGTGGTCAGCGGGTGCCGGGCGCCGCGCGGTCGGCGGTCGGCGGCGAGGGTGACGTCGACCCGCTCCTCGGCCAGCACGCGCTCGTCGCGCTCGGCGGTGAGCACGGCGAGCCGGGCGTCGTAGGCCTCGGCGAGGGCGACCCGGGCGGCGTTGACCCGCTGCCCGGCGTCCTTGCGGGCGGCCGGGGGCAGCGCGCCGAGCTCGCGGCGGGCCAGCGACAGCGGGGCCCGGTCACCGACGTGCAGCGGCCGGACGGCGGCCAGGGCGTCGAGGTCGGCGGCGGCGGCGAAGGCCGCGCGGCCCTCGGTCACCGCGGCGTCGAGGGCCTCCGGGGAGAGGGCCGCGACCTGCTTGGGGTCGAATGGATCGTTGGCGCCGGACACGGGAGGCCATTCTGCCTGCCCACCCGGGTCACTCCGACGGTGCGGGTGGCAGCAGCGCCGACAGGCCGCCCCAGGCCAGCACGGTGAGCTGGTCGACGAGGTCGCCGGCGGCGACGCTGCGCTCGGTGGACCACCAGTGCGCGGCCAGCTGCACCATGCCCACGACGCCGTAGGCCCAGGTGTGGGTGCCCTCGGGGCTGCGGCCGAGCGATACGAGCCGCTCGCCCATGACCCAGGCCAGGGCCTCGGCGACCTCGCGTTCGGTCTGCGCGACCAGGTCGGCCCGCCCGGCCCGGCCGGCCTGGGCGTAGGCGAACCGGTACAGGGCCGGCTCCTCCTCGATGATCGCCACGAACGCGGCCACGACGGCGCGCAGCCGGTCGCGGTCGGTCGGCCGGTCCATGGCCAGCTCGCCCAGCAGGCGGGGCAGCAGGATCTCGGTGCTGATCTGCTCCAGGACGGCGTCGACCAGCTCGTCCTTGTCGGCGAAGTACCGGTAGAGCACGGTCTTGCTCACCCCGGCGGTGCGCGCGACGTCGTCGACGGCCAGCTCGGGCCCGGTGCGGCGCACCGACTCGACCGCCGCGGTGACGAACTCGACGCGGCGGGCACGGCGGTGCTCGGTCCAGCGGGAGGAGCGTCCGTCGGAACGACCGGTGGTTGCCACGGCTCAGCAGTCTCCCAGGCCGCGCCCGCGGACGGGCACACTGCTGGGGTGCTCCCCCGCAGAGTCCTGCCCGGCGTCCTCCCCGGGTTGTCCGCCCTCGTACTGCTGGCCGGGTGCGGCGGGGGTGGCCCCGAGGTCGTGGAGACCCCCTACACCGGTGGCCAGCACACCGCGGGGCCGGTCGACTACGCGCAGACCCCGCCGGTGGGTGGGCCGCACGACCCCCAGTGGGCCGACTGCACCGGCTCGGTCTACGCGGCGCCGATCCGGCCGGAGAACGCGGTGCACTCGCTCGAGCACGGCGCCGTGTGGATCACCTACGACCCCGACCGCGTCGACGCCGACGACCTGGCCGCGCTGGTCGGGCTGGTCGAGGGCCAGCAGGCGACCATGCTCTCGCCCTACCCCGGTCAACCGACCCCCGTGAGCCTGCAGGCCTGGGCCGTCCAGCTCGCGCTCGACGAGCTGGACACCGACGCGGTCGAGGACTTCCTGACCGAGTACCGCCTGGCCCCCGACGGCGCGCCCGAACCCGGCGCCAGCTGCGAGATGCCCGACTTCCTCGACCGCCCGCTGGCCCCCGGCGACGCGAGCAACGCCGCCTGAGCAGTTGTGTACGTACGTACACATCGTCTGCTAGCGTCCCCGGTCGTGACCGACGAGCGCTCCATGCGCGACCGCATGCTGGCCGGCGAGCAGTACCTCGCCGACGACCCCGAGCTGGCCCGGGAGAACGCCCGCGCCCAGTCCCTGGCGCACGCCTACAACACGACGGACCCCACCGACGGCGACCGCCTGCGCGAGCTGATGGGCGAGCTGCTCGGCGCGTTCGGGCCCGGCAGCACGATCCGCCCGCCGTTCCGCTGCGACTACGGGCACCAGACCACGGTGGGTGCCCGCACCTTCGCCAACTGGGGCCTGGTCTGCCTGGACGTCGGCCGCATCACCATCGGCGACGACGTGCAGATCGGCCCGGGCGTGCAGCTGCTCACCGCCACCCACCCGGTGGAGCCCGGCCCGCGCCGGGACAAGTGGGAGGGCTCCGCGCCGATCACGATCGGGGACAACGTCTGGCTCGGTGGCGGGGTCGTCGTCCTGCCCGGGGTCACGATCGGCCGCGACACCGTCGTCGGCGCCGGGGCCGTCGTGACCCGCGACCTCCCGGCGGGGGTGGTGGCGGTCGGGAACCCGGCCCGCGTCGTGCGGGAGATCGCCCCGTGACGGCCACCCCACCCCGCCGGCACGACCCCGACCGGCGGGACCGGCTGGTCGACGTCACCGTCGACGTCATCGCCGAGCACGGGCTGGCCGGCCTCACCGCCCGGCGCATCGCCACCGCCGCCGACGTGCCGCTGGGCTCGGTGACCTACCACTTCGCCGGCCTCGACGACCTGGTGCGGGCGGCCTTCACCCGGCACGCCGAGCGCATGGCCGAGGTGTTCCGCGCCCACTTCGCCGGGGTCACCGACCGGGCCTCGATGCTCGACGCCGCCACCGACTTCGTGCTGCAGGGCCACGGGGCCTCGAACCGCGAGTGGGCGATCGCCTACGAGCTCTACCTGGCCGCGATGCGCGACCCCGCGCTGCGGCAGATCACCGAGGCCTGGATGCGCAGCAGCCGCGACACCCTGCAGCGCGTGCTGGAACCCGAGCTGGCCCGTGCGCTCGACGGCGTCATGGAGGGCCTGACCATGCACGCCACCCTGACCACCGCACCACCCACCCGCGAGGAGACCCGCACCGTGCTCGCCCGCGTCCTCGACGTGCAGCCGTGACCGCCCCGGCACCCACCCGTGAGCTGCGTCGCGCGCGCATCGCCGTCGCCACCTGCTTCGCGCTCAACGCGGTCTTCTACGCCAACCTCGTCCCCCGGCTGCCCGAGCTGCGCGACGACCTGGGGCTGACCAACGCCGCGCTGGGCGCCGCCCTGGCCGCCGCCCCGCTGGGCGCGCTGCTCATGGGCCCGGCGGCCGCGGTGCTCATCAACCGGCTCGGCTCGGGGCCGGTGGCCTCGCTCGGCCTGACCGGGCTGGGGGTGGGGGTCGCCGTGGCCGCCGGGGCCCCGAACTGGGCCGTGCTGGCCGCCGCCCTCTTCCTCGTCGGGGCGCTGGACACCGTCGTCGACGTGGCCCAGAACGCGCACGGCCTGCGGGTCCAGCGCGGGTACGGCCGGTCGATCCTCAACGCCCTGCACGGGCTCTGGAGCCTCGGCGCGGTCGCCGGCGGTCTGCTCGGTTCCCTGGTCGCCGGGCTCGGCGTACCGCGCGAGCTGCACCTGGCCGTGTCCGCGGTGGTGTTCGGCGCGGTGGCCCTGCTCGTACGGGCCTGGATGCTGCCCGGCCGGGACGACGCCGACGCCGTCCCGGCCGACGGGGCCACCCCGCACGCTCCCCGCCGAGGACGCCGCACCGCGGTGCTGACGCTCGCCGTCCTCGGGGTGCTGGCCGCGGCGGGCGCCTTCGTCGAGGACTCCGCCGCCTCGTGGAGCGCCATCTGGCTGCGCGACGACCTGGGCGCGGGTGTGGTGGCCGCCGGGCTGGGGTTCGTCGTGTTCCAGGTCGCGATGACCGCCGGCCGGCTCACCGGGGACCGCGTCGTCGACCGGTTCGGCCAGCGCCGCGTGGCCCGGGTGGGCGGCGCGGTCATCGCCGCCGGGTTCGCGCTCATGCTCGCGGCGCCGTCGCTGCCCACCACCCTGGTGGGCTACGCCCTGGCCGGGGTCGGCGTGGCCACGCTGGTGCCGGCCGTCTACGCCGCGGCCGACCAGGTGCCCGGGCTGCCCACGGGGGTCGGGCTCACCGCGGTCAACCTGCTGCTGCGCCTGGGCTTCCTGGTCTCCCCGCCGCTGATCGGCCTGGTCGCGGATGCGGTGGGCCTGCGGGTCGGGCTGGGCTTCGTCGTCCTGGCCGGGGTGCTCGTGCTCGTGCTCGGCCGGTCCCTGCGCACCCGCGTCACCTGATCACCGGGGGCATCAGCGCTCGGGGGCGGGGTCGGCCAGCGCTGCGACCACGCCGAGCAGCACCAGGCCCAGCGCGGGGGCGCCGACCACCCAGGGTGCGCGTTCGAGGTAGCCGGTGGTCTCGGCCAGCGCCCGGCCCCACTCGGGCGACTCGGCGCCCGCGCCCAGTCCGAGGAACGACAGCCCGGCCAGGGCGAGCGAGGCGTGCGGGATGCGCACCAGCGCGTGCCGCACCACCGCCGGTCCGACGACCGGCAGCAGGTGCCGGCGCAGCACGTGCCAGCGGCCGGCCCCGCCGGCGACCGCGGCGACGTGGAAGCCCGACGCCCGCGCCTCGGCGGCCAGCGTGCGGGTGTGCACGGCCAACGGGATCCAGCCCACCAGCGTGACCGCCACGCAGGCGGCCGCCAGCCCGGGTCCGGTGACCGCGGCGACCACGATGCCCACGACGACGGCGGGCAGCGCGTTGAGCACGTCGGCCGGGCCCGAGCGGTCCCCCCGCCCGAGCAGACCCACGGCCAGCCCGATCACCAGCGCCAGCGCGGCCAGCAGCACCGCCAGCCCGACCGACAGCAGCGCGCCGTGCCCGAACCGGGCCAGCACGTCGCGCCCCAGGGGGTCGTTGCCGAAGGGGTGCGCCCACGACGGCGAGGCCAGTCGCAGGGCGACGTCCTGGGCTGCCGGGTCCCGCAGCACCCCGGCCACGACCGCGACCAGCAGGACGGCGGCGACGGCTGCCGCGGCACGCTGCGGACGACGTCCGGCCGCGGTGGCCTCGGGGGTGAACCCGCTGGCTGCCAGCGCCGGACCCAGCAGGAGCCGGTGCGCCAGCACCCCGCCACCGCCGACCACCAGCCCGATCGTCACCAGCAGCACGACGGCGGCCTGCACCACCGGGACGTCCTGGCTGAGCGCGGCCCCGAGCGCGATGCCCCCCAGGCCCGGGATGTCGAAGGCGGCCTCGACCACCGCCGCCGCCCCGAGCGTGCCGACGAGCAGCAGCAGCACCTGCGGGACGACGACGGTGACCGCACGCCGGCCCAGTGCCGTCGCCACCGCCGAGCGCCGCACCCCCGCCGCGCGCCACGTGCGGACCCAGGACTCCCCCGCCGTCGCGGCCACCGCGCCGGCGAGCAGCCGGGTCAGCACCCCGGCAGCGGGGAGCCCGAGCGCGAGCACGGGCAGCACCAGGTTCTCGGGCCCGGTGAACCCGCTGGTGGGCAGCAGCCCCCAGCCGACCGCCAGCACGGCGACCAGCAGCACGGCCAGCACGAACTCCGGCAACGCGGCCAGCGCCCCGCCCACGGCTGCCCCGAGCCCGCCCCCGCGGAGCCGGCCGTCCGCGGCGCGCAGCAGGGCGGGGACGGTGAGCAGCCCGGCCAGCAGCAGCGCGACCACGCTGGCGGTGCCGGCGACGGTGAGCGAGACGCCGAGGGCCGGCAGCACGGAGTCGGCGACCGGCGTGCGCGAGACCCACGACGTGCCCAGGTCGCCGGTGAGGAGCCGGCCGAGGAACCCGAGCGTGCCGGCCACCGGGTTCGCCGGCAGGTCCAGCTGGGTGCGCACCGCCTCCAGGGCCGCCGCGTCGGGGGTGCCCTCGACGTCGCGGGCCCGCAGCACCGAGCGGGCCGGGTCGGCCCCCGACAGCCAGGGCAGCGCACCGACCAGCAGCGCGGTGCCCGCCAGCGCGCCCAGGACGCCGGCCACCCGCGGCACGCGGCGCAGGACCTGGGCGCGCCGGGCCGGGAGGACCGCGACCGTCACCGACCCGGGCTGATGGCCACGGTGACGACCTGCCGCTCGAAGGGGTCGTCGCCCACGCCCTGCACGCCGGCGCCCACACCGGTGCGGCTCTGCTCGAACAGGACCGGGACGACCGCGGCCGCCGACAGCACCTGCGCCTCGACGTCGGCGGCCGCCTGCCGGCGCTCGCGCGGGTCGGTGAGCGCAGCGGCGGCGGCCACGGCCGCGTCGACGGCCGGGTCGCACAACCGGGCGAGGTTGTAGCCGCCGTCGCAGGCGTAGTCGGTGGCGAGGTAGCCGACCGGGTCGCCGGTGTCGAGCAGGGTGAGCCGGCTGCCCAGGAAGGCGTCGAAGGACCCGGCGAGGAGGTCGGGCTCGATCGTGGCGTAGGTCTGCACGACCACCTCGACGGTGAACCCGGCCGCGCGCAGCTGCTCGGCGATCACCGCGGCGGCCTCGGGCAGCTCGGGCCGGTCGTCGTAGGTGGCCAGCCGGATGCTGGCCCCGGCCGGGTCCCCGGCTGCGGGCAGGGTCGGCGTGGTGCGCACCGCGGAGCCCAGGGTGTCGTCGGTGAGCAGCCCGGGGGCAGGGTCGGCCTGGCCCTCGAACACACCGTCCACCACCGGGTCGACGTCGACGGCGGCCACCGCGGCGGCTCGGACGGCGGGGTCGGCGAAGACCCCGCCGGCGGTGTTGAGCTGCAGCGACGTCAGCCGCGGCAGCGACGTGGTGACCACCCGCTGGTCGTCGGTCAGGGTGGTCAGCTGGGCGATCGGCACGCCCTGCGCCACGTCGAGCTCACCGGCGCGCAGGGACGACGTCCGGGCATCGGCGTCGTCGACGAACCGCACGTCGACGCCGGCGGCGGCCGGGTCGCCGGCCCAGTGGTCGGCCGCGGCGTCCAGGGTGGCCGACTGCGCCCCCTGCACGGCGGTGATCTCGAAGGGCCCGGTGCCGTGGCCCACCGGGTCGGGCGCGGTGGGGTCGGCGTAGGCCTCCGGGGACAGGATCACCAGCGACGGGGCGCCCAGCCGCTGCACCAGCAGCGGGTCGGCCTGCGCGGCCTGCAGCTGCACGGTGTCCTCGTCGACCGCGGTGGCGACCAGCCCGACGTCGCGGAGCACGCGCAGCGCCGGGTCGGCGCCCGCGGCGGCGTTCAGGGAACCGGCCACGGCCTCGGCGTCCATGGGGGTGCCGTCGTGGAAGACGACGTCGTCGCGCAGCTCGAGCAGCGCCGTGCGGTCGTCGGTGAACTGCCACGACTCGGCCAGCTGCGGCTCGGCGGCCCCGGAGTCGTCGAAGGTCACCAGCGTCTCGGCCGCGCCCATGCGGGTGAGCAGCAGGGCGTCGTCGGTCCACGGCGACAGCGCGGCCACCGGCGGGAAGCCCAGCGCGACGCGCAGGCGGTCGGACCCGGCCTCGTCGGCTCCGCCACCACCGGCGAAGCACCCGCCGGTGAACAGGACGGGGACGGCGAGCAGGGCGGCACGGCGGTTCACGGGGCTCCTACGGTCTCGGGGGCTCGGGTGGACGGGACGGCGATGCGACGGGTGAGCGCCCACAGGCCCACCGCGGAGGCGGCGGGCAGGGCGGCGAGGACGAGCCAGGGGACGGCGGCCGCGGGCTGCGGCACGGCGGCGAGGTCGAGCAGGGCGCCGACGCCGGTGCTGCCGACCAGGACGGCGAGGCCGCCGGCGGAGGCCAGCACCCCGAAGTGGGCGCCCAGCCGGCGCTCGCCGGCCAGCCGCGGCACGAGGTCCTGGGCGACCGGGACGGCGACCATCTGCCCCAGGTACAGCAGCAGGGCGAACCCGACGGCGGGCGCCAGCCCCCAGACCCCGGGCATCGGGTCGACCGGCGCGAGGACGGCGACGACCAGGAAGGAACAGCTCATCAGCGCGAACCCCAGCGGCAGCGCCCGGGTGGGGCCGGCGCGGCGGGCGCGGGTGGTGATCGGCAGCTGGAACAGCAGCACGCTGACCGCGGCGGCGACGAACATCCAGCCCAGCGCGCCCTGCGAGCCGGTTGCGCGGTCGAGCTCGACGGGCAGCGCGAGGTAGAGCTGGTTGTAGGAGAGCAGGTAGGTGCAGTAGCAGGCGGTGAAGGCCAGGAACCGGCGGTTGCGCAGCACCTGCCCCCAGCCGGCGGTGACCGGCTCGACCTCACCGGTGTCGCTGCCCGTGCCGTTGCGCAGGTCGCGCGGCAGCAGCAGCACGTGCGCGACGAGGACGACGACGAACACCCCGGCGGCGATGGTGCAGGTGACCCAGAACGGCACCCCGAGCAGGACGGCGCCGAGCACCGGACCGGTGACCGAGCCCAGCTTGGAGGCGATGGCGTCCAGGCCGAACACCTCGGCGCGGGTGGCCACCCCGGCCTCCTCGAGCTGGCGGCCCTGGTCGGCCAGCGCCGACTCCACGGCCGGGGAGAACAGCGCGGCGGCGAACCCCACGAGCACCACGCCGAGCAGCACGCCGGGCAGGCTGTCCACCACGGCGAGCACGCCGAAGCCGGCGATGCGGATGGTGCAGCCGACCACCACGACCGGCTTGACCCCGAACCGGTCGGTGAGCCCGCCGCCGAGGAAGAACAGGCCCTGCTGGCTGAAGGTGCGCACCCCGAGCACCAGCCCGATGACACCGCCGGCCAGCGCCAGGTTCTGCGAGAGGTGGACGGCGAGGAACGGGACGACGAGGTAGAAGCCGATGTTGAAGGCCAGCTGCGAGGCCAGCAGCAGCCGCGGCACGGCCGGCATCCGGCGGACCAGGGTCCAGGGCGCCCAGCTCACGACACCACCGCCGCCAGCGTCGGGACGGCGTCGAGCAGCCGGGCGGTGACCGGGTGGGCGGGCGCGCCGAACACCTCGCCGACCGGGCCCTGCTCGACCACGCGACCGGCGTCGAGGACGAGCACCCGGTCGCACAGGTGCTGGACGACACCGAGGTCGTGCGAGACCACCAGCAGCGCCAGGCCCTCGGCCGCCGACAGCTGCGCCAGCAGCTCGACCACCTGCAGCCGCACGACGACGTCGAGCGCGCTGACCGGCTCGTCGGCGACCAGGACGTCGGGGCGGGGGGCCAGGGCACGCGCGATGGCCAGCCGCTGGCGCTGACCGCCGGAGAACTCGTGCGGCCAGCGCCGGGCGGCGTCGGGCTCCAGACCCACGGCGACCAGCAGCTCGGCCACCCGGGCCGAGTGGTCGCCGTGCACCCGCAGGCAGGCCAGCGGCTCGGCGACGGCGTCGCCCACCCGCATGCGCGGGTTGAAGGAGCGGCCCGGGTCCTGCGGCACGGTCTGCACCCGCCGGCGGAACCAGCGCGTCGAGCGCGCCGACCCCGGTCGCACGGGGCGTCCGTCGAGGGCCACGGTCCCGGCGTCGGGGGTGTCCAGGGCGAGCAGCAACCGGGCCAGGGTCGACTTCCCCGACCCCGACTCCCCCACCACGGCGACCCGCTCGCCGGCCGCCAGGTGCACCGACACGTCGTCGAGCGCGGTCACGTGGCCGTACCGGCGGGTCAGGCCCGTGGCCTCGAGCAGCGCGCTCACCGGGTCACCGCCAGGGCGCGGGACGCGGCCACCACGTCGGCCACGAGGGGGTCGCCCAGCACGTCGGCGACCGGGCCGTCGAGCACCAGCCGGCCCGCGTCGAGCACCAGCAGCCGGGTGCACAGCCGGGCGGCGACCGCGAGGTCGTGGGTGACCAGCAGCAGCGCTGCGAGGCCGGGGCCGGTGACCCGGTCGACCAGGTCCAGCACACCGGCCTGGACCGTGGGGTCCAGCGCCGAGGTGGGCTCGTCGGCCACCAGCAGGCGGGGGGCGCCGACGAGGGCGAGGGCCAGCGCCACCCGCTGCCGCTGGCCGCCGGACAGCTGGCTGGGGAAGCGCCGGGCCGTGCCGGGCAGACCGACCTCGGCGAGCAGTGCGTCCGCGCGCCGGGCGGCCTCGCGACGGCCGACCCCGCGCGCTCGCAGCGGCAGGGCGACCTGACGGCCGACCCGGGTCAGCGGGTCCAGCGCGGTGGCCGGGTCCTGCGCGACGAGGGCGGTCGCCCGTCCGCGCAGCGGGTGCCAGACGGCCGGCCCCGCCCCCACCACCTCGGTGCCCTCGACCTGCACGCTGCCGCTGACCACGAGGCCGGGGGCGGTGAGCCCGAGCAGCGCGGCCACGAGCTGGGACTTGCCGGCGCCGGAGGACCCCACGACGCCGACCTGCTCCCCCGCGGCGAGCTCGAAGGACACCTGGTCCAGCAGACGTCGGCCGGTGGAGTCGACGGACAGGTCGTGCACGCGCAGCACTCGGCAGCCTCTCGGACGGGGGATGCCCCGACCCTAACTGCGAACAGCTCGCATCAGTGACTGCGCATGCGCGCAGCCACGCGGGTGCGGCTACTGGGCGAGCTGGGTGGCGTAGAGGCAGATGCCGGCGGCCACGGCCAGGTTGAGCGACTCGGCCCGGCCGCGCATGGGCACCCGCACCCGGTGGTCGGCCAGGCCGGCGAGGGCGTCGTCCAGTCCGCGGGCCTCGTTGCCGAACAGCCACAGCACCGGACCGGTGAGCAGCCCGTCGGCACCGGCCCGGTCGAGGCCGACCTCCCCGTCGCCGGCGGCGGCGAGCACCCGCACCCCGGCCGCCTGCACGGCCGGGACCAGGACATCCAGCGCGGCACTGCGGACGACGTCGACGTGGAAGAGGCTGCCGGCCGAGGAGCGGACAGTCTTGCCCTGGAAGGGGTCAGCGGACCCGGCGCCGAAGACCACGGCACCGGCGCCGCAGGCGTCGGCGGTGCGCAGCACGGTGCCGGCGTTGCCCGGGTCGTTGAGCTCGGCCAGCGCGACCGCGAGCTGCGGTGGGTCCTGGACCAGCGCCTCGGCCGGGACGTCGCGCAGCGGGCAGACGGCCACCAGACCCTGCGGGGTGGCCGTCTCGCTCAGCCCCGCGGCGGCCTTGTCGGTGATCAACCGCACAGGCACGCCGGCACCGGCGAGGAGGTCACGGTGGACCTCGGCGGCCGTGGGCGTCACGAAGACCTCGGCGGCCGCCCCCGCCTCGAGCGCCTCGACGACCGCCTGCCGGCCCTCGGCGAGGAAGGCCCCGGCGGCGTCCCGCCCGGCCCGGCGGGTGAGCTTGCGGGCCGCGGCGACGCGGCCGTTGCGCTCGGTCAGCGGTTCGGTCATCTGGTCCTCCCGGACATGCGACGACGCCGCCGCCCCCTGTGCGGGGGCGACGGCGTCGTGGCGGTCGAACTACGCGGCTGCGACGCCGGTCTGGTTCGGGGCGGCGGCGACCGCGGCGCGCGCGGTCTCCACGAGCGCGGCGAAGGCGGCCGGCTCGTTGACGGCCAGCTCGGCCAGGACCTTGCGGTCGAGCTCGATGCCGGCCAGCTTCAGGCCCTGCATGAACCGGTTGTAGGTCATGTCGTTCTGCCGGGCCGCGGCGTTGATGCGGGTGATCCACAGCTTGCGGAAGTCACCCTTGCGCACCTTGCGGTCGCGGTAGGCGTAGGTCGCCGAGTGGAGCAGCTGCTCCTTGGCCTTGCGGTACAGGCGCGAACGCTGACCGCGGTAGCCGCTGGCGGCCTCGAGGGTCGTCCGGCGCTTCTTCTGGGCGTTGACCGCCCGCTTCACGCGTGCCACGTGAGTACTCCTCTAGTTCGGTAAGGGGGTGGGGGCGGTCAGAGACCGAGCAGCTTCTTCATGCGGGGCGCGTCGGCGGGCGACAGCACCTCGGTCCCCTTCACCCGGCGCTTGCGCGAGGAGGACTTCACCTCGAACTTGTGCTGGTTGTTCGTGTGCTCGCGGACGAGCTTGCCCGAGCCGGTGACGCGGATGCGCTTGGCCGTGCCCTTGTGGGTCTTGTTCTTCGGCATGTCCTCGGTCCTTCTTCGGTGTCTGGGTCTTCGGGCCAGGCCGGCTCAGGCCTGGTCGGCCTCGACCGGGTCCCTGGGTGCGGGCTTCGGCGGGGCCTGCGGGGCCAGCGGTCGCTCCTGGACCTCGGCGGTCTCGTCGGCCTTGGCCTTCTTCGCCTCGACGGTCTTGGCCTGCTGCGCCGCCTGGTTGCGGTGCGGCGCGATGACCATGACCATGTTGCGGCCGTCCTGCTTGGGGTTGGACTCCACGACGCCGAGGTCCGAGACGTCGCCGGCCAGGCGCTGCAGCAGCCGGTAGCCCATCTCGGGGCGGGACTGCTCGCGACCGCGGAACATCACGGTGATCTTGACCTTGTCGCCACCCTTGAGGAAGCGGACGACGTGGCCCTTCTTGGTCTCGTAGTCGTGCGGGTCGATCTTCAGCCGCAGACGCATCTCCTTGATGACGGTCTGCGTCTGGTTGCGACGGGCCTCGCGCTCCTTCTGCGCGGCCTCGTACTTGAACTTCCCGTAGTCCATGAGCTTCACGACGGGCGGCCGGGCCATGGGGGCGACCTCGACGAGGTCCAGCTCGGAGTCCTGGGCCAGGCGCAGCGCCTCGCCGATGGACACGATGCCGACCTGCTCGCCCTCGGGGCCGACGAGGCGGACCTCGGGGACCCGGATGCGGTCGTTGATGCGGGGCTCGGTGATGGCCTCTCCTCTTCGTTCTACGAATGAGGAGTCAGCGTCCCGACCCGAAGAAGGGCCCTCGACCCGCGAACGGGGAGGGCCTGGAGCCGGCAGGACCGGCCCCGCACTTCAGGTGACCTGGGCGTCTGGGTCGACGTCAGGTGGGAGCGGGCTCCTCTTGGTCGACGACCCGGGGCGGGGTCGTCGGGGTGGTGCGCCTCATGTAGCGGGGGGAGGCACCGAACAGACTACCCCTCAGGCGCGGCTGGCGGCCAGCAGGGTGCGCATGCCCTCCACCGCGCGCACTGCGCGCTCGCCGTCGGCGGCCTGCACGGCCAGCACCGACAGCTCGTCGTCGTCGACCAGCAGCAACGAGGCCCACGGCGAGCCGTCGTCGAACCGGACGGCCCGCACGTGCTCCCACGGCAGGGTGTGGGTGCCCACGATGTTGCGCACCCGCACGCCGGCGGCGTCGGCGTCGACCCGGGCGCGGGAGAGGAACAGCGTGGCGCCGGCCATCGCCAGGCCCAGCCCGGTGGTGGCCACCTGGTCGGACGTGCGGAAGGCGATGACCCCGGTGGTGTGCGTCTTGAGCAGGATCGACACCACGAGCATCACCCCGAAGATGACCGCCGCCATGAGACCGCACATGATGCGCTGGCGGCGGGGGGTGGCGGACACCGTCGTGATGGCGGGTGTGGTCACGCCCGCCAGTGTCCCACTGGCAGAGTGCGGGCGGTGACCAGCAGCCAGATCACCGGTACGGCCCAGCACGCCGCCTGGCAGGCCCGGGAGCTGCCGCCGGTCGAGGAGGTGCGGCCCGGCCTCTGGTCGATCCCGGTGCCCATCCCGCACAACCCGCTGCGCTACGTGTCCGCGCACGCCTTCGCCCTCGACGGCGGCGGGCTGGGGCTGGTCGACTGCGGCTGGGAGCACGAGGAGGGCTGGACGGCGCTCACCGACGGGCTCACCTCCATCGGCGCCGACGTGGCCGACGTCCGCGGCGTGCTGGTGACCCACCTGCACTACGACCACCTCGGCCTCGCCGGGCGCGTGCGCGACGCCAGCGGCGCGTGGATCGCCATGCACCCGGCCGACGGCGACGCCGTCCGGGCCTTCTCCGGCCGGGACGCCGTGGCCGCGGTCGACGCCCAGGTCGCGTTCCTGGTCGGGTTGGGCGCCGACCGGGGGACCGCGGTCTCCGACGTGGGTGCGCCCGACCGCTGGGAGCGGTTCCACCGCATGGCGGTGCCCGACCGCGCGCTGCTCGACGGCGAGGTCGCCGACTTCCCCGGCTGGTCGCTGCGGGCGGTGCACACCCCCGGCCACACCCCGGGCCACCTGTGCTTCGACGAGGAGCGCACCGGGGTGTTCCTGTCCGGCGACCACGTGCTCCCCCGGATCAGCCCGAACATCTCGACCAACCCGCAGGGCCCGCCCGACCCGTTGCGCGACTACCTGGGCGCCCTGGCCTCGGTCGGCGAGCGGCCCGAGCCCACCGAGGTGCTGCCCGCCCACGAGTGGCGGTTCACCGGGCTGGCCGCGCGCACCGCCGAGCTGCGGGCGCACCACGAGGCCCGGCTGGGCGAGCTGCTCGACGCGGTGCGCACGCACCCGGGCAGCACCCCGTGGGACCTCGCCGCCCACCTCACGTGGTCGCGCCCGTGGTCGGAGTACGAGCGCGGCATGCGGGTCTTCGCGGTCACCGAGACCGACGCCCACCTGCGCCTGCTGGCCAGCCGGGGCGCAGTGGTCGGCACCGCGGGCCCGGTGCCCCGCTTCACCGCCGCGTGAGCCCGGTCCCGTGAGGTTCACCGACCTGGCCGCACGGGTGCGGGCCACCCCGCCCCGGCTGGGTCGCACCCGGCTGGTGGCCGTCGACGGACCTGCCGGTTCGGGCAAGACCACGTTCGCCGCCGCCCTCGCCGCGGCGCTGGGCAGCGCTGCGCACCCGGCCCCGGTCGTGCACCTGGACGACCTCTACGACGGCTGGACGCTGGCCGGGGTGGTCCAGCGGCTGCGCACGCAGGTGCTCGACCCGGTGGCGGCCGGCCACGACGCCCGCTTCGCCGCCTACGACTGGGCCGTCGGGGCCTTCCGGGTGCCGACGACGGTGCCGGCCGGCGAGGTGCTGCTGGTCGAGGGCTGCGGGTCGGGCGCCCGGGCCCTGGACGACGTCCGGGGACTGCTCGTGTGGGTCCAGGCGCCGCCGGCCACGTGCGCGCAGCGGTGGGCGGACCGCGACGGCGCCGCGATGACTGTCTTCCAGCCGGCGTGGGCCGCCGAGGAGGCCGCCGTCTTCGCCGCGGAGGACACCCGCGCGAGGGCCGACCTGCGGGTGGACGGCGCCCCGGCGCAGCCGGCCGCGCCGGGGGTGTTCGTGCCGCTCTGATCAGTCGTCGTCGTCCTGGTCGTCGTCCTGGTCGTCCTGCTGGTCGTCCCGGTCGTCCTGGTCGTCGTCCTGCTGGTCGTCCTGGCGGTCCTGCACCGAGTCGCCGACGGAGTCACCGCAGGCGGTCAGCGAGCCGCCGGTGAGGGCGATCGCGGTGGCGGCGAGCAGGACGGTGACCGGGCGCTGGATCCGCATGCGCCCAGGGTGGCGGTGCGGGCGCCACCGCGCAGTGCGGACCGGGTCGTTCAGGCGCAGGCGAGGATCGAGTCCACCAGCTCGGCCCGGCGGGCGGCCGGCACCGGGCGCCCGCGGCCGGTGATCCGGTCCCACACCACGCCGCCGAGGACGGCGGTCACCCACTGCTGGCGGGCCGCCCCGATGTGCTCACCGCGCCGGCGGGCGCGTGCGGAGACCGCGCACACGACCTCCTGGACGGCGTCGGTGACGGCGACCTCGACCCCGGCGCGCAGCAGCGGATCACGGCCGGCGGCCTCGGCGACGGCGGCCACGGCCAGCTCGCCGCGCCCCAGCGGACGGCCCCAGTGCTCCACGATGCGCAGCAGGTCCCCGGCCGTGCTGCCGGTGCCGCCCCGGTCGACCAGCACCGGGACGGCGGCGACGGCGGCGCCCACGAGACCGGACAGCGACGTCCAGGCGGTGCGCAGCTCGGCCTCCTCGGCCCCGGCACGGTCGGCCACGTCGGCCAGGGTCAGCCCGTGCCACCCCCGCTCGGCCAGCAGCTGCACCGCGGCCTCGAGGACGGGGTCGGCCGTGCGGGCGGGGAGGGGGCTCGGGGTGGTGAGCGGAAGCGACATGGCCGGTCCTGGGGTCCGCGGAGGGTGAGGTGCACCACTCATCGGCAGTCGGGCGCCCCACGAGCACGGTCGGTCCCATCCGTCCCCGGTGTCCCACCCGCCCCGGCGGGGCATGGGGGCGGCGTGGACACCCCCGCCCGGCACGGCCGGTACCCCTGGTCCGCCCTGCCCGACCGCCCGACCTACGACTGGCCCGGCGGTGCCCGGCTGGCCGTCTACGTCGGGCTCAACCTCGAGGTCTTCGACTTCGGCGAGGGGCGCGGCGCCGAGCTCGCGCCGGGCGGCGGTGGCCCCGACGTGCTCAACCACGCCTGGCGCGAGTGGGGCAACCGCGTCGGGGCCTGGCGGCTGCTGGAGACCTTCGACGCCCTCGGCCTGCCCTGCTCGGTGCTGGCCAACAGCCGGGTGCTCACCGACTGCCCCGGCCTGGTGGAGGCCTTCCTCGCCCGCGGCGACGAGCTCGTCGGGCACGGCCGCACCAACGCCGAGCGGCAGGCCGACCTCTCGGAGGTCGACGAGCGGGCGCTCATCGCCGAGGCCACGCGCGTGCTGGTCGAGCGGGGCGGGCGTCGTCCGGCGGGGTGGCTGGGCCCATGGATCTCGGAGAGCCACGTGACCCCGGACCTGCTGGCCGAGGCCGGGTACACGTACCTGCTCGACTGGGCGCACGACGACCAGCCGACCTGGCTGGCCACCCGGGACGGCGGCCGCATCCTGTCGGTGCCCTACCCGCAGGAGCTCAACGACATCCCGGCCGTGGTCTCGCGACGGGCGTCGGGCCAGGAGTTCGCCGACATGGTGGTGGCCACGTTCGACGAGCTGCTCGAGCAGTCGCGCAGCGCACCGCTGGTGATGGGCATCGCCGTCCACCCCTACGTGGTCGGCGTCCCGCACCGGCTGCGGCCGCTGCGGACCGCGCTGGCCCACGTCGCCGCCCGCCGGGACGAGGTCTGGCTGACCACGGCCGGGGCCATCGCCGAGCACGCCGCACGGGAACTGGGCTGACACACGTCCGTCACACGGGCGCGACACGATGGGGGTGTGACCGAGCCGGAGGAGACCACCGAGGGCCCGCCGCCGCTGGCCGGGTACACCGTCGCGGTGACCGCGGCCCGCCGCTCCGAGGAGCTGTGCGCGCTGCTGGACCGGCGGGGTGCGCGGGTGGTGAGCGCGCCGGCCATCCGCATCGTGCCGCTGGCCGACGACGCCGAGCTGGTCTCGGCGACGAAGGAGGTGCTGCGCGCCCCGGTCGACCTCGTCGTCGCCACCACGGGCGTCGGGTTCCGCGGGTGGCTGGGGGCCGCCGAGGCCTGGGACCTGCCCCTGGTCGACCACCTCGCCGGCGCCCGGGTGCTGGCCCGCGGGCCCAAGGCGCGGGGAGCCATTCGTGGCGGCGGCCTGGTCGACGCGTGGTCACCGGCCTCGGAGAGCTCCGCCGAGGTGCTCGAGCACCTGCTGTCGGGTGCCGAGGGCCCCCTGACCGGTCGGCGCATCGCCGTCCAGCTGCACGGCGACCCGCTGCCCGACCTGGTCACCGGGCTCGAGCAGGCCGGCGCCGACGTGGTGAAGGTGCCGGTCTACCGGTGGGTGCTGCCCGAGGACACCGCGCCCCTGCGCCGGCTGGTGCACGCCGTCGCCGCCCGCGCCGTCGACGCGGTGACGTTCACGTCGGCCCCGGCCGCGGCGTCGACGCTGCAGGTGGCCGAGGAGGAGGGCGTGCTGTCGGCCGTGCTCGCCGCCTTCGCCGACTGCGTGCTGGCCGTGGCCGTCGGCGCGGTGACCGCCGGCCCGCTGACGGCCGCCGGTGTCGAGGCCGTGCAGCCCGAGCGGGCCCGGCTCGGGGCGCTGGCCCGCGAGGTGGTGGCCCGGTTGCCCGAGCGCGACCCCGTCCTCAAGTGCGGGGGGCACGACCTGCAGGTGCGCGGGCACGCCGCCGTCCTGGACGGTCGGCTGGTCGAGCTGGCCCCGGCGCCCATGGCCGTGCTGCGCACGCTGGCCCGCCGTCCCGGCACGGTGGTGTCCCGGCCCGACCTGCTGGCCGCGCTGTCCGGCGGCACCGACGCGCACGCGGTCGAGATGGCCGTGACCCGCCTGCGGGCCGCGCTCGGCGCACCGGTCGTGGAGACCGTCGTCAAGCGCGGCTACCGCCTGGCGGTCTGAGCTACACGCGGAACCGGGTGCCGGGGCGGAGGTAGACCGCCCAGGTGACGGCGACGCAGACCACGTAGAACGCGATGAACACCAGGTAGGCGGCGTCACCGGCGCCGGTGGTCAGGAACGACTGCCGGAAGGCCAGGTTCACCAGCACCCCGCCGAAGGCCCCGACCGCGCCGGCGATGCCGATGAGCGCGCCGGACATGCGCAGCGCCCGGCGGTCGGCGGTGCGGGCGTCCTCACCCGCGGCGACGGCGTCCATCGCCTGCACCCGGAAGATCGCCGGGATCATCTTGTACGTCGAGCCGTTGCCCAGGCCGCTGAGCACGAACAGCAGCACGAACCCGACGACGAACAGGGGCAACGAGCCGACCTGGCTGGCGGCGAAGACCACCGCCGCACCCAGGGCCATGGCCACGAAGACCCACGCGGTGATCCGGGCGCCGCCGAAGCGGTCGGCCAGCTTGCCGCCGACCGGGCGGATCAACGAACCCAGCAGGGGGCCCAGCCAGGTCAGCGAGGCGGCGGCCAGCGGGGTGGCGAACGAGCCGCTGAACTGGTTGGTGAGCACCTGGCCGAAGGCGAAGCTGAAGCCGATGAACGAGCCGAAGGTGCCGATGTAGAGGAACGACATCACCCAGGTGTGCTTCTCGCCGGTGGCGTCGCGCAGCGCCCGGGGCTGGTTGCGGGTGGTGGACAGGTTGTCCATGAGCAGGGCGGCGCCGACCGCGGCCGCGACGATGAAGGGCACGTAGACCAGCAGCACGATGCGCGGGTGGTCGGCCCCGACGGTGGCCAGCACGAGCAGGCCGACCAGCTGGATGACCGGGACGCCGAGGTTGCCGCCGCCGGCGTTCAGACCGAGCGCCCAGCCCTTCTCCCGCTCGGGGTAGAAGGCGTTGATGTTGGCCATCGAGCTGGCGAAGTTGCCGCCGCCGACCCCGGCCAGGCAGGCGACCACGAGCAGCGTGGTGTAGCTGACCCCGGGCTCGAGCACGAACGCGGTGGCGACCGTGGGGACGAGCAGGAGGGACGCCGACACGATGGTCCAGTTGCGGCCGCCGAACGTGGCGACGGCGAAGGTGTAGGGCAGCCGCACGAACGCGCCGAGCGCGGTGGGCAGCGCGGTCAGCAGGAACTTCTGGGCAGCCACCTCGGCGGGCTCGCCGGTGAAGGTGCCGGCCGCGACGTAGGCCGGGCCGAGGAACAGCACCATCACCGACCACAGGCTCCAGATCGAGAAGCCGATGTGCTCGGAGAAGACGGAGAACCACAGGTTGCGCCGGGCGATCGGCTTGCCGGTCGTCGCCCAGAACTCGGGGTCCTCGGGCCGCCAGTCGTCGATCCACCTCCCCCCGCGTCGGGTCGGTGTGGTGGGTGCGGTGTCGGTCGCCAGGGCCATGCGGTGACCCTGGCGCGGCCGCATGACCTGGCCGTTGCCCGTGCGGGCGAGCTGTGTTCCGTTCCCCGCACCGGAGCTGACCCCACGTGGTGAGGAATGCTGCGGGCACGGGTCGCGCCCGGGATGATCGCGTCCGTGACCACCTCCGAGCCCGGCCGCGTGCTCATCGAGTCCGGGTTCGGGATCGCCGGGTCGATGACCTCGGCGGCCGCGACCGTCGTGTACTCCCCCACCGACGCCGCGCTCCAGCTCGACGACCGGTTCGGGGCGTGCCTGCGCGAGCTGGCCGACGACCTGGCCGCCGCGCCCCTGCCCCGCCGCGAGGCCGCCCGGGCCGGCGCGGCGCTGGCGTTCGCCGTCGAGCACGGCATCACGCTCTCGCGCCGCGACCGCACCGTGCGCTCGGACGGCTTCTTCACCGAGCGCGCCGGCGGCCGGGTCTCCGCGCGGGAGCTGGGCGAGGCCGTGCTGCTGGCCGCCCGCGCCGCGACCGACGACCGCCGCGTGCGTCACCTGGGGTGCCTGCTGGCCGAGGTGGTGGTCTCCCCCGACGTCGACGTCGCGCTGGCCGAGCGGGCCCTGCTCGTGGCCCGCGACCTCACGTGGCGCCAGCTCGCGCTGCTGGCCGCGGTCGGACGGCGCGACCGGTCGCCGCTCCCGCTCACCCCGGTGCCGGTGGACCCGCGGGCCTGGACCACGTGGGGTGCGCTGGAGGACCTCACCGGGCTGCAGATGGCCGGGCTGCTCGACCCGCCGGTCGCCGTCCCCCGGCCCGGGGGTTCCGCCCAGCCCCGGCTGCGGCCGGCCGACCTGCGGCTGACCCGCCGGGGAGTGCTGCTGCACCGCCTGCTGGCCCTGGACTTCGTCCGCCCCGAGGACGTCGACACCGCCCTCGCCGCCCTGACCTGACCCGCGGCCTCCCGTCCCGACGCTCAGACCTCGACGACGAGGGTGCCGGCCTCCTCGCGCACCGGGTAGACGGGCAGCGGCGCGGCGTCGGTGGTCGGGGTGCCGTCCCAGCGCCAGGCGTTGAGGTGCAGCGGGCACACCACCACCGTCGCGTCGCTCTGCCCGTCGGCGATCGGGCCGCCGGCGTGCGGGCAGACCGCGGCCACCGCGCGCAGCGAGCCGTCGCGCAGCCGGAAGACCGCCACCGGCGTCCCCCCGGCCGTGAACGCCCGCCCCTCCCCCACCGGCACCTCGTCGGCCCGGCCGACCACGTGGGCGGTCAGCGTGGTCATCGGACCGGCACCCGCGGCAGCACGGTCAGCGGCAGCGAGGTGCGGAACTGGCCCGGGGACGCCGGCTCGGCGAGGTCGCGCGCCCAGGGGTCGGTGTAGGCGTCGACCGAGCGCTGGATGCCCTCGTCGAGCGCCGCGCACAGGCCCTCGCTGTCCTCGAGCAGCACGGCCTTGAGCCGGTCCACCCCGAAGCGCGGCACGAAGTCGTAGGTGCGCTCGAGCCAGTTGCCGTTCTCCCGGTACAGCTGCAGGAAGCGACCGGTCAGCTCCAGCACCTCGGCCGGGGTCGAGACGGTGGCCAGCAGGTCACCCTTGCGCACCGAGGCACCGGCCGCACCGCCGACGTAGACCTCCCAGCGGCCCTTGCCGGTGGCCACCACGCCGACGTCCTTCACGTAGGCCTCGGCGCAGTTCCGCGGGCAGCCGACCACGGCCATCTTGATCTTGGCCGGGCTCTCCACGCCCTGGAAGCGGGTCTCCAGGTCGATGCCCAGCTGGGTGGAGTCGTCGAGGCCGAAGCGGCAGAAGTCGCTGCCCACGCAGGTCTTCACCGTGCGCATCGACTTGCCGTAGGCGTACCCCGAGGGCATGCCGAGGTCGGCCCACACCTTCGGCAGGTCCTCCTTGCGGATGCCGAGCAGGTCGATGCGCTGGCCGCCGGTCACCTTGACCATCGGCACGTCGTACTTCTCCGCGACGTCGGCGATCCTGCGCAGCTGGTCGGGGGTGGTGACCCCGCCCTTCATCTGCGGGACGACGGAGAACGTGCCGTCGCGCTGGATGTTGGCGTGCACGCGGTCGTTGACGAACGTGGCGTCGGGCTCGGTGACGTAGTCGGCGCCCCAGATCATCTTGAGCAGGCTGGCCAGCCCCATCTTCGACTTCGCGTCCTCCTGACCGCCCCGGGCGAGGGTGGCGAAGACGGCCGAGACGCTGCGCAGGTCGTGCTCCTTGATCGCCGCGATCAGCTCGGGCTTGGGCATCGGCACGCCCGGCACGTACCAGGACGCCGACTCCTCCTCGGTCAGCGCGCCGTCGGCGGCCCACTCGACGATCCGCTGCACCAGGCCCTTGCACGAGCCGCAGCCCTTGCCGGCGCGGGTGGCGTCCATGACCTTCGGCAGCGAGGTGCAGCCCTCGGCCACGGCGCCGCAGATGCGGTCCTTGGTGACGCCGTTGCAGTTGCAGACCTGCGAGTCCCCGGGCAGCTCGGCCACGCCGACCTCGGCTTCGCCGTCGGAGAGGTCGACCAGCAGCTTGATCCGCTCGGCCGGCAGCGGGGTGCCCCGGTCGAAGGCCTGGGTCAGGAAGGCGACCTTGCGGGTGTCGCCGACCAGCGTGGCGCCGACGAGCCGGTCGTCGCGCACGACCACCGAGAGGTGCACGCCGCGCTTGGGCTCGCTGATCACCAGGAACTCGTCGGTGTCCCGCTCGGGGGTGCTCACGCCCATCACGGCGACGTCGACCCCGGCGACCTTGAGCTTCGTCGCCGTCCGGCTGCCGGTGTAGGCCGCCCCCGGGTTCGCACCGGTGAGCAGGTCGGCCAGCACGGTGGCGTGCTCCCAGGCGGGGGCGACCAGGCCGTAGACCGTGCCGCGGTGCTGCGCGCACTCGCCGATCGCGTAGACGTCGGGGACGTCGGTGGCCATGCGGTCGTCGACCAGGACCGCCCGTTCGACCTCGATCCCGGACCGGACGGCGACGTCGGTGTGCGGCCGCACCCCGGCGGCCACCACGAGGAGGTCGCAGTCCAGGGTGCGTCCGTCCTTGAGCACCACCCCGGTGACCCGGTGGGTGCCCAGCACCTCGGTGGCCATCGCGTCGGTGTGCACGGTGATGCCCAGCTCCTCGACGCTGCGCCGCACCACCGCGCCGGCCTCGGCGTCCAGCTGGGCGTTCATCAACCAGCCCATGGCGTGCACCAGCTCGACGGCCATGCCCTGCGCCTGCAGCGCGCGGGCGGCCTCCAGACCGAGCAGCCCACCGCCCATGACGACGGCCTTGCGGTGGGTGCGGGCCGCGGCCAGCATCTCGCGGGTCTCGTCGATGGTCCGGAACCCCACGACGCCGGGCAGCAGGTCGCCCGACGCCGTGCGCACCCCGGTCATCGGCGGGATGAAGGAGTGGCTGCCGGTGGCCAGCACGACGTGGTCGTAGGGCGTGGCCGTCCCGTCCGCGGCGTGCACCACCTTGGCGACGGTGTCGATGCGCTCGACCCGCACCCCGGCACGTAGCTCGACGCCGCGCTCGGCGTACCAGTCGTGGCTGTTGAGCACGATGTCGGCCTCGTCGGCCTCGCCGGCCAGCACCGGCGACAGCATGATCCGGTTGTAGTTTCCGTGCGGTTCGTCGCCGAACACGATGATCCGGAAGTCGCGGCCGCCGTCCCGCTCGAGCACCTCCTCCACCAGGCGCGCCCCGGCCATGCCGTTGCCCACCACGACGATCCGCGCACGGGTGTCGGCCGGCTCCAGCTCGGCGACGGCGCGCGTGCCGGCCCCCAGGATCGCCGTCATCGGACCTCCACCAGACCCAGGTCGACGACGAGCTCGCCGGTGACGCCCTCGGGCGCGGCGGCGTGCAGGGTGATCACGGTGCCGCCGGGGATGTCCTCGACCACCCGCAGGGGCACGTGGACGTCGCCCTTCGCGCCGATCGGGAACCAGCGCACCGGCTCGCCGTCCCGCACCAGCAGCACGTAGACCAGCTCGGACGTCGAGTTGCCGCCGCGGAAGTACAGCGCCTGGGCGCTGGCCCCGGCCGGCACGGTGTAGGTCAACGCGGGGTCGACCGGGCCGGGCTTGGTCAGGCCCTCGCCGGTGAGGGCGAAGACGCCCTGCAGAAACCTCGGGGTGCTCGTCACGGCTGCGGTTCTCCTCCGGGTCGGGGTCAACGGGGTGCGGGGTGCGGTCTCGAGGACGAGCGGCACCGGTTGGGAGGTCGGGGCGGGCACCTGCTCGACGGGACCGCCGACGCGGGCGACGGCGACCGCGCAGGTCTTGAAGGCCGGCATGCGGCTGATCGGGTCGAGGGCGGCATCGGTGAGCGCGTTGGCGCTGGACCCGCCGCCCCAGTGGAAGGGCGCGAAGACGACGTCGGGACGGATCGCCTCGGTGACCGTGGCGGTGAAGCGGGCCTTCCCGCGGCGGGTGGTCAGCTCGACGACGTCGTCGTGGGCGATGCCGTGCCGGGCGGCGAGGTCGGGGTGCAGCTCGGCGCGCGGGGCCGGGGCGACCATCTGCAGGCTGCGCGACCGGCGGCTCTGGGTGCCCGACTGGTACTGGGCCATGACGCGTCCGGTGGTGAGCACGTAGGGGTGCTCGGCGTCCGGGGGCTCGTGCGCGCCGACGTGCTCGACGGCGACGAACCGGGCGCGGCCGTCGGGGGTCGGGAAGCGGTCGAGGAACAGCCGCGGGGTGCCGGGGTGCTCGGGCGTGGGGCAGGGCCAGAAGACGCCCTGCTCGGCGTCCACCCGGCCCCAGGTGATGCCGGCGTAGTCGGCCTTCCCGCCCGCGCTGGCCCGGCCGAGCTCGGCGAAGACGGTCTCGGGGTCGGCGCTGAAGTGCGCCCCGGCACCGAGCCGCTCGGCGAGGTCGGCCAGCAGTGCGAGGTCGTCGCGGGCCTCGCCGGGCGGGTCGAGGGTCTTCCGGCGGCGGATGACCCGGCCCTCGAGGTTGGTCATGGTGCCGTCCTCCTCCGCCCACATCGCGCTGGGCAGCACCACGTCGGCCAGCTCGGCGGTCTCGGACAGGAAGAAGTCGCTGACCACGAGGAACTCCAGGTCGCGCAACCGGTGGATCACGCGGCGGGCGTCGGGGGCCGACACCGCCACGTTGGAGGCCAGCACCAGCAGCGCGTGCACCTCCCGGCCCAGGGCGTCGAGCAGCTCGAAGGCGCTGCGGCCGGGCTGCGGCAACGTGTCGGGGTCGACCCCCCAGACGGCGGCGACGTGCGCCCGGGCCGAGGGGTCGGACAGCATGCGGTAGCCGGGCAGCTGGTCGGCCTTCTGCCCGTGCTCGCGGCCGCCCTGGCCGTTGCCCTGCCCGGTCACGGTGCCCCAGCCGCTGCCCGGGCGGCCGACGAGCCCCAGGGCGAGCGCCAGGTTGATCCACGCCTGGGCGGTGTCGGTGCCGTTGCGGTGCTGCTCGGCCCCGCGCGCGGTCAGCACGATCGCGTTCTCGGCTCCCGCCAGCGCCAGGACGACGCGACGCATGGCGGCCACGGGGACCCCGGTGAGCCGCTCGACCCGGTCGGGCCAGTACGCCTGGACCGACGTGCGGACGGCGTCCCAGCCGGTGGTGCGGGCTGCGACGTACTGCTCGTCGACCAGGCCCTCGGCGACCGCGATGTGCAGCAGGCCGTTGGCCAGGGCCAGGTCGGTGCCGGGGAGCGCCTGCAGGTGCAGCTCGGCGGCACGGGCGGTCGCCGTCCGGCGGGGGTCGACGACGAACAGCCTGCCGCCCTTCTCCCGGGAGGCGTCCAGGTACTGCATCGCCGGCGGCATCGTGTCGGCCGGGTTGCTGCCCACCAGCAGCAGGACGTCGGCCGCGCCGACGTCGGCAAGCGGGAACGGCAGCCCGCGGTCCAGGCCGAACGCGCGGTTGGCGGCGCCGGCCGCCGAGGACATGCAGAACCGGCCGTTGTAGTCGATCTGCGAGGTCCGCAGCGCGACCCGGGCGAACTTCCCGAACTGGTAGGCCTGCTCGTTGGTCAGCCCGCCCCCGCCGAAGCAGCCGACGGCGTCGCGCCCGTGCGCGGTCTGGGTGCGCCGGATGCCGGCGACGACGACGTCCATCGCCGCCTCCCACGAGGTCTCCACGAACGCCGACGTCCGGTCGCCGGGGGTGCTCCGCACGAGGGGCCGGGTCAGCCGCTCGGGGTGGTCGAGCAGCTCGGTGGCCGACCAGCCCTTGGAGCACAGGCCGCCGCGGTTGGTCGGGAAGTCGGCCGGCACGAGGGTGGCCGGGCGGTCGCCGGCGGTCAGCGCGATGCCGCACTGCAGGGCGCAGTACGGGCAGTGGGTCTGCGTCGTCCGGGTGCGGGACGGGACGGCGGTGGGCACGGACGCAGCCTGGAGTGGTCCCGTGTCGGGTCGGCTGCGCCGACGTCAAGGTCGCGTTCCGTCGACCGCACGGCGGCGTCCTGCCGGTTGTGCGGCGTTCTCCCCCCCTCGGGGTCATGGATGCCGACGCCCCCGGTGCCGACCACACCGGGGAGACCCTCTGACCCCGGGAGACACCGTGACCGCCACCGACGTCCTCGTCGAGCGCAACCGAACCTGGTCGACCGCGCAGGCGCCGTCGGACCTGTCCCTCCGACCGCGGCTGCAGGTCGCGATCGTGACCTGCATGGATTCGCGGCTGGACCTGTTCGACGTGCTGGGTCTGGCACCGGGCGAGGCGCACGTGCTGCGCAACGCCGGTGGGGTGGTCACCGACGACGTCGTCCGGTCGCTGGCCATCTCCCAGCGCAAGCTGGGCACCCGCGAGGTCGTGCTCGTGCACCACACCGACTGCGGCATGCAGACCATCACCGACGACGGGTTCCGCGCCGAGCTGCAGGCCGACAGCGGGGTCTCCCCGTCCTTCGCGATCGAGACCTTCACCGACCTCGACGAGGACGTCGCCCAGTCGGTGCGCCGCGTGCGCCGGTCGGCGTTCCTGCTGTACCCGGAGGCGGTTCGCGGGTTCGTGCACGACGTGGCCACCCACGAGCTGCGCGAGGTCGACGTGCCCGGCCGCTCGGGCGACCGGCGTGCACGCACGCTCAGTCCAGTGCGCCTCGCTGCTTCTTGAGCTGACCGCGCTGCTTCTTGGCGGTGATCCGCCGCTCCTTGGACCCCCGGGTCGGCTTGGTCTTCCTGCGGGGTGGCGCCGGGGGTGCCAGGGCCTGACCGATGGCCATCGCCATGCGGGCGCGGGCGGCCTCGCGGTTGCGCAGCTGCTGCCGGTTCTCCGACGCGGCGATGGTGAGGACGCCGTCGACCAGCCGCGCGCCCAGCCGGTCGGCGAGGCGGGCCTGCTGGTGCTCGGTCAGGCCAGGGAGCTCCAGCACCCGCACCGACAGCTCGACCCGGCTGTCGGCGGTGTTCACGCCCTGCCCGCCCGGGCCCGACGACCGGCTGAACCGCCAGCCGAGCATCCCTGCGGGCACGACCAGCCGCGGGGTGACCGTGAGGTCGCCGCTGGGGTCGTCGGTGGGCACGGGTGCCAGTGTCCCGGGGCCGGCAAGCCGGTTGATCGGCGGACCGGAGGATGATCGGCGTCCGTGCCCACCCTCGCCGAAGCGCTCACCACCGGCCCCGTCGTCCTGGACGGTGGGTTGTCCACCGAGCTGGAGTCCCGCGGTCACGACGTGACCAGCGCGCTGTGGTCGGCCCGGCTGCTCCGCGACGACCCGGCGGCGATCCGCGACGCGCACGCCGCGTTCGAGGCCGCCGGGGCCCAGGTCGCGACCACGGCGAGCTACCAGGCCACGGTCCCCGGGTTCGCCGCGGCCGGGTTCGACGACGCCCCCGGGCTCATCGCCCGGTCGGTGGCCCTCGCCCGGGAGGGCGCGCCGTCCTCGTGGGTGGCCGGGTCGGTGGGCCCGTACGGGGCGTACCTGGCCGACGGGTCGGAGTACACCGGCGACTACCTGTCCTCGGTGACGCTGCCGGAGCTGCGGGAGTTCCACCGGCCGCGGCTGCAGGTGCTGGCCGAGGCCGGGGTCGACGTGCTGGCGTGCGAGACGCTGCCCGGCGCCGCCGAGGTCGAGGCACTGCTGGCCGAGGTCACCGCGCTCGACGTCCCCGCCTGGTTCTCGCTCTCGGCGGTGACCGGCTCGGACGGCGTGGCCCGCACCCGCCGCGGCGAGCCGCTGTCCGACGTCCTGGGCATGGTCCGGGGCGTCGACCAGGTGGTGGCGGTGGGCGTCAACTGCACCGACCCGGCGTCCGTCGTCCCGGCGGTGGTGTGGGCCCGGGTGGCCAGCGGCAAGCCCGTGGTCGTCTACCCCAACAGCGGCGAGCGCTGGGACGCCGACGCGCGTGCCTGGACCGGGGATGCCGGGGTCGGCGACGTGTCGGAGTGGTTGTCGGCCGGTGCCCGGCTGGTCGGTGGGTGCTGCCGGGTGCGCCCCGCGGACGTCGCCGCGATCGCCGGCACCGTGCGTGGGGGATCCTGGTCCACCTCATGACTGTTCTCTCCCCGCCCGACGGCGCCGACGCCGACACCCTGTTCGCCGAGTTCGCCGCCTGGGCGCAGACCGCCGGCACCACGCTGTACCCGCACCAGGAGGAGGCGCTGATCGAGCTGGTCAGCGGCGCCAACGTGGTGCTCGCGACCCCCACCGGCTCGGGCAAGTCGCTGGTGGCCACCGGCGCGCAGTACGCCGCCCTGGCCCAGGACCGGGTGAGCTTCTACACCGCCCCGATCAAGGCCCTGGTCAGCGAGAAGTTCTTCGCCCTGTGCGGGGTGTTCGGCGCGGAGAACGTCGGCATGCTCACCGGCGACGCCGCGGTCAACGCCGACGCCCCGATCATCGCCTGCACCGCGGAGATCCTGGCCAACATCGCGCTGCGCGAGGGCGCCGAGGCCGACATCGGGCTCGTCGTCATGGACGAGTTCCACTTCTACGGCGACCCCGACCGCGGCTGGGCCTGGCAGGTGCCGATCCTCGAGCTGCCGAACGCGCAGTTCCTGCTCATGTCGGCGACGCTGGGCGACACCACCGCGCTGCGCGAGGACCTCACCCGCCGCACCGGTCGGCCCACCGCGCTGGTCGCCGGCGCCGAGCGACCCGTGCCGCTGCACTTCTCCTACGCCACCACCCCGGCGCACGAGACCATCCAGGAGCTGCTGGACACCCGGCAGGCGCCGGTCTACGTCGTCCACTTCACCCAGGCCGCCGCGCTCGAGCGTGCGCAGGCGCTGATGAGCGTGAACGTGTGCACCAAGGAGGAGAAGGCGAAGATCGCCGACCTGATCGGCGGGTTCCGGTTCTCCAGCGCCTTCGGGACGACGCTCTCGCGGCTGGTGCGGCACGGCATCGGCGTGCACCACGCCGGCATGCTGCCCAAGTACCGGCGGCTGGTCGAGCAGCTGGCCCAGGCCGGGTTGCTCAAGGTCATCTGCGGCACCGACACCCTGGGCGTGGGCATCAACGTGCCGATCCGCACGGTGGTGTTCTCCGCGCTGTCGAAGTACGACGGCACCCGCATGCGGCTGCTCTCCGCGCGCGAGTTCCACCAGATCGCCGGTCGGGCAGGGCGGGCCGGCTACGACACCGCCGGGTACGTCGTCGTGCAGGCGCCCGACCACGAGGTGGAGAACCTCAAGCAGTTCGCGAAGGTGGCCGACGACCCGAAGAAGCGGCGCAAGCTGGTGCGCAAGAAGGTGCCCGAGGGCATGGTGCCGTGGAGCGAGGCCACCGCCCAGCGCCTGGAGACCGCCGAGCCCGAGGCGCTGACGTCGCACTTCCAGGTGACCACCGGCATGCTGCTCAACGTGCTGGCCCGCCCGGGCGACCCGGTCGCGGCGCTGGCGAAGCTGCTCACCGACAACCACGAGCCCCGCAAGCGGCAGCTGAAGCTCATCCGCGACGCGATCGGCATCGGTCGCACGCTGATCGCGGCCGAGGTGGTCGAGCGGGTGGTCCTGGACGGCCGTCCCACCTACCGGCTCACTGGCGACCTGCCGGCCGGGTTCGCGCTCAACCAGCAGCTGTCCACGTTCGCCCTCGCCGTCATCGACCTGCTCGACCCGGAGTCCGAGACCTTCGTGGTCGACGTCGTCAGCGTCATCGAGTCCACGCTCGACGACCCGCGGCAGATCCTCGGCGCCCAGCTGAACAAGGCCCGGGGCATCGCGGTGGCCGAGATGAAGGCCGAGGGCATCGAGTACGACGAGCGCATGGAGCTGCTCGAGGAGGTCACCTACCCCAAGCCGCTGGCCGAGCTGCTGGAGGCGGCGCACGAGACGTTCGTGCGCGGCAACCCGTGGGCGGCGGCCGTGGAGCCCTCGCCGAAGAGCGTCGTCCGCGACATGTGGGAGAACGCCTACACCTTCCGCGAGCTGGTGAACGCCTACGGGCTCACCCGCTCCGAGGGCGCGGTGCTGCGGTACCTGACCGACGCCTACCGGGCACTGCGGTCCGGCGTCCCGGCCGAGGCCCGCACCGAGGAGGTCACCGACGTCGTGGAGTGGCTGGGCGAGGTCGTGCGGCAGGTCGACTCGTCGCTGCTGGACGAGTGGGAGGAGCTCACCAACCCCTCGGACGCCGTCGACGTCCCCGCCGTCCCGGCCCGGCCGCGCCCGCTCACCGGCAACGTGCGCGCCTTCACCGCGATGGTGCGCAACGCGGTGTGGCAGCGGGTGCAGTTCTGGGCCCGCCGCCGCTGGTACGACCTCGGCGAGCTGGACGCCGGCTCGGGCTGGGACGCCGACCGCTGGGGCGAGGTCGTGCAGGCCTACTTCGCGGAGCACGCCGAGGTGCTCACCGGCGCCGACGCCCGCGGTCCGGCGCTGTTCGTCGTCGACCGTTCCTCGCGCCCGGGCTTCTGGGAGGTGCGGCAGATCATCGACGACCCGGACGGCGACCACGACTGGGGCATCGACGTCGAGGTCGACCTCGAGGCCTCCGACGACCAGGGCGCCCCGGTGCTGCGCGTGGTGGACGCCGGCCGCAAGGACTCCTGAACCGCGACGGGCCCGGACCCCGTCGGGGACGGCGGACCCCGTCGGGCGACCCGGGCCGGCTGTGGCATCGTCGCGGGCGATGACGTCGTGAGCTGGTTCGAGATGGTGGCGGTGGCGCTGGCCGGGCTCGCGGCGGGGTCGATCAACGCCGTCGTCGGGTCCGGGACGCTGGTGACGTTCCCGGTGCTGCTGGCCGTGGGGCTGCCACCGGTGACCGCCACGGTGTCGAACTCGATGGGGCTCGTGCCGGGCAACCTGACCGGCGCACTGGGGTACCGGCGGGAGCTGACCGGCCAGCGCCGGCTGCTGCTCTCGCTGTTCCCGGCGTCGGTGCTCGGGGCGCTGACCGGGGCCTTCCTGCTGCTGCACCTGCCGGCGGCGGCGTTCGAGACCGTCGTCCCCGTGCTGGTCGGGTTGGCGATCGTCCTCGTGGCGACCCAGCCGCTGCTGCAGCGTCGGTTGGCGTCGCGGCGCACCGGCGCGGGCCCGTCGCCGACCGACCGGGTCCCGCTCGGCCGCACCCTGGCCCTGGCCGGCTGCGCGTACGCCACGGGCACGTACGGCGGCTACTTCGCCGCGAGCCAGGGCGTGCTGCAGATCGGCCTGTTCGGCCTGCTCCTCCCCCACTCGCTGCAGCAGCTGAACGCGCTCAAGAACGTGCTGACGCTGGGGGTGAACGCAGTCGCGGCGCTCACCTACGTGGTGGTCGCGGCCGACCGGATCGACTGGCGGGCGGCCGGGCTGGTCGCCGCCGGGTCGCTGGTGGGCGGGTTCCTCGGTGGGCGGTACGGACGGCGCCTGCCCTCGTGGCTGCTGCGCACGCTCATCGTCGCGGTCGGGCTGGTGGCGATCGTGGTGCTGCTGACGTGAGCTGGGTGGAGTGGGTGCTGCTGCTGGTCGCCGGGGTCGGCGGCGGGCTGACCGGGTCCATCGCCGGGCTCGCGTCGCTGGTGAGCTACCCGGCGCTGCTGGCTGCCGGGCTGCCACCGGTCACGGCGAACGTCACGAACACCGTCGCGCTGGTGTTCAACGGGGTCGGGTCGGTGAGCGCGTCCCGGCCCGAGCTGGTCGGCCAGGGACGCCGGCTGCTGCCCCTCGCGGTCGCCGCCCTGCTCGGCGGGGTGACCGGGACCGTGCTGCTGCTCGTGACCCCGGCGGGCGGGTTCGAGCGCATCGTGCCGTTCCTCATCGCCGGGGCGTCGGTGGCGATCCTGGTGCAGCGGCCACCGCGCGAGCTCGCCGCCGAGGGCCGCCGCGGGCGCCGGTCGCAGGCGTGGCTGGGCGTGGGCGTGTACGTGATCGCCATCTACGGCGGCTACTTCGGGGCCGCAGCCGGCGTGCTCATGCTCGCGATGTTCCTGCTGGCCACCGGCACCACCGTGCCGCGGGGCAACGCGGCGAAGAACGTGCTGCTGCTGGTCGCCAACCTGGTCGCCGCGGTGGGGTACGCGCTGTTCGCCGATGTCGCGTGGGCGGAGATGCTGCCCTTGGCGATCGGGTTCTTCGTCGGCGGCCGGCTGGGGCCCCGGGTGGTGCGCCGGGTCGACGGCACGTGGCTGCGCCGGGTGATCGCGGTGCTGGGCATCGGCCTGGCCGTCAAGCTCGGCTTCGACGCCTTCGGCTGAGGGGACCCGGCCGGGGCGCTCCTCCCCTGCCGGTCAGCCCCCGCCGTGCCGACTCCGGCTGAGCCTGGTCGAGCGGTTCCGCGAGGCCGAACTGCGGTCGACGTCCTCCCGATGACGCCCACTTGGACGGCGACCGGACCCCTCCCTCACCAGGCCTCCGGCGGGCGGCTGGCCGTACATCCTGCCCCCACCCTCCGACAGAACTCGCCGCAGCTCACGACCGCTGTGGACGGCGTCCTGACCTGTGCATCCATCTCGACCGAACCGTCCGCGTGGGCTATTCTTCGTACACGTGTTCGACTGATCGGAGAGGATGGTGGCGGTGGACGGCATGGTGGTCGGCAGCCGGTTCGGCCTCACCATCGGCATCAGCCAGGTCGAGGTCTACGCCTCCGCCGCCGCCAAGGCCGCCGTGCTGGAGGCCGAACGGGCAGCCCAGATCGCCGCCGGCCTCCCCGACGACCTGGTGCACCGACCCACCCGCCTGTCCGAGCTGCTCGTCGTCCACGCCGACCGGGCCGACATCCACGCCGTCCTGCGCGACGTCGCGGAGGCCCAGGCAGAACTCCACGCCCTGCAAGCCGCCGCCATCAGCCGCCTGGCCGCCCTCCAACCCGCCCAGTCGCCGCTGCCCGGCGGCCGGCCCGATGACCCTGATGGCCGGGCCGACGACTGGGTGACCGACGAGGTGGCCTGCGTGCTGGGCATCAGCACCAGCACGGCGACCACCCTGGTCGGCAAACAACGCGCTCTCGTCGAGCAACTCCCCCAGGTCTGGGCCGCACTGGCCGAGGGGCGCATCGACGTCCGCCGCGCCACCGTCCTCGTCGACGCTCTCGCCCACCGCAAGCAGTCCGCCGGCGGCGGGCTCCCCGACCACGTCGTCGACGCGATCGCCCGCCGAGGCCTGGCCTGGATCGGTGAAGGCGCCGGCCCCACCCCTCTGGCCGACCGCGTCGCCGGCGCCCTCGTCGCCGCCGATCCCGCCGAGGCCGACCGCCGCGCCGAGCAGCGCAGGACCAAGCAGAACACCACCACCACAGGCACCGGCGACGGCCTGGCCACCTTCCGATCCGACCACCTCGACGCCGACCAGGCCGCGCAGATGCAGACCGTCGTCGACGCCATGGCCGCCACCATGCGCAAGAACGGCGACCGCCGACCCATCGGTGTCCTCCGGGTCGTGGCTCACCACCAGCTGGTCACGCGCCCGTGGCAGGCGCTGCCCGACGACGTCGCCGCCGCCCGCTGGAACCTCCACCTACGCGTCGACCTCACCGATCTCGACGACGGCGGCCCCCTCCAGAACACCTCGACCCCGGCGGCCACCGAACGCACCGACGACACCGAGCTCACCAACCAGGCCACGGCCTCCGCCTGTGACCAGCACGGGATGGACACCGATGCGCCGACCGGCGCCGCCGACCCGAGCGACGACGGCGGCGAAGGTCGGGTGGTCTGGTCCGACGACGGGGACGGCCGCAGCACGCGTCGTGGCTCCAGGGTCGGCGCCATCGGCGGGCTGCCCGTCCCACCCGCGGCAGTCGCCGAACTGCTGGCTCGCTACGCCGCTCTGATCCCCACCGGTCCACACGGCCGCGTCGAGGGCGGACACGTGTGGTTCGAGGTCGTCGACTCCACCGGCCGCCTCTGCGCCCTCACCACTCCCGCCGAGGCCCGTGCGGCTCTGCGCCGCGGCACCGGCCTCGGCCCACCACCAGCCGTGGACCGCTACACCCCCTCCGCCGAGCAGGTCCGCTTCGTCAAGGCCCGCGACCGGCACTGCCGCTTCCCCGGCTGCCACCGCCCCGCGCACTACGTCGACCTCGACCACGTCATCCCCCACGACCACCGACGCCCCCACGCGGGTGGACCCACCTGCGTCACCAACCTGATCTGCCTGTGCCGCCGCCACCACCGCCTCAAGACCCACGCCCCCGGCTGGACCTTCCAGATGGACCCCGACGGCACCCTCCACGTCACCCCACCAGGCAGCCCCACCCGCACCACCCGGCCAGCCCACCTCGCCGAAGCAGGCGTGACCGGAGCAGGCGTGACCGGAGCAGGCGTGGCGGGAGCAGGCGTGGCCGGGGCGAGCGTGGCCGGGGTGAGCGTGGCCGGATCTACGCAGCCCCAGGTCGATGCGCTCGTCGACGTCCTCGGCCCGACCCCCAAGCGCTACCGCACCCCCACCCCCCAACAGCGAGCCGCTCGACGCGCAGCCACCGACGAGCGGGCCCGCCTCGCCGCCCAGATCGACGCCGACCTCGACGCCGCCCTCACCCGCGCCGCAGCAGGCCTGCCCCTCTGGCCCACCAGTGACGACTTCGGCGACGCGGACGGTGGCACGGTCGGTTGTGCAGGCGGCACCGGGAGCTCGACAGCCCCTGACGCGGATCAGCCACCCTTCTGACATCCGTCAGGGCAGCAGCGCACACCTGTTCAGCCGTCGTCTGCAGCTGCCGCACCGGGCGTCCGACCGGGGAGCACCACCCTCGACGGCTCCGGACTCGATGCATCCGGGCAGCACCTGCGGTGCGGGCGACGTCGGGGCGCGAGGGTGCACCGCAGGGGCCTGGCACGGGTGGCGCCGGGTCAGGTGGCGCCCTTCGGGCGGGCGCGCAGGTGCATGCGCTCGCCCTGCTTGCTGAACAGCGCCAGCATCTCCACCGGCCGGTCGTCCGCGCTGCCGAACCAGTGCGGAGTGCGGGTGTCGAACTCCGCCGCCTCCCCGCGGCCCAGCACCAGGTCGTGCTCGGCGAGCACCAGCCGCAGCCGACCGCTCAGCACGTACAGCCAGTCGTAGCCCTCGTGCGTCTTCTGGTCGGGCTCGGTGCGCGGCGACCCCGGCGGGATCAGCAACTTGTAGGCCTGCAGGCCACCCGGCTGCGTCGACAGCGGCCACATCGTCATGCCGTGCATCTGCACCGGATCCGCCCGCACCCGCGGGTCCCCCACCGCCGGTGCACCCACCAGCTCGTCGAGCGGTACGCCGTGCGCCCGCGCGATCGGCAGCAGCAGCTCCAGGGTGGGCTTGCGCCCCCCGGACTCCAGCCGCGACAGCGTGCTCACCGAGATCCCCGTCGTGGCCGACAACGAGGTCAGCGTCAGGTCCCGCTTCTGGCGCAGCGCCCGCAGCCGCGGACCCACCCCGGCCAGCACCGTCGCGTCGGTCGACATGTCGACATCTCGACTCCCCGCCCCACCCTGCGTCACAGCAGCCTCCGCGTCCCCGGCGCCACCACCCGCAGCCAGCGGTACCCGTAGCCCTCGAGGGCCAGCTCGGCCCGACCCCGCTCGTCGAGCGCCGTCGTCCCCTCCACCAGCAGGTCGGCCAGCAGGTGCTCGGCCCCGCACCCGTCCAGCGCCACCGGCACCACCGCCGGCTCGGCACCCAGGTTGTGCAGCGCGACCAGCGCACCGTCGTCCCACGAGCACAGGTGCGCCAGGACGGCGGCGTGCGGCTGGTCCAGCACCTCGAACGAGCCCCACCCCAGCTCCGGGCACTCCTTGCGCCGCGCGATCAGCCGCCGGAAGAACGCCAGCAGCGAGTCCGGGTCCTTGCGCTGGTCGGCCACGTTGACGAACTCCGGCGCGTACCCGCCGGTCACCACCGGGCCGGGCAGCTTGGCGGCCTTCGCGCGGGAGAAGCCGCCGTTGGTCCCCGACGTCCACTGCATCGGCGTGCGCACGGCCAGTCGGCTGCCGACCGCCAGCTCCTCCCCCATGCCGATCTCCTCGCCGTAGAAGATCGTCGGGGTGCCGGGCAGGGAGAACAGCAGGCTGTAGACCATGCGGATGCGCCGCGGGTCGCCGTCCAGCATCGGCGGCAGCCGGCGGATCAGGCCGCGGTCGTAGATCTGCATCGCCGGGTCGGGGCCGAAGGCGGCGAACACCTCGTGCCGCTCGTCGTCGGTCAGCTTGTCCAGCGTCAGCTCGTCGTGGTTGCGCACGAACGTGGCCCACTGCGAGTCCGGTGACGTCGCCGGCCGGCCCCGCAGCGCCCGGGTCAGCGGGCCGGCGTCGGCGCGGGCCAGCGAGAGGTAGGTGGCCTGCATGCCGATGAAGTCGAACTGCATCGTCAGCTCGTCGCCGTCGGCGCCGCCGAAGAACTCCAGCTGCTGCTCGAACGGCAGGTTCACCTCGCCCAGCAGGATCCCGCCGTGGGTCCGCCGGTCCAGGAACGCCCGCACGTCGCGCATCCACGCGTGCGGGTCGGGCAGCCGGTCGGCCTCGGCGCCGCCGGTGTCCAGCAGGAACGGGACGGCGTCCATCCGGAACCCGTCGAGCCCCAGCTGCGTCCAGAACCCGACGATCTTGGCGATCTCGTCCCGGACCAGCGGGTTCGTGACGTTCAAGTCGGGCTGGGTCTTGTAGAACTGGTGCAGGTAGTACTCGCCGGTGCGCTCGTCGAGCTCCCAGATCGAGTCCTCCTGGTCGGGGAACACCACCTGGTCGCTGGTGTCCGGCGGCGCGTCGGCCCGCCACACGTACCAGTCCCGCTTCGGGCTGTCCTTGGAGCGCCGGGACTCCTTGAACCAGGGGTGCTGGTCGGAGGTGTGGTTGACCACCAGGTCGGCGATCACCCGCAGCCCCCGGTCGTGCGCGGTGCGGACCAGCTCCACGAGGTCGCCGTGGGTGCCCAGCCGCGGGTCGACGCCGTAGAAGTCGGTGATGTCGTAGCCGTCGTCGCGCTCGGCGGTCGGGTAGAAGGGCATCAGCCACAGGCACGTGACGCCGAGGTCCACGAGGTGGTCCAGCCGCTGCACGAGGCCGGGGAAGTCGCCGGTGCCGTCGTCGTCCCAGTCCATGAAGGTCTCGACGTCCAGGCAGTACAGCACCGCGTTCTTCCACCAGAGGTCGGCGGTGTCGGTGACCCTCATGCCAGCACGGCCGGCTGCGGCTCCTGCTCGGGACGGCGCACACCCTCGGGCCCCGGCGGGTCGATGGCCACCGCGGGCCCCGGCCGGGTGACGTCGAGCTGCGGCAGCACGTGCGACCCGAACGCGTCCAGGAACGCCGTCTGCGTCTGCCCGACGTGGTGCAGCACGACCTGGTCGAACCCGAGCTCGGCGTACTCGGCGATCCACGCGGCGTGCTGCCCGAGGTCGGCGGACACCTGCACGGCCTCGCGCACCTGCTCGCGGGTCACCAGCTCGCCGACCTGGTCGAAGCTCTCCGCGCCCTCGAGCTCCCAGCACGTGGGCGGCGGCAGCAGGTTCGACCGCCACTGGTCGTACGCGATCTCCAGCGCCTCCTCGTCCGTCGGCGCCCACGACAGGTGCACCTGCACCGTGGCCGGGCCGTGCCCGCCGGCGTCGCGGTAGGCCGCCAGCACCTCGCGCAGCCGGTCGTGCGGCTGGTTGATGGTGATCAGGCCGTCGGCCCAGTCGGCCCCCCGGCGGGCGGTGGCCGCGGTGACGGCCGGGCAGACGAGCGCGGGCTGCTGCTCGGGCAGCGACCAGACCCGCGCCCGGTCCACGGTGACCAGGCCGTCGTGGGTGACCTCCTCGCCGGCCAGCAGCGCCCGGATGACGTCCACGCACTCGCGCAGCCGGGCGTCGCGCAGCTCCTTGCGCGGCCACTGCTGGCCGGTGATGTGCTCGTTCATCAACTCGCCCGAGCCCAGCGCGACCCAGAACCGACCCGGGTTCATCTGCGCCAGCGTCGCGATCGCCTGCGCGATGATCACCGGGTGGTACCGCTGGCCGGGCGCGTTGACCGCGCCGAAGGGCAGCGACGTCGTCGCCAGCGCGGCCCCCAGCCACGACCAGGCGAACCCGGACTGGCCCTGGCGCACCGACCACGGCTCGAGGTGGTCCGAGCACATCGCGGCGGTGAACCCGACCTGCTCGGCGTGCTGGACGGCGGTGAGCAGCTCCGAGGGCGGGATCTGCTCGTGGCTGGCGTGGAAGCCGATGACGGTCACCCGAGATGTGTAGCGGCTGTGGGTGCCCGCGGCGACCCGGCCGGGGATGATCACCGACGTGCAGCCCTTCCTGTCCGCCCGCGACTGGCGGGTGACCAAGCCACCGGACAGGTCCTACCTCTCGCTGCTGGACGGCTCCGGCGCCGAGCGGGCCCGGGTGCACGGCCTCGGCCGGATGCGGGTGCATCCCCGCGCCCGGCAGGTGGTGGAGGTGCAGCTGCCCGACGGGTCGACCACCACCCTGCGCAACGGCCTGCGCCGGTGGGGCACGCGGCGGGCCCGCACCCGCGGGTCGCTGCCGCTGGGTGGGGCCCGCTACGAGTTCGAGCACCGCACCTCGAGGCGGGCCCGGGTGCTGGGCGACGGCGTCTGGATCGCCACCGCGCACCGGGAGATCCGCGGCCCGGCGGTCGAGCTGCGCGCCGTCCTGTCCCCCGACGACGAGCTCGCCTGCGCGCTGTTCGCGCACGTGCTGGGGCCGGGCCGGGGCAGCGTGCTCGGCGCGCTCGCCGAGGGCATGGCCGGCGGGTCCTGATCCCGCCGACGGGCAGACTGGCCGGGTGCTGCCCCGCGACGTCGACCTGCCGGTGCGGGCGGTGCTGCCCGAGCTCACGGCCGCACTGGACGCGCACGGCAGTGCCGTGCTGGTGGCGCCCCCGGGCACCGGCAAGACGACGCTGGTGCCGCTGGCCCTCGCCGGGGAGGCCCGGGTGCTGGTCGCCGAGCCGCGGCGGGTGGCCGCCCGCGCTGCCGCCCGGCGGATGGCCTCGCTGCTCGGCGAGGACGTCGGGCAGCGGGTCGGCTACAGCGTGCGCGGCGACTCCCGCCGGTCGGCCGCCACCCGCGTCGAGGTGGTCACCACCGGCCTGCTGCTGCGCCGGCTGCAGGCCGACCCCGAGCTGCCCGGGGTCGACGTCGTCGTCCTCGACGAGGTGCACGAGCGGCACACCGACACCGACCTCGCGCTCGCGTTCACCCTCGACGTCCGGGCGGCGTTGCGGCCCGAGCTGCGGCTGCTGGCCATGTCGGCGACCGCCCAGGCCGAGCGGCTGGCCGCGCTGCTGGGCGGCGCGCCCGTGGTCGAGGCGACCGGCGCGCTGTTCGACGTCGAGACCGTGTGGTGCCCGCCGTCGCCGCCGGTGCAGCCCCCGCTGGGCACCCGGGTGGACCCCCGGCTGCTCGACGCGGTGGCCGACACCGTGCGCCGGGCCCTGGCCGAGACCGAGCACGACGTGCTGGTGTTCCTGCCCGGCGCCGCCGAGATCGGCGGGGTGCAGCGCCGTCTGGGTGGGCTGGACGTCGACGTGCGCCCGCTGCACGGCCGGCTGCCCACCGCCGAGCAGGACGCCGCGCTGACCGCCGGGCCACGGCGCCGGGTGGTGCTGGCCACCGACGTCGCCGAGTCCAGCCTGACGGTGCCCGGCGTCCGGGTGGTCGTCGACGCCGGCCTGGCCCGCACCCCGCGGGTCGACCTGTCCCGCGGGCTGGGCGCCCTGGTCACCGTGCCGGCGTCGCAGGCCGCGGCGACCCAGCGGGCCGGTCGGGCCGGGCGCGAGGGCCCCGGCCGGGTCTACCGGCTGTGGTCGGCGACCGAGCACGCCCGCCGACCCGCCGCCCCCGAACCGGAGATGGCCACCGCCGACCTCACCCAGGTCGCCCTCGAGCTGGCCACCTGGGGCGCCCCCGGCGGGGCCGGCCTGGCGCTGCTGGACCCACCGCCGACCGCCGCGATGACCGTCGCCGACCAGACGCTGCGCACCCTCGGCGCCGTCGACGACGCCGGCCGGGTCACCGGGCGCGGACGCCGGCTGACCGGTGTCGGCGCCCACCCGCGGCTGGCCCGCGCCCTGCTCGACGGCGCCCCGCTGGTCGGCCGCCGCCGGGCCGCTGAGGTGGTGGCCCTGCTGTCGGCCGACAGCAGCCCGCGCTCGGACGACCTGGCGGCCGCCCTGCGGGAGGCCCGGGGTGGTCGGGACTCGGGTGCATGGCGCGACGAGGTGGCCCGACTCGAGCGCGCCGTGCCCGACGCCCGTCGGACCGGCATCCCCGACGACACCGCTGCCGGTCTGGTCACCGCGCTGGCCCACCCCGAGTGGCTGGCCCGGCGCCGGCCGCGCACCGAGCGCACCTACCTGCTGGCCGCCGGCACCGGCGCCGAGCTGCCCCCGGGGACGGCGCTGGCGGGTGCCGAGTGGATCGCGGTCGCCGCGGCCGACCGGGCGCCGGGACGGCGGGACGCCCGCGTCCGGCTCGCGGTCGCCGTGGACCAGGTCACCGCCCTGGAGGTCGGCGACCACACCGACGGCCCCGAGGTCGTGTGGCGCGACGGCGACGTGCGAGCAGCCCGCGTCGAGCGGCTGGGCGCGATCGTGCTCACCGAGCGGCCGCTGCCCGACCCCGACCCCGCGCTGGTCGCCGCCGCCGTCGCCGAGGGCCTGCGCACCGAGGGCCTGGACCTGCTGCGCTGGACGCCGGCCGCCACCTCGCTGCGGCAGCGCCTGGCCGCAGCAGCCGCCGGGCTGGGCGAGCCCTGGCCGGCCGTCGACGACCAGGCCCTGCGCGCCGCGCTGGGCGCCACCCCCCAGGTGCAGGCGGCCCGCAGCCGCGCCGACCTGCGACGGCTGGACGTGGTGGCCGCGTTGCGGGCGCTGGTGCCGTGGCAGGTCGCCGGGACGCTGGACGACGTCGTCCCGGAGAAGGTCACCGTGCCCGGCGGCACCGGGCACCGGGTGGACTACACGAACCCCGAGAGCCCCACGGCGTCCATGCGGGTGCAGGAGGCCTTCGGCTGGGCGGACACCCCGGTGGTCGCCGGGCGGCCGCTGCGGCTCGAGCTGCTCTCCCCCGCCCGCCGCGTGGTCGCCACGACCGGCGACCTGGCCGGGTTCTGGACCACCGGCTACCCCGCCGTCCGCAGCGAGCTGCGCGGCCGCTACCCCCGCCACCCGTGGCCCGAGGACCCGGCCGCCGCGGTGCCGACTCGCCGGGCGAAGCCCCGGGGATGAGTCACACCGCGGCGCCGAGGATGATGACCGGCCGTGCAGAGACGACACGTGGAAGCCGACATCTCCCGCTCCTGGCTGCTGGTCAACGGCGCCCGGGGACACGCCGAGTTCGACGAGAAGCTGGCGTCGCGGGCCGACCAGGTGATCCTCGACATCGAGGACGCCGTCGACCCCAAGGCCAAGCCCGACGCCCGCGCCTCGGTGGTCGACTACCTGTCGACGCAGCGCGACCGCCAGGCCTGGGTGCGGATCAACGACCACTCCACCCCGTTCTGGGCCGACGACGTCGCCGCGCTGGCCGGCCTCCCGGGCCTGGCCGGCGTGATGCTGGCCAAGACCGAGGCCGCCGAGCACGTCACCGAGACCTACGACCGCCTCGGCGGTGCCACCCGGGTGCTCGCGCTGGTCGAGTCCGCGCTGGGCATCGAGGAGGCCGTGCACATCGCCAAGGCCCGCGGGGCCTTCCGGTTGGCCTTCGGGTCGGGTGACTACCGCCGCGACACCGGCACCGCCGCCGACGACCTCGCCATGGCCTACCCGCGCTCGCGCCTGGTCGTGGGCAGCCGCGTCGGTGGCCTGCCCGGCCCGATCGACGGACCGACGGTCGGCTCCAGCCACGGCGTGCTGCGCGAGGCCACCGAGGTCACCGTCTCCCTGGGCCTCACCGGCAAGCTCTGCCTGGACACCGACCAGCTGCCGGTGATCAACGAGGTCATCTCGCCCACGCCGTCCGACGTCGCCTGGGCCACCGACTTCCTGGCCGACTTCGACGCCCGCGGCCAGGTCATCCGCGACGGCAGCGACCTGCCCCGTCTCGGCCGGGCCCGCAAGATCATGAACCTGGCGACGGCGTTCGGCGTGCAGCCCGCCTGACGCCCGGGGTGCTCACCGCCCCGCGAGCCCCGAGGATGGGGCGGTGAGCACAGACCGCTGGGGGATCGACGACAGCTGGCTCGACGCGCTCGACACCGAGCACACCGTCGACCGGGCGACCATCGAGCGGCTGCGCGAGGTCATCGGCGAGCCGCCGGCCGACCTCGAGGACACCGCCCCGATCGTGGCCGTCCCCGGCGACGTGCTGGAGGTCGACCGCGCACTGGTGGTCTGCGAGGACGGCACCAGCGTCGACGTCGACGGCGAGCTGCCCGAGGACATGCCGCTGGGCTACCACCGCCTCCGCACGCCGGACGGCCGGGACCGGCTGCTCGTGGTGCACCCGGGCCGCTGCTTCCTGCCCGAGCAGCGCAGCTGGGGCTGGGCCGTACAGCTCTACGCCGCCCGCGGCACCGGGTCGGCCGGCATCGGCGACCTCGCCGACCTGCGCACCGTCCGCGAGCTGGCCGAGTCGCAGGGCGCCGGCTTCGTGCTGGTCAACCCGCTGCACGCCGTGGGGCCCGGCCCCGAGCAGGAGGACAGCCCCTACCTGCCGGCCACCCGCCGCTTCCGCAACCCGGTCTACCTGCGCCTGGACGACGTCCCCGGCGTGCAGCTCACCGACGACGACCGGGCCCGCGCCGCCGAGCTCAACGGGGCCGAGCTGGTCGACCGCGACCCGATCTGGGCGTTCAAGCGGGCCGTGCTGCAGCGCACCTTCGACGCCGACCCCTCCCCGGAGGGCTTCCGCGACTGGTGGTGGCACCAGGGCCAGCAGCTGCAGGACTGGGCCAACTGGGCCGCGATCGCCGACGAGCACGGGGCGAACTGGCCCGACTGGCCGGCCGACCTGCGCGACCCGCGCTCGGACGCCGTCCGGGCGTGGTCGACCGACCACGAGCCGCAGGTGGCCTTCCACGCCTGGCTGCAGTGGTTGCTCGACGGCCAGCTGGCCGCCGCCACCGGCGACCTCACGGTGATCCAGGACCTCCCCATCGGCGTCTCCGGCGGCGGCGCCGACGCGTGGGCCTGGCAGGACGTGCTCGCCGAGGGCGTCAGCGTGGGCGCACCGCCCGACGCGTTCAACGCCAAGGGCCAGGACTGGGGCTCCCCGCCGCTGGTGCCGTGGCGGCTGCGGGCGGCGGACTACGCACCCTTCGTCGAGTCGATCCGGGCGACGATGGCCGGCGCCGGCGGCCTGCGCATCGACCACGTGATGGGGCTGTTCCGGCTGTGGTGGGTGCCCGGCGGCGACCCCGTGCAGGGCGCCTACGTGCGCTACCCGGCCGAGGACCTGCTCGGCATCGTCGCGCTGGAGAGCCACCGCGCGCAGGCCGTCGTCGTCGGCGAGGACCTCGGCACGGTCGAGGACGGCGTCCGCGAGGCCATGGCCGAGCACGGCGTGCTCTCCTACCGCCTGCTGTGGTTCGAGGACGACGCCCCCGCCGACTGGCCGGCCGCCGCCATGGGCGCGATCACCACCCACGACCTGCCGACCGTGGCGGGGCTGTGGACCGGGTCCGACGTCGCCGAGCAGGTCGAGCTGGGCACCGGCGAGGCCGACCAGCTGGAGCGCGACCGCCAGCAGCTGCTGGCCCACCTCACCGACCACCCCGCCGGACCCACGAAGCGCATGGGCGTGGCCAAGGCCGTCGAGCGGGCGCACGCGCTGCTGGCGACCGCCCCCTGCCTGCTGCTGTCGGCGACGCTCGACGACGCCCTCGGGGTGGAGCGGCGACCCAACGTGCCCGGTGCGATGGAGCGGCCCAACTGGCGGCTGCCGCTGCCGGTGCCGGTCGACCAGCTGGCGGGGCACCCCGGCGTCCGGGCCACGGCGAAGGCGCTCGGCGGGGACGTTTCGGGCCCGCCACGCCGGGTCACCGGTGGATGATGACCAGCCCCCAGGACGAGACCACCCCCACCGTCGACGACGTCATGGTGCCCACCGAGAACGTCTCGGCCGACCACCACGAGCACGCCAAGGACCCGCACCCCTCGCAGGAGAACCTCGAGGCCCGCACCCAGCACGAGCGCGAGCTGGTCGACTCCGACGACGCCTGATGCTCAGCGGCGGGCCGGGTCCAACGACCTGGTCCGCCCGAGCACCACGGTGAGCAGCAAGGCGGCGACGCACAGCCCGCCGGACAATGCGGCGACCGCCGGCCACCCGGCGCCCTGCCAGGCCTGCCCCGCCAGCGTGCCGCCCACCGACGAGCCGACGTAGTACCAGAACGAGTAGAGCGAGGCGGCCTGGCCGACCGGGCGACCACCGAGCGCCGCCCGGGCCGCCACCCAGCCGCTGGCCACCGAGTGCGCGGCGAAGAACCCGACGGTGAACACGCACAGCCCCAGCACGAAGCACCACAGCGGCCCCAGCAGGGTCAGCGCGATGCCGGCCCCGGTGACCACGACGGCCAGCGGCACGACCAGCCGTCGGCTGAACCGGTCGGCCAGCCAGCCCGCCGTGGGCGAGCTGGCCGAGCCCAGCAGGTAGGAGAGGAACACCAGCGAGGCCAGCGACGGCGTCAGGTCGTAGGGCGGCGACTCCAGCCGGAAGGTGCCGGCGTTGTAGACCGCCACGTTGGCGGCCATCAAGAAAGCCGCGAAGGCGTACAGGGCCAGCAGCGCCGGGTCGGTGAACGCGCTGCCCAGCGAGCGCAGCAGCGACCCCGAGCGGTCCACCGGCACGAAGCGGCGGGGCGCCGGCAGCAGCACCCGGACGGCGACCGCACACGCGACGCCCAGCACGGCCACCCCGCCCAGGGCCACGCGCCACCCGCCGAGGTCGGTGAGGAAACCGCCCAGGACCCGGCCGGTGAGCCCCCCGATCGCGTTGCCCGCGATGAACAGCCCGATCGCCCGGGAGGTCACCGAGGGGTGCAGCTCCTCGCGCAGGTAGGCCACGGCCACGGCCGACAGCCCGGCCAGCGCGAAGCCCTGCAGGGCGCGCAGCACCAGCAGCACGGGCCAGGTGGGGGCCAGCGCGATGCCCACCGCGAGCAGCGCCGACGCGGCCAGGCTCAGCTGCAGGATCCCGGTGCGGCCCCGCCGGTCGGACAGCGGACCCAGCACCAGCAGCCCCACGGCCAGGGAGACCGTCGACACCGAGATCGCCAGCGTCGAGCCGGCCGGGGTGACCTCGAAGGCCCGGGTGAGCTCGGGCAGCAGGGCCTGCGGCTCGTAGAGCATCGCGAAGACCGCGACGCCGGACAGGAAGATCGCCAGCGACACCCGGCGCAGACCCGGCTCGCCCGCCCGGTGGCCGACGGGGAGGGCGGCGACGGCGGACACGGGTCCCACCCTGCGGCAGCGCCGGGTCCGCTGGCCAGCCGGGGTCGCCCATCTCACCCTGCCGCCGCCGCGGCGAGGTCCCAGGCTGGACCCATGACCGACGCGCAGGTGGAGACCCCGGTACCCGAGCACCTGCGGCGCTGGCACGAGCTGGACCCGGCCGCCGTCGAGCCCGGCACGGTCGGGTTCGTGTGGGGCAACTGCCAGGCCGAGTCGATCCGCCGCATGGTCGCCCCGGCCGGCGCCGAGCACGGCGTCGAGTTCGTGCGGCTCCCCCCGGTGTTCGAGATGGACGAGGCCGAGGTGGGCCGGCTGCACGAGCTGGTGGGCCTGGCCGGGGTCCTGGTCACCCAGCCGGTCAAGGACGAGTACCGGGTGCCCGGCTGCGGCAGCGAGCAGCTGGTCGCGCTGCTGCCCTCCGACGCCCGCGTGGTACGGGTGCCCACCACCTACTACGAGGGCCTGTTCCCCTGGCAGGTGCACGCCCACGACGCCGACGGCGCCCGCGTGGACGCCCCGCTCACCGACTACCACGACCTCCGGCTGCTGCACGCCGCCGTCCAGGGGTGGGACGTCGACCGGGCGGTCGCGGCGGTCGAGGCGACCCGACCCGACCCCGACGCCGTGCGGGACCTCGCCGCCCGGTCGCAGGCCGAGCTGCGCCGGCGCAACGCCGCCCTGGACGTCGACACCACCGACGCTGTGGTCGCCGGGGGCGCCGAGGCCATGTGGACGGTCAACCACCCCGCCAACGCCACGCTGCGCGAGGTGGGCACCGGTGTGCTGGCCACGCTCGGGTGGGCCGGGGAACCCGCGGTGCCCGGGCACCAGATGCTGGGCAACGCCAAGGCCCCCCTCGACGCCGCCGTGCTCGACGCGCTGGGGCTGGACCCGGCCGCCGCACGCGACCGGTGGGTGCTCGCCGGGCGCGAGGTGCCGTGGGCCGAGGTCGCCGGGCCGCAGCTCGCGCTCTACGCCGACCGCCCGGACGTCGCCCGTCGTGCGGTGGACCGGTACGCCGACCGCCTCTCGGCCCTGCGGTGCTGACCCGGGACGACGTCGCCTGCTGGGTGCTGAAGTCGGCCGTGCTGCCCGGTGAGGTCGACCCCGACTGGCAGCCGCGCACGGAGGTCGAGACCACCCGGTGCGTGCGGCGGACCTACCGGGTGGACCTGGTGACGCCCGGGGACCCGGTGCTGCTGTGGTGCAGCGGACGGGTGGCGCCGGGGGTGCACGCGGTCGGCACGGTGGTGGACACCGACCCGGGCGGGGCCGACGTCGTCGTCCGGTGGACCCGGCTGGCCGACCCGGTGCCGCGCGGTGCGCTGCTGTCCGACCCGGTCGCCCGGGACGCCGAGGTGCTGCGCATGCCGGCCGGCAGCAACCCCTCGTGGCTCTCCCCCGCGCAGTGGGCGGCGGTGCAGGCGCTCATCCCGAGCGCGGGGCGTACATGATCAGCGCGACGCCGACCAGGCAGACCACCGCCCCGGCGACGTCCCAGCGGTCGGGCCGGAAGCCGTCGGCCACCGCGCCCCACACCAGCGACCCGACGATGAACACCCCGCCGTAGGCCGCCAGCACCCGGCCGAACTCCGCCGAGGGCTGCAGCGCGGCCGCGAACCCGTAGAGGCCCAGCGCGACCACCCCGGCGCCGGCCCACAGCCAACCGCGGTGCTCGCGCACCCCCTGCCACACCAGCCAGGCACCCCCGATCTCCAGCAGCGCCGCGAGCACGAACAGCGCGACCGATCGGGCGCTCACCGGGCGTTCACCGCGTGTCCGTGAGGGCGGCGTGCACCACGGCCAGCACGGTGTCGTCGTCCAGGCCGTCCTCGCGGGCAGCGGTGACCAGCCGGTTGGCCGCAGCGCGCAGACGGGCCCGGGCGGGGTCGCCCGACCCGCCGGTCACCACCGTGCCGGCCCGGCCACGGCCCTCGACCAGACCGTCGGTCTCCAGCTCGGTGTAGGCCCGGGCCACCGTGCCCGGGGCGACCCCGAGCTGCTCGGCGAACCCGCGCACGGTCGGCAACCGGTCGCCCTCGACCAGCTCGCCGGTGTGCACGAGCTCGGCCAGCTGGGCGCGCAGCTGCTCGTAGGGCGGGGTGCCGTTGCCCGGCTCCACCACGACCCGCCGGGCCAGGTCCGATCCGGCATCAGCACTCATGCGCGCCAGTCTCCCCCGGGCTGGGACCATGGTTCCCCGTGAGCGATGCGACGACCGACCCCGATGCCACCCCCGGCACCACCCTGAGCCGCACCCGGTACCTGCTGGGCGCGCTGGCGTGGGTGCTGACGCTGCAGTTCTTCGTGGTCGAGGCGGTCGCGGTGGCCCGGTTCGGCGGCTACAGCCGGGTGGACCAGGCGATCAGCGACCTGGGCACCGCCCTGTCCCCCGCCGCCGGGCCCATGAACGCCTCCTTCGTCACCCAGGGCGTGCTGATCGCCCTGGGCGCGGCCCTGCTGTACCCGGCGCTCATCGGGCTGGGCGGCCGGCTCGCGCTGGTCCTGCTGTCGGCCGCCGGCGTCGGTGTGGTGCTGGTCGGGGTCTTCCCCGAGGACAGCGGCGGTGCCACCCACACCGTCGGCGCCGTCCTGTACCTGCTCGGCAGCGGCCTCGGGTTGATCGCCCTGGCCTACGGCGTGCGGCCCCGCTCGGAGGCGGTGGGCACCCTGCTCGCCCTGCTCGGTCTGGTCGGCGTCATCGGCACCATCTTCTTCGGCACCGGTGTCACCCAGTTCCTGGGCTACGGCGGCATGGAACGCCTGGGCGCCTACGTGCTGCCCGTCGGGCTCGCCGTCGCCGCCGTCCTGCTGTGGCGCCAGGGCGACGACTGGCGGGTCGAGCTGCCCGAGGGCGCCGACGCCCCGCTGACCAAGCGGCAGCGGCGCGAGCTGGAGAAGGCCGAGGCCTTCGACCGGGCCCGGGCCCGGGACGAAGCGCTGGAGGCGCACGCCAACAAGCAGCAGGCCGCCGGGACGACGAACGACGACGACGAGCCCTTCGACGAGGAGGCCGCCTGGCGGACCCCGCGCCAGCGGTGATCGCCCCCACCGGCGGCGGGTGGCAGGCTCGGGTCGTGCCCCCCGTCGACGCCGTGCTCCGGGCGGCTGCGCAGCTCGGGCCCTTCTGCGCGGTGGACGCCGACGCCGGGCCCGGAGCGGTGGACCTCGCCGACGGTCGGCGACTGCTGGACACCCGGGCCGCCGCCGTGTCCGCCGTCCTCGGGCCGGCCGCGGGGTCGCGGGAGGTGCAGTCGCTGGTGCACCTGGGGGTGGTCGCCCGCGTGCTGTCCCCCGCCCTCGGCGCCGCGCTGGTCACCGGGGTGCTGCCGGTGCCGGGCACCGTCGTGCTGCAGCCGGCCGGGTCCAACCCGGTGCCCATGGCCTGGTCCGGCGTGCACGGGGTGGCGGTCGGCACGCCCGAGGACGTCGCCGCCGCCCTCGTCGAGCACTGGCTGGGTCCGCTCGTGGGGCCGTGGAGCGAGGCCGTGGCCACCCGGTCGGTCTCCCGCCGGGTGCTCACCGGCAACGTGGTGTCGGCGCTCAACGGCACCGCCGTGGTCGTCGGCGGGGCACGCCCGGACCTCGCACCGCACGCCCGGGCCGTGCTCGACGCGCTGCTGGCCCGCGGGCCGCTGTCCGGCACCGGCGGGTGGCGGCCCGACGGCGGCTTCGCCCGGCGCTCGTGCTGCCTGCTGCACCGCCTGCCCGGCGCCCGGCCCTGCGCCGACTGCGTGCTGGTGCCCCCGCTGGCGCGCTGACCTGCGCACTCTGCCTGCGCAGCTGCGCACCTTCGACGTTGGTGGACCGGGGCCGGCGGCCGTAGCTTGCGCACAGCTGCGGTGCAGGGAAGCCGGTGGGAGTCCGGTGCGGTCCTCGCCACCGTGACCGGCGATGCGTGCCGGGAGCCGGACACCGGCCGCGGCCCACCCCACGAGGCATGGACGGAAGGACACCCGATGACCTCTGCGCAGCACACCCGCACCCGCACCGCACCCGCGATCGCCGTCCCCGCTTGGGCCTGGGCGCTCGCCCTGCTGGCGCTGTTCGCCCTGTACCTGGTCGCCCAGGACGACGGGGCCGTGCTGGCCTCGGCCGGGGACCTCGCCCACGAGTTCTTCCACGACGCCCGGCACTCGCTGGGCATGCCGTGCCACTGATGGCCACCGCCGTCGAGGACCGCGCGGAGACCGCACCGCGCTTCGCCCCGCTGCTGGGGCGCTTCGCCCTCGCCGGTGTCGTGGCGGGGGCCGCGTCGGGCCTGTGGGCCCTGGTCGTCACCGAGCGGGCCATCGCGCCCGCGCTGGCGTTGGAGGAGGCACGCGGGAGCGGCCACGACCACGGCCACGAGGAACTGGTCAGCCGCTCCACCCAGCTGGTCGGCGGGTTCCTCGGCACCGTCTTCGCGGCGGTCGTGTTCTCCGTCGTGGTCGCTGCCGTCTACGCCGCCGTGCGGCACCGCCTGCCCGGCCGCACCGACGCGGGCCGAGCCGCGGTACTGGCCGCGATCGGGTTCGGCGTGTTCGCGCTGCTGCCGGCGGTGAAGATGCCGGCCAACCCGCCCGCGGTCGGCGACCCCGGCACGGTGGGCACCCGCACCGCCATCTACATCGCGGTGCTGGGGGCGGGCGTGGTGACCGCGTTGCTGGTGTCGGCGATGGTCGGCACGCTGCGGGCCCGCGGTCTGCACCCCTCCGCCGTCGCGGCGGCGGGGGTGCTGGCCACGGTCGCCCTGGTGGCGGCCACCGTGCTCCTGGTGCCGGACAACCCCGACGCGATCGGCGCCGACGTGCCGGCCGCGGTGGTGTGGGACTTCCGGCTGGCCTCGCTCGGCCAGCTCGCGGTGCTGTGGACCACGCTCGGCCTCACCGCCGGGTACCTGGTCGACCGGCTGGCCCGCCGCGGCTGACCCGGGGGCCCTGTCCCTCAGCGGGACAGGGCCTCCAGGCCGTCGTCGGTGAACGGCAGGCCGTGGGCCTCGACCGGCGGCCGGTGCGCCTGGTCCAGGCCGCGCATGCGGGCGGCGTGCAGGGCGAGCAGCAGGTTCAGCCGCAGCGTGGGGTCGGACGTGAAGGGCCCGAGCATGCGCTCGAGCTTGCCGATGCGGTAGCGCATCGTGTTGTAGTGGAAGTGCAGCCGGCGCGCGGACTCGGCCACGTTGAGGTTGGTCTCCAGCAGCACGCGCAGGGTGTCGCGCAGGTCGGCGGAGTCGGGGTCGGCGGCGTCGGCCAGCGAGCCCAGCACCTCGTCGACGTAGGAGCGCAGCTCGGAGCTGTCGGGGATCAGCGACAGCAGCCGGAAGACGCCGAGCTGGTCGAAGTGGGTGACGGTCGCCTCGCCGTGGATCTCCTGCCCCACCTGCAGTGCCCGCTGCGCCTGCTGGTGGGCCTCCCCCAGCCCGGACAGCACCTGGGCCGGCCGGCCGATGCCGGTGGCCAGCACCCGGCCCACCCGGCGCAGGCGGGCGTTGACCCGGCCGGTGACCGCGGCGACCAGCGAGGTGAGCTCCTCGGGCGTGCGGCCGTCCAGCGGCAGCACGGTGACGATCTCGGTGGACAACCCGGCGACGGCGGCCCCGGCCACCTCGCCGTCGATCGCGGCCCGCCAGCCGTCGGCCAGCCGGTCGAGGACGTCGAGGGCGCGCGTGGGGTCCAGGACGGCGTCGGCGACGGTCTCGGTGGCGGTGACCAGGACGACCACGGGCCCGTCGAGCCGCCACCCGAACGACCGGGTGTAGGCCAGCGCGCGCTCGGTGTGCCCGACGGCACCGCTGACCAGCCGGCGCACCATGTCGCCCTGGAAGCGCAGCTCGACCGAGTGCACGGCCTGGTGGCGGATCTCCGAGAGGGCCGCGATCACCGCCCCGCGCTCGAGGACGGCGCCGGCGCCCACCAGCATCGGGCCGCGGCGGTTGACCGCCACCAGCCAGCCGTGCCGCTGGTCGCCGGCCATGATCGGCGCGACCGCGTACTCGCCGACCCCACCGGGCAGCTCGTGGTGGCCGGGGACGAGCAGGATGCCGTCGGCCGGGGACAGGTCGGCGTCGGCGAGCACGTCGGCCGGGGTGACGATGGCCTGGTCGGCGCGGTTCTCCGACAACCGGCGGGCGGTGGGCAGGTCGCTCCAGGCGTCGTCGGCGGCGGCGTCGAGCAGCCAGAGCCAGTCGCGCACCTCGGCGACGTCGTCGGGCGGCCCGGCGCTGGTCGCGATCTCGCGGTCGGGGCCCAGCCCCAGCACGGCGGCGCCGTCGAGGAAGGTGGCCGCCTGCGCCGTGACCTCGGCCAGCCCGCCGCCGGTGAGCGCGACGTCGATGAACTGGTTGTGCATGCGGTCGGCCAGGCTCAGCGCCTGGGACTGCTTGGCGACGATGGCGCCGAACACCTCGGCGACCACGAGGTCGAGCCGGGAGGTGCGCGGCAGCGCCACGACCGGGAACCCGCGCCGGTCGGCCTCGTAGCGCACCTCGGCGGGCACCGCGGGCGGGCCGTCGGCGTCGCGGTAGGCCAGCGCCGCCGTGCCCAGCGCGGTGAGCCGCTCGATGAGCGCCCGGCACTGCGCCGGGTCGGCCGGCGGGAGCCGGGCACCGAGCACGACGAGGACGTCGGGCCCCGCGCCGGCCAGCGGGTCGGCGGGGTCGTCGACGACCACCTGCCGGACGACCCGCCCGGCGCCGGCGGACCCCGCGACGAGGGTGCCGTCGGTGAGCGCGAGCAGCTGGGTGACCGACAGCCCCATGCTGTCCTCCAGCGCCGTGCGCTCGGTCGGGGCGACCCGGGAGAGGGCGGGCTCGGACCGGGCCGGAGCCTGACGCAACGGAGTGGTGCGAGCACCGTCCGCAGTTCCTGTCACCGAGGAATCGCGCTCAGTCACGTTCTTGTCCCCCATGTCGATCTCTTCCCCGCCGTTCCGCCCCGATCATGTCAGAGCTGCCCGGTCGGTGCTGCACATTCTTGGCTAGATCCGCCATACGGAGCCCGTCGACGCGCCGCCTAGGTTCGGGAGTGGATCCAGGGGAGGACCGATGCGCACCGCAGGACCGCCGCACACCGCCGTCGAGCACGGCCACGCCCGGCTGGGGGTGCCCACCATCCCGCTCCCCCGGGACGCGGCACGCGCCGCCCACCGCAGCGTCCGCCCGCCGGCTGCCCCGGGCCCCTCGGTGCCCGCCGCCGCCAGCACCGGCGTCGCCGAGCTGCTGCGCGGACCGGCCCGCCCGGCCACCGTGCTGCTGTCGGTCCCGGCGGCGGTCTACCTCACCGTGCCCACGACGCAGGGCGTCGAGGTGGTCGGGGTGCTCACCGCCGACGCCGCCCGCCTGCCGCTGGGTCTCGTGCTGTCCCGCCGGGCCAACGGCCGCCCCCTGGTCAACGCACCCTCGGGGGCACCGGCCACCGTGGGCGGCGGCCGGGTCTGCGTGGGTGACCTGTCGGTCTCCGCGGCCGCCTGGTGGGACCCGCGGCCACGGCTCCCCGGGGTGACCCCGAGCCTGCTCCCCGAGGGCGTGCGCACGCTGCGCACCGCCCTGTACGGCGACGCCCCGCACAGCGGCTTCACCCTCGCCGGGCTGCCCGGCGGGCCCAGCGGTCCGCTGGCGGCCCTGCGCGGCGCCGTCCGGCGGGCCGACCTCGAGGCCGCCCTGCGCACCGCCACCCGCCTGGTCGGCCTGGGCCCCGGGCTCACCCCGGCCGGCGACGACGTGCTGGCCGGCTGCGTCGCCGGTCTCGTGCTGCTGGGTCACCCGGCCGCCGAGCGGTTCGGCGCCGGCGTGCACGCCCTGGCCGCCGGCCGCACCACCGAGCTGTCCCGGGCCCTGCTCAAGCACGCGGCCCTCGGCCAGGTGAGCGGTGAGTTCGCCGCCGTCGTCCGGGCGCTGGTCGGGCAGGGCGACCTGGACGGCGCAATCACCACCCTGCTGGCCACCGGGTCCACCAGCGGCCGGGCCATGACCCTCGGGCTCTGCACCGCCATCGACCTCGCCGAGCGGACCACCCGCACCCGGTGACGGCTGCGGGTGGCCCACCCGACGCAGCAGCGGTCAGCCCAGCTCGGCGAAGGTGTCGGCGACCCAGTCGGCGACGAACACGCTGACGTGCGGCAGGTGGTCCAGCCCGATGTGCTCGGTGGCCCCCTCCTCCGGGGTGAACACCCGCAGCTCGCGCTTCGGGGAGTTGACCGCCTGCTCGTAGGAGCGGTGGGCGTACTCCAGCGGGATCTGCCGGTCGTCAGCCCCGTGCGCGACCAGGAAAGGCACGGTGATCTGCTCGACCACCCCGTTCAGGTGCACGCCGTCGGCGAAGTCGAGGAAGGCGTCGAGGTGGTGCTCGTCGCCCTCGATGCCCCACACCCACAGCACGTGCGACCAGTAGTGCGGCACCGGGCGCTCGCCCTCGCGCAGGGCCCGCCGACGCTGCACCGCACCCCAGTCGTGATTCGCCCCCCAGGCGACGCAGAGCGCGAAGCGCTTCTCGAAGGCGGCCGCCCGCGGGGAGAAGTAACCGCCCAGCGACCAGCCGACGATGCCGATCCTCGCGGTGTCGACGTCGGCCCGGGTCTCCAGCCAGTCCACCGCCGCGCCGGCCCACACCTCGGTGTCGATGCGCGCGGTGATGCCCTGCAGGCGCAGCGACTCACCCGTGCCGGGCTGGTCGAGCATGAGGCAGGAGATCCCCCGCTCGGCGAGCTCCAGCCAGTGGTTGGAGGAGTACATGTGCTCCTTGGTGGAGTCCAGCCCGTTGACCAGCACGACCACGGGTGCGGGGCCGTCGTCGGTGGCCGGGGCGGCGCTGAAGTAGGCCGGCAGCGTGGTGCCCTCGTAGGGGATCTCGACCCGCGACACCCGGGGGCTGTGGGTGGCGAAGGCCCGCTCGGCGATCTCGGTGACCCGGCGGTAGGTGGGCACCCGGTCGGGGCTGGTGTGCGCCAGCATCCGCTCGGCCTGGCACAGGTAGTTGGTCGCCCGGAACCAGAGCTGCCCGGCGGTGCGGGTGTGGCCCGCCTTCTCCGCCACCTCGGCCTGCTCGACCAGCTGGTCGGTCAGCGCCGTCCAGGCCCGCAGGAAGTCCTGGGTGCCGGCGTCCTCACCCTGCTGCGCGGCGTCCTTGATCGGCCGGCAGGCGCGGTCGACCTCGTCGATCAGGCCGCCGGAGTTCAGCGTCGCGACGACGCCCAGGTTCCAGACGTAGTTGCCCGGGAAGTACTCGAACACGTGCGTTCCTCTCAGCTGCGGGTGCGGGCACGCGAACGCGTGCGCGCGGGGGCGACGGGCGGCAGGTCGATGCCGGCCACGACGCGGTTGGCGATGGTGCCGATGCCCTCGACGGTCATCTCGACGACGTCGCCGGGCTGCAGCGGCGGCGGGGTGCGGGACCCGTTGCGGCCCCACAGCTCGCCCAGGCAGCCGCCGTTGCCGCAGGTGCCCGAGCCGAGCACGTCCCCGGCCCGGACGACGGTGCCCCGGCTGGCGTAGGCGACGAGCTCCTCGAAGGGCCAGCCCATGTTGGACAGCAGGTCCTGGCCCACCAGCTCGCCGTTGACCCACACCCGCATGTCCAGGGCCAGGAAGCCCTCGGCGTCGCGGTAGGGCTCCAGCTCGTCGGCGGTGACCAGCCACGGGCCCAGCGTCGTCGCGGAGTCCTTGCCCTTGGCCGGGCCGAGGCTGACCTTCATCTCGCGGGCCTGCAGGTCGCGGGCCGACCAGTCGTTGAGCACCGTGTAGCCGAACACGTGGTCGCGGGCGGCCTCCGGGCTCAGCGAGGCGCCGTCCCGGCCGACGACCACGGCGACCTCGAGCTCGAAGTCCAGCAGCTGGCAGCCCGGCGGGACGGCGACGTCGTCGTGGGCGCCGACGACGGCGTAGGGGTTGGTGAAGTAGAAGGTGGGTGCCTGGTACCACTCGGGCACCACACCGCCCCCGGCGCCGACGCCCTTCACGACGCCCTCGACGTGCTCCTCGAACGCGACGAAGTCGCGCACGGTCGGTGGCTGCAGCGGCGGCAGCAGCCGGACGTCGGCCAGCGGCAGCGCGGGGGCCTCCAGGGCCTGCTCCCCCGCGGCCAGCGCGGTGGCCAGGCCCGAGCGCACGAGCTCGAGCACGGTCGTGCCGGGGATGCCGTGCACGCCGGCGTCGGAGACGACGCCGGCGGACACCTCGCCCTGGTGCTCCCAGGTGGCGAACCTCATCAGACGGGAGGGGCGACGAAGAGACCCTTGTCGGGGTCGTTGAACGACTTCGCGGCGACGAACTCGTTCATCGCGTTCGCGGTGCCCCACTGGTCGCTGACCTCGGGGATCGTGAAGTCGTAGAGCGAGGGGTGCCAGGTGTCCTCGTCGACGAGGTCGAGCTCGGTCGTGTACTCGACGGTGTTGCCGTGCGGGTCGAGGAAGTAGGAGAACGTGTTGTTGCCGGCCATGTGCCGGCCCGGGCCCCAGATCTTCTCCACGCCCGCGCGCAGCGCCCGGCCGGTGCCGCGCATGTACTCGTCGATGCCGCGCAGCTCGAACGATGCGTGGTGCAGCGAGGCGTGCGGGCCGCGGGCCACCGCCATGCTGTGGTGCCAGGCGTTGGTGCGCAGGAAATACATCATGTTGCCCATCCGCGGGTGCATCAGGGTGTCCGACAGCGCGAAGCCGAAGTGCTGCTCGTAGAAGGCCACCGTCTTCTCCGGCTCGGCGGAGTTGAGCACCACGTGCGACAGGCGGACCGGGATCGACTCGCCCTCCTCGATCCTGCGGTGCTCGCGGACGGCGACGTCGGCGGAGACCTCGACGGTGCGGCCCTCGACGTCGAAGAACCGGAAGCCGTAGCCCTCACCGGGGGTCTGCAGGTCGGTGGGCTCGTGCACCAGCTGCACACCGGCGGTGGCCATCTGCGCGGCCAGGGTGTCGACGTCGGCCCGGTTCGCGGCACCGAAGGAGATCAGGTCGATGCGCTTGTCGGTGGCCTCGCGCAGCCGCACCACGTACTGCTCGGGGCTGCCCTCGGCGGCCAGGAAGGACAGGCCGCTGTCGGTGGTCTCCTCCTTCAGGCCCCAGGTGCCGGTGAAGAACTCCTTCTGCTTCGCGAGGTCGGGGACGGCGAGGTCGATGTGCCGCAGGTGGGTGATGAGGCGTTCGGTCACTGTCTTCTCCTGTTACGCGGGCTGGCTGACGACGGTGGCGACCCCGCGCATGAGCGACGCGACGTCGCCCTGCACGTGGTCGAGCTGCCACTGGGCGAGCTGGTTGGAGGCGTCGACGACGGTGCGGGCCCGTTCGACGCGGCGGTCGTGGAAGGCGTCCCAGAGCTCGGCGTCGAGCGCGTCGCGCTCGACGAGCAGCTGTCCGAGGACGGCGGCGTCCTCCAGCGCCTGCGCGCCGCCCTGGGCCACGGTGGGCGGGCAGGTGTGCGCGGCGTCGCCGATCACGACGACCCGGCCGCGGTTCCAGGGCGCGGGCAGCAGGTGGGTCTCGAACCACGTGTAGTTGACCCGCGACGGGTCGGTGAGCGACTCGCGGATCTCGTCCCACGGCCCGTGGTAGGCCTCCGACAGCTGCCGCATGGTGGCCAGCTGCTCCTCCGGCGTCAGGGTCGAGCGGTCCTGGGCGTCCTCGACGACGTAGGCGTAGATCGAGTCCTCGCCCGTGGGGCAGTAGCCGGCGATGTAGCAGGGACCGCCGTAGATCAGGTCGGTGCGGGTGACGCTGGCCGGCCGGGGCCCGAACGCCCGCCAGATGCCCATGCCGGTGGACTTGGTCTCCAGCTCGATGCCGATCATGCGACGGGTCCACGAGCGGACGCCGTCGGCGCCGACCACCAGGTCGTAGCGGCCCGAGGAGCCGTCGGAGAACGTGACGTCGACGCCGTCCTCGTCCTGGACCAGGTCGGTCGTGGTGGTGGCGTAGCGCAGCTTCACCCCCACCTCGGCGGCCTTGTCGTGCAGCAGCCCGGCGAGGTCGGGGCGGGTCATGCCCATGGCCGCCGGGTAGTCCGGACCGCCGGTCCTGGCGTCGGGGACTGCGAACAGCTCGGTGCCCATCGGGTCCGGGGCGCGGAAACCGGTGACGTCGAAGGGGTAGCCGCGCTCTCGCGCTGACTCCCAGACGCCGAGGCCGTCGAGCTCCCGCAGGGCGTTGCCCTGCAGCGTGATGCCCGAGCCGAGGGCGTGCACGTCGGGCTTGACCTCGACCAGGTCGACGGCCACGCCGGCGCGGGCCAGCCGGATGGCGACGCCGGCACCGGCCAGGCCACCGCCGACCACCAGGACGTTCTGCACTGCACTCATCGTCGAGCTCTCCTACTTCACTGCGATCGGGGCGACCGGGGCGCCGACCGCACCGGTGACGGGCAGGGGCGCGGCGGCGAGCAGGAACTCGTGGACGCCGTCGACCGCGCAATCGGCGGCCAGCGCCTCGAGGTCCCACATCTCGCCGAGGAACAGGCCCAGGTGCGGGATGGCGACCTGGTGGAACGGCTGGAAGGTGGGCACCGAGAACTCGCTCGGGCGCACCTCGACCCCCCAGGTGTCGGTGGCGACGGCGGCGACGTCGCGCTCGCGCAGCCAGTCCAGGCTGGTGAACGACAGGCCCGGGGACTCCCCGCCGGCGTAGTCGCCCCAGCCGCGACCTTCGGTGATGTCGCGCCGGGCGCGGGCGAGGCGGCCGGTGCGCACGAGCAGCAGGTCGCCGCTGGTGACCTGCACGCCGTGGGCGGCCGCGGTCGCGTCGAGGTGCTCGGGGGTGATGGCGAAGCCGTCGGGCAGCTCGGCGTCCTGCCCGAGGTGACGCGCGACGTCCAGCAGGACGCCGCGGCCGACGAAGCGTCCGGCGGTGGTCTCGATGCCGGTGGTGTTGTCGCCCTCGCTGGTCACGACCGCGCCGGACCGGCGGCCGTTGTAGGCCGTGCCGTGGTCGAAGATGTGGCCCAGGCCGTCCCACTGGGTGGATGCCTGCAGCGGCATGGTGATCATGTCGTCGGCGCCGCCGATGCCGTGCGGGAAGGCGGGGATGCCGGCCTCGGCGTCCAGCCCCGTGCCGAGCATCGCGTGCACCGGGTTGACCCGGCGCAGCCAGCCCTTCTGCGGGCCGTTCGTGTTGAAGTGCTGGGTGAGGTCGAAGCTGGCGCCGGTGCGCACCAGCGCCGCGGCCTGCACGCGCTTGTCCGGGGTCAGCAGGTTCAGGGTGCCGAGCACGTCGTCGGCACCCCAACGGCCCCAGTTGGAGACCCGTCCCGCCGCGGCGGCGATGGTGGCTTCGGGATCCTGCGGGTCGAACACGGGGGCTCCTGTCGTCGGTGACGCGGCCCACTCTCGGCCCTGCGGGGTCATCAGGGAAGCGCCGATCCTTGATGACCGGCATCACCGCGGTGGATGATGCGCGGCGTGCACGTGGCCAACCTCGACCTCAACCTGCTCGTGTCCCTCGATGCGCTGCTGGGTCAGCGCAGCGTCACGAAGGCGGCCCGCCAGCTCGGCCTCTCGCAGCCCGCACTGTCGGCGTCGCTGGCCCGGCTTCGCCGGCACTTCGGCGACGAGCTGCTCGCCCGGGTCGGCAACGAGTACCGGCTGACCCCGCTGGCCGGCCAGCTCCAGCTGCAGGCCCGCCTGGCGCTGGAGTCGGTGCACCGGGTCTTCACCGCCCAGCCGACCTTCGACCCCGCGGAGTCCACGCGGGAGTTCAGCCTCCTGCTGTCGGACTACGGGGTCACGGTGCTCGGCGACACCCTGGCCGCCCTGCTCGACGAGGTCGCCCCGCACGCCCGGCTGCGGCTGGCCCCGCACACCCCCGAGCTGGTCGACCGGGCCGACCAGGCCCTGCTCGCCGTCGACCTGATGCTGCTGCCGATGGGCTTCCTGGCCGACCTGCCGCACGCCGAGCTCTACGCCGACGAGTGGGTGGTCGTCCTCTCCGCCGACCACCCCGAGGTCGACGACGCGGTGACCGTCGACCAGCTGCGCACCCTGCCCTGGGTGTCGGTGTACCACGGGCCGAACGCCTCCACCCCCGCCGCGCGGGTGCTGCGCCAGCGCGGCATCGAGCCCCGGGTGCAGGTGGTCACCGAGAACTTCCTGACCGTGCCCGGCCTCGTCGCCGGCTCGCGCCGGATCTCGTTGCTGCAGCGGCGGCTGGTCGACCTGCTGCCGCTGGACAGCGGGGTGCGCACGCTGTCCTGCCCGCTAGACGTCGGCGGGCTGGTGGAGGCGATGTGGTGGCACCCGGTCTACGAGCGCGACCCCGACCACGTCTTCCTGCGCGACCTCGTGGTGCGCGCCGCCCGGCAGGCGACCACGCCCGTCGGGTGAGGCATCCACCGCACTGATGCACGGGCCTGCGGGATCTATTGGACCGCAGACGTCCCGGATCCCCACACTCCCAGCTCAGTGACGACGGTCACCGATGTCCGTCGCCGAGCACAGGAGAACGCCCGTGTCCCAGACCCTCGACGGCCCCGTCCCCGGCGCGGCCGCCACCGGCCTCGACGCCGCCGACGTCGGCGCCCTGCACCCGGTCACCGGGCGACCCGCCGGCCGCGCGGCCATCGCGGTCCTCATGGCCGCCAGCTGCATGCCGATCCTCGGCGCGGTGCTGCTCTCCCCCGTGCTCCCCACGCTGCAGCGGGCCTTCGCCGGCACCCCGGGGGTCGACGCGCTCGCCCCGCTGGTGCTCACGGCCCCGGCGCTGATGATCGCGCTGCTGGCCCCGATCGCCGGTCGCATCGTCGACGCCGTCGGCCGCAAGCGGCTGCTGGTCGGCGCCCTGGCCGTCTACGCGCTGCTCGGCACCGCGCCGGTGCTGCTGGACTCGCTGCCCGCCGTGCTGGCCACCCGCATCGGGGTCGGCATCACCGAGGCCGCGATCATGACCTGCTGCACCACGCTCACCGCCGACTACTCCGCCGGCTCCCGCCGCGCCAAGCTGTTCGGCCTGCAGACCATCGTCACCACGCTGGCCGCCACCGTCTTCTTCGGCCTGGGCGGCGCGCTGGGCAGCAACGACTGGCGCACCCCGTTCTGGCTGTACCTGGTCGGCCTGCCGCTGGCCGTGCTGGCCGCCGTCCTGGTCTGGACGCCGACCGTGCCCGCCCGGGTGGCCGGCGCGTTGCCGCCGCTGCCGTGGCGCCGCATGCTGGTCCCGCTGGCGGTCAGCCTGGTGGGCGGCGTCGTGTTCTACACCCCGATCGTCGAGCTCTCCTACGTCCTCGACGGCCTGGGCGTCACCGAGACCGCGGCCATCGGCGGCATCGCGGCGCTGGCGTCGCTGGCCACCGCGGCCGGGGCGGCGTCCTTCCCGCGCATCGTGCGACGCGGCCCGGCCTTCCTGCTGCCGCTGGCCTTCGGCCTGGCCGGCGTCGGGCTGGTCGTGATGGGCCTGGCGCCCGCCGTCCCGGTCGCCGTCGTCGGCGCGGTGGTCGCCAGCGCGGGCACCGGCATCATGCTGCCCAGCCTGCTCACCTGGGTGGTCTCGAACCTCTCGCTGGCCGAGCGCGGCCGCGGCACCGGCCGCTGGACCGCGGCGCTGTTCCTGGGTGAGTTCCTGTGCCCGCTGCTGGTCATCGCGCTCTCGGGCGCGCTGTCGGGCATCGCGGTCGCGGTCGCCGTGGTCGGTGGCCTGTCGATCGTGGTGGCCGTCGTCGTGAAGGCGCTGCGCCCCGCCTGACGCCGCAGCTCCTGCGCCCCCCGACGTCGGGGGGCGCAGGCCCTGGACACCCCAGAGCACCCCGGGTTCCCCGACACCGGGGCCGGCTGCGTCAGGTGCGGACGACGTGGGCGCGCACCGCGTCGCCCTCGACCCAGCCCTTCGACCCTGCGTAGGCGATCATCCCGTCGAACCCCTGCGCCCACCCGGCGTCGGCGGGACCCGCCTGCCGCAGGTGCGCCACGGACAGCCGGACGTGGTCGCCGTCGAGCCGGCCGAGCTGGCCCAGCCGGGCGGCCAGGTCGGCGTCGGGCAGGTCCGCCGGCGCGAGCACCTCGAGCCGGCGCAGGTCGTCGACGTCGGTGACGACGGCCGGCTGCTGGTTCGCGTCGATCTGCACGGGTGCTCCGCGGGGTCAGATGCGGCAGGCGTGGATCGAGGTCACCAGGATGGCGCGGGCACCGAGGTCCCAGAGCTCGTCCATGAGCCGGTTGGTCTCCGACTGGCGCACCATGGCGCGCACGGCCGACCAGCCCGGGGTCTGCAACCGGCTCACCGTCGGGCCCTCGAGGCCTGGCGTGATCGCGGTGGCCTGCTCGAGCAGCTGGTCGGGGCAGTCGTAGTCGAGCATCACGTACTGCCGGGCGACCAGCACCCCGCGCAGCCGGCGCTGCAGCTGGGCGACGGCCGGGTTCTCCTCGGCACCGGCCCGGCGCACCAGGATGGCCTCGCTGGTCAGCACGGGGTCGCCGATGACGTGCAGGCCGGCCTGGCGCAGCGTGGTGCCGGTCTCGACCACGTCGCACACCGCGTCGGCCACGCCCAGCCGGCAGGCGGTCTCGACCGCGCCGTCGAGCTTCACCACGGCGGCGTCGATGCCCGACTCAGCGAGGAACTTCTCCAGCAGCACCGGGTAGGCCGTGGCGATGCGGGTGCCGGCGAGGTCGGCGACGGCCTCGATGCCCGAGCCGGTGGGGCTGGCGAACCGGAAGGAGGACCGGCCGAAGCCCAGCGGCATGACCTCCTCGGCCGGCGACTCGGTGTCCGGCGGGGTGGTCTCCTGCAGCATGTCCCGGCCGGTGATGCCGACGTCCAGCGTGCCGGCCGCGACGTACACGGCGATGTCCCGGGGGCGCAGGTAGAAGAACTCGGTGTCGGAGTCGGGGTCGTAGACCGCGAGGTCCTTGGTGCTGCGGCGCTGGCGGTAGCCGCTCTCGGACAGCATCTCGGCCGCGGGCTCGGACAGGACGCCCTTGTTGGGGACGGCGACGCGCAGCACGGGGTGGCTCCTGGTCATAGGTGGGTGTACACGTCCTCGAGGGTCAGGCCCTTGGCGATCATCATGGCCTGGGTCCAGTAGAGGAGCTGGCTGAGCTCCTCGGCGGCGCGCTCGGGACCTTCGTGCTCGGCGGCCATCCAGCTCTCGGCCGCCTCCTCCACCAGCTTCTTGCCGATCGTGTGCACCCCGGCCTGCACCGCGGCGACGGTGCCCGACGCCGGGTCCCCCGCGGCGACCTTGGCCTGCAGCTGGGCGAACAGCTCGTCGAACGAGGTGCTCACGAGCTGCCGATCCCGAAGCCGGTGTCCCGCTTCGGGGTGCGCAGGCCGCGCAGGGTGACCGCGGTGTCCAGGGCGGCGACGGTGGCCTCCCAGCCCTTGTCCTCCGCGGAGTCCTCCAGGCCGGCCCGGTCGCGGGCCTGGCCCTCGCCCTCGGTGGTCAGGACGCCGTTGCCGATCGGCACACCGGTGTCCAGGGACACCCGGGTGAGCCCGGCGGTGAAGGCGTCGCAGACGTACTCGAAGTGCGGCGTCCCGCCCCGGATGACGACGCCGAGGGCGACCACCGCGTCGTGGTCGGCGGCCAGCGCCTGGGCCACGACCGGCAGCTCCAGCGCCCCGCTCACCCGCACCACGGTGGGGTCGACGACGCCCATCTCGGCCGCGCAGGCCAGGGCCCGCTCGAGCAGGGAGTCGCAGATGACGTGGTGCCAGCGCGCCGCCACGATGCCCAGCCGCACCCCCGACGCGTCGACCGTCTGCGCGCCCGGTGCCCCGCTGCCGCTCATGCTCGTCTCCCCTGCTGTGGTGTGGTCACTGGTCCTGCTCGGGTACCCGGATCGGCGTGGTCGTGCCGACCGGCACCGGGATGTCCTCGCCGGGGTCCACGATGTCGAGGATGTGGCCCATGCGGTCGCGCTTGGTGCGCAGGTAGCCGATGTTCTCCGGCGTGACGTGGCTGGGCAGCCCCACCCGGCCGGTGATGCGCAGACCGTAGCCCTCCAGGCCCGCCCGCTTGGCCGGGTTGTTGGTCAGCAGCCGCATCGAGTGCACGCCGAGGTCGACCAGGATCTGCGCGCCGGTGCCGTAGTCGCGGGCGTCGGCGGGCAGCCCGAGGTCGAGGTTGGCGTCGACGGTGTCCACGCCGGCGTCCTGCAGCTGGTAGGCCTGCAGCTTGTGCAGCAGGCCGATGCCGCGGCCCTCGTGCCCGCGGACGTAGAGCACGATGCCCCGGCCCTCCTGGGCCACCGCGGCCAGCGCGGCCTGCAGCTGGGGCCCGCAGTCGCAGCGCAGCGAACCGAACACGTCACCGGTGAGGCACTCGGAGTGCACCCGCACCAGCACGTCCTCGCCGTCGCCGACGTCGCCGTAGACGAACGCCACGTGCTCGCGGTCGTCGTAGGAGCTCGAGTAGCCCACGGCGGTGAACAGGCCCGGGGGCAGCGGGACCTTGGCCTCGGCGACCCGCTCGACCAGCTTGTCGAACCGCTTGCGGTAGGCGATGAGGTCGGCGATGGAGCACAGCACCAGGTCGTGCTCGTCGGCGAACACGCGCAGCTCGTCGCTGCGGGCCATGCCGATGGGGTCCTTCTCGCTGACGACCTCGCAGAGCACGCCCGAGGGGCGCAGCCCGGCCAGCACGGCCAGGTCGACGGCGGCCTCGGTGTGCCCGGGCCGGCGCAGCACCCCGCCGTCGCGCGCCCGCAGCGGGACGACGTGCCCGGGCCGGGAGAGGTCGGCGCTGGAGGTGTCCTCGGCGGCCAGCAGCCGGATGGTGTGCGCCCGGTCGGTGGCCGAGATGCCGGTGCTGATGCCCTCGCGGGCGTCGACGGTGACGGTGTAGGCGGTGCCGCGGCGGTCCTGGTTGACCCGGAACATCGGGGGCAGGTCGAGCCGGTCGGCGTCCTCCTCGGTCACGGCCACGCAGATGTAGCCCGAGGTGTAGCGGACCATGAAGGCGACCAGCTCGGGGGTGGCGAGCTCGGCGGCGAAGATGAGGTCGCCCTCGTTCTCGCGGTCCTCGTCGTCGACGACCACGACCGGCTTGCCGGCCTTGATCGCCGCGATCGCGTCCTCGATCGGGTCCAGCCGGCCGGTCACGAGCGTGCTCCCATCAGTCGTTCCACGTACTTGGCGATGACGTCGACCTCCAGGTTGACCCGGTCGCCCACGGCCCGGGTGCCCAGGGTGGTCTCGCGCAGGGTGGTGGGGATGAGCGAGACCTCGAGCCAAGGCTCGGGGTCGGTGGCCGCGGAGCAGGCGCTGACGGTCAGCGAGACGCCGTCGACGGTGATCGAGCCCTTCTCGACGACGTAGCGGGCGATGCCCTCGGGCAGCGCGACCCGGACGACGGTCCAGTGCTCGCTCGGGGTGGTCGAGGCGACGGTGCCGACGCCGTCGACGTGGCCCTGGACGATGTGGCCGCCCAGCCGGGTGCCGGCGGTGACGGCGCGCTCGAGGTTCACCGGGTCGCCGTCGACCAGGGCCCCGAGGCTGCTGCGGCGCAGGGTCTCGGCCATCACGTCGGTGCTCCAGACCTCCCCGTCGATGCCGGTGACGGTCAGGCACACCCCGTTGACCGCGATCGAGTCGCCGAGGGCCACGCCCTCGAGCGTCCGTGCGCCGCGGACGCGCAGGCGGGCGGAGTCGCCCTGGTCGTCGCGGACGACGAGGGTGCCGACCTCCTCCACGATGCCGGTGAACATCAGTTGGTCGTCTCCTCGGGTCGCGGTGCGCCACCAGTGTGCCGGGTGGGCCGGTAGCGGACCTGCACGTCCCTCCCGAGGGGGGTGACGTCCAGGGTCTGCAGCTGCAGCGCGTCGGCCATCGTGGTGATTCCCAGTCCCCCCACGAGCGCGGGGCCGGCGCCCAGCAGCTGGGGGGCCAGGTGCAGCACCACCTCGTCGACGAGGCCGGCGGCCAGGAAGGCCGCCGCCAGCGTGGGGCCGCCCTCCAGCAGCACCCGCCGCACGTCGCGGTCCCACAGCTCGGCGAGCAGGGCGGCCGGGTCGGCGGCGGCGCTCAGGTGGGTGGGCGCCGCGGCGTCGCGCACCCGGGCACCGGCGGGCACCCGGCCGCGCCGGTCGAGCACCACCCGCAGCGGCTGGTGCGGCAGGTCGGCGCCGGCGTCGTCGCGGACGGTGAGCTGGGGGTCGTCGGCCAGCACGGTGCCCGACCCCACGAGGACGGCGTCGCAGGTGGCGCGCAGACGGTGGACGGCGGCGCGGGCGACCGGGCCGGTGATCCAGCGGCTGGTGCCGTCGGCGGCGGCCACCCGGCCGTCGAGGGTGGCCGCGACCTTCCACACCACCTGCGGGCGCTGCTCGTGCAACCCCAGCAGCCAGGGGGCCAGCGCGCCGTCCTCGGCGTCGGCCCGCTCGACCCCGACGACGACGTCGACCCCGGCGGCGCGCAGCCGCTCGGCGCCGCCGCCGGCCAGCCCGGTGGGCTCGGGGACGGCGACCACCACGCGGGCGACGCCGGCGGCCAGCAGCGCCTCGGTGCACGGCCCGGTGCGCCCGGTGTGGTTGCACGGCTCGAGGGTGACGACGGCGGTGCCCCCGCGGGCCCGCGCGCCGGCCTGCTGCAGCGCGACCACCTCGGCGTGCGGTCCACCGGGGGGCCGGGTCGCGCCCTCGCCGACCACGGCGCCCGCGGCGTCGAGCACGACCGCGCCGACCGCGGGGTTGGGGCTGGTGCTGCCCAGCGCCGACCAGCCCAGTGCGCGCGCCCGGGCCATGGCCCGGTGCTCGGCCGGGGTGGCCGCGCCGGCGGACCGGGTGCCGGCGGCGGCCTGCTCGGCGGTGACCGGGTCGGTCACGGCGCGATCGCGCGGGCGGCCTGCGCGCGCAGCCCGGCGATCGCGGCACCCGGGTCGGCGGCGCCGTAGACGGCCGAGCCGGCCACGAACATGTCCACCCCGGCCTCGGCCGCGGCCTCGATGGTGTCGGCGTTGATGCCGCCGTCGATCTCGACCAGCAGGTCGAGGTGCCCGGTGTCGACCAGCCGGCGGGCCTCGCGGACCTTGCCCAGCACCTCGGGCATGAAGGACTGGCCGCCGAAGCCGGGCTCGACGCTCATGACCAGCAGGGTGTCGAAGTCGCGCAGCACCTCGAGGTAGTCCTCCAGCGGGGTGCCGGGCTTGAGGGCCAGACCGGCCTTCGCCCCGGCGGCCCGGAGGTCCTTCGCCAGGTCGCGGGGGTCGCCCGTGCAGGCCTCGGCGTGCACGGTGACGTTGTGCGCGCCCAGCTCGGCGTAGGCCGGGGCCCACCGCTCGGGGTCGGTGATCATCAGGTGGCAGTCCAGCGGCACCGGGCTCACCGCCTGGATCGCCTTCACCACCGGCTCGCCGAGGGTCAGGTTCGGCACGAAGTGCGCGTCCATGACGTCGACGTGCACCCAGTCGGCGTCGGCGATCCGCGCGGTCTCCTCGGCCAGCCGGGCGAAGTCGGCGGACAGCAGGCTGGGGGCGATCATCGGGTGGCGCGGCACCGGGTGATCGTAGGTGCGGGCGTGGGTCATGCCCCCGCCCGGTGCGCCGTCCAGGCCCGCTCCACCGCGGCCAGCGCCGTCGGGTCGGTCAGCGAGGTGATGTCCCCGCCGCCGCGGCCGGCGGTGAGGTCGGCGACCAGGCGACGCATGATCTTGCCCGACCGGGTCTTGGGCAGGTCGCTCACCACGACCACCTCGCGGGGCTTGGCCACGGCCCCCACCCGGGTGGCCACGTGCGCCCGCAGCTGCTCGGCCAGCCCGGCGTCGTCGGCGCCGGGTGCGTCCCGGGTGATGACGAAGGCGACGATCCGCTGGCCGGTGACGTCGTCGGGCGCGCCCACCACGGCGGCCTCGGCCACCCGCGGGTGCGAGACCAGCGCCGACTCCAGCTCGATGCTGCTCAACCGGTGCCCCGAGACGTTGAGGACGTCGTCGATGCGCCCGCCGATCCACACGTAGCCGTCGGCGTCGCGGGAGGCCGAGTCCCCGGCGAGGTACCAGCCCTGCTCGGCGTAGGGCGCCCAGTACGAGCGGACGAACCTCTCGTGGTCGCCCCAGACGGTGCGGGCCATGCCCGGCCACGGGGCGGTGATCACCAGGTTGCCCTCGACGCCGGGCGCGGTCTCGGCCCCGGCGTCGTCGACGACGGCGACCGCGCAGCCGGGCACCGGCAGGGTGGCCGAGCCCGGCTTGAGCGGCGTGACCCCCGGCAGCGGGGCGACGACCGCGGCCCCGGTCTCGGACTGCCACCAGGTGTCGACCACCGGGCAGCGGCCCCCGCCGACGTGCTCGTGCAACCAGCGCCACGCCTCGGGGTTGATCGCCTCGCCGACCGAGCCCAGCAGCCGCAACGAGCTGAGGTCGTACCCGGCCGGCAGCTGGGGCCCGTGCTTCATGAACGTGCGCACGAGCGTGGGGGCGGTGTAGTACACGGTCACCCCGTACCGCTCGACGACCTCGAAGTGCCGGCCGGCGTGCGGGGTCAGCGGGCTGCCCTCGTAGACGACCTGGGTGGCGCCGTTGGACAGCGGGCCGTAGAGCACGTAGGTGTGCGCGGTGACCCAGGCCAGGTCGGCCTGGCACCAGTAGACGTCGTCGGGCTTGGCGTCGAACAGCGCCCAGTGCGTCCAGCTGGCGTGAGTGAGGTACCCGCCGGTGGTGTGCACCAGGCCCTTCGGCCGGCCCGTGGTGCCCGAGGTGTAGACGATGAACAGCGGGTGCTCGGCGTCGAACGACGCGGCCTCGTGCTGGGCCGGCTGGCGCTCGAGCAGGTCGTGCCACCAGACGTCACGGCCCGCCGTCCAGGGCAGGTCCTGCTCGTCGGTGCGGCGGACCACCAGCACGTGCTCGACGTGGTCCAGGCCGGCGACCGCCTCGTCGACGACCGACTTCACCGGGACGGCCTGCCCGCGGCGGAACTGCCCGTCGCTGGCCACCACGACCGTCGCGCCGGTGTCGGCGACCCGGAACCGCAGCGCGTCGGCGGAGAAGCCGCCGAACACCAGGCTCACCACCGCGCCGATGCGGGCGCAGGCCATCGTGGCCACGACCGTCTCGACCAGCACCGGCAGGTAGAGCACCACGCGGTCACCGGCCCGCACGCCCAGCTCGATGAGGCCGTGGGCCAGGCGGCAGACCTGCTCGTGCAGCTGCGCGTAGGTGACGGTGCGCCGGTCACCGGGCTCGCCCTCCCAGTGCAGGGCCACGACGTCCCCGCGCCCGGCGGCCAGGTGCCGGTCCAGGCAGTTGACGGCGACGTTGAGCCGCCCGCCGGTGAACCACTGCGCCGTGGGCCAGGCGGAGTCGTCGAGGACGTCGTCCCACGGCCGGTCCCACTGCAGCCGGGCTGCCTGCTCGGCCCAGAACGCCTGCGGGTCGGCAGCCGCACGCTCGCGGGTGCCGGGGCCCACGTTGGCCTGCGCGGCGAAGGCGGGCGGCGGGGGGTACAGGTCGTCGTCGGGCACCGGACCATCCTGGCCCGTGGGCGGGGTCACCCGACGACGGCCCGGGCTCGGTCGGTGTCGGCGGCGGTCCAGCCCTGCGGCGGGGCGATGAGCGCCCAGGCGTCCAGCAGCAGGTCCCCGTAGTTGTGCCCGTACCCGTCGGGCGGGGACTGGGCATTGGTCATGTCGACGGTGACCTGCCAGAACGTCACCACCGGGTACCAGCTCATCGCCGGGGACACCCCCTCCCCCCGGGGCTCGACCAGCCAGTCCGGGCGGGAGAGCAGCAGGTCCGGCGACCACCACACGATGGGGTCGGTCGGGTGCTGCAGGTAGACCACGCGGGGGTCCAGCCAGGGGGTGTCGGGCTGCGCCAGGTCGGCGACCTCCGAGCCGAAGCGCACCGCGATGCCCGCTGCGTACACGGGCTCGACCTCCGGCGTCCCGGGGTCGCGCCGCTCGACCAGCGCCGACCACATCTCGTTGCTGTGCGGCGGGCCGACCCACAGGACGCCGTCGGCCCGCGCCCGGATGTCGGCCAGCCCGTCGAAGGCCGCCTCCGAGCCCGCCGACCCCAGGCTCTCGCCGTACACGAGCAGCAGCGGGCGCTCGGCCTCGGGCAGCTGCTGCACCCGGGCGTGCACGGCGTCGAAGAGGGTGCGCCCGGCGGCCGCCGCCCGCGACCGGTCGACCAGGAAGGACAGCCAGCTGGGCAGGTAGGAGTACTGCGTCGCCACGGTCGCGACGTCCCCGCCGTGCATCAGCTCCAGCCCCTGCGGTGCGGCGCTGTTCACCCACCCGGTGCCGGTCGTGGTGACCACCGTCAGCACCGCGCGGTCCAGGCCGCCGGTGCGCTCGAGCTCGCGGACGGCGAGGGCCGCGCGGTCCTCCGGGGCGTCGGCGGACTCCAGCCCGACGTACACCCGCACCGGCACCACGACGTCCTCCTCGTCGATGCCGGCGGCCTCGGCGATGCGCGCCCGCGACGGGCCACCGGCCACGAATGCCTGCCCCTGGGAGCCGAGGGTGTCCCAGGGCGCGAGGGACTCCGGGGACCCGGAGCGCTCGGCGAGGGCGGGCTGCTCGACGCCGTCGGGGGTCTGCTCGTTGGAGACGCTGAAGCTGGTGTCGGCCGCCGACAGCGCCCACCGCAGCACGACGCCGTCCACCACCCCTACCACCAGGGCCGCGGCCACGAGTGCGCCGACCACCTGGGCGGGGCGGCGCGGCAGCCGCACCCGGCGCAGCACGCGGGTCACCCCGCGGGCCAGCCACCGCACCCCGCGGGCCACGGCGACGAGGACGGCGGCCACCACGACGACGGCCGGGGCGGCCCGCAGCCAGCCCGCGGCGGTCTCCTCGGGCATGCCGATGAGCGACCGCACCTCGCGCTGCCAGTCCGAGGCGATCGTCAGCGCCACCAGCAGCGACACCGGGACGGCGACCAGGAGCAGCACCCAGCCGACCCGGCGCACCCGGCCGGGCACGTGCTCCCCCGCCCACGCCTCCACGCGACGCCACCGCGCGGACCGGCGCAGCAGCCACGTGGCGCCGCGGGCCAGCCCGTAGCCGATCGCGGCGGAGATGCCGCTGACGACGGCCTGGAAGAACCAGCTGCGCGGGAGCAGCGAGGGCGTCATCGCCAGCACCGCGAACACGGTGCCGACCACCAACCCGGCGGCGTCCACCCGCAGGGTGCGCCACCCCGGGCGCATCAGCAGCGGGGGCCGGGCGGTCGAGGTCACCCGGACATGGTCGGGTGCCGCCGCACGCGGCGCCCGTCGACCCGTTGGGGTGATCCATCGGTGGAGTGGGTCAACCGACGGGCCCTGCGACCGATGCAGGCAGGGTGGAGCGCCGTGCAGCCCTCGTCGGCGGACGTCCCCTGTGGGTCTTCCTGGCGGCGTCCCTGGCCCTGCCCCTCCTCGGGCTGGTGGCCTGCGCCGGATGGGTCGTGGCCCGGGCCTCGGTGTCCGCATCCGCCGCGGCCGACGCCGAGACCGCCGTCCACGCGGCCAGCGCACTGACCCAGGCCGCCGCGGCCGTGCAGCAGGAGATCCTGCCGGCCACCGGGCTCGCCGGGCTCGCCGACCCCACCCTGGGCCAGGCCCTGCAGCTGCCCGCCGTGTTCGTCGCCTCGGCCGCCGACCAGCTCCGGGACCGCTTGAGCGCCGCCCGGGCGCGCACCGACGAGGCCCTCGCCGGGGCGGTCGAGGCACCCGGTGCCGCCGGGGTCGCCACCGACGTGGCCGCACGGCTCGCCGACCTGCGGACCGCGATCGACGCCCAGGCCTCGCGCGCGGCCCTGACGCCGCTGTACGCCGGGATGACCGCCCTGACCGACGACCTCGTGCGGGCGCGGCAGCAGGTCATGGCGCAGGCCACCACCGACGACCTCACGCCGGCCACCACCACCGCGCTCCGCGACCTCGACGCCGGCGCCGCCTACGCGAAGGCGGCCAGCACCGAGCTCGTCGCGTTCCTGACCACCGCGATGGACGGCGAGGGCGCGTCCACCACGGTCTCCTGGGCCGCCGCCCGCACCGAGCTCGACCGGGCCACCGGCCGCCTGGACGAGGTCGGCGACCCGGCCCTGGCCGCCCGGTGGGCGGCCCTGGACAGCGGCGCGGGCCCCCGGCTGATGGACAGCACCCTCACCGGCGACCCGGTCCTGCCCTCCTTCGTCACCCTCGGCGCACTCCTGTCCGCCGACGACGAGCGCAACGCGGCGGCGTCCCGGCTGCTCACCGCCGCGGCCGAGGCCGCGTCCGCCTCGGCCGAGGCCGACCGGGCCGCAGCGCTGCAGGAGCGGACGTTCGCGATCGCCGGCGCGGTGACGATCACCGTCGCCGCCGCGCTGCTGGCCTGGCGCACGAGCCGCCGGGTGACCCGGTCGCTGCTCGGGGTCGCACGGCGCGCCGTGCAGGTGAGCCAGGGTGAGCTCGTCGACGTCCCGGTCAGCGGCCCCCGCGAGGTGCGGCTGGTGGCCGCGACGCTGGGCGAGGTCGTGGACAGCCTGGTCCGCATCCAGGACCAGGCCGGTGCGGTGACGCGCGGCGAGCTCGACGACCCCTCCCTGGCCGATGCCCTCCCCGGGCCCCTGGGCCGGGTCGTCCACGACTCGGTGGTCCAGCTGGTGGAGTCGGTGCGCGAGCACGACCGGCTGCAGACCGAGCTGGCCCACCAGGCCTCCCACGACCCCCTCACCGACCTGCCGAACCGCGCGCAGGCGCTGCGACTGACCCGGGCCGCGCTGGCCCGCGGGCAGCGCGCCGGTGCGGCGGTCGGCATGCTCTTCATCGACCTCGACGGCTTCAAGGTCGTCAACGACCGGCACGGGCACGCCGCCGGCGACCAGCTGCTGCGCGCGGTCGCCCAGCGGCTGGAGAGCCAGATGCGGGCCGGGGACACCGTGTGCCGGCTGGGCGGGGACGAGTTCGTCGCCGTCGTCGAGGGCGGGGACGAGACCGTCGTGCACGTGATGGCCGAGCGGCTCGTGCAGGCGGTGGCCCAGCCGGCGACGGTGCGCTCGGCCTCCGGGGCCCAGGTGCACGTCTCGGTGGGGGCCAGCGTGGGCATGGCCATGCACCAGGACGGCGAACTGGACGCCGACACCCTGCTGGCCCAGGCCGACGCCGCCGCCTACCTGGCCAAGCAGCGCGGCCGGGGCCGGGTGGAGGTGTTCGACGAGTCGCTGCGGCTGCGCATCGCCCGCAAGCGCGACCTGGAGGACGCCCTCGCCCTCGGCATCGAACGCGGCGAGATGCGGCTGCAGTACCAGCCGGTGGTGACCGTCGACGGCGGGTCGCTGGTCGGCTACGAGGCACTGGTGCGGTGGGACCGCCCCGGCTTCGGCACCCTCCCGCCGGACGACTTCGTGCCGGTCGCCGAGGAGTCGGAGCTGGTCTGCACGCTGGACCGCTGGGTGCTGCACGAGGCGTGCAGCCAGCTGATGACCTGGCGCAGCGGGAACCCCGACGCGCTGAGCCGCACCATGGCGGTCAACATCTCGGGCCGGCACCTGGCCGACCCGCTGGTGGTGGAGCACGTGGCCGAGGCCCTGGCGGCCACCGGGCTGCCCCCGGGGCTGCTGGTCCTGGAGGTCACCGAGACCGTGCTGGTGGACTCGCCGACCGCCGTGCAGCACATGGCCAGCCTCCGGTCGCTCGGGGTCGCCGTGGCCATCGACGACTTCGGCACCGGGTACACCAGCATCGGCCAGCTGGGCACCCTGCCCGTGGACACCCTGAAGATCGACCGCTCGTTCGTCGGCTCCGACGACCCTGCCTCGCGCTCGCTGCTCAACCTCATGATCCGCACCGCGCACGCGCTGGGGATGACCGTCGTGGGCGAGGGCGTCGAGCGGCCGGAGGACCTCGCCGCGCTGCTGGCCGAGGGGTGCCAGCACGCCCAGGGGTACCTCATGGCCCGGCCGCTCACCGCTGCCGGCGCCGGCGAGGTCTTCGGCCTGGAGACCAGCCTGGTGCCGGCACCCCGCACCGGCTGAGCACGCCGTCCTCGGCGCGACAGCAGGCCCCTGGTCCGTGATCATGGGCCCGACCGGCACCGGTGGTGGACGAGGGCGGCAGATGGACGAGAGGGACCGGGTGGACGGCAGCGGCGTCGGCGACGACGCCGAGCAGTCCGTGCTGCGGCTGGCCCGCCGCCGACGCCGCGGACGCCGCGCCGGGCTCGCCTTCGTCCCCGCCGTCCTGCTGGCCTGGTTCGTGGTGTCCGGCTGGGACGACGGTGCACCCGACGCGTCCGCCGTCGTCCTGGTCGTCCTGCTCGGCGGCGGCGTCGCGCTCGGGTGGTGGTGGCTTGAGCGGAGCGCCGGGCAGTCGGTGGCCGACCTGCACCGCGGGCGTGCGGACTCCGGCCGGTTCACCGGCGAGGAGCTCGACGACGCCCGCGCCGAAGTCGCCCTGCGCACCTGCTCTCCCCCGCCGCCGGGCGGCCGGGCGCGCGTGGAGGGCCTGGCCGACCGCTGGGCGCGGGAGGGCCGTTCACTGCTGTGGGTCGCACCGTTCTACGCGGTCGTGGCCGCGGGGCTCGTCCTGGCGCACCGAGCCGACCCCGACCGCGGCGTCCCGTGGTACTTCGCCGCGGTGTGGGTGGTGCTCGCCGGGGTCGGTGGCGTCCGCGGACTGCGCCGACGGCGAGCGGCCCGGCGGTGGCTGGCCTCGCACGGCGCAGCGCCGGGGGTGGCCGGACATCGCTGACGGTCCGCGCACCGGGCAACGGCCGGCCGCCGTGGGGGATGTCCGGCCACCCCCGCGCGGACATCCCGCCGGCGTCAGGAGCGGCGGCGCAGGAGGGCGACGAACATCGCGTCGGTGCCGTGCCGGTGCGGCCACAGCTGCAGACCGTCGCCCCGGGCCGCGTCGGGGACCCCGGGGAACAGCGGGGCCACCGGCAGCACCTCGACGTCGTCGCGGTCGGCCACCCCGGCCACCACGTCGACGGTCTCGGCCGTGTGCGGGGAGCAGGTCACGTAGGCCACCACGCCCCCGGGCCGGACGGCGACCAGCGCCGCGTCGAGCAGCTCGCGCTGCAGCTCGGCCAGCGGGGCGACGTCCTCCGGCGTGCGCCGCCAGCGCACCTCGGGCCGCCGGCGCAGCGCGCCCAGCCCGGTGCAGGGCGCGTCGAGCAGCACGCGGTCGAACGACCCGGCCTCCCACGGACCCGTGCGGCCGTCGGTCACCAGCACCTCGACGTCCTCGGCGTCCCGGAGCGCCGACGCGACCAGACCCACCCGGTGCTCCGAGCGGTCGGCCGCGGTCAGCCGCACGCCCTCGGGACGGACCGCTGCCAGCAGCGCGGCCTTGCCGCCGGGCCCGGCGCACATGTCCAGCCACGCGGCGTCCGGCCCGTCCAGCGGGGCGCGCACCAGCGCGAGCGCGGCGACCTGAGACCCCTCGTCCTGCACCCCCGCCGAGCCCGAGCGCACCTCGGGCAGCAGGCCGGGGTCGCCGCCCTCCAGGCGCACCGCGTACGGCGACCAGGGGCCGGGCAGGCCGTCGGAGGAGGCGATGAGCGTGGCCCGGTCGACCGAGCGGGCCACCAGGTGCACCTCGGGGGCCTCGTCGTCGGCCAGCAGCGCGTCCTCGAGCTCGGCGTCGGATCCCAGCGCGCCGCGCCACGCGTCGATGATCCACTGCGGGTGGTCGGTGAGCAGCGAGAGCCGCTCGTCACCGGTGGCGCCCAGCGCCTGCACCCACGCCGCCCGGTCGCCGCCGTCGGCGACCTTGCGCAGCACCGCGTTGACCAGGCCGGACGCACCCGTGCCGACGATCGCCCGGGCCAGGGCCACCGTGGTGTCCACCGCGGCGTGCGCCGGCACCCGCAGGTCGATGACCTGGTAGGCGCCCAGCCGCAGCAGGTCCAGCAGCTCGGGCTCGAGCTCACCGAGCGGGCGGGACACCAGCCCGGCCAGGACCGCGTCGAGCGTGCCGGTGGCCCGCAGCGTGCCGTACGTGAGCTGGGTGGCGAACGCGGCGTCGCGGGGCGACAGGTCGGCGGCCCGCTCGCGCAGCAGCTGGGGCAGCAGCAGGTTGGCGTAGGCGTCGCGGGAGGAGACCCCGTGCAGCACGTCGTAGGCGGTCAACCGGGCGCCGTCGAGGACCGGGGCGCCCCGGCGGCTCTCGGGCCGGTGCTGCACCGTGCGCGGACCCGCCGGTCGCCCGGTCGGCCCGCGGCGCCCGGCCGGCGCCGGTCGTCGGCCACCCTGCCCGCGGCCACCCTGTCCTGGGCCACCCTGTGCTCGGCCACCCTGGCCCTGGCCCTGCGTCACGCGCCCACCCTCTCGCCGTCCGCGGGCCGGGCGCCGCGCGCCCAGTCGGCCGCGGGGAGCATCTTCTTGCCGGCCGGCTGCACCTGGCCCAGCCGCACCGAGCCGCGGCCGGTGCCCACCAGCACCCCGCTGGGGCCCACCGACAGCTGCCCCGGCTCGAGGCCGAGCGACGTGGGCAGCGGCTCGACCGGCCCCAGCCGCAGGCGGTCGCCGCGCCACGTCGTCCAGGCCCCGGGGGCCGGGGTCACCCCGCGGACGCGGCGGTCGACCACGTGGGCCGGCAGCGACCAGTCGACGGCCGCGTCGGCGGTCTCGACCTTCGGGGCCAGCGAGACGCCCTCGGCGGGCTGCGGCACGGGCTGCAGCGAGCCGTCGGCGACGCCGTCGAGGGTGGCCACCAGCAGGCCGGCGCCGCTGACCGCGAGCCGGTCGAGCAGGTCGCCGGCGGTGTCGCGCGGGCCGACCGGCTCGGTGACGACGCCGTACACCGGGCCGGTGTCCAGGCCCTGCTCGAGCCGGAAGGTCGCCGCGCCCGTGACCTCGTCGCCGGCCATCACCGCGTGCTGCACCGGAGCGGCACCGCGCCACGCGGGCAGCAACGAGAAGTGTAGGTTGACCCAGCCGTGCTGCGGGACCGCCAGCGCCGCCGGCGGCACCAGCGCGCCGTAGGCCACGACGGGTGCGCAGTCGACGCCGAGCGCGGCGAACTGCTCGAGGAACGCCGGGTCGCGCGGCGACGGCGGCTGCAGCACGGGGATGCCCGCCTCGTCGGCCCGGACGGCGACCGGCGAGCGCACCTCGCGACGCCCCCGCCCGGCGCGGGCGTCGGGCCGGGTGAGCACCGCGACGACCTCGTGGTCGCTGGCCAGCAGGGCCTCCAGCGACGGGACGGCGGGCGCCGGCGTACCGGCGAAGAGCAGCTTCAGTGCGGGCTCACCTTCACGACGGGGGGCGGCGTCGGCTCACCCTGCGGCACCCATGCCTGGTGGCCCTGCCACTCGGCGTCGGCCAGCACGGAGAGCGCGGCCTCGCGGGCCTGCGCGTCGAGCCGGTCGACGAACAGGACGCCGTCGAGGTGGTCGGTCTCGTGCTGGATGGCGCGGGCCAGCTTGTGCGACCCCTCGACCCGGACCGGCTCGCCGTGCATGTTCCACCCGCTGGCCGCGACGTACAGGTGCCGGCGGCAGTCGAACCGGAAACCGGGGATCGACAGGCAGCCCTCGGCGTCCTCCTCGGTCTCCTCGCCCACCGGCACGACGTCGGGGTTGACCAGGTGGCCGACCTCGCCGTCGACGTACCAGGTGAACACCCGCAGGCCGACGCCGATCTGGGGCGCGGCCAGGCCGGCGCCGCCGGCGGCGTGCATGGTCTCGGTCAGGTCGGTGACCAGCCGGCGCAGTTCGGCGTCGAAGTCGACGACCGGCGCGGCGGGGGTGCGCAGCACGGGGTCGCCCATGATCCGGATCGGGGTGACGCTCACCCGTGGAGTCTAGGGGAAGGACCCCCCGGTCCCCCGGCCGCTCGCGAGCTCCCGACCGGGCCCTACCGGGGGGCCGGACCGAGGACGGCGTCCAGGGCCGCGTCGACGTGCAGTGCGGTCGTCGCGAACACCGGGACGTCGACGTCGTCGGGACCGAGCAGCAGCTCGATCTCGGTGCAGCCGAGCACCACGCCCTGGGCGCCGTCACCGACGAGGCGACCGACGACCTCGACGAAGCGGCGCCGCGACCCCGGCTCGACCACCCCGCGGCAGAGCTCCTCGTAGACGACCCGGTGCACCTCGGCGCGGTCGACGGCACCGGGGACCACCACTTCGAGCCCCCCGGCGGCCAGCCGGTCGCGCAGGAACGCCTGCTCCATCGTGAACGCCGTGCCCAGCAGACCCACCCGTGTGAGCCCGGCGGCCCGCACCGCCGCGGCGGTGACGTCCGCGATGTGCAGCAACGGGACGTCGAGCACCGCTTCCAGGGCCGGGGCCACCCGGTGCATGGTGTTGGTGCACAGCAGCACGAGGTCGGCCCCGGCCGCCTGCACGGCGGCGGCGTCGCGGGCCAGCAGCTCGCCGGCTGCGTCCCACTCCCCCCGCACCTGCAGCTCCTCGATGCCGGCGAAGTCCACCGACAGGAGCACGCACCGTGCACTGTGCAGGCCACCCAACCGCTCGCGCACGCCCTCGTTCAGCAACCGGTAGTAGAGCGCGCTGCTCTCCCAGCTCATGCCGCCCAGCAACCCGATCGTCCGCACCCCGCCACCGTGCCACGTCCGGGCGTCGTGCGGTCCGGGCCCGCCAGGACTCCCGCGCGGGGGGTCGTCGTGGGTACGGTGCGGTATGGACAACGGCACCCGGCACCGTGCCCGCGCAGTGGTCAGCAGCGTCCTCGACGGCGTCGTCGTGGGCCTGGGCGAGGCGGCCCTCGACCACCCCCGCCGCTCCGCCGCCCGGCGGCGCACCCACCTCGGCGTGGGCGCCCTCGTGCTCGCACACGCCGCGGCCGACGAGCTGCCCACCGTGCAGGCCATCGCCGCCGGTCGCCCGCCGCGACCGGTCGCCCCGGCCGAGCAGCAGCTGTCGATGGCGGCCGGGCTGGTCTCGGTCGGCTGGGGCCTGCTCGCCAGTGCCGTCGACGGCCCGCTGACCCGTGCGCTGGCCCGCCGCGGCGTCGTCCGGCCGCACCGGCTGGTGGGGCTGGCGGCGGGCGCGCTGGCCACCGCGACGACCCTGCCGCTGTGGTGGCGCCGGGCGACGGTGCGCATCATCGACGACGAGCGACGGACCCGCGAGGACGCCGACGTCGCCGCCTGGGAGGCCGAGCTGGCCGAGGTCGACCGCCAGAGCTGACCGGCCTACAGCTGGTCGGGGTCCAGCTGCACCCGCACGTGCTCGGGGGCCTTGCGCGCCGACCGGACCCCCTGGACGTCGGCAAGGGCACGGGCCAGCGCCACGCCGTCGGCCCGTGCGGTGCGCACCAGGAACCGCTCACCGGCCTCGTGCCCGGGCCGCGCGGGCTCGGGCACCGGGCCGAGCACCTCGGCGCCGGCCGGTGGGCGCAGCAGCTCCAGGAAGTCGGCCAGCGCCGCCGGCGAGCCCGACAGCGCCGCCATGCGGGTGGCCGGCGGGAAGCCCAGCTCGCGCCGCTCGGCCAGCTCGCGGGCGGCCAGCCCGGCCGGGTCCCAGCGCACCAGTGCCTGCACCACCGGGTGCGCGGCGTCGGCGGTGACCACCACCTGGCCACCGGCGGGGGCCGGGCGCACGAGGGCCGCCGCGTTGAGCCAGCGGCGCAGCGTCTCCTCCCCCGCCCGGAGGTCGGCCCGGCCCAGCAGCGCCCAGGAGTCGAGCAGCAGCGCGGCGCCGTAGCCGCCCTCGGCCACCGGTTCGGCGCCGGGTGTGGCCACCACGATGTCCGGCGCGTCGCCGACCGAGGCCAGCACCGACCCCCGACCGCTCACCCGCACCGCGGCCCCCGGGAAGGCCCGGCCGAGCTCCTCGGCGGTGCGCGCCGAGCCCACCACCGATGCCCGCAGCTTGGTGCCGTGGCAGTGCGGGCAGTCGAAGACCGCCGCGGGCCGGGCGCACCAGCGGCAGGCGGCCACCCGCTGACCACCGGGCCCCGGTGCCGCGGCGACCCCCAGCGGCCCCGCGCAGTGCACGCACCGCGCCGGCGCCCGGCAGCGGTCGCAGACCAGACCGGGCGCGTACCCGGACCGGGGCACCTGCACCAGCACCGGCGCACCGGCTGCCAGGGCCTCGCGGGCCACCCGGAAGGCCAGCGAGGGCAGCCGGGCACTGCGCGCGGCCGGGTCGCGCGCCAGTTCGGAGTCCGCGCCCAGCGCCTGCACGCGGGGCGCCGCGGCGCGCAGCACGGGGCGGTCGGCGACCAGCTCGTGCGCCCAGCCCGACTCGACCAGCAGCGCGGCCTCGGCGGTGCGGGCGGTCGCCGCCACCACGGCCGAGCAACCCGCCAGGTGGGCGCGCTGCACGAGCACGTCGCGGGTGTGCGGGTAGGGCGCGCGGGGCTCGGCGTGCAGGTCGTCGCCGTCGTCCCAGACGACCACCAGGCCCAGGTCGCGCACCGGGGCGAACATCGCCGCCCGGGTGCCCAGCACCACCTGCGCCGTGCCGCGGGACACCGAAAGGAACCGGCCGTACCGGGTATCGGGCGCCGAGTCGGCCCGCAGCACCGCGACGGCGTCCTTCGGCAGCTGCGCGGCGGCGGCCGCGGCCAGCCGGTCGAGGTCCTTGCCGTCGGGGACGACCACGAGCGCCCCGCGCCCACCCGACAGCGCAGCCCGGCACAGCTCGACCAGCCGGGTCGGCCAGTCCTCCCCGGGCAGTGCGGTCCAGACCGCGCGCACCGTGCGGCCCAGCGCGAGCGCCTCCAGGAACTCCGGGCCCGTCGGGTACCGGGCGAACCCCGCCGGGTCGGGGGGCGGAGGCGGCGCAGGTGGGTCGAGCGCAGGCCGCTTCTCGGGGGCGCCCCGCCGCGGGGGGAGCGCCAGCCGCAGGACGTCGGTGAGGCTGCCGGCGTACCGGTCGGCCACCACCCGGGCAAGCTCGGCCACCTCGGGGGTGAGCACGGGCTCGCTGGACACGAGCTTGGCCAGCGGGGCGAGCTTCCCGGTGTGCTCGGTCGTCGTCCCGACGTCGAGGACGACGCCGTCGACGAGCCGGCCGGCGAAGCGCACCCGTACCCGGCACCCGACGACGACGCCGTCCCCGAGCTCCTCGGGGACGGCGTAGTCGAACGGACGGTCCAGGTGCGCCAGCGGTACGTCGACGACGACCCTGGCGACCTTCACCGGGACATCGTGCCCGGTGGGTACGACAGGACTACACCGCGGCCTTGAGGGCCTCGACGCGGTCGGTCTTCTCCCAGGGCAGGTCGAGGTCGGTGCGGCCGAAGTGGCCGTACGCCGCGGTGGGCCCGTAGATGGGGCGCAGCAGGTCCAGGTCGCGCACGATCGCGCCGGGGCGCAGGTCGAAGACGTTCGCGATGGCCTTCTCGAGCTGGTCGTCGGCCACCGTGCCGGTGCCGAAGGTCTCGACGAAGAGGCCGACCGGGCTCGCGGCGCCGATCGCGTAGGCCACCTGCACCTCGCAGCGACGGGCCAGGCCCGCGGCCACGACGTTCTTGGCCACCCAGCGCATCGCGTAGGCCGCCGAGCGGTCGACCTTCGACGGGTCCTTGCCGGAGAAGGCGCCGCCACCGTGGCGGGCCATGCCGCCGTAGGTGTCGACGATGATCTTGCGGCCGGTGAGGCCGGCGTCGCCCATGGGGCCACCGATCACGAACTTGCCGGTGGGGTTCACCAGCAGGCGGTGCCCGGTGGTGGGCAGGCCGAGCGCGGCGAGCTCGGGCTGGACCACGAGCTCCTCGATGTCGGGGGTCAGCAGCGTCTCGATCGAGATGTCCTCGGCGTGCTGGGAGGACACCACGACGGTGTCGACGCCGACCGGACGGCCGTCCTCGTAGACGACGGTGACCTGGGTCTTGCCGTCGGGACGCAGGTAGGGCACGGAGCCGTCCTTGCGCACGGCCGAGAGCCGCTTGGACAGGCGGTGGGCCAGCGCGATCGGCAGCGGCATGAGCTCGGGGGTCTCGTCGCTGGCGTAGCCGAACATGAGGCCCTGGTCGCCGGCGCCCTGCTTGGCGATGAGGTCCTCGGCGGCGGCGGCGCGGTCGGCGGCACCGGTGCGGGCCTCGTAGCCGACGTCGACGCCCTGGGCGATGTCGGGCGACTGGGCGCCGAGGGAGACGCTGACGCCGCACGAGGCGCCGTCGAAGCCCTTGCGCGAGGAGTCGTAGCCGATGCGCAGGATGGTCTCGCGGACGATCGAGGCGATGTCGACGTAGCCGCCCGTGGTCACCTCGCCGGCGATGTGCACCTGGCCGGTGGTGATCATGGTCTCGACGGCGACCCGGCTGCGCGGGTCCTGCGTCAGCATCTCGTCGAGGATGGCGTCGCTGATCTGGTCGGCGATCTTGTCGGGGTGCCCCTCGGTGACCGACTCGGACGTGAACAGGCGACGTGCCACTCGGGACTCCCAGGTGTGTGGACTGCGGGGTGCGGACGGGCCGGCGATCCTCGCCCGACCTCGACGGGGCGCGCGTCTCGCGCACGCCCGGCGGACCAGGTTACCGGCGACTGCCCAGGCGTGGGACCACGACGTCCCAGACGGCGGCCGCGACGGTGTCCTTGCCGGCCGCCGCGACCTCGGTGACGGCGCCGTCGGCGGCCAGCACGGTGACGGCGTTGTCCGGTCGGCCGAAGACCTGACCAGCCGAGACGTCGTTGACCACCAGCAGGTCGCAGCCCTTGCGGGCCAGCTTGGCCCGGGCGTGCCCGAGCACGTCGTCGTCGGCGTCACCGGTCTCGGCGGCGAATCCCACGACCAGCTGACCGGCGCGCCGGGCGGCCACGAGGTCGGCCAGGACGTCGGGGTTGCGGGTGAGCGCGACCGCCGTGGGCTCGCTGCTGCTGCCCTTCTTGAGCTTGTCGGCCGCGACCTCGGTGGGCCGGAAGTCCGCGACAGCAGCGGCCATGACCACCACGTCGGCGTCCCCGGTGCGGGCGGTCATCGCGGCGTGGAGCTCGGCCGCGGACCCCACGGGCACCACCGTGCAGCCGAAGGGGGCGGCGTCCTCGACGTTGGCCGCGACCAGGGTGACCTCCGCGCCGCGCGCGGCTGCCGTGCGGGCCAGGGCCCAGCCCTGCCGGCCGGAGGACCGGTTGCCCAGGTAGCGCACCGGGTCCAGCGGCTCGCGGGTGCCGCCGGCGCTGATGAGCACCCGGGTGCCGGCGAGGTCCTGCTGGAGCGAGCCGCCCCCGAGCACGACGTCCACGAGCGCGGCGACGTCGTGCGGCTCGGGCAGTCGCCCGGGGCCGGAGTCGGGGCCGGTGAGCCGACCCACGGCCGGGGGCAGCACCAGCGCACCGCGGCGGCGCAGGGTGGCGACGTTGTCCTGGGTGGCCGGGTGCTGCCACATCTCGGTGTGCATGGCCGGCACGAACAGCACCGGGGCACCGGTGGCGAGCAGCGTGGCGGTCAGCAGGTCGTCGGCCCGCCCGGCGGCGGCGCGGGCCAGCAGGTCGGCGGTGGCCGGGTTCACGACCACCAGGTCGGCGGTCTGGCCGATGCGCACGTGGGCGACCTCGGGGACGTCGTCCCACACCTCGGTGCTCACCGGGTTGCCGCTCAACGCCTCGAAGGTCGCCGCGCCGACGAACCGCAGCGCCGAGGCGGTGGGCACCACCCGGACGTCGTGCCCGCGCTCGGTCAGGGCACGCAGCAGCAGCGCCGACTTGTAGGCGGCGACCCCGCCACCGACCCCCAGCACGATCCGGCTCATGCGCCCATCCTGCCCAAGGACGACGAAACCCCCGGCCACCAGGGCCGGGGGTCGTCATCACATGGGGTTCAGTTCTCGCCCGCCGTGTGGGTCAGCAGGCCCTCGTTGATCTCGCGGAGCGCGATCGAGAGCGGCTTCTCCTGGGGGGCGGTGTCGACCAGCGGGCCGACGTACTCGAGCAGGCCCTCGGAGAGCTGGCTGTAGTAGGCGTTGATCTGGCGCGCCCGCTTGGCCGCGTAGATGACCAGGCCGTACTTGCTGCTGGTGCGCTCGAGCAGCTCGTCGATCGGCGGGTTGGTGATGCCCTCGGGGGCAGGTGCGACTCCGGACACGGGCTGTTGAGCTCCTCGGTAGATCGGATGCGCTGCGGGCGGGGCGTCAGCCTGCGGGTGGCGCAGTCAGCAAGAGTACCAACTCGTCCGCGGCGCGGGCGAGGTCGTCGTTCACCACGACCACGTCGTAGTCGCCGACGGCGGCCATCTCGGCCCGGGCGATGTCCAGCCGGTGGGCGATGACGTCGGCGGGTTCGGAGCCGCGACCGGTCAGGCGGGAGGCCAGCACCTCGAACGACGGGGGCGCCAGGAACACCAGCTGGGCGTCGGGTGCACTCGCCCGGACCTGGCGGGCGCCCTGCATCTCGATCTCGAGCAGGGCGGGCAGCCCCTGGGCCAGCTGCTCCTCGACCGGGCCGCGCGGGGTGCCGTAGCGGTTGCCCGCGTACTCGGCCCACTCGAGCAGGCCGTCGTTCGCGACCAGCCAGTCGAAGTGCTCGTGGTCGACGAACAGGTAGTGCTCGCCGTCGACCTCGCCCGGGCGGGGACGGCGGGTGGTGACCGAGACCGAGACCCACACCTCGGGGTGCCGGCGGCGCACCTCGGCGACCACCGTGCCCTTCCCCACGCCCGAGGGGCCGGACAGCACCGTCAACCGGGCGGGCGACACGGTCACTGCGGGCAGACCTCGGACGTGGGTGGGGACGGTGGTCGGCGGCGGGTCAGGCGGGCTGCTCGCCGGCGAACTCGGCCTCCAGCGCCTTGCGCTGGTTGGCGCCGAGACCGCGGACGCGACGGGTCGGGGAGATCTCGAGCCGCTCCATGATCTTGGCGGCGCGGGCCTTGCCGACACCGGGCAGGGACTCCAGGACGGCGGACACGCGCATCTTGCCGATGACCTCGTCGGTCTCGCCCTGCTTGAGGACGTCGCCGACGGTGGTGCCCTTGCCCTTGAGCTTCTCGCGGAGCTCGGCACGGACCTTGCGGGCGGCAGCGGCCTTCTCGAGGGCGGCGGCGCGCTGTTCGGGGGTGAGCTGAGGGAGGGGCACGGGGAACCCAATCGTTCTCGTGGCGTCGGCGGTGGCCGACGGGGCGGATCTCGGTGTGTGGGGGACGAGCGGGGCGGACGGTGGCCCGCCTGCTCGAGCCTGGCGGTCAACCTAGTCACCCGGTACGACAGCGGACACCGGACCCCGGTGCCCGCGCAGTGCCGTCGGTGTGCTTCGACTCGTGGACCTTACGCCCCGCTAAGGTCACGCCCGGTCATCGGGCCAGGTCAGCAGCCCAGCGCTCGGCCGCCGCCCGCAGGGCTGCAGCATCGGGACCGGCAGCCAGCACGTCGCGGGAGACCGTCGGCACCACGGCTCGACCCCCGCCGAACAGGCGCCCCAGGTCGGCCGGGGTCCCGCCCTGGGCGCCCAGGCCGGGGGCCAGCACCGGTCCGCGCAGGCCGGCGAGGTCGACGTCGAGCTCGGCGAGCGTGGCACCCACCACGACGCCGAAGGAGCCGGTGTCCGCGCTCCACCGGCCCTGCCGGTCGACATCCGCTCCCGGGTCGGGTGCGGGGTCGTCGAGCATCCGGTCGGGGGCGTTCCAGCGCCCCACCTGGTCGACCACGGCCTGGGCGACGGTGCGACCGTCCGCCAGCCGGGCGTGCTGGAAGGTGGCGGCGTCGGGGTTGGAGGTGCGGGCCAGCACGAACAGACCGGCCCCGTGGTCGCGGGCGGTGCGCACGGCCGGGGCGAGCGAGTCGGGCCCCAGGTAGGGGCTGACCGTGAGGGCGTCGACCTGCATCGGGTGACCGGCGGTGAGGACGTCGGCGTACCCGGCCATGGTCGAGCCGATGTCGCCGCGCTTGGCGTCCAGCAGCACCAGGGCGCCGGCGTCGCGGCAGCGCGCGACGGCGTCCTCGAGCACCAGCAGCCCGCGGGAGCCGTGCCGCTCGTAGAACGCCGACTGCGGCTTCAGCACGGCCACCGTGCCCGCCAGCGCCTCGACGACGGCGTCGGTGAACCGGCGCAGGCCGTCGACGTCGTCGTCCAGCCCCCATGAGGTCAACAGCTCGCGGTGGGGGTCGATGCCCACGCAGAGCGGGCCGCGCGCGGCCACGGCCGCGGCCAGCCGGGCCCCGAACCGGGCCGGGTGCGCGGGACCGGCGGGGACACCGGCCGTCGTCACCGGTGCCGCCCGGGCGAGCCCTCGTCGGGGGCGCGGTGGGCGTAGCCCACGGCGTCGGCCAGCCGGCCGAAGCCCCGCTCCCCCAACGCGTCGGCGAGCTCGGCGTGGATGCGGGCCGGGGCCGAGGGGTCGTTGAACACCGCGGTGCCGACCGAGACCGCACCGGCCCCGGCCAGGATGAACTGCAGGGCGTCCAGACCGGTGCGGATGCCGCCCATGCCCAGGATCGGCACGTTCGGCAGCGCGGCGTGCACCTGCCAGACGCACCGGAGCGCCACCGGGCGGATCGCCGGGCCCGACAGCCCGCCGGTGACCCCGCCGAGCACCGGGCGCATCGTGTCCGGGTCGATGACCAGGCCCAGCAGCGTGTTGATCATCGACAGCCCGTTCGCGCCGGCGTCGGCGCAGGCCCGGGCCACCGACACGATGTCGGTGACGTCGGGGGTGAGCTTGGCGTAGACCGGGTGCGCGGGGTCGGCGGCGGCCCGGACGGCGGCGACCACCGCGGCGGAGGCGTCGGGGTTGCAGGCGAACACCTCGCCCCGGCTCTCGACGTTGGGGCAGGAGATGTTGACCTCGATGCCCAGCACCCCGGGCGCGCCGCGCAGCCGCTCGGCCAGCTCGGCGAAGTCCTCGGTGCGGGCCCCGGCGATCGACACCAGCGACCGGACGCCGCGCTCGGCCAGCCAGGGCAGCTCGTCGGCCAGCAGGCCGTCGATCCCCGGCCCCTGCAGCCCGATCGAGTTGATCATGCCGCTGGGGGTCTCGGCCATGCGCGGGGTGGCCCGGCCCGAGCGCGGGCGCAGCTGCACCGACTTGGTGACCACCGCGCCGATGGAGGTGAGGTCGAAGAACGGGTCGAGCTCGCGGCCGAAGGACGCGCAGCCCGACGCGGTGAGCACCGGGCTGACCATCGGCACCCCGCCGAGGGAGGCCTGCATGTCGACGCTGGGCAGCTCGACCTCGGGCAGCATGGTCACGGCGTCTCGCCCTCTCCGGCGGGGGTGTGGGCCAGGGTCATCGCGTCGGCGCCCAGCAGGTCCGGCGGCAGCGTGCCGACGTCGGCGAAGCGCACCCGGTCGCCGGCGAACACCGGGCCGTCGGTGCACGAGCGGGCGAACCGGGACCGGCCGTCGGCACCGACGACCGGCAGCACGCACGTCATGCAGACGCCCACCCCGCAGGCCATCGACTCCTCGACGGCCACCCACGAGGGCACGCCGCGGTCGGTGGCGAGCTGGGCGACGGCGGCCAGCATGGGCATCGGGCCGCAGGCGTAGACCACCCCGGCGCCGCTGACCAGCTCGGCGACCGGTCCGGTGACCCGGCCCGCCCGCCCGGCGCTGCCGTCGTCGGTGGTGACCACGAAGGGCGCCGCGACCGCCGAGAGGTCCTCGACCGAGCACAACCGGTCCTCGTCGCCGGCGCCGACCACGGCGGCCACCTCGTGCCCGCGCGAGCGCAGCAGCCCGCCCAGCCCGACGAGGGCTGCGGCGCCGTAGCCCCCGCCGACCAGCAGCGCCGGGGTGCCGGGCGGCGGCAGCGGGAAGGGCCTGCCCAACGGGCCGACGACGTCGACCTCGTCGCCGGGGCGCAGGCCGGCCAGCCAGGTGGACCCGGCGGCCTTCGCGCTGACCACCACGGAGAAGCGGCCGCCGCCGACCCCGGCGATGGCGATCGACCGGCGCAGCAGCATGGCCGAGGTGGGCCCGCCGACGGCGAAGGCGACGAACTGCCCGGGCCGGGCGGCCTCGGCGATGTCGGGGGCCTCGAGGGTCAGCTCGGTGTAGGCGCTGACCGGGCGGGAGCCCACCACCACCGCCAGGCCCTGCACCGGCGGGTGCTCGGCCGGCGGGGCCGGCTGGCCCAGCAACCCGGTGCCCGAGCCCGGCACAGGGGGCAGCACGCGCTCACCCGTGGGCAGGGAGACCATGCGGGTCGCGCCGTCGTCCTGGCTCACCGCTGTGCCCGGGCCAGGGCGAGGGAGGCGTGCAGGTCCTGCAGGCTGCGCACGCCGATGTCACCGCGGCGCAGCGCCTCGACCCCCTGCACCGCGGCCGCCATGCCCTGCACGGTGGTGATGCACGGGATGCCCGCTGTCACCGCGGCGGCGCGGATCTCGTAGCCGTCCAGGCGCGGCCCGGAGTTCCCCGGGGCCCCGAACGGTGTGTTGACCACCATGTCGACCTCCCCGGCCAGGATGGCCTCCACGACGTTGCCCGGCCCGTCGGAGAACTTGCCGACCACCGTGCAGGTCACCCCGTTGCGGCGCAGCACCTGGGCGGTGCCGGCGGTGGCCAGCACGGTGAACCCGAGGTCGGCCAACCGCTTGACCGGGAAGACGGCCAGGCGCTTGTCCCGGTTGGCCAGCGAGACGAACACGGTGCCCTCGGTGGGCAGCGAGCCGTAGGCGGCGGCCTGGGACTTGGCGTAGGCGGTGCCGAACTCGGCGTCCAGACCCATGACCTCGCCGGTGGACTTCATCTCCGGGCTCAGCACGGTGTCGACGCCCTGGCCCTCGGCGTTGCGGAACCGGTTGAACGGCAGCACCGCCTCCTTGACCGCGATGGGCGCGTCGACCGGGGTGTCGGCGCCGTCGCCGTCGGCCGGCAGCACGCCGGCGGCGCGCAGGCCGGCGATGGTCTCCCCCACCGCGATGCGGGCAGCGGCCTTCGCCAGCGGCACCGCGGTGGCCTTCGAGACGAAGGGCACGGTGCGGCTGGCCCGCGGGTTGGCCTCCAGCACGTACAGGACGTCGTCCTTGAGCGCGTACTGGACGTTCATCAGCCCGCGCACCCCGATGCGCCGCGCCAGCTTCTCGGTGGCCGACCGGATGGACCGGAGGTCGGTGGCGCCCAGGGTGATCGGCGGCAGCGCGCACGCGGAGTCACCGGAGTGGATGCCGGCCTCCTCGATGTGCTCCATCACGCCGCCCAGGTAGAGGTCGGTGCCGTCGAAGAGGGCGTCGACGTCGATCTCGACGGCGTCCTCGAGGAAGCGGTCGATGAGCACCGGGTGGTCGGGGCTCACGTCGGTGGCCTTGGCCAGGTACGCCTCGAGCGTCGCGTCCTCGTAGACGATCTCCATGCCGCGCCCGCCGAGCACGTAGGAGGGCCGCACCAGCACGGGGTAGCCGATCGACGCCGCGATCCCGCGGGCCTCGTCGAAGCGCACCGCCGTGCCGTGCTGGGGCGCGGGCAGCCCGGTGTCGGCGAGCACGCGGGAGAACTCGCCGCGGTCCTCGGCGGCGTCGATGGCCTCGGGCGCGGTGCCCAGCACCGGGACCCCGGCGTCCTTGAGGCGCTGGGCCAGGGCCAGCGGGGTCTGCCCGCCCAGGGTGCAGATGACCCCGGCCACCGGGCCGGCCGCCCGCTCGGCCTCGACGACCTCGAGCACGTCCTCGAAGGTGAGCGGTTCGAAGTACAGCCGGTCGGCGGTGTCGTAGTCGGTGGAGACGGTCTCGGGGTTGCAGTTGACCATCACCGCCTCGTAGCCGGCGTCCTGCAGGGCCAGCACCGCGTGGACGCAGGAGTAGTCGAACTCGATGCCCTGCCCGATGCGGTTGGGCCCCGACCCGAGGATGAGCACCGCGGGCTTCTCGCGCGGGGCGACCTCGGTCTCCTCGTCGTAGGTCGAGTAGTGGTAGGGCGTGGTGGCGGCGAACTCGGCGGCGCAGGTGTCGACGGTCTTGTAGACCGGCCGGATGCCCAGCCGCCAGCGCAGCGTGCGGACGCCGTCCTCGCCGGCCAGCTCGGGCCGCAGCGCTGCGACCTGGCGGTCGGAGAGGCCGTGCCGCTTGGCCCGGCGCAGCAGCTCGGGCGTCAGCGACGGCGCGTCGCGCACCTCGGTGCCGATCTCGTGCACCTGCAGCACCTGGTCGACGAACCACGGGTCGAAGCCGCTGGCCTCGGCGACCTGCTCGACGGTCGCACCGGCGGCCAGCGCCCGCTCGGCGGTGTAGAGCCGGCCGTCGACCGGCGTGCGCAGCCGCTCGAGCAGCTCCTCGGCGCTCTCCTCCGGCTGGGCGGGGCCGGTCCAGAACCCGACCTGCGACGTCTCGGTGGAGCGCATCGCCTTGCCCAGGGCCTCGGTGAAGTTGCGGCCCATGCTCATGACCTCGCCGACGCTCTTCATCGTCGTGGTCAGCCGCGGGTCGGCGCCGGGGAACTTCTCGAAGGCGAAACGCGGGATCTTCACGACCACGTAGTCGAGCGTCGGCTCGAACGCCGCCGGGGTGACCTTGGTGATGTCGTTGGTGATCTCGTCGAGGGTGTAGCCGATGGCCAGCTTCGCGGCGATCTTGGCGATCGGGAAGCCGGTGGCCTTCGACGCCAGCGCCGACGACCGCGAGACCCGGGGGTTCATCTCGATCACGACGAGCCGGCCGTCGGCCGGGTTGACCGCGAACTGGATGTTGCACCCGCCGGTGTCGACGCCGACCTCGCGCAGCACCGCGATGCCGACGTCGCGCATCTTCTGGTACTCGCGGTCGGTCAGCGTCATCGCCGGCGCGACGGTCACCGAGTCGCCGGTGTGCACGCCCATGGCGTCGATGTTCTCGATGGAGCAGACGACCACGACGTTGTCGGTGCGGTCGCGCATGAGCTCGAGCTCGTACTCCTTCCAGCCCAGCACCGACTCCTCGATCAGCACGGTGTGCACGGGTGAGTCGGCCAGGCCGTGGCCGGCCATGCGCCGCAGCATCGCCTCGTCGGTGGCGAAGCCCGAACCCAGCCCGCCCATGGTGAAGCTGGGCCGGATGACCACCGGGTAGCCGACCTCGTCGGCGGTGGCCAGGGCCTCCTCGACCGAGCCGCAGACCGTGGAGCGCGGGGCGTCGGCGCCGATCGAGCGCACGATGTCCTTGAACAGCTGCCGGTCCTCGCCGCGGTTGATCGCGTCGGCGTCGGCGCCGATGAGCCGGACGCCGTACTTCTCCAGCACCCCGTTGGCCTGCAGCGCCAGGCCCAGGTTCAGCGCGGTCTGCCCGCCCAGGGTGGCCAGCAGCGCGTCGGGCCGCTCGGCGGCGATCACCCGCTCGACGAACTCGGGGGTGAGCGGTTCCACGTACGTGGCGTCGGCGACCTCGGGGTCGGTCATGATCGTGGCCGGGTTGCTGTTGACCAGGCTGACCCGCAGGCCCTCGGCCTTGAGCACCCGGCACGCCTGGGTGCCCGAGTAGTCGAACTCGCAGGCCTGCCCGATGACGATCGGCCCGGAGCCGATCACCATCACGTGGGAGATGTCGTCACGCTTCGGCACGGGAGTCCTCCATGAGGTCGACGAAGCGCTGGAAGAGCGGGGCGGCGTCGTGCGGGCCGGCGGCGGCCTCGGGGTGGAACTGCACGCTGAACGCAGGGACGTCGAGGCAGCGCAGCCCCTCGACGACCTGGTCGTTGAGCCCGACGTGGCTGACCTCGACCCGCCCGTAGGGGGTGTCGGTGGCCCGGTCGAGCGGGGCGTCGACGGCGAAGCCGTGGTTCTGGCTGGTGACGCGCACCGAGTCGGTGACGCGGTCGAGCACCGGCTGGTTGAGCCCACGGTGGCCGAAGGGCAGCTTGTAGGTGCCCAGGCCCAGCGCCCGGCCCAGGATCTGGTTGCCGAAGCAGATGCCGAACAGCGGCCGGCGGGCGTCGAGCACGCCCTGGACGGCCTCGACGGCGTAGTCCGAGGCGGCCGGGTCGCCCGGGCCGTTGGACAGGAACACCCCGTCGGGCCCGGCCTCGAGCAGCTCGGCCGCCGTGGCGGTGGCCGGGAGCACCCGGGTCTCGACCCCCAGCTCGGCCAGGTGCCGCGGCGTGGCCGCCTTGATGCCCAGGTCGAGGGCCGAGATGCGGTACCTGGTCTCGCCCACCGCCGAGACGGTGTAGGCCTGCTCGGTGGTGACCTCGGGTGCGAGGTCGGCCCCGGCCATCGACGGCGCGGCCTGCACCCGGGCCAGCAGGGCGTCGGCGTCGAGCTCGGTGGAGATGCCCACCCGCATGGCGCCCCGGTCGCGCAGGTGCCGGGTCAGCGCCCGGGTGTCGATGCCGCTGATGCCCACCACCCCGTGCTCGACCAGCTCGTCGTCGAGGGTGCCGGTGGACCGCCAGTTCGCCGGACGCCGGGCGGGGTCGCGCACCACGAAGCCGGCGACCCAGATGCGGCGGGACTCGTCGTCCTCGTCGTTGACCCCGGTGTTGCCGATGTGCGGCGCGGTCATCACCACCACCTGGCGGTGGTAGCTGGGGTCGGTCAACGTCTCCTGGTAACCGGTCATGCCGGTGGAGAAGACGGCCTCGCCGACCGTCGTCCCGGTGGCCCCGTAGGACTCGCCGCGGAACGTGCGGCCGTCCTCGAGCACGAGCAGCGCCTCACTCATTCCTGGACCTTCCCGTCGCGCACCGACAGTTCTCCGCGCAGCAACGTGTGCACGACACGCGCCGGCAGCTCACGGCCGGCGTAGGGGCTGTTGCGGCTCTTGCTGGCCAGCGCCGCCGGGTCGACGACCGATCGGGCCCCGGGGTCGACGAGCACGAGGTTCGCCGGCTCCCCCACCGCGACCGGGCGGCCGTGGCCGGCGAGCCGGCCGATGGCGGCCGGGCGGACCGACATGCGGTCGGCGACCTCCCGCCAGGTGAGCAGGCCGGTCTCGACCATCGTCCCGACGACCACCGACAGCGCCTGCTCGAGGCCGAGCATGCCGGGGCGGGCCTGCGCCCACTCGACCTCCTTGTCCTCCGCGGCGTGCGGGGCGTGGTCGGTGGCGACGGCGTCGATCGTGCCGTCGGCCAGCCCGGCCCGCAGGGCCGCGACGTCCTCGGCGGTGCGCAGCGGCGGGTTCACCTTGAACGTGGCGTCGTAGCCCTCGGCGCACGCGTCGGTGAGCAGCAGGTGGTGCGGGGTCACCTCGGCGGTGACCTGCACCCCGCGCGACTTCGCCCACCGGATGAGCTCCACCGACCCGGCGGTGGACACGTGGCATACGTGCAGCCGGGCGCCGACGTGCTCGGCCAGCAGCACGTCGCGGGCGATGATCGCCTCCTCGGCGACCGCGGGCCAACCGGTCAGACCCAGCCGGGCCGAGCGGTCGCCCTCGTGCATCTGGGCACCGACGGTCAGCCGGGGCTCCTCGGCGTGCTGGGCGACCACCCCGTCGAGGGCCTTGGTGTACTCCAGCGCCCGGCGCATGAGCGCGGGGTCGGCGACGCACTTCCCGTCGTCGGAGAACACCCGCACCCGGGCGGCGCTGTCGGCCATCGCGCCGAGCTCGGCCAACCGCTCGCCGGCCAGACCGACGGTCACCGCACCGACCGGGACGACGTCGACCAGCCCGGCGTCGCGGCCCAGCCGCCACACCTGCTCGACGACGCCGGCGGTGTCGGCCACCGGGTCGGTGTTGGCCATGGCGTGGACGGCCGTGTAGCCGCCCAGCGCCGCGGCCCGCGACCCGGTGAGCACCGTCTCGGTGTCCTCGCGGCCGGGTTCCCGCAGGTGGGTGTGCAGGTCGACCAGGCCGGGCAGCAGCACCAGCCCGGTCGCGTCGATCGTCTCGGCGGTGCTGGACAGGTCGGTGCCGATCGCGGCGACCACGCCGTCCTTCACCAGGACGTCGACGGCGTCCTCGCCGTAGGGGCGGGCGCCCCGGATGAGCAGGGTGGTCATGCGTTGCCTCCGAGCAGCAGGTACAGGACGGCCATGCGCACGCTGACGCCGTTGCCGACCTGCTCGACGATGGTGGAGCGGGCCGAGTCGGCGACGTCGGCGGCGATCTCCATGCCGCGGACCATCGGACCCGGGTGCATGACGATCGCGTCGTCGGCCAGCCGGGCCATGCGGTCGGCGTCCAGGCCGTAGCGGCGGCTGTACTCCCGGGCCGAGGGGAAGAACGAGGCGTTCATGCGCTCGGCCTGCACGCGCAGCATCATCACCACGTCGGCGGTGGGCAGCACGGCGTCGAGGTCGTAGGACACCGTGACCGGCCACGACCCGATGCCCACCGGGAGCAGGGTGGGCGGGGCGACCAGGGTGACCTCGGCGCCCAGGGTGTGCAGCAACCGCACGTTCGAGCGGGCCACCCGGCTGTGCAGCACGTCGCCGGTGATCACCACCCGCACGCCCTCGAGCCGGCCCAACCGCTTGCGGATCGTGAAGGCGTCCAGCAGCGCCTGGGTGGGGTGCTCGTGGGTGCCGTCGCCGGCGTTGACCACGCTGCCGGCCACCCAGGTGGCCAGCCGGTGCGGCGCCCCCGACGCCGAGTGCCGGACGACGATGCCGTCGGCGCCCATGGCCTCCAGGGTCAGCGCGGTGTCCTTGAGGCTCTCGCCCTTCGAGACGCTGGACCCCTTGGCGGAGAAGTTGATGACGTCGGCGCTCAACCGCTTGGCGGCCAGCTCGAAGCTGATCCGGGTGCGGGTGGAGTCCTCGAAGAAGAGGTTGACCACCGTGCGCCCACGCAGGGTGGGCAGCTTCTTGACCTCGCGGCCGGCCAGCGCGGACTCGATCTGCGCGGCGGTGTCCAGCACCAGGGTGGCGTCGTCGAGGTCGAGGTCGGCGGCCTCGAGCAGGTGCTTGTGCCTCAGGGCGTCAGGCATCGGTGATGGTCACCCCGTCCTCGCCGTCGACCTCGGCCAGCCGCACCTTCACCTGCTGCGTGCGGGCGGTGGGCACGTTCTTGCCGACGAAGTCGGCCTTGATCGGCAGCTCGCGGTGGCCGCGGTCGACCAGGACGGCGAGCTGGACGGCGCGGGGGCGGCCGACGTCGCGCAGGCCGTCGAGGGCGGCCCGCACCGAGCGGCCGGAGAAGAGGACGTCGTCGACCAGTACCACCAGGCGGCCGTCGACCCCGGAGTCGGGCAGCCGGGTCTCCTCCAGCGCGCGGACGCCGCGGGTGCGCAGGTCGTCGCGGTAGAGGGTGATGTCCACGGTGCCGACGTCGACCGGGGTGCCGGTGAAGGCCTCGATGCGGGCGGCCAGCCGGCGGGCCAGCGGGGCGCCGCGGGTGGGGATGCCGACGAGCACGAGGTCGGACAGGCCGTCGCCCTCGGTGGTGGAGCTCGCGGCCCGCTCGATGAGCTGGTGGGCCATGCGGTCGACGACGCGGGTGACGTCGTCGGCGGTCAGCAACCGCTGTGGTTCCGGCATGACGATCAAGCCTCCTTCCCCGCCTCACGGGACGGGTCGTTAAAGGAAGTGGTTCGTTCCGGCGCAGACGCTAGCGCACGGCCCGGTGTGACCTGCACCGTGCCGATCTCACCCGACCGGGGTGCTCGACATGCTGCGGCCCACCAGCACCGCGTACTCTGCGTGACCAGAAGCCGCCCCATCCGACGACCCTGAGTGAGCAGACACGATGAGCACCGACTACTCCCGCGCGCTGGGCGCCCGCCTGCGGGCGATCCGCAACCAGCAGGGTCTCTCGCTGCAGGGGGTGGAGGACAAGTCGCACGGCCGCTGGAAGGCCGTCGTCGTCGGGTCCTACGAGCGCGGCGACCGCGCGGTGACCGTGCAGCGCCTGTCCGAGCTGGCCGTCTTCTACGGCGTGCCGGTCGCCGAGCTGCTGCCCGACCCCCGCCCGAGCTCGGCCATCACCAAGTCCACCAAGATCGTGCTCAACCTCGAGTCGCTGGGCTCGCTGCCCGCCGACGAGGCCGGGCCGCTGGCCCGCTACGCCTCCACCATCCAGGCGCAGCGCCACGACTACAACGGCAAGGTGCTCTCGATCCGCACCGAGGACCTCAAGTCCCTGGCGATCATCTACGACATGAGCCCCGACGAGCTCACCACCCGGCTCATCGAGTGGGGGGTGCTCTCCCCCGGCGCCGACGGCAGCATCTACGCCGACGTCGACGACGACGCCGGCTGGGGCGACCGCCGCCGCACCCCGCGGTAAGAGCTGTGAACGCGAACGGCTCACTCCGGTGATCGGAGTGGGCCGTTCGCGTTCGAGCCTCAGACGGTGGGGATCTGGGCCTTGAGGATGCCGGACAGCACGCCGTTGACGTAGGACGCCGAGTCGTCGGTGGACAACGTCTTGGCCAGCTCGACGGCCTCGTCGATGACCACCGCGTCGGGGACGTCGTCGACCCACAGCAGCTCGAACACCGCCATGCGCAGGATCGCGCGGTCGACGTCGGGCAACCGGTCGAGCGTCCAGCCCTGCGCGTGCTCGGAGATCAGCCGGTCGATGTCGGCGGAGTGCTCGACCGCTCCCTCGACCAGCCGCACCGTGTGCTCACCGATCGGCGGGTGGCCGTCGGCGATGCGCTCGCGCAGCAACGGCAGCACGTCGCCGCCGCGCAGGTCGGCCTCGTAGAGGACGTCGACCGCACGCTTGCGCGCCTTGGATCGGGCGGCCACGGGTCAGCTGACCCGGCCCAGGTACCGACCGTCGCGGGTGTCGACCTTGAGCTTCTCGCCGGTGGTGATGAACAGCGGCACCTGGATCTCGGCGCCGGTCTCCAGCGTCGCGGGCTTGGTGCCACCGGTGGAGCGGTCGCCCTGCAGGCCCGGGTCGGTGTGGGCCACCACGAGCTCCATGGAGACCGGCAGCTCGATGAACAGCGGCACGCCGTCGTGCACCGCGACCATGGCCTCGGTGTTCTCCAGCAGGTAGTTCGCCGCGTCGCCCACGGTCGCCTCGGACACGGGGATCTGGTCGAAGGTGTCGCCGTCCATGAAGACGAAGTCGGCGCCGTCCTTGTACAGGTATGTCATGTTCCGCTTGTCCACGGTGGCCGTCTCGACCTTGAGCCCGGCGTTGAAGGTCTTGTCGACCACCTTGCCGCTGAGCACGTTCTTCAGGGTCGTGCGCACGAAGGCGCCGCCCTTGCCCGGCTTCACGTGCTGGAAGTCGGTGACGGTCCACAGCTGACCGTCCAGCTTGAGGACGATGCCGTTCTTGAGGTCGTTGGTGGTAGCCATCTAGAGGACCAGCAGTTCCTTGCTCGTGAGGGTCAACAACTCGGGCTCGCCATCGGTCACGATCAACGTGTCCTCGATCCGGACACCGCCGTGCCCCGGGAGGTAGACCCCGGGTTCCACGGTGACGGCCATGCCAGCGGCCAGGGTACCTGCGCCCAGGGCGGAGATTCCCGGAGCCTCGTGGATCTCCAGCCCCACCCCGTGCCCGAGGCCGTGCGTGAAGTGCTCGGCGTGCCCGGCGGCGGCGATGACGTCGCGCGAGGCGGCGTCGACCGCGGTCACGTCGGCACCCACCGCCAGGGCCGCCCGGCCGGCGGCCTGGGACTCCCGGACCAGCGCGTAGACCTCGGTCTGCCAGGCGGCGGGGTGGCCCAGGACGACGGTGCGGGTCATGTCGGAGTGGTAGCCGTCGACGGTCGCGCCGAAGTCGAGCTTGAGGAAGTCGCCGCCGCGCAGCTCGGTGCCGTCGGGCCGGTGGTGCGGGATGGCGGAGTTCGCCCCGGCGGCCACGATCGTCTCGAACGACGGGGCCTCGGCGCCCAGCGCCAGCATGCGGGCGTCGAGCTCACGGCCGACGGCGAGCTCGGTGCGCCCGGGGCGCAGCGCACCCTCGGCGGCCAGCTCGGCCAGGGCCTGGTCGGCCACCGTGCAGGCCCGGCGCAGTGCCTCGACCTCGTCGGGGTCCTTGACCGCGCGCAGCGCCTCGACCGCCCGCCGGACGCTGACCAGCTCGACGCCCTCGGCCGCCTGCTCGAGCGCCCGCAGCCCGTCGACCGTCACCACGTGCGACTCGTAGCCCAGCCGACCGACGCCGGCCGCGGCCCCGGCCAGCGCCGCCACGGTGGAGCGGTCGACGACCAGCTCGACGTCGGGCACCTGCGTGCCGGCCTGGGTGGTGTAGCGGCCGTCGGTGCCGAAGAGGTCGGTGCCGTCGGTGCGCAGCAGGAAGGCCCCGTTCGAGCCGGTGAACCCGGTCAGGTAGCGCACGTTGAGCAGGTCGGTGACCAGCACGGCGTCGAGCCCGCGCTCGGCGGCCACCGCACGCAGGCGCTCGCGCCGGCCGGCGTGGTCCATGCGGGACGTCACCGGACCCCCTGGTCGGCGAGGAAGCGCAGCGCGGCCTCGTACCCGAAGACGCCCAGCCCGGCGACGACCCCGGTGGCCACCGCCGAGACGAAGGAGTGGTGACGGAAGGCCTCGCGGGTGTGCACGTTGCTGATGTGCACCTCGACCACCGGCCCGTCGACCTGGGCCAGCGCGTCGCGCAGCACCACCGAGGTGTGCGTCCAGCCCGCCGGGTTGACCACCACGGCGGCCCCGGTGTCGGCGGCCTCGTGCACCCAGCCCAGCAGCTCGGCCTCGCTGTCGGTCTGCCGGACCGAGACCTGCTGACCGAGCTCGGCGGCGACGGCCTCGATGCGGGCGACCAGGTCGGCGTAGGTGGTGGTGCCGTAGGTGGCCGGTTCACGGGTGCCCAACCGGCCCAGGTTGGCGCCGTTCAGCACGAGGATGCTCACGAGGTCTCCTCCACAGCGGCCCAGGCAGCACGCAGCCAGGCCTCGTCGGGGTCGGTCAGGATGCCGGGCGAGCCCAGGCCGTCGAGGACGACGAACCGCAGCGACGAGCCGCGGGCCTTCTTGTCCACGGCCATCGCCGACCGCAGGGTGGCGAAGTCGCCGGCGTAGCGCACGGGCAGCCCCATGGCGACCAGCAGCTCGCGGTGCCGGTCGGCCTCCGCGCGGGACAGCCGACCGGCGGCCACCCCCAGTTCGGCGGCGAACACCAGGCCGACCGCGACGGCGTCGCCGTGCCGCCAGCCGAAGTCCTCGGCCTTCTCGATGGCGTGGCCCAGCGTGTGCCCGTAGTTCAGGAACTCGCGACGGCCGGTGTCGTGGAGGTCCTCGCCGACGGCGTCGGCCTTGACCTGGACGGCACGGCCGATGAGCTCGGGCGTCGCCGAGCGGCCGGTGGGGTCGGCGGCGAGGAGGTCGAGGATCGCGCCGTCGGCGATGAACCCGCACTTGACCACCTCGGCCAGCCCGGCGCGGAAGTCCGCGGGCGGCAGCCCGTCGAGGACCTCGGTGTCGACGAGCACGGCGGCGGGCGGGTGGAACGCGCCGACCAGGTTCTTGCCGGCCGCGGTGTTGATCCCGGTCTTGCCCCCGACCGCGGCGTCGACCATGCCCAGCAGGCTGGTGGGCACGTGCACCACGCGCACCCCCCGCAGCCACGTCGCCGCGACGAAACCGGCGAGGTCGGTGACCGCTCCCCCGCCGACGCCCACGACCGCGTCGGTGCGGGTGTGGCCCAGCCGGCCCAGCTCGGCCCACAGCCCGGCGGCGACCTCGGCGGTCTTGCCGGCCTCCCCGTCGGGGACGACGAGGGCCTCGGCGGCCAGGCCCGCGGTCTGCAGCGCGGCGACCGCCTCACCGGCCAGCGCGGCGACCGAGGCGGTGTGCACGACCGCGGCCCGGGTGGCGCCCGCCAGGGCGGTGCCCGGCAGCAGCGCCAGCTCGGCGCGCACACCCGCACCGATGACGACCTCGTAGGGCCGGTCACCGGCGACCGTGATGCGTGCGGTCACGACGTGCTGCCCACGGCCGGGCGGGCCGCGACAACCGCGGCGACGACCTCGTCGACGGAGCGGTCATCGGTGGTCAGGTGCAGCGTGGCGACCTCGCGGTACAGGGGTGCGCGGGTGTCGAGCATCTGCCGCAGCATCTGCCGCGGGTTCACGCCCAGGATCGGCCGGTCGCGGGAGAGCCCCACCCGCTTCGCGGCGCTGGCCAGGTCGACGTCGAGCCAGACGACCGTGCCGCCGGCCCGGCCGTGCGCGACGAGCAGCGCCCGCGTGGCCGCGCTCGTGGGGGCCCCGCCACCGAGGGCGAGCACGCCCTCGTGCTCGGCCAGGGCGCGGGCGACGGCCCGCTCCTCGAGGGCCCGGAAGTGCGGCTCGCCGCGGGTCACGAACAGGTCGGCGACCGAGGTGCCGGTCTCGGCCTCGACGTCGTGGTCGGTGTCCCGGAACGGCAGCCCCAGCGCGGCGGACAGCTGCCTGCCGACGGTCGTCTTCCCCGACGCCGGCGGCCCGACGAGCACCACCGGCAGGCCGGCCGAGCTCACCGCCAGACCAGCCCGTCGAGGTAGCCCGCGACGTTGCGGCGGGTCTCGGGCACCGAGTCGCCGCCGAACTTCTCCAGCACCGCGTCGGCCAGCACGAGGGCCACCATCGCCTCCATCACGACCGACCCGCGGGGCACCGCGCAGGCGTCGCTGCGCTGGTGGATGGCCACGGCGGCCTCGCCGGTGGTGGTGTCGAGCGTGGCCAGCGCACGGGGCACGGTGCTGATCGGCTTCATGGCCGCCCGCACGCGCAGCACCTCGCCGTTGGTCATGCCGCCCTCGATGCCGCCGGCGCGGTCGGTGCGCCGGGCGACGGTGCCGGGGCCGGTGACGTCGATCTCGTCGTGGGCGACGGAGCCGCGCCGGCGGGCGGTCTCGAGGCCGTCGCCGACCTCGACCGCCTTCACCGACTGCACGCCCATGAGCGCACCGGCCAGCCGGCTGTCCAGCCGCCGGTCCCAGTGCACGTGGCTGCCCAGGCCCGGCGGGAGGCCGTGCACGACCACCTCGATGACCCCGCCCAGGGTGTCGCCGGAGTCATGGGCGTCGTCGATCTCGGCCTGCATGCGCTCGCTGGTGGCCGGGTCGGCGCAGCGCACCGGGTCGGCGTCGAGGGCGTCGTTGTCGTCGGGCCCGGGGACCAGGCCGTCGGGGGCCGTCACCGCCCCGATGCCGACGACGTGGCTGACCACGCGCACACCGAGCACCTGGTGCAGGAACTGCCCGGCGATGGCGCCCAGGGCCACCCGGGCCGCCGTCTCGCGGGCACTGGCGCGCTCGAGCACCGGCCGGGCGTCGTCGAACCCGTACTTCTGCATGCCCGCGAGGTCGGCGTGGCCGGGGCGCGGACGCGTGAGCGGCGCGTTGCGGGCCCGGTTCGCGATCAGCTCGGGGTCGACCGGGTCGCTGGCCATGACCGTCGTCCACTTGGGCCACTCGGTGTTGCCCACCTGGACCGCGATGGGCCCGCCCTGGGTGCGGCCGTGCCGCACGCCACCGGTCAGGGTGACGACGTCCTGCTCGAACGCCATGCGGGCACCACGACCGTGCCCGAGGCGACGGCGGGCGAGCTGGGCGTCGATGTCGGTGGTCTGCACCTCCACGCCGGCGGGGAGACCTTCGAGGATGGCGGTGAGCTGCGGACCGTGCGACTCACCGGCAGTCAGCCAGCGCAACATGGGCCTGAGTGTGCCAGCCGGGTCCGACAGGTCTGCTCAGAGCGGTCCGGTCAGGCCCGGGGCCAGCGCGCAGGCCAGGGCCGCACCCGCCAGCAGAGGCGGTCCGAACGGCACCGCCGACCGCCACCCGGCCCGCCCGGTGGCCAGCAGGACGAGGCTGGCCACCGCGCCGACGACCAACCCCAGGAACACCCCGACGACGACCAGGGTGCCGCCGCCCACCCAGCCCAGCAGCACGCCGAGCGGGGCCAGCAGCTTGACGTCGCCGAACCCGAGCCCGGCCGGGGCGGCCAGCCGGAGGGCCGCGGCCACCCCGAAGGCGGCCGCCCCGAGCAGCACGCCGTGCAGCGCCCGCGCCCCGTCGCCGGTGACCAGCGCGTCGACCGCCGTCGCGGCGACCAGCACCGCGAGGGCGGGCAGGGTCACCACGTCGGGCAGCCGGTGGGTGGCGAGGTCGACGCCGGCCAGCACGACGCCCGCGGCGGCCAGCCACAGCACGCCCCCGAGCGCCGGTCGCGGGCCGACCAGTGCCGCGCCCCCGGCCAGCAGTGCGGCCGTCAGGACGGTCGTGACCAGCGTGCGCACCCGGCCCGCGCCGGCGGTCCGGTCGCGGGTGGCCAACCGCACGGTGGCCCGTGCCAGCCACGGGCCGAGCGCTGCGCCCAGCAGACCCGCGGCCAGCGGGAGCACAGCGGTGGGCAGCGCAGCCAGCGGCAGCACGGTCAGCGGGCGAGGGCAGCGTCCAGGGCGGTGCGCATCGCCTCGATCGGCGCGGGGTGCCCGGTCATCAGCTCGACCTGCACGGTGGCCTGCCAGAACAGCACCTCTGCCCCGTGCACGGGCGTGCCGCCCACGGCGGCGACGGCGGCAGCCAGCGGGGTCGGCCAGCCGTCGTAGAGGACGTCGAGCACGGTCTGCCCGGCCGACCAGTGCAACCCGGCGACCGTGGTCTGGCCGTCGACGGGGACGGTGCTCACCACCACGGGGGCGGACACCTCGGGGGTGGTCTCGAAGCGGGCCACCCGCGCGGTCACCTCGAGGGCGTCGAGGACGGCGAGCACCCCGGCCGCGCGGCTCGGCTCGCGCACCACGACGTCGACGGTCTGGGCGCCGAGGCTGGCCAGCGCGACGGCTGCGGCGCTCGCCGTGCCCCCCGCCCCGAGGATCGCCGCGTGCCCCACCTGCTGCACGCCGGCCACCTGCAGGGCCAGGCCGACCCCGGTGACGTCGGTGTTCTCCGCCCGCCACCCGCCCGGCACCCGCACCAGGGTGTTCGCCGCCCCCAGCAGCCGGGGCAGCGGGTCGGACTCGGTGGCGAACGCCGCCGCGGCCTGCTTGCACGGCATGGTCACCGAGAAGCCGCGCCACTCGTCGTCCAGCCCGGCGAGCAGCACCGGCAGGTCCTCGGCGCCGAGGTCGAGGGCCTCGTAGGTCCAGTCGTGCAGACCCAGCGCGGCGTAGGCGGCCCGGTGCAGCACCGGCGACAGCGAGTGCGTGACGGGTCGCCCCAGGACGGCGGCCCGGTTAGTCACTCGGGTTCTCGCGCAGCCACTGCTGGAACAGCGCCACGTTGGCGTTGTGCTCCTCGAGCGTCGCGGCGAAGCGGGTGTCGCCGGTGTCGGGGTTGACCACCACGAAGTACAGCCAGTCGCCCGGCGTCGGGTTCAGGACCGCCTGCAGCGCCTCCTCGCCCGGGCTGTCGATGGCCCCCGGCGGCAGCCCTGCGTACCGGTAGGTGTTGTACGGCGAGTCGATCTGCCGGTCGTCGCTGGTGGTGGTGATGCCGCTCTTGCCGGTGGCGTAGTTGACCGTGGTGTCGAACTGCAGCGGTTGGCCGATCGCGACCCGGTTGTCGATGACGGTGGCGACCTTGGCCATGTCCTCGGTGGTGGCCGCCTCGGCCTGCACCAGGCTCGCCTCGGTGAGCACCCGCAGCCGGTCGGCCTCGGGGATCTGGAGCGAGTCCAAGGTCTGCTCGGCCCGGGCGACCATCGCGCTCAGCACCTGGGCGGCGGTCTCGCCGGGCTGGACGTCGTAGGTGGCCGGGAACAGGTGACCCTCGAGCTGGCCGTTGGCCCAGGCGGGCAGGCCCAGCTGCGCCGGGTCGGCCGCCGCGGCCTGCAGGTCGGCGAGCGGGATCTCGGAGTTGTCGGCGATGCGCTGCAGGGCGGCCTCGACCCGCAGGCCCTCGGGCAGGGTCACCCGGGCGAAGAGCCGGGACGCGGGGTCCAGCAGCCGGTCCAGCGCGGCCTGTCCGCTCATCTGCAGGGACATCGAGTAGACGCCGGGCTGGATGCCGGCAGCGGCGGGGTTCGCCGACGCCGCGTCGACGAACGGCCCGGTGGAGGCGATGACGTCGTTGCCCACGAGGGTGTTGGCGATCGCGGTCAGGGAGTCGCCGTCCTCCACCCGCACCTGCACCTCACCGCTGCCGGAGCCGGTGTAGTCGGCAGCGGTGGGGTTGACCTTGTCGATCAGCCACTGCCCACCGAGCACGATGCCGACCACGAGACCGGCCAGGACCAGCAGCGAGAGGACGACGGTGACCGGCCGGCGCTTGCGCCGGCGGGGTCGCTCGCCGGACCCACCACGGCGGCGGCCACGACGCCCCCGCTCCTCCTCGACGTCGGCGCCGATGACCTCGAGCCCACCGGTCTGGTCCCAGACCGGGTGCTCCCCGGAGGCCGGGTGGTCACCGGAGGCCGCTCGCGCGCCGGCGGCCCGGCGCTGCGCGGGCAGCTCGTCGCTGGCCGGGTAGCGGTCGAGGCGGTCGTCGACCTGCTCGACGTCGTCGTGGTGCCCGTCGTGCTCGGGGTCGTGGGGCGCGTCGTGCTGGGGGTCCCCGGCGTAGCGGGGGTGCTCGTCGGTGGACTCGGTGTCCCACGCCGGCGTGGCCCGCTGGGCCGGGGTCTCGCCCGTGGTGCCGAGCACCAGACCGGACAGCGCGGACACCGGAGGACGCGGGGGCCGCGGCGGCGTGCCCGGGACCTGGGGCGTGCGGCCGCGCGGCTGGGCGCCGGGGACCAGGGGGGTGCGGACGGTCGCGTCGGTCGCGGGCGCCGGCGGGGGGACGGCACGCCCGCGGGCGGCCTCCTGCTCGGCGGCGATGCGGCGGGCCCGGCGCCCCCCGGTGAGCGGGCCGGTGGGCTCGTCCTGGATCGCGGGGAACTCGCCGGTGTGCCACTCGGCGAGGAAGTCCGAGGCGGCCCGACCCTCGCCGTCGTGGCGGCGCCGCCGGCGGCCGGTGTCGCGGTCGTCGTCGCTCATGCGCTCACCGGCCGCCCGCGGCACGCCCGCGGTCCAGATGGCTCTGCAGGATGACCACGGCCGCTGCCTGGTCGATCACCGCGCGCTGCCGGCGGGCGTCGATCCCGCGGGCCCGGAGGTGACTGGCTGCGGTCACGGTGGACAGCCTTTCGTCGACGAGGCGCACCGGGACGTCCCCGATCCGCGTGGCCAGTGAACCAGCGTAGGCGCCTGCATCGGCGGCGGAAGCCCCGGACGCACCCGACAGGTGCCTCGGGTCCCCCACCACCACCTCCACCACCTCGTGTTCCACGACGAGAGCGGCCAACCGGTCGAGATCGGACTCGTCCTTGGCACGACGCAGCGTCTCCAGCGGCGAGGCCAGGAACCCGGTCGGGTCGGACATCGCCACGCCCACCCGCACCGTGCCGACGTCGATCCCCAGGCGTCGGCCCGGGACCCAGGCCGGCGCCTGCGGCGACGTCACGCGGCGCCGACCGCCCCGGTCAGGGCCTGCTCCACGGCGGCGAGCGCGGCGGGGATGCCGGCCGGGTCGGTGCCACCGCCCTGGGCGACGTCGGCCTTGCCGCCCCCGCGCCCGGCCACCGGCCCGGCCGCGGCACGCAGCAGGTCGTTCGCGCTGAGCCCGCGCTCCTGGGCGGCCGGGTTCAGCGCCGCGAGCAGCGCGACCTTGCCGTCGGCGGCCGAGGCGAGGACGACGGCGACGGGCTGCTCGGTGCCCAACCGGCCCCGGACGTCGAGGGCGAGCGTGCGCAGGTCCCCGCCGGACAGCCCGCCCGGTGCCCCGGTGACCAGCTGCACGTCGCCGACCGCGCGGGCCGACGCCGCCAGGTCGCCGGCTGCCGCCAGCGTCTGGGCGCCGCGCAGCTCGGCCAGCTCGCGCTCGGCGTCGCGCTGGCGGGACAGCATGCCGCTGACCCGCTCGACCAGACCGTCCTGCGGCGTCTTGAGCAGGTCGGACAGCTGTCGCACCAGGTCGCGCTCGCGGGCGAGGTAGCGGAAGCCCTCGAGACCGACGACGGCCTCGACGCGGCGCGAACCGGAACCGACCGAGCTCTCGCCGGTGAGGGCCAGGGTGCCGATCTGGGCGCTGCCGCGCACGTGGGTGCCACCGCAGAGCTCGCGGGACCACTCGCCGCCGATCTCCACGACGCGCACCTGCTCGCCGTACGTCTCGCCGAACAGCGCCAGGGCCCCGAACTCGCGGGCCTCGGGCAAGGTCATCCACAGCGCGCGGACGGCCTGGTCCTCGCGGACCGCGGCGTTGGCGACGTCCTCGATGTCGGCGCGCTGCTGGGTGGTCAGCGCGCCCTGCCAGGCGAAGTCCAGCCGCAGGTAGCCCGGCCGGTTGTAGGAACCGGCCTGCAGCGCCTGCGGGCCGAGCACCCGGCGCAGTGCGGCGTGCACCACGTGGGTGCCCGAGTGCGCCTGGCAGGCCGAGCGGCGCCACTCGAGGTCGACCTCGGCGGCGAGCTCGGCGCCCTCGCGCAGCTCGCCCTCGAGGATGCGCACCTGGTGGGACACCAGGCCCTTGACCGGCCGCTGGACGTCGACGACCTCGGCGCGGCCGCCGTCCCAGACCAGGTGGCCGGCGTCGGCGACCTGGCCGCCGGACTCGGCGTAGAAGGGCGTGGCGTCGAGGACGACGCGGGTCAGCTCGCCGGGGCCGGCGACCTCGGCGTCGCCGACGACGCCCAGCACGCGGGACTCGGTGCGCAGCGTCTCGTAGGCCCGCCAGTCGGTGGGGCCGTGCTGGGCGAGCAGCTCGGAGAACCGGCTGACGTCGACGCCGCCGCTGCGCTTGGCGCGGGCGTCGGCCCGGGCGCGGTCGCGCTGCTCGGTCATGAGCGCGCGGAACCCGGCCTCGTCGACGCTGACGCCCTGCTCGGCCGCCATCTCCAGCGTCAGGTCGATCGGGAAGCCGTAGGTGTCGTGCAGCTGGAAGGCCTGCGCGCCGGGCAGCTGCGGGGTGCCGGCCTGCTTGAGCTGGGTGACCGCGGTGTCCAGCAGCGCGGTGCCGGCGGTGAGGGTGCGGGCGAACGCCTCCTCCTCGGCGTAGGCGACCGAGGAGATGCGCTCGAAGTCGGTGGCCAGGTCGGGGTAGCTGGGGCTCATCGCGTCGCGGCTGACCGGCAGCAGCGTGGGCAGCACGGCGCCGTCGACGCCCAGCAGGCGCATGGAGCGCACCGCGCGGCGCAGCAGCCGCCGCAGGATGTAGCCGCGGCCCTCGTTGCCCGGGGTGACGCCGTCGCCGATGATCATCAGCGCCGAGCGGACGTGGTCGGCCACCACCCGCAGCCGCACGTCGGCGTCGTGGTCGGCGCCGTAGCGGATGCCGGCGAGCTCGGCGGCCCGGTGCAGGACCGGCGCCACCTCGTCGATCTCGTACATGTTGTCGACGCCCTGGAGCAGGAACGCGACGCGCTCCATGCCCATGCCGGTGTCGATGTTCTTCTTCGGCAGCTCGCCGAGGATCGGGAACTCCTTGCCCTCGCCGTCGCCGCGCTCGTACTGCATGAAGACGAGGTTCCAGAACTCCAGGAACCGGTCGCCGGCCTCGTCGACCAGCGGGCCGCCGTCGGGGCCGTACTCGGGCCCGCGGTCGTAGAAGATCTCCGAGCACGGCCCGGCCGGTCCGGCGGCGCCGGTGGACCAGTAGTTGCTGTCCTTGCCCAGCCGCTGGATGCGCTCCTCGGGCAGGCCCGAGATGCGGGCCCACGCCTCGGCCGCCTCGTCGTCGTCGAGGTAGACCGTCACCCAGATCTTCTCGGTCGGGATGCCCAGGCCGCCCTCGTCGACGGGCGTGGTGATCAGCGACCACGCCGCCTCGATGGCGCCCTCCTTGAAGTAGTCGCCGAAGGAGAAGTTGCCGTTCATCTGGAAGAACGTGCCGTGCCGCGTGGTCTTGCCGACCTCCTCGATGTCGAGGGTGCGCACGCACTTCTGCACGCTGGTGGCCCGCGGGTAGGGCGCGGGCTCGCGACCGGTCAGGTACGGGATGAACGGCACCATGCCGGCCACGGTGAACAGCAGCGACGGGTCGGGCGAGACCAGCGAGGCGCTGGGCACCACGGTGTGCCCGCGCTTCTCGAAGTGCTCCAGGAAACGGCGACGGATCTCGGCGGTCTGCATCTCAGCTCGTTCTCGATCGGGCCCGGTGGGGCGCCCGGGGTGGTGACTGCTCGGGGTGGTGCAGGTCAGGAGTCGGCGGCGTGCGCACCGCGGCGGGCCTGCAGGGCGGCCTGGCCGCCGGCAGTGGCCTCGTCGCGGGTGGGCAGCGGGGCGTCGAGACCCGTGCCGGCGCGCAGCTCGTCCTCGCGGGAGGCGGCGGCGGCGCGGACGTCGGCGCCGAAGTCGGCGATCGCGTCGCCGAGGTCGCGCAGGCCGTCGGCCAGCTGGCCGGCCACCGACTGCGGGGTGAGCCGCTCGGCGGCAGCGGACATCTTGCGGACGACGAGGACCCCGATGGTGACGCCCATCGCCAGCCAGAACACGCGGCGCATCAGCCGGCCCGCCGGGCGGCCCGGCGCGCGCGGCGCTCGGCCTTCTGGTCGCGCTGGGCGGATGCCAGGGCCTGGCCCTCGCGCTTCTTGCCGACCGCGCTGCGCACGCCGTAGCTGAACGCCGCGGCCTTGATGAGCGGGCTGCCCAGGGTGGCGGCGAAGACGCTGGTGAGCGCGGCGACGTTGCTGGAGACGTTCGCGGCGTTGCCGGTGATGTCGTCGACGCGCTCGAGGTTGGCGTTGACGTGGGTGACCGTGGTGGAGGCCTGGCTCAGGATCGGCTGGCTCTGCTCGCGGACCTGGCGGATGGTGAGCGTGGTCTCGTCGAGCGTGCGGCCGAGCTTGACCAGCGGTACGGCCAGCAGCACCACCAACAGCACCAGTGCGCCGGCGGCGATGAGGCCGGCGATCTCTCCTGCGGACACGTGGTGACTCCCCTGCTCGTGGAACTTCGACTGGTGGAACGGCGGCCCCGGCTGTCTCCAGGTCGGGGTCACCCTATCCGCGGGGTCCGAGGCTCAACGGCGCCGCCGCACGATCGCCCGGAGCTTGGCCAGTCGGGCACCGATCGCGGCCTCGGCACCGCGGCCGGTGGGCCGGTAGTAGTCGCGACCGACCAGGGCGTCGGGCGGGTACTGCTGGGCCAGCACGCCGTCGGGGTGGTCGTGCGGGTAGGCGTAGGTGGCGCCGTGCCCGAGCTTCTTCGCCCCGGCGTAGTGCGCGTCGCGCAGGCCCGGCGGCACCGGCCCGGCCAACCCGGCACGGACGTCGGCCACCGACTCGGAGATGGCCACCGTGAGCGCGTTGGACTTCGGCGCCGTGGCCAGGTGGGCGACGGCCTGGGCGAGGGCGAAGTGGCCCTCGGGCATGCCGATGAAGGCGACCGCGTCGGCCGCGGCCACGGCGACCTGCAGCGCGGTGGGGTCGGCCATGCCGATGTCCTCGCTGGCGCTGATGACCAGCCGGCGGGCGATGAACCGGGGGTCCTCCCCCGCCTCGACCATGCGGGCCAGGTAGTGCATGGCCGCGTCGACGTCCGAGCCCCGGATGGACTTGATGAGCGCACTGGCGACGTCGTAGTGCTGGTCGCCGGCGCGGTCGTAGCGGACCGCCGCCTGGGCGACGGCGGTCTCGAGCGTGGCCAGGTCGAGGACGTCGACCCCCGCGGCCCGCGCGGCGCCGGCACCGGACTCCAGCGCCGTCAGGGCCTTGCGCGCGTCGCCGCCGGCCACCCGCAGCAGGTGCTCCTCGGCGTCGGCGGCCAGCGCGACGGCGCCGTCGAGACCGCGGTCGGAGGCGATCGCCCGGTGCAGCACCTCGCGGACGTCGTCGTCGGAGAGCGACTGCAGCGCGAGCACCAGCGAGCGGGACAGCAGCGGGCTCACCACGGAGAAGAACGGGTTCTCGGTGGTGGCCGCGATGAGGCTGACGATGCGGTCCTCCACCGCGGACAGCAGGGAGTCCTGCTGGGTCTTGGAGAAGCGGTGCACCTCGTCGATGAACAGCACGGTGCGCCGGTTGCCGTGCACCAGCTCGTTCTTGGCCGCCGCGATGACCGCCCGCACCTCCTTGACCCCCGCGTCGAGGGCCGAGAGCTGCACGAACTTGCGCTTGGTGGCCAGCGAGATGACGTGCGCCAGCGTGGTCTTGCCGGTGCCGGGCGGGCCGTAGAGCACCAGCGACATGGGCTCGTCGGCCTCGACCAGCCGCCGGAGCGGTGCGCGGGGGCCGAGCAGGTGCTTCTGGCCGACCACCTCGTCCAGCCCGCGCGGCCGCATGCGCACGGCCAGCGGCGCGCCCGGGTCGACCGCGGCGGCGCGCTCGTCGGGGTCCGGGTCGAACAGGGTGCTCACGCTTGCGACGCTACCGCCGGGGGCAGACAGTCCCGGCAGACCCGAACCCGTCGAGAGGACCTCCTGTGCAGCACCGCACCATCGGCAACGACGTCGTCGGCCGCGTGACCACCTCGGCCATCGGCCTGGGCGCCATGCCCCTGTCCATCACCCCGCAGCGCCCCTCCCCCGAGGCGGCCGAGGCCGTGGTGCACGCTGCGCTCGACGCCGGCGTCCGGCTCGTCGACACCGCCGACGCCTACTGCCTCGACGCCACCGAGATGGGCCACAACGAGCGCACGGTCGCCGCCGCCGTCCGGTCGTGGGGCGGCTCGGACGACGTGCTCATCGCCACCAAGGGCGGGCACACCCGCGAAGGGAAGGAGTGGGGCCTCGACGGCAGCCCTGCGTACCTGCGACGCGCCTGCGACGCCTCGCTGCAGGCCCTGGGGGTCGACGCCATCGGGCTCTACCAGTTCCACCGGCCCGACCCGCAGACCCCGTGGGCGGAGTCGATGGGCGCGCTGAAGGACCTGTACGACGCGGGGAAGGTGCGCATGGTGGGCGTCTCCAACGCGACCGTCGCGCAGATCGACGAGGCCCGGGCGATCTGCGGCGACGCGTTCGTCAGCGTGCAGAACGAGTTCTCCCCCGGCTTCCGCTCCTCGGCCGACGAGCTCGCGCACTGCGCCGCGCACGGCATCGCCTGGTTCCCGTGGAGCCCCTTCGGCGGCATGGGCGGTGCGGGGTCGCTGGCCGAGACGGCGGCCGAGTTCGCCGCCGTGGCCGAGGAACTGGACGTGTCGGTCTACCAGGTCACACTGGCCTGGCACCTGGCCCAGGCCGACGTCGTCATCCCGATCCCGGGTGCCAGCAAGCCGCGCTCGATCATCGACTCCGCCGCCGCCACCCACGTCCGGCTGAGCGACGAACAGCTCGCGAGGCTGAACACGACCCCCTGACCCTCCCGCCCCGTCCGGGGCGCGAGCGTGCAGTTGCGGTTGCCTGCCTCAGCGCGCCGACGGGTGTCGGCGACCGCAACTGCACAGTGGGCCGGGGCGACTGGGCCCGGGCGAGGGAAGCCGGGGCCCCTCAGGCGAGGACGGCGTCCAGCGCGGCGAGCACCGTGGCCACCGTGTCGGGTCGGGCGTTGTGGCCCATCATCCCGATGCGCCAGACGGTCGCGGCGTACTGGCCGACCCCGCCGCCGATCTCGATCGAGAACTCGTCGAGCAGACGCTTGCGCACCGCGGCCGAGTCGACGCCCTCGGGCACCCAGACCGTGGTGAGCTCGGGCAGCCGGTGGCCCTCGGCGGCGAACAGACGCATCCCGCGCTCGACCAGACCGGCCTGCAGCGCGCCACCGGCGGCGGCGTGCCGGGCGTGGACGGCGGGCAACCCCTCCTCCAGCACCCGGCCCAGGCCGGCGTGCAGCGAGACGACCATGCCCGTCGGGGCGGTGTGGTGGTACGTGCGCCCACCGGAGCCCGCGGCCTCGCCCGCGTAGCCACCGAGCATGCCCAGGTCGAGGTACCAGGACTGCGGCTTCTCGATGCGCCGCTCCCAGGCCCGGTCGGAGATGGTGAACGGGGCGAGCCCGGGAGCGACGCCCAGGCACTTCTGCGAGCCCGAGTAGGCGATGTCCACGCCCCACTCGTCGAGAGCCACCGGGATGCCGCCCAGCGACGTCACGCAGTCGGCGACCAGCAGCGCGTCGCCCTTGCCGGCGCCGAGCGCGGCCATGTCGGACTCGACGCCGGTCGAGGTCTCGGCGTGCACCGCCGCGATGACCTTGGGCGCAGGGTGCGCCGAGAGCACGCGGTCGGCGTCGACCGGCTGCCCCCACTCGTGCTCGACGGCCACCACCTCGGCGCCGGTGCGCGAGGCGACGTCGACCATGCGCTGGCCGAACAGCCCGTTGACCGCCACGACCGCCACGTCGCCGGGGCCGAGGGTGTTGACGAACGCGGCCTCCATGCCGGCCGAGCCCGTGGCCGACAGCGGCAGGGTGCGGCGGTTCCCGGTGCCGAAGACCGTGCGCAGGCGGTCGGAGGTCTCGTCGAGCACCTCGAGGAACATCGGGTCGAGGTGACCCAGCAGCGGCTGCCCGAGGGCGACCGTGGCCTCCGGGTAGGGGTTGCAGGGGCCGGGTCCGAGCAGGGTGCGAGCGCGCAGCATGTGGCGCACGTTACCCAGCCCGGACCACGGCCGGCCGGTCAGGACTCCTGCGCGGCAGCCTTCGCCGGGGCGCGGTCGGCGTCGATGCCGGCCTCCTTGCGCTGGGCGTCGCTGATCGGCGTCGGGGCACCGGTCAGCGGGTCGTAGCCGGCGCCGGTCTTCGGGAAGGCGATGACCTCGCGGATCGAGTCGACCCCGGCCAGCAGAGCCGTCAGGCGGTCCCAGCCCAGCGCCGCACCGGCGTGCGGCGGCGGGCCGTAGGCGAAGGCCTCGAGGAAGAAGCCGAACCGCTCGCGGGCCTCCTCGCGGGACATGCCGAGGGTCTCGAACACCCGCTCCTGCAGCGCGGCGTCGTGGATGCGGACCGAGCCGGACATGCACTCGTTGCCGTTGATCACCAGGTCGTAGGCGTCGGACAGCGCCGCACCCTTGTCCTCGGCGAACCGCTCGCGCCACTCGGGGGTGGGCGAGGTGAACGGGTGGTGCATGAAGGTCCAGCCGCCGTCCTCGGTCTCCTCGAACATCGGGAAGTCGACGACGAACAGGAACGACCACGAGCCCTCGGGCACCAGCTCGAGGCGCTTGGCGATCTCGTTGCGGGCGGCGCCCAGCAGCTCCTGGGCCGGACGGCGGGGCCCGGCGGCGAAGAAGATGCAATCCCCGGGCTGCGCGCCGACCGCGGCGACCAGGCCCTCGCGCTCGGTGTCGGAGATGTTCTTGGTGACCGGCCCCCCGAGCGTGCCGTCCTCGGCGACCGTGACGTAGGCCAGGCCCTTGGCCCCGCGCGAGCGGGCCCAGTCCTGCCAGGCGTCGAAGGTGCGCCGCGGCTGCGACCCACCCCCGGGCATCACGACGGCACCGACGTACGGCGACTGGAAGACGCGGAACGGGGTGTCGGCGAAGAACGACGTCAGCTCGGTGAGCTCGACGCCGAAGCGGGTGTCGGGCTTGTCGGACCCGAAGCGGTCCATGGCCTCGCGGTAGGTCATCCGCGGGATCTCGCCGACCTCGTGGTCGGCCAGCTCGCGCCACAGCTCGGTGACCACGGCCGAGGCGACGTCGAGGACGTCGTCGCGGTCGACGAAGCTCATCTCGAAGTCCAGCTGGGTGAACTCGGGCTGGCGGTCGGCGCGGAAGTCCTCGTCGCGGAAGCAGCGCGCGATCTGGTAGTAGCGCTCGAGCCCGCCGATCATCAGCAGCTGCTTGAACAGCTGCGGGGACTGCGGCAGGGCGTACCAGGAGCCGGGCTGCAACCGGACGGGGACGACGAAGTCACGCGCCCCCTCGGGGGTGGAACGGGTCAGCGAGGGCGTCTCGACCTCGGTGAACCCGAGGCCGGCCATGACCCCGCGGGCCACCCGGTTGACCTCGCTGCGCAGCTTCATGACCGTGGCCGGCCCCTGACGGCGCAGGTCGAGGTAACGGTGGGCGTACCGGACGTCGTCCCCGGCGGCCTGCGCGGTCTCGATCGGGAAGGGCAGCGGCGCCGAGGTCGAGAGCACCTCGAGCGTCGAGGCGACGACCTCGATCTCGCCCGAGGGCAGCTCGGGGTTCTCGTTGCCCTCGGGACGCCGCTGCACGTCGCCGGTGACGAGGACGCAGAACTCGTTGCGCAGCGCGTGCGCCTCCTCCTCGCGGACGACGACCTGGGCGTAGCCCGACCCGTCGCGGATGTCGAGGAAGACCACCCCGCCGTGGTCACGGCGGCGGGCGATCCAGCCGGCGAGGGTGACGGTGGTGCCGGCGTCGGCGGCCCGGAGGGTGCCGGCGTCGTGGGTGCGGAGCACGGTGCTGCCTTTCGAGAGGGCGGGGTGGCTGGGCGGGGCAGGGACTACCAGCGGGAGTGGACGTGGGTGCGGATGCGCTCGTCGTAGAGCCGCTCGAGGTCGGCGAGCTCGCCGTCGGTGAGCGGCGGCAGGTCGGCGGCGTCGGCGTTGCCCCGGGCCTGGCGCACGCTGCTCGCACCGGGGATCACGGAGGTGACGCCGGCCTGCTGCACGACCCAGCGCAGGGCGACCTGGGCGGGTGTGCGGTCACCGCAGAGCTCGACGAACTCGCGGGCAGCGGCCACGCCGACCTCGTAGGGCACGCCGGCGAACGTCTCGCCGACGTCGAAGGCCTCGCCGTTGCGGTTGAAGTTGCGGTGGTCGGTGGCGGCGAAGGTGGTGTCCTCGCCGAACCGGCCGGTGAGCAGGCCCGAGGCCAGCGGCACGCGGGCCAGGATGCCCACCTGCGCGGCGGCCGCGGCGGGCAGCAGCTCCTCCAGTGGCTTGCGGCGGAAGACGTTGAGGATCACCTGGATGGACTGCACGCCCTCGTGCTCGAGCGCGGTCAGCCCCTCCTGCACCGTCTCCACCGAGACGCCGTAGGCGGCGATCGAGCCGTCGGCGACGAACCCGTCGAGGGTGTCGTACACCCGCTGGTCGGAGTACACGGCCGGGGGCGGGCAGTGCAGCTGCACCAGGTCGAGGGTGTCCACCGCGAGGTTGCGGCGCGAGCGGTCGACCCAGGCCCGGAGGTTGTCGGGCGTGTAGGTCTCGGCGACGAACGGGTCGGCCCGGCGGCCGGCCTTGGTGGCCACGAAGGGGCGGTCGCCGCCCCGGTCGGCGAGGGCGGCGGCGATGCGCTGCTCGGAGCGGCCGTCGCCGTAGACGTCGGCGGTGTCCAGCAGCGTGACGCCCGCGTCGAGCGCGGTGTCGAGCACCTGCCGGGCGGTGGTGTCGTCCACGTCGCCCCAGTCGGCGCCGAGCTGCCAGGTGCCCAGCCCGACGACGGAGACGGATGCGCCGGTACGGCCGAGAGGTCGCTGTTCCATGCTCACACGCTCGCACGCAACGAGTCGGCCAGCTCGGTCAGGGGGACGGCGACCTGCTCGCCGGTGGCCATCGTCTTCACCTGGGCGACGCCCTCGGCGAGGTCGCGGTCGCCCACGACGACCACGCGGGCGGCCCCGGACCGGTCGGCGGCCTTCATGGCGCCCTTGAGCCCGCGGCCGCCGTAGACGGTGTCCGCGGCGACCCCGGCGGCCCGCAGCTGCCCGACGAGGCCGACGGCGAACCGCTTGGCCTCCTCCCCGAGGTGCACGACGAAGACGTCGATGCCCGAGGTGACGGCGATGTCGAGGCCTTCGGCCTGGGCGGCCAGGATCGTGCGGTCGACGCCGACGGCGTAGCCGATGCCCGACACGTCGGGCCCGCCCAGCGCGGCGGACAGGCCGTCGTAGCGACCGCCGCCCCCGATGCTGGCCTGGGCGCCCAGCCCGCGGTGCACGAACTCGAAGGTCGTCTTCGTGTAGTAGTCGAGGCCGCGCACCAGCCGCGGTGCCTCGACCCAGGTGACACCGAGGTCGGAGAGGTGCTGGCGGACGGCGTCGTAGTGCGCCTTCGTGCTGTCGGAGAGGTGGTCGACCAGCAGGGGGGCGTCGACCAGCTGGGCCTGCACCTCGGGTCGCTTGTCGTCGAGCACCCGCAGCGGGTTGATCCCGGCGCGGCGGCGGGTCTCCTCGTCGAGGTCCAGGCCGGCCAGGAACGAGGTGAGCAGCTCGCGGTACTGCGGCCGGCACGTGGCGTCGCCGAGCGAGGTCAGCTGGAGGTCGTAGTCGGCGAGGCCCAGGCCCCGGAAGCCGGCGTCGGCCAGCGCCACGAGCTCGGCGTCCAGGGCCGGGTCGTCGACCCCGAGGGCCTCGACGCTGACCTGGGTGAAGTGCCGGTAGCGCCCGGCCTGGGGCCGCTCGTAGCGGAACGCGGAGCCGACGGTCCACAGCTTGGCCGGGAGCGCCCCGGCGTACAGCCGGTGCTCGATGAAGGCGCGCATGACGCCCGCGGTGAACTCCGGCCGGAGGGTGAGGGAGCGGCCGCCGCGGTCGGCGAACGTGTACATCTCCTTCGACACGACGTCGGTGGACTCCCCCACGCCCCGGGAGAAGACCGCGGTCTCCTCGAAGACCGGGGTCTCGACGTAGCCGTAGCCGGCCGTGAGCAGCGGGGCCACGAGGGTGTCGCGGGCGGCCAGGTAGGCGGCGGACTCGGGGGGCAGCCGGTCGAAGGTGCCCTTGGGTGCCCGCTGGATGTCGCTCACAGCCCGCGACCCCGGGTCGGCGCCGTGCCGGGGTGCGCCGCAGCTGCCTCGGCCAGGTAGGGGTTCGTGGCTCGCTCCCGGCCGACGGTGGTGGCCGGGCCGTGCCCGGGCAGCACGACGGTGGCGTCGTCCAGGGGCAGGACGACGTCGCGCAGCGAGCCGAGCATGGAGTCCCAGGACCCGCCGGGCAGGTCGACCCGGCCCACCGAGCCGGCGAACAGCACGTCGCCGGCCAGCAGACCGGGCGCGTCGTCGAGGTCGAGGGAGAACATGACCGAGCCCTGGGTGTGCCCGGGGGCGTGCCGCACGGTGAGGTCGACGCCGGCCAGCGACAGCACGGCGCCGTCGTCGAGGCTCAGCACGTCGGCGGGGTCGGGCAGCCGCACGCCGGAGATCAGCGGGGCCAGCTGCGGGCCGTGCCAGCGGGCCGGGTCGGAGAGCATGCCGGAGTCGGCCGGGTGCAGGTAGGCGGGGATGTCGTAGCCGTCGCACACCGGCAGGACCGAGAACGTGTGGTCGAGGTGGCCGTGGGTGAGCACGACGGCGACGGGCTTGAGCCCGTCGGCGGCCAGCATCTCGGCCAGCGGCTCGACGGCGTCCATGCCGGGGTCCACGACGACGCACTCGGCCCGCGGCCCGGTGGCCACGGCGTAGCAGTTGGTGCCGAACGCGCCGGCGGGGAACGAGCGGATGAGCACCCGAGCAGGGTACGTCCCGGGTCCGACACGGGCTGCGTCCCGACCGTGGTCCCAGCAGGCAGCCAGGGAGGCTTGCCTAGACTCCGCACCCGTGGTCAGCAACAAGCAGCGTCGTCAAGCCGCCCAGCGTCACCTGCAGCGCCAGCTCGAGCGGCGGGCCGCCCAGCAGCGGGCCCGGCGCCGCAACCTGCTGATCGGCAGCACGGTCGCGGCGGTCGTGGTGGTCGTCGGTGCCGCGCTCCTGATCACCAACCTCGGTGGTGACGACGACAGCTCGTCGACGGCCAGCAGCTCGTCGCCGGCCGCCACCAGCGCCCCGGCCGCCCCCACCCCGGGTCCCGGCGCCGAGCGTGCGGGCCAGACCACTGCGGCCGGGTCGTGCACCTACACCTACGACGCGCAGGGCAGCTCCGGCACGTTCGCCGTGGACGCACCCTCCGGCGACCTGCCGACCGGCACCCAGGCCGAGACCATCGCGACCAGCGCCGGGGCCATCGGCATCACGCTCGACTACTCGGGTCTGGGTGCCTGCGCCGCGGACAGCTTCTCCACGCTGGCCTCGCAGGGCTACTTCGACGGCACCGTCTGCCACCGCCTGACCACCAGCCCCGGGCTCGAGGTCCTGCAGTGCGGTGACCCGTCGGGCACCGGCGCCGGCGGCCCCGGCTACTCGTTCCCGACGGCGGTGTCGGGAACGGAGACCTATCCTCGGGGCACCCTGGCGATGGCCAACAGCGGGCAGGGCACCGACGGCAGCCAGTTCTTCCTGGTCTACGGCGACAGCCTGCAGGGCAACCCGAACTACACGGTCTTCGGCACGGTCGACGAGGCCGGTCTCGGCGTCCTCGACCAGATCGCCGCCGCCGGCACCGCCGACGGCAGCCAGGACGGCGCCCCCTCCACCCCGGTGACCATCACCGGGGTCACCCCCAGCTGAGCACATCGCGATCCTCCGGATCGCACCGCGGCCACGTGCCATACCCCGGCTGCGGCGAGCGCGGCTGCTCTCTCCTCGGGGAGGGGTTCGTCCCTCACCCCTCCCGTCGTCGAGAAGGGAGCCCGCCTTCGTCGGGGGACCCTTCGGGCCCCCGCTCCTCACGCGGTGACGCGCTCCACGTCGAAGACGCCCTCGACGTTGCGGACGGTCTGCAGGACGGCGCCCAGGTGGGCGGGGTCGGCGAGCTCGAAGGTGAACCGGCTGACGGCCACCCGATCACGGCTGGTCTGCACCGAGGCCGAGAGGATGTTGACCCGCTCGTCGGCGAGGGCCTTGGTGACGTCGGAGAGCAGCCGGTGCCGGTCGAGGGCCTCGACCTGGATGGCGACCAGGAAGACCGCCCCGGGCTGGGCGGCCCAGGACACCTCGACCAGGCGCTCGGGCTTGCTCTGCAGGTCGGCGGCGTTGGTGCAGTCGGTGCGGTGGACGCTGACGCCGCCGCCCCGGGTGACGAAGCCGAGGATGTCGTCGCCGGGCACCGGGGTGCAGCACTTGGCGAGCTTGGCCCACACGTCGGTCATGTCCGTGACGACGATGCCGGGGTCGCCGCTGGCGCTGCGGGCCACCGAGCGACGGGTGGGGATCGCGGTCTCGGCGATGTCCTCGGTGGCGCCCTCGGAGCCGCCGAGCGCGACCAGCAGCTTCTCGACCACCGAGGCGGCCGACACCTGGTTCTCCCCCACGGCGGCGTACAGCGAGCTGACGTCGGGGTGGTGCAGGTCGGCGGCCAGGGTGGCCAGGGCGTCGCCGCCCATGAGCCGCTGCAGGGGCAGGCCGGCCTTGCGCATGGCCTTGGTCAGGGCGTCCTTGCCCGCCTCGACGGCGTCCTCGCGGCGCTCCTTGGTGAACCACTGCCGGATCTTGGTGCGCGCCCGGGAGGAGCCGACGAAGTCCAGCCAGTCCCGGCTGGGCCCCGCGGTCGGCGACTTGGAGGTGAAGACCTCGACGACGTCGCCGTTGGACAGCGTGCTGTCCAGGGAGACCAGCGACCCGTTGACCCGGGCGCCGATGCAGCGGTAGCCGACCTCGGTGTGCACGGCGAACGCGAAGTCCACCGGGGTGGACTTGTCCGGGAGGCTGATGACGTCGCCCTTGGGCGTGAAGACGAAGACCTCCTGCGGACCCAGGTCGTAGCGCAGGGTCTCGAGGAACTCGCCGGGCTCCTGGGCCTCGCGCTGCCAGTCCAGCAGCTGTCGCAGCCACAGCATGTCGTCCCCGGAGGACCCGGGCTTCATGGGCGTGACGGGGCCGCCGCCGCGCGCCTTCTCCTTGTACTTCCAGTGCGCCGCGATGCCGTACTCGGCGGTGCGGTGCATGTCGTGGGTGCGGATCTGCAGCTCGACCGGCTTGCCCTGCGGGCCGATGACCGTGGTGTGCAGCGACTGGTACATGTTGAACTTCGGCATGGCCACGAAGTCCTTGAAGCGGCCGGGGACGGGCTGCCAGTGCGCGTGCATGATGCCCAGCGCGGCGTACACGTCGCGCACGGAGTCGACCAGGATGCGGATGCCGACGAGGTCCCAGATGTCGGTGAAGTCGCGGCCGCGGACGATCATCTTCTGGTAGATCGAGTAGTAGTGCTTGGGCCGGCCGGTCACCGTCGCCTCGACCTTGGCGCCCTTGAGCTGCTCGGTGACCGCGCTGGTGACCTCGGCGAGGTAGGTGTCGCGCGACGGGGCCCGCTCGGCGACCAGGCGCACGATCTCGTCGTAGCGCTTGGGGTAGAGGGTGGCGAACGCGAGGTCCTCGAGCTCCCACTTGATGGTGTTCATGCCCAGCCGGTGGGCCAGCGGAGCCAGGATCTCCAGCGTCTCGCGGGCTTTCTTCTCCTGCTTCTCGGGCGGGAGGAAGCGCAGGGTGCGCATGTTGTGCAGCCGGTCGGCGAGCTTGATCACCAGCACGCGGGGGTCGCGGGCCATCGCGACGATCATCTTGCGGATGGTCTCGGCCTGGGCGCCGTCCCCGAACGACACCTTGTCGATCTTGGTCACTCCGTCGACCAGGTGGGCGACCTCGGGGCCGAAGTCGGCGGTGATGGTCTCCAGCCCGACGCCGGTGTCCTCGACGGTGTCGTGCAGCAGGGCCGCAACCAGCGTGGTGGTGTCCATGCCCAGACCGGCGAGCACCGTGGCCACCGCCAGCGGGTGGGTGATGTAGGGGTCGCCGGACTTGCGCTTCTGGCTGGAGTGGGCTTCCTCGGCGACGTCGTAGGCCCGCTGGAGCAGGGCGAGGTCGGCCTTGGGGTGGCTCTGCCGGTGCAGCGCGGCGAGCGGCTCGAGGACGGGCCGGACCACGGTGGACCGCTGGCCGGCCACGATGCGGCGGGCCAGGCGGTCGCGCACGCGGCGGCGCGGCACGGTGTCCAGCACGGTGCCGCTGTCGGCCGGCTCGGGCGCCGGGACGGCCTTCTGGGCGGGCAGCTGCAGGGCCGGGCGCTCGGGCAGGGCGGCCCGTGGGGGCTCGGCCGCCGCCTGCTCGGGGGCCACCACCTCGGATGCCACCTCGGATGCCACGGCTGCTCCTGGTCCTAGCGGGACGGGACCCCCACCATGCTAGCCACGCCCCCCGGCCTGCGGACCGCCCGGGAGGGTGAAGGGCTTCACGTCGTCCAGAGGGTGTGCACGGTGTGCGGCCGCAGCCGCTCGCGTCCTCCGAGCGCGGGCAGCTCGACCACGACGGAGATGGCGGTGACGATGCCGCCCACCTGCTCGACGAGCCCCGCGGCGGCCTCCAGCGTGCCGCCGGTGGCGAGCACGTCGTCGACCAGCAGCACCCGCTGGCCCGGGGCCACGGAGTCGGTGTGCAGCTCGAGGGTGGCGGTGCCGTACTCCAGCGCGTAGTCGGCCGACACCCGCGCACGGGGCAGCTTGCCGGCCTTGCGCACCGGCACGACGCCGGTGCCGGCCGCCAGCGCGACCGCCGAGGCCAGCAGGAACCCGCGGGCCTCCACCCCGGCGACCACGTCGAAGCCGCGGTCGCCGGGACCGGCGCCGAGGGCGCCGACCCGCGGGTCCTCCAGCACCGAGCCGGCGATGGCCTCGACGACCCGCCGGAAGGCACCGGCGTCGGCGAAGACCGGCGTGAGGTCGCGGAAGACCACCCCGGGCTCGGGGAAGTCCGGGATGTCGACCGCGATCGCGGCGATGACCTCGTCGATCGGGGGCTCGGTCATCGGCGCTTGCCACCCCCGGGTCGCCGGGGCCGGGCGCCGGGCCTCGGCGCGGCGACCGTGCGGGTCACCGACGCCGGCGACTCGACCTGCTCCACGGCCTCGGGTCGCTCGGGCAGCTCCTCGCGGTCGGCGACGGCCACGGCCGCGCGGGCCGGGCGGGCCCGCCGGGCGCTCGCCACCGGTCCGGCCGCCACGGCGCCGGCCGAGCGGGCGTCCGCTGCGCGGCGGGCGAGCACCCGCTTGCGCAGCGCCTGGACGCCGGGCTCGCGCGCCTTCAGATCGGCGAGGATCGGGGTGGCCAGGAAGATCGAGCTGTAGGTGCCGGCGGCCAGGCCGACGGTCAGCACCAGCGCGAGGTCCTGGAGCGTGCCGACGCCCAGCAGGCCGACGCCGACGACGAGCAGGCCGAGCACGGGCAGCAGCGCGATGACCGAGGTGTTGATCGAGCGCATGAGCGTCTGGTTGACCGCGAGGTTGGCCGCCTCGCCCCAGGTCATGCGGGCGCCCTTCTCCAGGTCCTTGACGTTCTCGTCGACCTTGTCGAACACCACCACGGTGTCGTAGAGGCTGAACCCGAGGATCGTGAGGAACCCGATCACCGTTGACGGCGTGACCTCGAACCCCACCAGCGAGTAGACGCCGGCGGTGAGCACGATGTCGTGGACGAGGGCGGCGATGGCGCCCACCGCCATCTTGGGCTGGAACCGGACGGCCAGGAACAGCACGACCGCGACGAGGAACACCACCAGGGCGATGAGCGCCTGGTCGGTGATGTCGCTGCCCCAGTCGGCGCTGACGGACTCCACCGTCACCTCCGACGGCTGGATCCCGGCGGCGTCGGCGACCGCCGCGGCCACGGTGGCCTCACCGGCGTTGTCCAGCGCCCCGGTGCGCAGCAGGACGGTGTTGCCGCCCACGATCTGCGCGGTGCTGACCTGCGCGCCTGCCTCCTCGGCCGCCTCGCGGACCTGGGTCAGCTCGGCCGACGTGGCCGGCACCCGGAAGCTGTTGCCGCCCTCGAAGTCGATGCCGAAGTTGAACCCGCGGAAGACCATCGACGCGATGCAGACCAGCACCACGACCGCGGTGACCTTGTACCAGAACCGGCTGCGGCCGACGACGTCGAGCCCGGCCTCGCCGTTGTAGAGCCGGTGCGCCAGCGACGCCTTCTTCGGGCCCGCCGCCGGGGTGGGGGCCTCGCCCTCCGCGGGCAGCCCGGCGTCGGCCAGCGCGTCGTCGTCGGCGTCCGCCGCGGCGTCGCGACGGACGTCGGCGTCCTCGGTCGAGGCGTCCACGGCGCCGGCGCCGAGGTCGACCTCGGGGGTCGGCTCGCCGTCGCGGGGGGTCCCGGTCATCGGTCGCTCCTGTCGCTGGTGTCGCTGCCGGCCGCCGATGTCGACGCCGAGCTGCCCGAGGTGGCCTTCGCGCGCTTGTCCGGACGCGCCCCGGGCAGCGGCGTGGACGCTGCCCGGCGCGTGACGTCGACCCGGCCGAGGCCGGAGAACCGGCTGGAGCCGAAGCTCCTGAACCTGCTCAGCACCGCCATGAGCGGGTGGGTGAAGAGGAAGACCACGATGAGGTCGAGCACCGTGGACAGACCCAGGGTGAACGCGAAGCCCTTCACGTCGCCGATGGCGAGCACGTAGAGGATCGCGGCGGCCAGGAAGCTGACCGCGTCGGCCGACAGGATGGTGCGCCGGGCGCGTACCCAGGCCCGCGGGACGGCGCTGCGCAGCGTGCGGCCCTCGCGGATCTCGTCCTTGAGCCGTTCGAAGTAGACGACGAACGAGTCGGCCGTGATGCCGATGCTGACGATGAACCCGGCAATGCCGGCCAGGCTCAGGGTGAACCCGATCTCCCGGCCGAGCAGCACGAGGCTGGCGTAGACGACCACCGCGGACAGCACGAGGCTGGCGATCATCACCAGACCCAGCGCGCGGTAGTAGAGCAGGGCGTAGAGGAACACCAGGGCGACGCCGATCGCGCCGGCGATGAGGCCGGCCCGCAACTGCTCGGCGCCGACCTCGGTGGTGATGGTCTGCGCGGTGGCCTGGGTGAAGGTCAGCGGCAGGGCGCCGTACTCGAGCTGGTTGGCCAGCGTCTCGGCGTCGGTCTGGGTGAAGCTGCCGGTGATCTGCGTGCTGCCGCCGGTGATGGCGCTCTGCACCGTCGGGGCGGAGACCACCCGGCCGTCGAGCACGATGGCCACCGCGCTGCGGGCGGCGGCCGCCTGCGCGGTGTAGGCGGCCCAGGTCGACGACGCCGAGGAGTTGAAGTCGACCGTGACGATCCACTCGCCGGTCTGCTGCATCGTGCCGGCGCTGGCCGACGTCACGTCGGTGCCCTCGATGACCGCCGGGCCGAGCAGGTACTTGGCGGTGCCGTCCTCGGAGCAGGCGGCCAGGTAGGACTCGGGCAGGTCGACGTCGGCGGCCGCGTTCTCGTCGGTCGAGCAGGTCAGCGTGGCGTACTCGGCCGCGGCCTGCTCCTGGCTGACGGGTGCGGGTGCCGCGCCGCCGTCCCCGCCCGAACCGGAGGTCGGGGCCGCCGAGGTCGGCGCCTGGGAGGTCGGGGCGGCGGACGTGGAGTCGTCGGCGGCGAGCGAGTCCGGCGCCGGCGCGCTGCTGGCCGGCGCGGCGCTGGTCGGCGCCGCCGACGGGTCGGCCGTGGGGGTGGCCGCCGGGTCGGTCGCGGCAGGGTCGGTCGATGCCGGGTCGGTCGATGCCGGGTCGGTCGATGCAGGGTCGGTGGCGGCGGGGTCGGTGGGGGCGGCCGCGCCGGCCGCCTCCGGGCCCTGGACCACCGGTCGGAAGCGCAGCTGCGCGGTCTGCCCCAGCTCGCGGGCCTGGTCGCCGTCCTCACCGGGCACCGAGATGACGATGTTCGAGTCGCCCTCGGTGACCACCTCGGCCTCGGCGACGCCGAGGCCGTTGACCCGCTGCTCGATGATCTGCCGGGCCAGCTCGAGGTCCTCGCGGCTGGGCGTGCCGCCACCGGGAACCTGCGCGGTGAGCGTCACCGTGGTGCCGCCCTGCAGGTCCAGGCCCAGCTGCGGGGTGCGCTGCGAGCCGGTGAAGAAGATGAGGCCGTACATGACGGCCACGATCAGGACGAACGCCCCGAAGTAGCGGGACGCCGGGAGCTGGCGCGATGCCATGTCAGTTCCTGCGGTCGGTGGTGTCGTCGCCGTCGGTGCCCGTGCGCTCGTCGGCGGGCGGCACGACCTCGCCGGCCTGGGCGTCGAGCACCGCGCCGTTCGGCGTGCGGACCTCCATGACGGCCGGGCGGGCGAAGGTGGCGACCACACCGGGGGCGATCTCGATGTCGACGGTGCCCTCGCCCAGCGCGGCGACCGTGCCGTGCAGGCCGCTGGTCAGCATGACCGGGACACCCACGGCCAGCTGCTCCTGGAGGGCCTGCGCGTTGGCCGCCATCTTCTTGCGCTGCCGGGCCGGCAGCACGATGAGCAGGGCGAACGCGAGCACCAGCAGGATGAGCGGGAAGAACTGCTCCACGGTTGTCGTGCCTCTCCACCGCACCCGGTCGGCGCGGTTGTGCGGTCGCCGCCTGGCGACCGCGTCGGGGACGTCGGCTGCGGCGCACCCGTGGGCGCGACCGGCGCAGGGCACGCGCCACCCAGAGGTGGGCGCACCAGCGCGGAGGAGTCTAGGCGTCGAACAGGGTGGGGGGTGCAGCCTGGTCGCCGGACGCGCCCTGCGGCATGCCCCCGCGCAACCACAGGCCCTCGGGCACCGGGAGCCCCAGGTGGGCCCAGGCGGCCTCGGTCGCGACCCGCCCGCGGGGGGTGCGGGCCAGCAGGCCGGCGCGCACGAGGAAGGGCTCGCACACCTCCTCGACGGTGTGCGGCTCCTCGCCCACCGCCACGGCCAGCGTCGCCACACCGACCGGGCCGCCGTTGAACTTCACGACCAGCGCGTGCAGCACCTCGCGGTCGAGGCGGTCCAGGCCCAGCTCGTCGACGTCGTAGAGCGCCAGCGCCGCACGGGCCACCGGCTCGGTGATGCGGCCGTCGGCGCGCACCTCGGCGTAGTCGCGCACCCGGCGCAGCAGCCGGTTGGCGATGCGGGGGGTGCCGCGCGAGCGCGAGGCGATCTCGGCCGAGCCCGCGGTGTCGATGGCGACGCCGAGCAGGTCCGCGCTGCGGCGCAGCACCGACTGCAGGTCCTCGGTCGAGTAGAACTCCATCTGCCCGACGAACCCGAAGCGGTCGCGCAGCGGGCCGGTGAGCAGCCCGGCGCGGGTGGTCGCGCCGACCAGGGTGAACGGCGAGATCTCCAGCGGGATGGCGGTGGCGCCGGGCCCCTTGCCGACGACGACGTCGACCCGGAAGTCCTCCATCGCCATGTACAGCAGTTCCTCGGCGGGCCGGGCGATGCGGTGGATCTCGTCGATGAACAGGACGTCGCCCTCGGCGAGGTTGGACAGCATCGCTGCGAGGTCACCGGAGCGCTCGATGGCCGGGCCCGACGTGATCTTCACCGAGGTGCCCAGCTCGGAGCCGATGATCAGCGCGAGCGAGGTCTTGCCCAGCCCCGGCGGACCGGACAGGAGCACGTGGTCCGGGGGCCGCCCCCGGCGCTTGGCGCCCTCGAGCACGAGGTCCAGCTGCCGGGCGACCTTGGGCTGGCCGACGAACTCGGCCAGCGAGTGCGGGCGCAGTGCCGACTCGACGACCCGCTCCTCGTCGCCGGCCCAGGGCGAGGCGTCGGACTCGCTCACGACCGACCCCTCACGATCGACCCAGGAGACGGAGGGCCTGCCGCAGCAGGATGGCGACGTCGACCGAGCCGGTGGCGCTGATCTGCTCGTCGACCACGGGGGCGAGCTTGTCCAGCGCGCCCTCGGCCTCGCGCACCGACCAGCCCAGGCCGACCAGCGCGGTGGTGAGCTGGTCCCGCCACGGGGCCACGGGGGCGACGGTCGAGCCGGTGGCACCGGCGGCCGCCGCGACGGCGTCGAGGCTGACGTCGCCTGCGGACACGCCCAGCCGGTCGCGCAGCTCGAGCACCAGCCGCTCGGCGCCCTTCTTGCCGATGCCGGGCACCTGCATGAGGGCCTTGAGGTCACCGGTGCTCACCGCACGACGGACCTCGCGGGGGGCGTGGATGGCCAGCACGGCCTGGGCCAGCCGGGGACCCACGCCGTTGGCGGTCTGCAGCAGCTCGAACAGCTGCCGCTCGTCGTCGTCGGCGAAGCCATACAGGGTGAGCGAGTCCTCGCGGACGACCAGGCTGGTCGCCAACCGGGCCGACTCCCCCACCTGCAGCCGGGCGATCGTGCCGGGCGTGCACTGCACCGCCAGACCGATCCCCCCGACCTCGACCACCGCGCCGTCGGGGCTCACCGCGGCGACCCGGCCGGCGACGCTGGCGATCACCGACCGCTCCCGATGCCCTGCCAGCGGCTGGGACGCACGGCCGACCGGGTGGCCACCGACAGCGGGGCGGGAGCGGCCCCGGCCCCGGTGGCGAGCGCGGCGACCCGCAGCCGCTGCTGGGTCGGCCCGCGCCAGACGTGGCAGACCGCGAGGGCCAGCGCGTCGGCGGCGTCGGCCGGCTTGGGCGGGGTGTCGAGCCCGAGGACCCGGGTGACCATCAGCGTGACCTGCTCCTTGTCGGCCCGGCCGCTGCCGGAGATGGCGGCCTTGACCTCGCTCGGGGTGTGCCAGTGCACGGCGAGCCCGGCCTGCGCCCCGGCGAGGGCGGCGACACCGGCGGCCTGGGCGGTACCCGTCGCCGTCCCCTTGTTGTTCTGCTGGAAGACCCGCTCGACGGCGACGACGTCGGGCCGGTGCTCGCGCAGCAGCGCGGTGATCGCGGTGTGCAGCTCGAGCAGCCGGAGCTCCAGGGCCAGGGTGTGGTCGCTGCGGACCACGCCCACCCCCACCGCGGTCGGCCGGGCACCGGGGCGTCCGTCGACCACGCCCCACCCGCACCGGGTCAACCCCGGGTCGATGCCCAGCACGCGCATGGCTCCCCCTCGGACGAACGTGTGTTCGAGAGGGTAGACCCCGCAGGGGTCGATCCCCCGGCGGCACGCCGGGCCCTCCCGCTAGGCGTCGATGGTCTCCATGACCTCGTCGGACACGTCGTAGTTGGCGTAGACGTTCTGCACGTCGTCGCAGTCCTCGAGCGCGTCGATCAGCTTGAACACCTTGGCCGCGCCGTCGGCGTCGAGCTCGACCTGCACGCTGGGCACGAAGCCGGCCTCGGCGGAGTCGTAGTCGATGCCGGCGTCCTGCAGCGCGGTGCGCACGGCGACCAGATCGGTGGGCTCGCAGACCACCTCGAAGGTGTCGCCGAGGTCGCGCACCTCCTCGGCGCCGGCGTCGAGGACGGCGAGCATGACGTCGTCCTCGGTGGTGCCGGCCGCCGGCACGACGATGACGCCCTTGCGGCTGAACAGGTAGGACACCGACCCCGGGTCGGCCATGGACCCGCCGTTGCGGGTCATGGCGGTGCGGACCTCCATGGCCGAGCGGTTCTTGTTGTCGGTGAGGCACTCGATGAGCACCGCGACCCCGGCGGCGGCGTAGCCCTCGTAGGTGATCGTCGAGTAGTCGACCCCGCCGGCCTCCAGGCCCGCGCCGCGCTTGACCGCCCGGTTGATGTTGTCGATCGGCACCGAGGACTTCTTCGCCCGCTGGACGGCGTCGTAGAGCGTCGGGTTGCCGTTGACGTCGCCGCCACCGGTGCGGGCCGCGACCTCGATGTTCTTGATCAGCTTGGCGAAGAGCTTGCCGCGCTTGGCGTCGAGGCCGGCCTTCTTGTGCTTGGTCGTCGCCCATTTGGAGTGGCCGCTCATGCTGTCTCCTCGCTCGCAGATCGGGAGTCCGTCAGGACCGCTCGCGCACCAGCTCGACGAAGAACCGGTGCATGCGGGTGTCGCCGGTGAGCTCCGGGTGGAAGCTGGTGGCGACGACGTCGCCCTGGCGGACGGCGACGATCCTACCGTCGGCCGGTCCGCCGGAGACCCGGCCGAGCACCTGCACGGTGTCGGCCGCCTCCTCGACCCAGGGCGCACGGATGAACACCGCGTGCACGGGTGGGCCGCCCAGTCCCTGGACCGCGACCTCGGACTCGAAGCTGTCGACCTGCCGGCCGAAGGCGTTGCGGCGCACGGTGACGTCCAGACCGCCGATGGTCTGCTGGTCGGCGGGGGCGTCCAGGAGCCGGTCGGCGAGCAGGATCATCCCCGCGCACGACCCGTACGCCGGCAGGCCGCCGCCGAGGGCGGCGCGCAGCGGCTCGAGCAGCCCCCACCGGTCGGCGAGCTTGGCGATGGTCGTGGACTCCCCGCCCGGCAGCACGAGGCCGTCGACCTGCTCGAGCTCCTCGGGCCGCCGGACGGCGACGGTGCGTGCGCCCTGCTGCTCGAGCACGGCCCGGTGCTCCCGGACGTCGCCCTGCAGCGCGAGCACCCCGATGGTCGGGGCGCTCACCACCCGCGGGAGCTGTACTTCTGGTCGGCCGGCAGCGTGTCGACGTTGATCCCGACCATGGCCTCGCCCAGCCCGCGGCTGACCTTGGCGATGACCGCCGGGTCGTCGTGGAAGGTGGTGGCCTGCACGATGGCCGCGGCGCGCTGGGCCGGGTCGCCGGACTTGAAGATGCCCGAGCCCACGAACACGCCCTCGGCGCCCAGCTGCATCATCATCGCCGCGTCGGCCGGGGTGGCGATGCCGCCGGCGGTGAACAGGACGACGGGGAGCTTGCCGGTGCGGGCGACCTCGGCGACCAGGTCGTAGGGCGCCTGCAGCTCCTTGGCCGCCACGTAGAGCTCGGTCTCGTCGAGGGTGCCCAGGGCCCGGATGCCGGCGCGCAGCGCGCGCATGTGCCGGGTGGCCTCGACGACGTTGCCGGTGCCGGCCTCGCCCTTGGAGCGGATCATGGCCGCGCCCTCGGAGATGCGGCGCAGCGCCTCTCCCAGGTTGGTCGCGCCGCAGACGAAGGGCACGGTGAACCCGGTCTTGACGATGTGGTGCGCCTCGTCGGCCGGGGTGAGCACCTCGGACTCGTCGATGTAGTCCACGCCGAGGGACTGCAGCACCTGCGCCTCGACGAAGTGCCCGATGCGGGCCTTGGCCATGACCGGGATGGAGACCGCGTCGATGATCCCCTGGATCATGTCCGGGTCGCTCATGCGGGCAATGCCGCCCTGGGCGCGGATGTCGGCGGGCACCCGCTCCAGCGCCATGACCGCGACGGCGCCGGCGTCCTCGGCGATGCGGGCCTGCGCGGCGTCGACGACGTCCATGATGACGCCGCCCTTGAGCTGCTCGGCCATGCCGCGCTTGACGCGGTCGGTGCCGGTGCTCGGGGTGTCGGCGTCGGCGGTGACGTTCTCGGACATGGCTCGGCCTCGCAGCGGTGGTTCGGTTGTGGGCACTCCAATGCTAGATGCGTGTCATCCCGCGGTCGTCGGCCCCGCCCCGACCACGGCGTCCAGGCCGTCGTCGATGTCGAAGAAGCGGGGCACCGGCCGCCGCCCGTGCAGCCGCAGCACGCGCACGGCCGGCCGGCGGCGCAGGGCACGGGTGTCGCGCACGGCGTCGTTGTAGAACCGCCGGGCCAGCCCGACCCGCCAGCCGGCGTCCTCGAGGTCGGGGTCGGCGACGGGGACGTCGCGCAGGGCGCGGCCGAGCGCGTTCTCCGCGCCCTCCCGGTCCCCGCCGGGCGGGCGCCGGGTCTGCTCCACGGCGGCGGCGAGGGCGGCACCGGCGGGCCCGAGGTCGGCCGGGCGCTCGCGCACGGCCGCCGCCGCGAGGTCGGCGCGCCGGACGAGGGCGCCGTCGAGGACGTCCCAGGCCCGGGTCACCCGGCCGTCGAGCCGGCGCAACCGGGTCAGCGTGAAGGCGACCCAGGCCAGCAGGAGGAGGAGGGCGACCCCGACCACGACGAGGGTGGAGCCGGGAGGGGACACGCCGCAGGACGCTACCGCTGCCTCAGCCGGCGGGGCCTCGACGCAGCCACCGCGGGAGGAAGGACTCGCCCCGGGCGGGACCGGCGGGGTCGTCGTCGGGGTCGTCCTCCCCCGCCGTCACCTGACCGGCGCCCGCCGGCGCCACCGTCTCGTAGACCGCGAGGATCTGCTGGGCCACCGTCGCCCAGTCGTAGTCCGCCGCACGTCGGCTGCCCGCCGCGGCCAGCTCGGCCCGGCGGTCGGCGGACCCGAGGAGGTCGACCAGCACCCGGGCCAGCGCCGAGGCGTCGCCGCGGCGCACGAGCACCCCGGCGGCGCCGTCCTCGAGCACGCGGGCGAAGGCGTCGAGGTCGGCGGCCACCACCGGGGCGCCGGCGGCCATCGCCTCCACCAGCACGATGCCGAAGCTCTCGCCCATGAGGTTGGGGGCGCAGTAGACGTCGACCGCCCGCAGGAACGCCGCCTTGTCCGCCTCGGTGAGCTCCCCGAGCAGCGTGACCGACGGCTCGAGGTCGGGCCCCAGCAGCGCGTGCAGCTCGTCGGGGTCGCCGCGGCCGGCCACCAGCAACCGGGCACCGGGTACCTCGCGGACGACGGTGCGCATCGCCTCCAGCAGCACCGGCAAGCCCTTGCGCGGTTCGTCGTAGCGGCCCAGGAAGCCGACGGTCGGGGTCGCGCTCCCCCGTCGGTACCCCGCCAGCTCGGGTCCCTCGGCGAAGGCGCCGACGTGCACGCCGTTGGGGATGACCACCGCGTCCCCGCCGAGGTGCTCGACCTGCAACCGGCGGGCGAAGTCCGAGACGGCGATGCGCCCGGAGATCTTCTCCAGCCAGGGCCGCACGACCGGACCCCAGGCGGAGAGGAACAGCGAGCGGACCGCGGCGGCGTGGTAGGTCGCCACGATGGGCCCGTCGGCGAGCATGCACACCAGCAGGGACACCGACGGCGGCGCCGGTTCGTGCACGTGGACGACGTCGAAGCGGCCCTCGCGCAGCCAGCGGCGCACCCGGTTGGCCGACACGGGGCCGAACTGCCAGCTGGCCATCGACCCGTTGTAGGGCACCGGGTTGGCCCGCCCGGCCCAGGTGACGTGCTCGGCGGGCAGGTTGTCCTCGTGCTCGGCCGGGGTGAGCACCTCGACCTCGTGCCCGAGCCCGCGCAGGGTCTCGGCGAGGTCGCGCACGTGGTACTGCACGCCACCGGGGACGTCCCACTGGTACGGGCAGACCAGGCCGATCCTCACCGGCCCGCCCGGGGCGGGTCGGGTGGGACGTCGGCCCAGACGCGGCCCAGCTGGTGCCAGTCGACCGGTCGCTCGGCGAGGCCGCGGGTGAAGGCGTCGGCGATGCCCTGCGTGCCGGCGCGCACCCGGTCGCGCAGCCGGCCGGGGCCGTGGACGTCGACCTCGGGGTGGACCGTCAGGCGCCACCCGGGCCCGTCGAAGGTGCAGACGACGGGCAGCAGCACCGCCCCGGTGCGGGCGGCCAGCAGGGCCGGCCCCCCGGGCATGGTGCTCCGGCGGCCGAAGAGGTCGACCGGGATGCCGGCCGCGGACAGGTCGCGGTCGACCAGCAGGCAGACCGACCGGCCGGCCTGCAACCACTCCGTGAGCAGCGCCGAGCTGGGGCGCTCGCCACCGGTCAGCGGCACCACCCGGAAGCCCAGCGACTCGCGGTAGGCCAGGAAGCGCCGGTACAGCTGCTCGGGCCGCAGCCGCTCGGCGACGGTCATGAACGGTTCGCCCAGCCAGTCGACGAACCACACCCCGGCGGCGTCCCAGTTCCCGCTGTGCGGCAGGGCCAGCACGATCGGCCGACCGGCCACCCGGGCGGCCTCGATGTGCTCGCGACCGGGCACGGTGGTGTCCCGCAGCACGCGCCCGGTGCCGAGGGTGGGGAGGCGGAAGGCCTCCAGCCAGTACCGCGCGTACGAGCGGAGGGCATCGCGGGTGAGTGCGTCGAGCTCGGTGCCCTCGAGCCCGGTGGCCACCCGCAGGTTGGCGCGCAGCTGGCGCACGCCCGTTCCGTCGCGGCCCGCGGCCCGGGCGCCGGCGCGGTCGAAGGCCGTGCGGGCCAGCGGCTCGGGCAGCGCCTTGACCGCTCCCCAGCCGGCCGCGTAGCCGGCGTCGACCAGCCGGTCGCGCAGCCCGGTCACCGGAGGGTGCGCCCCTTCGCCTGCCCGTAGACCGCCGCGAACCGCTGGCCGACCGTGATGGTGCTGCCGATGAGCAGCAGCCAGAGGCAGACCTGCAGGGCGTACGGGATGCCCAGGCCGGTGAACCCGGTGCCCACCAGCACCAGGATCAGCCGTTCGGTGCGCTCGACCAGGCCGACGTCGCAGGTCAGCCCCATGCCCTCGGCCCGGGCCTTGACGTAGGAGGTGAGCACGCCCAGCACGAGGCAGGTCAGGGCCAGCCAGACCACCATGCGGTTGTCGCCCTGCCCGGAGAACCACCACGCCAGCGCCGCGAAGATCGCCGCGTCTGCGGCGCGGTCACCGGTGGAGTCCAGCACGGCACCGAACACCGAGCCGCCCCCGCGGGCCCGGGCCAGCGCGCCGTCGAGCATGTCCAGCAGCACGAAGACGGTGACGGCCGCGGCACCCCAGAACAGCACGCCGTTGCCGATGACGAACACGGCGGAGGCGACCGCCCCGACGGTGCCCAGCACGGTGATCGCGTCGGCGGTGACCCCCAGCCGCAGCAGGGTGCGCACCACCGGCGCCCACACCCGCGCCACGGCGGGCCGGAGGTTGACCCCCAGCATCAGGCGGCCGGCCCCGTCGCTGGCCAGGCGTCCGCGAGCAGCCCGCGGGTCTCGCGCAGCACCTGCGGCAGCACCCGGGTGAGGCCGAGCACCGGCATGAAGTTGGTGTCCCCGCCCCAGCGCGGCACCGCGTGCTGGTGCAGGTGGTCGGCGATGCCGGCGCCGGCCACCGACCCCTGGTTCATCCCGATGTTGAACCCGTGCGCCCCGCTGACCGCCCGCACGGTGCGCATGGCGGTCTGGGTGAACGCGCCCAGCTCGGCCACCTCGGCGACGGTGAGGTCGGTGTAGTCGGGTACGTGCCGGTAGGGCACCACCATCAGGTGGCCGGCGTTGTACGGGTACAGGTTCAGGACGGCGAACACGGTCTCCCCGCGGGCCACGACCAGGCCGTCCTCGTCGCTCATCGCGGGGATGAGGCAGAACGGGCAGTCGTGGTCGCCGGTCGGCTTGTTCTCACCCCGGATGTAGGCCATCCGGTAGGGGGTCCACAGCTGCTCGAAGACCGAGCCGGGGCCGTCCTCGTCGGGGTTCACGGCGCCCCGGTGGGGTCGTCGTTGCGCCGCTCGGTCACCCACGCGACGACCGCCTCGACGGCGTCCTCCACGGGGACGCCGTTGCGCTGGCTGCCGTCGCGGTAGCGGAAGGACACCGCACCCGCCTCGGCGTCGGTGGCCCCGGCGATGAGCACGAAGGGCACCTTCTGCTTGGAGGCGGTGCGGATCTTCTTCTGCATCCGGTCGTCGGAGTCGTCGACCTCGACCCGGATGCCGCGGGCGCGCAGCCGTGCTGCGACGTCGGTCAGGTAGGGCACCTGCTCGTCGGTGATCGGGATGCCGACCACCTGCACGGGGGCCAGCCACGCCGGGAAGGCGCCGGCGTAGTGCTCGGTGAGGACGCCGAAGAACCGCTCCATCGAGCCGAAGAGCGCACGGTGCAGCATGACCGGACGCTGGCGGGTGCCGTCGGCCGCGGTGTACTCGAGGCCGAACCGCTCGGGCAGGTTGAAGTCGACCTGGATGGTCGACATCTGCCAGGTGCGGCCGATGGCGTCCTTGACCTGCACCGAGATCTTGGGGCCGTAGAACGCCGCGCCACCCGGGTCGGGGACCAGCTCGAGCCCGGAGTCGAGGGCGGCCCTGCGCAGCGCCTCGGTGGCCCGCTCCCAGCTCTCGTCGGTGCCCACCGACTTCTCCGGGTTGCGGGTCGACAGCTCGAGGTAGAAGTCGGTGAGGCCGTAGTCGGCCAGCAGGCCCAGCACGAAGTCCAGCAGCGTGCCGAGCTCGCCGGCCATCTGCTCCGGGGTGCAGTAGATGTGGGCGTCGTCCTGGGTGAAACCCCGGGCGCGGGTGAGGCCGTGCACGACACCGGACTTCTCGTACCGGTACACGGTGCCGAACTCGAACAGCCGCAGCGGCAGCTCGCGGTAGGAGCGCCCGCGCGAGTCGAACACCAGGTTGTGCATCGGGCAGTTCATCGGCTTCAGGTAGTAGTCCTGCCCCTGCCGCCGGACGTGGCCCTCGCTGTCGCGCTCCTCGTCCAGCTGCATCGCCGGGTACATCCCCTCGGCGTACCAGTCGAGGTGCCCCGAGGTCTCGAAGAGCTGCCCCTTGGTGATGTGCGGGGTGTTGACGAAGGAGTAGCCCTCCTGCTCGTGCCGGTGCTGGCTGTACTTCTCCATCTCGCGCCGGACGATCCCGCCCTTGGGGTGGAACACGGCCAGGCCCGAGCCCACCTGGTCGGGGAAGCTGAAGAGGTCGAGCTCGGTGCCCAGCCGGCGGTGGTCGCGTCGCTCGGCCTCGGCCAGCTGCTCCTGGTGCGCCTTCAGGGCGTCCTTGGACTCCCACGCGGTGCCGTACACCCGCTGCAGCTGCGGGTTCTTCTCGCTGCCACGCCAGTAGGCGGCCGCGGCACGGGTGAGCGCGAAGGCCGGGATGCTCGAGGTGCGCGGCAGGTGCGGGCCGCGGCACAGATCGGTCCAGACCCGCTCCTTGGTGCGCGGGTCGAGGTTGTCGTACATGGTCAGCTGCGCGCCGCCGACCTCGACGTCGGCACCCTCGGCGGCGTCGGCAGCACCGCCCTTGAGCCCGATCAGCTCGAGCTTGTAGGGCTCGTGGGCGAGCTCGGCGCGGGCGTCGTCGTCGCTGATCTCGCGGCGGGCGAAGAACTGGCCCGCCTTGACGATCGCCTGCATGCGCTTCTCGATGGCCTGCAGGTCCTCGGGCGTGAACGGCTTCTCGGGGTCGACGTCGTAGTAGAAGCCGTTCTCCACCGGCGGGCCGATGCCCAACCGGGTGCCCGGGAAGAGGTCCTGGACGGCCTGGGCCAGCACGTGGGCGGTCGAGTGCCGGATCACTGCTCGGCCGTCGGGGCTCGAGGCGACGACCGGCTCGACCTCGGTGTCGACCTCTGGGGTCCAGGCGAGGTCCTTGAGCTCCCCGTCGACCCGGACGACGACCGCGGCGTCGGGGCCCTTCAGCGGCACCCCGGCGTCCTTGAGCGCCTGGGTCGCCGTGGTCCCACCCGGCACCTGGACGGCGGCGGGGGCGGGGGCGGGCGGCGCGGCTGGCACGGGGTTGCTCCTGGGGGGACGGCGCGGGGACGGACACCGTGAGGGTACGGGCCGCGGCTGCACGACCTGGTCGAGTTCGGCACCGTGCGGCCGCGCGGCGCGGTCACCCGGCCCGCAGTCGTCGCAGCTGGGCGTCCAGGTGCGGCCGGGCCCGCCGCTGACCGCCGCGTTCGGCCACCGCCGCGGCCAGCGACTCCAGGGCCCGGGCCACCCGGGGCGCGTCCGGGGACCAGCCCCGCGCCCGGCACTCGGCCAACCACTCGACGGCACCGCGGTGGCCGCGTTCACCGTTGCAGCGACCGCACGCGGCGACCTCGTTCTCCGCCCACGACGGCCCGCCCCGCACCCGCGGCACCACGTGCTCGGTGGTCGGTCGCACGTGGCGGTCGAAGGCGCGCCCGCACCAGACGCACGTGGGCCCGTCGCGCTCGAGCGCAGCCGCCAACCGGGCGGCGCGGTCGGGCTGGGAGGTCACCGCCCCATCGTCCGCCCGCGGCACCGATGATTCCTGGCGAGCGGGGTGGTGCTCCCCCGCGACGACCACGCAGATCGAGGAGCGACACCCCATGGGCAGCATCAAGGTGCACGAGTTCACCACCGTCGACGGCGTCGTGGACGCCCCGATGTGGACGATGGACTACGGCTTCCCCGACGACCTCGCCGCCGCCATCGGCACGCTGACCGCCGGCGCCGACGGCATCCTGCTCGGCCGCACCACCTACGAGATGTTCGGCCCGGCGTGGTCCACGCGCACGGTCGAGGACGACCCGGGCGCCCCGTTCTTCAACGACACCCCCAAGCACGTCGTGTCGGCCACCCTCACCGACCCGCAGTGGGGCCCGGCCAGCGTGCTCCCCTACGACGTCGACGCGCTGCGGGCCCTGAAGGCCGAGCACGACCTCTACGTCAGCGGCAGCGCGACGCTGGTGCGGGCGATGCTAGCCGACGGCCTGGTCGACGAGCTGCACCAGTTCGTCTACCCGGTCGCCGTCGGCAGCGGGATCCGGCTGTTCCCCGAGGGCGCGCCGCGCACCCCGCTGACGCTGCTGGGGGTCAGCCAGCTCAGCAACGGCGTCGTGCACCTGGTCCACGGCCCCGCCTGAGGACGACGACGGCCCCCGTCCGCGGAGACGGGGGCCGTTCGTGGTGGGCGATACTGGGATCGAACCAGTGACCTCTTCGGTGTGAACGAAGCGCTCTACCGCTGAGCCAATCGCCCGGCTGCGGTGCCTGGAACAGTGTGCCAGACGCTCATCGCCACATCGGCACCCACCCCGGCACCCAGGACGGGACGCCGAGGACGTGCATCACGACGACGATGACGCCGTAGACGAACGCGGCCGTGAGCAGGGCGACGAGCACCCGGACCCAGACCGGCTGACGACCCAGCCAGTCGGTCCAGCGCTTCACGTTGCGCTTGGTGAACTCGAGCAGGCGCTCGGCCCAGGTGAACTCGGTGGCCAGCACGAACAAGGCCGCGATGACCGTGAGCCAGCCCGGGCCCGGCAGCGGGATGGTGATCAGCCCGAAGACCAGCAGCAGGGTGCCGACCACGCCGACCCCGGCCCGGTAGGCCGTGTCGAAGGTCTTGTTGGCCGCCAGGCGCCTGCGCCACGGACGGCGGCCGATGCGCTCGCGCAGGCTGTCGACCTCGTCGCTGTCGTAGCGGGTACGACGTTCCTGGCCGGTCTCCCGGGGGCGGCGGCCGCCGCCGGTCTCCCGGGGGCGGCCGCCGCCCGGGACGGTCGACGTGCCGGACCCGCTGCTGCTCAACTGGTCACCTGTCCGTTCGCGACGATGTCCGTCGGGGTCGACGGCGCGTTGCGACCGGGCTCGATGCTGATGCCGTAGGCGGAGAACTCGTCCAGCCCGGTCGCGTCGGAGCCTACGGTCCGCAGGTCGGTGCCGTCGGCCACCACGTCGAACGTCCCGAGCGCGACGGGGCCGTCGGCGGTGACCCCCCACAGCACGTAGGTGCTGTCGGCCACGTCGTTGGGCGTCATGCCGTCGACCAGCACCTGCGCCTGGCCGTCGCGGGCGACCACGGTGGCCACCGTGCGGCCGTCGTGCTCCATGGGTGCGACGGTGATGCGCCCCGGGGACAGCAGCGCCGACATCATCGACGACTGGCTGGCCGCGGTGGCCTGGGCGGCGTCCCGGTCGCGCACCAGCGTGACGTTCCAGACGCCGAGGCCCAGCACCGCCGCGACCCCGGCGGCCAGGACCGCACGCGGAGCGACCCGGCGCCACCCCGAGGTGCCCGCGCGGCGCCGAGCCGCCCGCCGCCCGGTCGTGCCGGCCGGGCGGAAGGCGACGACGTCGCCGACCTCGGCGGCGGTGACCCGGCGGCCGGTGACCTCGTCGTTGCCCAGCTCGTGCCCGGTGACCTCGCGGGCGGCGACCTCGGGCGCCCGGGTGGGCTCGACCACCTGCTCGGTCTCCTCGACCGCGGCCCGCAACCGCTCGCGCAGCCCCTCGGACGGCTCGGCCGCCGGGAGGTCGTCGGCCATCGACGCCATCACCTCGTGGGTGTCGGCGACGATGCGGGCGCACCGCTCGCAGCCGGCGAGGTGGCCGGCGAACCCGGCCTCGTCCTCGGGCTCCAGGACGTGCAGCGCCCACCCGACGGCGAGCTCGTCGTACTCCTCGTGGTCCCGCTCGTGGTCCCTCGACGGGCGCTGGCGCGGGCTCATCGCCGTCCCCCCTCGATGGCCGGGGTGCCCAGGGCCTGGGCAGCGACGCCGCCCAGGCTCTCCTTGAGCCGCCGCATGCCCGCGAGCATGCGCGTCTTGACGGTGCCCAGGGGGGTGCCGGTGAGCGCGGCGACCTCGCGCTGGGTGTACCCGCCGTAGTAGGCGAGCGTGAGGGCCTCGCGCTGGGCGGCCGGCAGGGCCTGCAGGGCCGCGCGCACCCGCTGGGACACCACCCGGTCGGCGGCCTCGTCCTCGACGTCGCCCTGCGCCGTGGGCTCGGACAGCCGCAGGTCGTCCTCGGCGCGGGTCTGGCGCCGGCGGTGGCTCTCCTCCCGCCGGACGGCGTCGACCGCCTTGTGGTGGACCATCGCCAGCAGCCAGGACGCGACGTTGCCCCGGGCGCCGTCGAAGGCTGCCGGGTCCTTCCAGACCGCCAGGAAAACGTCCTGGAGCACGTCCTCGGCCAACGTGTCGTCGCTGAGCACCCGCCGGGCCAGCGCGAACGCCGGACGCCGGAAGCGCTCGTAGAGGTCGTCGACCGCACCCCGGTCGCCGGCCCGCACGCGGCGCATCAGCTCGGTGTCGGCGGCCGCGTCGTCGGCGCGCCGCGGAGGGCGGGTCACGAGTCCCATGGTCACACGCGATGTTCGGCGCGGGACCGCCGATCGGTTCACGGCCGGGTGCGCGTCCCCCGGGCGGGTGGCCTGCGGGCGTCACCTCCGTCCCGGCCGGTCGTTGAGCGGGCATGGCGAGTCCTGCTGCGCCGGGTTGCTCGACCCGGGCCGTGCTCCAGCTGGTCGGTCCCACGGCGTGGACCCGGGTGACGGCGACGTTGACCTACGACCCCCGCGACCCCTTCGCGGTCCGCGTCCGCTTCGGCGGCCGGTCCTCCGACGGCACCGACGACGACGGCGTGGAGTGGTTGGTGGCCCGCGACCTGCTGCACGCGGGGTTGACCCGCCCCAGCGGTGAGGGGGACGTGCGGCTGTGGCCGGCCCGCACCGCGGCCGACGTCCTCTTCCTCGAGCTCCGGGCGCCCTCGGGCCACGCCCTCTTCGAGCTCTCGCGCGCCGTGCTGGCCGGTTTCCTCGCCACCACCGAGCAGCTCGTGCCCCTGGGCGGGGAGTCCGACGCCGCCGACATGGACCCCGAGCTGCTCGCCCTGCTGCAGGACGAATGACCCACCGAGCTGGGCCGATGCGCGCCGGGCACCCCCCGTGCGAGGGCTGGATCCGGGTCGTCTAGAGTTGGCGACGCACTGCGGACGTGGCTCAGTGGTAGAGCATCACCTTGCCAAGGTGAGGGTCGCGGGTTCGAATCCCGTCGTCCGCTCGGAAGTGGGTACTGGCCCTCGGGTCAGCACCCACGTGCGGTGGAGTGGCCGAGAGGCGAGGCAACGGCCTGCAAAGCCGTCTACACGGGTTCAAATCCCGTCTCCACCTCGACGGCCTCCCGGTTCGATCGAGGCGGGGCCGGTCAACACTGCGGACGTGGCTCAGTGGTAGAGCATCACCTTGCCAAGGTGAGGGTCGCGGGTTCGAATCCCGTCGTCCGCTCGGGAACGATCATCGGTCTCGCCGACCGGTGCACGGGCGATTGGCGCAGCGGTAGCGCGCTTCCCTGACACGGAAGAGGTCACTGGTTCGATCCCAGTATCGCCCACCAGCACCACCGCCTGGACGACGTCGAGTCGTCAGGTGTGTCTTTTTGGCGCAGCGGTAGCGCGCTTCCCTGACACGGAAGAGGTCACTGGTTCGATCCCAGTATCGCCCACCAGCGCAGCAGGCCCCGCAGCTCCGGCTCCGGGGCCTGCGCCGTTCACGGGGGGCGTGCTCAGCGAGCCGGCTCCACCCTCTCGGCCCACAGCGCGTCCACCTGGGCGGCCAGCTCGGCCCGGCTCCCGCCGTTGGTGAGCACCACGTCGGCGACCGCCGCCCGCTGCTCGTCGGTGGCCTGCGACGCGATGCGCGCACGGGCGTCGTCCTCGGCCGTGCCGCGCCCGGCCAGGCGTTCGAGACGGACGTCGAGCGGGGCCTGCACCACCACCACCAGGTCGTACGAGTCCGCCTGGCCGGTCTCGACCAGCAGCGGCACGTCCTGGACCACCACGGCGTCCGGCGGGACGGCGGCGACGAGCTCGGCGGCCCGGGCGCGCACCAGTGGGTGGACGATCGCGTCCAACCTGGCCCGCTGCTGCGGGTCACCGAAGACCACGGCAGCCAGGGCCGGCCGGTCGAGCGCACCGTCGGGGCCGAGCACGCCGGGGCCGAACGCCTCGGCCACCGCCGCCAGGCCCGGGGTCCCGGGTTCGAGCACCTCGCGGGCGATGCGGTCGGCGTCGACCAGGTGCGCCCCGTGCGCGACCAGCAACTCGGCCACGGTGCTCTTGCCCGATCCGATGCCCCCGGTCAGCCCGATCCTCAGCATGCCTCGACCATCGCACATCCCTCGATCCGCGGCGATCATGACCATCGAGCGGTAACGATTCGGTGACGACGCGTCAGGAGCACCGTGCGCCCGGCGCGTCGCACCAGCCCCACGAGTCACACGACCTAGGTTCTGCCTCGACGCCTGCCCCACCGGGGGGCGCCACCGAGAGAGGTAGGCACGACCATGTCCCGTTCCACGTCGCCGGAGACCCTGCCGGCCACCGCCGGCCACCGTGCCCCCGGCCGGCACCGGCTCGACGTCGCCGGTGGGGTCCGCTGCTCGGACCTGCCCGCCGTCGCGGCCCGCCTGGAGCGGACCAGCACCCCTCGCACGGGCCTGGTGGCCCTGCTGCGCGCGCTGTGGCCGACGGTCCCCGCCGGTCGGCACACCTGGGACTTCCTGAGCAACGCCGGCGGTCGCCCGCGCACGGCGTTCGCCATCATCCTCAGCCTCTGAGCCCCCCGCCGGCCGATCAGCCGGTGGAGGTGGGCCCCGACGTCCCCGCAGGCCGCTCGGCTTGCGGGGACGTCGTCGCTGCAGGCGCGGTGCCCAGCACGGCTGCGGCCAACCGCTCCAGCGCGGTGCGGGTGCCCGCGGCGTCCAGCAGACCGGGCACGAGCGTGACCGAGACCGTGCGCGCCTCGACGGTGGCCACCAGCGTGGTGTCGGCCGGGCCGGCGAAGAGCACGCTCTGCGCCCCGGGGACGGCCGCCGTCCCCGCGGGCACGCCGTGGCCCTCCTGCACCGCGGTCAGCGCCTCGAGCCGTTCGTCGGCGGCTGCGGCGTCGGTGTAGGTGAACACCGACACCTCGAGCAGCGGATCACTGGCCCCGGCAGTGGCCGTCGCGGGGGTGACCCCGAACCCACAGGTCACCCGTCCGGTGCGGCCGATGCCCGGCTCCGGGGTGCCGACGACGTAGGTGCTGGTGCCCGGCAGGCGCGCCCCGAGGGCGTCGTCGAGCTGCCGGGAGGTGAGCAGCCCGGCACAGGTCTCCGGGAGCTCGTAGGTGGGGACGGCGGTGGTGGTGGCCGGCGCGGTCGTCGGTGCGCTGCTCGTCGTCCCGGTCGTCGTGGGGGCTGCGGCCGGGGCCGACCCGGCGAAGCCGGCGCACCCGGTCAGGCTCACCAGGCCCACCAGCCCCAGGGACGACAGTGCGCCGCCCACCCGGGTGGGTGGACGGCGCACGGTCATGCGATCAGCAGGTCACTCGCCGCCGGCGAGCTTGGCCCGCAGCGCGGCCAGCGCCTCGTCGGAGGCGAGGGTGCCGCCGCCGCTCGAGGAACCGGTGCTGGCGGCCGGACCGGAGTCCGAGGTCGCCGCGTCGCTGGAGTAGCTGCCACCGGCCGCAGCCTCGGCGTCGGCCTCGCGGGCCGCGACGATCTGCTTCTGGTGCGCCTCGAAGCGGGCCTGGGCGTCGGCGTACTGCTTCTCCCACGCCTCGCGGGCGGCCTCGAAGCCCTCGAGCCACTCGCCGGTCTCGGAGTCGAAGCCCTCGGGGTACACGTAGTTCCCCTGCTCGTCGTACGAGGCGGCCATGCCGTAGGCGGCCGGGTCGAACTGGTCGTCCTCGGCGATGACGCCCTCGTTGGCCTGCTTGAGCGACAGCGAGATGCGGCGACGGTCGAGGTCGATGTCGATGACCTTGACCAGCAGCTCGTCGCCGACCTGCGCGACCTGCTCGGGGATCTCGACGTGGCGCTCGGCCAGCTCCGAGATGTGCACCAGGCCCTCGATGCCCTCGTCCACGCGCACGAACGCACCGAAGGGCACCAGCTTGGTGACCTTGCCGGGCACGACCTGCCCGATCTGGTGCGTGCGGGCGAACTGACGCCACGGGTCCTCCTGGGTCGCCTTCAGCGACAGGGAGACGCGCTCACGGTCCAGGTCGACGTCGAGGACCTCGACGGTGACCTCCTGGCCGACCTCGACGACCTCGGACGGGTGGTCGATGTGCTTCCAGGACAGCTCGGAGACGTGCACCAGGCCGTCGACGCCGCCCAGGTCCACGAAGGCACCGAAGTTGACGATCGAGGAGACCTGACCGGTGCGGACCTGGCCCTTGGCGAGCTTGTTGAGGAACTCGCTGCGCACCTCGGACTGGGTCTGCTCCAGCCACTGGCGACGGGACAGGACCACGTTGTTGCGGTTCTTGTCCAGCTCGATGATCTTGGCCTCGAGCTCGCGGCCCACATAGGGCTGCAGGTCGCGGACGCGACGCATCTCGACCAGCGAGGCGGGGAGGAACCCGCGCAGGCCGATGTCGAGGATGAGGCCGCCCTTGACGACCTCGATGACGGTGCCGGTGACGACCTCGTCGGCTTCCTTCTTCGCCTCGATGGTGCCCCAGGCGCGCTCGTACTGCGCACGCTTCTTGGACAGGATCAGACGGCCTTCCTTGTCCTCCTTCTGGAGGACGAGGGCTTCCACCTCGTCGCCGACGGTGACGACCTCGTTGGGGTCGACGTCGTGCTTGATGGACAGCTCGCGCGAGGGGATGACGCCCTCGGTCTTGTAGCCGATGTCCAGCAGCACCTCGTCGCGGTCGACCTTGACGATGACTCCTTCGACGATGTCGCCGTCGTTGAAGTACTTGATCGTCTGGTCGATGGCCGCGAGGAAGTCCTCTTCGGTGCCGATGTCGTTGATGGCGACCTGCGGCGTGGAGGTGCTGTCGGGACGGACCTGGGTGGAGGTCATGTGGTCGGTAGCTCCGGACGGGGGGTGTGGAGGGACAGGGACGCACCCCGACCGGGGAGGGCCGGGGAAGGTTGTGCGAGAGAGGTGGTCCGGGGACCCGTGCCGGGTCGCACCGCAGACCTCGGGCGCGAGGCCCATCGTACGTACCCCCACCGGGTGGGTCCACCACCGGCCCGGAGGCCGTGCCACGATGCCGGGATGCCCGCTCCCCTGCCCCTGGCCTCGGACGGCTACCCGCTCGCCGGCGGCGTCGAGCGCCGGGCGGTGGCCGAGCAGGAGTCGGTGCGGGCCAACCGGGGCTGGTGGGACGCCGCGGCCCCGGCCTACCTCGCCGAGCACGGAGCCGACCTCGGCGACGCCGACTTCCTGTGGGGTCCCGAGGGGTTGCGCGAGTCCGAGGCCGGGCTGCTCGGCGACGTCGCCGGACGCCGGGTGCTGGAGGTCGGCTGCGGGTCGGCCCCCTGCGCGCGGTGGCTGGTCTCGGCCGGGGCGCAGGTCGTGGCGCTGGACCTCTCCGCCGGCATGCTCGCCCGCGCGGCCGAGCTGAACGGCACGACCGGGCTGGCCCCGACGCTGCTGCAGGCCGACGTCGGGGCCCTGCCGCTGGCCAGCGGCAGCGTGGACCTGGCGTGCTCGGCGTTCGGCGGTCTGCCCTTCGTCGCCGACGCCCGGGGCGCCTTGCGCGAGGTGGCCCGGGTGCTGCGCCCCGGCGGTCGGTTCGTGGCGTCGGTGAACCACCCCCTGCGCTGGCCGTTCCCCGACTCCCCCGACCCCGCCGACCTGACGGTGGTGGGCTCCTACTTCGACCGCACTCCCTACGTGGAGACCGACGGAGCCGGCACGGTCGTGTACGTCGAGCACCACCGCACGGTCGGCGACTGGGTGCGCGACGTCGTGGGTGCTGGGTTCGTGCTCACCGACCTGGTCGAGCCCGAGTGGACCCCCGGGCGCACCGAGACCTGGGGGCAGTGGTCCGCGGCCCGCGGGGCGCTGGTCCCCGGGACGCTCGTGCTCGTGTGCGACCTGCCCGGCTGACCCGGCTCACCCCACCGGCAGCACCAGCCGGGACGCCCCGTCGGCCACGGTGACGGTGCGGCTGCTCACCACCGTGCGCACGGCGGTCTCGGGCGGCTCCCCCGTGCCGGTGTTGCGCGCCCAGTGCGGGTGCGACGAGCCCGCGACCACCAGCCGCAGCCGCGAGCCGGCCGGGAAGAGGTGGGCCACCGGGTCCAGCTCCAGCCGCACGACGCCGCCGTCCGGGGTGGTGCCCTCCTCGCCCGGCGCGAGCCGCACGTAGCCGTCGCTCACGTTGCGGGACCGGCCCCGTGCGTCGACCTGGGACAGCCGGACGGCGACGTCCACGTGCGGCACGTCGGTGCCGTGGGTCAGCTCGACGACCGGGGAGCCGAGCACCTCGAGGTCGGCGGGCAGCGGATCGGACAGCCAGCCGGCGACGTCGTCGCGGGCGGCCAGCGCGGTGTCGTCGCGGTAGCCGCCGCTGCGGTTGTCCAGCAGTCGGCCGCCGATGCTCGGGGTGGGCACGGCCGGGTCGGCGCGGAAGGTCACCGCCGGGGTCCCGGGCCCGGCCGGGGTGTCGGCCAGCCGGCCGTCGTCGGCGAGGAACAGGGTGCGGTCGGCGGTGGCCGGCGGCCAGTCGGGCAGGTCGCGCCACTGCCCGGCGCCGGTGACGTGCACGTGCACCGGTGCGCGACGGCGCCGGGGGCCGGTGCCGTCTGCGCTGCCGGGTGCGCTGCCGGCTGCGGTGCCGGCGAGGTGCTCGCCGAGCCAGTCCAGGGACTCCCTGGTGATCTGCCCACCGCCCTTGGACAGCGTCTCCACGTGGGTCCAGGGACCCACCGTGAGCGCGACGTCGGCACCAGCATCCCTCAACCTCCGGTACTGGTCGAGGGTCTGCTCGAGGAACAGGTCCTGCCAGCCACCGATCAGCAGCACGGGCACCTGGGCCCGGGTGAGGGCGCGGTCGAGCTGGACCGGCGCCCACCAGGGGTCGGTGCGGTCGGGGTGGGCGACCCAGTCGCGGTACCAGCGCCCACGGCCGGCCAGCAACCGCTCGCCGGCGTCACCCAGCGGGAGGGCGTCGAGGGCCGGTCCGAGGCGTCGGGCCGCGGTGAGCTGGCGGAGCATGCCGCGCAGGCGGCCGGGGTCCTCCTGGTGGGCCACCATGTCGCTCCAGCCCAGGAAGTCGTTGACGGTGAAGGCCCCGGTGCCCCAGGTGGCGCGGGAGAAGTCGTGCGGCCCGACCAGGACGACGGAGGCGACCAGCTCCGGGGGCGGGTCGGCCAGCATCGCCCACTGGGTGAAGCCGAGGTAGGAGAGCCCGACGGTCCCGAAGGTGCCGGTGAACCAGGGCTGGTCCCGGAGCCAGGCGACGGTGTCGGCGCCGTCGTCGACCTCGCGGAACATGGGCTGGAACTCGTCGCCGGACCCGTAGGTGCCGCGGACGCTCTGCAGCACGACCTGGTAGCCGCGGGCGGCGAAGGCCGTGGCGAAGAAGAACGAGAAGGGGAACGCCCGCCCGTAGGGCCCGCGCACCAGCAGCGTCCCCAGCACCCGACCGGTCGGGACGTAGCGGTCGGCGACGAGCTCGACGCCGTCGCGCACGGGAACCCTCAACCCTCGCTCGACGGTGTACCGGGTGGTGGCCGGCGGCAGCCCCAGCACCCGCGACGCGATGCGGTCCACGATCCTCATCCCCGCATCCTGCCCCTGAGCCCGCGCCGGCGCGCACCCCTCCGGCGCGGAGGCGATGACCCCGCCCGGTCGGCGGCGAGGACCCCGCCCGCTGGGTCGGCGCACCCGGATTCCGGGGTTCTCGCCCTCTCGCCGGTGGGCGAGGGGGCGACAACCCCAGGATCGGTGTGCACGAGCCCTCGAGGCCGTCCCCGCACGCCGGGATCAGGGTTCGCGGCCCCTCGGCGCAGCCCAGGACCCCTCGAACCCCGAACTCACGGTGCAGCGTGAGCACCGAGGCCGGCCGGAAGCCCGGAGCCGCGACGAGCGGGGCCCGGAGGGTCCCCGAGGAGGGGCTCGCCCCCGCCCGCCGAGGGGAGGGGCCGAGGAACGAGTGCCCCTCGCCGAGGCGGGAGCAGCGACGCTCGTCGCCGCCGGGGCACGGCTGCTGGCCGCGGTGGGAGTCCGGAGGACGACAGTGCGCTCAGTGCGCGGCGGCGTCCCAGCTCTGGCCGACGCCGACGGAGACGTCGAGGCTGACCGAGAGGTCGGCGGCGCCGGCCATCTCGGTGCGCACGAGATCCTCGAGCTGCTCGCGCTCGCCGGGGGCGACCTCGAGCACCAGTTCGTCGTGGACCTGCAGCAGCATGCGGCTCCTCAGCCGCCGCTCGGCGATGCCCTGCTCGACCCGCAGCATGGCGACCTTGATGACGTCGGCGGCCGACCCCTGGATGGGGGCGTTGAGGGCCATGCGCTCGGCCATGTCGCGGCGCTGCTTGTTGTCGCTGGTGAGGTCGGGCAGGTAACGGCGGCGGCCCATGGTGGTCTGGGTGTAGCCGGTCTGCCGGGCGTCCTCGACAACGGTGTCGAGGTAGTCGCGGATGCCGCCGAAGCGCTCGAAGTAGGCCTGCATCTGCACACGGGCCTCCTCGGGGGTGATCTTGAGCTGCTGGGAGAGGCCGTAGGCGCTCAACCCGTAGGCCAGGCCGTAGCTCATCGCCTTGATGCGCCGGCGCATCTCGGGGTCGACCTGCTCGATGGGGATGTCGAAGGCGCGGGCGGCGACGAAGGTGTGCAGGTCCTCCCCCGACGTGAACGCCTCGATGAGCCCGGCGTCCTCGGAGAGGTGGGCCATGATGCGCATCTCGATCTGGCTGTAGTCGGCGGTCATGAGCGACTCGTAGCCCGCTCCGACGACGAAGGCCTGCCGGATGCGCCGGCCCTCGGCCGACCGGATCGGGATGTTCTGCAGGTTGGGGTCGGTGGAGGACAGCCGGCCGGTGGCCGCGATGGTCTGCTGGAACGTGGTGTGGATGCGCCCGGCGTCGTCGACCATCGGGATGAGGCCGTCGATGACCGTGCGCAGCCGGGTGACGTCGCGGTGGCGCAGCAGCGCCTCGAGGAAGGGGTGCGGGCTGGTCTCCTGCAGCCAGGCCAGGGCGTCGGCGTCGGTGGTGTACCCGGTCTTGTTCTTCTTGGTCTTGGGCAGCCCGAGCTGGTCGAACAGCACGGCCTGCAGCTGCTTGGGCGAGCCGAGGTTGATCTCGGTGCCGATGGCCTCGTAGGCGTCGGCTGCGGCCTCGGCGACCTTGCCGGCGAACTCGGACTGCAGGTCGTGCAGCAGCTCGAGGTCGGCGGCGATGCCGCGGGCCTCCATGCGGGCCAGCACCTTGGTCAGCGGCAGCTCGAGGCCGGTGAGCAGCTGGTCGCCGCCCTTCTGGCCCAGCAGCTGCTCGAGGGCGTCGGAGAGGTCGTTGACCGCGACGGCCTTGCGGGCGTCGGCGACGGCGGCCTCCTGGGCCAGGTCGGCCTCGGTGGGGCCCAAGCCGTCGAGGGTCAGCTGGGTCTCGGTCGGGGTGGCCTCGGTCAGCTCGCGGCGCAGGTAGCGGACCGCGAGGTCGCCGAGGTCGAACGAGCGCTGCCCGGGCAGCGCGAGGTAGGCCGCCAGGGCGGTGTCGCTGACCTCGCCCTCCAGCTCCCAGCCGCGCGCCCAGACCGCCAGCAGCGGGCCCTTCTCCTCGTGCACGACCTTCTTCGCGGCCGGGTCGGCCAGCCAGGCGGCCAGCGCCTGCTCGTCGGCGGTGTCGAGGTCGGGACCGAGGTCGACGAAGACGGTGTGGTCGTCGGCGGCGGCCAGCGCGATGCCGGTCAGCTCACCGGTGCCACGGCCCCAGCGGCCGCGGAACACGATGCCGGTGTGCCCCTTGCGGCCGTGCGCGGTCAGCCAGTCGCCCAGCCCGCCGGCGGGGACCTCGTCGACGGTGACGTCGATGCCGCCGTCGACCTCGGGCTCGGCGCTGGTCAGGGTGGCGAACAACCGGTCGCGCAGCACGCGGAACTGCAGGTTGTCGAACAGCGTGTGCACCTCGGTGCGGTCCCAGGCCTGCACTGCCAGGTCGGTGGGGTGCAGCTCGAGGGCGACGGTGCGGTCGAGCTCGGTGAGCCGGCGGTTCTGCAGCACCGAGGACAGGTGCTCGCGCAGCTTCTCCCCGACCTTGCCCTTGACGGTGTCGACCTGGTCCACCAGGGCGTCGAGCGAGCCGTACTCGCGCACCCACTTGGCGGCGGTCTTCTCCCCCACGCTCGGGATGCCGGGCAGGTTGTCCGAGGGGTCGCCGCGCAGCGCCGCGAAGTCGGGGTACTGCACCGGGCTCAGCCCGTACTTCTCCTCGACCGCCTCGGGGGTGAACCGGGTGAGGTCGGAGACGCCCTTGCGCGGGTAGAGCACCGTGACGTGGTCGTTCACCAGCTGCAGGGCGTCGCGGTCACCGGTGCAGATCAGCACGTCCATGCCGGCCTCGACGGCCTGCACGGTGAGCGTCGCGATGACGTCGTCGGCCTCGTAGCCCTCGGCGGTGAGCACCGGGACCCGCAGGGCAGCCAGGACCTCCTGGATGAGGCTGACCTGGCCGCGGAAGTCGGTGGGGCTCTCGGCGCGGTTGGCCTTGTAGTCGGCGTAGATCTCGCTGCGGAAGGTCTTGCGGCCGACGTCGAAGGCCACGGCCAGGTGCGAGGGCGCCTCGTCGCGCAGCACGTTGATGAGCATCGAGGTGAAGCCGTAGACGGCGTTGGTGGGCTGCCCGGTGGTCGTGGAGAAGTTCTCCACCGGCAGCGCGAAGAACGCCCGGTAGGCCAGCGAGTGGCCGTCGAGCAGCAGCAGGCGGGGGCGCTGACCCGCCGGCACGGTGGTGGATGGGGGGGCCGTCTCGGACACCGGTGCAGACATCGGGGCCATCGTATGGCGGGGGTACGACAGGACCGGGCGCGATGGCTAGCGTGCGCCCGTGAGCACGCCGCGCCCCGACTGGGCCCCCGCCGACCTGAGCCCGCTGGACCGCAAGCTGGGCATCGAGATCACCGACTTCGACCCCGGCCGGCTGGTGGCCACGATCCCGGTGGCCGGCAACGAGCAGCCCTTCGGCCTGCTGCACGGCGGCGCCACGTGCGCGCTCGCCGAGACGGTGGGCTCGTGGGCCGGCGCGCTGCACGCCGGGCCCGGCCGGCAGGTGGTCGGCGTCGAGCTCAACGTGAGCTACCTGCGCGGTGCGACCGACGGCACGGTGACCGCCGTCTGCACGCCGGTGAAGCGCGGCCGCACCCTGGCCACGTTCCGCATCGAGATGAGCGACGACCAGGGGCGCCCCACGGCCAGCGCACGGCTCACCACGTTCCTCAAGGACGCCTGACCAGGCGCGCAGGCCCCGGGAGGGCCCGGTTCATCCCGGCTGCGCCCGGGGTCGTGGGTCGCATTTGTGTCACGGACCACGTTCCCGACCCAGAACCGCAACACAGGTGGGTTAGTGTCCCGGTCCGATCGATACCCGTTGTCCACCGGGTCACCCCCGGTCGGACACCCGCACACCACCCACGGCCCAGGAGGTCGAGTGACGCACGCACCGCACCGTGCCCTCGTGCACGGTGAACGCACGGGCCCGCCGGGCGCCCCGTCCGGACGGGCCGCCCGCGGTCGCCGCCCGCTGGTGCTCGCCCTGCTGGTCGCCGCGTTCGCCATGGCACTGGCCACCCTGCTGCCGGCCGGCATCGCCAACGCCGAGGGCGAGGCGGTGCGCGGCACCCTGCAGACCAGCAAGTCCGGCCCCATCGAGGGCGTCGAGGTCACCGTGACCGACTCCTCCGGCGACGAGGTCGGCTCGGTGGAGACCGACGACGAGGGCCGGTTCCGCGTCGAGCTCCCCGACGGGCCGGGTGAGTACACCGTCAGCATCGACGCCGACGCCCTGCCCGACGGCGTCGAGCTCGGGGACGCCGGCGCCGAGCGCACGGTCACCGTGCAGCCCAACGCCCAGCAGAACGTCCTCTTCGGCCTCGAGGACGGCTCCACCAACAGCGGGGGCGGCGGCATCCGCGCCGTCCAGCTGCTGGTCGACGGCCTGCGGTTCGGCCTCATCATCGCCGTCTGCGCGGTGGGCCTCTCGCTGATCTTCGGCACCACCGGGTTGACCAACTTCGCGCACGGCGAGCTGGTCACCATCGGCGCCATCGTCGCCTGGTACATCAACGTGCAGGGCGGGGTGCCGCTCATCGCGGCCACGCTCATCGCGATGGTCGTGGGTGCCGGTGTGGGTGCACTGCACGAACTGGCGCTGTGGCGGCCGCTGCGCAAGCGGGGCACCGGCCTCGTCGCCGCGCTCGTGGTCTCGATCGGTCTGTCGCTGCTGCTGCGCTACGCCATCCAGATCGTCTACGGCGGGTTCTCCAACCCCTACGGCGAGTACCAGTCGCAGCAGGCCGTCAACTACGGCGTCTTCACGATGACCAACCGCGCGTTGGCCTCGATCGTCATCGCCGTCGTCGTCCTCGTCCTGGTCGCGCTCATGCTGCAGCGCACCAAGATCGGCAAGGCCATGCGGGCCGTCGCCGACAACCGCGACCTCGCCGCCTCGTCGGGCATCGACGTCAACCGGGTCATCCTGGTCGTCTGGATGATGGGCGGCGCGCTCGCCGCGCTCGGCGGCGTCCTCCTGGGTCTGTCGGACCAGGTGCAGTGGGACATGGGTTTCCGCCTGCTGCTGCTCATGTTCGCCGGCGTCACCCTGGGCGGTCTCGGCACCGCCTACGGCGCCCTGGTCGGCAGCGTCATCATCGGTGTGTTCGTCCAGATGTCCACCCTGGTCATCCCGGACGACACCAAGTACGTCGGAGGTCTGCTCCTCTTGATCGTCATCCTCGTCATCCGGCCCCAGGGCATCCTGGGCAGCCGGGCCCGGATCGGCTGAGGCCATGAGCGACGTCCTCGACGCCCTCGCCATCGGGGTGAAGTCGGGCCTGGGGTTCCAGGCCATCTTCTTCGCCCTGCTGGCCATCGGCATCAACGTGCACTTCGGCTACACCGGTCTGCTGAACTTCGGCCAGATCGCGTTCGCCATGCTCGGCGGCTTCGGCATCGCCATCTCGGTCAGCCAGTGGGGCCTGCCGTTCTGGGTGGGGGTGATCGTCGGCATCGTCGCCGCGGTCGTCCTGGCGCTGCTGCTCGGCCTGCCCACCCTGCGCCTGCGCGCGGACTACCTGGCCATCGTCACGATCGCCACCGCCGAGGGGCTCCGGCTGCTGTTCCGCTCGGTGTCGGCCACGCCGGTCACCAACGGCACCCGCGGGCTCTCGGCGTTCAACGGCTCCTTCATCGCCCTCGCCCCCTGGGACACCCAGCGTCGCTACGACCTGCTGGGCACCTCGTGGAGCGGCGGTGAGCTCTGGGTGGCGCTGGTCGGCTGGACCCTGGTCGCGCTGTCCTGCCTGCTGGTGTGGCTGCTCATGCGCAGCCCGTGGGGCCGCGTGCTCAAGGCCATCCGCGAGGACGAGGACGCCGTCCGCGCGCTGGGCAAGAACGTCTACAGCTACAAGATGCAGGCGCTCGTGCTGGGTGCGGTCTTCGGCGCCCTGGGCGGCATGGTCTACGCCGTGGGCACCGGGTCGGCCATCCCCGACCAGTACCAGAACGCCAACACGTTCCTGGCCTACGCCGCCCTGATCCTCGGTGGCGCGGCACGCGTGCTCGGCCCGGTCGTCGGGTCGATCATCCTGCTGTTCATCCTGCAGTTCGCCGACACGCTGCTGCGCGCGTTCATCAGCAACGGGGTCATCCCCGAGGCGCTGCTGTCCTCCACCGACGTGGCCCAGATCCGATTCGTGCTGGTCGGCATCGGACTCATGCTGCTGCTGGTCTTCCGACCGCAGGGCATCTTCGGTGACCGCCGAGAGGTGATGCTCGATGCCCGCTGACCCGAACACCGGCTCCCACGCCGCGGCCCCGGCCCGGCTGGCGCAGAAGGCCCTGGCCGACCTCCCCTGGGAGGTCGGGGTCGCCAAGCCCGACCCGGCCATGGTCGTGGACAAGGTCACCCGCACCTTCGGCGGCCTCACCGCCGTGTCGGTGGACCACCTGGAGATCCAGCGGGGCGGCATCACCGGCCTCATCGGGCCCAACGGTGCCGGCAAGACGACGCTGTTCAACCTGCTCACCGGGTTCGACCAGCCCAACACCGGCACCTGGACCTTCGACGGCAGGTCGCTGGGCCGCATGTCCCCCCACCAGGTCGCCCGGCTCGGCGTGGTGCGCACCTTCCAGCTGACCAAGGCCCTGTCCCGGCTCACCGTGCTGCAGAACATGCTGCTCGGCGCGCAGGACCAGGCCGGTGAGTCCTTCCTCAAGGCGCTGGTGCCCGGCACCTGGCGCGCGCAGGAGAAGGCCAACACCGAGAAGGCCATGGACCTGCTCCGCCGGTTCAAGCTCGACGCCAAGAAGGACGACTTCGCCGGCATCCTGTCCGGCGGGCAGCGCAAGCTCCTCGAGATGGCCCGCGCGCTCATGAGCGACCCCAAGGTCGTCATGCTCGACGAGCCGATGGCCGGGGTGAACCCGGCGCTGACCCAGTCGCTGCTCGGCCACGTGAAGGACCTCCGCGAGGAGGGCATGACCGTGGTCTTCGTCGAGCACGACATGGACGTCGTCCGCGACATCAGCGACTGGGTGGTCGTCATGGCCGCCGGCAAGGTCATCGCCGAGGGCCCGCCGGAGTCGATCTCGCAGAACAAGGCCGTGGTCGACGCCTACCTCGGCGCCCACCACGACGCACCGCTGACCAACGAGGAGGAGGACCGCGTCCTGGCCGAGGCCGAGGCCGCGATCGCCCGCGAGGAGGGTGCCGCCCCGGGCGGCACCACGGCGGGGACCATCTCCAGCGAGGAGCACAAGCCATGAGCGAGCCACTGTTCGAGGTCGACGAGTCGGGCGAGGACCTCACCCGCGCCGACCAGGCGGTCTCCGCGGAGCTCTCCCCCGCCGAGAAGGCCGCCACCCGCGAGGAGCACCTCAAGCTCGCCGAGGGCGCCCTGGTGCGGGCCGACGACCTGGTCGCCGGTTACGTGCCCGGCGTCAACATCCTGCGGGGGTGCGACTTCTACCTGCAGGACGGCGAGCTGGTCGGCATCATCGGCCCCAACGGTGCCGGCAAGTCGACGCTGCTCAAGACCCTCTTCGGGCTGATCCCGGTGCGCTCGGGAGCCGTGACGCTGCGCGGGGAGAACATCACCTCGGCACCGGCCCACAAGCTGGTGCAGCTCGGTGTCGGGTACGTGCCGCAGAACAACAACGTGTTCCCGTCGTTGACGATCGCCGAGAACATGCAGATGGGCGTCTACCTGCGGCCCAAGACGTTCAAGGAGCGGTTCGACTACGTCGTCGACCTGTTCCCGCTGCTCGGCGAGCGGCGCAACGGCAAGGCCGGGGCGCTGTCGGGTGGTGAGCGGCAGATGGTGGCCATGGGCCGCGCGCTCATGATGGACCCGTCGGTGCTGCTGCTCGACGAGCCCTCGGCGGGCCTGTCGCCGGCCTACCAGGACGAGGTGTTCATCCGCTGCCGGCGGATCAACGCCACCGGCGTCTCGATCATCATGGTCGAGCAGAACGCCCGCCGGTGCCTGCAGATCTGCGACCGCGGCTACGTGCTCGACCAGGGCCGCAACGCCTACACCGACAAGGGCAAGGCGCTGATGAACGACCCCAAGGTCGTCGAGCTCTACCTGGGCACCCTCGCCAAGGCCCAGTAGCAGGAGGACCCCCTCCCAGCCCACGACGCGCTCCGCACGCCACGGGCCCCTGGGAGGGGGCCGTGGCAGCACGTCCTCTGCCGGTCGTCCCCACGCGGGGCGGCCGGCAGCGTGCTGTCATGGGTCGGTGAACCGGGAGCAGCTGCTGGCCCGCTACCGCGAGCTGGTGCTGCACCGCCTGCCGGACCGGGCCCGGGCCGAGGGCTGGGTGGTCACCGCCGACCACTGCTTCGGCCGCATCGTGCTCGACCACGCCGTGGGCGGCTGCTGGTACGACGTCCTCGACCGGCGCCGCTCCCCCGCGTTCGCCGAGCTGGACGACATCCGGCTGACCGCGGCCGTGCAGCTCGCCGAGCGCATCGACGCCGACGGCGACGTCCTGCTGCGCGCCCTGGACGCGCAGAGCCTCGCCTGGCGCGGCAAGCCCGCGAAGCGCACCCGGTGACGTCGACGCTCGCCGTCGTCCACCTGGTGGTGGTGGCGGCCTACGCGGGGTTCCAGTGGACGGTGCGGGCCCTGGTCTACCCGCAGTTCGCCGAGGTGACCGAGGGCTTCGCCGGGTACGAGCGGGCCCACCAGCGCCGGGTCACCCACGTCGTCGGCCCGCTGTTCGTCGGCCAGGGCCTCACGACGGTCTGGCTGCTGGTGCTCGCCGTCCGCGGCACGGCGCCGGCCCTGCCCGTGCTGGCCGGGGCCGCCTGCCTGGCGCTCGTGCTGGGCACGACGGCGCTGGGCGCGGTGCCGCAGCACCGCGTGCTCGACCGCGGGTGGGACGCCGGTGCGCACCGCCGCCTGCTGCGGGTGGACTCGGTGCGCACGGCCGCGGCGACGGCGCACCTGGTCGCGGCGGGCTGGCTGGTGCTGGCCTGAACGAGCCGACGGCCCGGCCCCCTCGCGGGGACCGGGCCGTCGGGCCGTGCTGAGCCGTGGTGCTGTGGAGCTGGGGTCAGCGCTGCGGGCCGATGCCCTGGGCGTTGAGACCCTGGATGATCCGCGACGACTCCTCGAAGCCGATGACCACGATGGCGTCGGGGTTGAAGTCGACCATCTGCTGCACCTCGGAGTCGAAGTTCGCAGCCTGCGGGTCGTAGGTGATCAGGTTGATGCTGTCCTCGGACAGACCGTCGCTGATCAGGTTGTTCTTGGTGTTCTCGGCCAGCCCGGTGCCGTACGGGTCGTTGATGGCCAGGATGCCGATGGTGTTGTTGCCGTCGGCACCGATCAGGTCGGCCAGCGCACGGGCCTGCAGCGTGTCCGCGGGCGCGGTGCGGAAGTACAGACCCTTGTCGTCGTAGGTCGTGAACTGGTCGGAGGTGTTGGCCGGCGAGAACTCCAGCACACCGGCGCCGGTGATGGCGTCGATGACGGTGAGGCTCACGCCCGAGGAGGCGGCACCGATGATCGCGTTGACGCCGGACTGCAGGAGGCGGTCGACGGTCTGGGTGGCGGTGTCGGTCGAGGCGTCGCCCGAGTCACCCTCGACGAGGGCGACCGGCTGGCCCAGGACGCCGCCGGCGGCGTTGATGTCGTTGATCGCCAGCTGCACGCCGGCGACCTCCGGCGGGCCGAGGAAGGCCAGGTTGCCGGTCAGCGGCAGCAGGGTGCCGATGGTCAGCGCCGGGCCGGTGGTGCCGGGGGCGGCGTAGGCCGGGCCCTCGTCGGAGGCCGCGTTGGCCTCGTCGCCGGCGATGACGTACTCGGTGAGGCTGTCGTCGAGCTGGTTGTCGTCGCCGAACTGCAGCAGGCCGAAGGACGCCTCGGCCGGCTCACCGGCGTCGGCGAAGCTCAGGGGGCCGGTGATGCCGTCGTAGTCGACGTTGCCACCGTTGTTGATGATGGCCAGGCAGGCGGCGAAGTCCTCGCACTGGTCACCACCGAAGGTGATGCCGTTGACGTACGGGCCGAAGGCCGTGGCCTGGTTGGTGCCGGCGGCCTGGGCGGCGAGAGCGGTGATGATCACGGCGTCGTAGGACTCGCCGGCGTAGTTGTAGTCCTGCAGCTCGGGGTCGATCTCGAGCAGCCGGTCCTTGAAGTCGCCGGCGAGCTCGGTGAGGGGCGTGGTGCCCTTCATGCCGGCCAGGGCGCCCTCCTCGGTGAAGTCGGCACCGAGGGCGTTGCCCATGTTGCCGTCGACGCCGTAGACGTTGACCTGCTTGCTGCCGCTGTCGCCGTCGGTGGACCCGGAGCCGGAGTTGTCGCTGTCGCTGCCGCCGCCGCAGGCGGTCGCAGCGAGCAGGACGGCACCGGTCAGGGCGACGACGCGGGCGGAGGTGCCAGTGCGCATCAAGTGACTCCCAGTGTGGTGGTTCATCGCTCGGCCGGGCGGATCCGGGCGCCGGAGCACCCCGACCTGTCCGGTCAGTGGCGAGAACCTAACCGCGAACTGAGACCGGATCGGCCCCTCGGACCGCACCGTGATGCGGTTGTGACCTGAGCAACCCCCACGACGCACAACCGACACACGATCCCCACCCGGGGGGACCCGGAGGCGCTCGGGTGCAGCCGGAGGTCAGGAGCCGGCGGTCTCCGCGGGCCCGGCGTCGCCGGTGAGCACCAGGGCGGCGAGGGCCTTCATGGAGGTGCGCTCGTTCATCGCGGTGCGCTGGATCCAGCGGAAGGCCTCGGCCTCGGTGATCCCGTGGTCGGCCATGAGCTTGCCCTTGGCCTGCTCGACGACCTTGCGCGCCTCCAGGCGCTCCTTGAGGTCGCCGACCTCGGCGTCCAGGGCGGTCATCTCGACGAACCGGGCGCGGGCGACCTCGATCGCGGGGACCAGGTCGGCCTTGGAGAACGGCTTGACCAGGTAGGCCATGGCGCCGGCGTCGCGGGCCCGCTCGACCAGCTCGCGCTGGGAGAACGCGGTGAGCACGATGACCGGCGCGATGCGGGCCGAGGCGATCTGCTCGGCAGCCGACAGACCGTCGAGCACCGGCATCTGGACGTCGAGGATCACGAGGTCGGGGCGCAGCTCGCGGGCCGTGTCGACCGCCGCCTGGCCGTCGCCCACCTCGCCCACGACGGCGTAGCCCTCCTCCTCGAGCATCTCCTTGAGGTCCAGACGGATCAGTGCCTCGTCCTCGGCGATGAGGACCCGGGTCGGCTCGTTGCTCACCCGCTCACCCTATCGAGACGCCGTCGTCGGTGCCCGTACTCTCCCCGGAGAGCCCCCGTACCCCAATGGCAGAGGGAGCGGATTCAAAACCCGCACAGTGTCCGTTCGAGTCGGACCGGGGGCACGTGACAGGCCACATGACACCCGACGAGTTCCGCCGCCACGGGCACGAGGTGGTCGACTGGGTGGCCGACCACATGGCACGGGTCGAGTCGCTCCCCGTGCGCTCGCAGGTGGCCCCGGGCGACGTCCGGGCGGCGCTGCCGGCGTCGGCCCCCGAGCAGGGCGGGTCGGTGGCCGACGTCCTGGCCGACCTGGAGCGGGTCGTGGTCCCCGGGCTGACGCACTGGCAGCACCCCGGCTTCTACGGGTACTTCCCGGCCAACACCTCCGGGCCCTCGGTGCTCGGCGACCTGGTCAGCTCGGCCCTCGGCGTGCAGGGCATGTCCTGGGTGACCAGCCCGGCCTGCACCGAGCTCGAGCAGCACCTGATGGACTGGTTCGTCGACCTGCTCGGCCTGCCCGAGGCCTTCACCCACGGCAGCACCGGCGGCGGTGTGGTGCAGGACTCGAGCTCCGGGGCCAACCTGGTGGCGCTGCTGGCCGCCCTGCACCGGGCCACCGGCGGGGCCACCGTGCGCAGCGGGGTCGAGCCCGGGGCCATGACCGTCTACGTCAGTGCGCAGACCCACTCGAGCATGGAGAAGGCCGCCCGCGTCGCCGGGCTGGGCACCGACGCCGTCCGGGTGGTCCCGGTGGACGGCGACCTCGCGATGCGTCCCGAGGAGCTGGCCCGCCGCATCGACGCCGACGTCGCCCGCGGCTTCACCCCGGTGCTGGTCTGCGCCACGGTGGGGACGACGTCCACGGGCGCGTTCGACCCACTGGCCGCGATCGGGCCGGTCTGCCGCGACCGCGGGGTCTGGCTGCACGTCGACGCCGCGTGGGCCGGGGTCTCGGCCGTCGCCCCCGAGCTGCGCCACCTGCAGCAGGGGGTCGAGTGGGCCGACAGCTACACGACCGACGCCCACAAGTGGTTGCTCACCGGGTTCGACGCCACCCTGTTCTGGACCGCCGATCGGGCCGCCCTCACCGGGGCCCTGGCGATCCTGCCCGAGTACCTGCGCAACGCGGCCACCGACAGCGGCGCGGTCGTCGACTACCGCGACTGGCAGATCGAGCTGGGTCGCCGGTTCCGGGCGCTGAAGCTGTGGTTCGTGCTGCGCTGGTACGGCGCCGAGGGCCTGCGCGAGCACGTGCGCGCCCACGTGGCCCTGGCGCAGGAGCTGGCCGCGTGGGCCCGGGCCGACGACCGGTTCGACGTCGTCGCCCCGCACCCGCTGTCGCTGGTGTGCCTCAAGCCGCGGTGGGCCCGCGGGGTGGACGCCGACGTCGCGACGATGACGCTGCTCGAGCGGCTCGCCGACGGCGGCGAGGTCTTCCTGACCCACACCACGGTCTCCGGCGAGGTCGTGCTGCGGGTGGCCATCGGGTCGCCGGCCACCGAGCGCCGGCACGTCGAGCGGCTGTGGGTGCTGCTGGCCGAGAACCACGACTGGCTGGCCCGGGACTTCGCCGAGGCCGCCGCCGCGGCCGAGCAGGCCGCCGCGTCCGCCCGCGCCGAGCGCGAGGCCGCCGCGGTCGCCGCGGCCGAGGCAGCCGCCGCCGACGCCGCGGCAGCCGCCACCGGGACCGCCGCCACCGACACCGCCGCCGACACCGCCGCCACCGAGACCCTCGCCGAGGAGCCCGCGCCGGTGGAGTTCCAGACCGTGGGCGACCACGAGGCCGCGCCCGGGGCACCGGCTCAGCCGGAGGACTCAGCCCTCGAGTGAGCGGATGAGGCCCTCCTGGGCCACGGTCGCCACGTGGGTGCCGTCCTCGGCCCAGATCTGCCCCAGGCACATGGCCCGGCCGCTCGAGGCGGCCGGGCTGTCGGTCTCGTAGAGGAACCACTGGTCGGCGCGCACCGGACGGTGGAACCAGACGGCGTGGTCGAGGCTCGCACCCACGTGCCCCCCACCCCAGCCCCCGCCCACCCGGGCCAGCCCGGCCGAGAGCAGGGTGAGGTCGGAGACGAAGGTCAGCGCGGCGGCGTGCACGCCCTCGTCGTCGGGCAGCCGGCCGGACACCCGGAACCAGCCGCGGCTCTGGGTGTGCGGGTGCACCTTGGGCTCGGGGTCGAACGGGTCCTCGAGGTAGCGCTGCTCGACGGCCACCGCCAGCGCCCGAGCACCCTCGGCCCGGCCCGGGTGGGCGGCGGCGATCTCGTCGACACCGGGCAGCCCCTCGGGGCCCGGCACCCGGGGCATGGGCAGCGAGTGCTCGACCACCGGCCGCTCCCCCGCCGTGAAGTCGGCGGTCAGCGCGAAGATGGCGACGTCCTCGCCCTTGCGGGTCTGCCGGGCCAGCACCCGCCGGGTGCTGAAGGTGCGGCCCTCGCGGATGCGGTCGACCTCGAAGCGGATCTCGGCGTGCGGGTCACCCGGGCGCAGGAAGTACGAGTGCAGCGAGTGCACCCCCCGCCCGGCCGGGACGGTGCGGATGGCCGCCATGAGCGACTGGGCGGCGACCTGGCCGCCGAAGATCCGCTGCAGCGGGGTCTCCGGCGTCCAGCCGACGAACAGGTCGGGCTCGCGCTCGGTCAGCGCGAGCACCTGCATCAGCGCAGCCGCGGGCTGCTCGTTCGTCATGCCGTCCTTCTTACCGGACCCCCTGCGGGGCCCCGCCACCAGCGTGCCGGCGGCGGGGCGGGGCGTCGTGGGTCAGGCGTGCGTGCCGATCTCGTGCACCCGGATGAGGTTGGTCGAGCCCTGGATGTTGGGCGGGGAGCCGGCCACGACGACCACCCGGTCACCCTCCCTGAGCCGCCCGATCGACATCAACGAGAAGTCGACCTGGCCGACCATGTCGTCGGTGTGCCCGACCTGCGGCACCAGGAAGGTCTCGACACCCCACGACAGCGCCATGCGGCTGCGCACGCGGGGGTCGGTGGTGAAGGCCAGGATGGGCAGGCGGGTGTGCAGCGCGGCCAGCCGGCGCACGGTGTCGCCGGTCATGGTGAACGCGGCGAGCGCGTCGACGTCGAGGGCCTCGCCCACCTCGCGGGCGGCCCGCACGATCGCGCCGGACCGGGAGCGGGAGGGCCGCGCGAGCTCGGGCACGCGCACCGCGTCGGTCTCGACGGCGTCGATGATCCGCTCCATCGTGCGCACCGCGGCGATCGGGAACTTGCCCACCGAGGTCTCCCCCGACAGCATCACGGCGTCGGCGCCGTCGAGCACGGCGTTGGCGACGTCGGAGGCCTCGGCCCGGGTGGGCCGCGACGAGGTGATCATCGACTCGAGCATCTGGGTGGCCACGATGACCGGCTTGTTGCGCTCGCGGGCGACCTGCACCGCGCGCTTCTGCACCAGCGGCACCTGCTCCAGCGGCAGCTCGACGCCCAGGTCACCGCGGGCGACCATGACGCCGTCGAACGCCTCGACGATGGCCTCGAGGTTCTCGACCGCCTCGGGCTTCTCCAGCTTGGCGATGACCGGCAGGTCGACGTCCATCTGGCGCATGACCTCGCGGACCAGCTCGACGTCCTCGGCGCGGCGAACGAAGGACAGCGCGATGAAGTCGACCCCGAGGGTGAGGGCGAACCGGAGGTCCTCCTCGTCCTTCTCGCTCATGGCCGGGACGCTGACGGCCACGCCGGGCAGCGACAGGCCCTTGTTGTTGGAGACCTTGCCGCCCTCGAGCACCAGGCACCACACGTCGGGGCCGTCGACCTCGACCACGGTGAGGGCCAGGTTGCCGTCGTCGACCAGCAGGCGGTCGCCCACGCGGGCGTCGTTGGCCAGGTTCTTGTAGGTGGTGCCGACCCGCTCGGCGGTGCCCTCGACGTCCTCGACGGTGATGCACACGCGGGAGCCGGTCTCCCACACGACCGGGCCGTCCTTGAACCGCCCGAGGCGGATCTTGGGGCCCTGCAGGTCGGCGAGGACGGCGACCGCACGGCCCACGGAGTCCGAGGCCTGGCGGACCAGGTGGTAGTTGCGCTCGTGGTCGGCGTGCTCGCCGTGGCTGAAGTTCAGCCGGGCGACGTCCATGCCGGACTCGACGAGGGCGGTGATCTGCTCGGCCGACCCCACGGCGGGCCCGAGGGTGCAGACGATCTTGGCGCGACGGCTCATGGTGCCCACGCTAGTGCAGAGCACGACACCCTCCCGACTCCGGGAGGCGGAGTCGAGAGGGTGTCGGGACAGACGTCTTGGACGTCCTACCTGCAGGAATGCGGTTAGCGGAGCGCCACCGCGGTCGGCGTGATCGGCCGCGGGAGCATCGAGGACCCGGTCAGCCAGGTGTCCACGGCACCGGCGGCGGCACGCCCCTCGGCGATGGCCCACACGATCAGCGACTGGCCACGGCCCATGTCCCCGGCCACGAACACACCGGGCACGGTGGACATGAACTCGGCGTCGCGCACGACGTTGCCGCGCCCGTCGACCTCGACGCCGAGGCCCTCCACGAGGCCCTCCTTCTGCGCGCCGGTGAAGCCCATGGCCAGGAACACCAGGTCGGCCGGCAGCTCGCGCTCGGTGCCCTCGACCTTCTGGAACTTCCCGTCGACCATCTCCACGTCGTGCACCAGCACGGCCTTGACGTTGCCGGCGCCGTCGTCGACGAAGCGCTCGGTGTTGACCGCGTAGACCCGGTCGCCGCCCTCCTCGTGCGCGGAGGACACCCGCATGATCATCGGGTACGTCGGCCAGGGGTTCTTCGGACCCCGGGACGACGGCGGCTCGGGCATGATCTCCAGCTGCGCGACCGAGGCCGCACCCTGCCGGTGCGAGGTGCCCAGGCAGTCGGCGCCGGTGTCGCCACCGCCGATGATCACGACGTGCTTGCCGGCGGCGTCGATCGGCGGGGTGTCCAGCTCGCCCAGGGCCTGCTTGTTGCCGTAGGGCAGGAACTCCATGGCCAGGTGGATGCCCCGCAGCTCACGACCCGGCGCGGGCAGGTCGCGACCGATGGTGGCACCGCCGGACAGGACGACGGCGTCGAACTCGGCACGCAGCTGCTCGACGGTGACGTCGGAGCCGGCCGCGCCGACCTCCACGCCGGTGACGAAGCGGGTGCCCTCGGCGCGCATCTGGTCCAGCCGGCGGTCCAGGTGGCGCTTCTCCATCTTGAACTCGGGGATGCCGTAGCGCATCAGCCCGCCGACGGCGTCGGCCCGCTCGAAGACGGTGACCTCGTGGCCGGCCCGGGTGAGCTGCTGGGCAGCGGCCAACCCGGCCGGGCCGGACCCGACCACGGCCACCTTCTTGCCCGACAGCTCCGCCGGCGGCTGCGGGGTCACCCAGCCCTCGGCGAAGGCGCGGTCGATGATCTCGACCTCGATCTGCTTGATCGTCACCGGCGCCTCGGTCAGGTTGAGCACGCACGAGCCCTCGCAGGGCGCCGGGCACAGCCGCCCGGTGAACTCCGGGAAGTTGTTCGTCGCGTGCAGCCGCTCGATCGCCTCGCGCCAGTCGTCGCGGCGCACCAGGTCGTTCCACTCGGGGATGAGGTTCCCCAGCGGGCAGCCGTGGTGGCAGAACGGGATGCCGCAGTCCATGCAGCGCGCCGCCTGGGTGCGCAGCGTCGCCGAGGGGAAGAGGTCCTCGCCGCCGGCCTGGCGCTCGAGGTAGACCTCCTTCCAGTCCCGGATGCGGACGTCGACGGGCCGCCGCGGCGGCGTCGAACGGTCGTACTTCAGGAACCCGGTGCTGTCAGCCACGTGCCGCCTCCATCACTGCTCGGTCCACGTCGTACCCGGCGGCCTCGGCGGCCTGGCGGGCCTCCAGGGCACGGCGGTAGTCCCGCGGCATGATCACGCTGAATCGTTCCGACCAGCGGCCCCAGTCGGCCAGCAACGAGGCGGCCACGGTCGAGCCGGTCTCCTCGCGGTAGCGGGTCAGGGTCTCCCGCAGCCACAGCGAGTCCTCGGTCGAGAGCGTCTCGACGTCGACCATCTCGCGGTTGACCCGGTGCACGGCCAGGTCGAGCACGTAGGCGATGCCGCCGCTCATGCCCGCCGCCACGTTGCGGCCGGTCTCACCCAGGATGATCGCCCGGCCGCCGGTCATGTACTCGCAGGCGTGGTCGCCCACACCCTCGACGATCGCCAGCGCCCCGGAGTTGCGGACGCAGAAGCGCTCGCCGACCCGCCCGCGCAGGAAGATCTCGCCACCGGTGGCGCCGTAGCCGATGACGTTGCCGGCGATGACGGCGTCCTCGGCGGCGAAGCTGGCCTCCGGCGCCGGGCGGACGACGATGCGCCCACCGGACAGGCCCTTGCCGACGTAGTCGTTGGCGTCGCCGAGCAGCCGCATGGTGATGCCGGCGGGCACGAAGGCGCCGAAGGACTGGCCGGCCGACCCCTCGAAGGTGAGGTCGATGGTGCCCTCGGGCAGGCCCTCGCCTCCGAAGCGGCGGGTGACCTCGGCGCCCAGCATCGTGCCGACGGTGCGGTTCACGTTGCGCACCGGCAGCTGCAGGCTGACCGGGCGGGCGTCGAGCAGCGCACCCTCGCACAGCTGGATGAGCGTCTGGTCCAGCGCGACGTCGAGGCCGTGGTCCTGACCGCGCACCCGGCGGCGCGGGGCGCCCTCGGGCAGCTCGGGCAGGGCGAGCACCGGCGCGAGGTCGAGGCCGGCGGCCTTCCAGTGCTCGACGGCGGCGCGGGTCTCGAGCACCTCGACCTGGCCGACGGCCTCCTCGATCGAGCGGAAGCCCAGCTGCGCGAGGATCTCGCGCACCTGCTCGGCCAGGAACTCGAAGAAGGTGACCACGAACTCGGGCTGGCCGGTGAAGCGCTTGCGCAGCTCGGGGTTCTGGGTGGCGACGCCGACCGGGCAGGTGTCCAGGTGGCAGACGCGCATCATCACGCAGCCGCTGACCACCAGCGGTGCGGTGGCGAAGCCGAACTCCTCCCCGCCGAGCAGGGCGGCGACGACGACGTCGCGGCCGGTCTTCATCTGGCCGTCGACCTGCACGGTGATGCGGTCGCGCAGCCCGTTGACCAGCAGCGTCTGCTGGGTCTCGGCCAGGCCGAGCTCCCAGGGCGAACCGGCGTGCTTGAGCGAGGTGAGCGGCGCGGCACCGGTGCCGCCGTCGTGCCCGGAGATCAGGACGACGTCGGCGTGCGCCTTGGAGACACCCGCCGCAACCGTGCCCACGCCGACCTCGGAGACCAGCTTGACGTGCACCCGCGCCTCGTCGTTGGCGTTCTTGAGGTCGTGGATGAGCTGCTTGAGGTCCTCGATGGAGTAGATGTCGTGGTGCGGCGGCGGCGAGATCAGGCCGACGCCCGGCGTCGAGTGCCGGGTGCGGGCCACCCACGGGTAGACCTTCGAACCCGGCAGCTGCCCGCCCTCGCCCGGCTTGGCTCCCTGGGCCATCTTGATCTGGATGTCGTCGGCGTTGACCAGGTACTCGCTGGTGACGCCGAAGCGGCCGCTGGCCACCTGCTTGATCGCCGAGCGGCGCAGGTCGCCGTTCTCGTCGGGGGTGAAGCGGTCGGGGTCCTCGCCGCCCTCGCCGGTGTTGGACTTGCCGCCGAGGCGGTTCATCGCGATGGCGAGGGTCTGGTGCGCCTCCTGCGAGATCGAGCCGTAGCTCATCGCGCCGGTGGAGAACCGCTTGACGATCTCGCTGACCGGCTCGACCTCCGACAGCGGCACCGGCGGGCGCACGCCCTCCTTGAAGCCGAACAGGCCGCGCAGGGTCGAGGCGTCGCGGGAGAGCTGGTCGACGGCGTCGGTGTACTTCTGGAAGACGTCGTACTGCCGCGACCGGGTGGCGTGCTGCAGCAGGAAGACGGTCTCGGGGTTGAACAGGTGGATCTCGCCCTCGCGGCGCCACTGGTACTCACCGCCCACGGTGAGCTTGCGGTGCGCGACCTCGGTCGGGTTGGAGGGGTAGGCCCGGCGGTGGCGCATGGCCACCTCCTCGGCGAGGACGTCGAGGCCCACGCCGCCCAGGGTCGACGACGTGCCGGTGAAGTACTTCTCGACGACGTCGTGGGAGAGGCCGACGGCCTCGAAGATCTGGGCCATCGTGTACGAGCCGACGGTGCTGATGCCCATCTTGCTCATGACCTTCAGGACGCCCTTGCCCATGGCCTTGACCACGTTGCGCACGGCCTGGGCCGGCTGCACGCCGGTGAGCAGGCCGTCGCGGATGAGGTCCTCGACGCTCTCGAAGGCCAGGTAGGGGTTGACCGCGGCGGCGCCGTAGCCCAGCAGCAGCGCGACGTGGTGCACCTCGCGGCAGTCGCCGGACTCGACGACGAGGCCGACCTCCATGCGGGTGCGCTCGCGCACCAGGTGGTGGTGCACCGCGGCGGTCATGAGCAGCGACGGGATGGGCGCGCGCTTCTCGTCGCAGTCGCGGTCGGAGAGCACGATGACCCGGGCGCCGGCCGCGATGGCCTTGCTGACCTTGGTCTGCAGGTCGCGCACGGCCTGCTCCAGCGCCGCACCGCCGCCGTCGACGTCGAAGTGCCCGGTGATCCGCACGGCGGCGAAGCCGGGCAGGTCGCCGTCGTCGTCGATGTGCAGGATCTTGGCGAGCTCGTCGTTGTCGATGACCGGGAAGGGCAGCACGACCTGGCGGCACGAGGCCGGGTTGGCCTCCAGCAGGTTGCCCTCGGGCCCGAAGGTGCGGCCCAGGCTGGTCACCAGCTCCTCGCGGATGGCGTCCAGCGGCGGGTTGGTGACCTGGGCGAAGAGCTGGTTGAAGTAGTCGTAGAGCAACCGCGAGCGGTCGCTGAGCGCCGCGATGGGGGTGTCGGTGCCCATCGAGCCGATCGACTCGGCGCCGCTGGCGGCCATGGGCTGCAGCAGCACACGCAGCTGCTCCTCGGTGTAGCCGAACAGCAGCTGACGCCGCACGACGGACTCGTGGCTGGGCCGCGAGCGGCGGCGCTCGGGCAGCGAGGGCAGGTGGATCAGCCCGGCGTGCAGCCAGTCGTCGTAGGGGTGCTCGGCGGCCAGGGCGCCCTTGACCTCGTCGTCGCTGATCATGCGGCCCTGCGCGGTGTCCAGCAGGAACATGCGACCGGGCTTGAGCCGGCCCTTGGCGACGACGTCGGCGGCGGGGATGTCCAGCACGCCGACCTCGGAGGCCAGCACGACGACGTCGTCCTTGGTGCGCCACCAGCGACCCGGGCGCAGCCCGTTGCGGTCGAGCACCGCACCGATGAGCGTGCCGTCGGTGAAGCACACGCAGGCCGGGCCGTCCCAGGGCTCCATCACCGCGGAGTGGAAGCGGTAGAACGCGCGGCGGGCGGCGTCCATCTCGGCGTGGTTCTCCCACGCCTCGGGGATCATCATCAGCACGGCGTGCGGCATGGAGCGGCCCGACAGGTGCAGCAGCTCGAGCACCTCGTCGAAGGTGGCCGAGTCGCTGAAGTCGCCGGCGGTCAGCGGGAAGATGCGCTCGAGACCCAGCTCCGAGGCCGGGCCTGCGGGGCCGTCGAAGAGGTCGGTGTGCAGCTTGGCCTCGCGGGCCCGCATGCGGTTGCGGTTGCCCTTGATGGTGTTGATCTCGCCGTTGTGCGCGATGGCCCGGAACGGGTGCGCCAGCGGCCAGCTCGGGAAGGTGTTGGTGGAGAACCGGCTGTGCACCAGCGCGATCGCCGAGGCGTAGCGCTCGTCGGTGAGGTCGGGGAAGAACGCGGGCAGCTGGTCGGTGGTCAGCATGCCCTTGTAGGTGATGGTGCGGGAGCTCAGCGAGGTGAAGTACAGCGAGCTGCCGGCCTCGGTGGCCGCGCGCTCGGCGCGCTTGCGCAGCACGAAGGCGCGCCGCTCGAGCCGGGTGACGCCGTGGTTGACCGCGGTGCCGCCGAAGGCGGTCTCGTCGGCGCGGGCGCGGGTGGCCTCGGCGACGAACAGCTGGGCGAAGTGCGGCATCACCGCGAGCGCGGTGGGGCCGATGTCGGCGCCCTCGGGGTCGACGGGGAGCTCGCGCCAGCCGAGGACGACCAGGCCCTCCTCGGCGGCGAGGCGGTCGACGTCGGCCAGGCGGGCGGCGCGCTCGGCGTCGTCCTGGGGCAGGAAGGCGACGCCGACGGCGTACTCGCCCATCGGCGGGAGGTCGAAGTCCGCCTCGGCGCGCAGCAGCGCATCGGGGACCTGGGTGAGGATGCCGGCGCCGTCGCCGGAGTTGGGCTCGGAACCGGCCGCACCGCGGTGGTCCAGGTTGTGCAGGGCGGTGAGCCCCATGGCGACGATCGAGCGCGAGCGGCGGCCCTGGGCGTCGGCCACGAAGGCCACGCCGCAGGCGTCGTGCTCGTTCGCCGGGTCGTAGAGACCCGTGGCCTGCGGGACGGCCGAGAAGGGCACCGCGGTCCCGGGACGAGCCACGGTGGGAGCGAGATCCTGGTTCGGCGTGCTGGAGGTGGACATGTCACTCCCGTCGAACGGCTGTCCCGTCGCGCCGGCGGACCGGAGCGAGGGCGGGGGCCCGAGGGGCCCGGCCGGGTGGTGGTCAGGGGTAGGCAGGGGGCTGGCGCACCGGGTGGTTCGGTGGTTCGGACGGCGTCGGCTGGGTGGCCGGCTCGCCGGAGCTCTCGCGCACCGCAGGGGTGCTCCCCCGCGGGTTGTCGTGGCGCGGGGCGTCGCTGGCCCGGTTCCGACGGTCGGCTGCCGGCCCGGGATCTCCGGGTGGCTGCGCGCCGAGAGTACACAGAACCGACACGGCTCCGACACGCCCGAGCAGTGAGGCGAACGTCTCCTTCAGACCTCGTCGGAGGGTCTGTCCTCCGTGCTCGCCCGGGTGCTCCCGGACGCACCCGGATCGGACCCCGCCGTCGCCGGGGCCTCGTCCGCCGGGGTCACCGGGGCCTCGCCGGCCGTGGCGGCCGGGGTGCCGGACGCCGCGGCCGCGGCCTCGGCGCCCCGGGTCAGCTCCTCGCGCGGGCGACCGCGCTGCCAGACCAGGTAGGCGACCGCCCCGAGCCCGACCACGACCGAGGTGAAGACGTTGAGCCGCAGACCCAGGAACTGCTCGGCGGTGTCGATGCGCAGCATCTCGATCCAGCCGCGACCCAGGCAGTAGAGCGCCACGTAGAGGGCGAAGGCCCGCCCGTGCGAGAGCCGGAAGTGACGGTCGGCCCACACCACGACGGCCGCGGCGGCCAGGTTCCACACCAGCTCGTAGAGGAACGTGGGGTGGAACGTCGCGAACTGCTCGTAGCCGGCCGGGCGGAACCGCGGCGCGATCTCCAGGCCCCAGGGCAGCGTGGTCGGACCGCCGAAGAGCTCCTGGTTGAACCAGTTGCCCAGCCGGCCCACCGCCTGGGCGACCAGCAGCCCGGGGGCCAGGGCGTCGGCGAAGACCGGCAGCGGGATGCCGCGGCGGCGGCACGCGATCCAGGCGCCGACACCGCCCAGGGCGATGGCGCCCCAGATGCCAAGGCCGCCCTCCCAGATGAACAGCGCCCTGACCGGGTCGCCGTTCTCGCCCCAGTAGGGCTCGGGGGTCGTGACGACGTGGTAGAGCCGGCCGCCGACGATGCCGAAGGGCACCGCCCACACGGCGATGTCGAGCACGTCGCCCGGGGCACCCCCGCGGGCCACGAACCGCTTCTCGGCGATCCAGGCGGCCAGCACGATGCCGGCGATGATGCACAGGGCGTAGGCGCGCAGCGGGAAGGGCCCGAGGTGCCAGACGCCCTGGGCCGGGCTGGGGATCGAGGCGAGCAGCTCGGCGGTCATCGCCGACGCACCCCGGCCGCGAGGTCCTGCGACAACCGGCGGACGCCGTCGGCGCCGTGGCCGTCGAGCAGCTGGCGCACGTAGGCCGACCCCACGATCACGCCGTCGGCGAAGGCGGCCACCTCGGCGGCCTGGTCGCCGTTGCTCACGCCGAGACCGACGCAGACCGGGACGTCGGAACCGACCTCCCGGGTGCGGTCGACGAGCACCTGGGCGGTGTCGCCCACGGTGGTGCGGGTGCCGGTGACGCCCATGGTCGATGCCGCGTAGACGAAGCCGCGGCAGGCACCGACCGTGGCGGCCAGCCGGGCGTCGGTGGACGAGGGGGCCACCAGGAACACCCGGTCCAGCCCGGCGGCGTCGCTGGCGGCGATCCACTCGGCGGCCTCGTCGGGGATGAGGTCGGGCGTGATGGCGCCCGCTCCCCCGGCGGCGGCGAGGTCGGTGGCGAACCGGTCGACGCCGTAGCGCTCCACGGGGTTCCAGTAGCTCATCACGACCGGGACGGCGCCGGCCTGCGCGACCGCCGACACGGCGGCCAGGACGTCGGCCATGCCGGTGCCCGCCCGGACGGCGACCTCGACGGCCTCCTGGATGGTCGGGCCGTCCATGCCGGGGTCGGAGTACGGGACGCCGATCTCGACGACGTCGGCCCCGCCCTCGACCGCGGCCACCATCGCCTCGATCGAGGAGGGGACATCGGGGTAGCCGGCCGGCAGGTAGGCGATGAGCGCCGAGCGGCCCTCGGCGCGGGCGGCGCCGATGCGGTCGGCGAGCCGGCTGGGCGAGGCGGTCACAGCGCGTCCCCGTCCTGCACGGTGGTGGTGTCGGCGTCGCCCAGCGGGGCGCCCGGGTCACCGCCACGGCCGGCCTCGACGGCGCGGTCGTCGCCGTCGGTGGGCGCCGTGCTCGCCCCCAGGCCGAACCAGGCGCTTGCGGTCTCGACGTCCTTGTCCCCCCGGCCGGACAGGTTCACCAGCAGCAGCGCGTCCGGGCCCAGCTCGCGACCGAGCTGGACGGCGCCGGCGAGGGCGTGCGCGCTCTCGATGGCCGGGATGATGCCCTCGGTGCGGCACAGCAGCGCGAAGGCCTCCATGGCCTGGCTGTCGGTGATCGGCCGGTACTCGGCCCGGCCGAGGTCGTGCAGGTGGCTGTGCTCGGGGCCCACGCCGGGGTAGTCCAGGCCGGCGGAGATCGAGTGCGACTCGACGGTCTGGCCGTGCTCGTCCTGCAGCAGGTAGGACCTCGCCCCGTGCAGCACGCCCGGCTCGCCGCCGGTGATGGAGGAGGCGTGCCGGCCGGTCTCCACGCCGTCGCCACCGGCCTCCAGGCCGACCAGCCGGACGTCGGCGTCGGGCACGAAGGCGGTGAAGATGCCGATGGCGTTCGAGCCGCCGCCCACGCAGGCCAGCACCGCGTCGGGCAGCCGGCCCTCGCGGTCGAGCACCTGGGCGCGCGCCTCGTCGCCGATGACCCGCTGGAAGTCGCGCACCATGGCCGGGAAGGGGTGCGGACCGGCGACGGTGCCGAACACGTAGTTGGTGGTGTCGACGTTGGTGACCCAGTCGCGGAAGGCCTCGTTGATGGCGTCCTTGAGGGTGCGCGAGCCGGTGGTCACCGGGATGACCTCGGCGCCCAGCAGCCGCATGCGGGCGACGTTGAGCGCCTGCCGGCGGGTGTCCTCCTCGCCCATGTAGACCACGCACTCCAGGCCCAGCAGGGCCGCGGCGGTGGCCGTGGCGACGCCGTGCTGACCGGCTCCGGTCTCGGCGATGACCCGCTTCTTGCCGATCCGCTGGGTCAGCAGCGCCTGGCCCAGCACGTTGTTGATCTTGTGCGAGCCGGTGTGGTTGAGGTCCTCGCGCTTGAGCAGCACCCGGGCGCCGCCGCAGTGCTCGGCGAACCGCGGCACCTCGGTGATCGGCGACGGCCGACCGGTGTAGTCACGGTGCAGCCGCTCGAACTCGGCCAGGAAGACCGGGTCGACCCGCATGGCCTCGTAGGCCTCGGTGAGGTCGTCGAGGGCGGCGATGAGCGCCTCGGGCACGAACCGGCCGCCGAACCGGCCGAAGTGGCCGGTCGCGTCCGGCCACTCCGGGCGCGGCCGCAGCAGGCTCGCGTCGGGCGGGGGCACGGGTGCGGTGGTGGTCACCGCCCCATTGTCCGCCGGTGCGTCAGCGTGCGGCGCGGGGGGTGGCGGGGTGCGACCCGGCGGTGACCAGGTCGGCGACGGCCTGCCGGGCATCGGGGGCGGTGACCAGACCCTCGCCGACCAGGACGGCGTCGGCCCCGGCGCCGGCGTACTTGATGAGGTCGCGCGGGCCGCGCACCCCGGAGGCGGCGACCTTGACCACGTCGGTGGGCAGGCCGGGGGCGATGCGCTCGAAGGTCTCGTGGTGCATCTCGAGCGTGGTGAGGTCGCGGGCGTTGACCCCGATCACCGACGCACCGGCCTCGAGCGCCCGGGACGCCTCGGCCTCGGTGTGCACCTCGACCAGCGCGGTCATGCCCAGGCTCTCGATGCGCTCGCGCAGCCCGACCAGCGCGTTCTGCTCGAGCGCGCCGACGATGAGCAGGACGACGTCGGCGCCGATCGCCCGGGCCTCGTGCACCTGGTAGCTGGAGACGACGAAGTCCTTGCACAGCACCGGGACGTCGACGGCGGCGCGCACGGCGGCGAGGTCGGCCTGGCTGCCGTGGAAGCGGCGCCGCTCGGTGAGCACGCTGATCACCCGGGCGCCGCCGTCGGCGTACCGGGCGGCGAGCGCGGCGGGGTCGTCGATGGCGGCCAGGGCGCCCTTGGAGGGGCTGGTGCGCTTGACCTCGGCGATGACGCCGACCCCGGGGGCCCGCAGCGCGGCGAGGGCGTCGCGCGCGGGGCGGGCGTCGCGGGCGGCGGCCTGCACCTCGGCCAGCGGGAGGGCGGCCTGGCGGGCGGCGACGTCCTCGCGGACGCCGGCGACGATGTCCATCAGGACGTTCACGACCGGGTACCCCGGGTCTGCTCTGCGGTGGCGTTCATCAGGGTCGCTCCCTCACCCGGTCGGATCGGTGTGGACACCATAGAGAGGTCGGCGGGCGGGCGCGGCAGCCGGGGGCGGGTCACCGCAGGGCGTCGTCGTCGTCGGTGGGATCGGTCCCGCCGTCCAGTGCCTTCCAGGCCGCCTGGTGCCGGTCCTCGTCGGTGACCGGGCGGCGGGGGGCGGCCCCGGCGCGCTGGTAGCGCTGACCCATGCCCGGCCAGCGGTGCCCCCGGGCGACCACGAGCAGACCGCCCAGCACGCCCAGCACGCCGGCGACCAGGCCCAGCACCGGCCAGCCGGCGGCGACGGCGACGGCGACGTCGGCGCCCCGCAGGCCGACCTGGTCACCGAGGTCCGCGGGCCCGACCTGCACCGCCCCGACCAGCACCCGCACCGCCGAGACGGCCGTGGTCAGCCCGGCCGCGACGAGGGCCACCCCGACCGCCGTGCGGCCCCGCCCCCGGACGGCGAACAGCGCCACCGCGGCGGCCAGCAGGAGCAGACCGGTCGCCGGTACGAGCGGGGCGAGCTGGCCGCCGGTCAGCGCGAGCTCGACCGGGGGCAGCGGTGCCTCACGGGTGACCGCGACGTCGGCCCAGGGCTGGCCCCCGGCGGACAGGGCCAGCCCGCCGGCCGCCGCGCAGAGCACGACCGCGACGGTGAGCTCGCGGCGGGCGGACGGCGCGCTCACAGCTCGCGCAGCCCCTCGGCGGTGGCGATGGCCGACAGCACGGCCCGGGCCTTGTGCCGGGTCTCGGCCTCCTCGGCGGCCGCGTCGCTGTCGGCCACCACGCCGGCGCCGGCCTGCACGTACGCGGTGCCCTGGTGCAGCACCGCGGTGCGGATGGCGATGGCCATGTCCATGTCGCCGCTGGCGTCGACGTACCCGACCGTGCCGGCGTAGAGCGCCCGGCGGGTGGGCTCGAGGGACTCGATCACCTCCATCGCCCGGGGCTTGGGCGCGCCGGACACCGTGCCGGCCGGGAAGGTGGCGTCGAAGACGTCGAGGGCGTCGCGGCCGGGCTCGACCTGCCCCGCGACGGTGGACACCAGGTGCATCACGTGGCTGTACCGCTCGACCCGCATGAAGTCGGCCACCTCGACGGTGCCCGGCACGCACACGCGGCCGAGGTCGTTGCGGGCCAGGTCGACCAGCATGACGTGCTCGGCGCGCTCCTTGGGGTCGGCGAGCAGCTCGGCGGTGAGCCGGGCGTCGTCCTCGGGGCCCGAGCCGCGGGGCCGGGTGCCGGCGGGCGGGTGCACCACGGCGTGGTCCCCGGTGACGGTCACCAGCGCCTCCGGGGAGGAACCGACGACGTCGAAGGGCGACTCGCGGCCGGCGAACCGGAGCAGGTACATGTACGGCGAGGGGTTGCTGGCCCGCAGCACCCGGTACAGGTCGAGGGCGTCGACGTCGGTGGGCCGGCTGAAGCGCTGGGCGAGCACGGTCTGGAACACGTCGCCGGCGCGCACGTGCTCGCGCACGGCCTCGACCCCGGCCTCGAACTCCCCGGGGGCCATGTTGCTGGTGACGCCGTCGTAGACCGTCGCCGGGTCGGCGGTGACCAGGGCGGCGACCCCGGGCGGCGCGGCCTGGGTGAGGTCGGCGGCCATCGCGTCGAGGCGGGCCACGGCGTCGTCGTAGGCCTCGCGGGTGGTGCTGAACGCGTTGGCGATGAGCAGCACGGTGGCGTCGTGGTGGTCGAGCACCGCCAGGTCGGTGACCAGGCTCAGCGCCAGCTCGGGCATGCCGAGGTCGTCGGTGGCGGTGGCGGGCAGCCGCTCGAGCCGGCGGACGACGTCGTAGCCCAGGTAGCCGACCAGGCCCCCGGTCAACGGGGGCAGCCCCGGGGCGCGCGGGGTGCGCAGCCGCCGGGCCAGGGTGCGGACGGCGTCGAGGGGGTCGGCGGGCAGGTCGTCGGTGGTCCCCGGCAGGGTGTCCCCGAGCCACCGGGCTCGGCCCCCGACCTCGGTCAGCACCCCGGCGCTGCGCACGCCCACGAAGCTGTACCGGGCCCACTGCTTCCCCTGCTCGGCGGACTCGAGCAGCACGGTGCCCGGCCGGTTGCCGGCCAGCTTGCGGTAGATGCCGACGGCGGTCTCGGAGTCGGCCAGCAGCCGGCGGGTCACCGGGACGACCGGGCCGGCCCCCAGCTGGTCGAACGGGGTGGTCTCACCCAGCCGCACGGGACACCTCCAGCGGGCGGTGGAAGCACGAGCGCTCGCCGGTGTGGCAGGCCGGGCCGGTCTGGTCGACCAGCAGCAGCAGGGCGTCGCCGTCGCAGTCCAGCCGCACCTCGCGCACGGCCTGGTGGTGGCCGGAGGTGGCGCCCTTGACCCAGTACTCGCCGCGGCTGCGCGACCAGTAGGTGGCCTGCCCGGTGCTCAGCGTGCGGCGCAGCGCCTCGTCGTCCATCCAGGCCAGCATCAGCACCTCACCGGTGTCGTGCTGCTGGGCGACCGCGGCCACCAGGCCGTCGGGGCTGCGGCGCAGCAGGTCGGCGACCGCGGGGGCGAGGGCTGGGGGCACGCCCTCCAGTCTGGCAGCCCGGCGGTGGGTCCCCGACCGGGTGGCCCGGCCCCGCGGCGACGGCCCGCAGGGCCCCCCGGTTGCGCACAACGCACCCGTGCCCATCATGAGCTGTGCCCGCCGCGCTGAACCCCCGCTCGGCGCGGCTGGTCGACCCGGCGCAGGAGGACCGCTTCCTGGCCACCCAGCTGCCCGGGCTCCGGCGCGACGTGCAGCTGGTCGCCGGGCTGGTGCTCGCCTACAACGCGGTCTTCTTCGTGGTCAACCTCGTGCGCGGGCCGGCCTGGGGGCTCGTGGCGCTCAGCGACCACGTCGTCGTCGGCACGGCCAGCGTGGTCCTGGCGGTGCTGGTGCGCCGCACCGCCAGCTACCGCACGACCGCACGCGCGCTCGTGGGCGGGTTCGTCGTCTACGCCGTGGTCGCCCTCGCGCTCGGCGGTGACCGGACCCCCACGGGGTGGGTCCTGCTGAGCCTGCAGACCGCGGCCGTGCTGTGCCTGCACGCCCGGCTGCCGTTCCCCGTGACGGCCACCCTGGTGCCGGCGTGGTCGGTGGCGAGCCTGCTGGCGGCCAGCACCTCCGCCGTCGACGGCCGGGACCTCACCACGGCGGTCGCGATGGTCGCCTCGGTGAACCTGGTGGGGCTGGCCGCGGCCCACCGGGTCGCGGCCCAGGCCCGGTTGCTGTTCGCGCAGACCGAGGAGCTGGCACGCCTCTCCTCCCACGACCCGGTGACGGGCCTGCCCAACCGGCGGGCCTGGGAGTCGGCGCTGACCCGGGAGTGGGCCCGCGCGGCCCGCACCGGCACGCCGCTGGGCCTCGTGCTGGTCGACGTCGACCACTTCAAGCAGCTCAACGAGGCCTTCGGGCACCCGGGCGGGGACCGCGCGCTCGAGCACGTCGCCGGCCTGCTCCGGGGCACGCTGCGCCGTCCGGGCGACCTGGCCGCCCGGCTGGGTGGCGACGAGTTCGGCCTCCTGCTGCCGGGCACGGACGACGCGGGCGCCGGCGAGCTGGCCACCGGGCTGCTGACCGCGGCCCGCGAGCTGCGGGCCGGCGCCGACGCCGACGACCCGGCTTCGGGGCTGACGCTCAGCCTGGGCGTGCACGGCGCTCACCCCGAGCCGGGGAGCGACGTCGCCGCCGCGCAGGCCGTCGCCGACGCGGTGGCCGTCGCCGACGCCGCCCTGTTCCGGGCCAAGGCCGACGGCCGCGACCGGGTGGCCGACGCCGGCTGACCGGCGGCGGCCCGCCACGGCCCGGCTGCGACCCGGTTGCGGCCCGGTTGCGGCTGCGGCTGCTACAGAGCGGCGGCGACGGCCCGGCCGGCCACCCGGCCCGAGAAGATGCAGCCGCCGAGGAAGGTGCCCTCCAGCGAGCGGTAGCCGTGCATCCCGCCGCCGCCGAAGCCGGACACCTCGCCCGCGGCGTACAGGCCCTCGAACACCTCGCCGCCGGGCTGCAGCACCCGACCGGACAGGTCGGTCTCCAGCCCGCCGAGGGTCTTGCGGGTCAGCAGGTTGAGCCGGACGGCGATGAGCGGGCCGTTCGCCGGGTCGAGCATGCGGTGCGGCGGCACCACCCGGATGAGCTTGTCGCCCAGGAACCTGCGCGCCGCCCGGATGGCGGTGACCTGGCCGTCCTTGGAGAAGGTGTTGGCCATCTCGCGGTCGCGGGCCACGACCTCGGCCTCGACGACGGCGGGGTCCAACCGCGGGGTGCCACCGGTGACCCGGTTCATGCCCTCCACCAGCTCGCCGACCGTCGTCGCCGTCACGAAGTCGACGCCGGAGTCCAGGAACGCCTGGACCGGGGCCGCCGCACCCTTGCGGACCCGGGTGAGCAGCAGCTTGAGGTCCTTGCCGGTGAGGTCGGGGTTCTGCTCGGAGCCCGAGAGCGTGAACTCCTTCTCCACGATCTTCTGGTCGAGCACGAACCAGGTGTGCTCGTACCCGGTGGTGCCGATGTGGGCGAGCGTGCCGAGGGTGTCGAAGCCCGGGTAGAGCGGGACGGGCAACCGCCGACCGGTGGCGTCCAGCCACAGCGAGCTGGGGCCGGGCAGGATGCGGATGCCGTGCCGGGCCCAGATCGGCGAGTGGTTCTCGATGCCCTCGGTGTAGTGCCACATGCGGTCGGGGTTGACCACGCTGGCCCCGGCCCGCTCGGCCAGTGCCAGCCCCGACCCGTCGACGTGCGCCGGCACGCCGGAGAGCAGCCGCTGCGGCGCCGGCCCCAGCCGGGCGGGCCAGTTGCGACGCACCATGTCGTGGTTGGCCCCGATGCCGCCGGAGGTGAGGACGACGGCCTGCGCGGCGATCTCGAACTCCCCCGCGGCGGTGCGCGAGGTGGCCTCGCCGCGGGGGGCGTCGTCGGGCTCGAGCACCTCGCCGCGCACCCCGGTGACGGCGCCGCCGGAGGTCACGAGCCCGGTGACCCGGTGCCGGAACCGGAACTCGACGAGCCCGCGGGCGGCCGCCTCGCGGACCCGTCGCTCGAAGGGCGCGAGGACGCCGGGGCCGGTGCCCCAGGTGATGTGGAACCGGGGCACGGAGTTGCCGTGGCCGGTGGCGGTGTACCCACCGCGCTCGGCCCAGCCGACGACCGGGAAGAACCGCACGCCCTGCTGGTGCAGCCACGAGCGCTTCTCCCCCGCGGCGAACTGCAGGTAGGCCTCGGCCCAGGCCCTCGGCCAGTGGTCCTCGGGCCGGTCGAAGCCGGCGGTGCCCAGCCAGTCCTGCCGGGCGAGCTCGAGGGAGTCGTGCACCCGGAGGCGGCGCTGCTCGGGCGAGTCGACGAGGAACAGGCCGCCGAAGCTCCAGAACGCCTGACCCCCCAGGTTCTGCTCGGGCTCGGCGTCCAGCAGCAGCACCCGCTTGCCGGCGTCGGCGAGCTCGGCGGTGGCGACGAGACCGGCGAGCCCGGCCCCGACGACGACGACGTCGGCTGTGTCGGTGGTCACGGCACCGAGGCTAGCGACCCGTCCACTCCCGCACCGAGCGCTGCGCGCCCAGCACCAGCCCGCCCAGCGGACCGACCGCCAGCAGCACCGCCCACCACGTGGCCGTGCCGGCACCCAGGGAGCCGAACAGCACGGCCACGGCCAGCAACCCGAGCAGCGGCAGCAGGCTGCCGGTGACCAGCACGGCCCAGCCCCACCGCCGGCCGAGCACCACGAGCACCGCGCCGGCCAGCGGCCACAGCGCGACCGCCACCAGGACGCCGACCAGCCACCCGGGCACGCCCACGAGGTCGGCGTCGGGCTCGGCCAGCAGCCAGGTCAGGTAGAGCACCTCGGCGGCGACCAGCACGCCGAAGACCGCCGCGCACACCGCGGCGACGGGCCGTTCGGCGACCGGGGTCACCGGGCGCTGCGGACGGGCGGCCTTCGGGGAGCGCCGCACGGGTGCGGTGCGGGACTGCTTCGCCATGGGCCCGCAGCGTAGGGGCCCGGGCTGGACGGGGTCCGTGAATGATCCACATCCCCGCGGGGCAAGGAGGTGCCATGGCTAGCAAGGACATCGTGCACTTCGACATCGCGACCGTGGCCGAGAAGAGCGCCGACTTCCGTCGGGTGCTCTGGACCGGCGAGCACACTCAGCTGGTGATCATGACGATCCCGCCGGGCGGGGAGATCGGCGAGGAGGTCCACGACGAGAACGACCAGATCCTCAGCTTCGTCAGCGGCATCGGGAAGGCCGTGATCGAGGGCTCGACCAAGACGGTCAAGCCGGGCGACATCGTCGTCGTCCCCGCCGGGACGAAGCACAACTTCGTCAACGACGGCCCCAACCCGTGGGTGCTCTACACCGTCTACGGCCCGGCCGACCACGCCGACGGCGCGGTGCACCACACCAAGGAGGAGGCCGACGAGCTCGAGGAGTCCGGCCAGGACGAGCCCCCGGCCTGAGGACTGCCGGGGCGCCCGGGGTCAGACCCGGGCGCCCCGCTCGGCACGGCGGGCGGCGACCCACGCCCGCACCGACGGCAGGGAGCCCAGCACCGCGGCCAGCAGCGGGCCGCCGACCAGGACGGCCAGCGAGACCGGGTCGTCGTCGGCGGCCCCGTAGGCCACCGCCCACACCACCAGGCCGAGCGTGAGCACCGCGCCGACCACGAGCACCACCCACGACCGGCCCATCAGCAGCAGCACGGCCCCCACCGCGATGACCACGGCGACCGCCGCGGGGACCGCGCTCAGCAGCACGCCCACCCACACCTGCCCGGCCAGCGCGAAGACCCCGGCGATGAACGAGAACACCGCCACCGGCAGGGCCCCGAGCAGGCCGCACAGCGCGGCGATGCCCGCGGGGATCGGCGGGAGCCGGCGGACGGGAACGGGCTGCGTCATGCCGCAGACCGTAGGGGTCCGCGGCCTCAGACGGTCGCGGCCGCGCCGGAGGCCCGCCGCCACGAGGCGTGCAGGCCGGCGTACACCCCGGGGACGTCGACCAGCTCGCGGTGGCTGCCCCGCTGCACGACCCGCCCAGCCTCGACCACCAGCACCTCGTCGGCCCGCTCCGCGGTGGAGAGCCGGTGCGCGATGGTGATCGTCGTCCGGCCGTCGGTGAGCGTGTCCAGCGCCCGGGTGAGCCGGGCCTCGGTGGCCGGGTCGACGGCGCTGGTGGCCTCGTCGAGCACGAGCAGGTCGGGGTCGGCCACGTAGGCGCGGGCCACGGCGACCAGCTGGCGCTCCCCCGCCGACAACGACTCGCCGCGCTGGCCCACCGGGGTGGCCACGCCGTCGGGCAGGCCCTCGACCCATGCGCCCAGGCCGAGCTCGTCGAAGGCCGCGGTGACGTGGGCGTCGGTCATGCCCGGCTTGCCGTAGCGCACGTTGTCGGCCACCGAGGCGTCGAACAGGAAGCCGTCCTGGGGCACCATCACCACCCGCTCGCGCAGGGAGGAGAACGCCACCCGGTGCAGCGGCACGCCGCCGACCAGCACCCGGCCCTCGGCCGGGTCCATGAGCCGGGTGAGCAGCTTGGCGAACGTGGTCTTGCCCGAGCCGGTCTCGCCGACCACGGCCACCCGGGTGCGCGGGGCGATCTCCAGGTCGACGTCCTCGAGCGCGGCGCGGGCCCCGGGGGCGTACCGGAAGGTGACGTGGTCGAAGCGCACCCCGAGCGGGCCCGGCGGCAGCTGCACGCCGTCCTCGGGGTCGCGGACGTCGGGCTCGGTGTCCAGGACGTCGAGCACCCGCCGGAAGCCGGCCACGGCGTTCTGCGCCTCGTTGAGCACCTCGCTGGCGGTCTGCACCGGCGCGACGAACAGGGTGACCAGGAACAGGAAGGCCACGAGCGTGCCGGCGGAGATCTCCCCGGCCACGCCGAGGAGCACGCCGACCACGACCACCGCCGCGTTGGCCACGGCGGCGACGAACTCACCGCTGACGTAGACGCCGGCGGTGACCCGCTGGGCGTGCACCGAGGCGCGGTAGTGCTGGTCGATGGCGGTGTCGATGCGGGCGGCGGTGCGCCCGCGGATGCCGTACGCACGCACCGTCGGGGCCCCGACGACGGACTCCCCCACCGCGGCCAGGACGTCGCCGACCCGCTCGCGCACCACGCCGTAGACCTCGGCCAGCCGCTTCGCGAACCACTTCACCGCGTAGCCCAGCGGCACGAAGCAGACCAGCACGAGCAGGGTGAGCTGCCAGGAGTAGACCGCCATCACGACGGTGGCGACCACGAGCTGGCCGAGGCTGACCAGTCCGAGCACGCCGCCCCACTGCATGAAGACCGACAGCTGGTCGACGTCGCTGGTGACCCGGGAGACCAGGGTGCCGCGGCGCTGGCCCTGCTGGTGCAGCACCGACAGGTCGTGCACGTGCCGGAAGGCCCGGGTGCGCAGGTTGGCCAGCGCGGTCTCGGTGGTGCGGAACAGCCGGACGTTCATCCGGTACACCGCCACGGCGGTGACCAGCACGACCAGCGCGCACACCGCGACCAGTTCGCGCACCAGCGGGATGTCGGGCCCCCCGGCGGCACCGAGCCCGCGGTCGAGGGTCTGCTGCACCGCGATCGGCACGACCACGCGGCCGGCGGTCGCCACCAGGGCGAGGGCGAAGGTGGCGGGCAGGCCGCGCCGGAACTCGGGCATCATCCGCAGGCCGCGCCGCAGGGTCGCGGTGGCGGACTCGGTGGGCCGGTCCTCCAGGGCGGCCGGGACGGTGGCGGTCATGCCTGCGCCCCGGCGGTCTCGGGCTCGGCGGGCGTGATCTCGTCCGGTGGCGCGTAGGCCTGCACCAGCCGGGCGTAGCCGGGCACCTGGGCCAGCAGCTCGGCGTGGCTGCCACGGGCCACCAGCCGGCCACCCTCGAGCCAGACGACCTCGTCGGCCAGCGCGATGGTGGCCTGCCGGTAGGCGACGACCACCACGGTGGCCGGCCGGTCGGCATCGCGCAGGGCGTCGAGGATGCGGGCCTCGACGCTGGGGTCGACGGCGCTGGTCGCGTCGTCCATCACCAGCAGCCGGGGACGGCGGACGACGGCGCGGGCCAGGGCCAGTCGCTGGCGCTGGCCGCCCGACAGGCTGGCACCGCGCTCGCCGACCCTGGTGTCCAGGCCCTCGGGCAACCGGTCGACGAAGTCCTGGGCCGCGGCGACCCGCAGCGCCTCGTGGACCTTGGCGTCGGGGAGGTCGGCCCCCAGGGTGATGTTGCCGCGCACCGTGTCGTCGAACAGGAACGTGCTCTGCGCCACGAAGGCGGCCTGCCCGGGCACCTCGCCCTCGCGCAGGCTGCGCAGGTCGACCCCGTCGAGCAGCACCTCGCCGCTGCGCGGGTCGACCAGGCGCACCAGCAGCCCCGCGAGGGTGGACTTCCCGGACCCGGTGGGGCCGACGACGGCGACGGTGCGCCCGGCGGCGACGTCGAAGGTGACCCCGTGCAGCACCGGGGCGGGGCGGCCGACGGCGTCGGTGTGGGCGAAGTCGACGTCCCGCACGCCGAGCTCGGCGCCCCCGCTGCCACCCGGTGCGGCGCCCGGGCCGTGGGGGGTCTCCTCGTCGGCGGCCAGCACGGGGGTGACCCGGTCGAACCCGGCCAGCGCGCGCGGCAGGTCGGCCAGCACCCAGCCGATGGCCCGGATGGGCAGCGCGAGCAGGGTGAACAGGTAGGCGATGGACACCAGGTCACCGGCGTTCGTGGCACCGGCCACCACCCGCTCGGCGCCGACCAGCAGGACGGCGAGGGTGCCGAGGTTGGGCAACGCCTCCATCAGCGGGTCGAAGAGCCCGCGCACCCTGCCCACGGCGACCAGGCCGTCGCGCAGCTCGTCGGCGCGCTCGCCGAAGCGCTCGGCCTCGTCGGCCTCGCGGCCCAGGGTCTTGACCACCAGCGCGGCGTCGAAGGACTCGTGGGCGATCTCCGAGACCTCGGCGCGCAGCTGCTGGGCGCGTGCCATGCGGGGGCTCATCACCTGCGAGTAGAGGCCGTTGGCGAGGAACACCAGCGGGAAGACCACCAGCCCGACCAGGGCCAGCAGCGGGTCGGTGAGGAACAGCGCGACGACGGTGATCGCGACCATGACCAGCGCCCCGCAGGCGAACGGCAGCGGGGCGACGAAGAAGAAGCTGGCCTCGACGTCGGAGTTGGCGTTGCTCAGCAGCTGGCCGGCGGGGTGGCGCTGGTGCCAGGACAGCGGCAGCCGCAGGTACGCGCCGGTGACCCGGCGGCGGTACTCGGCCTGCAGCCGGTAGCTCATGATCCCGGCGAACAACCGGCGGCCGATGATGCCGACGATCTTCAGGACGGCGACGACGAGGATGGCGGTGGCGGCCAGCACCAGGGCGCTCGTGCCCACCGAGCCGCGCTCGATGCTGGGCAGGATGACCCGGTCGGCGACGCCGCCGATGACGTACGCGCTGGCCACGGTCATGCCGCCGTACAGGCTGCTGCCGAGCACGGCCCAGGTGAACATGGCCGGCTGCTCGCGGACGGCCAGGCCGATGTGCCGGAACCCCCGACGCATGACCTTCTTCTGCTCGCGCTCGCTGCGGACCACGGTGTTGCCGGTGCTGCGCGCGGACACGCGTCTCCCTACGGGTGGTGCTGCTGGGTGTCGCCCGAGACTACCCGCGGTCGTTACCTCGGCTACACGATTCCGGGGGCGCGGTACAACGGTGTGCGTGAGCGACTCCCCCGCACCGTTGTCCGTGACCGAGCGCGCGGCGCTCGCCGACCTGCTGGTCGAGCTCGGGCCCGACGCCCCGACCTGCTGCGCGGGCTGGACGACGGCCGACCTGGCCGCCCACCTGGTCATCCGCGACCGGCGCCCGGACACCGCCCCCGGGGCCGTGCTGGGCGGGCCGCTGGGCCGGTGGACCGACCGCGTGCTCGCCCGCACCCGCGACCGCACGCCGTGGCCCCACCTGGTCGACCAGCTGCGTGCCGGACCGCCGGTGTTCGTGCCCACCGCGTGGGGGCCGGTGGACCGCCTGGTCAACGGCGCCGAGATGACCATCCACCACGAGGACGTGCGCCGGGCACAGGCCGACTGGGCGCCGCGGGAACTGCCCCGTGCCGCGCAGGACTTCCTCTGGGACCAGGTCGACTTCCTCGCGCGCACCCGGCCGCGCTCGGACCGCGGGCTGCAGGTGCGGCGCACCGACACCGGCGCGACCCAGGTGCTCCGCGAGGGGTCCCCGGTGACCACGGTCGCCGGTGAGCCGCTGGAGGTGCTGCTGTGGGTCAGCGGCCGCGAGGACGCCGCCCGGGTCGAGGTCTCCTGATCAGGAGGCCTGGGCGGGGTGGTCGGCCTCGCGCCGCACCGGCACGCCGGCGTCGTGCAGCGCCTGCTTGACGTCACCGATGCGCAGGTCGCCGAAGTGGAAGACGCTGGCGGCCAGCACCGCGTCGGCGCCCGCGGCCACCGCCGGGGCGAAGTGCCCGACGGCGCCCGCTCCCCCGCTGGCGATGACCGGGACGGCGACCTCGCGGCGCACCTTCTCGATGAGCTCGAGGTCGAAGCCGGCCTTGGTGCCGTCGGCGTCCATCGAGTTGATGAGCACCTCGCCGACGCCCAGCTGCGCGGCCTGCACGACCCACTCGACGGCGTCGCGGCCGGTGCCCCGGCGCCCGCCGTGGGTGGTGATCTCGAAGCCGGAGTCGGTGACCGCGCCGTCGGAACAGCGGCGGGCGTCCAGCGAGAGCACCAGCACCTGGTTGCCGTACCGGTCGGCGATCTCGGCGATGAGCTCGGGCCGCGCCACCGCAGCGGTGTTGACCGCGACCTTGTCGGCGCCGGCGCGCAGCAGCTTGTCGACGTCGCCGGCGCTGCGCACGCCCCCGCCGACGGTGAGCGGGATGAACACGCTCTCGGCGGTGCGGGAGACGACGTCGTAGGTGGTGGCCCGGTCGCCGGAGGAGGCGGTGATGTCGAGGAAGGTGAGCTCGTCGGCGCCCTCGGCGTCGTAGACCCGGGCCATCTCGACCGGGTCACCGGCGTCGCGCAGCCCGACGAAGTTCACGCCCTTGACCACGCGGCCGGCGTCGACGTCCAGGCACGGGATCACCCGCACGGCCAGGCTCACGACCCGGCCCCCACCACCGCGTCGACCTCCACCTCGACGACCATGGCGGGGTCGATGAGCTTCGCGACCTCCACCATGGCCGTGGCCGGCCGGTGCGCGCCGAAGAACTCGCCGTGCACGCGGCCCGCCGTCTCCCACTGCGCGATGTCGGTGACGTAGAGGCGGGTGCGGACGACGTCGGCGGCCGTGGCCCCGACCCTGGCCAGCGCAGCGACGACGTTCTCCAGCGCCTGGCGGGTCTGCTCGGCGACGCCGCCCTCGACCAGGACGCCGTCGCGGGTGCCGGTGGTGCCGCTGACGAACACCAGGTCGCCGGTGCGCACGACCCGGCTGTAGCCGACGACGTCCTCCCAGGGCGAGCCCGAGCCGAGCCGCTGGGTGGTCACGAGGCGACCTCGACGGTCAGCGCGAGCGCCTGGGGCAGCGTGAACTGGCCGGCGTAGAGCGCCTTGCCGACGATCGCGCCCTCGACGCCGATGTCGGCCAGCCCGGCCAGCGCACGGATGTCGTCGAGGCTGCTCACGCCGCCGGAGGCGATGACCGGCCGGTCGGTGGCCGCGCAGACCTCGCGCAGCAGCTCGAGGTTGGGGCCCTTCAGCGTGCCGTCCTTGGTGATGTCGGTGACCACGTAGCGCGCGCAGCCCTCGGCGTCCAGGCGGGCCAGCGTCTCGTAGAGCTCACCGCCCTCGCGGGTCCAGCCGCGGGCGGCCAGTCGCGTGCCGCGCACGTCGAGGCCGACGGCGATGCGGTCGCCGTGCTCGGCGATGGCCCGGGCGCACCACTCGGGCGACTCCAGCGCCGCGGTGCCCAGGTTGACCCGCCGGCAGCCGGTGGCCAGCGCGGCGGCCAGGGAGGCGTCGTCGCGGATGCCGCCGGAGAGCTCGACGTCGACGTCGAGCTCGCCGACCACGCGGGCCAGCAGCTCACGGTTCGAGCCACGCCCGAAGGCGGCGTCGAGGTCGACCAGGTGGACCCACTCGGCGCCATCGCGCTGCCAGGTCATGGCCGCCTCGAGCGGGTCGCCGTAGGAGGTCTCGCTGCCGGCCTCCCCCTGCACCAGGCGCACGGCCTGGCCCTCGGCGACGTCGACGGCGGGGAGCAGCTGCAGCTTCGGCACGACGCACAGCGTAGGGAGCGGGCGGGAGCGCCCTGCCCGCGCCTGCCCCCGACGCATCCCCGTGCCGCCTGCGCCCGGCGGTGGGCGCACCCGGGAGCAGGTGCGTGCCAGGGCCATCGGGCAGGCTGGCGGGGTGGAGTTCGCGGAGGTGCTGCGCCGGCGCCGGATGGTGCGCGACTACGACCCCGACCAGCCGGTGCCGCCCGAGGTGCGGGAGCGGCTGCTCGCCCACGCCCTGCGCGCCCCGAGTGCCGGGTTCAGCCAGGGCTGGGCGTTCTTGGTGCTCGAGTCCGCCGCCGAGCGCGACGCCTTCTGGTCGGCGACCACCACCGCAGGCGCCCCGGACGCCTGGCTCACCCGCATGCGCCGCGCTCCGCTGCTGGTGGTGCCCTTCAGCGACAGGTCGGCCTACCTCGAGCGGTACGCCGAGCCCGACAAGGGCTGGACCGACCGCGACCCCGCCGCCGTCGCCGCACGCTGGCCGGTGCCCTACTGGGACGTCGACACCGGCATGGCGTCGCTGCTCATGCTGCTCACCGCCGTCGACGAAGGACTGGGCGCCTGCTTCTTCGGCGTGCCCGGTGACCGGGTCGGAGCACTGCGCGCGGCGTTCGGCGTCCCGGAGCGGTTCTCCCCCGTCGGGTGCGTGTCGGTGGGCTACCCCGGGGACGCCGACCGCCGCTCGCCGTCGCTCAGGCGCGGCCGTCGAGGTGTCGACGAGGTCGTCCACCGCGGCCGCTGGAGCGGCACGGACGCACACTGAACGGGTGGCACGGGGACTGCAGCGCGCGGGGCGGCGGTCGAACCTCGCGCTGCTCGGGCTGCTGCTGCTCGCCGGGGGCACCGGGGTCCTCGGGTTCGCGCTCGGCACCCCGACGGCCGGGCGGGTGGTCGCCGTCGCGCACGGCGCGGCCGGGCTCGGGCTGCTGCTGCTCGTGCCCTGGAAGACCGTCGTCGTCCGGCGGGCGCGGGCCCGGCCCGCCGCGCTGCGGGCGCCGTCGGCGGCGTACTGGCTCACCGGGCTGGTCGCGGTCTGCATCGTCAGCGGGGTGCTGCACTCGGCCGGCGCCGCGGGCACCTGGGCCACCAGCGGCACCCCGGTCGCGGCGCTGCAGGTGCACGTCGGCGCGGCGATCGTGCTCACCGTCGCCCTGGTCGCGCACACCTGGGGCCGGCACCAGCGCCCGCGGACGGTCGACCTGCGACGCCGCACCCTGCTCGGCGCCGGAGCGCTGGCCGGAGGGTCGCTGGCGCTGTGGGGCGTCACCGAGGGCGTCTGGCGGCTGACCGGCGCACCTGGAGCGCGGCGCAGCGGCACCGGCTCCTACGAGCGCGGCACCGACGACCCCGCGGCCATGCCGGTCACCCAGTGGGCCTCGGACACCGTGCCCGAGGACCCGCCCGACGGTGCGTCCGGCGAGGTGCGGCTCGTCGCCGGGGGCTGCGAGGTCGTGCTGCGGGCACGCGACCTCGACCGCGGGGACGAGGTGCGGGCCCGGCTGGACTGCACCGGCGGCTGGTACGCCGACCAGCAGTGGCGGGGCACCACCCTGCAGCGGCTCGTCGCCGAGCAGCTGGGTGGGGCGGGTGCCGCCGCGCAGTGCATCCGGGTCACCTCGGTGACCGGCTTCAGCCGGCGGATCCCGCTGCGCGACGCCGGCCGCACCCTGTTGGCCACCCACGCCGCCGGACGACCTCTGTCGCCCGGCCACGGCGCGCCGGTGCGTCTGGTGGCCCCGGGCCGGCGCGGTGTGTGGTGGGTGAAGTGGGTGGACCGGGTCGAGGTGCTCGACTCGCCGTGGTGGCTGCAGCCGCCGTTCCCGCTGCAGTAGCGCTCAGCCCAGCGTGCCCAGCCAGTTGGTGAGCAGGGCGGCGCCGGCGTCCCCGCTCTTCTCGGGGTGGAACTGGGTCGCCGACAGCGCGCCGTTCTCGACCGCGGCGACGAAGCGGTCGCCGTGCTCGGCCCAGGTGACCGCGGGTGGCCTGAGCGGGCCGGTGCCGTCGCGGCCCAGCGGGAAGTCGCGCACGCCGTAGGAGTGCACGAAGTAGAACCGCTGGTCGGCGATGCCGTCGAACAGCACGGTGTCGGTGGGGGTCTCGACGGTGTTCCAGCCCATGTGCGGCAGCACCGGCGCCTGCAGCTGCTCGACGGTGCCGGGCCACTCGGCGCAGCCGGCGCTGTCCTGGCCGTGCTCGACGCCGCGGTCGAAGAGGATCTGCATGCCGACGCAGATGCCCAGCACCGGCCGTCCACCGGCCAACCGCTTGCCGATGATCCTGGGCCCCTCGACGGCGCGCAGGCCGTCCATGCAGGCGGCGAAGGCACCCACGCCGGGGACGACGAGCCCGTCGGCCTCGACCGCGGCGTGCGGGTCGGCCGTGACCTCCACGTCGGCACCCACCCGGGCGACCGCACGCTCGACCGAGCGCAGGTTGCCCGATCCGTAGTCCAGGACGACGACCTTCTTCACCCGCACCACGCTACCCAGCAGCGCTACCCGGCGGCGCGGGAGGACCGGAGGGTCAGCACGGCCAGCGCCCCCAGCACCGTGCCGGTGATCCGGTCCAGCACCCGCATGCGCAGGCCCGGCAGCAACCGCCGCGACGACCCGCCCAGCAGCGCCCACCGCACGTCGACCGCGGTGGCCAGCACCATGAACAGCAGACCCAGCACGGTCAGCTGCAGGGGCACCGCCCCGGCCGCCGGGTCGACGAACTGCGGGAGGAACGCGAGGTGGAAGACGGCCGTCCCGGGGTTGAGCGCCCCGACCGGCAGCGCCCGCAGGAACGCCGTCCGGGCCCGGGTGCGCGCCCGAGCGGGCCGGGGACGACGGTCAGCGCCCGGCTGGCGAGCGGGAAGGCGACGAGCGTCGCGGTGGTGGGCACGGCGCGCAGGCCACCGACCGGCAGCCACCCGGTCTGCCGGTTTGCCGGGCGTCCGCACCGTCAGCCGACCGGTGATCAGCACGGACCAGTCGCTGCCCCCGACGTCCCGAGGCAGCGCTGGACCCGGGGTGATCACGTCCAGGGCAGCACGGTCAGCTCGGGCCACTGCTGCTGCCAGCGGGCGGCCTTGGCCTCGTAGACGTGCTGCGGCGCCAGCACCCGGTTCGGCCGCACCACGAGGTCGGCCAGGTCGGCGAACCCGTGCGGGGCGTACACCTCGCCCGTGACCACCTCGATCCCCACGCAGCAGCACGCCGCGGCGAAGTGGTCGATCGCGTCGCGGCAGTCGCGGAACGGGCGCGGCATCGGGGAGTCGAAGTGCTCGGCGTACCAGAGGTGCACCCGGGCCTCGTTGCGCACCTCGACCGGCACCGGCAGGTCGGCGAACAGCTCGGCGGCGGCGCCGATGACGGCGTCCTCGGCCTCCCAGGACGTGTCGGCCGAGAAGTAGAAGACGTCGGCATCACGCACCCCGGTGCCCGGCGCCCGGCCGGTCAGCCCGTTCCAGACCGCCTGGAACAGCACCCCGGCGGTGAGCCAGCAGTCGGGGAGCCCCAGCTCGGGCGCACGGTCCAGGACGCCGGTGGCCACCGGGTCGGCGCGCACCAGCGCGAGGAACGCGGCCTCGTCCATCAACCCTACCCTCACGTGAGGGTAGGGTCTGCCCGGTCCGGCCCCCGCACCGCGGCGCGCGGCCGACCCTCCCCCTGATCGACGAGAACGGTGCCATGACGTCTGCCCTGCTCCCCCGCTCGACCCCCGACTGGGTCGCCGCCCTGCGCGACCCCCGCCGGCTGCGCACCGAGGTGCTCGCCGGCCTGGTGGTCGCCCTCGCCCTCATCCCCGAGGCGATCAGCTTCTCCATCATCGCCGGCGTCGACCCCCGGGTCGGCCTGTTCGCCAGCTTCACGATGGCCGTGACCATCGCCGTCGTCGGCGGCCGCCCGGCGATGATCTCCGCGGCCACCGGTGCGGTCGCGTTGGTCATCGCCCCCCTGGTGGCCGACCACGGACTGCCCTACCTGATCGCCGCCGTCCTGCTGGGCGGTTTGCTGCAGATCGCCCTCGGGCTGCTCGGCGTGGCCCGGCTGATGCGGTTCGTGCCGCGCAGCGTGATGGTCGGCTTCGTCAACGCGCTGGCGATCCTCATCTTCGCCGCCCAGGTGCCGCAGCTGGTGGACGTCCCGTGGCTGGTCTACCCGATGGCCGCGGTCGGCCTGCTGATCATCTTCGGGTTGCCGCGGTTGACCACCGCCGTCCCGGCGCCGCTGGTCGCGATCGTCGTCCTCACCGCGACCGCCGTGGCCGCCGGCATCGACGTGCCCACGGTCGGTGACCAGGGTGCCCTGCCCGACAGCCTGCCCGCGCTGCTGTGGCCCGACGTCCCGTTCACCCTCGAGACGCTGCAGATCGTGCTGCCCTACGCCCTCGGGCTCGCACTCGTCGGGCTGATGGAGTCGCTCATGACCGCCAAGCTGGTCGACGACCTCACCGACACGGGGTCCTCCAAGACCCGCGAGTCGGTCGGGCAGGGCGTCGCCAACGTCGTCACCGGGTTCTTCGGCGGCATGGGCGGCTGCGCCATGATCGGGCAGACCATGATCAACGTCCGATCCGGCGCCCGGACCCGCGTGTCGACGTTCCTGGCCGGCGTCTTCCTGCTGGTGCTCGTGGTCGCCCTCGGTGACCTCGTGGCGGTCATCCCGATGGCCGCCCTGGTCGCGGTCATGATGTTCGTGTCGATCGCGACCTTCGACTGGCACAGCCTGCGCACCCTGCGCCGCATGCCGCGCAGCGAGACCGCGGTGATGCTGGTGACCGTGGCGGTGGTGCTGGCCACCGACAACCTGGCCATCGGCGTGGGCGTCGGGGTGCTGACCGCCTGCGTGCTGTTCGCCCGGCGGGTGGCCCACCTGGTCACCGTCACCGGTGGCGAGGTCGTCGACGGCACCCGCACCTACGTGGTGCGCGGCGCCCTCTTCTTCGCCTCCACCAACGACCTGGTCGGCCAGTTCGACTACGGCACCGACCCCGCGCACGTCGTCGTCGACCTGAGCGGCGCGCACGTGTGGGACGCCTCCAGCGTCGCCGTGCTGGACGCCGTCGAGCACAAGTACGCGGCCCGGGGCACGGTGGTCGACGTCGTCGGGCTCACCGACGAGACCGGGCACTACCACCGGCGGCTGGCCGGTCAGCTGGGCGGCGGCCACTGATGGGGCACGGCATGCTGCAGATCGGCGAGGTCGCCGACCGGATCGGGCTCTCGCTGCGCACGATCCGGTACTACGAGGAGGTCGGCCTGGCGGTGCCGTCGGCCCGGTCGGAGGGCGGGTTCCGGCTCTACACCGAGGACGACGTCGAGCGGCTGCGGGTGATCATGCAGATGAAGCCGCTGGGCTTCTCGCTCGAGGAGATGCGCGAGCTGCTGCAGGCCCTTGCCGACGGCGGCCCGGCCGACCGGCTCGCGCACTACCGCGCCGCGGCCGCCGACCGGGTCGAGGCCCTGCGCGCCCAGCTGGCCACAGCCGAGGCGTTCGCGGGGCGGCTCAGAACCTGAGGACGCCGGAGGCGATCGACAGCGCGGCGGCGACCAGCAGGACGCCGGCGAACACCCACTGGCCCGAGGTGCGCCCCCGCACGGGGTCGTCGGCCCGGAAGATCGACCACGCCCCGCCCAGCAGGAAGAGCCCGATGGCGATCAGCGCGGAGGCGAAGCCCACCTACAGGGCGCCCTTGGTGGAGGGCACGTCGGTGACCCGGGGGTCGAGGGCGACCGCGGTGCGCAGCGCACGGGCGAGCGCCTTGAACTGGCCCTCGACGATGTGGTGGGCGTCCCGGCCGGCGTAGAGCACCCGCACGTGCAGCGAGATGCGGGCGTTGAACGCGAAGCTCTCGAGCACGTGCTTGGTCAGCGACGTCGGGTAGTCCGGGCCGATCATCGGGGTCATGCCCTCGGGCTCGGCGTGCACGAAGTACGGCCGGCCCGAGAGGTCGACGGCGGCCTGCACCAGCACCTCGTCCATCGGGATGGTCGCGTCGCCGTAGCGGGTGATGCCGCGCTTGTCGCCCAGCGCCTCGGCGAAGGCCACCCCCAGCGCGATGGCGACGTCCTCGACGGTGTGGTGGGCGTCGATGTGCAGGTCGCCGTCGGCCTGCACCCGCAGGTCGATGCCGCTGTGCTTGCTCAACGCGGTGAGCATGTGGTCGTAGAACCCGACCCCGGTGGAGACCGAGCTGGTGCCGGTGCCGTCGAGGTCGACCTCGACGACCAGCTTCGTCTCGTTGGTGGTGCGCTCGACGCGGGCGGTGCGGCTCATGGCGGTCATCCTCCCAGGTCGCCGGAGGCGACGGCGTCACCCAGGTGGGCCGAGGCGACGACCTCACCCAGGGCGGTGAGGAAGGCGTCGGTCTCCTCCGCCGTGCCGGCGGTGACCCGCAGCCAGCCGGGCAGGCCGACGTCGCGCACGAGCACCCCGCGGTCCAGCAGCGCGCGCCACACGGCCGGGGCGTCGGCGAACCCGCCGAACAGCACGAAGTTGGCGTCGCTGGGCACGCTGGTGAGCCCGAGGCCGGGCAGGGCGTCGACGATGCGGTCGCGCTCGTGCTTGACGGCGTCGACGGTGGCCAGCAGGGCGTCGGTGTGCGCCAGCGCGGTGCGGGCGGCGGCCTGGGTGAGGCTCGAGAGGTGGTAGGGCAGCCGCACGAGCTGCAGGGCGTCGACGACGGCGGGGTCGGCGGCCAGGTAGCCCAGCCGCAGACCGGCCATGCCGAACGCCTTGCTCATCGTGCGGCTCACGACCAGCCGGGGGCGACCGGCCAGCAGCGTCAGGGCCGACGGCGTGGCCGCGCGGGCGAACTCGGCGTAGGCCTCGTCGACCACGACCATGCCGTCGGTGGCGTCGTGCAGCGCGGTGATGGTCTCCAGCGCCACCGCCGTCCCCGTGGGGTTGTTCGGGCTGGTCACGAACACGACGTCGGGCCGCAGCTCCCGCACCTGGGCCACCGCGGCCCCGGTGTCGATGGTGAAGTCGGCCCTGCGGTGGCCGTCGACGAAGGTGCCCCCGGTGGCCTCGGTGATCAGCGGGTGCATCGAGTACGACGGCGTGAAGCCCAGCGCGGTGCGCCCGGCCCCGACGAAGGCCTGCGACAGCTGCTGCAGGATCTCGTTCGAGCCGTTGGCGGCCCAGACCTGCTCCGCGGTCACGGGCGTGCCCGAGCGGGTCAGGTAGGTCGCGAGGTCGGTGCGCAGCGCGACGGCGTCGCGGTCGGGGTACCGGTTCAGCCCCAGCGCCGCCGCCCCGAGCGCCGCACCGAGGTCGGCGAGCAGTTCGTCGGGCAGCGGGTGCGGGTTCTCGTTGGTGTTCAGCCGGTGCTGCGCGGGCACCTGCGGCGCCCCGTAGGGCGACTTGCCCACGAGCTCCGGCCGGACCGGCAGCGCGCTCACTTCTGCCGGACGGCGACGGCGGCGGCGTGCGCCGGGAGGTCCTCGGCGTGGGCCAGGACGTCGACGTGCCGGGCGACGTCGGCCAGCGCGGCCTCGTCGTACTCGACCAGGTGGATGCCGCGCAGGAAGGTCTGCACCGAGAGGCCGCTGGAGTGCCGGGCGCAGCCGCCGGTGGGCAGCACGTGGTTGGAGCCGGCCGCGTAGTCGCCGAGGGAGACCGGGGACCACGGCCCGACGAAGACCGCGCCGGCGTTGCGCACCCGCTCGGCCACGGCGCGGGCGTCGCGGGTCTGGATCTCGAGGTGCTCGGCGGCGTAGGCGTCGACCACGGCCAGCCCCGCGTCGAGGTCGTCGACCAGCACGATGCCCGACTGGGTGCCGGCCAGCGCGGTGTCGATGCGGTCGCTGTGCTTGGTGGCCGCGACCTGGCCGGGCACCAGCTCGAGCACCGCGTCGGCCAGGGCCTCGCTGGTGGTCACCAGCACCGCCCCGGCCAGCGGGTCGTGCTCGGCCTGGCTGATGAGGTCGGCGGCGACGTGCACGGGGTCGGCGGTGTCGTCGGCCAGGACGGCGACCTCGGTGGGGCCGGCCTCGCTGTCGATGCCGATCAGCCCGCGCAGCAGCCGCTTGGCCGCGGTGACGTAGACGTTGCCCGGTCCGGTGACCAGGTCGACCGGCTCGCAGGCCCCCGCGCCGTAGCCGAAGACGGCGATGGCCTGTGCACCGCCGACGGCGTAGACCTCGGTCACGCCGAGCAGGGCGCACGCGGCCAGCACGCCGGCGTCGGGCAGCCCGCCGTTGTCGCGCTGCGGCGGGGTGGCCACTGCGATCGACTCGACCCCGGCGATCTGGGCCGGCACGACGTTCATGACGACGCTGGACAGCAGCGGGGCCAGACCACCGGGCACGTACAGGCCGACCCGGCGGACGGGGACCCAGCGCTCGGTGACGGTGCCGCCGGGGACGACCTGGGTGGTGGTGTCGGTGCGACGCTGGTCGGCGTGCACCTTCCGCACCCGCGCCACGGCCTCCTCGAGCGCCTCGCGCAGGGTGGGGTCGACGGTGGCCAGCGCCTCGTCGAGGGCGGCCTGCGGGACGGCGAAGTCCTCGGCGTCGACCCCGTCGAAGCGGGCGGTGATCTCGCGCACGGCTGCCGCGCCGCGCAGCCGGACGTCCTCGAGGACCGGGCGGACCACCGCCTCGACGCTCTCGACGTCGGTGCTGGCCCGGGGCAGCAGCCCGGACAGCTCACGCACCCCTGGCAGCTGGGATCCGCGCAGGTCGATGCGGGTGAGCACGGGTACCTCCGGAAGACGGGCAACAGACGGGTCCAGGGTAGTTGCGCGGCGCTGGGCCGCCGCCCGCCCTCCCCCGTAGGGTTCGGGCCGTGGGCGACCTGATCCCGTTGTTCCCGCTGGGCAGCCCCCTGTTCCCCGGCGTCGTGCTGCCGCTGCAGATCTTCGAGCCGCGGTACCGCCGGCTGGTGGCCGACCTCGTGGCCCGCCCCGAGGGCAGCGGGCCCCGCTCGTTCGGCGTGGTCGCCATCCGCCAGGGCTGGGAGGTCGAGCGGGTCGCGCCGGCCGAGGCACTGTTCGACGTCGGGTGCACGGCCGTCGTCCGGGCGGTGACGCCGCAGGCCGACGGCGGGTACCGGCTGGTCACCGTGGGCGGTGACCGCTTCCGGCTGCTCGACGTCGTGGTCGCCGACGACCCGCCCTACCTGCAGGCCGAGGTCGAGTGGCTGGGCGAGGAGGAGGCAGCGGAGGAGGCCGCCGGCGACGCCGACGGGCTGACCCCGCCGCCCGGGGGCCTGACCCCGGTCGACGACGCCCTCGCCGCATCGGTGGCCCAGGGCTCGCTCGACCTGCTCGTGGGCAACGTCTCGGACCTGTTCTCCCGGTACGTCACCGAGGTGGCCGTGCTGCGCAGCGGAGGCGGCCCGATCGAGGTCGACGACGAGGAGGAGGCCGAGCTGCTGGCCGACCTCGGCCTCGACGGCCTCGACGGCGAGGGGGACGACGCAGCCGCCGAGACGGCCGACTCCGCCGCCGCCGCCCTGCTGCGCCAGGTCGGCGACGACGCCCGCGGGCTGTCCTACCTGGTGGCCTCGGCGGCGCTGCTGACCACCGACGACCGGCAGGCGCTGCTGGCCGAGTCGGCGACGCGGCGGCGGCTGGCGGCCGAGTCACGGCTGCTGCGGCGCGAGCTCACCCTGCTGCGCGAACTGGGCGCCGTCCCGGTCCCCCTGCAGCGCTTCGCCACCCCCATGACCCCCAACTGACAGAAGGACCCCAGAAGGACCCCAGAAGGACCCGGCCGGGCATACCCGAACGGGGTACTCGTTCAGTTGATGCAGCTGGTGTCGGCGGCGGTGCGCTCGGGGTTGACGTAGGCGCCGGGGACCGCGGGCTCCTCGGTCGGGGTGGGCGAGGCCGTGGCCACGGCGACCCCCACGCCGTCGAAGTCGGTGCCCAGGGTCAGCGTCAGCTGCCCCCGACCGAGGGTGTCGTCCACCGCCAGTGCCGCTCCGGGGACCTGGGCGGCCAGCGTGGCCGCGACGGCGTCGTCGCCGGTGCGGTGGGTGATCGTCGTGGTGGGGGTCGCGTCGGCGTTGCCGCCGGTGCTCGCCCGGAACCCCAGCCCGGTCAGCTCGGTGGCGGTGCCCGCGGCCGCGCCGGAGACCCCGGACCCGTTGAGCACCGACACGGTGACCGCCGAGGGCGCCACCGTCGCCGGGGCCGCCGGGGCCGCCGGGGCCCCGCTCGTGGGCGCGGCCGCGGCGGGCTCGGGGTCGGCCGTCAGGTCGGAGAAGAAGTCGGTGAGCACCTGCGCCGGGGGCAGCTTCAGGACGGCGACGCCGTCGACCTCGGCGTCGGTGAGACCGGGGATGGTCTGGAAGGTGATCGCGTCGGGCCGCACGCCCTGCATCTGGCCGGCCAGCTGGAAGATGTCCAGGCCCTGGTCGAGGGTGACGCTGGAGCCCACCTGCTCCACGACCTGGCGCTGCCTGGTCGGGTCCAGCAGCAGGTTCGAGGAGAGCAGGTTGCGCAGCATGCCGCCGATGAACACCTGCTGGCGTGCGACGCGGTCGAAGTCCGAGGACCGCTCCCCCACGCCGTGCCGCTGCCGGACGAACAGCAGCGCCTGGCTCCCGGTGAGGGTCTGCGGGCCGGCGTCGAAGTGCGCGCCGGTCACGCTGTCGTCGCTGGCCTGGCACAGGTCGACGTCGACCCCGCCGACGATCTCGGTGAGGTTGATGAAGCCGAGCAGGTTGATCTCGGCGTAGTGGTCGATCTGCAGACCGGTGATGCCGCTGATGGTCTGGATCAGCAGCCGGGCGCCACCGGCCCGCTTCGCGTCCTCGTCGCCGTCCGTGCCGTCGTACCCGAAGCTGTAGGCCGAGTTGAGCTTGGCGCGACCCTGCCCCGGGATGGACACGTACATGTCGCGGGGGAAGGACACGAAGGAGGCAGCCGACCCGTCGGCGGGGACGTGCACCAGCATCATCGTGTCGGTGTTGTGCAGGCCCTCGGGATCGCCGGTGGCGTACTCCTCGACCTGCTCGGGGGTCAGCCCCGCACGGGAGTCGACGCCGACCAGCAGCATGTTCATCGCCTGACCGGCGTGCACCTCGCCGTTGACGTCGGTGTTGCCGGTGGTCGGGATGGCGTCGGTGCGGTTCACGCTGGCCTCGGCCACCCGCACCAGGTACCAGCCCCAGCCGCTGCCGGTGACCAGCAGCACGCTGAGCACGCCACCGAGCAGCCGGACGGCCAGGGCCACGCGCCGGCCACCGCGGCCACCGGCGCTCCGTCCCGACGGTCGGCCCAGTCGCGGGTCCAGCCGGGCCGGGAGCACCTCGCGGTCCGCGCCGCCGTCGGGGGTCCCCGGGCGGCTCACGGGGTCACCCGGTGGGGGCCGACCGACGAGGGCGTGGAGGCAGGACGCAGCAGCACGGACCGAGGGTGACAGCTCGAATGCGGGCGGTGACGGAGCGACGCGGAGCGCAGCGGCCCCGTTCCGTCACTCCTGGATCGTCGGTCCCGCGGGCCTCGCCTGCGCCACGACCCCGGACGGCGCCGGGGCCTGCGCGACGGCCGGCTCGGCAACCGGCACGAGGTCGGTCCCGGGCCGACCGAGGTCGTCGCGACCGGCCACGACCGCGGCCACGACCTGGACGAGCACGGCGACGAACGGCCCCACGGCCAGCGCCGCCAGCATGTTCAGGTCGAGCGCGGTGGTGACCACGGCACCGACGGTGGACAGCTGCTCGTCGGAGGGCGGTCGACCCAGCAGCGAACCGAGCTGCATCGCGCTCACCGACGCGACCACCATGCCCAGCGCCAGCCCGACCAGCGCCACGACCCCGCGGCGAGCAGACCTCGACCAGACCGCCAGCCCGGCGATGAGGCCCAGACCCGCCATGAGCAGCACGTAGACCCCGTCGTCGGCCATGAACAGCTCGGGGTCGACCAGGCCGCCGCCGACGACCTCCAGACCACCGTCGGCGGAGGTGACGGTGAACTGCGCCCGGGGGGCCAGCCACACCCAGAGCAGGCCGGCCCCGAACCCGAGGACGCCGAGCGCCACGACGGTCAGCGAGGCGAAGCGCACGTCGCCGCGGCCGCCGCGCAGGCCCGACCCGACCGGGACCGCGGGCGGACGGACCGGACCGGCTGGGTGAGCCGGACCGGTCGACAGGGGGTCAGGGGCGCTCACGGCGGCGATGCAACCACACCGACCTCAGAGGATCGCGACGCTGGTGGGCCCCAGCAACGCCTTGATGTCGCCCATCAGCGCAGTGCTGGGCCGCACCGACAGCCGCTGGTCCAGCCGCAGCACCGTCTCGCGCTGGCCGTTGATCAGCTTGAGCTGGACCTCGGTGGTGCCGGGGTGGCTGCCGAGCACCTCGCGCAGCCGCTCGACCACCGGCGGGGTGCACCGGGCGGCCGGCATGGAGACCAGCACCGGACCCCGCGGGCCCTCGGTGAGCTCGGGGATGGTCACCTCGGAGCCGAAGATCGACGGGGTGTCGTCACGGCGCGAGATGCGTCCCTTGACCACCACGATCTGGTCGCGGGCCACCTTGTCCTGCACCTCGAGCCAGGTCTTGGGGAAGAACAGCACCTCGATGCCGGCCTCGAGGTCCTCGATGGTGGCGATGGCCCAGGGCGCGCCCTGCTTGTTGGTGCGCGGGGACACCGCGGTGAGGATGCCGGCGACGGTGACGTTCGCGCCGTCCTCGACCCCGCCGGCCAGGATCTCGGCCAGCGCCGTGTCGGCGTGGCTGGTGAGCACGTGCTCGACCCCGTGCAGCGGGTGGTCGGAGACGTACAGCCCGAGCATGTCGCGCTCGAAGACCAGCCGCTCGGCCTTGGACCAGTCGGCGGTCGGGATCGGGATGTTCAGCGCCGCGGACAGCGGGTCGTCGGCCCCCAGGTCGTCACCGCCGCCGAACAGGTCGAACTGGCCCTCGGCCTCACGACGCTTCAGGCCCATGGCCGAGTCGACCGCCTGGGCGTGGATGGCCGCGATGCCCTGCCGGGAGTGACCCAGGGAGTCGAAGGCGCCGGCCTTGGCCAGGGACTCGATGACCTTCTTGTTGCAGGCCACCGTGTCGATCTTGCGCATGAAGTCGGCGAAGTCGCGGAACGCGCCCTTCTCCTCGCGGGCCTTCACGATCGAGGCGACCACGTTGTGGCCGACGTTGCGCACCGACGCCAGACCGAAGCGGATGTCGTCGCCGACGGCGGTGAAGTCCCAGGAGGACTGGTTGACGTCGGGCGGGAGCACCTTGATGCCCATGCGGCGGCACTCGGCCAGGTAGACCGGGCGGCGGTCCTTGTCGTCGCCCACGCTGGTGAGCAGGCCGGCCATGTACTCGGCCGGGTAGTTGGCCTTGAGGTAGGCCGTCCAGTACGAGACCAGGCCGTAGGCGGCCGAGTGCGCCTTGTTGAAGGCGTAGTCGGCGAAGGGGACCAGGATGTCCCAGAGCGTCTTGACCGCAGCCCCGGAGAAGCCGTTGGCCTTCATGCCGGCCTCGAAGCCGACGAACTCGGCGTCCAGCACCGACTTCTTCTTCTTGCCCATGGCCCGGCGCAGCAGGTCGGCCTTGCCGAGGGAGTACCCGGCGACCTTCTGCGCGATCGCCATGACCTGCTCCTGGTACACGATCAGGCCGTAGGTCTGGCCCAGGATCTCCTCGAGCGGCTCGGCCAGCTCGGGGTGGATCGGGGTGATCTCCTGCTGGCCGTTCTTGCGCAGCGCGTAGTTGGTGTGCGAGTTCGCGCCCATCGGGCCGGGCCGGTAGAGCGCACCGACGGCGGAGATGTCCTCGAAGTTGTCCGGGCGCATCAGGCGCAGCAGCGACCGCATGGGCCCGCCGTCGAACTGGAAGACGCCCAGGGTCTCGCCCTTGGACAGCAGCTCGTAGGTCTTGGGGTCGGTGAGCTCCTTGCTGAGCTCGTCGAGGTCGATCGCGGGCTTGCCGTTGATCTCGATGTTGCGCAGCGCGTCGTCGATGACGGTGAGGTTGCGCAGGCCCAGGAAGTCCATCTTGAGCAGGCCGAGCGTCTCGCAGGTCGGGTAGTCGAACTGCGTGATGATCGCGCCGTCGGCCTCGCGCCGCATGATCGGCACGCTGTCGATGAGCGGGTACCGCCCGATGATGACGCCGGCGGCGTGCACGCCCCACTGCCGCTTCAGGCCCTCGAGCTTGCGGGCCTGGTCGACCACCTCGGCGGCGCCGGGGTCGGATTCGTAGCGGGCCCGGAACTCGGCGGCCTCCTTGTAGCGCGGGTGGGCGGGGTCGAAGACACCGGTCAGCGGGATGCCCTTGCCCATGACGTCGGGCGGCAGGAGCTTGGTCAGCTCGTCGCCGACGGAGAAGGGCCGGTCGAGCACCCGGCCGGCGTCCTTGATCGCGGCCTTGGCCTTGATCGTGCCGTAGGTGACGATCTGGCTGACCCGCTCCTCGCCGTACTTCTCCGACACGTACCTGATGACCTCGCCGCGCCGGCGCTCGTCGAAGTCGATGTCGACGTCGGGCATGGAGACGCGCTCAGGGTTGAGGAACCGCTCGAAGATCAGGCCGTGGGCCAGCGGGTCGAGGTCGGTGATGCCCATCGCGTACGCGGCCAGCGACCCGGCGGCCGAACCACGACCCGGGCCGACCCGGATGCCGTTGTCCTTGGCCCAGTTGATGAAGTCGGCGACCACGAGGAAGTACCCCGGGAAGCCCATCTGGACGATGATCCCGGTCTCGTAGTCGGCTTGCTTGCGCACGTGGTCGGGGATGCCGCCGGGCCACCGCTTGTGCAGCCCGCGCTCGACCTCCTTGATGAACCAGGAGGTCTCGTCCTCGCCCTCGGGCAGCGGGAACCGCGGCATGAGGTCGGCACCCTCGGTGAAGGTCACCTCGCACTGCTCGGCCACCAGCAGCGTGTTGTCGCAGGCCTCGGGCATCTCGCGGAACAGCGAGCGCATCTCGGCGGCGGTCTTCAGGTAGTAGCCGTCGCCGTTGAACCGGAAGCGGTTGGTCTCGTTCAGCCGCGAGCCGGTCTGGATGCACAGCAGGGCGTCGTGGGCGTCGGCGTCCTCGCGGTGGGTGTAGTGCAGGTCGTTGGTGGCCAGCAGCGGGATGCCGAGGTCCTCGGCGATCTCCAGCAGCGCGGGCTTGGTCTGCTTCTCGATCGACAAGCCGTGGTCCATCACCTCGGCGTAGAAGTTCTCACGCCCGAAGATGTCCTGGAAGTCGGCGGCCGCCTGCCGGGCCCGGTCGACCTTGCCCGCGCGCAGCCACATGTTGACCTCGCCCGACGGGCAGCCCGTGGTGGCGATGAGGCCCGTGCCGTACTGCTCGAGCAGGTCGCGGTCGAAGCGGGGCTTGCGGTACTGCCCCTCGAGGCTGGCCAGCGACGACAACCGGAACAGGTTGTGCATGCCCTCGGTGGTGCGGGCCAGCAGCGTCATGTGGGTGTAGGCGGCCTTGCCCTTGGACGACGCGCCCTCGCCGTCCTCGTCGGCGATCGCACCGAACTCGAACGGGGCACGGTCGAACCGCGAGCCGGGCGTGTAGTAGCCCTCCATGCCGATGATCGGCTTGACCCCGGCGGCCTGCGACTGCTTGTAGAAGTCGTACGCGCCGAACACGTTGCCGTGGTCGGTCATGGCCAGCGCCGGCATGCCCTCGGCCGCGGCGGCCTTCGTCAGCTCGGGCAGCTTGGCCGCGCCGTCGAGCATCGAGTACTCGGTGTGCACGTGCAGGTGCACGAAGTTCTCGCTCGAACCACTGGGCACGGGGTGCGCTCCTCACAGGTCGGTGGTGCAGGTGCAGGTGGTGCTGACCGGCGGGGAAGGCCGAGGGTGCAGACCGGGGGTGCTGACCACCGATCTTCGCACTGCAGGTTGTCTACTCGGGGGGTCCGACAGAGTCGCGCTGGTCTCCCCGCGTGTCCCACCGGGCGCGTCGCGCCGGTCCGGCCGCGGGCAGCGCCGAGCTGGGCACGAGCAGGAACCGCAGGTCGACGGCGGCGTGCAGCAGCACGGGCAGCAGCAGCGACCCGGTCTGCAGGTACAGCGCGGCGAACACCCCGCCCAGCACGCCGGTGAGCAGCACTCCCCCCACCCCCTGGTAGGCGTGCGCCAGGCCGAACGCCAGCGCGGCCACGCCCACCAGCCAGCCGGTGGGCAGGCCTGGGGCCAGTGCGGCGACCACGGCCAGCAGGAACCCGCGGTAGAGCCACTCCTCGCACACGCCGGCGGTGACCCCCACGACTGCGAACAGGCGGCGTTCGGGGCCCGAGCGCGGCAGCAGCGCGACGGTCGGGGCGACCGCCGGCTCGCTGTGCCGGCCCTCCCCGGGGCGCGGGGCCCGCGGCGGGGCGGCGGCCAGCGCGCCCGACCGCAGCGCCCGGGTGGACACCACGACGAAGGCGACCAGGAGCAGGCAGGCCAACGAGGTCGGCCACCCCGGCAGCGCCGTCGGCCAGCGCAGGCCCAGCTGGGCGGCCTCGACGTCGGGCGCGGCCAGGAAGACCACCAGCACGAGCCCGGACAGGCCCCACTCGAGGATCAGCAGCCGCACGTAGAACGACCGGCGGGCCGCGGCGTCGGTGCGCATGCGGTCCTCGAAGCGGCGGTGCAGCACGTGCCCGACGAACGGCTCGCCCACCACGAGGTAGACCGCGACCACGACCGCGGCCAGCGCGGCCGGACCGAAGTCGGCGAGGGAGTCGGGCAGGCCGGTCACGGGGTGGGGTGGGCCGCTCAGGCCTCGGCGCGCAACCGGTCCAGCGCCCCGGCGAGGTCGTCGGGGTAGCTGCTGGCGAACTCGACCCAGCGGCCGTCGGCGGGGTGGGCGAAGCCCAGGCGCATCGCGTGCAGCCACTGCCGGCCGACGCCCAGCCGGGCGGCCAGGCTGGGGTCGGCGCCGTAGGCCATGTCGCCGACCAGCGGGTGGCGCAGGGCGGAGAAGTGCACCCGGATCTGGTGCGTGCGCCCGGTCTCGAGCTTGACGTCGACCAGCGAGGCGGCGCGGAAGGCCTCGAGGGTGTCGTAGTGGGTGACCGAGGGCCGCCCGGAGCTGACGACGGCGAAGCGCCAGTCGTGCTTGGGGTGCCGGTCGATGGGGGCGTCGATCGTGCCGCGGGAGGGATCGGGGTGCCCCTGCACCAGCGCGTGGTAGCCCTTGTCGACGGTGCGCTCCTTGAACGCCTGCTTGAGCACCGTGTATGCCCGCTCGCTCTTGGCCACCACCATCAGGCCCGTGGTCGCGGCGTCGAGCCGGTGCACGATGCCGCGGCGCTCCTCGGCGCCGCTGGTGGAGATCCGGTACCCCGCGGCGGCCAGGCCACCGACGACGGTCGGGCCGTCCCAACCCGGGCTGCCGTGCGCGGCGACGCCGACCGGCTTGTCGATCACCACCAGGTCGTCGTCGTCGTGCACGATGCCCATCCCCACGACCTCGCGCGGCGGGGCGGGCTCACCCGGCGGCGGGGGCAGCTCCACCTCCAGCCAGCTCCCGGCGGTCAGCCGGTCCCCCTTGCCGCGGGCCCGGCCGTCGACGACCACCCGGCCCTGGTCGGCGAGGTCGGCGGCCGCGCCGCGGCTGAGCCCGAACAGCCGGCTCAGCGCCTGGTCGACCCGCTGGCCCTCGAGGCCGTCGGGCACCGGGAGCTCACGGCGCAGGCTGGCGGTCATCCCGCCATTGTGACCGACGCTCAGTCGCGCTCGGTCGGCGCCGCGGGCGCCTCCTCGTCGACGGTCCCGTCGGTGCCGTCCTCGGACCGGCCCCGGCTGCCGTCGAACTCGATGCCGCGCACGGCGAGCACCGCGCCCAGGACGCCGCCGCACACGATGGCGGAGTCGGCGACGTTGAAGATGGGCCACACCCGGCCGTACGGGTCGAACAGCGACAGGAAGTCGACCACCCCGCCGCGGAGGAAACCGGGGTCGCGGAACACCCGGTCGACCAGGTTGCCGACCGCGCCGCCGAGCACCAGGCCCAGCGCGACCGCCCAGCCGGTGCTGAACAGCCGGCGGGCCACCCGCACGATGACCACCACCACGACGAGGGCGATCAGGGTGAAGACCACGGTGGCGCCCTCGGCGAAGGAGAACGCCGCGCCGGTGTTGCGCGCCTCGGTGAGGTAGAGCACCCCGCCCAGCAGCCGCAGCGGCTCGCGGTCGGACAGGGTGGCGACGACGACGAGCTTGGTCACCAGGTCGAGCGCGAGGATGCCCCCGGCCAGGCCCAGCAGCAGCGCGGTGCGCGGCCGGCGGGCCGGCGCCTCGGGCTCGGACGGGCGGGCGGTCTCCTCGGGCACGGCGACGACGGTACCGAGCCGCCCCGCCGCGCCCGGGCCGGTCGGTGCCGACCACCCCGCAGGGGGCAGCATGGCGAGGGTCACACCGCCCGGGTGAGGTGCCCGGGGCGCGGGAGGACGACCATGGCCAGGAGCAGCGGTGATCCCGCTGCCCTGCCACGCAGCGCGCCGCAACGACCGCGGCGCGGGACCTCAGGAAAGGCACCGTGACGAGCCCCGTGACGAGCCCCACCAGCACCGAGCACACCACCAGCGGGCACACCGCCCCGGGCGAGTACGCCCACCCCGTCATCCCGGACACGTCGCGGCCCGACGTCGTCCTGGTCGGGGGCGGGGTGATGAGCGCGACGCTGGCCGCCCTGCTGGGCATCGTGGCGCCGCACTGGTCGATCACCCTCTTCGAGGCCGGCGACAAGGTCGCCGCCGAGAGCTCCGACGGCTGGAACAACGCCGGCACCGGCCACTCGGCCCTGTGCGAGCTGAACTACACCCCGGCGGGCAAGGACGGCTCGGTCGACCCGGCCAAGGCCATCTCGATCAACGAGCAGTTCCAGCTGTCGCGCCAGTTCTGGTCGCACCTGGTGCGCAGCGGGCTGACCGGCTCCCCGAAGAACTTCATCACCCCCGTGCCGCACATCAGCTTCGTGCACGGCACCGAGGGCCAGGAGTACATGCGGGCCCGGCACGCCGCACTCACGTCGTCCCCGCTGTTCGCCGAGCTCGAGCTCACCACCTCGCAGGACGAGCTGGCGCAGTGGGTGCCGCTGATGATGGAGGGCCGCGACCCGGCGCAGCCGGTCGCGGCCACCCGGTCCACCGCCGGCACCGACGTCGACTTCGGGTCGTTGACCCGGCTCCTGCTCGACCAGGCCACCAGCCGCGGCGTGGCGGTGCACACCGGCACGAGCGTGCAGGACCTCGAGCGCACCACCGACGGCCGCTGGAAGGTCACCGCCCGGCACCACGCCTCGGGCGAGGAGTTCACGGTCAACGCCGGGTTCGTGTTCGTCGGCGCCGGCGGCGGTGCGCTGCCGCTGCTGCAGCGGGCCGAGATCCCCGAGATCAAGGGCTTCGGCGGGTTCCCGGTGTCGGGGCTGTTCCTGCGCTCGAAGAACGAACAGCTCGCCGCCCGCCACCAGGCCAAGGTCTACGGCCAGGCGGCCGTCGGTGCGCCCCCGATGTCGGTCCCGCACCTGGACCTGCGGCTCATCGACGGCCAGCAGTCGCTGCTGTTCGGGCCCTACGCCGGGTTCTCCCCCAAGTTCCTGAAGTCCGGCTCGTGGCTGGACCTCCCGCGCTCGGTACGCCTGGGCAACATCGGCTCGATGCTCGGTGTCGCCCGCACCCAGACCGCGCTCACCCGCTACCTCGTCGGCCAGGTGCTCCAGCGCCCGTCCGACCGCCTCGAGGCCCTCGAGGAGTTCGTGCCCACCGCCGACGGCGACGACTGGGAGATGATCCACGCCGGCCAGCGCGTGCAGGTCATCAAGCAGGACGAGAAGGGCCGCGGCGTGCTGCAGTTCGGCACCGAGCTGGTCGTCGGCGGCGAGGGCAGCATCGCCGGCCTGCTGGGCGCCTCCCCCGGTGCCTCCACGGCCGTGGCCGCGATGCTCGACCTGCTCCGCCGTTGCTTCCCCGACCGGCACGCCGAGTGGGAGCCGCTGCTGCGCGAGGCCATCCCCTCCTACGGGCGACCGCTGTCGGGCGACCCGGCCCTGTTCGCCGAGGTGCGCGAGGAGACCACCCGCACGCTGGAGCTCACCGGCCCGGTCGAGCTGGCCGGCGCCCGCTGACGGAAGGGCCCCGGCGCACCCCGCGACTCGCGAGCTCGCCGCGGGCCCCTGCGCCGGGGCCGACCACCTAGCTCACGACCGGGTTCACCGGCGTGTCGATCACCTCTCCCGGCTGCGCCCCGGGGAGGAACTGCTGCCACTCCCCCGACACCAGGGTCGGCCGCGGGACGACGGCGGCGCCGTCGGCGAAGTAGGTCGTCGCCAGCACCATGCGCGGCGCCGTCGTCCGGTTCGGCCCCGCCGTGTGGAAGCACAGGCTGGAGTGCACCGACACCTCGCCGAGCTCGAACGGGCCGTCCTCCACCGAGACCTCGGCGCCGGCGAACGCCCGCGACACGGCCCGGTCGTAGCTGGCGTCGGTGGTGGAGAACGGCACGTCGTCCACCAGGCGGTGCAGGTCGACGCCCCGGGCGAACGACAGCGGCCCCATCTCCCGTGGGGTCTGCTGCAGCGGCACCCAGACGGTGGCCACCTGCTGGCTGTCGATCGGGAAGTGGTGGTCGTCGAAGTGCCACGGCGTGCGCCCGCACGCGGGCTCCTTGGCCAGCACGTTGTCGTGGTAGATCCGGACGTCGGCCACGTCGAGCAGGTCGGCGACCAGCCGGCCCAGCCGGCGGGCCAGCACGAACTGGGCGATCTCGCCGGACCGGGTCCACATGAGCTCGTCGCTGGTGAACCGGCCAGCGGGGCGGTCGCGCTGCTCGGCGGCCAGGTGCTCGACCAGCAGCCGGCGCAGCCGGGACACCGCGGCCGGGGGCAGCACGCCGGGCAGCTTGACGAAGCCGTCCCGGGCGAAGGCGGCCCGCTGCTCGGCGCTGACCGGGTAGGTCTCGGCCAGCAGGGCGGACAGCTCGTCGGCCGGGGGCTCGGGCAGCGCATCGGGCTCGGCGAGGTCGAGCAGCGGGCCGTCGTCCGCTCCGCCGTCGGCGAGCGTCAGGTACCAGTCCCACCACTCGTTGTTGTCCCCGGTCCAGGCGGTGTCCAGGCCGTCGCGGGCGGCGTGCGACTGGCTGACGTTGCCGCTCACGCCGCCACCTCCGCGTGGCGCACCGTGATGAGCTCGACCCGGTGGTCGAACACCCAGCGGTCGCCGTCGACGCACGAGTCGAGGTAGGCCCCGAGCACGGGGTCGGCCTCCATCGCCCCCAGCGGCACCGAGTCGTCGAACACGCAGCGCTGCAGGAAGCCCTCGGCGGTCGCCCGGTCGTCCCGGGCCACCGAGGTGCGGTAGGTCAGCGGCTGACGCTCCACGACCACCGGGAGGTCGTCGAGGGCGGCCAGCACCTGCTCGGCCGACGTGTAGGGCACCCGGGCGCCGTCGGGGTCGAACGAACGCCGGAAGGCGTCGTCGACGACGAGGTAGTGCGAGGCCGTGGTGGCCTGGGCGACGACGCCGAGCCCGCCGGGGGCGATCGCGTCGACGAAGCGGGCCATGCCGGCTGCGACCTCGTCGGGGGCCAGCGCGTAGAGGCCGTGCGTGCTCCACACCAGGTCCCAGCCACCGGGCCGCACCGCGAGGTCCTGCAGCGTGCACTCGTGGTCGGCAGCGCCCTCGAAGGGCGGGGCGAGGGTGCCGCGGGCCTCGTCGAGGCTGAAGCGGGAGGGGTCGAGCAGGTCGGTCTGCACCACCAGCTCGCCGGCCAGTGCCGCGACGTCGGGGGTGGCGAGCAGGGCGGTGGGGAACTTGCCGCTGCCGCAGGCGACGTCGAGCAGGCCGATCCGGTCACGACCGGCGGCCAGGGACCGGAACGTGCCGGCCCAGTCGCGGGCGGCAGCGAGCTGGCGGTAGTCCTCGGTGGCCAGGGCGTAGAAGGCCTCCATGCCGCGGCGGCCGGCCTCCGACCAGTGCGCGAGGCTCGCCTGCGACGTGGCCGACGGGGACGGGGACGGGGGCGGGGTGCTGCTGGGGACGGGGTGCACGTGGGCAGCCTGCGCCCCGGCCCCGGCGGTGTCCACCCCGGGGTGCTCATCGACGTTTCCGCAGTTGGCACGTGCGGGCCGTGTGGTTCAGTCACCCCGGTGACCACCACCACGGCTCCGCTGCAGCTGCTCAGGGGTGCGCTCGCCGGGCGGCCGGCCCTGCCCCCGCTCACCCCCGCGGCCTACGCCCGGGCGCACGCCACCTACGAGGCGCACAGCGACCAGCGCGCCCTGCTGGCCGGCTGGCTGGACGAGGTGCTCACGGCGCGGCTGGTCGGCCCGGGCCCGCGCACGGTGCTCAGCGTCGGGCCCGGCGACGGCAGCGTCGACGCCCCGCTGGCCCGGTCGCTGGCCCGGCACGGCGGGCCGCTGACCTGGGTGGCCGCCGAGCCGGACGCGGTCGTCGGGGATCGCTGCCGTGCCCGGCTGGCCGAGGCGGTCGGTCCCGGCGGGTCCGCCGTCCTGCACACCGGCCCCTTCGGGACGGTCGGCCGCACCGTCGGCGCCGACCCGGTCGACGTCGTCCTAGCGGTGCACTCGCTCTACTACGTCCCCGACCTGCACGAGGCGGTGGCCGACGCCGCCGCGCGCCTGGCGCCGGGCGGCGCGGTCGTGGTGCTGCTGGCCCCGCTGGAGGAGCTCTGCCAGCTCACCGAGGCCGTCGCCTCGGCCAGCCACCGGTGGTGGAGCGGCGACCTGCCCGCGGCGCTGGGCGCGGCGGGCCTGCGCGGGACGACGGCCCGGCTGGCCGGCCGGCTGGACGTCACGCCCTGCACCGACCCCACGTCCGCGACCGGCCGCGAGGTGCTCGACTTCCTGGTCGGCGCGGACTGCACCGCCCTGCACGACGACGCCCGCCGGGCGCTGCTGGACGCGCTGGCGGCGATCAGCACCGAGCACGACGGTCGCCGCACGGTGCCGCACCCGGTCGACGCCGTGGTCGCGACCCGCGCCTGACCCCGCCCACCTGACCCCGCTCGACCCACCCCGCTCGACTGACCCCGCTCGACCGACGCCGCTCACCGTCCACGTGGCCCCGGCACCGCGGCGCCGACCACCGTCACCGCCGCGGCGACCCCGAACGCCACCGGGGGCCCGGCCCCCAGCAGCGCCGACGCCAGGGGTGCACCCGCGGCCTGGCCGAGCAGCAGCGCGACGAAGAACGCGGAGACGGCGGGGCCGGGCGTGCCGGAGACCGCACCTGCCCAGGCGATGAGCACCGTCGTCCCGACCGTGAACCCCAGGCCGAACGCGGCCGCCGCGAGGAAGGGCACCGGGCCCGCGGGCGGGGCGACCATCCCGACGACCCCGACGGCGGTGAGCAGCAGGGCCGAGCGCCAGGCCCGCCGCACCCCGGCCCGCAGCCAGCGCGGGGCGAGGACCGCCGCGCCCGTGGCCCCGACGCCCAGGGCCGCCCAGACCCACACCGCGGTCGACGGGGACGCCCCGCCCGCCTGCAGCACCGACCGTCCGTGGGTCCACACGGCCGCGCTGCCGGCCCCCAGCAGCACCGCGCCCGCCAGCGGGGCGACCCACCCGCGGCCGACGTCCACGGGCCCGGTGGGGGCTGCGTCGACGGAGGCGGGGTCGGCGGGGCCGCGCGGGGCGAGCAGCACGACGGCGAGGGCGACGGCGGCGGTGAGGGCGGCGGCGACCCACCACGCGGTCTGCCACGCCCCGCCCAGCAGCAGGGCGAGCAGCGCCGCCGCGACCAGCCCCGGCCCGGTGCCCGCGTTCACCACGGCTTGGGCCCGGTCCTCGGCCGGGCCGGGCACCGCCCGCCGCACGAGCACGACCAGGCCCGGGGAGGCGGCCCCCGCGCCGGCGCTGCCGAGCACGACCGAGACCGAGAAGACACCCACCGACGCCGCCGTCGCCACCCCCACCGCACCGATGACCGCGATGCCACCGGCGCCGGCCACCACGGCGCGGGGCCATCGCTGGCAGGTCACGAAAGCCAGGCCCGCGGCCACGCAGTAGGCCACCGAGGTGGCGCCGGAGACCACGCCCGCAGCAGCGGTGGACAGCCCGAGGTCGCGCTGGGCATCGGGCACCGCCAGGCCGAAGGCGTAGCGGACCAGACCGTAGGTGCAGGCGATCAGCGCGGTGCCTGCCAGGACCAGGGCGGCGGAACGTAACGATCGTTTCATCGAAACGGACGTTACAGTGATCCCGTGAGTCCGCGACCCGACGTACGGCAGCGCCTGCTCGAGGCCGCCGAGGAGCTCTTCGCCGCGCAGGGGGCCTCGGCGACCCCCGTCGACCAGGTGCTCGGCCGCGCCGGCGTCGCGCCGGCCACGCTGTACGCCCACTTCGGCAGCAAGACCGGCCTGCAGGCCGCCGTCCTGGAGTCCCGGCTGGCCCGCTGGGACGCCGTGTGGCGTGCGGCGGTCGAGGCCGCCGCCGACGACCGGGGCCGCCTGCTCGCCGTGTTCGACGCGCTCGAGGCGTTCGCCGGCACCGGGGCGCCGTCGCGCTGGTGCGCGTTCCTCGAGGCCGCGGCCGGCGCACCGCCCGAGGACCCCATCGGGGCGGCCGCGGTGGCCGCCGACACCGACCTGCTCCGCACGCGGCTGACCGAGCTGGCGCGGCCGGTCGCCGGAGCGGGCGCCGCCGAGCTCGCCGAGCACCTGCTCGTCGTGGTCAGCGGGGCGCTGGCGATGCGGCTGCGCCCGGGCGCCGAGCACGCCGTCGCCCGCGGCCGGGCCGCCGCCGAGGCCCTGGTGCCCCGCCACGGGTGATGACGTCCCCCGGCCCCGCCGCCGCGGAGCTCGTCGGGCGGGCGGCAGGTCCGGTCCTCAGTCGACCTCGGTGGGAGCGCCGTCCTCCCCGCGCCAGCCGGCCAGTCGACCGGCGCGGCTGACCGCCCGCAGCCGGCGCTCGGCCTCGGCGCGGGAGCCGCGCGCGGACACCAGCAGCGCCTGGTCGCCCCGCTCGAGCCGGGTGTCCGGGCCCGGCACGAAGGGCTTGCCGTCGCGGACCACGAGGACCACGGCGGCGTCGTCGGGCAGCCGCAGCTCGGGCAGGTAGACGCCGTGCAGCCGCGAGCCCGGCGGCACCGTGAGCTGCATCAGCTCGGCGCCCAGCTCGTCGAGCGGCGCGGACTCGACGTCGATGTCGCGCGGGGTGACCGGCGTGGCGATGCGCAGCCACCGGGCCACCGCCGGCAACGAGCCGCCCTGCACGACCGTGAAGACGACGACGAGCACGAAGACGATGTCGAAGATCCGGGTGGCCCCGGGCACCGCCGCCGCGATCGGGAACGTGGCCAGCACGATGGGCACCGCCCCGCGCAGCCCGGCCCACGAGATGAACGCCTGCTGCGCCCAGGGCATGCGGAACCAGGCCAGGCTGGCCACCACCGACAGCGGGCGGGCGACCAGCAGCAGGGCCGCCCCGATCAGCAGCGCGTCGGGCAGCACCTCGAGCAGCCGCCCCGGGCTGGCCAGCAGGCCCAGCAGCACGAACAGGCCGATCTGGGCGAGGCTGGCCATGCCCTCGGCGAACCCGATGGTGCCGGCACGGTGCGGCAGCGGCGCGTTGCCGAGCACGAGACCGCACAGGTAGACCGCCACGAAGCCCGAGGTGTGCACCAGGTCGGCCGAGGCGAAGGCCAGCACGCACAGCGCCAGCGTGGCCAGGGGGTAGAAGCCGGCCAGCGGCAGCGCGGCCCGGCGCAGCAGCCATGCACCGCCGAACCCGGTCGCCACCCCGATCACCGATCCACCGGCGAGCTCGCCCACCACCTCGACCAGCGTGATCCACCAGGGTGCGGACTCCCCGCCCACCAGCCGCTCGCTGAGGACGAGGACCAGCAGGATGACCGGGGCGTCGTTGAGCCCGGACTCCATCTCCAGCGAGGCGGCCATGCGCCGCGGCAACGGCAGGCGGCGCAGCGTGGCGAAGACCGCGGCGGCGTCGGTGGAGCTGACCACCGCGCCCAGCAGCAGCGCCGTCGTCCAGTCGACGCCGAGCAGCCAGACCGCGGCGGCCGCGGTGACGCCGACGGACACCACCACCCCGACGGTGGCCAGCGTGAGCCCGGGCCCGACGGCCCGGCGGACGTCGGACCACCGGGTGGTCAGCCCACCCTCGGCGAGGATGACGACGAGGGCCGCGACGCCGAGGGTCTGGGTGAGGTCGACGTCCTCGAACTGCACGCCGGCGCCGCTCTCGCCGAGCGCGACCCCGAGGGCCAGGTAGATGAGCAGGGCCGGCAGGCCGAGCTTGTCCGACAGCCGCAGGGCCAGTGCAGAGGTGAGGACGACGACGGCCCCGACGGCCAGCGCGACGGTCACCGTCGTCGACATCTGCCCCCCGCCACGGGACCAGTCTCCCGCACCGGCGGATCGGCCCGGCGGAGCTCCTGCACCGTGCTGGGATGATGGAGCGCGTGAGCAGCCCCACCTCCCCGTTCCGCCCCCTCCCCGCCCAGGTGGACCTGCCGGCCCTCGAGCACGAGGTCCTCGACCAGTGGGCCGCCGAGAAGGTCTTCGCGCGGTCGCTGGAGGCCTCCGCGGGTCGCCCGCAGTGGACCTTCTACGAGGGCCCGCCGACCGCCAACGGGCGGCCCGGCACGCACCACATCGAGGCCCGGGCGTTCAAGGACGTGTTCCCCCGGTTCAAGACGATGCAGGGCTTCTCGGTGCCCCGCCGCGCCGGCTGGGACTGCCACGGCCTGCCGGTCGAGATCGCGGTGGAGAAGGAGCTGGGCTTCAACGGCAAGCCCGACATCGAGGCCTTCGGCATCGCCGAGTTCAACGCCCGCTGCCGTGCGTCGGTCGAGCGGCACGTCGCCGACTTCACCGAGCTCACCGACCGCATGGGCTACTGGGTCGACATGTCCACCGCCTACTGGACGATGAACCCCGAGTACGTCGAGAGCGTGTGGTGGTCGCTGAAGACCATCTTCGACAAGGGCCTGCTCACCGAGGACCACCGCGTCGCCCCCTACTGCCCGCGCTGCGGCACGGGCCTGAGCGACCACGAGGTCGCCCAGGGCTACGAGACGGTCACCGACCCCTCGGTCTACGTCTCGCTGCCGGTCACCAGCGGCGAGTGGGCCGGCCGGGCCGACCTGCTGGTCTGGACGACGACCCCCTGGACGCTGCCGAGCAACACCGCGGTGGCCGTGAACCCCGACGTCACCTACCTCGTGGTGCGGGCCGAGCACGGGGGCCGGGAGCGCACGGTCGTCGTGGCCGAGCCGCTGGTGTCCGCCGTCCTCGGGGCCGACGTGCCCTACGAGGTGCTGGCCACCACCACCGGTCGGGACTGGGAGCGGGTCACCTACCAGCGCCCCTTCGACCTGGTCGAGTTCCCCGCCCCGGCGCACTTCGTGCTGCTGGCCGACTACGTCACCACCGACTCCGGCACCGGGCTGGTGCACCAGTCCCCCGCGTTCGGCGCCGAGGACCTCGCCGTCTGCAAGGCCTACGGGCTGCCCGTGGTGAACCCGGTCGACTCGACCGGCCACTTCGTCGCCGACGTCCCGCTCGTGGGCGGGCACTTCTTCAAGGCCGCCGACCCGACGCTGGTGCAGGACATGGCCGACCGCGGAGTGCTGTGGCGCGAGCAGCGCTACGAGCACCCCTACCCGCACTGCTGGCGCTGCCACACGCCGCTGATGTACTACGCCCAGCCGTCCTGGTACATCCGCACCAGCGCGATCAAGGACCAGCTGCTGGCCGAGAACGAGGCCACCCGCTGGCACCCCGAGAACGTGCAGTGGGGCCGCTACGGCGACTGGCTGCACAACAACGTCGACTGGGCCCTGTCCCGTGACCGCTACTGGGGCACCCCGCTGCCGATCTGGCGCAACGAGCTCGACCCGGCCCACCTGGTCGCCGTCGGCTCGCTGGCCGAGCTGTCCGAGCTGACCGGCCGCGACCTGGCCGACCTCGACCCGCACCGGCCCTTCATCGACGACGTCACGTTCACCCTGCCCGGGGTCGAGGGCGAGTTCCGCCGGGTGCGCCAGGTCATCGACGCCTGGTACGACTCCGGCTCGATGCCCTTCGCGCAGTGGGGCGCCCCGCACCGCAACAAGGAGGCCTTCGAGGCGGCCTACCCGGCCCAGTTCATCGCCGAGGCGATCGACCAGACCCGCGGCTGGTTCTACACGCTCATGGCGGTGGGCACCCTGGTGTTCGGGAAGTCCTCCTACGAGGACGTGCTGTGCCTGGGCCACATCCTGGCCGAGGACGGCCGCAAGATGAGCAAGCACCTGGGCAACATCCTCGAGCCCATCCCGCTCATGGACCGGCACGGCGCCGACGCCGTCCGCTGGTTCATGCTGGCCGGCGGGTCGCCGTGGCAGGCCCGCCGGGTGGGCCACGAGACGCTGTCCGAGGTCGTGCGCAAGGTGCTGCTGACCTATTGGAACACCGCCTCGTTCTTCACCCTGTACGCCTCGACGAACGGCTGGGACCCGACCGCCTCCCCGGCACCGGCCCCCGCCGGGCGGCCGCTGCTCGACCGCTGGGCCCTGGCGAAGACCGCCGCGGTCACCGCGCAGGTCACCGACGCGCTCGAGGCCTTCGACACCCAGACGGCCGGTCGGCTGCTCGCCGAGTTCGTCGACGACCTCTCCAACTGGTACGTCCGTCGCTCGCGCCGCCGCTTCTGGGACGGCGACCCGGCCGCGCTGGGCACGCTGCACGAGGTCCTCCACGCCCTCACCCGGCTCATGGCGCCGTTCACCCCGTTCGTCACCGAGCGGGTGTGGCGCGAGGTCGTCGCCCCGGGGCTCGTGGATGCGCCCGACTCGGTGCACCTGTCCTCGTGGCCCGAGGTCGACGCCGCGGCCCGCGACGACGTCCTGGTGGGCCAGATGGACGTCGTCCGCCGGCTGGTCGAGCTGGGCCGGTCGGCGCGGACGGCGTCCAAGGTGCGCACCCGCCAGCCGCTGGCCCGAGCCCTGGTCGCCGCACCCGGGTGGGCGGACCTGCCCCGCGACCTGGTGGCCGAGGTGGCCGAGGAGCTCAACGTCGCCGAGCTGGCCCCGGTGGCCGAGGCCGGTGGCGACCTGGTCGACGTCAGCGTCAAGATCGACTTCCGAGCCGTGGGTCGGCGGATGGGCAAGCAGGTGCAGGCCGTGGCCAAGGCCGTCGCCAACGAGGACCCCACCGCGCTCGTGGCCGCCTACCGGGCCGGCACCGCCTCGGTCACCGTCGACGGCGCCGACGTGCCGCTCGAGGACGGTGACCTCGTGGTCACCGAGACCCCGCGCGAGGGCTGGACCGTGTCCTCCGCGGGCGGGCTCACCGTGGCCCTGGACCTGACCCTCACCCCTGAGCTGGAGCGGGCCGGGCTGGTCCGCGAGGTGGTGCGCCTGGTGCAGGACGCCCGCAAGGCCGCCGGCTTCGAGGTCAGCGACCGCATCCAGCTGTGGTGGACCGCCGACGGGCAACTGGCCCAGGCCCTCGCCGAGGCGCAGGAGCAGCTGGCCGGCGAGGTGCTGGCCACCGCCGTGCACCCGGCGATCGCGGGCGAGGGCGAGGGCGTCGAGGCCCCCGCCGGCGGCCGCATCTGGGTCGCCAAGGCCTGACCGTCCCCCCGCCTCCGACCAGGGGGGTGCACGGGGGTTCGTCCTCCTCCAGCAGATCTCGTGGAGGAGGACGAACCCGCGTGGAGGCGGACGCCGCGCGGGCGTGTGGGGCCCGGCTCAGGCCTTGGCGGCGGCCCGGCGCTTGCGCTCGGCGTCGGCCAGGGTGCGGTCGGGCCGGCAGATGCCGCACGCGGTGAAGCCGTCCTGCTTGGCCTCGTTCAGCGGCAGCCCGAAGACCTCCTCGCCGGCGGTCACCGAGCACCCGGCGAGGTGGTAGCGCGGGTGCTCGTCGACGACCTCGACCTCGTCGGTCAGGTCCAGGACGAGCAGCAGGTCGGTGACGACGACGTCCTCCTCCACGGGCTCGCCGTCCTCCCCCAGGGCCGCGGAGCTGCGCGGGGCGTGCGAACCGGTCGTCGGCCCCGGCACGGCCGGCGGAGCCGCCCCCGCCGGCGCGGAGACCGCAGCCACCGGATCGACCTCCTGCTGGGGCACCGACGTGCTGGGCACCTCAGGTGCCGGTGCCGGTGCCGCAACGGCCGGTGCGTCCTCCGACCCGGGCCCGGACCGGACCACCGCTGCCCCGGCGTCCCGGTCGGCGTTTGCGGCGACGGGCGCCGTCTCCCCTGCGGATGCCGTCGCGCCTGCGGTGGCAGCAGGCTTGGTGACCGCGGGCTCGACGGCCGCAGGCTCGGTGGCCGCGGGCTCGGTAGCCGCGGGCTCGACGGCAGCGGGCTCGGTAGCCGCGGGCTCGACGGCCGCGGGCTCGATGCCGGCAGGCTCGGTGGCGGTGGGCAGCACGGTCGTCGGCGCCTCGGTCACCGGGGCCGACGGCACGGCTTCTCCCCCAGCCGTGGCCGCCTCAGCCGCCGCGGACCCGACCGTGGTCGAACCCGCCGCCGAACCCGGCCCAGCTGCAGTCCCCGACCTCGCCGCCGCCCCAGAGGTCGTCCCGGATCGTGCGGGGGCAGCCGAGGCCGCCCGGGCGCCGGCGTTCACCGGCTCGGGGGGCACCAGGGGCTCGTCGTCGTCGGCGGCGTCCGCCCGTGCTGCCCGGGCGCGGCGCACCCGGTCGAGCACCAGGACGACGGCGGCCAGGGCGCTCACCCCCACCGAGCCCCAGAGCATGGTGGTCTGACCGTTGCCGAGGCCGCCGACGAGCAGCGCCCCGGCCACGAGGATCAGGAGGCCCGCCAACACGATCACGCCCCGGAGCGTAACCAACGACACACGACGGAGCCCCCGCAGACCAGGTGGTCTGCGGGGGCTCCGTCGAGCGCCGAGCGGGTGGCTCAGGCGCCGGCGTGCTGGTTCTGCCGGGCGTTCGAGGCCGGCTCGGCCGAGCCGCGGCTGTCGAGGTCGCGCAGGTGGGACTCGAGGTAGGAGCGGAGCCGGGTGCGGTACTCGCGCTCGAAGGTGCGCAGCTCCTCGATCTTGCGCTCCAGGCTGCTGCGCTTCTCCTCCAGCGAACCCATGACCTCGACGTGCTTGCGCTCGGCCTCCTGGTCGAGGGCGGTGGCCTTGGCGCGGGCCTCGCGCTCCATCGTGTCGGCGCGGGTGCGGGCGTCGCCCACCATCGCGTCGGCGCGCTGCTTGGCCTCGGCCAGCTGCTGCTCGCTCTTGGTGCGGGCCTCGGTCAGCATGCGGTCGCTGTTGGCCTTGGCGCTGCCGACCAGCTGGTCGGCCTGCTGCTTGGCCTCGTTGACGTACCGGTCGGCCGTCTCGGTGGCCAGGGTGAGCATGCGGGAGGCGCGGACGGCGTCGTCCTCGCGGGGCTGCTGCACCGGAGCCGGGGGCGGCGTGGCGGCGACCGGCTCGGCCGGGCGCTCCTCGGAGCGGGAGCCGCCACCGTTGCTGCGGAGCTCGTTGTTCTCCTCGATCAGCCGGGCGAGCTCGGCTTCGACCACGTCGAGGAAGGCGTCGACCTCGTCCTCGTCGTAGCCACGCTTGCCGATCGGCGGCTTCTTGAAGACGACGTTGTGCACGTCGGCGGGCGTGAGTGGCATCGGGTCACCTCGGGTCGGACGGGAGGAACAAGGACACGGTCTGACCAGCGGTGTGGACCGCCCGCCCGACCGGCCCCCAAGGACAGGAGCTGGTCACACGTACGAAGCGATGATGCTGCGCAGGATGAACACGGCTATCAGGAGCACCATAAACCCGAGGTCCAACCTGATGCTGCCCAGGTTCAACGGCGGGATGACCTTGCGCACCGCCTTCAGCGGTGGGTCGGTGGCTGCGTACACGACCTCCAGACCCGCGGCGACGGCGCCCGAGGGGCGCCAGCTGCGGGCCAGGACCATCACCCAGTCCACCACGAAGCGGGCGAACAGCAGGATCAGGAACACGAGCAGGAGCGATGACACGATCTGCAGGAGAAGGGACACGGTCCTCGCTCGTTCGGGGCTGGGCGGGCGCGGAGCCCGGCATCAGCCGGTCGGTCAGGAGTGGCCGGGGAACCCGCCCTCGCGGATGCGGGCCTTGTCCTCGGCGGTCACGTCGGTGCCCGCCGGGGAGAGCAGGAACACCTTGGCCGTGACCCGCTCGATACTACCGTGCAGGCCGAACGAGAGCCCCGCGGCGAAGTCCACCAGGCGCTTGGCGTCGGCGTCGTCCATCTCGGCCAGGTTCATGAGCACGGCGTCGCCGTCGCGGAAGCGCTCGCCGATCGTGCGTGCCTCGTTGTAGGTCTTGGGCACCAGGTTCGAGATGCGGTAGGGCTTAGGGGTCGCCGCCACGGGGGCGGGCGCCGGCGCCGGGGCGGGCTCGGGGGTCGCCAGGGCGGCCGCGGTCGCGCCGACCGGGCCGGAGGTGGCCGTGCCGCCGGCCAGGACCGAGGAGCCGGCGCGCGTCGAGCCGCCCGAGCGGGGCCCGACGGTGGCCGGGGCCGCGAGGTCGAGCCGACGCGGGCCGCTGCGACGCGGCGGGGCCGGCTCCGGGGCGGCGAGCTCCTCCACGGGCACCTCGGCGGAGGTGTACTCCACCGACGGGTAGGCCGAGTCGGCGTAGCCGTCGTCGTAGGCGCTGTCGTAGCCGTACCGGTCCCGCTCGCGGCCGGGCCGCTGGTCGGCCCGGTCGGCACGGTCGTCGTAGTCGGACTGGCGTGCGTCGTAGCGGCCGTAGGCCCGCACGTCGTCGTCCTCCACGAGTCCGAGGTAGATGCCCATCTTGCGCATGGCGCCGGCCATCGAAGGGCCCCTCTCTGCTGGTCGTCATCCGTGACTGGTGGGACGCGCGGGACGGACGTGCCTGGTGAGTCCTACGGTCCTGAACCGGAGGCTAGGGGCCGGGACCCGAACAGCGCGGTTCCGACACGCACCAGCGTGGCGCCCGCGGCGACGGCGTCCTCGAGGTCGGCGCTCATGCCCGCCGACAGGTCACCGGCGCCCGGGTGGTCCGACCGCACCCGGGCGGCCAACGAGGCCAACCGGTCGAAGGCCGGCCGCGGCGCGCCCCCGCGCGGGGCGACCGCCATGAGCCCGCGCAGCCGCAGCGACGGGTACCCGGCGACGGTGTCGGCCAGCTCCACGGCGTGCTCGAGCGCCACTCCCCCGCGCGCGGCCGCCTCGCCCTCGGGCCCGCCGAGGTCCACCTGGACGAAGACCTCGGTCACCGCACCGGCCCGCTCGGCGACCCCGGCCAGCCGCTCGACCAGCGAGACCCGGTCGACGGACTGGACGACGGCGCCCACCCCCACCACCGCGGTGGCCTTGTTGCGCTGCAGCTGGCCCACGAGGTGCCAGCGGAGGTCGAGGTGCTCGAGCTCCTCGGCCTTGGCCACGAGCTCCTGCACCTTGTTCTCGGCGAACTCCCGCTGACCGAGAGCCGCCAGCTCGGCGACGTCGGCGGCCGGCCAGGTCTTGCTGACCGCGAGCAGGGTCACGTCGCCCGGGTCGCGACCGGCAGCCTCGGCGGCCCGCCGGATGCGCTCGCGCACCACCCGGAGGTTCTCCTCCAGCGAGCTCACGCCGGCTCCAGCCAGACCACGCCGGCCTGCCGACCGGTGACGCCGTCGCGACGGTGGGAGAACAGCCGGCGGTCCTCCACGGTGCACCGCGGGTCCTGCACCACCTGGCCGACACCGGCGGCCCGCAGCACCTGGGTGAGGCCGGCTCGCAGGTCCAGCGCCGGGGTCCCGGTGCGCGAGCGCACGGCGGCGTCGCGGGCGACCCGGGCCACCTGCACCTGCATGGCCCGGGGCACCTCGTAGTCGGCACCGCACACGGCCGGCCCGAGCAGCGCCTGGACGTCGCGCGGCCGGGCACCGAGGTCTGCCATCGCCGCCAGCGCGGCGGTGACCACGCCCTGCCGCACGCCCTCGCGCCCGGCGTGCACCGCGGCGACGACCCCGGCCACCGGGTCGGCCAGCAGCACGGGCACGCAGTCGGCGACCAGCACGCACAGCACCAGGCCGGGGGTGGCGGTCACCAGCGCGTCGACCTGCGGCGGCGAGCCCGCCTGCGGGCCGTCGACGACGGCGACGCCGGTGCCGTGCACCTGCTGCATCCAGACCAGCGCCCCCGGGTCGACCCGGAGCTCGCGCGCCAGGCGCTCGCGGTTGGCGGCGACGTCGGCCGGGGCGTCGCCCACGTGGTCGCCCAGGTTGAACGCGTCGTAGGGCGACGACGAACGGCCGCCCCGCCGATCGGTCACCACCCGCCGGGGGCGGAGGGACCGGGTCGACGGGGCGGCCGGTGGTTCGTGCGTCATCGCACCCAGGTTCGCAGGTCTACTGGGAGCGGAGGAACTCGGGGATGTCGAGCTCCTCCTCGAAGTCGTCCGAGGAGAGCGGACGACGGCCGCCCTGCACCGGACCCGGGATGGGCGGCAGCGGCGGCGGCACCGAGATGCCCCCACCCTGGGTCGGGGTGCGCGGCACGGAGTGCTGCTGCGCACCGGTGCCCGAGACCAGCCGCTCACCGGTCTGCCGCGGGGCCGACGGTGCGGGCTGGGCCTGCTGGACCGGACGCGGCTGGGCCTGCGCAGGCATCGACCCGGACGCCGACGAGCTGGCGGGGGCGGCGTCCTTGCGGGCGGTGCCGCTGGGCTTGCCGCCGTCGAAGCCGGCCGCGATCACCGTGACCCGCACCTCGTCGCCCAGGGCGTCGTCGATGACGGCACCGAAGATGATGTTGGCGTCGGCGTGGGCGGCGTCGGACACCAGCGAGGCGGCCTCGTTGATCTCGAACAGGCCGAGGTCGGAGCCGCCGGAGATCGACAGCAGGACGCCGTGGGCGCCCTCCATGGAGGCCTCCAGCAGCGGCGACGCGATGGCCTGCTCGGCGGCCAGCAGCGCGCGGTTGTCACCGCGCGCACTGCCGATGCCCATCAGCGCCGAGCCCGCACCCGACATGACCGACTTGACGTCGGCGAAGTCGAGGTTGATCAGGCCGGGCGTGGTGATCAGGTCGGTGATGCCCTGGACGCCGGAGAGCAGCACCTGGTCGGCGGTGCGGAAGGCGTCCATGACCGACACGTTGCGGTCGCCGAGCTGGAGCAGGCGGTCGTTCGGGATGACGATGAGCGTGTCGCACTCGTTGCGCAGCTCGTCGATGCCCGACTCGGCCTGCACGGCCCGCCGCTTGCCCTCGAAGGAGAACGGACGGGTGACCACGCCGATGGTCAGCGCGCCCAGCTTGCGGGCGATGGACGCCACGACGGGCGCGCCACCGGTGCCGGTGCCACCTCCCTCGCCGGCGGTGACGAAGACCATGTCGGCGCCCTTGAGCACCTCTTCGATCTCCTCGCGGTGGTCCTCGGCGGCCTGCCGGCCGACATCGGGCTGGGCGCCAGCGCCCAGGCCGCGGGTGAGCTCGCGACCGACGTCGAGCTTGACGTCGGCGTCGCTCATCAACAACGCCTGCGCGTCGGTGTTGATGGCGATGAACTCGACCCCCTTGAGGCCGACCTCGATCATGCGGTTGACCGCGTTCACCCCGCCGCCGCCGATGCCGACGACCTTGATGACCGCGAGGTAGTTGTGCGGAGGTGTCATGCTGCGCTCCCCAACTGGACCCTCATCCTCAGGTTAAGCCTTATAGTTATGTCAACTAGGGCGATGGAGGCGACGCTAGGTGCGCCGGTTGCCCGATGCCAGCACCCTCGGCGGGTGCGGCGTGTCGGTCCCGGGTGCCCCATCGAGCCCTGCTGACCCGTGCGTCACACGGGCCTCACGTCTCGTGACGACCCGCCCGCCCAGCGTCTCACCCCTGGGTCGAGACCGCCCCCGCGGGGTGTGGCGCAGATTCTGCCGACGCGAATCGCCCCGGGCGTGTCGCGATCAGCTGCGCGGCACCCGGCCCAGGAGGTAGAACTCCTCGTTCGGCGGGATCGCCAACCAGTGCGCCAGCCGGTTGCTCAGGGCGAAGAAGCTCACGATCGCGCCCACGTCCCAGACGTCCTCCTCGTCGAGGCCCTGCGCACGCAGCGCGTCCAGGTCGTCGGGGGTCACCTCGGCCGGCGTGGTGGCCAGCCGCACGGCGACGTCGAGCACCGTGCGCATCCGGTCGTCGAGGGGTGCCTTGCGCCAGTCGACCGCCACCTGGTCGGCGAGGAACCGGTCGCGCGACCGGATGCGGGCGATGGCCCCGTGCGCGACGACGCAGTACAGGCAGTCGTTGGCCGCGCTGGTGGCCACCACGACCAGCTCGCGGTCGGCGGTGGACAGCCCCGGGGTGTCCTTGTCCATCAGGGCGTCGTGGAAGGCGAAGAACGCCCGGGCCTCGGCCGGCCGGTGGGCCAGGGCGGCGAAGACGTTCGGCAGGAAGCCCGACTTCTCCTCGACGGCGTCGTAGCGCTCGCGGAGGTCCTCGGGCAGGTCGGCGCGGTCGGGCACGGGGAACCGGGAGACGGGTGCGGTCATGTCCCCCACCCTGCACCCCTCAGCGCAGCACGACCTCCTCGGGCGAGCTGACGTCGATCTGGATCGCCGGGTCCAGCGTGCCGGCGGCCAGCTGGTCGAGGACGGCGGCCAGCACCTGCGCCTTGCGGTCGGCGTCGGCGGCGCTGCCCCACAGCACGCTGGTGCCGTCGGCCAGGGTGAGGGTGACGTCGTCGGAGCCGGTGGCCGCCACCTGGGTGACCTGGTCGCGCACCACGGCCGGCAGCGACACGACCGCGGCCAGCCCGGCCCGGGTGGCCCGGTCGTCGGGGCCGGGGTCGGCGACCTGGAGGGGCACCACCCCGGCCGGGGCGTCACCGGTGACGGTGCCGAACGGCGTGCCCGAGGCGTCGAGCAGCGTGCGGGTGCCCGCGGTGTCGACGACGGCGACCGCGACCCGCTCGCGCAGCGTGACCACCACCCGGTCGGGCCAGCCCCGGCTGACCTCGGCGTCGGCGACCTGGGGCAGCGCGGCCACCCGGGCCGCAGCGGCCGCGGTGTCCACCCGGGCCAGCGGGGTGCCCTCGGCCACCCCGGCGGCCTCGCGCACCTGGTCGGCGGTCAGGGTGACCGCGCCGTCGACCTGCACCGTGCGCACGGCCAGCAGCGGGCTGGCCAGCACCACCCACGCGACCACCGCGGCGAGCACCAGCACCGACCCGAGGACCACCAGCCGGCGGCGCCGGGGGTCCAGCCGCCGGCGCGGCGGCCGGAGCCTCGTGACCGCGGGCGGCGCACTCGCCGACCCGCTCCCGGGGCCGCCACGGCGGGGGCCGCGGGTGCGGTCCCGCGTGGTGCTCCCGGTGCGCGGCACGGCTCAGCCCACCCCGTCGGTGGGCTCGCCGGACAACGCGGTGAGGATCTCGGGACCGACCATGACGACGTCACCGGCCCCCATCGTCATGAGCAGGTCGCCGGGCCGGGCCCGGTCGGCCATCGCACGGGCCGCCGCCGACCACGACGGCTCGAAGTGCACCGCGCCGGCCGGCAGCGGCACGGCATCGGCGACCAGCGCACCCGTCACCCCCGGCACCGGGTCCTCGCGGGCGCCGTAGACGTCCATGACCACGACCTCGTCGGCCAGGCCGAGGGCCTCGCCGAAGCCCGCCGCGAACTCCTGCGTGCGGCTGTACAGGTGCGGCTGGAAGAGCACGACGAGCCGGCCCCCGCCCGCCACCGCCCGGGCGGCGCGCAGCTGGGCGGCGACCTCGGTGGGGTGGTGGGCGTAGTCGTCGTAGACCCGGACGCCCGCCGCGGTGCCCTTGAGCTCGAACCGGCGGTGCACACCACCGAACCGGGCCAGCCCGGCGACCAGCCCGGCCGCCGGGAACCCGAGCTCGAGCCCGGCCAGCAGTGCCGCGGCGCTGTTGCGGGCCATGTGCTCACCGGGCAGCTGCAGGGTCACGCGGCCGATCTCGGCCCCGCGGTGCACCGCCGTCCAGCTGGTGGCGTCGGCCCCGACGACGACGTCGCGCAGCTGCAGGTCGACGCCGTCGGAGGTGCCGTAGGTCAGCACCCGGGCGCCCCCGGTCGGCACGTCGCGCAGCCGGGCCGAACCCGGGTCGTCGGCGCACAGCACGACGAACCCGGCCGGGTCCACGGTGGTGAGGAAGCGGTCGAAGGCGGCCTCGACCGCCGCCAGGTCGCCGTAGTTGTCGAGGTGGTCGGCCTCGACGTTGGTCACGATGCCGGCGAAGGGGGCCAGCAGCAGGAACGAGCGGTCGCTCTCGTCGGCCTCGGCCACGAAGACGTCGCCGCTGCCCGCGTGGGCGTTGGACCCGCTCTCGTTGAGGTCGCCGCCGATGGCGAAGGAGGGGTCGGCGCCGCACGCCTGCACGGCGACGGTGAGCATCGACGTGGTCGACGTCTTGCCGTGCGTGCCGGCGACGGCGACGCTGCGCCGGCCGGCCATGACCGCGGCGAGCGCGACGGCCCGGGGCAGCACCCGCAGGCCCCGCTCGCGGGCGGCGACCAGCTCGGGGTTGTCGGGTCGGATGGCGGTGGAGACCACCACGGTGGCCGCGTCGCCGAGGTGGGCGGCGTCGTGGCCGACCTCGGTGCGGGCGCCCAGCGCCTGCAGTGCCAGCAGGGTGGGCGTGCTGCGCCGGTCGCTGCCGGAGACGGTGACCCCGCGGGCGAGCAGGATGCGGGCGATGCCGCTCATGCCCGCTCCCCCGATGCCGATGAAGTGCACGGCGCCGAGGTCGGCGAGGGCGGGCACCGGGTCGCGCCAGGCGGCGACGTCGGCGGCGCTCATGCCCGCACCACCGAGAGGGTGAGGTCGGCCAGCTGCTCGTCGGCGTCGGGGACGCCGGCCGCGGCCGCGTGCCGGGTCAGCTCGGTGAGCCGGGCGGGGTCGGTGAGCACGGGCACCAGGGTGGCCTCGATCCAGGACGGCGACAGGTCGGCGTCGTCGACCAGGAGCCCTCCCCCGGCCTCGACGACGGGGAGGGCGTTGCGCCGCTGCTCACCGTTGCCGATCGGCAGCGGTACGAAGGCGCCGGGCAGGCCGACCGCGGACAGCTCGGCGACGCTCACCGCCCCCGACCGGCACAGGGCGAGGTCGGCGGCTGCGTAGGCGAGGTCCATGCGCTCGAGGTAGTCGACCACCACGTAGGGCGGCTGCCCGGCGGGCACGGCGACCTCGGTGTTCTTGGGCCCGCGGGCGTGCAGCACCTGGATGCCGGCGGCGCGCAGGGCGTCGGCGGCGCCGGTGGCGGCGGTGTTCAGCGACCGCGCACCCTGGGAGCCGCCGAAGACCAGCAGGGTGGGCCGCTCGGCGTCCAGGCCGAAGTGGGCCCGGGCCTCGGCGCGCAGGGCGGCGCGGTCGAGCCCGGTGATCGCCGGGCGCAACGGCATGCCGGTGTGCACCGCGCCGCGCAGCGGGGTCCCGGGTGCGGTGACGGCGACCGCGGCGGCCAGCCGGGCGCCGACCCGGTTGGCCAGCCCGGGCAGCGGGTTCTGCTCGTGCACGACGACGGGGACGCCGGCCCGCCGCGCAGCGAGGTAGGCCGGCAGCGCCACGTAGCCGCCGAACCCGACGACGACGTCGGCCTCGAGCTCGGCCAGCAGGGCACGGGTCTCGGCGACGGCCCGGCGCACCCGGCCGGGTACCCGCAGCAGGTCCGGCGTGGGCTTGCGGGGCAGGGGCACCGGCGGGATCAGCCGCAGCTCGTGGCCGCGGGCGGGCACCAGCCGGGTCTCCAGGCCGCGGGAGGTGCCCAGGCAGGTGACCCGCGGCGTGCCGCCGGGGGCGTCGGTGCGGCGCACGAGCGCGTCGGCGAGGGCCAGCATGGGCTCGATGTGCCCACCGGTGCCCCCACCGGCCAGCACGACGCTGACCGGACGGCTGCGGGCGGGGGGGCTCGGTCGTGCGGGGGGCGGTGGAGCGGAGGTCACGGGGTCAGTCTCACAGGCTCGGTGCTCAGCGGGGGCGGCGCGGCCGGTCCCGGGGCGGGCGCGGGGCGTCGCGGCCGAGGTCGGCGGCGGTGTCGGGGCGGGGCGCACGTCGGCGTTCGGCGCCGGCGCCCACCGGCTGGCGGACCGGGCCGGCCTCGCGGCGGGGCGGCCGGGCGGCGTCGGCGGCCTCCCGGGCGGGGCGCCGCGGCGGCGGGTCGTGCCGCCGGACCCGGGCCACGGTGCGACCGGCCGGTCGCCGGGGCGGAGCGGCGTCCTCGGGTGCGGCGCGGCGGCCCAGGGTGGGCAGCGGCGCGATCGCCTGCGGCGGGACCGGGACCAGCCAGCGGCCGATCCGGCCCAGCCGGCCCACCGGGTGGGCCTGGCGGTGCGCCCGCAGGTGCTCGACGGCGGCGGGCTCGGTGCGGGCGAAGCGCACCAGCAGCCCGACGATGAACAGGGTGAGCACCAGCGACGTGCCGCCGGCCGAGATCAGCGGCAGCGTGACGCCGGTGACCGGGAGGAGACCGACGACGTAGCCCATGTTGATGAAGGCCTGGCCGATCAGCCAGACGGTGATCGCGGTGCTGGCCAGCTGCACGAACCGGTCGGTGGCCCGGCGGGCGATGCGGAAGCCGGCGTAGGCCAGCACGCCGTAGAGCCCGATCACGACCAGGCACCCGAGGAAGCCCAGCTCCTCACCGATGATCGCGAAGATGTAGTCGCTCTCGGCGTGCGGCAGCAGGTTCCACTTCATGCGGCTGTTGCCCAGCCCCACGCCCCAGAACCCGCCGGTGGCCAGGGCGTAGAACCCCTTGATGGCCTGGAAGCCGCCGTTCTCGGGGTCGGCGAAGGGGTCGAGGAAGGAGAAGAGCCGCGCGGCCCGGTAGCTCGCGCTCAGCGCGGTGATCGCGATGCCGACCACGGCGACGAGCCCCAGCCCGGCGATCCACCGACCGGGCAGGCCACCGGCCCAGAGCAGGCCGGCCACCACCAGCCCGAGCCCGACGGTGGCACCCATGTCGGGCTCGGCCAGCAGCAGCACGGCCAGCACGAGGAAGGCCGGGACGACGGGCACGAGCAGCGACTTCGTGGTCAGCCAGCGCTCGCGCAGGGCGATGACGTGCGCGCCCCACAGCGCCAGCACCAGCTTGGCCAGTTCGGAGGGCTGGAAGTCCGCGACGCCGAGGCTGATCCACTGCCGGGCGCCGTTGAGCTCCTTGCCGATGCCGGGTACGAGCACGGCCAGCAGCAGCACGGTGGCGACCAGCAGCCCGATGCCGGAGTAGCGGCGCAGGTGGCCGATCGGCAACCGCAGCCCGACCAGCAGCGCGCCGAGCCCGATGACGGCGAACATGAGCTGCCGGACCCCGGGCAGCCACGCGGGCACGCCGTCGAGGGCGGCCTGCACGCTGGAGGCGGAGAAGACCATCACCAGCCCGATGGCCAGCAGCAGCCCGGCCGAGCCGAGCACCAGGTGCGCGCTGGTCAGCGGGCCGTCGAGCCACGCGGGGGCCCGGAACACCGGAGCCTTCGCCGCGGCCCGGCCCCGGCCGGCTGCGCGGGCGGAGGTCGCCGTGCGCGGCGTGCGGTCGGTGCGGGTCGGGCGGTCCGTGCTCGTGGTGGCGGCCATGCCGGGACCCCCGTCTCAGGGCAGGGCGCGGACCGCGTCGGCGAAGGCCCGGCCCCGGTGCGCGTAGTCGGTGAACACGTCCATGGACGCGGCAGCCGGCGCGAGCAGCACGGTGTCGCCGGGACGGGCCAGCTCGGCAGCAGCACGCACCACCTGGACCATCACCGCCTCCGCCGTCCCGTTCGTCACACCAGCCACACCGACATCGTCGCCGCTGGGGACGACGATCCGTGGGACCGCGGGCGCGTGTCGCGCCAACGAGTCGGCCAGGACCTGGCGGTCCCGGCCCAGCAGCACCACACCGGCCAGCCGGGACGCCACCGCCGCGACCAGCGGCTCGACGTCGGCGCCCTTGAGCAGACCGCCGGCGATCCAGACCACCCGGGGGTAGGCGGTCAGGGAAGCGGCGGCGGCGTGCGGGTTGGTGGCCTTCGAGTCGTCGACCCACGCGACGCCGTCCCGCACGGCGACCTGCACGGTGCGGTGGGCCCCGCCGCGGAAGCCGGCCAGCCCGGTGGCGATGTCCCCGGCGGACACCCCGGCCGCCCGGGCCAGCGCAGCCGCGGCCAGTGCGTTGATGACGTTGTGCGGGCCGGTGACCTGCAGCGCGTCGACGGGCAGCAGCTCGCCGCCGCCGAGGGCCCGGTCGACCAGCACCCCGTCGACCACGCCGAGCTGCCCGGGCCCCGGCTCGCCGAGGGTGACGGTCACCGGGTGCGGGTGCCCGGCCACGAGTGCCGAGGCGACGGGGTCGGCGGCGTCGGCCACCGCCACCGGGGCGCCGTGCAGGATCTTCGCCTTGGCGTCGCGGTAGGCGGCGGCGCTGCCGTGCCAGTCGACGTGGTCGTCGGCGATGTTCAGCACGGCGGCCGCGGCGGGGGTGACCGAGCTGGACCAGTGCAGCTGGAACGAGCTGAGCTCGACCGCGACGGCGTCGAACGCGGGGGCGCCGTCGACGTCCACCGCCGTGACCACCTCGACCAGCGGGCGGCCCACGTTGCCGGCGGCGACGGCCCGCCGGCCGCCGGCGAGCAGCAGCGCCTCGAGCATGGTGACGGTGGTGGTCTTGCCGTTGGTGCCGGTGACGGCGTACCAGGGCGCGGGCTCGCCGTCGGCCAGGGGCAGCCGCAGCCGCCAGGCCAACTCGGGCTCCCCGACGACCTCGACGCCGGCCCGGGCCGCGGACACCAGCAGCGGGGAGTCCGGGCGCCAGCCGGGCGAGGTGACCACCAGGTCGACGTCGTCCGGGCAGTCGGTGACCGCGCCGAGCCAGACCGCGCCCGCGGCCTCCAGCTCGGTCCGCGCGGCCGGGTTGCCGGCGTCGGCGAGCAGCACGGTGTCGCCGCGGGCGAGCAGCACCCGGGCCGCGGCGGCCCCGGAGACGCCGAGGCCGCAGACCAGGACGCGACCGAGCGGGCCGGTCACAGGCCGGTGAGGCTGAGCCAGTCGGCGTAGAACGCGCCGATGCCGAAGGCGACCGCCATGCCGGTGACCAGCCAGAACCGGACGATGACGGTGTTCTCGGCCCAGCCGGCGAGCTCGAAGTGGTGGTGCAGGGGCGCCATGCGGAACACCCGGCGCCGGGTGGCCTTGAAGAAGGCGATCTGGATGGCGACCGAGAGGGTGACGGCGACGAAGAGGCCGCCGAGCACGACCAGCAGCAGCTCGGTGCGGGTGACCACGGCGATGCCGGCCATGAGACCACCGAGGGCCAGCGAGCCGGTGTCGCCCATGAAGATGCGGGCCGGCGAGGTGTTCCACCACAGGAAGCCCAGGCAGGCACCCATCGCGGCGGCGGCGACCAGGGTGACGTCGAGCGGGTCGCGCACGGTGTAGCAGCCCTCGACCAGGGCGGTGCCGCAGTCGTGGCCGAACTGCCAGAACGAGATGACCACGTAGGCGCCGAACACCATCGCCGAGCAGCCGGCGGCCAGGCCGTCGAGGCCGTCGGTGAGGTTGACGGCGTTGGAGAACCCGGAGATGAACAGCAGCGCGAAGACCAGGAACAGGACGACGGGCAGCGTCAGTGGGGCGATGTCGCGGACGAAGGAGATGGCGGTGGAGGCAACGGGTGCGCGCCCGCCGAACTCGATGAGGGCCATGACCGCGAACCCGAGGCCCACCACGGTCTGGCCGACCAGCTTGGCGGTCTTGTTCAGCCCGAGGCTGCGGCGGTGCCGGATCTTGAGGTAGTCGTCGAGGAAGCCGACGACGCCCAGCCCGACCAGCAGGAACAGCAGCAGCAGGCCGGTGCTGGTGACGCCGCGGCCGTTCTGGCCGACGAGGAAGAGGTGGGCCACGAAGTAGCCGACGACGGTGGCCAGCACGATGACCGTGCCGCCCATGGTGGGCGTGCCCTTCTTGGACAGGTGGCTCTCGGGGCCATCGTCGCGGATCTCCTGCCCGAAGCCCTGCCGGCGGAAGGTCTTGATGGCCACCGGGGTCATCAGGATCGAGATGATCAGGCCGACGGCGGCGGCGATGAGGACCGACTTCACGCGGCGGCACCGCCGTCGGCGAGGAGGTCGGCGGCCAGCAGCTCGAGCCCGTAGGAGCGGGAGGCCTTGACCAGGACGACGTCGCCCGGGCGCAGCACCTCCGCGAGCAGCTGGCGGGCGGCGGCCCGGTCCGGCACGTGCACCGACTCCTCTCGTGCCGCGGCGATGGCTGCGGCATCGGGTCCCACGGCCACGACCAGGTCGACCGCCGCGGCGGCGTCGACCCCCAGCCGGGCGTGCTCGGACTCGGCGTCGGTGCCGAGCTCCCCCATCGCGCCCAGGACGGCGATCCGGCGGGTGCCGGCCGTGCCGAGTGTCCCGGTCATGCCCTGGACGGCGGCCAGCGCGGCGCGCATGGACTCGGGGTTGGCGTTGTAGGCGTCGTTGACCACCACGACGCCGTCGGGGCGGCGGGTGACCTCCATGCGCCAGCGGCTCTGGGTCACCGCGGCCGACAGCCCGGCGGCCGCCTGCGCGGGGGTGAGCCCGGCGGCGAGCGCGGCGCCGGCGGCCGACAGGGCGTTGGCGACCTGGTGGGCGCCGACCACCTGCAGCCGCACCGGGTGCTGCTCGCCCTGCGCGTGCAGGGTGAACGAGGCCCGGGCGGCGTCGTCGAGGGCGACGTCGGTGGCCCGGACGTCGGAGTCGGGGGCGGTGCCGGTGAGCAGGACGGCGGCGGTGGCCCGGTCGGCCATGCCGCGCACCCGGGGGTCGTCGGCGTTGAGGACGGCGGTGCGCACGGCTGCCTCGGCGAGCTCGCCCTTGGCGGTGGCGATGGCGTCGGCGCTGCCGAACTCGCCCAGGTGCGCCGAGCCGACGTTGAGCACGACGCCGACCTCGGGCCGGGCCACCCCGCACAGCCGGGCGATGTGCCCGATGCCGCGGGCGCCCATCTCGAGCACGAGGAAGCGGGTGCTCTCGCCGGCGGAGAGCACGGTCAGCGGGAGGCCGATGTCGTTGTTGAACGACCCGGGCGGGCTGACCGTGGCACCGGCGGTGCCCAGCACCTGGCCGAGGAGGTCCTTCGTGGAGGTCTTGCCCGACGAGCCGGTGATGCCGACGGTGACCAGGTCGGGCAGCCGCTCGTGCACGGCGTGGGCCAACCGACCCAGCGCCTCGACGGGGTCGGCGACGACCACGACGGACGCGCCCACGTGCGGGCGGGTGCTGATCGCCCCGATCGCGCCGGCGGCGGTCGCGGCGGCGATGAAGTCGTGCCCGTCGACGCGCTCGCCGGGCAGGGCGACGTAGAGGTCGCCGGCGTCGACCGTGCGGGAGTCGACGGTCACCTTCCCGGTGACCGTGGCGTCGGGGCCGGTGAGCTGCCCGCCGACGGCCTCGGCGACCTCGGTGAGGCCCAGTGCGATCACGCCCGTGCCTCCAGTGCTCGTCGGAGTTCCACCCGGTCGTCGAAGGGGGTCACCATGCCGGCGACCTCCTGGCCGCTCTCGTGGCCCTTGCCGGCCAGGAGCAGCGTGTCACCCGGGCGGGCCGCCTGCACCGCCGCCTCGATCGCGGCGCGCCGGTCGCCGATCTCGCGCACCTCGCAGGTCGTGTCGGCGGGGACCCCGGCCAGCATCGCGGCCCGGACGGTGGCCGGGTCCTCCGAGCGTGGGTTGTCGTCGGTGACCACGAGCAGATCGCTGCCCTCCGCGGCCGCGGCGCCCATGCCGGACCGCTTGCCGGGGTCGCGGTCACCGCCGCAGCCGAGCACGGTGATCAGCCGGCCGGTGGTGCTGGTGCGCAGCGCCGCCAGGGCGGTGGCGACGGCGTCGGGGGTGTGCGCGTAGTCGACGACGGCGACGAACGGCTGACCGGCGTCGACGGGCTCCATGCGTCCGGGGACGACGGTCTGCGCGATCCCGGCCAGCGCGGTGTCGACCGGCACGCCGACCGCGTCGAGCAGGGCGAGGGCCATGACCGCGTTGGCGACGTTGAAGGCACCGGGTAGCCGCAGCGTGGCCGGGTGCTGGGCGCCGTCGGGGGTGTGCAGCGTGAAGGCGGAGCCGCCGTCCTGGCTCGTGGTGACGTCGGTGGCCCGCCAGGCCGCCTCGCTCCCCCGCCCCGACACGGTCACCGTGCCCTCGTGCAGCAGCCGCCGGGCGTGGGCGTCGTCGACGTCGACGACCTCGACCGCCGCGCGCCCGTCGAAGAGCAGGGCCTTGGCGGCGAAGTAGCCCTCCTCGTCGCCGTGGAAGTCGAGGTGGTCGCGGGAGAAGTTGGTGAAGCCCGCCGCGGCGAAGCGCACGCCGCCGACCCGGCCGAGCACCAAGGCGTGGCTGGAGACCTCCATGACCACCGCGCGTACCCCCGCGTCGCGCATGCCGGCGAGCATGGCGTGCAGGTCGGGGGCCTCGGGCGTGGTGCGCACGCTGGACAGCTCGGTGACGACGGGCTCGCCGTCGGGGCCGGTGCCGCGGGTGCGGATCTGCACGGTGCCGATGAGCCCGCTGGACCAGCCGGCCGCGGCGAGGCCGGCCTCGACGAGGTAGGCGGTGGTGGTCTTGCCGTTGGTGCCGGTGATGCCGATGACGGCCAGGGCATCGGCCGGGCGGCCGTGCACGTGGGCGGCGACCTCGCCGAGCACGGCCCGGGGGTCGTCGTGCACCAGCACGGGGAGGGCGGGGTCGTCGACCTGCGCGGCCCCGGCCGGGTCGGTGAGGACGGCGACCGCACCGCGCTCGCGGGCCTGGGCCAGGAACCGGATGCCGTGCGCCTTCGCGCCGGGCAGGGCGGCGAACAGGTGGCCCGGGACCACCCGGTCGGACGCCAGGCCCACGCCGGACACCGACACCGACGGGTCTCCCTGGACAGCGGCATCGACCAGGTCGGCCAGCTCGGACAGGGCGGTGCTCACGTCGGTCCAATCTACCGGCGGGCCGAGCCCGGGCCGGCCATCGACCCGGGCCGGCGATCAGTTGGTCGGTTCGGTGCCGGTGAGCTGGAAGTCCGGGCGCGGCGTGCCCGAGGGCACCACGTCGTTGGCGGTCAGCACGTACTGCATGAGGTCGGCGAAGACCGGCGCGGCCACCTGGCCGCCCTCGGCGTCGGAGTTGGGGCGCTCGAGGTCGACGGCGATCACGTACTGCGGTGCATCGGCCGGGGCGAACCCGACGAAGGTGGTGAAGTAGCCACCGCCGTCGTAGCAGCCGCACTCGGGGTTGGCCCGCTGCGCGGTGCCGGTCTTGCCGGCCACCCGGAAGCCGTCGACCTCGCCCTTGGGCGCGGTGCCGCCGGGCCCCACGACCGCCTCGAGCATGTAGGCCATCTGCTCCGCGGTGGACTCGCTGATCACCCGGGTGCCGCCGGGCTGCGCCTCGGGGGTGACGGTGCCGTCGGGGGCGGTCGTGGACTCGACGATGCGCGGCGGGATGCGCACCCCGCCGTTGGCGATGGTCTGGTACACCGACGCCATCTGCAGCGCGGTCACCGAGACGCCCTGCCCGATCGGCACGTTGGCCGCCCGCGACGCCGTCCAGTCGGCGGAGTCCTGCAGGATGCCGGCGCTCTCGCCGGGCAGCTCGATGCCGGTGGTCGAGCCCAGGCCGAAGGCCCGCATGTACTCCTCGAGCCGGGCGTCGCCGACCTGACGGGCCAGCATGATCGTGCCGACGTTGCTGGACTTGGCCAGGATGCCGGTGACCGTCCAGTCGATCGGGGCGTGGTCGTGGGCGTCGGTGACCACCTTGTCCCCGGCCTGGATGTGGCCGTTGACGCTCAGCACGGTGTCGGGGGTGGCGTAGCCGTCCTCGATGGCCGCGGACAGGGTGACCGCCTTCATGACCGAGCCGGGCTCGAACACGTCGGAGATCGCCGGGTTGCCCAGCAGGTCCGGATCGGTGCTGCCGGCCTGCGACGGGTCGTAGCCGGGGCAGGTGGCCATGGCCACGATCCGCCCGGTGGCGACCTCCTGGACGACGGCCGAGCCGCGCGTGGTCTGGCCGTTGCTGCACTCCTCCGCCAGCCGCTGCTGCACCGTGTACTGCAGGTCCTCGTCGATGGTCAGCGTGACGTCGGAGCCGTCCACGGCCGGCGTCGAGGCGTCGATGCCCGAGGGGATCGGGATGCCCCCGGCGCCCACCTCGACCCGCCGCTCGCCGTCGGTGCCCGACAGCACGTCGTCGTAGCGCTGCTCGATCCCGGCCAGGCCGTCGCCGTCGCGGCCGGTGAAGCCCACGACCTGCCCGCCGACGACGCCGGCCGGGTACAGCCGCACAGGGTCGTCCTGCAGCACGATGCCCGGCAGCGCGAGGTCGGTGATCTGGTCGCTGGTGGCGGTGTCCACCTGCCGGGCGAGCAGCGCGTACTTGCCGTCGCCGGACAGCTTCTCCACCAGCTCGTCCACCGGCACGTCCAGCAGCGTGGTCAGCGCCAGCGCGGTGCGCTGGGGGTCCTCGACGACGCTCGGGTCCGCGGTGACCATCGAGGCCTCGACGGTGTAGGCCAGCGGGTTGCCGTCGCGGTCGAGCACGGCGCCGCGGATGGCGGAGATGTCGTACACGCGCATGCGGTCGGTCTCGGCGGCCTGGGCGTAGGCGGCGCCGTCGAAGCCCTGCAGCACGACGAGCTTGGTGACCACGGCGACCAGCAGCACCACGAGCACCGTGAAGCCCCACTTGTTGCGGCGCGCCCGCACGGCGGTGGGCAGGCCGCGGGTGCGGCGGGTACCGGGCTCGCGGCGGGGCCGCAGCACGTCGTGGGACGACGTGCGCCGGGGTGCGCCGCCCCGGGCCGTGCTGCCCCGGGTGGAGCTGCCCCGGGTGGTGCTGCCGCGGCCCGGGCGGCGGCTCGGGTCGGCCGGTCGCTGCGGCATGTCAGCCTCCTGCCGTCGGGGTGGTCGGATCGGTGGTGGCCGGCTGCTCGGTGGTGGGCTGCTCGGTGGTCGGCTGCTGCGTGGTCGGCTGCTCGGCGGGGGGCGCCGCCGGGAGGGCGGGCTGCGCGGCCTCCGGGACGGCCGCGGGCACCGGTGCGCCCCGGACCACGGAGGTGCCGTCGGGGCCGAGCACGAGGTGACCGGCGGTGCCGGCCGGGACCAGGCCCGCGGCGGCGGCGGCAGCGGCCAGCTCGGCCGGGGTGCGGCCCTGCGTCACCTGCTGCTGCAGGCGCTCGACGTCGCGGGCGAGCTCCTGGTTCGCCGTGCGCTGCTGGCTGGCCCGCAGCGAGTCGACCGCGATGGCCGTGTTCAGCGCCAGCAGCCCGAGGGCCGTGGCCGCGATGAGCGTGACGAGCAGGACGACGAACGGCGCGCGACGGGGACGCGCGGCGGCGACCCTGCGCTGGCGGGCGGGGGTGCCGACCGGCGCGGTGACCAGGCGCAGCTGGGGACGGACGTGGACCGGGCCGGTGCGGCGGGTGGGCGAGGTGCGCGGGCTCGAGGTGCGGGCACCCGACGTCCGTGCGCTCGAGGTGCGGGCGCTCGACGTGCGGGCGCTCGACGTGCGGGCGGTCGACGTGCGGGCGGTGGCGGAGCCGCGGGCGCGCAGCGACCCGGTGTGCACCCGGGCGGTCGCGCTCACGAGCGGGCCCTCCGGATGCGCTCCGCGGCCCGCACCCGGGCCGACGCGGCCCGCGGGTTGGCCTCGGTCTCGGTGTCGGCGGGGCCCTCGCCGCCGCGGGTCAGCAGCCGAAGCACGGGGGCGTGCTCGGGCAGCGGCTGCGGCATGCCGGGCGGGGTGGTGTCGGTGGCGCCGAGCGCCAGGGCCTGCTTCACGATCCGGTCCTCCAAGGAGTGGAAGGTGATGACGGCGATGCGCCCACCCACCGCGAGGGCGTCGAGCGCGGCGGGGATCAGCCGGGTGAGCACGCCGAGCTCGTCGTTGACCTCGATGCGCAGTGCCTGGAACGAGCGCTTGGCGGGGTGCCCACCGGTGCGGCGGGTGGCGGCGGGGATGGCGTCGCGGACGAGCTCGGCCAGCCGCGCGGTGGTCGTGAAGGGCTCGCGGGCACGTTCGCGCTCGATGGCGGCGGCGATGCGACCGGCGAAGCGCTCCTCGCCGTAGACCTTGAGCACGCGGGTGAGCTCGCCGCGGGAGTAGGTGTTGACCACGTCGGCGGCGGTGCGCGGGCCGCTGGGGTCCATGCGCATGTCCAGCGGGGCGTCGTGGGCGTAGCTGAAGCCGCGGTCGGGGCGGTCCAGCTGCAGGGAGGAGACGCCGAGGTCGGCGAGCACCGCGTGCACCTCGTCGAGACCGAGGTCGTCGAGCACCTCGGGCAGCTCGTCGAACACGGCGGGGACGACGGTGGCGCGGTCGGCGTGGCCCGCGGCGGCGATGCGGCGGGTGGCCTCGGCGCGGGCGTCGGGGTCGCGGTCCAGGCCCACGAGCCGCAGGCCGGGGTGGGCGTCGAGCAGGGCCAGCGAGTGGCCGGCCAGGCCGAGGGTGCAGTCGACCAGCACCGCGCCGTCGACGGCGCAGGCGGGGCCGAGCAACTCGGTCACCCGGTCCAGCAGGACGGGGACGTGCAGCGCCGGCGGCGCCTGTGCGGCGTCCTCGCTCATCGCTGCCTCCTCGTGCGGTCCGTGCTGCGGGGCGTCGTCCCGGCCGTGGGACGTCGTGCGGTGGTGTTCTCGGCCGCTGCCGGCCGTTCTCCACTCGGTGGTGCTGGATCGGAACCGTGGGGTCCGGTCGCGGTGCGGGTGTGACGAGTGGTGCTGGTGGGACGACGTCGAGCCGGGTCCGGCCCGGGTCCTGGTGATCGGGGGGGCGGTGCTCCGGCACCCACCGCGGGGCCCGTCCGGCGACGGGGAAGTTCGCCGGCCTGGGCCCCGCACGGGTGCGGCTGCTGCTCGGGTCAGGGAGCAGGTCGTGCTGGGCGGTGCTGGGCGGTGCTGGGCGGTGCTGGGCGGTGCGGTCACCCCGACCGGGGTCCAGCCGCGGGGAAGTCGGCTGGGGGTCCGGGTCCGAGCCCCGGGGAAGTGGGCTCGGGCTGGGGCGGTGGTGCGTCGGTGGTGCTCGGGTGGGGGGTCGGAGTGGGGCGTGGTGGGCGGGGTGGGGCCCGGTGGGGCCCCGGGGTCGCACCCGGGCCTCAGGACAGGGTTGGCATCCCCTCGCTCTCGCTCTCCGCGTAGGCGGCCTCCTGCTCGGCGACGTAGGCGTCCCAGGCGGCGGAGTCCCAGATCTCGAAGCGGGTGTCGACACCGACCACGACGACGTCGCGGTCGAGGCCGGCGTACTCGCGCAGCTGTGCGGGGAGCGTGATGCGGCCGGCCTTGTCGGGCTCGAGCTCGACCATCGAGCCGAAGCCCAGCCGGTTGACGGCGCGGGCGCGGGAGGTGTCGGCGGCCATGGCGGCCGCGCGGGCCCGCTGGACCTCGGCGACGCGCTCGTGGGTGAGCCCGTAGACGCAGCGCTCCTGGCCCTTGGTCAGCACGACGCCGCCCGAGGCGAGCTCGCGGAAGCGCACGGGGAGGGCCAGGCGGCCCTTCTCGTCGAGCCGCAGGGAGTGGCTGCCGAGGAACACCGGTCCACCACCCCCACCCGCTCTTCCCGTGGGCCCGGCAGGTCCTCCTGCAGGCCCTGCCTCCCCATCGAGCGCCACACTAACCCACCGGCCCCCACTGGGCACCACTTCCCACCCCGTGTCCCCTCCCGCTCCTCCGACCCCCACAGATGGGGGTCTGTGACAGGAGTGACGAGCGCCCACCGGTGGTCGAGGAGGGGTGCCGGCGGCGACGGGGCACGTACCGTGGCGGACGTGACGGAGGCGACAGCGGTGGGCCTGACCGGGGGCTCCGGTGCCGAGGTGGACGTGCAGGCCGAGGGCGCGCGCATCGCGGCGGCCATGGGCTCGGTGGTGGTCGGCAAGCCCGACGTCGTCCGGCTGGCGTTGGTCGTGCTGCTCGCCGAGGGGCACCTGCTCATCGAGGACGTGCCCGGCGTCGGCAAGACCACCCTGGCCAAGGCCCTGGCCCGGGCCGTCGACTCCGAGGTGCGGCGCATCCAGTTCACGCCCGACCTGCTGCCCAGCGACGTCACCGGCGTGGCGGTCTTCGACCAGGAGTCGCGCACCTTCGAGTTCCGGCCCGGCGCGGTGTTCGCCAACCTCGTGGTGGCCGACGAGATCAACCGCGCCTCGCCCAAGACCCAGTCGGCCCTGCTCGAGTGCATGGAGGAGCGGCAGGTCACCGTCGACGGCACCACCTACGAGCTGGCGCGCCCGTTCATGGTGCTGGCCACCCAGAACCCGCTGGAGATGGAGGGCACCTACCCGCTGCCCGAGGCCCAGCGCGACCGGTTCACCGCCCGCATCTCGATGGGCTACCCCGACCGCGACGCCGAGCTCGCCATGCTCGACGACCGGGCCGTGGTCGACCCGCTGATCCGGCTGCACCCGGTCGCCGACGCCGCCACCGTGCGGGCGATGGTCGACGCGGTCGCCCGCCTGCACGTGGCCGACCCGCTGCGCCGCTACGTCGTGTCCCTGGTCGAGGCCAGCCGGCGCAGCCCCGACCTGCGCCTGGGCGCCTCGCCCCGCGCGGGCCTGCAACTGCTGCGCGCCGCCCGTGCCGCCGCGGCGCTGGCCGGGCGCGACCACGTGCTGCCCGACGACGTGCAGGAGATGGCCACCCCGGTGCTGGCCCACCGCCTGCTGCTCACCCCGGATGCCGCCCTCGCCCGACGCACGCCCGAGCGGGTCGTCGGCGACCTGCTCGCAGCCGTGCCGGTCCCCCGCCGGCGCTGACCGGCGTGCCCGGGCGCCCCGGCCGGCTGGCCGACCTCACCTCGAGCCTGACGCTGCGCGGTGGCTGCCTGGTCGCCGCCGGGGCCACCCTGGCGCTGCTGGGCGTGCTGCTGGGCGAGCGGTCGCTGCTGCAGGTGGCCGTCTTCGTGCTCGCCCTCCCCCTGCTGGCCGCGGTGGGCGTGGTGCGGGCGCGGTTCCGGCTGTCCACCCGGCGCACGGTGACCCCCGCCCGGCTGACCCGGGGCCAGGACGCCGTCGTGCTCCTCGAGATCACCAACACCGACCGCCGGGCCGGCGGCCTGTGGGCGCTGAGCGAGCAGCTGCCGCCCGACCTCGGCGACCGACCACGCTTCCTCGTCGAGCGGCTGCCCGCCGGCGCGACCACCGCGCTGCGCTACCGGGTGCACGGCACCCGCCGCGGGCGGCTCCCGCTGGGCCCGCTGCGGCTGCGGCTCGTGGACCCCTTCGGCCTGGTGCTGCGCACCACCTCGGGGGTGGACACCGCCACGATGACCGTCGTCCCCCGGGTGCGCCCGCTGGAGGCGATCACCCTCTCCGGCGCCCCCGGGGGCGGCGCCGCGGGGGCGCGCCGGTCGCTGGCCGTCCACGGCGAGGACGACGTCAGCACGCGCGAGTACCGGCGGGGCGACGACCTGCGCAAGGTGCACTGGCGGGCGACCGCGCGCACCGGCGAGCTGATGGTGCGCCTGGAGGAGAGGCCGTGGCGTTCCTCGGCGACCCTGCTGGTGGACACCCGGCAGCGGGCGCACGCCCTGGGCGGGGCGGTGCTCGACGGCCCGCACGGCGACCCCGCTCCCCCACCGGACTCCCTGGAGTGGGTGGTGGAGGCCGCGGCGAGCATCGGCGACCACCTGCTCGGCCGGGGGGCCGCCCTGCGGCTGCTCACCGACCTCGGCGAGCCGACCGGGGGTGCCGGGGTCGACCGTGCCGGGCTGGGTGAGCAGCTGGCCGGGGTGTCGGCCTCCCGGGCCACCGACCTCGACGGCGCGGTGCAGGCCCTGCGCCGCGGCGCCGACCAGGGACCGCTGGTGTGCCTGCTCGGTGCCGTCGGGCCCGACGAGGTCGCCGCGCTGGTGCGGGCGCGGTCGGGGCCGGGCACCGACGTCGCGGTGCTGGTCGACGTCCCCGCCTGGCACGAGGCGATGGTCGGCAGCGGTGGTCCCCGCAAGCACGCCCTCGCGCCCTCGGTGCGGGCGCAGCTGGCCGACCGGCAGGACCGGGCGGCGTCCGCCCTGACCGCAGCCGGCTGGCGGGTGGCCCTGGCCGGCCCGCACGACGCGGTCGAGACGGTGTGGGCGCGGCTGTCCGGGCCCGTGGCGAGCCGGGCGGTGCCGGCGTGAACCGCGCCCGGTGGGGCACCGTCCTCGCCGTCGCCGCGGCGCTCTGCCTGGGGTCCCTGGCACTCACCCCGGTCTACGCGACCGGGGCGTGGCTGCCGACGGCGGTCCTCGCCGTCCTGACCGTCACCGCGTCGGGGGCGCTCTTGCGGGCGGCGACCGAGCGGATGGGCCGGGCCGACTCCGTCGTCGGCGAGCTCGTCGTCCCCCTCGTCCAGATCGCCGCTCTGCTCACCCTGCTCACCTGGGTGTTCGCCCCCGCGCGCGCCCTGCTCGGCGTCCTGCCGACCCCGTCGAGCACCGCGGACCTGCTGGAGGTGCTCGCGACCGGGTTCGGCCAGATCCGGGAGCAGTCCACCCCCGTGCTGCCCCTGGCCGGGCTGCTGTCGCTCGCCGCGCTGCTGGTCGGCACGCTCACCCTCGTCGTCGACCTGGTCGCCGTGGGCGGCCGCCAACCGGCCGCCGGTGGGCTCGCCCTGCTGGTGCTGTGCTGCGTGCCGGTGGCGACCACGACCGGCGACGTCTCGCTGCTGGTGTTCCTCGGGCCCGCGCTGGGGCTGGCGCTGCTGCTGTGGGCCGACCAGCGGCTGCGGCTGGCCGGCCGGCAGCGCTCGGGGCCCGGGGCGCTGGCCGGCACCGGTGCGCTGCCCGCGCTGCGGCTGGGTGCCGTCGCCGTCCTGGCCGGTCTGCTGGCGCCCCTGGTGGTGCCCACCCTCGCGGAGGGCTCCCTCGCCGCGGGCCTGGGCACCGGCAGCGGATCCGGCGTGTCCAGCACCGGCACCTCCCTGGACCCGCAGGCGGCGCTGCGCGGCCAGCTCACCCAGCCCGCCCCGGTGGACCTGCTGCGGGTGGAGGCCGACGTGCGCGACCCCGCCTACCTGCGCGCGGTGGCGCTCGACCGCTACACCGACGAGGGCTGGGAGATCGGCGCCCTGGACGGCGACCGGTCGCTGGCGTCCACGGGCGAGCTGGTGCCGGTGCCCGGCACCGTGCCCCAGCGCGAGGTGCAGGCGACGATCAGCGCCCTCGCCCACGACGACCGCTTCCTGCCTCTGTTCGCCTCGGTGGGCACCGCCGCGGTGGACGACGTCGACGGCGAGGACTGGCAGGTCGACGTGGCGAGCGGCACGGTCTTCGGCCGCGACGGCACCCGCACCGCCGGGCGCACGTGGACCGAGACCGCCCGCGAGGCGCTCCCCACCGTCGACCAGCTGGCAGCCAGCCCGGCCCTGCCCGCCGACGACCCGGTGCAGCAGGCGTTCACCGCCCTGCCGGCGCTCGACCCGCGGGTGACCGACCTGGTCGACGAGCTGACCTCCCCCGCGCAGAGCCCCGACCAGCGGGTGCGTGCGATCTACGACTTCCTCACCGACCGGGCCAACGGCTTCGTCTACAGCCTGCGCACCGAACCGGGCAGCACCGGCGACGACCTCGCCGACTTCCTCGAGCTGCGGCGGGGCTACTGCGAGCAGTACGCCGGGGCCATGGCGGTGCTCGTGCGGGCCGCCGGGGTCCCGGCGCGGGTCGTGCTCGGCTACACCCCGGGCCGGGAGCAGGCCGACGGCGCCCGCCTGGTGACCACCGCCGACGCGCACGCCTGGGTCGAGGTCTTCTACGACGGCCTGGGCTGGGTGCCGTTCGACCCCACCCCGATCGCGGGGGTCCGCGCGGTCGAGCTCCCCTGGGCACCGCGGGCCGACGCCCCGCCCCAGCAGACCCAGGCGCCGGCCGTGCCGACGTCGGCCCCGGCGGTCCCGTCGGCCCAGCTCGACCGGGACGACGAGTTCGTCCCGGTCGCCACGCCGGTCACCGACCGGGGGCTGCCGTGGGCGGTCATCGCCGCCTGGGGTGGGGGCTCGGTGGGATTGCTGGCGCTGCTCGCCGTCCCCGCCGTCCTCCGGGCCGCCCAGCGGCGCCGGCGGCTGGCCACCGGCGGGCCGGCCTCGGCCTGGGACGAGCTGCTGGCCCTGGCGGTCGACCTCGACGTCCCGCTGCGCTCGACCGGCACGCCGCGGCAACTGGCCGACGACCTGGTGGCGCACACCGGCCGTGCCGGGGTGGCCGGGGTGGGGTCCGCGGTGCGCACCCTGGCCGACGCACTGCAGGCCGACGTCTACGCCCCGCCATCGTCCGACCCGACCCCGGGGCTGCCGGCCGCGGTGCGGGTGGTGGAGACGGCGCTGCGGCGGTCGCGCCCACGCCGGGCCCGGGTGCGGGCCCGGCTGCTGCCCGCCTCGCTGCTGGCCGACGCGGCCGGTCGGCTGCGCGACCACCGCCCGGCGCGGGCGACGAACCCGGCCTGACGGGGCGCCCGCACCCGACAGCACCGCCGCCCCACCCGTAGCGGGTGGGGCGGCGGTGGTGTGCGGTCTGCCCGGGGCCGCGGGGCGGCGCTGCTACTGGTCGTAGCGGCGGCGGAAGCGCTCCTCGAGGCGGTCCTTCAGCGGCTGCTTGCGCGCCTTGGCCGCACCCCGGGCGCCGGGCTTGCCGGCCGCCCCCTGGGCCTGGCCCGCGGGGGCGGCGCCGGTGGCGTGCTTGTAGTTCAGCACCCCGAGCCCGGCACCGGCCAGCATGACGACGAAGCCGGCGACACCCAGCGGGACCGACGGGAGCGCGGCCCCGCCGACGAGCAGGGCGAGCCCGACGACGACGAGCAGCGCACCGAGCTGGAGCTTGCGGCGGGCGCCCTTGCGGCGATCGCCGCTGCGCACCTGCGAGGCGAACTTCGGGTCGTCGTCGACGAGCGCGCGCTCGATCTGCTCCAGCAACTTCTGCTCGTGCTCGGAGAGCGGCACGACGACCTCCTGAGGTCCACCTTCGGTACTGCCGGTGGCGAGTCGCCGGCAGCACGATCGAGGATACGAGTCCGCGGCGGGGTGCGAAAGGCGAGCCACCCCCCGACACGGCATGTCGGTCGCGAACCACCCGGGCGGGCGATGCGCGTACCCGGGGAACGCCTCGGCGGCCGGTGCCGTTCCCGCTCCCCCACGCGTGCTCACCCCTGGTCGCCGGTGGGTCGGCGGCGGGCCCGGTCGGGCCTCGGGGCCGGCTGGGAACGGCCGGTGAGGCCGTCCCGGCGCAGCAGCGTGGCCGGCCGGACCGCGCCGGCGCCGAAGCGGCGGGCCGCCCGGTCGGCGGCGAGCTCCGCGTCGCGGCGCCCGTGCTCGGGGGCGCCCAGCTCGAGCTGGGTGGGGGTCTCGTCGACGGGCGTGAGCCGCTCGGCCCGGACACCGACGAGCCGGACCGGGCCGGTGTCGCCCAGGGCGTCGAAGAGCTCGCGGGCGGTGTCGTAGACCTCCTGGCCGACGTCGCTGGGCACGGCGAGGGTGCGCGACCGCGTGATGGTGCGGAAGTCGGCGAACCGCACCTTGAGGCTGACGGTGCGGGCCAGGTACCCCGCCGACCTCAGCCGGCCCGCCGTGCGCTCGGCCAGGTGCAGCAGCTCGCGGTGCACCACCCGGCGGTCGGACACGTCGGTGCCGAAGGTCTCCTCGGCGCCGGTGGACTTCTCGGGGTCGTCGGGGACGACGCGGCGGGGGTCACGACCCCAGGCCAGCTCGTGCAGGTGCCGGGCCGCCCCCTGGCCGACGGTGCGCCCGAGGACGTCGAGGGGCACGTGCGCGAGGTCGGCCACGGTGCGCAGCCCCAGGGTGCGCAACGACTCCTCGGTCTTCGGGCCAACGCCCCACAGCGCGCGCACCGGCAGCGGGTGCAGGAAGCCCACGACCTCGGCCGGGCGGACGACGAGCAGGCCGTCGGGCTTGCAGTGGGCCGAGGCCACCTTCGCCACGAACTTGGTGGCGGCCACCCCGACCGAGCAGGTGATGCCCTGCTCGTCGAAGACCCGGGCCCGCACCAGCTCGGCCACGGCGACCGGGTCGCCCAGCCCGCGGCCGGCGCCGGAGACGTCGAGGAACGCCTCGTCGACGCTGACCGGCTCGACCAGCGGGGTGATGGTGCGGAAGAGGGCCATGACGCCGCGGGAGACCTCGCTGACCAGCGCCCCGTCGATGGGCACGACCACCGCCTGCGGGCACAGGCGCAGGGCCCGGGCGGTGGGCATCGCGCTGCGCACGCCGAAGGCCCGCGCCTCGTAGGTGGCCGAGGTGACCACGCCCCGGCCGCCCACGCCCCCGACGACGACCGGCCGCCCGGCCAGCGAGGGGTTCTCGCGCACCGCGACGCTGGCGAAGAACGCATCCATGTCGACGTGCAGCACACGGCACCCCTCGGCGCGGGCGTCGTCGAACACGTGTTCGACCCTACCGGGTCAGTCGCCGGCCAGCCGGTCCAGGTCGGTGCCGAACCCGCCGGGGGCCCGCGGGTCCCGGCGCGCCGAGGTGGCCACGGGGCAGCCCGGCGTCCGCAGCACCGTCGCGCCCGACAGCGTGAGCGCGCCCACCAGCGCGGCGTCCTCGGAGACCGCGAGCGGCGGGAACCCGCCGGCGCGCAGGTAGGCGTCCCCGCGGACGCCGAGGTTGGCCCCGTGGACGTGCGGGTGCACCGCGCCCGGACCGCCCCGGCGCCAGTCGTCGTACGCGTCGGTGAAGGCGGCCGCCACGTGCGGCGGGTGACCGCTCCAGTCGGCGACCTCGACCAGGCCCACCAGGGCGTGCACGCCGGACTCGGCGGCCGCCCGCTGCATCGCCAGCCAGCCCTCGGGCACCAGGCTGTCGGCGTCGGTGCTGGCCAGCCACACCCGCTCGGGGCGCGGCGCCCGCGCCAGCACGGCCAGCGCGCCGGCGTGCCGGGCATCCCCGACGGTCTCGCCCGTGGCGGTGACCACCAGGGCACCCGCCGCGGCGGCGAGGTCGGCGGTGTCGTCGGTGCACCGGTCGGCGACCACCACGACCAGCACCGGCGTCCCGGCCAGCTCGGGGTGGGCGGTGGCACGGGCCAGCGAGGCCAGGCAGCCCGGGAGCGCGGTGGCCTCGTCACGGGCGGGCACCACCACGCCCAGCAGGTCGGGGGTCACCACAGGTCCTCGGCCGCGGCGACCGAGGCGGCCCGGGCGTTGTCGCCCCGCACCCAGCACTCCAGCAGGAAGTCCGGTTCCTCGTGACCGGCCACCCGCGGCCAGTCCAGGGCGGCCCGCAGCGCGGCGTGGACGGCGTCGCCGGTCTGCGGGTAGTCGGCCACCGGGTGCCGCCAGTGCACGGCGAGCAGGGTCCCGCCGGGGCGCACCGCCGTCCGCACCTGGTCGAGCAGGGCCGCGAGGTCGGCCGGGGACAGGTAGTAGAGGACCTCCGACAGCACGAGCAGGTCGACCTCCGGCAACCGGTCGACGGGGACGACCCGCCGCTCGACGGCGACCCCGGGGTTGCGGGTGGCGGCCGTCGCGACGGCCGCGGTGCTGGCGTCCCAGGCGGTGAAGCGGTCGCAGCGGGGGGCGAGGTGGGCGGTCAGCTCGCCGACCGAGCAGCCCACCTCGAGGCCCTCGGCGTAGCGCTCGCGGGGCAGCACCCCCGCGGTGAGCGCGTACTTGCGCCGCTCGTACCAGCGGGTGCGCAGCGACCACGGGTCCTCGGCCGCGGCGTACAGGTCGTCGAAGTACGTGGGCGGGAGGGTCACCAGAGCACCTCGTGGTCGCGGTCGGCGTGGGCCAGGAACTCGGGCGGCAGGACGGCGGGGTCGGGGCCCAGCGGGTGCACCTGGGTGGTGAAGCAGGCGACCGCGGCCTGCTTGGCCGCCCGCACCGACGGCGGCAGCGGCACCCGCCGCGCCCGCCGCCACGGCACCCGGGGGTCGTCGGGCACCGCCCAGTGCCAGGTCCAGACGGGGTACTGCCACACCGGGACGTCGCCCGCGGCCGCCAGCGTCGCCCGGCCCACCGCCTCGTGGTCGGGGTGGCCGTCCCCGGTCCAGGTCGTGAGGACCGCGTCCGCCCCGGCCAGCAGCGGGAGCAGCGACACGGCGAGCTCGGCCTCGTGGCCGGCCACGCCGGAGTCCGGCAGTCCCAGCCGGGTGGTGCGCACCCGGCCGGCCCCCAGCGCGGTGAGCGCGTGTGCGCTCTCCTCGACCCGGGCGGCGGCCAGCTCGCGCGGGCCCAGCACCGGGTTGCCCGGGTGGCTGGCCTCGCCGTCGGTCACCGCCACCAGGTGCAGCTCGACCCCCGCCCCGGCGAGCTGGGCCATCGTGCCGCCGACGCCCAGCACCTCGTCGTCGGGGTGCGCGGCGCAGACCACGACGCGCCGCCAGGCCGGGTCGGGCACCCAGGCGGGCCAGTCGGGTTCCCAGGCCGCCCAGACCGCCTCGGGGGTGGCGTCGGGCCGGTGACCGGCCGCGGGCGCGGTCACCGGCGGGCCCGCAGGTCGTCGGCCAGCGCGGCGAGGTCGCGGTCGCCGTGGTGCTGGCGCAGGTACACCTCCAGGTCGGCGCAGCGGGCCGCGTGGGCGCCGTCGTGCGCGGCCGGGCCGGCCCCCAGCGCCCGGCCGACGGTCGCCAGCACCTCGAGGCCGGTGCGGGCGGCCAGCCCGCGCACCCGGTGGGCGCGCCCGGCCGCCGTCCCCGCGTCGTCGTGCGGGTCGGCGTCGACCTCGGCGGCGGCGACCGCGAGCGCGGCGTCCAGCGCGTGCAGCGCCACGTCGACCGAGCCCCAGGCGGCGTCCCGGTGCGGGTCGGGTCCCGCGGCCACCACGCCGGCGAGCGCCGCGGCGACCCCCCGGGCGCCACCGGCCCAGACCGCGGCCACCCCGATGCCGCCGTGCCAGAAGCCCGGGCGGTCCAGGTAGGCCCGCGGCCCGCCCACGGCCTGCGCCGGCACGTCGCGCAGCTCGACGTCCACGGTGTCGCTGCCGGCCATGCCGGGGGCGGCCCAGCTGCCGGGGCGCGGGGACACCCCGGGCGCGGCGAGGTCGACCAGGAAGATCCGGCGGCCGTCGTCGGCGTGCGCGGTCACCAGGGCGCCGGTGCAGGCCCGGGCACCCGAGCACCACTGCTTGGTGCCGGTCAGCACCCAGCCCCCGTCGACCCGGCGGGCCGCGACCCGCCCGGTCGGGGGCTCGGCGGCCCAGACCCCGAGCCGCGCGCCCGGCCCGGGCTCGGGCCCGTCGAGCTCGGCGAGCACCGCCACGGCGTCGGCGTGGCCCTCGGCGAGCCGGGCCAGCGGCAGGTCGCGGGCGCCGAGCTCGGCCAGCGCGGACCAGCGGGCGGCGGTCGACCCGCCGCCGGGGAGCGGCGGGGACCAGCCGCCGTCGAGCAGGACGGAGAAGGCGGCGGCGGTGCGGGCGACCTCGTCGGACCACCGTGCGGACTGTTCCACGCGACGCCCGCTACCCCGGGCCGGAGGGGTTCGAATCCGGCGGGCGCCGATGGTCGCGGACGGCATGTGTAGTCCGACGATCATCGCGGTACAGCTCCCCCGGGACCGCCGACCGGCGGTCGCAGGACGAGTCCGATGGAGGAACCGTGGCGTTCGACGACGACGACATGACCAGCACCGAGGGTCCCGCCGACAGCGGTGCCGGCGAGGGCACCCCGGGCCAGCACGACGGCGGTGCCGACGGCGGCGCCGAGGGCCCCGCGGACAGCGGCGCCGGTGCCGGTACCCCCGGCCAGCACGACGGCGGTGCCGACGGCGGCGCCGAGGGCCCCGCGGACAGCGGCGCCGGCGGCGGCACCCCGGGCCAGCACGACGGCGGCGCGGACGGTTCCGCCTGAGCGCGAACCCGACCTCGCAGGGCCGGGCGGAGAGCACTCTCCGCCCGGCCCTGCGGCGCTGCGTGGGCGTCGACCCGCAGGTCTTCGCCGAGCAGCACTGGTCGCGCCGCCCCCTCCTGACCAGCGCTGCGGAGCTGGGTCGTGACTTCTCCGACCTGCTGACGCTGGCCGACGTCGACGAGCTGCTGAGCGTCCGCGGCCTGCGCACCCCCTTCCTCCGCATCGCCCGCAACGGCGAGGTGGTCGACCCCAAGCGCTTCACCGGCTCCGGCGGGGCCGGCGCCGAGGTGGCCGACCAGGTCTCCTCGGACTCGGTGCTGCGGCTGTTCAGCGAGGGCTCCACCGTCGTGCTGCAGGGCCTGCACCGGCTCTGGCCGCCGCTGATCGCCTTCGCCGACCAGCTCGCCGCCGACCTCGGCCACCCCACCCAGGTCAACGCCTACGTCACCCCGCCCTCCTCGCAGGGCTTCTCCCCGCACTACGACGTGCACGACGTGTTCGTGCTCCAGGTCGCCGGCGAGAAGCACTGGACCATCCACGAGCCGGTGCTCACCGACCCGCTGCGCACCCAGCCCTGGGGCGAGCGCGCCGACGCCGTGGCCGCGCGGGCGCAGGAGGAACCGGTCATCGACGCCGTGCTCCGGCCCGGTGACGCGCTCTACCTGCCGCGCGGTTACCTGCACTCGGCCGTGGCACTCGGTGAGATCAGCGCGCACCTGACCATCGGTGTGCACAGCGTGACCCGGTGGGGTGCGGTCGAGTCCGCGCTCGACCTCGTGCGCACGCTGGCCACCGACGACCCCGCGCTGCGTGCCTCGCTCCCGCTGGGCGCCGACCTGTCGGCCCCCGGCACCACGGCCGACGACGTCGCCGCGGTGCTCGCCGGACTGCACGCCGCGCTGGACCGGGTCGACCCGGCCGAGGTGGCCGACCGGCTGCGCTCGCGCACGTGGGCGCAGGTGCGCCCCGAGCCCGTCGCGCCGCTGGCCCAGTCCACCGCGGCCGCCGCGCTCACCGCCGACACCGTGCTGCGGCTGCGTCCCCGTCTGCGCGTGCAGCTGCGCGACGCCCAGGGCGAGTCCCCGGACGCCGAGGTCGTACTGATCACGGGCCGGCAGCACCGCCGGTTCCCGGCTGCCCAGCGCCCGGCCCTGGCCGAGCTGCTGTCGGTCGGTGAGCTGAAGGTGGCCGACCTGCCGGGGCTGTCCGCCGAGGACCAGCAGTCCCTCGCCCGCCGGCTCCTGGTGGAGTCGGTGGCGGTGGTCCCGGACGCCGCGCACCATGGGGCCGATGAGCATCGACGGGCCAGCGGGCAGGTCCCCGGGCACGGTGCCTGACCCGGCGCCCGAGGACCCGTACTGCCAGCACCCCGACACCGCCCCGCCCCCCTCGTCCCGCAGCCGTCCGGTCGGCCGGTTGGACGAGGGGCGGTGCTCGGTGCGGGCACTGGCCGCCGGCGACTCACCCGTCGCGACCGCCCCGCCGGCCCGGCGCTGGCTCCTGGTGGAGCAGCCCGGGCCCTGGGGGCGCGATGCGCTGCTGCAGTCCCGCTTCGACGCGGTCGTCGCGCCGCTGCTGGCCCAGCGCGCCCGCGAGGCCGGGCTGCGGATCCAGATGGTGCGCCGGCCCGGTGAGCGGTTGGCCGACGCCGGCGGACGGTGGGCCGTGGCCGACGTCCGCGAGGCGTGGGTGCGGTGGTCGACGCGGACGGTCGACGCCGAGCTGCTCGACGTCCCGCTCGACGGGTCGGTCGGCGTGCAGTCCGACGCCCCGACCTTCCTGGTGTGCACCCACGGCGGGCACGACGCGTGCTGCGCGGTCCGGGGCCGGCCGCTGGCCCGGTCGCTGGTCGGCGACGTCTGGGAGACCAGCCACCTCGGTGGTGACCGCTTCGCCGCGAACGTGCTGGTGCTGCCCACCGGCCACCTCTACGGGCAGGTGCCCGAGGACGGCGGCGGGCTGGTCGACGCGCACCGCCGCGGCGAGGTGCTGCTCGAGGGCCTGCGCGGCCGGGCCGGGCTGACCCCGCCGGCGCAGGCGGCGCAGCAGTTCGCCCGGGCCGAGACCGGCCTGCTGGGCGTGGCCGACCTGCCGGTGACCGGCGTCGCGTCGCGCGGCAGCGCCGAGGACGGCACCGAGCACTGGGCGGTGACCCTGGCCGGACCCGCCGGCGAGGTCGAGGTGCTGCTGGACAGCCGGCTGTCCGCCGAACCCCGCCTGCTCACCTGCGCCGCGCTGCGTCCGGGGCGCTTCCGCACCTGGCACCCGGTCTCGGTGCGCTCCTAGAGCTCGGCCTCGTTGCGCACGCGGCGCGACGGGTTGAAGAACTGCAGGTCCAGGAAGTCAGGCGGGTCGGCGACCCCGGGGCCGCCGTCGGCCACCCACTGCAGGACGTCGGCGGTGCGCTCGGCGTCGAGGATGCCGCCCAGCCACTGCGGGCGCGCCCCGGCCTTCCGCCCCTCGGGGGTGGGGCTGACCACCACGACGTTGGACCGTTCGCAGGCGTCCAGGCAGTCGACCACGCGGACCTTCGCGCCCCCGCGCCGGAACGCCTCGAGCTGGGCCCGGTGGTCGAGCTCGGGGTGCTTCTCGGCTCGCCCGCAGCAGCAGCCGCGGCAGACGGTGAGGACCGGACCGGCGCTCACAGCGCGGCCCCCCGGGCGACCAGCAGCGGGATCGCCAGCTCGGTGGCGGTGAGCGAGCCGTGGTAGGCGGCCAGCATCGAGGGCACCTTCTCCTGTCGGGTGGCGGTGAGCGCCCAGGTGCCCCGGGCGAGGGCGACGACGTCGCCGATGCGGGCGGCCAGGGCGTGGTCGACGGGACCGAAGACGCCGCTGGCGATCGCCTCGTCCCGGCCGACCACCCACGCGCGGTCGTCCAGCTCGGCGCGCCAGGCGGCGAGGACGTCGTCGGCCGCACCGGCGTGGGCGTGCACGTAGCGGGCGCGGGGTTCGCCGGCCAGCAGCCGCACGCCGGCACCGAGCGCAGGGGTGGCGTCGACGTCGAGCCGGTTCCCGGCCGGGACGTCGAGCATGCCGTGGTCGGCGGTCACGAGCAGGGCGGCGTCGTCGGGCAGGTCGTCGAGGACCTGGGCCACCACGAGGTCGACGTGGGCCAGCTGCTGGCGCCAGCTCGGGGAGTCGACGCCGCGCACGTGCCCGGTGAGGTCGAGCTCGGCGTGGTAGCCGTAGACCAGGGCGCGGTCGCCGACGGCGAGGGACCGGGTGAGACCGGCCGCGAGGTCTCCGGGGCTGACGGCCGGGGCGTACCGGGCGCCGCGGTAGGCGGCCCGGGTGAGCCCGGAGGTGGCGTAGGCGTAGGGCCCGACGACGGTGCTGGCGACGTCGGCGGCGGCCAGCTGCTCGAACACCGTGCCCTGCGCCTGCCAGGTGGCGGGGTCGGGGTCGTCGGTCCACTGGGTGTGGGTGACCGGGCGGTCGCGGCCGGGCACGTCGGTCACGAAGCCGAGCACGCCGTGGCTGCCCGGCGGCAGGCCGGTGCCCAGGCTGGTGAGGCTGACCGGCGTGGTGCTCGGGCACGGCGCCTGCAGGTCACCCAGCGGGGTGGCCAGGGCGGCGAGGGTGGGGGCGGTGCCGGCATGTGCGCGCAGCAGGTCGGCGCCGAGGCCGTCGACGAGCAGGACGGCGACCCGGCGGGCCCCGCGCAGCACCTCGGCCAGCCCGAGCCGGTCGGCACCGCCGGCACCGAGCCCCGCGGCCACCGAGGGCAGGACGTCGGCGAGGGTGCGGGTCCCGTACTCCGGGCGGTGCAGGTCGGCCGGCAGGGTCACGGTTGCCCGGTGCCTGTGGCTGCTGCTCCGCGGACGGCGATGACGTGCAGACCGCCGGCCACGTCGCGGTAGGGCGAGACCCCGGCCAGGTCGAGCTCGAGCCGGCGCAGTGCGGCCGGGTCGGCGCCGGAGCCGGTGTCGAGCAGGTCGGCGACCACCGACACCCCGCGCCAGTCGCCGGCGGTCAGGCCGGCCCCGGCGACGAGGGCGAGCAGCTCGTCGGGGCCGAAGCGGCGGCGGCCGGGGCGGGTGCGCGAACGGGCCGGCGCCGGGTCGCGGTCGCCGAGCAGGGCGTGGGCCTCGACGGGGTGGCCACCCAGGGCGCGGGCGAGCACGGCACCGGCCCGGTTGGCGACGGTGACGCTCAGGTGCCCGCCGGGGCGCAGGACGGCGGCGATGCCGGCGAGGGTCACGGCCGGCTCGTCGACCACCTCGAGGACGGAGTGCACGAGGACCAGGTCGAACCCCCCGCCCGGGGCGGGCACGGCGCCGAGCTGGTCGGCGTCGCCCTGCACCCCGCGCACGAGGTCGCCGACCCCGGCGAGGTCGGCCCGGCGGCGGAGGGTGGCCAGCGCGTCGGCGGAGGTGTCGACGACGGTGACGGTGTGCCCGAGCTGCGCCAGCGGGACGGCGAACACCCCGGCGCCGCCGCCGACGTCGAGCACCTGCAGCGGGCCGTCGCCGACCAGCGGGTCGAGGGCGGCCCACACGGCGGCGGAGCGGACCGGTGGCTCGGCGGCACCGGCCGGGCCGGCGGGCGGGATCTCGGACAGCGGCACCCTGGCGACCCTAGACGGCGACCGGTGCACCGCCGACCCGGACCGCCCCGCAGGCCGGCGCCGGCCCGTCAGCGCCCGCGCACCGCCCGCAGCACCGCGTCGCGGACCGTCATGCGCTGGCCGTCGGGGCCGGGCGGGAAGACGGCCTCGCGGGTGGGGTCGGTGGCGCTGACCGTCCAGGTGTCGTCGAGGTCGAGCCCGGCGGCCATCTCGGCGGCCGTGGCGAACAGGTCGGCGGTGAACGGGGTGCTCTCGCCGCCGTGGCTGTCGGCGTGGTGGGCGGTGACGAGCAGGGTGCCGCCCGGCGCGACGGCGGCGGCCAGCTTGCGGTGGAAGGCGACGAGCTCGCGCCGCGGGAACTGCAGGAAGGAGGCGGCCACCAGGTCGAAGGCCCCGGCCGGGGGTGCCCAGTCGCTGCGGCCGTCGGCCTGCTCCCACGTGATGGCTGCGGCCACCCCGGCGGCCTCGGCCGCGGCGCGCGCCCGCTCGAGGGCCACCGCCGACACGTCGGAGGCGGTGACCTGCCAGCCCCGGCGGGCCAACCAGATCGCGTCGCCGCCCTCGCCGCAGCCGACGTCGAGCGCCCGGCCCGGGGTCAGCTCGACCGCGGTCTCGGCCAGCCGCTGGTTGACCTCACCGGACCAGATCGGGCGTTCGCGGTAGCGGTCGTCCCAGAACCCCTCGGTGAACCAGAGGGCGGGGTCGGTCTCCTGCCAGGCGTTGGGCTGCTCGGCGCCGTGCTGGTGTGCGTGCTGGTGCTGGTGCTGGTGTTCGGAGCCGTGGTCTGAGCCGTGGTCTGAGCCGTGGTCTGAGCCGTGGTCGTGGGGCTGCGCGTGGGCGTGCGGGGTGGCCATGCGACGACCCTGCGTGCTGCACGGGACCGGGGGCAAGGTTCTGTGCCGGATCGGCAACGTCCACCCCGCGTCGAACGCATCCGGGTCGAACGCGGCCGCGTCGAACGCGGCCGGGTCGAACGCGGCCGGGTCGAACGCAGCCACGTCGGACGCACCGGCCCGGGGGCGGGGCGCCCCCGGACGACCGGGGCCTGCTCATGCCGGGCGCAGCGGGGTCACCGGCGCCGGCGACCGGCCGGTGCCGGACTGCACGGGCGGCGCTGGGTCCGCCGCCGCGGCGGAGACCGGCCGACCCAGCGTGGTCTCGACGACGGCCAGGAACGCGCCGGCGTCGCGGACGAGGTCGTCGGCCTCGCGCTCGGTCACCGCCGAGGAGAGGCCGGCCTCGGCCGCCGCACGCTTGGCCGCCCCGGCTGCGAAGAACGCCGCCCACTCCCCCAGCTCGGGGGCCACCTGGCCGATGAGCACCCAGGCGCTGCGGGGGCGCCGACGCCCGGCCTCGGGGCGGGTGCGTGCGGCGAGGACCGCGGCCGCCCCGCGCAGCGCGGCCAGGTGCGCGGTCGCGTAGCGCCAGCCGGCGTCCCGGGTGGCCGCAGCCTCGGCGAGCCCCCGGTGGGCCTGGCCGAGCAGCTGCGACGCCGCGGGCGGCAGCGGCGGGGTGAGCTCGAGCTGGCTGGGCGACAGCACCCGGACGGCGCCCATCAGTCGTGCACCCGCACGAGCAGCCAGCGGTCGGCCGACGGCTCCCAGGTCAGGTCGAACACCCCGGCGAAGGAGGTGCGCGACCGGCCGGCGCGCACCGCCTCGACCCGCCAGACTTGGCGGTCGACCTCGACACGGTGCTCGACCAGCTGACCCACCTCGTACCTCCCCTGCCCGCGCCAGAAGCGCACCGGACCGCCCGCTGCCCGCTCGACCAGCACCTGCTCCACCGTGCGACCCCCCGCACCGACCAGCACCCGGTTCATCGCCACATCCCCACTCCCCTGGGTCGTTCGAACGTGCGTTCGAACACGTCGAGAACACCATGCCCTGCCCGCCGCGTCAACCCGGCACTCGAACACCTGTTCCCCCTGCATGCCGACCAGCAGAGCACGCCCCACCGACACTTCCGTCCGGACCGGGCCGGACCTACCGTGCCGGCGTGCCCTTCGACCCCCTCGCCGTGCTCGACCGGGAGACCCGGGCGCTGGAGGCCGCCCTGCGGGCCGCCCGCGCCGACGACGCGCTCGACGCACCCGTCCCCGGATGCCCCGGCTGGTCGGTGGCCGAGCTCGGCCGGCACACCGGCGACGTGCACCGGTGGGCACGCGCGGCCCTGGGCTCCACGCAGCCGCCGGGCGGCTCGCCGGTGGGCCCGCCCGACGCCGACGTCCCGGAGTGGTACGCCGCCGCGGCCGCCGATCTCCGGTCGGCCCTGGCCGACACCCCGGCCGACCGGGCGTGCTGGACCTTCGACCGCACCGACCGCACGGCGGCGTTCTGGCGGCGCCGGCAGGCGCACGAGGCCGCTCTGCACCGCTGGGACGTCGAGACCGCACTCGGCCGCCCGGCCGCGCTCGCGGCCGGCACCGCGCTGGACGGCCTCGACGAGGTGCTCGGCATGTTCCTGCCGCGCCAGGTGCGGCTGGGACGGCTCGCCGCGGGCACCGCCTGGGTCGAGGTGGTCCCGGTGGAGACCGGCGCGCCGCTCCCGGTGGCCGACGGACCACCGGCGGGCCCCGCGGCCGGCGCCGTGCACGGTCCCGCCGAGGCCCTCCTGCTGCTCCTCTGGCGTCGGGTGGGCCTCGACGACCCGCGTCTGGCGGTGACCGGCCCGGTGCAGGAGGTGCTCGCCGTCCTGGACCGGCCGCTCACCCCCTGATCGCCGGGCCGCTCCCCCGACGTGCACGAGCGGGCCCGCGGGGGGACAGTCGTTGCCCGTGGCAACCACGACCCCGACGACGTCCGCCGAGGAGAAGACCTTCCTCGGTCAGCCCCGCGGCCTCGCGCACCTGTTCGGCGTGGAGATGTGGGAGCGGTTCAGCTTCTACGGCATGCAGGCGATCCTGCTGTACTACCTCTCCTACTCGGCGGCCGACGGCGGCCTGGGCATCACGACCTCGACGGCGGCCAGCATCGTCGGCGCCTACGGCGGCACGGTGTACCTCTCCACCATCGTGGGCGGCTGGGTCGCCGACCGCGTGCTGGGCCCCGAACGGGTGTTGTTCTGGTCGGCCGTCGTGGTCATGGCCGGGCACGTCGCCCTCGCCGTCCTGCCCGGCCTGGCCGGCGTCGGCGCCGGTCTGGTGCTCGTCGCGCTGGGCAGCGGCGGCGTCAAGGCCACCGCCACCACGCTGGTCGGCCTGCTCTACGCCGCCGACGACGAGCGCCGCGACGCCGGGTTCTCGGTGTTCTACCTGGGCATCAACCTCGGCGCGCTGGCCGGGCCGCTGCTCACCGGTCTGGCCCAGTCGACGGTCGGGTTCCACCTCGGCTTCGGCCTGGCCGCGGTCGGCATGGCCGCGGGCCTGGCCCAGTACGCCTGGGGCCGGCGCGGCCTGCACGGGGTGGGCCGCGAGGTGCCCTCTCCGCTGCCGCGGGCCCAGCGCGGCCGGTGGGCCGCCGGTGCCGTGGTCGGCGTCCTGGCGCTGGTCGGGCTCGCGCTCACCGGCGTGCTGCGGGCCGAACGGCTCGCGACGGTCGTCGTCTGGGTCTGCGTGGCGGCCTCGGTCGGCTACTTCACCGTGCTGCTGCGCAGCGCGCGGGTCGACCGCACCGAGCGGCGGCGTGTGCTGGCCTTCGTGCCGATGTTCATCGCCAGCGTGGCGTTCTGGTCGATGTTCCAGCAGCAGTCGACCGTCGTCGCGCTCTACGCCGACTCCCAGCTCGACCGGGACCTCCTCGGCTGGACCGTGCCGGCGTCGTGGGTGCAGTCGATCAACCCGGTCTTCATCATCCTGATGTCCGGCGCGTTCGCTGCCCTGTGGACGCGGCTGGGGCCGCGGCAGCCCTCCAGCCCGGTCAAGTTCGCAGCCGGGACGGCGGCGATGGGCGTCGCCTTCCTGCTCTTCCTGCCGATGGCCGGGGACGCACCGGGCACCTCCCCGCTGCTGGGGCTGGCCGGCATCCTGCTGGTCTTCACCGTGGCCGAGCTGCTGCTGTCGCCGGTCGGGCTGTCGCTGTCGACCAAGCTGGCCCCGGCCGCCTACCGCACCCAGATGGTCGCGCTGTGGTTCCTGTCGACGGCGATCGGCACCTCGCTCGCCGGGGTGTTCGCGGGGAGGTACGACCCGGCGGACCAGGCGCCCTACTTCGGGACGATCGGCGGGGTCGCCGTCGTCCTGGGTGTCGTGCTGGCGCTCGCCAGCCCCTTCATCCGGCGGCTGATGCCCGGCGTGCGCTGACCTGTCCGGTCAGCGACGTCGGCCGGCCCGGGCCGCGAACGCGTCGAGCGCGTCGAGCACCTCGCCGGCCTGCCACATGCGGTTGCGGCGGCGGCCGGTGAACTCGGTGACCACCCCGGCGTGCTCCAGGGGCGCGATGGCCCGCAGCACGTTCTGCGGCGGCACGCCGAGCTCCCGCACCACCACCCCCGCATCGACCACGGGCTGGCGCACCAGCAGGTCGGCCAGCCGCCACGCAGCGGCGTCGGAGCGCGCACGGACGACGTCGTCCCACCCGGCGCGCACGGCACGCAGCTGCTCCACGAGCTGGGTGGCGTTCGTGATGGCCGCCAGGGTGCCCCGGGTGAACGCCTGGACCACGGGGTCGAGCTCACCCTGCCGGTAGGCGGTCAGGGCGTCGAAGTAGCCCTCGACGTCGATCAGCAGACCAGCGGAGACCGGCACCGTCACCGCCCGGGTCACCCCGTGGTGGCGGAGGAGGCAGTGCACCAGCGCGCGGCCGGTGCGGCCGTTGCCGTCGGGGAACGGGTGGATGGTCTCGAACTGGGCGTGCGCCACGGCGGTCAGCACCAGGGGGGCGAGGTCCGTGCGCACCGCGAAGCGCGTGAGGTCGGCGACCAGGGCCGGCACGTCGTCCGCCACCGGGGCCACGTACTCGGCCTCGTGCGGGCCGTAGGAGGTGCCGCCGACCCACACCTGCTCGCTGCGCCAGCGCCCGGCGATCGCCGGCTCGGTGTCGACGAGCAGTGCGTGGTGCATGGCCAGGACGGCCGCCGGGGTGGGTGCGTCGGCGAGGTCGAGGGCGGCCTGCATCGCGGCGACGTTGCCCACCACGGCCTCGGCGTTCCGCGTGGAGGGCGAGCCGATCTCGGCGACCGCGATCGCGCGGGCCCCCGAGGTGAGCTGCTCGATGCGGGAGGAGGACGCCGACTCCGTGCGCAGCAGGACGGCGCCGAACGGGGCGACCTCGGCCCCCATGCGGGTGTCGAAGCGGGCCACCTCGGCAGCGGCGTCCTCCGCCGCGCGCAGCACCTCGCGGGTGACCTGCGGCGTCCGCCCGTCGATGGCCGGCACGACGGCGGCCCGGTAGGGCCCGGAGTGCCGGAGCCGGACGGCCCGGGGCACCACGTCGTCGGGCAGACCAGGTCGCCACGCCACCTCGCGGCTGCCGAGGGCCGGCCACCGTCCCGGATCCACGAGCACGCCTGCATCTTATTCGCACTTGTGCGCGAAGTGCGAACGACGACCGTTCGACCTCGCACATCCGGGTGGTGCGACGATCACGGGGTGACGTCGTCCGAGCACCCGATGGTGGTCCACGTGCAGCAGGTGCTCCGCGACCACGGGGTGAGCGGCGAGGTGCGGCACCTGGCCGAGAGCGCCCGCACCGCGCAGCAGGCCGCCGACGCACTCGGCGTCGAGGTCGGCGCCATCGCCAACAGCCTGGTGTTCGAGGTCCTGGGCAACCCGGTGCTGGTGCTCACCAGCGGCACGCACCGGGTCGACACCGCCAAGGTCGCCGCCCTGCTCGGCGTCCCGGAGCTCACCGAGGCCGGCGCCGCCTTCGTCCGCGAGCACACCGGGCAGGCCATCGGCGGTGTCGCCCCGGTCGGCCACCCGGAGCCGATCGGCACCCTGGTCGACATCACCCTGGCCCGCCACGACCAGGTGTGGGCCGCGGCCGGCCACCCGCACACCGTCTTCCCGACCACCTACGACGAGCTGCTCCGGATCACCGCGGGCACCGCGGCCGAGGTCGACGCCGACTGACGCCGCCGCACCGGATGCCCGCAGCGGTGGGAGGATCACCCCATGGAGCCCGCCGCATGAGTGCACCCACGACCCGGGTCACCGAGCTGCCCACCGCATGGATGCGTGAGCACCTGCACGAGGCGCTGGCCATCTACGGGCGGGCCATGGGCTACGGCGAGCAGGTGGTGGCCGGCCGCTACGGCTACGCCGTGCAGCACACCGACCGGCCCGGGTTCCGCGCCGTGGGTGCCTTCGCGGAGGGCCCCGACGGCGAGCACCTCGTCGGGTTCGGCTACGGCTACCTCGTGGCGCCGGGCCAGTGGTGGCACGACCAGGTCAAGCACGCCCTCGACCGGCGCACCGCCAAGCGCTGGCTGCCCGGGGGGTTCGAGGTGTGCGAGCTGCACGTCGACCCCGACCACCAGAGCCAGGGCCTGGGGCGCCAGCTGCTGCACGCGCTCGTGCGCGACCTGCCGCACCCGGCCGCGCTGCTGTCGACCCCCGACGCCGACACCAAGGCCTTCCGGCTCTACCGCGCCGACGGCTTCGTCGACCTCGCCCGCAACCACCACTTCCCGGGCGACGCCCGCCCCTTCGCGATCCTGGGCGCCCGCCTCCCGCTCGGGACCCCGTCCGAGTGAGCGACGTCGGCACGGACGCCGTCGTCGTCGGCTCGGGCCACAACGGGCTGGTCGCCGCCTGTCACCTGGCCGTCGCCGGGCTGTCCGTCGAGGTCGTCGAGGCCGACGACGTCCTGGGTGGCGCCGTCTCCACCGTGGAGCGCTGGCCCGGGGTCCGGGTGGACCGCGGCTCCAGCGCCCACGTGATCGTGCGCCACTCGGGCATCGTCGAGGAGCTCGGGCTGGCCGAGCACGGTCTGCGCTACGTCGACTGCGACCCGTGGGGGTTCGCGCCGGCGCCCGCGCCGGGCAGCGACGGCCCCGACGGCCGCCCGTTGGTGTTCAGCGTGGACCTCGACGCCACCTGCGCCTCGATCGAGGCGGCTTGCGGCCCGGACGACGCCGCTGCCTACCGGCGCTTCGTCGAGGTGTGGGGCCCGCGCAGCGAGCGCATCGTGCGGGCCTTCGGCGACCGCCCGAGCCCCGGCCGGCTGGCCCGGCACCTCTGGCCGCTGGGCGCGCCGGCGAAGGGCCGTGCCCGCACCTCCGGCGGCGAGCTGGCCACCGACTTCCTCGGCTCGGGCGACGCCCTGCTCGACAAGTGGTTCGCCAGCGAGCGGCTCAAGGCGGCCCTGGCCTGGTTCGGCGCCCAGTCGGGCCCGCCCATGTCCGAACCCGGGACGGCGGCGATGGTCGGCTGGGCGGCGCTGCTGCACACCACCCCGCCCGGGCACCCGGTCGGCGGCTCGGGTGGGCTGACCGCGGCGCTGCGCCGCAAGCTCGAGGCGCACGGCGGCCGGGTCACCCTCGGCGACGGCGCGGCCTCGCTGCTGGTCACCGACGGCCGGGTCGCGGGCGTCGTCACGACGTCGGGACGACGCATCGAGGCCGACACCGTCGTCGCCGCCTGCCACGTCGGGGCCACCCGGGCCATCGCCGGAGAGCACGCCCCGCCCGCGCTGCGCGACGCGGCGCCGCCGCTGGGCAACGGGTTCGGCCTCGTCGTCCGGTGCCTCACCGACGCGCTGCCCGCCTACCCCGGCGTCGACCCGGCCGACTCGTTGCAGGGACTGCAACTGCTCTGCACCGACCGCGCCGTGCTGGCCCGGGCGCACGGCGACTGGCAGGCCGGCGACCTGCCCCGCGAGCCCGTGCCGCTGGCGATGAGCTTCTCGGCCAGCGACGACACCCTGGCCCCGGCCGGCCAGCACGTGGTGACGATCTGGGGCCAGTGGTACCCCTACGAGCTGGGCGACGGCCGCGACTGGGACACCATCGCCGAGGCCGAGGCAGCCCGCCTCGTCGACGCGGTCGACCTCTTCGCCCCCGGGTTCGCCGACTCGGTGCAGCGGCTGTACATCCAGACACCGCTGAGGCTGGAGCAGGAGCTGCGGCTGCCGCGCGGCAACGTCATGCACGTCGAGATGTCGCTGGCCTCGATGTTCGCGTTCCGGCCCACGCCGGAGCTGTCGGGCCACCGCGTACCGGGGTTGCCCGGGCTCTACCTGACCGGGGCCTCGACCCACCCCGGCGGCGGCGTGAGCGGCAACAGCGGCCGCACGGCCGCCCGTGTGGTGCTCGCCGACCGCGGCGGCCGGGCCCGCGTGCTGCGCCGCCTGCTGCGTCGATGAGGTCCGCCCCCTGGGCCCTCACCGGGGCGCTGCTGGCCACCGCGATCGCCTACCCGCTGACCGGGGGCGGCGCCCGCGACGCGGTCAGCTGGACGATCGTGCTGCTGGGCTCGGCCCTGACCGTCGTGCACGCCGGGCTCTCGCGCGGCTGGCGCACCGGGCTGGCCGTCGCCGGCCTCACCGTGCTGGCGTCGGTGCTGTTCGAGTCGGTCGGCCTGGCCACGGGCTTCCCCTACGGCAGCTACACCTACAGCGACGCCCTGGGGCCCACGCTGCTCGGCGTCCCGTTCCTGGTGCCCCTGGCCTGGCTGATGATGGTCTGGCCGAGCTGGCTGCTGGCCACCCGCCTCGTGCCCGGCTCCCGCCCCGGGCGCATCGCGGTGGCCGCCTACGTCTTCGCCGCGTGGGACGTCGTCCTGGACCCCCAGCTCGTGCAGGCCGGCTACTGGACGTGGGCGCACCCCACCCCGGGGCTCCCGGGCATCGACACGGTGCCGTTGACCAACCTCGCCGGTTGGCTGCTGGCCGGGCTGGTGCTCATGACGGCGCTCGACCTGCTGGTGGCCGGGCGCCCGGCCACGCTGCCCGACCACGCGCCGCTGGTGGCTCTGGCGTGGATGGTGCTCGGCGGCGCCCTGGCCCACGTCGGCTGGCTGGGGCTGCCCGGCTCCGCGGCCTGGGGGGTGGTCCTGAGCCTGCCGGTCCTGGCCGCCCTCGCCGCCCGCGCCCGCGCCCGCCCCCGCGTCGGAGGCGGAGGAGTCTCATGACGCCCAGGACCCGTTCGAGCCACGTCCTGGGTCCTGAGCGTCCTCCGACGGGTCGGCGGGTGCGGCCGGGGCGGCGCGCCCACGGACGGCGGGTGGTGCGGGTGCTCGCCGGCGTCTCGGTCGCGGGCGCCGCCCACGCCGTCCTGAACGCCCAGTTGCTGCGCACGCCGCCGGCCGACCCGCCGGCCACCGCGGCGCGGGTGCGGGTCGTCGTCCCGGCGCGTGACGAGGCGCACCAGCTCCCCGGCTGCCTCGACGCGCTGGCGGCCCAGACCGGGGTGGCCCACCTGGACGTCGTGGTCGTCGACGACGGCTCCGCCGACGGCACCGCCGAGGTGGCCGCGGCGCACGGCGCCCGGGTGCTCACCGCGGCCCCGCCGCGACCCGGGTGGCTGGGCAAGCCGAACGCCTGCGCGCAGGGCGCGGCCGGTGCGGAGGACGTCGACGTCCTGGTCTTCGTCGACGCCGACGTCCGGCTCGCCCCGCACGCGGTGGCCGCCGCCGTCGCCCTGCTCCAGGCGCACGACCTCGACCTCGTCTCCCCGTGGCCCCGACAGCTGGCGGTGACCCCCGCCGAGCGGTTGGTGCAGCCGCTGCAGCAGTGGCTGTGGGCGACCACGTTGCCGCTGCGGCTGGCCGAGCGGCCTGGCCGTCCCTCGATGGCGGCGGCCAACGGGCAGTTCCTCGCCGTGCGACGGGCGGGCTACGAGCGCGCCGGCGGCCACGGGTCGGTGCGCGGTGAGGTGCTCGAGGACATCGCTCTGCTGCGGGCGGTCAAGCGGGCCGGCGGCCGGGGCGTCGTGGCCGACGGGTCGGCGCTGGCCACCACCCGCATGTACGACGGCTGGGCCGAGCTGTCCGCGGGCTACGAGAAGTCGTTGTGGTCGGCGCTGGGTGGCTCCCCCGCGGGCAGCCTGGCCGCCGGGGCCGCGCTGGCCGCCGTCTGGGTGCTGCCGCCGCTGGCCGGCGGCCGGGCCGGCCTGGTGGGCTACGCGGCGGGGGTGGCAGGGCGCGCGGTGGCCGCGGCCCGCACCGGAGGGCGGGTGTGGCCCGACAGTCTCGCGCACCCGCTCGGTGTGCTCGTGCTCGACGGGCTGGTGGTGCGCTCGGTGCTCGGGCACCACCGCGGGACCCTGCACTGGCGGGGCCGCACACTGACCGGGTGACCGCACACGAGCGCACCAGCTTCGACCCCGCCGAGATGGACCCGAAGGCCTTCTACCGGGTGCTGAACTCCGTCGTCGTCCCCCGGCCGATCGCCTGGGTGGGCACCCGGTCGGCCGAGGGCGTGCACAACCTGGCCCCGCACTCCTTCTACACCGTGGCCTGCGTCGACCCGCCGGTCGTGCAGTTCACCAGCGTGGGCCGCAAGGACAGCCTGACCAACGTCGAGGCCACCGGTGAGTTCACCATCGGCGTGACCCCCGAGGAGCTGTTCGAGCAGGTCAACGCCACGAGCACCGACTTCCCGCCGGACCAGGACGAGGCCGAGCACACCGGCGTCGTCCTCGAGGACAGCGACGTCGTGGGGGTCAAGCGGGTCGCGGCCAGCCCGGTCACCCTCGAGTGCACCCTGCACTCGACCCTGTCGCTGGGCGACTCGACGATCGTGTTCGGCCGGGTGGTGCACGTCAGCGCGCACACCGACGCCGTGCGCGACGGCCGGCCCCGCATCGAGGCGCTGCGCCCGCTGGCCCGCCTGGGCGGCAACGAGTGGTCGACGATCGGCGAGCTGAAGGAGATCCGCCGGATCCCCTTCAGCGACTGGCAGGCCGACCCCTCGATCGGTCAGGCGCTGCGCGGCGACTGAGGCAGGTGCGGGGCCACCTCGTCGGCGGCGTCGGCACCGAAGGCCTGGGCGAATCGCTCGAGGAACGACCCGCGGGGCAGGTCGTACTCCTGGGTGCCGATGACCTCGACCGCCGCGGTGGCCACCGCCGAGCCCACCTGGGTGGCCCGCTCGATGCCCAGACCCCACTGGCGGGCGGCGACGAACCCGGCGCGCAGCGCGTCGCCGCCGCCGGTGGGCTCGACCGGCTTGGTCTCGGGGACGGCGATGACCTCGATCGGGTCGGCCGTGCGGCTCTCGACGCGCACACCCTTGGCCGCCCGGGTGACCACCCAGCAGCCGACGCGGTCGAGCACCTCGTCGTGGCTCCAGCCGGTCTTCTGCTTGAGCAGCGCGGCCTCGTACTCGTTGGTGAACAGCAGGTCGGCGCCCTCGACCAGGCTGCGGATCATCTCGCCGTCGGCCCAGGCCAGCTGCTGGGAGGGGTCGGCCAGGAACGGGTAGCCGCGCTCGCGGCACTCCTCGGTGTGCCGCACCATCGCCGTCGGGTCGTTGGGGCCGACGACGACGAGGTCGGGGGTGCCCACCCGGGCAGCGACGGGGGCCAGCTCGATGAACGAGGCCTCGGCCATGGCGCCGCTGTAGAACGACGCGATCTGGTTGTTCGTGACGTCGGTGGTGCAGGTGAAGCGGGCGGTGTGCTTGACCTCCGACCACCGGATCGAGCGGGTGTCGACCCCGTGCCGCTGCAGCCAGGCGTCGTAGTCGTCGAAGTCCGAGCCGACCGACCCGACCAGCACCGGCGCCAGACCCAGCAGGCCCATGCCGTAGGCCATGTTCGCCCCGGCGCCGCCGCGGTGCTGCACCAGGTCGTCGACCAGGAACGACAGCGAGACGTTCTCCATCTGGCCCTCGATGAACTGCTCGGCGAACTTCCCCGGGAAGGTCATCAGGTGGTCGGTGGCGATCGAACCGGTCACGACGACGGGCACGGTGGGACTCCAGGGGGGTTCGGCAGCAGGGGTGCGAACCCGGTCTGCGGGGCAGGAGGTCGCCCAGGGTTCACCCGAGCGTAACGGCCCGGCTCACCCCAGCGCCCGACGGAGCTGCACGGCGAGCTGGATGCTGCCGACCGCGCCGAGCACGGCGCCCGCTGCCGCACCGAGCACGACGACCAGCCCGTGCAGCCCGACCACGGACGCCACCCCCGCGCCGACCAGGGACATCCCGGCCACCGCCACCCGGGCCGGCCGCTCCCACACCGAGATCGCCCCGGTCTCCTCGACCCCGGCCTGCCCGGCCCGGGCCCGCAGGTAGTCGGGGAACCAGCACAGCGCCCCGAACACCACCGCCAGCCATCCCGGTGCACCCGCGACCCAGAACGCAGCCGCGTAGGCGACCTCGGTGAGCCGGTCGACGGCGGAGTCGAGCACGAAGCCCCGCCGCGAGGCCCGCCCGCCGGCGATGGCGAGCGCGCCGTCGAGGGAGTCCAGCAGCCCCGAGGCGCCCACGAGGGCCCCGGCCAGCAGGAGCCACGCACCACCGGCCGCCGCGGGCCCGACCGCTGCGGCGGCCACCAGCAGACCGACCAGCGTGACCACCAGCGGGGACAGCCCGGCCAGCGGGCGGGCCAGGGTGTGGGCGAGGGTCAACCACCCGCGCACCACCGGCGACGACCGCGGGTCGGTGCCGCCGTGCCACTGTGACCACGCTGTGAAGTACTCCTCGCGGCTCAGGTACGGCGGCACACCACCAGTCCACCAGGGACAGTGGAGGAATGCTCGCCGGCCTCTCCCCCGCCCGCCGCCGCCTGGTGCTCGGGCTGCTCGCCGCGCTGGTCGTCGGGGCCCTCGCCGTCACCGCCGCCGTCCTGGTCCCCCGGCTCACCACCCCGGCACCGGCCACGGTGAGCCAGACCGAGCCCGGGCCGGTGCTCCTGGTGCCCGGCTACGGCGGGTCGACCACCGGGCTCCAGCAGCTGGCCGACGTCCTCACCGCCGCGGGGCGGGACGCCACCGTCGTCGCCCTGCCCGGGGACGGCACCGGCGACCTGCAGGCCGCCGCGGACGTGCTCGGTGACGCCGTGGACGCCGCCCTGGACCGCACGGGCGCCGACGGGGTCGACGTCGTGGGGTACTCGGCCGGTGGCGTGGTCGCCCGACTGTGGGCCGCCGAGGACGGCGGCGCCGCCCAGGCCCGCCGTGTCGTCACCCTGGGCTCACCGCACCACGGGACGACGGTCGCCGACCTCGGCGCGTCGCTGGCGCCCGACCAGTGCCCCGAGGCCTGCCGGCAGCTGACCACCAGCAGCGACCTGCTGCGCCGGCTCAACGCCGACGACGAGACCCCGGCCGGCCCGACCTGGGTGTCGATCTGGACCGAGGACGACCAGACGGTCACCCCGCCCACGACGGCCGAGCTCGAGGGGGCGCTGAACATCAGCGTGCAGTCGGTGTGCGCCACCAGCAGCGTGTCCCACGGCCAGCTGCCCACCGACCCGCTGGTGCAGGGCATGGTGCTGGCCGAGCTGGCGGCGGGGCAGCCGGTCGAGCTGGGCCCGGCCGACTGCACCCGCCTGTCGAGCTGACTACACCTGGACGTCGACGTCGTACTCGCGCAGCCAGCGGTCGACGAACAGCAGCCGGTCCTGCACCATCCGCGGGGCGCCGAGCCCGGCGTCGAGGTCGACCAGGTCGGCCAGCGGCGAGTCGTGGTCGGCGGCCAGCGCGGCGAACCGGGTGGCGATCCCCTCGCCGTAGCGCGGGTCCTGGGTCGAGGGGTAGGGGCTCTTCACCCGCTCGACGACCGACTGCGGCAGCAGGTCCGCGGTGGCCGCGCGGAGCAGGCTCTTCTCCCGGCCGTCGAAGGTCTTCAGGTGCCAGGGGGCGTTGAACACGTACTGGACGAGCCGGTGGTCGCAGAAGGGCACCCGCACCTCGAGACCGACGGCCATGCTCATCCGGTCCTTGCGGTCGAGCAGCACCGGCAGGAACCGGGTGAGGTAGGCGTAGGAGACCTCGCGCATGCGGGCGTCGTGGCTGGTCTCGCCGTCCAGCCGGGGCACCTCGGCCATCGTCGTCCGGTAGGCGTCCTCGACGTGCCCGCGCAGGTCGAGCTCCTTGGCCACCCGCTCGTGCAGCAGGTCGCCGGGGCCGCCACCGGCCATGGTGGCCATCATGCGGCCGGCCAGCCACGGGAACGTGTCCGCCCCGACCGCGGCCGGGTCGTGGAAGTCGACGTAGCCGCCGAACACCTCGTCGGCGCTCTCGCCGCTCAGCGCGACCGTGGAGCTGCGCCGCACCGCACCGAAGAGCAGGTACAGGGAGGTGTCGATCTCGCCCATGCCCGGCGTGTCCCGCGCCCGCAGCACGGCCTGCCGCGCGGCGTCGTCGAGCAGCCCGGCGTCGTCGAGCACGACGTCGGTGTGGTCGCTGCGCACGTGGGCGGCGACGTCGCGGACGTAGGGCGCGTCCGGGGTGCCGCGCACCTCGTCGGCGACGAAGTCGGTGTCGTTGCCGGCGAAGTCGACCGAGAACGACCGCACCGGACCCTGCCCGGCCTCGGCGAGCTGCCGGGCGGCCAGCGCGGTGAGGGCGGAGGAGTCCAGGCCCCCGGAGAGCAGCGTGCAGAGCGGGACGTCGGCGACCAGCTGCCGGCGGGCGGTGTCGTCGAGGATCTCGCGCACCCGGGCCACCGTGGCGTCGACGTCGTCGGTGTGCGGGGTGCACTCCAGCTGCCAGTACCGCAGCTCCTGCACCCCCGAGCGGCTGACCCGGACGACGTGCCCGGGCGGCACCTCGCGCAGCCCGGCGAACGGGGTGTGCGCGGGGTCGGCGACCATGCCGAACACCTGCCGCAGCCCGGCCGCGTCGACCACGCGCGGCACGTCGGGGTGGGCCAGCACCGCCTTGGGCTCCGACCCGAAGAGCACGCCGTCCGGGGTCGGGTAGTAGTAGAGCGGCTTCACGCCGAGCCGGTCGCGGACCAGCAGCAGCTCCTCGCGGCGGGTGTCCCAGAGGGCGTAGGCGAACATGCCGTTGAACCCGGCCACCACCTCGCGCGGGTCGCGGCCCAGGCCCGCGCGGTGGGCCCGCAGCACGACCTCGGTGTCGCTGCCGGTGTCGAACCGGCCGCCCAGGGCCGCCCGGTGCTCCCGGAAGTCGTACACCTCGCCGGAGTAGACGATGGCCAGCTCGTCGTCGGCGACCCGGTCGGCGTCGGGACCGGCACCCAGCGCGCCGGTGGCCGAGAGCGCCATGGGCTGACGGCCGTGCGCGACGTCGATGACCGCGAGCCGGCGGTGGCCCAGCGCCACGTGCTCCCGCAGGTACAGGCCCGCGTCGTCCGGGCCCCGGCACGCCATGGTGTCGGTCATCGCCTGCGCCGTGGCCCGTTGCCGGCGCAGGTCGTCGTCGAAGGAGACCCAGCCCGCGATTCCGCACATGTCGCACCCTACCGATGTAGTTGCTCAATCCAACTACTTGCTACGCCGGGTGGCGCCTACCTGCAACCTCAGGTCACATGCAACCGATCCCGCGGAGCGGTGGCACCTCGGACCTCGACCGTGCAGCCGCGGTTCCCGGGGCCGGCGCGCCGCGGCGTGCCGGCGACCGCGACTGCGCACTCGGGCCCGCTGGTCAGCGTCCCACTGCGGCGCGGATGCGGGCGACGGCGATCGGGCCGACCCCGTGCAGGGCGAGCAGGTCGGCCTCGGGGAGGTCGGCGACGGCCTCCAGCGTGGTGAGCCCAGCGGCCCGCAGCGCCCGGGTGGCCGGCGCGCCCAGGCTGGGCAGCGGGGTGCCCTCCGGAGCAGGAGCCCGCTCGGGCACCGGCTGCCCCGCCGCCCGCAGCGCCGCGTCGACCACCGCGGCGCCCCGCAGCGACAGCCGGTAGCCGATGTCGAGGGACTCGGTGAGGCCCAGCTCCTTGAGCTTGCGCACGTCGCGCTTGAACTCCGGCGTCGGGCGACCGAGCTCGTCGGCCAGCTCCGGGGCACGGCGTTCCGAGTGGGCGTCGATGACCGCCAGGGTGGCCGCGGTCCAGGCCCCGGACGACGACGCACGGTCCAGCCGGTCCAGGCGCGCCTGCAGCGCAGCCACCTCGTCGGCGGTGGGCGGGGTGCGACGCAGCACGGCCCGCGGGTCCTCGCCGGCGAACCGGATGCCGACGCGGAAGACCGGCCGGTCCGGGTCGGCCGCCAGCCCGCGCAGCAGGGCGGCCAGGTCGCGGGCACCGGCGCGGCGGGCGTCGTCCTCGGTCAGCGTCGCGGGGTCGACCTCGTCGACCGAGGTGACCTCCACCAGCCCGACCCGGGTGCGCATGCGGGTGCCCACCAGCACCCGTGGCCGGTCCCACCGCCGGAACGCCAGGTCCAGCGTCCCCGCGACGACGGCGTCGAGCTCGGTCGGGCTGATCCGCATGCCGGGAAGCTAGCCGTTCCTCAGGAGGCGATGTCCTTGGTGGTGAAGTTCGCCCAGGCGGCGCCCAGCAGCACGACCACGTACACCGCCTGCAGGCCCAGCCCGCGCACCACGTCGCGCCACAGGATCGGGTCGCGGAAGAAGTCGACGAAGCTGAGCCAGTAGCGGGTGGGCAGGTAGGGCGCGATGTCCGAGGCCGCGTCGAGGGTGAACAGCAGCGACGAACCGATGAGCACCGCCAGCGCACCGAGGGTGGCCAGCTGCGGCGAGTCGGTCAGCGTGGAGAAGAACAGCGCGAACGCCGCCACGCCGAGCATCGAGATGGTCACGTAGCCGATCGACAGCACCGTGCGCCAGGCCACCTGCTCGGGGGTCAGCGTGCTGCCCGACAACGCCGTGGTCGCGCCGACCGACTGCACCTCGAACAGCGTCGTGCCCACCAGGTAGCCGACCGCCGCGACGATCACCACGGTGACCAGCACGAAGGCGATGACCGCGACCAGCTTGGCCACCAGCAGCCGGGTGCGCCCGGCCGGGCGGGCCAGCAGGTAGCGCAGCGTGCCGCCCTGCGCCTCGCCGGCGACCGCGTCGCCGGCCACCACCGCGACGGCGATGGGCAGGAACAGCGGCAGCACGATGGCCAGTGCCGCCAGCGGGAACAGCGTGCCGTTGGTGAGGACGGCGGACAGGAACGCCGGCCCCTCCCCCGGCCGCGGCGCCAGGTCGGTGAGCTTCAGCAGCACCGCCACCAGCACGGGCAGGCTGTTCAGCAGCGCGATGGTGATCCAGGTGCGCGGGCGGCGGAACAGCTTGCGCAGCTCGACGGCGATCATGCGGCCACCCGGTCCCCGGATCCCGTGGCCGCAGCCAGCACGACCTCCTCCAGCGTGGGGCGTTGCAGGGTCAGCCCCGACACCGGTACCCCCGCCCCGACCAGCACGGCGTTGACCTCCGCCGGCTCGGCACCCCGCACCACGAGCCGGTCGCCGTCGGCCGACAGCACCCGGTCGCCGAGCACCGCGCGGGCGCGCTCGGCCTGCGGGGTGTCCACCACGGTGGCGCCGGTGGGCGCGGTGAGGGTGGCGAGGTCGTCCTGCAGCACCATGCGGCCCCGGTCGAGCACACCGACCCGGGTGGCCAGCTGCTCGATCTCGGCCAGCAGGTGGGAGGAGAGGAAGACCGTCGTCCCGGTGCGGTTGAGGTCCAGCAGCAGGGTGCGGATCTCGTGGATGCCCTGGGGGTCCAGCCCGTTGGTGGGCTCGTCGAGCACGAGCAGGGCCGGACGGCGCAGCAGCGCACCGGCCAGGCCCAGCCGCTGGCGCATGCCCAGGGAGAACCCGCGCACCGGGCGCTTGCCCACCCCGCCGAGCCCGACCTGCTCGAGCACCTCGGCGATGCGCGAGCGGCGGGTGCGCCGCACCCCACCCGGGCCGGCCGCGTCGAACAGCGACAGGTTGGCCGCCGCCGACAGGTGGCCGTAGGCGGCGGGGTGCTCGATGAGCGCACCGACCTGCGGCAGCACCTCGCGCGCGGCCTTCGGGATCGGCCGGCCCAGCACCTCGACGGTGCCGGCGGTGGGCAGCACCAGCCCCAGCAGCATGCGCACGGTGGTGGTCTTGCCCGACCCGTTCGCGCCGAGGAAGCCGTAGACGTCGCCGGCCCGCACGTCGAGGTCGATGCCGTCGACGGCGCGCAGGCTGCCGTAGGCCTTGCGCAACCCGTGGGTCGCGATGACGGTGTCCGAGCCGGTCAACGGCCTGCCTCCTGGATCTGGCGCGCGGCGGCGGCCAGCGCGTCGAGGGTGACCGTGCCGGCCAGCAGGTAGGTGCCGCTGCCGCCGTCCCGGGTGCTGGTGCCGGCGACCATCAGCGACAGGGGGCCGGCCGCGATGCGCACGCCCAGGTCGTCGACGACGGCGCCGGGTGTGCGGCTGAGCTGGTCCCGCAACGACCCGGCCGCCCGCCCGGGCAGGGCGCTGACGGCCAGCACGGTGATGCCCGAGCCGTAGGCGCCCACCTGGTCGGGCACCCCGTCGAACGTGCGCCGCGCCAGCCCGGCGAGGGCGCTCGGCAGGTCGGCCCGCTCCTGCCGACCGAGGTCGAGGTCCCGGAGGTCCTGGTCACGGGTGATGTCGCTGTCCGCCGGCGGGGAGAAGTCGGTGGTCGAGGCAGCCGGCGCCGACAGGTCGAGGTCGAGGAATCGGGTGTCCAGCGCCGGCACGTCGGTGTCGGCGCTGCGCACCACCACCCGCAGCGGCAGGCCGGTGCCCGGGTCGACCCAGACGTCGACGGCCGAGACCGACGCCGCGGCGTCGGCCGGGGTGTACCGCAGCCCCACGGCGTCCACCCCGGCCACCCGGGCGGGGGCGATCCGGGTGAGCTCGGCGTCGGTGGCCTCGCTGAGCAGCCGTCGACCGAGCGCGCTGGGCAGCAGGTCGGGCGCGCTCGGCAGTGCCAGCGGGGGGTCGTCGCCGCGGCTGGCCCGCTGGTCGGCGTAGTCCCACGTCCAGGTGCCCGAGGCGTCGCGGTGGGTGCCGGTCTCCCCGGTGGCGGTGACGACGTCGACCCGCCAGTCGTCGGCGTCGCGGTACCAGGCGCGCAGCGCGGTCTGGTCCGACAGCAGGTCGGCGACGCCGGTGAGCGCGTCGGACACCGGCAGCACGAGGCCGCCGGTGGAGATGGCGTACCCGGAGAACGCGACGTCCTCGCTGGCCACCACCTGCGCCCGTAGCTCGGCGGCCGACAGGTCGCGGTCGTCGGCGGGCAGGGCCGCGACCAGCGCCGGCAGCGCGACCAGGACGGCCAGGCCCAGGGCCACCACGGCCCAGCGCCACCCCCGTCGGACCATGACCCACCGTACGTCGGGATCCGCGGGTGCTGCGACGTTCAAGCACCTTCACACGGTCCCCACAGGTCAGCCGGCCAGGAACAGCTCCAGCGCCTCGACGGCCAGGGCGTGGTCGTCGGCCTGCGGCAGCCCCGACACGGTCAGCGTGCCCACGACGCCGACCCCCGCGACGGTGATCGGGAAGGCCCCGCCGTGCCCGGCCAGCCGCGACGCGTCGATCCAGGGCGCCTCCTCGAACACCTCGCCGCGGGCCCGGGCCTGCAGGCCGGCCAGGAAGGACGACGTGCCCAGCTCGCGCACGGTGGCCACCTTGCGGGCGATCCAGACGTCGTTGTGCGCCGCGGTGCCCGGCAGCGCTGCGTGGAACAGCTGCTGCTGGCCGCGGGTGATGTCCACGGTCACGGGCAGCGCCCGGGCGCGGGCGAGCTCGACCAGGAGCGTGCCCAGCCGCCAGGCGTCGTCGTGGGTGAAGCGGGTGAGCACCAGCCGGCGCTCCTGCTCCTCGACCTGCGCGACCAGGGCCGTGATGTCCTCGCTCATCGGCCGATCGTCGCAGAGCGGGCGCACAGGATGGCCACTAGCGTCGCCGTCGTGGCAGCCCCCGTCTCCGACGCCGTCGTGGTCGACGTCCTCCGCCGGGTCGACCGGCTCTGGGCCCCGGTCGTCGCCCGCCTCGACCGTCCCGACACCGTGCCGGCGGCCGACCGGGCGTCCTGGTGGGCCGAGACGGTCAGCCGGGTGGTCGCGGTCGGGTCGGCCGCCCCGCGGTTCGCCGGCAAGCTCGCCGACCTGCTGCCGCTGCAGAACGGGGTCGGCGCAGCCATGCAGTCGCTGGTCGTGCTCGGGGTCGCCGCCGAGCACGACGTCGACGAGCCCGAGCGGCGGGTCGCCCTGCTCTCGGCCGTGCTGCTGGACCGGCAGCTGACCCCCGATCAGGTGGCTCCGCTGCTCACCCGGCAGAAGGGCGTCTACGCCGACGACGTCCTGGGCGAGCGCGAGCGGCGTCGCGGGGCCGCGGGTGCCGCCCGCACGCTGTGGCGGGTCGCCCGGCTGCTGTCGCGCATCGACGACGCGCTCGACGCCCGCCCCAAGGGCAACCTGGGCGCCCGTGCGCTGTCCAACCTGCCCGTGGTCGGGGTGGTCGGCGGCTACCGGGCCGAGCGGGTGGCGCTGCGCCGCGCGGCTCAGGAGGCGGCGGACGCGCTCGCCGGCACCAGCCGGGAGTAGACCTCACGGGTCGCGGTCGAGCGGTTCATGGTGATGAAGTGGATGCCGGGCACGCCCTCGGCCAGCAGCGTCGCGCACATCTCGGTGGCCACGTCGACGCCGAGCTCGCGCTGGGCCCGCTTGGCCTCCGGCGTCTCGCCGTCGACGGCGGCGAACCGCTCGGCCAGCTCGGCCGGGAACGCCTGGCCCGACAGCTGCACGATGCGGGCGATCTGCTTGGTGCTGGTCACCGGCATGACCCCGGCCAGCACCGGGACGTCGCACCCGCGCGCGGCGACCCGGTCGCGCAGGCCCAGGTAGTCCTCGACCCGGAAGAACATCTGGGTGATCGCGAAGTCGGCACCGGCTCGGCACTTGGCCACGAACATGTCCGCGTCGGTCTCGGCGTCCGATGACCGGGGGTGCGACTCGGGGAAGGCCGCGACCCCGACCCCGAAGTCACCGATCGACTTCACCAGCTCGACCAGCTCCGCGGCGTAGCGCAGGCCCTGCGGGTGCGCCGTCCAGTCGGCCTGCGGGTCCGCCCCCGGCGGGTCGCCGCGCAGCGCCATGATGTTGCGCACCCCCGCCGCGGCCAGCCGGCTGATGACGTTGCGCAGCTCGGTGACCGAGTGGTCGACGGCCGTGAGGTGGGCCAGCGGCAGCATCGTGGTGTCGGTGGCGATGCGCTCGGTGACCGCGAGGGTGCCCTCGCGGGTCGAGCCGCCGGCGCCGTAGGTGACCGAGACGAACGACGGTGCCAACCGCTCGAGCTCGCGCAGCGCCGTCCACAGCTGCTCCTGCCCGGCCTCGTTCTTGGGCGGGAAGAACTCGAAGGACCAGGTGGGTCGGGCCTGGTCGAGCAGGTCGCGCACGGTGCCGGTCACGGGCAGCAAGACTACGGCGCGCGAGGGCCGATCGGGGTGAGGCGGCGGTGGTGGTCGTGATCACGACGGGTGCGCGAGATCGGGTCCGGGCATACTCGCAGGGTGACCGCAGGGACCAGAGCGACTCCATCAACCAGCGCAAACAGCGCTGACCAGGCGGTATCCCTCCGCGCGGCCGATCTCGACCGCCTGCGCACCACGGTCAGCGACACCCTCGAGGCCTTCCTCGCCGAGAAGCGCGCCGTGCTCGCCGGCATGGACGACGAGCTGGTGCCCGTGCTCGAGGAGGTGCGCGCGGTCGCCGAGGGCGGCAAGCGCCTGCGCCCCGCGTTCGCCTACTGGGGCTGGCGTGCGGTGTCCACCGCCCACCCCGAGGACGACGCCGCCGTGCTGCGCGCGGTCGCCGCGCTGGAGTTCGTGCACGGCAGCGCGCTGGTGCACGACGACGTCATGGACGAGGCCACCACCCGGCGCGGCCGCCGGTCGACCCACATCGGCTTCGCCGGCCGGCACGCCGACCACGGCCTCGACGGCGACCCCGCGCTCTTCGGCACCGGGGCGGCCATCCTGGTCGGCGACCTCGCCCTGGTCTGGTCCGACGAGCTGCTGCGCCGCTCGGGCATCAGCGCCGAGGCGCTCGTCCGCGCCCGCCCGGTGTGGGACACCATGCGCACCGAGGTCACGGCCGGGCAGTACCTGGACCTGCTGCGGGCCGCCGGCGGCCTCCCCGGCCCGGAGGGCGCGCTCAAGGTGGCCCGCTACAAGAGCGCCGGCTACACCGTGCAGCGGCCGCTGCACCTCGGGGCGGCCATCGCCGACGCCGGCCCCGACGTCGTCGAGGCCTACACCGCCATCGCGCTTCCGCTGGGCGAGGCGTTCCAGCTGCGCGACGACGTGCTCGGCGTCTTCGGTGACCCGGACGTCACCGGCAAGTCGGCCGACGAGGACCTCCGCGAGGGCAAGCAGACCCTGCTCGTCGCCCTGACGGAGACCTCCGCGGACGCCGAGGGGCGGGCACTGCTGCGCCGCGTGCTCGGCGACCCGCGGTCCACCGCCGACGACCTCGACGCCGTCCGCGACCTGATGCGCAGCTGCGGCGCCCTGCAGCAGGTCGAGGACCGCATCACCACCCAGACCGCGGCCGCCCGCGAGGCCATCGCCGAGGCCCCGGTGCTCGACGACGCCCGCTCGGCCCTCGACGCGCTGGCCGTCGCGGCGACCACCCGCACGACGTGAGGACCGTCCCCGGGCGCACCGACCGCGTCGTCGTCGTCGGGGCCGGTCTCGCCGGTCTCTCGGCGGCCCTGCGGCTGCGCGGCGCCGGCCGCGAGGTCACCGTCGTCGAGCGCGGCCCCGGCCCCGGCGGCCGCGCCGGCCGGGTCGAGCGCGACGGCTACGCCCTGGACACCGGCCCCTCGGTGCTCACCGCCCCGGGGCTGATCCGCGACGCGCTGGCCTGCGTCGGCGAGTCGCTGGAGGACCGCCTCGAGCTGCTGCCGCTGGAGACCACCTACCGCGCCCAGTACGCCGACGGGTCGACCCTCGACGTGCACGCCGACCCGGCGGCCTTCGCCGCCGAGGCCGAGCGGGTCTGCGGCCCGGGCGCCGGCGAGGAGGTGCTGGCCTACCTGCAGCACATCCGCGAGCTCGACCGGCTGCAGTGGGACGTCTTCATCGACCGCAACCTCGACTCCCCGCTGGACCTGGTGGGGCGCCCGGTGCTCGAGCTGGCCCGCCGCGGCGGCTTCGGCCGGCTGGCCCCGCACGTCGACCGCCGGCTGACCGACGACCGGCTGCGCCGGCTGTTCAGCTTCCAGGCCCTCTACGCCGGGGTCTCGCCGTTCCGGGCCATCGCCGCCTACGCGATCATCGCCGAGCTCGACATCGGCAAGGGCGTCTGGCACCCGGTCGGCGGCATCCACGCCGTGCCCGCCGCCCTGGCCGCCGCAGCCGCCGATGCCGGGGTCACCTTCCGCTACGGCACGGGCGTGGCCTCGCTGGACCTGCGCGGCGGCCGCGCGGTCGGCGTCCGGCTCGAGGACGGCGAGCTGCTGCCCGCCGACGCCGTCGTCGTCACCGTCGACCGGCCCGAGTCGCTGGTGCCCTCCCGATCGCGGCGGGTGAAGCCCACCTACTCCCCCAGCTGCGTGGCCATCCACGTCGGCGTGCGGCAGGAGTTCGCCGACCGGGCGCACCACACGATCAGCTTCGGCGACTCGTGGCGCGGGGTCTTCGACGAGCTGACCCGCACCGGCCGGCCCATGAGCGACCCCAGCCTGCTCATCTCCATGCCCAGCAAGACCGACCGCAGCCTGGCCCCCGAGGGCGGGCAGGTGATCAGCATCGTGGCCCCGACGCCGAACCTCGACCTGGCGCCCGGCATCGACTGGCCGGCGCTGGGTCCGCGCTACCGCGACGAGGTGCTGCAGACCATGGAGGCGCGCGGGTGGACCGACCTCACCGGGTCGATCGAGGTCGAGGAGATGCTGACCCCCACCGACTGGGCCGCCCAGGGCATGGCCGCCGGCACGCCGTTCGCGCTGGCGCACACCTTCGCGCAGACCGGCCCGTTCCGGCCCTCGACCTACCCCCGCGGCGGTCCGGAGAACGTGGTGCTGGCCGGGTCGAGCGTGCAGCCGGGCGTCGGCGTCCCGATGGTGCTGGTCAGCGGCCGGCTCGCGGCGCAACGGATCACCGGATGAGCGGCCGCACGACCACGGAGCTGACCGCCGCCTACGCGCGGTGCCGGGCGATCGCCGCCGAGCACGGCAAGTCCTACTTCCTGGCCACCCGCTTGCTCACCCCCGACCGCCGGCAGGCCATCCACGCGCTGTACGCCGCGGCGCGGGTGGCCGACGACATCGTCGACGTCGGCGCCGACGAGCCCGGTCGCGATCCGGAGGCCGAGCTGCTGGCCTGGTCGCAGGACGCGTTGACCGCCGTGGAGACCGGGCACTCCGACGACCCGGTGCGCCTGGCGCTGGCCGACACGGTGCGCCGCTACGACATCCCCCGCGAGCACCTGGTCGACTTCCTCGCCGCCATGACCAGCGACCTCGACGTCACCGGGTACGCCGACCTCGACGCCCTCGACCGGTACATGTGGGGCTCGGCGTCGGTGATCGGGCTGCAGGTCCTGCCGGTCCTGGGGACGGCGAGGGGCGTGACCCGCGAGGAGGCCGCCCCGCACGCGATCGCGCTGGGCGAGGCCTTCCAGCTCACGAACTTCCTGCGCGACGTCGCCGAGGACGTCGACCGCGGCCGGGTCTACCTGCCCGCGGACATGATGGCCGCGCACGGGGTGACCCGCGAGCAGCTGGCCGCCCGGCAGCACACCCCCGGGTTCACCGCGCTGATGCGCGAGATGGTCGCCGTCGTCCGGCGCCGCTACGACGACGCCGCCCCCGGGACACCGATGCTGGCCCCGGAGTCGCGCGACTGCGTGCGCGCGGCCACCGACCTGTACGGCGGGATCCTGCGCGAGATCGAGAAGGCCGACCACCGGGTGCTCGACGGCCGGGTGTCGGTGGGCAAGCCACGCCGCCTGGCGGTGTTCGCCCGGCGGCTCACCGGGGCGCAGATCGCCCGCGTCCGGGTGGCCCTGACCCGCTGAGGCGCGCGGCCGGGGTCAGAAGGCCAGGGCCTGCGCCCGGCGGGTGACCTCGGTGTGCCGGTCGTCGCGCAGTGCTTGGATCGGGGTGCCCGGCAGGCTGTCGTCCTCGCGGAACAGCCAGTCGAAGGCCTCCTGCTCGGAGAACCCGCTGTCGCCGAGCAGGGTCAGCAGGCCGGGCAGGTGCCGCAGGACCTCGCCGTCCTGGATGACCTCGACCGGGATCTTGCTGCGTCCGCTGCCCGGGAGGGCGAGGAGCTTGCCGTCGTTGACCAGCTGCCGCACGCGGTTGGGCGAGACGCCGATCAGCTTCGCGACCTCTTGGGGGGTGTAGAACTCCACCCGATGAGTTTAGGTCCGGTGCATGACCGGACTGACCCAGCGTCGCCGCGAGCCCGGCGAGCAGCCCCGGAGCACCGACGGCGGGCCCGCGCACCTCGACCTCGACGACCTGGAGACGCGGGCGCGGTCGGCCCTGCCGGCGGAGGTGTTCGACTACTACGCCGGCGGCGCCGACGCCGAGGTCACCCTCGGGGAGGCACCGCAGGCCTGGCGGTCCTGGCGGCTGCGCCCCCGTGTGCTGCGCGGCGTGGACCACGCCGACCTCACCACGACGCTGCTGGGCACCCCGGCGGCCACCCCGGTCGGCGTCGCCCCGTGGGCCTACCAGGGCATGGCCCACCCCGACGGCGAGCTGGCCACCGCCCGCGCCGCGGCCGGGGCGGGCGCGCTGCTGACCGTGTCGACGAGCGCCACGCACACCGTGGAGGAGGTCGCCAGCGCCTCGGCCGGCGCTCCGGCGTGGTTCCAGCTGTACCGGCAGCACTCCCCCGTCCACACCGACGACCTCGCCCGCCGCGCCGGCGCGGCGGGCTACCGGGCCCTGGTGCTCACCGTCGACCTCCCGGTGCTGGGTCGCCGTCGCCGCGACCTGCGCAACGACTTCGCCCTGCCCGCGGGGCTGCGCATGGCCAACCAGCCCGCCCCGGGCGGTGCACCCGCCGAGCCCGGGCCGCCCTGGACGGCGGCGGACATCGGCCGGTTCGCCGACCTCAGCGGGCTGCCGGTGGTGGTCAAGGGCGTGCTGCGCGGTGACGACGCCCTGGCCTGCGTGCGGGCCGGGGCCTCGGCGGTGTGGGTGTCCACCCACGGCGGGCGGCAGGTCGACCTCGTCGTCCCCAGTGCGCACGCCCTGCCCGAGGTGGTCGACGCCGTGCTGGGCGAGCCCGGCCCGGACGGTGCCGACGTCGAGGTCTACGTCGACGGCGGCGTGCGCAGCGGCACCGACGCCCTGGTGGCCCTCGCCCTCGGCGCGCGGGCGGTCTTCGTGGGCCGGCCGACCGTGTGGGGGCTGGCCACCGGGGGCGCCGCCGGGGTCCGCGCGGTGCTCGACGGGCTGTCCGCGGAGCTCGCGCACGCCATGCTGCTGTGCGGCGTGGCCTCGCCCGCGGACGCCGGACCGGACCTGCTGGTGCGGTCGGGGTGGCTGCCGCGCTGAGCGGGACGGGTGGTGCGGGTCCCCGCGTCGTTGGGCCGGGGTGCTGGCCTGCGCTCGTATGCTCGGGGACGTGGAGACCGCCGTGACCGACCCCGTGCTGGGGCTGGTCCTGGAGGGGCGGTACCGCCTCGAGCAGCGCGTGGCCCGCGGCGGCATGTCCACCGTGTACGCCGCCACCGACCTGCGGCTGCACCGCGAGGTCGCGGTCAAGGTCATGGTCGAGCACCTGGCGCACGACCCGGCCTTCGTCGACCGCTTCATCCGCGAGGCCCGCGCCGCGGCGATGCTCAGCCACCCCAACGTCGTCGGCGTCAGCGACCAGGGCCGCGACCAGGGCCTGGTCTACCTGGTCATGGAGCTCGTGCGCGGCCGCACGCTGCGCGACCTGCTGCAGGCCCGGGGCCGGCTGACCGTCGGCGAGGCGTTCGCGGTCATGGAGCCGGTGCTCGCCGGGCTCAGCGCGGCGCACCGCGCCGGCATCGTGCACCGCGACATCAAGCCCGAGAACGTGCTCATCTCGACCTCCGGCGCGGTCAAGGTGGCCGACTTCGGCCTCGCCCGCGCCGTGGCCGGCACCGGGCACACCAGCCACACCGGCGGGGTGCTCATCGGCACGGTGGCCTACCTGTCCCCCGAGCAGCTCGAGCGCGGCCGGTCCGACGCCCGCTCCGACGTCTACGCCGCCGGCGTCGTCCTGTACGAGCTGCTCACCGGGCACCCGCCCTACGCCGGCGACACCCCGCTCGCGGTTGCCTACCAGCACGTGCACCACGACGTCCCCCCGCCGTCGGAGGAGACGCCCTCGGTGCCCTGGCAGGTCGACGAGCTCGTGGGCCGCACCACCCGCCGCGACCCCGGTGCCCGCCCGGTCGACGCCGGGGCGTTCCTGGCCGAGATCGAGCAGCTGCGCCGCGACCTGGGCCTGGGCCGCACCCCCGTGCCCACGGGCCGGGCCAGCACGGCCACCGGCACCCTCCGTCCGGTGACCCGGGCCAGCGCCGCCCGCGCCGCCGACGACCCGCGCACCGAGGTCATCCCCCCGCACCGCGGCGGGGGCGGTCGCACCGCGATGGTCCCGCTGCCCCCCACCGGCGCGGTCGGGGGTCGCCGCCCGCCCCCGCACGCCACCTCGCCCCGGCCGCTGCCGAAGGTCGGGGTACCCGAGCACATCCGTCGCCGTCGGGTGCGCTTCGCGGTCACGATCGTGCTGCTGCTGGCGGTCACGATCGGTGCGATCGGGTGGTGGCTGGGCTCGGGCCGCTGGACCGAGGTGCCCGCGGTCTCGGGGCAGGGCCAGCAGCAGGCCATCGGGTTCCTGCAGGAGGCCGACCTCGACCCGGTGGTCACCGAGGAGTTCAGCGAGGACGTCCCCGCCGGCACCGTCATCGCCGCCGACCCGACCGACGGGGCGCGGATCATCATCGGCAGCGACGTCGCGCTCGTGGTGTCCAAGGGCCCCGAACGGTTCACCGTCGACGGCGCGCTGGTCGGGCAGCCCTACGCCGACGCCGCGGCGGCGGTCGAGGCGCTGGGCGGTGACCTGCAGGTGGTGCAGGCCGACAGCCGCAGCGACGACGTCGAGGTCGGGTCGGTCATGTCGGTCGACCCCGCCCCCGGCACCGAGCTGCGCCGCGGCGCCACGGTCACCCTGACGGTGGCCACCGGCCCGGCCACGGCCGTGGTCCCCGACGGCCTCGTGGGCAGCGACCCCGAAGCCGCCGAGGCTCAGCTGGTCGACCTCGGCTTCGTCGTGGCCCGGGCCGAGGACCGCAGCAACGACGTCGCCGCCGGCCGGGTCATGGGTGTCTCCCCCACCGGCACCCAGCCCTACGGGCAGACGGTCACGATCACCGTGTCGCAGGGCAAGGTGCAGGTCACCGTGCCCGACGTCAGCGGCAAGAGCCTGACCGACGCCACCGCGGTGCTCGCCGCCGCCGGGCTGCAGGTCACCTCCAGCACCTTCATCACCGGCGACAAGGTGGTCCGGCAGAGCCCTGGTGCCGGCGAGGTCGTCGACCAGGGCACCACCGTCTCGCTGCTGCTCAGCTTCCTGTGACGCCCCCGGCGCCCATCGGGGCGCACATCTCGGTGAAGGGCGGCCTGGCCACGGGCGGGCTGGCCTACGCCGAGGCCGTCGACGCCCACGCCGTGCAGGTCTTCGTCGGCAACCCGCGCGGCTGGAGGCGCAGCGCCGGGGACCCCCGGCAGGACGCCGTGTTCACCGCCGAGTTCGCCGAGCGGGGCGTGCCCACGTTCATCCACACGCCGTTCCTGGTGAACGTCGGCTCGCCCACCGAGGCCACGGTCGCGGCCTCGGTGGCCGTCGTCGCCGCCGACCTCGCCCGGGGCGTGGAGCTGGGCTGCGCCGGGGTCGTCGTCCACGCCGGGTCCTCCGTCGGCGAGGACCGGTACGACGCGGCCCTGCGCCAGCTGCACGAGCGGCTGCTGCCGGTGCTGGAGGCCCAGCCCGACGGCGGGCCCCGGTTGCTCGTCGAGCCCACCGCCGGCGGCGGCCGAGCACTGGCGGCCACCGTCGGGGACCTCGCGCCGTACTTCGCCGCGCTCGAGCACCACCCCGCCCTGGGCGTCTGCCTGGACACCTGCCATGCCTGGGCCGCCGGTCACGACCTGGCCTCCCCCGGCGGGGCCGCCGCCGTCCTGGAGGAGCTCGAGACCGCCGTCGGACCGGGCCGACTCGGGCTCGTGCACGCCAACGACTCCCTCGACGAACGAGGGTCGCTGCGCGACCGGCACGCCACGATCGGGGCCGGCCGGATCGGGACGGCGCCCTTCGCCGAGCTGCTGTCCCACCCGCTGACCGCCGGGGTGCCCGTGGTCGTCGAGACGCCGATGGCATCGGACACGGGGCCGTGGGACGGGCACGCCCGCGACATCGCGCTGCTGCGCGAGCTGCGCGCGACCGCCGCCGTCCACGCCTGACCGTCCGGCCCGCTCGCACCCGGCCCGGCCCACCCGGGCCCGACCGAGCCGTTCCGACACGCCTCTGACCTGCGTGAACTGCGTGTTGCGGGATCGATCCCAGACCTCCGCAGTCTTTCGCCGAGGTCAGTAGCCGTGTTCAGGTGTGCACACCTGAGCCCCGGCTGTGCGAGCCGCCGGGCACCCGCCTCACCCAGGAGTGACGCCCGTGCAGATCCACTCTCCGGCCCGTCCGGTCGCCGTCGCCGCGATCGCCGCACTGGCCACCGCCGGCTTCGCAGCCACCGCCGGCACCGCAGCGGCCGACGAGGGCGTCGGGTCCTCGGCCCTCGGCAGCTACATCGTCACGCTCGACCCCGACAGCATCACCACCCAGGCCGTGGGCCTCACCGCGGGCCTCGGCGGCGACATCACCCACGTGTACGAGCACGCCCTCAACGGCTTCGCGGTCACCCTGCCCACCGCCCTGGCCGACCAGCTCGCCGACCTGCCCGGCGTCCTGGCCGTCGAGCCCGACCAGGAGATCCAGGCCACGACCACCCAGAGCGGCCCCACCTGGGGCCTGGACCGCACCGACCAGCGTTCCCTGCCGCTGTCGGGCAGCTACAGCTACGGGGCCACCGGCGCCGGGGTGACCAGCTACATCATCGACACCGGCATCAACCTCGGGCACCGCGACTTCGGCGGGCGAGCCGTCAGCGGGTACGACGCCGTCGACGGCGGGTCGGCCGACGACTGCCAGGGCCACGGCACCCACGTCGCAGGCACCGTGGGTGGCAGCACCTACGGCGTGGCCAAGCAGACCAGCCTGGTCGCCGTGCGCGTGCTGGGGTGCGACGGCCGCGGCACCACGTCGGGGGTCATCGCCGGCGTCGACTGGGTCACCGCCGACCACCAGGCCGGCGAGGCCGCCGTCGCCAACATGAGCCTGGGGGGCGGCACCTCCACCGCCCTCGACCAGGCCGTGCAGCGCTCCGTCGCCGACGGTGTCACCTACGCCATCGCGGCCGGCAACGGCGACGACCGCGGCGTGCCCCTCGACGCCTGCGGGGAGTCCCCGGCGCGCGTGGCCGCCGGCATCACCGTCGGGGCCTCGGACCGCAACGACCAGCCGGGCTCGTTCAGCAACTACGGCTCCTGCGTCGACCTGTTCGCCCCGGGGGTGTCCATCACCAGCGCCTGGATCGGCTCCTCGACCGCCACGAACACCATCAGCGGCACCTCGATGGCCACGCCGCACGTCGCCGGCGTCGCCGCCCTGTACCTGCAGGGCAACCCCGGGGCCAGCCCGGCCGTCGTGGCCGCGCAGATCACCTCGAACGCCACCCAGGGCGCGGTGAACAGCAGCACCGCCGGCGGCGACCTCCTGTTCAGCGACCACTGAGCTGAGCTCATCGCGATCCTCCGGTTCGCACCGCGGCCAGCGCCCGTCCCCGGCGGGCGCTGAGCCGTTGCTCGTGGACCGGTCGGGAGGCCTCCGGCCCCCGCGACCGGGCCACGCCGGGTCATCCGGTGTCGACCTGGCGGCCGCCGTCCTGGTGGACGGCGGTCGCCTCGTCGACGTCACACCAGGGCGGAGACGACCTCGGCGGCGCGGTCGATCGCGGCGTCGTCGACGTCGAGGTGGGTCAGCAGCCGCACCTTCGTGGCCGAGACCTCGCTGACCAGCACGCCCTGGGCCTTCGCGGCCGCGGCCAGCATCGGGGCGGCGACGCCGTCGAGCACCACCATGTTGGTGTGCACGGCGGCCGGGTCGACGCCCAGCCGCTCGGCCAGCTGCTTCGCACGGGCGTGGTCGTCGGCCAGCCGGTCGACGTGGTGGTCGAGCGCGTGCAGCCCCGCGGCGGCCAGGACGCCGACCTGGCGCATGCCGCCGCCGAGGCGCTTGCGCCACAGGCGGGCCTCGGCGATGCGGTCGGCCGAGGCGACCAGCACCGACCCGACCGGTGCACCCAGGCCCTTGGACAGGCACACCGACGCGGTGTCGGCGAGGCGGCCGTAGGTGGCCAGCGGCACCCCGGAGGCCACTGCGGCGTTCCAGATGCGTGCGCCGTCGAGGTGCACCGCCACCCCGGCGTCGCGCGACCAGGCCCAGAGCTTCTCCAGCTCCTCCAGCGGCTGCACCAGTCCGCCGGCGCGGTTGTGCGTGTTCTCCACCGCGATCGCCGCGGTGGGCGTCAGGTGCCAGTTGCCGAAGGGCCGCACCTGGGCGATGAGCTGGTCGGCCGAGAGCACCCCGCCCTCGCTGACCACGGTGCGGGTCGAGAGGCCGAAGACCGCGGCCGCGGCCCCCATCTCGTAGGTGACCACGTGCGCCTCGGCGTCCCCGAGCACCTCCTGGCCGGGCTGGCAGACCAACCGCATGCCGATCTGGTTGCCCATCGTCCCCGAGGGCACGAAGAGGGCCGCCTCGTGGCCGAACAGGTCGGCCACGCGCTCCTCGAGCGAGTTGACCAGCGGGTCCTCGCCGTAGACGTCGTCGCCGACCTCGGCCTCGGCCATGGCCCTACGCATGGCCGGGGTCGGCTTCGTGACGGTGTCGGAGCGGAGGTCAACAAGGTGGGTCATTCCGTCATGCCTCTCGGCCCCGCTGCAGGGGCCCGCCGCGGGCGTGCGAGTGGTGGGGGGCAGTGGGGTCCTTCAGCCACGGAGCATCTCGGCGACGAGGAAGGCGAGCTCGAGCGACTGGCCGGTGTTCAGCCGGGGGTCGCAGGCGGTCTCGTACCGGCTGCCGAGGTCCTCGTCGCTGATCTCCATGGCCCCGCCCAGGCACTCGGTGACGTCCTCGCCGGTGAGCTCGACGTGGATGCCGCCGGGCCAGGTGCCCAGCCCGCGGTGGACGTCGAAGAAGCCGAGCACCTCGTCGACCACGCGGTCGAAGTGCCGGGTCTTGTAGCCCGAGGTGGACTCGTGGGTGTTGCCGTGCATCGGGTCGCACTGCCACACGACCTGGTGGCCGCTGGCGGTGACCTTCTCGACGATCGCCGGCAGCACGTCGCGGATCTTGCCGTTGCCCATGCGGCTGATGAGCGTGAGCTTGCCCGGCAGTCCTTCGGGGTCCAACCGCTCGACCAGCTCGACGGCCTGCTCGGGGGTGGTGGTCGGGCCGATCTTGACCCCGACCGGGTTGGCCAGCTTCGAGGCGAACTCGATGTGCGCGCCGTCCATCTGACGGGTGCGCTCACCGACCCACACGAAGTGGGCGCTCAGCGCGTAGGGGCGGCCCTCGTGCAGGCGCAGGAGCGCCCGCTCGTAGTCCAGGATCAGCGCCTCGTGGCTGTTGAACAGCTCGACGCTGCGCAGTGCTGAGTCGTCGACGCCGCAGGCGCGCATGAAGCCCAGCGCGCGGTCGATCTCGCGCGCGATGACCTCGTAGCGCACCCCGGCCGGGGAGGAGGCGACGAAGTCCTGGTTCCAGTTGTGCACCGCGTGCAGGTCGGCCAGACCACCGCGCGCGTAGGCCCGGATCATGTTCATCGCCGCGGCCGAGTTGGCGTAGGCGCGCACCAGCCGGTTGGGGTCGGGGATGCGCTGCACCGGGTCGGGGTCGAAGGAGTTGACCATGTCGCCCCGGTAGGAGGGCAGACCGAGGGCGTCGATGTTCGAGCTGCGCGGCTTGGCGTACTGCCCGGCCACCCGGCCGACCTTGACGACCGGCACGCTCGCGCCGTAGGTGAGCACGACCGCCATCTGCAGCAGCGTGCGCGTGGTGGCCTGCAGGTGCGGCTCGGTGTTCAGGTCGAAGGTCTCGGCGCAGTCGCCGCCCTGCAGCAGGAAGGCCTTGCCCTGCGCCACGTCGGCCAGCTGGGCGCGCAGGGCGTCGACCTCGCTGGGCGCCACGATCGGCGGCACGGAGGAGAGGGTGGCGAGGACGGCGTCCAGCGCGGCCCGGTCGGGCCACTCCGGCTGCTGCGCGGCGGGCAGCCCGCGCCACGTGTCCAGGCCCGGGACCAGCTCGGCGGGTTCGGTCAGACTCACGGTGGAAGGGTACGGCGGGCCGGGGACCACCCGGTCCACAGCCCGCTCGGAGGAACCCATGACCCGCCTGATCACCGTGACCGGCGCCACCGGAGCCCTGGGCGGCCGGGTCGCCCGGCTCGTCGCCGCCCACGCGGCCGACCACGGGGCCGTCGTCCGGCTGGTCGTGCGCGACCCCGCCCGCGCCCCGCAGCTGCCCGGCACCGAGGTGGTGGCCAACCCCGGCGGGTACACCGACGGGGCCGGGCTGACCGCGGCGCTCACCGGCACCCACACGCTGTTCCTGGTGAGCGCGGCCGAGGCCGCCGACCGCACCGAGCAGCACCTCTCCGCCGTCCGGGCGGCCGTGGCGGCCGGGGTCGAGAAGATCGTCTACACCTCGTTCCTGGGCTCCGAGGAGGGCGCGACCTTCACCCTCACCCGCACCCACGCGGCCACCGAGGCCGCGCTCGGCGACACCGGGCTGCGCACCACCGTGCTGCGCAACTCCATGTACGCCGACTTCGTGCCGTTCTTCGCCACCCCCACCGACGACGGCGGCGCGGTCATCGCCGCCCCGGCCGGCGACGGTGCGGCGTCCTTCGTCTCCCGCGACGACATCGCCGAGGTGGCCGCCGCCGTCCTGCTGCGCGACCACCCCAGCACCGACGGCCGCGTGCTGGACGTCACCGGGCCCGAGGCGCTGACGATGACCGAGGCGGCCGCGGTGCTGGCCGAGGTCACCGGCCGACCGGTGCGCTACGAGCCGCAGACCGTCGAGGAGGCCTGGGCCACCCGCCGTCCCAGCGGGGCGCCGGACTGGGAGGTCGAGGGCTGGGTGACCAGCTACACCGCGATCGCGGCCGGGGAGATGGCCGTGGTCAGCGATGTCGTCCGGGCGTTCACCGGGCACCCGGCGACGTCGGTGCGCGAGCACCTGCAGCGCCACCCCGAGGACTGGGCCGCCCTCAGCCGCCGCTGATCACCTGCCAGATCGCCAGGCCGTGGCGGGCGTCCACGAGCGCGTCGTGGGCGTCGGCCGGCTTGGGCGGCACCGGGGGCGAGCCGGCGTCCTCCCACGCCTGCTTGAGCTCGTGGGTGAACCGCGGCACCTTGCGCGGCAGCGCGGGCATCGCGCCCCACAACTGGCACAGCGCGACGTGGTCGTAGGCGGCGACCCACGCCCACAGCTGGACCTCCTCACCGGGGCCGGTGAGGAAGTCCAGCAGGGAGTCCCGGATCTGGGCGCGGGTGCGCCAGGCCTTGTCCGAGGGCGGGGGCAGCTTGTCGAGCACGTTGCGGCGCACCCACGGGATGGCCTTCGCGGGGTCGAACTCGGTGGAGACGGCGTAGAACTCACGGCCGGTCTCGTCGACCACGCCGATCGACACCAGGTCGATCGTCGTCCCGTCCTCGATGAACTCGGTGTCGTAGAAGAAGCGCCGCACACCGCAGACCGTAGGGGACCGGAAACCGGGTGCCCCCCGGCGGCGAGTCGGGCACCCTCTCGACGTGCCCGCCGACCAGACCCTCGCCCGAGCCCGGGCCGAGCTCGCCGCCGGACGGTCCGACCGGGCCCGTTCACGCCTGCACGGTCTGGTCTCCACCTACCCGCACCGGCTCGACGTGCGAGCTGCCCTCGCCGAGGCGCACCGCGCCGACGGCGACCGCGCCCAGGCCGGGAGGTGGTCCTACCTGTGCACGGACCGGCGTCCCGACGAGGTCACCGCGTTCCTGGCCAGCTACCCCGGCGCGCACCAGCGGGTCCGGGCCATGCGGTGGGCAGGGCCCGAGGACGCCGCCGGCCCCGCAGCGCACGGCCGGCTGGTCGAGCTGCGGACGGCGGCCGAGGAAGCGACCGGGGGTCCGGTCACCTGGTCCACCGCCCGTCCCCGCTCGTCCCCCGGTCCTGCGACAGCGGGGTCGCGGGTCGGCGGCGCACTCACCGCCACCGGCTGCTTCCTGGCCGTCGCAGTGGTGGTCGCGCTCCTCGTCGTCGGGGCGGTGACCGTCATCCGGTGGATCTGGTGAACGCGCGCACCTGAGGCCACCACTGCGCAGTTGCGGTCGCCCACGCCGGCGCGCCGCACGGTGTCGACGACCGCAACTGCACAGTCGAGCGGTCAGGCCTTGCGGGTGCGGCCGCGCTCGACGGAGTTGGCGCCGAACTCCTCGCCGCCCAGCGCGGCGATCTCCTGCTCGAGCTGCGGGACGGCGGTCTTGGCCTGAGCCAGCACGAGCTTCTCCCCCACCGCGCCGATGATCGCCTGGCGCCAGGCGGCGACGAACCCCACCGAGCGGGGCACGAACACCCGGCGGCCACGGGTCTCCAGGTTGCGCAGCAGGGCGTCGGCGCAGTCGGAGACCGAGGTGTAGGAGCCCAGCGGCCCGGGGAGCCGGTCGAGGGTGGCCTTGAAGGTGGGCAGCGCGGCCTTGGTGTCGCGGACCATGTCGGTGTCGATCCACACCGGGTGGGCGCTGGCGACGGTGACGCCGCGGTGGGCGACCTCCAGGCGCAGCACGTCGCCGAAGCGCTCGAGCCCGGCCTTGGCCGCGCAGTAGGCGGACAGGCCCGGCAGCACCGAGAACGCGGCGGCCGAGGAGATGAGCAGCACGTGCCCGCGCCGCTTCGAGATCTCCGGCAGCGCGGCGTGCGCGGTGAGCATCGCCCCGGTCAGGTTGACCTCGATGGTGCGCGCCAGCGCGCGCGCCGAGGCGGTGGCCACGGTGTTCATCGGGGCGATGCCGGCGTTGGCGACGACGACGTCCAGCCCGCCGAACACGTCCACCGCCCGGGCCACCGCCGCGGCCATGGCGTCGGCGTCGGTGACGTCGGCCTCCACCCAGAGGTGCTCGGGGCCGAGCTCGGTGGCGACCGCGGCCAGCAGCTCGGGCTCGAGACCCACGAGGGCCACGCGGGCGCCGCGGGCAGCGGCCTTGCGGGCCAGCTCGGCGCCGATGCCGCGGGCGGCGCCGGTGATCAGCACGGCCTGACCGGCCAGCGAGCGGGTGTTCGGGGTGGTGCGGGCCATCGTGGGGCTCCTCGTCGTCGAGTTGCTGTTGAGCACTGCTCAACGGATGTGTACCTTGTTGAGCGTTGCTCAGCAAGCCGTCAGCAAGGGAGCCGACCGGTGACCAGCACGATCGAGAAGACCACCCCGACCGCCACCCGCGAGGTGCACGTCGCCGTCGTCGGGTCCGGGTTCGCCGGCCTCGGCATGGCCATCCAGCTGCGCAAGCAGGGCATCGAGGACTTCGTCGTCCTCGAGCGCGGGGACGACGTCGGGGGCACCTGGCGCGACAACAGCTACCCCGGCGCGGCCTGCGACGTGCAGTCCAACCTCTACTCGTTCTCCTTCGCGCCCAACCCCGACTGGCCGCGCACCTACTCCGAGCAGCCCGAGATCTTCGCCTACCTGCGCGGCATCGCCGACCGCTACGGCATCCGCGACAAGCACGTGTTCGGCGCCGAGGTCACCGCGGCCACCTGGGACGACGCCGCACAGCGCTGGGACGTCGAGACCACCGCCGGCGACTTCCGCGCGAAGGTCCTGGTCTCCGGTGCCGGCGCGCTGGCCGACCCCTCCTACCCCGACATCCCCGGCATCGAGAGCTTCGCCGGGACCGTCATGCACACCGCCCGGTGGGACCACGAGCACGACCTCGCCGGCGACCGGGTGGCCGTCATCGGCACCGGCGCCTCCGCCATCCAGGTGGTGCCGGCGATCCAGCCCCGCGTGGGGTCCGTCGCGGTCTACCAGCGCACTCCTCCGTGGATCATCCCGCGTGGCGACCGGCCCACCACGCCGTTCGAGCGGTCGCTGTACCGCCGGTTCCCCGCCGTCCAGAAGGCGGTGCGCGGGGCCCTCTACGCCGGCCGCGAGTTCCTGGTGTTCGGCATGGCGAAGAACCGCAGGCTGCTGGCGCCGGTGCAGAAGCTGGCCCGCACCCACCTCGAGCGCCAGGTGCGCGACCCCCAGCTGCGCGCCGCCGTGACCCCGGACTACACCATCGGCTGCAAGCGCATCCTGATCAGCAACGACTGGTACCCGGCGATCTCCGCGCCCAACGCCGAGGTGGTCACCGCCGGCATCGCCGAGGTCCGCCCGCACTCGGTGGTCACCCGCGACGGCGTCGAGCGCCCGACCGACACCCTGGTGCTGGCCACCGGGTTCCACGTCACCGACCTGCCGATCGCGCACCGCATCCGCGGGCGCGACGGCCGCAGCCTCGCCGAGGTCTGGGACGAGGGCATGGTCACCAACCGCGGCTCCACCGTGGCCGGCTTCCCCAACCTGTTCCTGCTGGTCGGCCCCAACGTGGGCGTCGGGCACACGTCGATGGTCTACATGATCGAGTCGCAGGTGGCCTACGTCGGCGAGGCCCTGCGGGCGATGGCCGTCGAGGGCCTGGCGACGCTGGAGACCACCCCCGCCGCCCAGGACGCCTACCGCGAGCTGATCGCCGAGCGGTCGCAGGGCACGGTCTGGCTCGGGGGCGGCTGCGGCTCCTGGTACCTCGACCGGCACGGCCACAACACCACCCTGTGGCCCGACTTCACCTTCCTGTTCCGCCGACTGACGAAGACCTTGGACCGGGAGAACTACGTGGGGACGGCGGAGCGCACGACCGCCGGGGTGGCGGCGTGACCGCGGCGGCGATCGGCACCGACGCCGGCACCGTGCGGCACACGGTCCACGCCGTCCGCACCGCCGACGGCGCCCTGCTGCACGCCAGCGTCGACGGCCCGGCCGACGCGCCGGTGACCGTCGTGCTCGCCCACGGCTGGACCCTGGCGCAGGCCTCCTGGGACGACGTCGCCGCGCTGCTGGCCCCCGACGTCGCCGCAGGCAGGCTGCGGCTGGTCCGCTACGACCAGCGCGGCCACGGCCGCTCGACCTGGGGCGACACCGATCCGGTGTCGATCGACCTGCTCGGCGAGGACCTGGCGACCGTGCTGGCCGAGCTCGCGCCCACCGGACCGGTGGTGCTGGGCGGGCACTCGATGGGCGGCATGACGATCATGGCCCTGGCCGCCGCGCACCCCGAGCTGATCGGCGAGCGGGTGGTGGGCGCGGCGCTGGTCGACACGTCGGCCGGTCAGCTGTCCCACCCGCCGCGCACCGCGGCCGAGCGGCTGCAGGAACGGCTGCTGCCGGCCGTCGGCGCCTGGGCGGTGGCGCACGCCCGGCGGGTCGAGGGGTGGCGGCGGCTGGTGCCGCCGTCGCACCCCCGGCACCGCCGCGTCGTGCGCGGCATCCTCTACGGGCGCGACGCCACCGACGCCATGGTCGCCCGCGGCGCCGAGATCATGGCCGGGTCGTCCATCCGCGCGTTCGTCGCGTTCTACCCCGCGCTCGGCGCGCACGACAAGGCGCAGGCGCTGGCCGAGCTCGGCACCGTGCCCGTGGAGATCATGGTCGGCGACACCGACAAGCTGACCCCGGTCAAGCACTCCGGCCGGCTGGCCGCGGCGATCCCCACCGCGCACCTGCAGATCGTGCCCGGGTGCGGCCACATGCTGCCGCAGGAGCGGCCCGACCTGGTGACCGACGCGATCCGTCGCCTGCTGCCCGGCTCGTGACGGCGGCCCGCCGCTCGGCCGCCGACCGTCGCGCCCAGCTGGTCGAGATCGGTCTGGAGCTGCTGCCCACCACCCCGGTGCCGGAGCTGACCATCGACGAGGTGGCCCGGCGGGCCGGCATCAGCCGCAGCCTGCTGTTCCACTACTTCGCCACCAAGACCGACTACATCGACGCGGTCACCACCGCGGCGGCCGACCTGCTGTGCACCCACGTGCTCGGGGGCCCGGGCGGCGAGAGCGGCATGCTCGACCGCTTCGTGGGCTGGGTGGAGACCTACCGGGACAGCTACGTCGCCTTCGTCCGCGGCGCGGTGGGCGGCGACCCCGCCGTCGCCGACGTCTACACCCGGGCCCGCGAACGGCTCGTGGACGGCACCCTGTCGGCGGTCGGCCTGCCCGACGACCCCCGGCACCGGCAGCTGGTGCGCTCGTGGTTCGCCTTCACCGAGGACCTGGTGATCGGCTGGACCGCCGACCCGACGATGTCCCGCGACGAGGTGCTCGGGCTGGCCACCGACGTGCTGGCCCGGATCACCAGCCGCTAGGGCTTCAGCTGGGCCAGCTGGATCAGGTTGCCGCAGGTGTCGTCGAGCACGGCGGTGACCACCGGGCCGTGGTCGACCGCGCCCTGGGTGAACTCGACCCCCAGTGCCTCCAGCCGCGCGACCTCGGCCGCGACGTCGTCGCTGGCGAACTGCGTGAACGGGATGCCGTCGGCCCGCAGCGCCTCGCGGAACGCCCGGGCCGCCGGGTGCCCGGCCGGCTCGAGCAGCAGCTCGACGCCGTCGGGGTCGGCCGGTGACACGACCGTCAGCCACCGGGCGTCACCCGTCGGGACGTCGGTGCCCACCTGGAAGCCCATCTTCTCGGTGTAGAAAGCCAGGGCCTGCGCCTGGTCGTCGACGTAGACGCTGGTGAGCCGGACCCGGATCACGTCAGCCGGCCAGGGAGGACGGGAGGCGGTCGGCGGCCTCGTGCGGCGGGGGCTGCAGCCGGCCGACGACCTCGACGGCACTGGCACCGGTGGTGTCCATCGACTTCTTCACCTTGGCTCCGTACAGGTCGACGTACTCCTGGCCCGACAGCAGCATGATCTCGTACATGATCTCGTCGGTGATCGAGCGCTCGACGAACCGGTCACCGCTCATGCCCTCGTAGCGGGAGAAGTCCAACGGCTCGCCGACCACGACGTCGACCCGGGTGAGCTTCCTGCCCAGCAGGGTGAAGCTGCGGCCGGGGACCATCGCCACCGGGATGACCGGGCAGCCGGTCTCCAGCGTCATGCGGGCCACCCCGGTCTTGCCGCGGAAGAGCCGGCCGTCCGGCGATCGGGTGCCCTCGGGGTAGATGCCCAGCAGCTTGCCCTCGCCCAGGATGCGGACGCCGGTGGTCAGCGCGTTCTCCGCGGCGTCGGCGCTGGTGCGGTCGATGGGCACCTGGCCGCTGCCGCCGAAGAAGATGCGCTGCAGGAAGCCCTTGACCCCCGGCGCGGTGAAGTACTCGGCCTTGGCCAGGAAGGTCACCCGCCGGCGCAGCACCAGCGGCATGAAGATCCAGTCGGAGGCGGCGAGGTGGTTGCTCGCCAGGATCGCGCCACCGCGCCGGGGCACGTGCTCGGTGCCCGTCGCCTGTGGACGGAACACGACACGGACGATCGGTCCGATCGCCACGTGCTTGAGGAACCAGTAGAACAACGCGCCTCCCTCGGCAGCTGTCAGACTAAGGAGGACCGACCCCGCGGGGCAATCGCGGGTCCGGTCCGACCACCGCCCCCTGGACAACGAGCGGGTGGCCGACCACGCTTCGGTCCGTGCACGGGAGGCCAGCATGAGCGCACGGCGCGGCCGCCGGGACAACGGCCTCGACGCACCCCTGTGGCACCCGCTGCGCGACGTGGACCCCCGGGTCGGCGAGCACCTGCTCGACGTGCTGCGCGACGAGGGCATCGCGGCCTACCTCGCACCCTCCACCGACGACGGCCCGTACACGCGCACCCAGTTCCTGCCCTCGCCGCCGACCGACCGGCTCTTCGTCGACCGCGCCCGCCGGGCCGACGCCCGCACGGTCGTCGACGCGCACGCCGACGAGCACCAGCCGGTCGAGCCCACGCCGCAGCCCACCCCCCGCCGCCGGCGCACCGACCGGGCCGAGGACGACGCCGCCACCGACGCCGAGTTCGCCCGCATCGTCGCCGCCTGGCAGGCCGAGGAGGCCGCGACGGCCCAGGCCGACCCCGCACCCGTGCGCCCCGGGCCGGTCGACGAGCCGGAGCTGCGCGACGACCCGCCGCCGCCCCCGGCCGAGGTGCCCGTCCTCGACCGGCCCGACGAGCACTTCGAGCCCCCGGCACCGCCCCCGATCCCGGTGCTGGCCCCCGCCGCGCTGTACGCGCTGCTGCTGATCGCCGCCGGCGCGGTCTGCATCATCGCCCCGGGTGCGATCGGGCTCAGCCTCGACCTGGGCATCGTCATCGGCGTCCTGGCCGTGGTCGGCGGGGTCGCCGTCCTGGTGTCGCGCATGCGCGACCGCACCGACGACGACGGCGACGGCGCCGTCGTCTGAGCACACTGTCGCCCTTCGGGCTCCCACCGCGGCCAGGGCTGTGGGCCCGCTGCGTCGAGCACCCTCTGCTCGTCCTCAGGCAGGCCCCGCTCGTACCTCGGGGGCCCACCCTCGTCCTCGCCCCTACGGGCTCCCCGACGATCACGGACCGCCGGACGCCCCGGCACGGCGTGTCGGGTCCGCAGGTCCGTGACCGTCGCGCGCCGAAGGACTAGGCGGTGCCCTCGTGGACGGCGAGGCGGACGAGGTCGGCGGCACCGACCAGGCCGGCCTGCGCGCCCAGCTGGGCGACGACGACCGTGGGGCCGGGGCGGAACCCGCGGCCGGGCAGGGCCCGCTCCAGGCGCTCGCGGGCCGGGCCCAGCACCATCTCCCCCAGCACGCTGACGCCGCCGCCGATGACGACGACGTCGGGGTCGAGGATCGCGGCCATGTCGGCGATGCCCTGGCCCAGCCAGGTGCCGACCTCGGCGAGCAGCTCGAGGGCCAGCGGGTCGCCGGCCTTGGCGGCGGTGGCGACGTCCTCGCCGGTGAGTCGTTCGGCCCGGCCGCCCACCCGCTCCAGCAGCAGCGCCGCAGCGGCCGGTGAGCTCGTGGCGACCTCGCGAGCGGTGAACCCCAGCGCATTGCCCGAGGCGTACTGCTCCCAGCAACCGCGGTTGCCGCAGGCGCACAGCCGGCCGTCGGGCACGACCCGCATGTGGCCCCACTCCCCGGCCACGCCGTGCGCGCCGCGCTGCAGACGGCCGTCGATGACCATGCCGCCGCCGATGCCGGTGCCCAGGGTGATCATGACCGCGAGGTCCGAGCCCTGGGCGGCGCCGTAGCGGTACTCGGCCCATGCGGCGGCGTCGGCGTCGTTGCCCACCCACAGCGGGCGCTGCAGCCGCTGGGTGAGGTCGTGCCGCAGCGGCTGGTTGCGCCAGGCCAGGTGCGGGCTGAACAGCACGGTGTCGCCGGTGCGGTCGAACCACCCGGCGGCCCCCACGCCGACGCCGACCAGCGGTCCGCCGTGGGTCTCGGCCAGCTCGTCGACGACGGCGGCGATGGCGTCCTCGGTGGCGCGCACGGACTTGCCCGGGGTGGCCCGGCGGGCGGTCGCCGAGATCGTGCCGTCGGGCAGGACGACGCCGCCGGCCACCTTGGTGCCGCCGATGTCGATGCCGATCGCCGGCAGGTCGTGCGCGGAGCTCATGCCACCTCGATGCGTTGCACGGGAGCCGGCGGGGGCGCCGGCTCGGGGTCGGGGACGTCGGCGGCCGGCGCCGGTTCGCGGTCCGGTGCGTCGGCGGGCCGCGTCAGCCCGCGCAGCGCGGTCGCCGCGGTGGCCAGGACGTCGGCCAGGGCCTCGGAGAGGTCGGGCCGCTGCCCGCGCAGGACGGCGAGGGCGGTGCAGACCGGGCAGGTGCGGCACTCCGCCGAGTGGTCGGCACCGGCGACCGGCCCCGCCCCGGACAGCAGCCCGCCCAGTCCCTCGGCGAGGCCCTCGGCCAGGCCGCGCAGCTGGTCCCCCAGGGGCGGCACGGGGCCGGTCACCGGGCGGCCTCGGCGGCCAGCAGGTCGGCCGGCCACTGGTCCGGGTCGGCGGTGAAGCGCACCGTGAGCGCGGCCTGCGGGGTGCCGGGCTCGGTGACCGAGGCACCGGTGACGGTGCAGCGGCGCAGCAGCGGGTCCAGCGGGAGCGCGCGCCGCAGACCGGCGGCGCCGACCACGAGCTCGTCGCCCCAGCGGGTCAGCTCGACCTCACCGCGCCCGGCGTGCGGCAGCGGCACGGAGAGCTCCCAGCCGCCGTCCGAGCGCCGGGGTGCGGGCAGCGGCAGGGCGGGGGCGGGCCGGGCGGCCACGGCAGCGCGCAGCGCCCGCAGCTCGTCGAGGTCCGCGGGCGACCGGGGGGCGTCGGCGACCTCGGTGGGGGTCGCCCCGGCGCCGCGCAGCGCCGCACGGACGACGTCCTGCTGGTCGGCGCGCCCCCGGGCCCACTCCCCCGCGGCCGGCGGCAGCACCCGGGCGAGCACGACGGATGCGAGGGCGTGGCCGAGCAGCCCGAGACCGGTGCCGGCGCGGCGCAGTGCGGGCAGCGCCCGCGGGTCCGGCGGCAGGACCAGGTGCACCTCGGGGTCGGCGGGGAGGGCTCCCAGTGCGGCCTCCACCGCGCCGACCGCGGCCACGGCCGCCTCCACCGCACCCGGCTTGGTCCGGGTCAGCGCGCGCACCGAGGCCAGCACCCGCAGGCGGGGCGGGGCCAGCTGCGCCAGCCACCAGCGGGCCGCGTGCGGGAGGGCGAGCAGGGCGGTGGCCTGGTCCAGCGGCCCGGCGTCGAGGACCACGTCGGTGCCCGTCGCGGCCAGCCGGCTGAGCTCGGCCAGCAGCGCCACCTCGGCCACCCCGGGCAGCGGCAGCACCGAGGACGACGGCGGGAGGGTCAGCACCGGGACCAGCGCAGCCAGCTGCTCGGCGTGACCGGCCCAGGCGGACTCCAGTGCCGGTGCTGGCGCCACGGTGCGCACGGTGACCGCACCGGCGAGGTCGGGCACGGCCGGGGTCGACGTGGTCAGCAGCGTGACCGGGCGCCCGGCGTCGGCCAGCGCCAGGGCCGTGGCGGCGGCGACGGTGCTGGCCCCGGCCCCGCCCGGGCCGGTGACGACGAGGGTGCGCACCGCCGGGTCAGGCCTCGACGCGCTTCTTGAGCTCCTTGAGCGCGGTGTCGAGGATGACCTTCTCGGCCTTGCGCTTGATCATGCCCAGCATCGGGATCGAGAGGTCGATGCTGATCGTGTACGTGACCTCGGTGCGCCCGGCGGACTCGACGAGCGTGTAGCTGCCGTCCTGCCGCTTCTGCATCTGGCCCCGCACGAGGGTCCAGCTCACCTGCCGGTCGCCGTCCCAGGTGTAGGCGAGCACGTAGTCGTCCTTCACCGCGCCGGCGTCGAGCACGAAGTGCACCTGCTCGGCGCGGCCGTCGGGGCCCGTGCCGAGGACCTCGACGGTCTGGGCGGCCGAGACCCACTCCGGGTACGCCGGGAAGTCGGCGATCACGGCCATCACGGCGGACGCCGGCGCGTCGATCACGATGGACTGGGTGGACTGGTCGGCCATGCGCGCAGGGTAGTCGCCGGGCGGTGCCCTCCGCGCTCCGGTGCAGGTCACCTACTCACGAGTAGGGAGCCACCGGTAGCCTGGCCCTCCACGATCCCGCGTCCGCAGGCCGGCGACGAGGCTGGCCCTTCCGCGCGGGGAGGAGAGGACCGGCGTGCGCGAGCTGAGCGTTCCCCCCACCTACACGGTGGGCCCCGACGAGGCGATCCCCGACCTGCTGGCGGCCAACCTGCGCGAGGACCCCGACCGGGTGGGGTTGCGCGTGCAGCGCTCGCCCGGGCAGTGGGTCGACGTCACCTACCGCGAGTTCGGCGAGCAGGTCGCCGGTGTGGCCAAGGGGCTGATCGCCAGCGGCATCCAGGCAGGTGACCGGGTCGCCCTGCAGGCCCGCACCCGCTACGAGTGGACCGTGCTCGACTTCGGCATCTGGGCCGCCGGGTGCGTCGTCGTCCCGGTGTACGAGACCTCCAGCGCCGACCAGGTCGCCTGGATCCTCTCCGACAGCGGCGCCACCGCCGCCTTCGTGGAGGGGAAGGAGCACGCCGACGTCGTCGACTCCGTGCGCGGCGAGGCCCCCGACCTGGGCCCGGTCTGGGTCATCGAGGACGACGTCCTGTCCACCCTCGCCGCGGCCGGTGCCGACGTGCCCGACAGCGAGCTCGAGGCGCGGCGGGCCACCCTGGGCGCCGACAGCCTGGCCACCCTGATCTACACCAGCGGCACCACCGGCCGGCCCAAGGGCTGCGAGCTCACCCACGGCAACTTCCTGTTCGAGATCAACAACGGCATGACGCTGCTGGGCCGGTTCCTCAGCGTCGACGGCTCCCTGCTGCTGTTCATCCCGCTGGCGCACGTGCTGGCCCGGGTCCTGCAGGTCGGGGCATTCAAGACCCGCACGGTCATCGGCCACACGTCCGACATCAAGGACCTCGTGGCCGACCTGGGCACCTTCCAGCCCACGTTCGTGCTCGCCGTCCCGCGGGTGTTCGAGAAGGTCTACAACCAGGGCAAGGCCACCGCCGACGCCGGCGGCAAGGGCAAGGTCTACGACAAGGCCGCCCAGGTCGCCATCGACTGGTCGAAGGCGCAGGACGGCGGCCGCGCCGGGCTCGGGCTCACCGCCGCGCACAAGGTGTTCGACCTGCTGGTCTACCGCAAGCTGCGGGCGGCCCTGGGTGGCCGGTGCATCGGCGCGGTCTCCGGTGGCGCACCGCTGGGCGAGCGGCTCGGGCACTTCTTCCGCGGGGCCGGCGTCACCGTCTACGAGGGCTACGGCCTCACCGAGACCACCGCGGCGGCCGCGGTCAACCACGACACCGCCTACAAGATCGGCACCGTCGGCCGGCCACTCCCGGGCACCGACGCGGCCATCGCCGACGACGGCGAGGTGCTGCTGCGCGGCGGCATCGTCATGCGCGGCTACTGGAAGAACGAGAAGGCCACCGCCGAGGCCATCGACGCCGACGGCTGGTTCCACACCGGCGACATCGGCGAGCTCGACAGCGAGGGCTTCCTGAAGATCACCGGGCGCAAGAAGGAGATCCTGGTGACCGCCGGCGGCAAGAACGTCGCCCCGGCCGGCATGGAGGACCGCATCCGGGCCCACGCGCTGGTCAGCCAGTGCATCGTGGTCGGTGACCAGAAGCCGTTCATCGGCGCCCTCATCACCCTCGACGAGGAGGCCCTGCCCGGCTGGTTGAAGCTCCAGGGCAAGGACGCCTCGCTCACCGCGGCCGACCTCGCCGAGGACCCCGACCTGCGCGCCGAGCTCGACGGTGCGGTGGCCGCGGCGAACAAGACGGTGTCGCACGCCGAGAGCATCCGGAAGTACCGGGTGCTGGGCACCGACTTCACCGAGGCCAACGGCACGCTGACGCCGAGCATGAAGCTCAAGCGCAACGTGGTGCTCAAGGAGTACTCCGACGAGGTCGAGGCGCTCTACGCCAAGGCACCGGCCGGCTCCTGACGCCCGCCGGGCTCCGCCGTCCTCGGGGGCGGAGGAGCCCGGCGAACCTCAGGGGCGGAGGAGCCCGGCGAACACCGTCCCGATCGAGGTCCACGACCACCGTTCCTCGACCCAGGCCCGCCCGGCCGCCCCCATCGCCGCCGCACGCGCGGGATCGGCCAGCAGCCCGGTGAGGGCGGTGGCCACGGCGTCCGGTGAGCGCGGGTCGACCACGTGCCCGGTGATGCCGTCGCGCACCGCCTCGGGAGCCCCGCCCGACGTCCCGGCGACGACCGGTCGGCCGCACGCGGCCGCCTCCAGGTAGACCATGCCCAGCCCCTCCACGTCGAGCCCGCCGCGGCGGGTGCGGCACGGCATGGCGAAGACGTCCCCGGCTGCGTAGTGCTCGGGCAACGACCCCGGGGCCACCGGCCCGGTCAGCACCACCGACCCGGCCAGGCCCCGGGCGGCCACCCGCCGGCGCAGCCGCTGCTCGTCGGGTCCGCCGCCGACCAGCAGCAGCCGGGCCGTGGGGTGTGCGGCGAGCACCCGCGGCCAGGCGTCGACGAGCACGTCCTGGCCCTTGCGGCGCACCAGCCGGGACACGCAGACCACGACCGGTCCCCCGTGCAGCCCGTACCGGGCCCGGACCGCCGCGCCGTCGACCGTGGGACGGAACCGGTCCACGTCGACGCCGGGGGGCAGCTGCCGCAGGTCGGTCCGCCCGCCGAGCGCCGGGGCCAGCCGGCCGCGGGTGTACTCGGAGATGTAGGTCAGCACGTCGACGTCGGCGGCGATGCGCTGCAGCAGCTGCCGGCCGACGGGCAGGGCGACCCATCCGGTCTCGTGGCCGTGGGTGATGCCCACCGTGCGTCGCGCACCGGCCCGGCGCAGGCCCGGGGCCAGGAGACCCAGTGGAGCGGCAGCGCCGAACACGACGGTCTCGGCCCGGTGCTCGCGCACCAGACCGGCCGCCACCCGCGCCGTCCGCGGGGTGGGCAGCATCATCGGCGTGGGGAGCCGGACCACCCGGTAGGGCAGGCCGGCGTCGTGGTCGGCCGCGCCGGGCGAGGACGACGCCAGCACGACGAGGTCCTCGGGCGGCAGCCGGTCCAGCAGGGCGGCGACGAAGGTCTGGATGCCGCCCTGGCGGGGCGGGAAGTCGTTGGTGACCACCAGGGTGCGGGTCACCGTGACCACTCCTGCGCGGCCGCGACCCGCTGGGCCGTGGTGGGGTGCGAGCCGAAGAACCACTGCCAGACCGCCGGCGGGTCGGGCTGGTTGAGGTTGGCCACGGCCAGCCGGCGCATGACCGCGGTGAAGGCGTCGGGGTCCTCGGTGAGGTCCAGCGCGTGCTGGTCGGCCCGCGCCTCGAGCTGCCGGGACACCCCGTTCTGCACGGGCGTCGACAGCAGGGTGCCGAGAGCGACCAGCAGCAGCACCAACGGCACCACCCGGGCATCCCCCGCCCCGTCGGCGCCGGCCCGGCGCAGCAGCGGGCCCGAGCCGAGCAACCAGCCCAGCAGGGCCACCCCGGCCGCAGCGCCCAGGGCGCCGACCAGCGTCCCGGTCAGCACGTCGTCGGTCGCGACGTGGCCGAGCTCGTGGGCGGCGATCGACTCGACCTGGTCGTCGGGCAGCTCCTGCAGCAGCGTGTCGTAGACGACGATGCGCCGGGTGGACCCGAACCCGGAGACGTAGGCGTTGAGCGCGGTGGTGCGGCGGCTGGCGTCGGCGACCAGGACGTCCTCGACCGGGGTGCCGTTCTCCTCGGCCAGGGCCAACAGCTCGGTGCGCAGCGGACCGGCCGGCATCGAGGTGAAGTCGTTGAACGCCGGTTCGACGATCACCGGGTACAGGAACGACCCGGCCACCACGAGCCCGGCGGCGCCCGCACCGGCCCACGCCCACCAGGTGCGCGGCGCACGGCGGGCGAGCCCCACCAGGAGCAGCAGGCCCAGCGCGGTCAGCCCGGCGGTGATGGCGGTGTCGACCACGACGTCCCGGGTCCACAGCGACCAGCTGCGGGTGGACAGCCCGTAGCGACGCCGGACGACCTCGCCGTACGCGGCCAGCGGCAGGGTGGCCAGCCGGCCCAGGACCGTGATCGCCAGGGTGCCCAGCAGCACCCGCCACACCCATCCCCCGCCCAGCGGGCGCGCCACCGCGGTGACCACCCGGGCGCCGCTGCGGGTGAGCCCCAGCAGGCCGCTGACCAGGAGCCCGAGGGCGAGGTTGGCCAGCGAGGCGGGTCGCAGGGCTGCGGCGAAGGCGTCGGCGCGGTCGAGCTGGTCGGCACCGAGCCCCGCCGTGGGGTCGCCCACCGTGGGCGTCGCCGCCCACGGGATCCGCCACCACAGGACGGCGACGAGCGCGAGGCCCAGGACGAGCGCCGCCAGCAGCGCGGGCCGACGAGGACGCACGCCCCGGAGCCTAGTCGCGGCACGTGGCCCCGGCGCTCGGCCTCGACGCTCGGCCGCGGCACGTGGTCCCGACGCTCGCCCCGACCTTCGGCCGCGGCACGTGGTCCCGGCGCTCGACCCCGGCACCCGGCACCGAGCCCCGGTTCGGGCGCGGGTGTGCCGGCCGGGGCTCAGAGCAGGCGGCGGGCCCCGGCGTAGCCGGACATGTCGATGCTGGACACCTTGACCACGTCGCCCGAGGTCGGCGCGTGCACCATCATCCCGTTGCCGATGTAGATGCCGATGTGGCTGACCGGCGAGTAGAAGTAGACGAGGTCGCCGGGCTGCAGGTCGGCGCGGGCCACGGCGGTGCCCATCCGCGCCTGGGCGGCGCTGGAGTGCGGCAGCGACACCCCCGCCGCGGCGTAGGCGTAGGCGGTCAGCCCGGAGCAGTCGAAGCTGTCGGGACCCCCGGCGGCCCAGACGTAGGGGTCACCCCGCTGCGCCATGGCGGTGTCGACCACCGTCTGCGCCGCCGCGCCGTCGGCGACGACGGCGGCGGGCGCGACCACCTCGGGCCCGCTGGTGGCCGCGACCACCGCGGCCTGCTGCGGGGCGCTGAGGGCGGCGTACTGGGCCTGGTAGGTGACGATCTGCTGCTGCAGGTCCGCCTGCTGCGCGGAGACCTGGTCGAGGGTCTGCTGGGCCTGCGCGGCAGCGGCGTCGGCGGCTGCCTGGGCGTCGGTGGCGACCTGGGCGGCGGCCGAGACCTGGGTGAGCAGGTCGTCGGTGTGCCCGGCGATCAGGTCGAGGGTGCTGACCTGGGCCAGGAAGTCCTCCGGCGAGGTGCTCGTGAGCAGGGCCGAGATGCCGGACTGGTTGCCGGTGTAGGCGCTGACCGCGACCTCGTCCATGCGGGCGCCCAGGACCTGCAGCTGGGCCTCGGCGTCGGCCAGCTGCCCCGCCGCGGCAGCGGCCGAGGCCTGCTGCTCAGCGAGCTGCACCTGGGCGTCGTTGACCTGCTCGGTGACCACCTCGAGCTGGTGGGTCGCGTCGGCGACCAGCTGCGTGGCCTCCTCCGGTGAGCCCGCCTGCGCGGGGGCGGCGGGGGCGGGGGCGGCGGTCGCCGTGCCGGGGACCAGCGTGAGCGCGAGGCCCGCAGCACCGGCGACCAGCAGCGCACGGCCGGACCTCGCGAGGCGGCCGGCGGGGGCCGACGGGGACGACAGCTGGGGGCGGTGGGCGACCACGGTGCGCACGGGCTCCTGCATCCGTCGGTCGAGACCATCTGGGGTCAGACGGCACCTGCTCGACCGGACCCACCCGACGCTACGGGCGTGACCGGGCCGAAACGAAGTGTCACGGACGCTGTGATCGGCGCTCCATCTGCTAATCCCACGGGTGTCGTTTCGTCAGGATCGGACCCCCTCCCGGGCGGCCCGGCGTGTCGCGGATCAGCCCGCGTCCCGCCTGGGCGGAGCTTGGTGCCGCAGCGGCGGAACCAAACCCATCTCTGCCAACACGTGCAGCGCGCGGCGCTCGACGTCGTCGAACTCCAGCACCCGCCCCCGCCGCGTGGGACCGGACACCAGCGCGTCGCCCAGGGCCTCCCCCCACCCCGGCAGCATGGGCTGCGCCGGGCGGGCGGGCCGTCGCCCCAGCGGGACCACCGTGGCGGGCGCGCCCCGCACGCCGGGCGGAGCGCCCAGCAGCACGCTGACGACGCAGTCGCCGCAGCCCTCTCCGCGGACGGTGCAGGTGTCGCAGTCGATGAGCACGTCGGGCCTCCTGGCAGGTGGTCGGAGCACGTCGTCGGACCCCCTCGGTCCGTCGCCGCGGACGCTAGGGCCGCCCACCGACATTTCCGGCTCAGCTGCCCGCGTACTCCCAGTGCCAGGGCTCCTCGCGGCCGTTGCCCTGGTCGGCCCAGGTCGGGTGGATGAACCCGAACCGGCCGGCGTTGGCCACCATCCAGGCGTACTGCGCCGTCGAGTAGGACTCGATGCCCCCGCAGAGGTCGACCGCCAATCCCCACCCGTGGTTGCTGGTCCCGGGCACGGCCGCCAGCGCGGGCTTCTGCCCGTAGAGCGTCACCTGGCTGGCGTAGCTGCGGTAGGAGTCGGTGATGCACAGCGGGGACCCGAAGGCCCCGGCGTAGGCGGTCGACATGGCCCGGTAGGCGGCCGCCGCGTCGCAGCGCAGCGCGTGGCCGGCCAGCCCCAGCGGGCACAGGGCCGAGGGCGGGATCAGCCCGTTGGGGTAGCCGCCCCAGGCCCGGGTGCCGCCGTAGCTGGCCGGGTAGACCGTGTTGCCGCACTCCACCGGCAGCGCGCCGCCGGTCGGACCCGGAGCCGGCACGGCGGCCCGGGGCAGCAAGCTGGGTCGGCCGATGCCGAGCACCTGGTCGGCCGGCAGGCTGCGCACCACGACCGCGCCCGCCCGGCCGTCTGCGGCCAGCATGGTCTGCGGGTCGAGGGCGAGGCCCACGTGCGACAACCCCGACTCCGCCGTGCCGAGGAACACGAGGTCGCCGGGGAGGACATCGGCCGGTGCCACGGGGCTCGTGGTGGCGAAGAGGTCGGCCTGTCCGGCCGGCAGGGCGATGCCCGCTGCGCCGTACACCGCCTGCACCAGCGAGCCGCAGTCGTAGGAGTCGGGCCCGGCGGTGCCCGGGGCGAAGGGCAGTCCGAGGTCGCCCATCGCGGCGGACACCGCGGCGACGGTCTCCGCGGGCAGCACCAGCAGGGACGAGGGCTGGCGCGGCAGCTGGGCCGCCCCGGGCTGCGCGGCGCCGGTCGACCCGCCCACCGGGACCAGCCCGCCGGGCAACCCGGCCGCCGGGTCCCGCAGCTGCGCGGCCGGGGGCGGTACCACGCCGGCCGCGGCGAGCTGGGCCACGTAGCCCTGCCAGGCAGCGGCGGTCTGCTGGTTGACCTGGACCTGCTCGGCCTGCAGCTGCGCCAGCTGCCGGTCCACCGCCCCCAGGGCCGCGTCGAGCCGGTCGGTGACCGCCGACGCCGCGGCCTCGAGCTCACCCATCCGGGCGGTGACCTCGTCGGCCCGCGCCTGGCTGTCGGCCACCGCGGCGTCCGCGGCGGCCTGGTCGGCCAGCGTCTGCTGGCGGCGCTGCTCGGCCGCCACGAGCACCTGGTCGGTGTCGGCCTGCACCACGTCGAGGTAGCCCATGGCCGACACGACCTCGCCCGGGTCACCACCGGCCAGCAGGAGCGACAGCGCCGTGGGCGCCCCGCCGTCGCGGTAGACCGCCGAGGCGTACCGGGACACGGCCACCCGCTCCTGCGCGAGGGTCGACTCCGCATCGGCCACCGCGGTGGCCGCCCCGTCCGCGGCCTGCTGGGCGGCGGCCAGCTGCTCCTGGGCCGCGGCGACCTCGGTCAGCCGCTCCTGCAGATCACCCTGGACGTCGGCCGCCTGGTCCTGCAGCGCGGTCAGCTCGGCGCTGTCGAGCACGGCCGTGGTCCCGCCGGGCTGCTCGCTCGGCGCTGCCGACGCCGGCCCGGCGCCCGCCGTGCCCACCGCCGCGACCGCTGCCACGGTCACCAGCACCGACCCGACCCTGGACGTCCCGACGGACCGTCCAGGGGACGGCGACGCCGTCCGCGACCACGACCGCACCCCGACCCCCCTCCACGTCCTGCGGCGCGTCGTCGTCGACGTGCCGCGGATCACGTCGGGGCGATCTTCCCTGGTCGGGACGGGGGCCGCACGTCCGGGCCCCCGGAGTGGGGCCACCGCCGCGTCGGCACGTCGGGGCACCCCGTGCGCCCCGGGCCGGAATGTCGGACCCCGTACCTACCGTCGCCCCCGTGACCGGCTCCTCCCCCAGCGCGCCCGGCCGCCGCCCCGCCTTCCAGCAGGTGGCCATCGACGACCTCGGCACGCCGCTGCCCGAGGTCACGTTCGTGGTGGTCGACCTCGAGACCACCGGGGGCTCCGCGCACACCGACGCGATCACCGAGATCGGCGCCGTACGGGTGCGCGGCGGCACGGTGCTCGGTGAGTTCGGCACGCTGGTCGACCCGGGCCGCGCCATCCCGCCCTACGTCAGCGTGCTCACCGGCATCACCTCCACCATGGTGGCCACCGCCCCGCGCATGGCCTCGGTGCTGCCCGCGTTCCTCGAGTTCGCCCGCGGTGCGGTGCTGGTCGCGCACAACGCCCCCTTCGACATCGGGTTCCTCAAGGCCGCCTGCGCCGAGGCCGGCACCGCCTGGCCCGCGGCCACCGTGGTCGACACCGCCGTCCTCGCCCGGCGCCTGCTCACCCGCGACGAGGTGCCGAACAACAAGCTGGGCACCCTGGCACCGTTCTTCTCGGCCACCACGCTGCCCACGCACCGCGCCCTCGACGACGCCAAGGCCACCGTCGACGTGCTGCACGGCCTGCTGGAGCGGTTGGGCCCGCTGGGGGTCACCACGCTCGAGGAGCTCACCGGGCTCACCCGCCAGGTCGACCCGCAGCGCCGCCGCAAGCGGCACCTGGCCGACGACGTCCCCCACGGGCCCGGCGTCTACGTCTTCCGCGGCCCGGGCGACGAGCCCCTCTACGTGGGCACCTCCAACGACCTGCGGGCCCGGGTGCGCAGCTACTTCACCGCCGGCGAGCAGCGCAGCCGCATGACCGAGATGGTCGGCCTCGCCCAGCGCGTCGAGTCCCTGCCCTGCGCGCACGACCTCGAGGCGGCCGTGCGCGAGCTGCGCCTCATCGCCCAGCACAAACCGCGCTACAACCGGCGGTCGCGCTTCCCCGAGCGGTTGCTCTGGGTCCGGCTCACCGAGGACGCGTTCCCCCGGCTGTCGGTGGTGCGCCGGGTCCGCCCGGGGGCCGGCGTCTTCCTGGGCCCCTTCGCCGACCGCCGGGCCGCCGACGCCGCGGTCGCCGCGGTCCACGACGCCCTCCCGCTGCGCCAGTGCGGTGGCCGGCTGACCCCCTCCCCGACCCACCCCGGGTGCGCGCTGGCCGGCATGGGGCGGTGCGGCGCCCCGTGCACCGGGGCGCAGTCCCCCGCCGACTACGCCGCCACCGCCGCCGTCCTGGTGGGCGCGGTCGAGGCCGACCCGGGCCGGCTGTGCGCTCCGCTGCTGGGCCGCGTCGACCGGTTGGCCCACGAGGGCCGGTACGAGGACGCCGCCGTGCTCCGCGACCGCCTCGCCGTCCTGGTGCGGGCCCTGCGCCGCCGGCAGCGACTGGCCCTGCTCACCGAGGTCCCCGAGCTCACCATCGCCCGACCGGACGGCGCGGGCGGCTGGGCGCTGTCGGTGGTCCGGCGTGGCCGGCTGGTCGCGGCCGGGGTGGCCACCCGCGGCACACCGGTGCGCGGCTACCTGCAGCAGCTGAAGACCACCGCCGAGACGGTCACCGGCCCCGAGCACGAGCTCGCGGCCTCGGTCGAGGAGGCCGAGCTCGTGCTCCGCTGGATGGAGAAACCGGGCACGCGGTTGGTCGAGGTGACCGGCACACTGGCCTGCCGCACGCCCGGCACCGGCCCGCTGCGCGGGTTCCTGGCCCTCGTCGACGCCGGGCGGGCGGCACGCGACCCGTTCGGCGACGACGCGGGTGGCTCGACCCGGGCCCGCCCCGAGCGGGTCACCGGGGGCGCGCCCGGTCGGGCCCGCCGGTCGGCGCTAGCCTCCCGGGTGTGATCACCGCCATCGTGCTCATCGACGCCTCCACCGACTCCATCGGCGAGGTGGCCACCGCCCTCGCCGGCCTCGACGGGGTCAGCGAGGTCTACTCCGTGGCCGGCGGCGGCACCGACCTCGTGGCGCTGGTGCGCGTCCGCGAGTTCGACGACGTCGCCGAGGTCATCGCCGGCCGCATCAACAAGGTGCCCGGCGTGCTCGACACCCAGACCCACATCGCCTTCCGCGCCTACTCCCAGCACGACCTCGAGTCGGCCTTCTCCCTCGGCCTCGACTGAGGAACGGCCCCCTCGCTCCCCGTCGCGCGCTCCGCGCCCGCCGGGTCCCTGCGAGGGGGCCGTTCCATCACGTCACCTGCTGGCTGACCGCCGCCCACCGCTCGAGCAGCGCTGCCGCACGCCCGTCGTCGACGGCGGCGGCGGCCCGCTCCAGCCCGGCCGCGAGCTGGTCGTGCAGGCGGCCACCGTGCTGGTCGAAGGCGGTCAGCGCAGCCGCGGCGTTGAGCAGCACGGCGTCGCGGACCGGCCCGGTCTCGCCGCCGACCAGACGTCGCACCACCTCGGCGTTCGCCCGGGCGTCGCCGCCGCGCAGCGCACCGTCCGGGGGCACCGGCAGGCCCAGCACCGACGGGTCCACCCGGTCGGGCACGACCTCGCCGTCGCGCACCACCCACACCGCCGAGGTGGTGGCGGTCGTGAGCTCGTCGAGACCGTCGTCGCCGCGGAACACCAGGGCACGGTGACCCCGGCGGGCCAGCACGGCGGCCAGCACCGGCGCCATCCGGGCGTCGGCGCAGCCGATCGCCGAGGCCGCCGGCCGGGCGGGGTTGCTCAGCGGACCCAGGAAGTTGAAGACCGTGCCGATGCCCATCTCCCGGCGCGGCCCGGCGACGTGCCGCATGCCCGGGTGGAACGCCGGGGCGAAGAAGAAGCCGATGCCGGCCTCGGTGACGCAGCGCACCACCCCGTCCGCCGTCAGGTCGATGACCACGCCCAGCGCCTCGAGCACGTCCGCCGACCCCGACGACGACGACGCCGCCCGGCTGCCGTGCTTGGCCACGGGCACCCCGGCGGCGGCGGTCACGACCGCGGCCATGGTGGAGATGTTCACCGTGTGCGCGCCGTCCCCGCCGGTGCCGACGATGTCCACGCACTCGATCGGCAGGCTCACCGGCGTAGCCCGCTCGACCATGGTGGCGGCCATGCCGGCCACCTCGGCGGGCGCTTCGCCCTTGGCGCGCAGCGCGACGGCGAACCCGGCGACCTGGGCGGGCGTCGCGGCCCCGGCCATGATCTCGCGCATCGCCCAGGCGGTCTCGGCCTCGTCGAGGTCGTGCCGGGCGACCAGCCGGGACAGCAGACCCGACCAGGTGGGGGTGGAGGCCGTCATCCGACGCGGCCGGGCACGACCGGGCGTGCGGCGCGGGCGCGCAGCAGCTCCGCGACCACCCCGGGGGCGACCAGCGGGTCGACCGGGTGGGTGAGGGTGGCCTCGGCCATCGACCAGTGGGCCAGCCACCGGTCGGCCTGCCGCGCGATGAGGACGAGCACCGGCGGGCAGTCGGCCACCTCGTGCTTGAGCTGGCGGGCGATGCCCATGCCGCCGGTGGGCTGGGCCTCGCCGTCGAGGACGCAGAGGTCCACCCCGCCGGCGTCGACCGCGGCGACCACCTCCGCACCGCTCGAGCACTCGACCCAGCGCACCGGCCCGACGTCCCCGGCCGGGGAGGACCCGACGGCGGTGCGGACGGCGTCGCGGACCTCGGCGCGGTGGCTGAAGACGACCACCGTCTGCGGACCGGTCCCGGAGGGTGCGGCTGCGCTGCTCACGGGGGCGACCCTAGTGCCCCGGGCGCACCGGCGGTCGGCGCGTCGCACCGAGCCCGGCAGGACGAAGGGGCTCCCGGGTCGGGACGCCCCCAGCCGTCGTCACGACGCCACGGGGAGGTCACGGGGAGGTCACGGCACGGGTCACCGGGACGTCCCCCCGTCCGGGTGGTGGACCCTGCGTCCGGGGTACCCGGCGCCGTCACGCGCCGTGGTTGCCGCGCCACCCGGGGGTATCCGGAGGTCCGGGGTTCCCGGCTCCCGCACGGGTTCGCCACGCCGTCGCACCCGCACTCGTCCCCCCGCTGGCGCGATGCCATGATGACGCTGTGACAACGGCCCCCGTGGCGAGCAGCACCTTCGACACCTCGCGGGTGCACTCCCTGACCCGACCGAACATGGTCAGCGTCGGCACGATCATCTGGCTCGCCAGCGAGCTGATGTTCTTCGCCGGCCTGTTCGCCATGTACTTCACCGCTCGTGCGCGCGCCGGGGAGCCCTGGCCCCCGCCGCCCACCGAGCTCGACCTGCCGTACGCCGTCTTCTTCACCACGGTGCTGGTGGCGTCGTCGGTCACCTGTCAGCTCGGCGTGTTCGCCGCCGAGCAGGGCAACGTCTACGGCCTGCGCCGCTGGTTCACGATCACCTTCGTGATGGGCCTGGTCTTCGTGCTGGGTCAGGCCAACGAGTACCGGGTCCTGGTCACCGAGCACGCGACCACGATCTCGTCCTCCACCTACGGGTCGGTCTTCTACCTGACCACCGGCTTCCACGGCCTGCACGTCATCGGTGGCCTCGTGGCCTTCGTGTTCGTGCTCATGCGGTCCACCATGGGCCGTTTCACGCCGGCGCAGGCGACCTCGGCGATCGTGGTCTCCTACTACTGGCACTTCGTCGACGTCGTGTGGGTCGGGCTCTTCGCCACGATCTACCTGATCCGCTAGGGAACCGGTGTCCACCACGAACCCCTCCTCCGACGCCCCGGCCACCGACGGTCGCTGGGCGGGCATGCGCGCCCGCTTCGGCTCCCGCCGGGCCGGTACGCCGGCCAGCGCCGCCCGTGCCCGTCGCCGCTCGAAGCAGCAGCGCCGCATGGCCAACGTCGCCGGCCTCATGGCCGCCCTGGTCCTCACCGGTGTCGGCTACTCGGCCATCGCGCCTGCCAACGCCGCCGACGACGCCGCCTCCGGGCAGTCCTCGGCCGAGGCCGCCGGCCAGGCTCTCTACGAGCGCAGCTGCATCAGCTGCCACGGCAGCAACCTGCAGGGCGTGGCCGACCGCGGCCCGTCCCTGATCGGCGTCGGCGAGGCGTCGGTCTACTTCCAGGTGCACACCGGCCGCATGCCGCTGGTGCGCCAGGAGGCCGACGCGGCCCGCAAGCCCCCGGTGTTCAGCGACGCCGAGATCGAGCAGCTGATGGCCTACATCCAGGCCAACGGCGGCGGCCCGACGCTCCCGTCGGGCGACCTGCGCGACGGTGACCTGGCCGAGGGTGGCGAGCTGTTCCGGCTCAACTGCGCCTCCTGCCACAACTTCGTCGGCGAGGGCGGTGCGCTGTCCTCGGGCAAGGCCGCCCCGAGCCTGGCCGACGCGAACGACCTCGAGATCTACGCGGCGATGCTGACCGGACCGGAGAACATGCCGGTCTTCGGTGACAACCAGCTGACCCCCGAGGAGAAGCGGTCGATCATCGACTACGTGCAGACCCTCAAGGAGCAGGCCGACCCGGGCGGTGCCGGCATCGGCCGCGCCGGCCCCGTCTCCGAGGGTCTGGTGATCTGGGTCGTCGGCATCGGCGCCCTGCTGTTCGGGATCTTCTGGATGGGGACGAAGGCGTGAGCACGCACGACCGGGCCGGTTCCGGCCCCGCGGACGAGCCGGGCCCGCTGCACGGCGGTCCGGACGACGACTACACCCCCGAGCAGCTCGCCGGCATGGACCGCGAGGAGCTCAACCGCCTCGGTGCGCGCTACGACGGCGTCGAGGTCCTGCACGTCGACCCGCCGCCGGCTCCCGGCTCGGCGCTCGAGAAGCAGGCCTCCCGCCAGGTCGCCGGCGCGTTCGGCATCGCCGGCTTGTTCGGCATCGCCTTCTTCGTCGTCTACGCCGGCTCGGGCTGGTTCCTGCCCAGCTGGCAGTGGGCGTCGGAGGACAACGGGTGGAGCGCCCTGTACACCCCGGCCCTCGGCCTGACCATGGGTGGCGCGCTCATCTTCATCGGCGTGGGCCTCGTGCTCTTCGTCAAGAAGCTGCTCCCCCACGAGACCGCGGTGCAGGACAAGCACGACGGCTCCCACTTCGACCGCACCACCACCGCCGCCACCCTGATGGGCGGGCTGGACAAGACGGGCTTCCCGCGGCGCAAGATGATCGGCCGCTCGCTCGGCTTCGCCGGTGGCGCCATGGGCCTGATGCTGATCGCCCCTTTGGGTGGTCTCATCAAGAACCCGAACAAGGGCAACCCGCTGGGCACCACCGAGTGGGCCGAGGGCGTGCGCCTGGTCCGCGACGACGGCTCGCCGATCCGCCCCGGCGACCAGGAGCCCGGCTCGCTCGAGACCGTCTTCCCGGCCGTCCCGGGCGGCAACCGTGCCGCGGACGCCGCCACGATGCTCATCCGGCTGCGTCCCGAGCAGATGGCCGTCCTCGAGCCCCGCGAGGGCCAGGCCGACTTCGGCTACGGCGACTACGTCGCGTACTCGAAGATCTGCACGCACGCCGGCTGCCCGGTCTCCCTGTACGAGCAGGAGACCAGCCGCATCCTGTGCCCGTGCCACCAGTCGCAGTTCGACGTGACCCAGGGCGCCAAGCCGGTCTTCGGTCCGGCCAGCCGCTCGCTGCCGGAACTGCCGATTACGCTGGATGACGAGGGGTACTTCGTCGCCCGGAGCGACTACATTGAGGCAGTCGGCCCCACCTACTGGAACCGAGAGCGGATCTGATGGCAACTACCGTCGCGCCCAACCAGCCGGCGGCCAAGGTCAGCAAGGCTGCGTCGGAGATCGACGAGCGCCTGATCGTGGCCGGCCCGCTGCGCCGGACCCTCAACAAGGTCTTCCCCGACCACTGGTCGTTCCTGCTCGGGGAGATCGCGCTCTACTCGTTCGTCATCCTGCTGCTCTCGGGCACCTACTTGACGTTCTTCTTCGACGCCTCGATGGCCGAGGTCGAGTACGACGGGCTCTACGCACCGCTGCGCGGCGTCGAGATGTCCCAGGCGTACGAGTCCACGCTGGCGCTGAGCTTCGACGTCCGCGGTGGTCTGCTCATCCGGCAGATCCACCACTGGGCCGCGCTGCTGTTCGTGGCCTCAATCGTCGTGCACCTGCTGCGCATCTTCTTCACCGGCGCGTTCCGCAAGCCGCGTGAGACGAACTGGGGCATCGGCGTCGTCCTGCTGGTGCTGGCGCTGCTCATGGGCGTCACCGGCTACTCGATGCCCGACGACCTGCTCTCGGGCACCGGCCTGCGGATCATCTCGGCGATCCTGCTGTCCATCCCGGTCATCGGCACCTGGGCGCACTGGGCGGTGTTCGACGGCGACTACGTCGGCGACGCGATCATCGGACGCTTCTACATCGTCCACGTGCTGATCCTGCCGGCGATCATCCTGGCCCTCATCGCGGTGCACCTGCTGCTGCTGATCAAGCAGAAGCACACCCAGTTCCCCGGGCCGGGCCGCACCGAGCACAACGTGGTCGGCAACCGCCTGTTCCCGGCCTTCGCCGGCAAGGCCACCGCACTGTTCTTCATCGTGTTCGGCCTGTGCGCCGCCCTCGGCGGTCTCGTGCAGATCAACCCGATCTGGCTGTGGGGGCCCTACAACCCCGCGCAGGTGTCGGCCGGCTCCCAGCCCGACTGGTACATCGGCTTCCTCGACGGGTCGACCCGGCTCATGCCGGGCTGGGACATCAACCTCCCCGGCGACTACACGATCCCGGCGCTGTTCTGGCCGACCGTGGTCGTGGCCGGTGCGATGTTCACCGTCCTCGCCCTGTACCCGCAGATCGAGCGCAAGCTCACCGGCGACACGGCCTCCCACCACCTGCTCCAGCGTCCGCGCGACGTCCCGGTGCGCACCTCGGTGGGTGCCATGGCGCTGACCTTCTACGGCGTGCTGTGGATGTCCGGTGGCAACGACCTCATCGCCGACAAGTTCGACATCAGCCTGAACGCGATGACCTGGGTCGGACGCATCGGCATGGTGGTCCTGCCGCCCATCGCCTACATGCTGACCTACCGCATCTGCCTGGGTCTCCAGCGCCACGACCGCGAGGTGCTCGAGCACGGCATCGAGACCGGTGTCATCCGCCGCCTCCCGAGCGGTGAGTTCATCGAGGTGCACCAGCCCCTCGGCCCGGTCGACGAGCACGGCCACGGTCAGCTGACCTACGGCGGCGCTCCGGTGCCCAAGCGGATGAACCAGGTCGGCGGTGCCCGACGGGCGGTCAAGGGCTTCTTCAAGCCCATCGAGTCGCCCGCCGACGTCGAGCTGGAGTCCCGGCGCGAGCCTCGTGGCCTCGCCGCTGCGGAGTCCGACGAGCACGTGGGTTCCGGTCGCCCGTCCGACGGCGGTCGCCCGCAGGACCCCCGCGACTGACACCAGCACCACCGCACAGCGGGCCCCCTCCCCCACCGGGAGGGGGCCCGCTGTCGTTCGCCCGTGTCCCCCTGCGGTCGGCGTGCTGCAGCGCCCACGCAACCGGGACGGGGGGCCGACACTTCAGCTCGTCCTCACCCGTCCGGTGGCGTAGCGGCTCCCGTCAAGTCGTCCACGGCGGTGCGGGCTGGTGCCCCTCGACCGGGTCGGTGCCGGCCTCACCGGACCACCGCTCGTCCCTGCGCCACGGATGCTGAGCCGGTGCTGGCCCGCACCGACGGTCCCCACCTCCCACGAGGCTGCGCCGGCCCGCCTGCATGGCTGGACGCCGGCAGACATCCCTCAGCTGCGGCCCGCCGGCGACTGCAGCTGAGCCGTCGAGAACCTCGGACGCCTGTGCGAGCCCGACGGTCCGCAACGAGGCTGCTCGCGCTGACCTTCACGGGTCCAGCGACGGAGTGCAGCCGCCCGCCGCGGGCTCAGCGGGCGCCCCCGGGCACCGTCGTGCAGTCCATGCCCGTCGGAGGCGTCACCTGCCGCCGCGAGGCCGAGACCGGACGGGCCCGGACACCTTGCAGTCCTCCCCGTCACCGAACACCACGCGGTCCTCACCGTCACCGAGCACCACGCGGTCCTGCCCCGTCAGCGGCGCGCACAGCGCCACCGCGATCAGCTCGCAGATGACATCGCCCCGGTGATCTCCGGGGCGACGCGTGCGCGGAGCGCACGACAGCGACCCGGTGATCGCCGGCGGACCAGGACAGCCGCTGCACCGCTCCAGTGCAGCGTGCCGGGGGCCTCTCCTGAGCCGGCTGAGCTCCGCGGCCGTCGTGGGCGTCCCGGCGTCGGGTGCATGCGCAGGCCCGCGGGCGCGTAGCTCCGTGGCCCAGAACGGGCTGCACCCTGGGCCGTGGGGGTTCGAGAGGCGGGCCTCCCGAACCCCCACGGCGCTGCGTGCGGCCCCCTCGCGACGCCTGCCTGCACGACGCGGACGCACGGGGCCGGAGAACGCCGCAGGGCCCCGGCCGACGATGCGGACGGGGCCCTGCGGGCGGAACGGGATCAGCTGCGGGCGTTCTGCCCCGTGTAGAACTCGAAGAGCAGGCCGCCGACCGTGATCAGCAGGGCCGCGCCGGCCATGATGATCAACCAGGGGTAGAAGAAGGCGAGCGCCAGACCCATGAGGGCGGCCGACAGGGCCAGCCCGAAGGGCCAGTAGCTGGCCGGCGGGAAGAACCCCAGCTCGCCGGCACCGTCGGCGATCTCGGCGTCCTTCAGGTCCTCGGGTCGCGAGTCGATGCGGCGCGAGACGAACCAGAAGAACCCGCCGATGAGGCCCAGCAGGCCTGCGGACAGCGCGAGCGCCGTCGTGCCGATGGGCTCTCGCGACCACACGCCGTAGACGACCGCGAGGATGATCGAGAACAGCGCGATCACGTTGAAGACGAGCGCTTCGACCTTCACGGCCTGGCCTCCTGCTGCAGGTTCTGGGGGTGGGTCACGTCAGTTGCCGGCGGCGTCGAGCCGCTGGGACTCGGTGAGCTGGTCGAACGGCTGGGTGGTGGTCGCCGTGCCGTCCTGCCCGATGCTCTCGAGCGCGTCGTGCGTGGACAGGCCGTTCTCACGCTCCTGCAGGTACTGCTCGTACTGCTCACCGGAGACCGCGCGGACCTCGAAGTTCATGTTCGCGTGGTAGGTGCCGCAGAGCTCGGCGCAGCGGCCCACGAAGGCGCCCTCCTCGCGGACGGTCACCTCGAACACGTTGTCGCGGCCGTTCTCGTTGCCGGGGATCACGTCGAGCTTGAAGAGGAACTCAGGCACCCAGAAGGAGTGGATGACGTCGGCCGAGGCGACCTCGAAGCGGATGGTCTGGTCGACCGGGACCACCAGGATCGGGATCTCGGTGCTCGACCCGGTCGTGCTGACCGGGGTGCCACCGTTGGACTCGGTGGTCTCCGGGTAGACGAACTGCCAGTTCCACTTGAACGCGTTGACGGCGATGGTCACGTCGGGGTTGTCGCTGCGCTCCTGCACGCGGTTCTGCACGACCACGGTGTAGAAGAACAGCACCGCGATCATGACGAACGGGATGATCGTGTAGACGATCTCCAGGGGCAGGTTGTAGGCGGTCTGCTTCGGCAGCTCGTCACCACGCTTGCGGTGCCGCACCATCGACCAGAAGATCAGCCCCCACACCGCGATGCCCACGACCAGGGCGGCGATGACCGACCCGGTCCACAGGTGACGCATCTGCTCGGCCTGGTCGGTGACGCCCTCGGGCCAGCCGAAGCGCCAGAACTCGTTGTTCAGGTCGCATCCGGAGAGGCTGAGCACAGCCAGGACGCCGAGCGCGGCGACCCGCGCGAGCTTGCTCCGTCGAGCCACTGCTCGGTGCCTCCTTGTTCCTCCGCGCGGCGGGCGCTGCGCGGTGCGGATCGGTGTCGGACGGGTGGGGGTCTCTCGGTGACCCGACAGGTCCTGCCCACCACGACCACAGTCACGGCGAGCGTAGCCGACCGCACCCGGACGGCGACCCCTGGCCGGACGGCGGCCCGCCCGGGTGTCGCGGGCACTGGGGCGCGCCGTCCCGGGCCACCCGTCGCAGCCCGGGGAGCGCTGTGACCTGCCTCCCGGAGCGCCGGGGGCGTCGGCCCCGGCGGCTACAGTCGAGGACGTGCTCCCCCGGTTGTTGACCCTGCGCTGGGTGCTGCTGCACCTGCTGGTGGCGGCGTTGTTCGTGGCCACCTTCTTCCTCGGCTACTGGCAGCTGTCCAAGGCCGAGGACGGCGGCGGCGCGGTGAACTGGAGCTACGCCCTGCAGTGGCCGCTGTACGGGTTCATGGGCCTGTGGTTCTACGCGAAGATGGTCCGCGTCGAGCTCAACCGCGACCCCGACGAGGACGAACCGGGCAACGAGGTCGTGCTCTACCAGCGCCCGCGCATCGACACCACCGGCGACCCCGAGCTGGCGGCCTACAACCGCTACCTGGCCGAGCTGAACGAGAAGGCACTGCGAGGTCGAGATGGCAACTGACACCACCGTGCCCTCGCGCACGGCGACCGCGCTCAAGCGCTACACGGTCATGGCCTACACCGTCGGCGTGATGCTGCTGGTGCTGGTCTTCGTGGCCATCCCGCTGAAGTACGGCTTCGACGTCCCCGAGGTGTCCAGGATCGTGTCGCCGGTCCACGGCTTCCTCTACATCGTCTACCTGCTGGCCGCGTTCGACCTCGCGCTCAAGGCCCGCTTCACCGCCAAGGGCACCGCGCTGGTGCTGCTGGCCGGCGTCGTCCCCTTCGTGTCCTTCTGGGCCGAGCGGCGGGTGAGCCGGCGGGTGCTGGCCGGCCAGCCGCTCTGACCCCGCCCCTCCCCCGAGACCTCCCGGAGACACCTGCCCGATGTGCGGCCTGCTCGCCTACCTGTCCACCGATGCCGAGCGGGTCGACCAGGAGCGGGTCGACGGCGTCCGGCACGCCCTGCACTGCCTGCACCACCGGGGCCCCGACGACACCGCGGTCTGGTCCGACGGCCACACGGTCCTGGGCTTCAACCGGCTGTCGATCATCGACGTCGAGGGCAGCCCGCAACCCCTCCCCTACGCCGGTGACCGCTACCGCATCCTGTTCAACGGCGAGATCTACAACTACGTCGAGCTGCGCGCCGAGCTGCGGGAGCTGGGTGCCGAGTTCGCCACCGAGGGCGACACCGAGGCCATCGTGGCCGGCTTCCACCACTGGGGCCCCGACGTCGTGCACCGGCTGCGCGGCATGTTCGCCTTCGTCATCTGGGACACCGAGACCGGGACGGCGTTCGGGGCCCGCGACCCGTTCGGCATCAAGCCGCTGTTCACCGCCCGCCTGGCCGACGGCGGGCTGGTGTTCAGCAGCGAGAAGAAGGCCGTGCTCGAGCTGCTCGGCGGGTCCGCGGCAGCCGGCGGCGTCGACCCGGTGGCCCTGCAGAACTACCTGACCCTGCAGTACGTGCCCGAGCCCGCGACCCTGCACCAGGGGATCCGCAAGGTCGAGAGCGGCACCCGGTTCACCGTCGCCGACGGCGAGCTCACCAGCGAGCGGTATTTCCACCCCCGGTTCACCCCGCGGGCGGTGCCCAGCGGCGGCGAACAGCAGCTGTACGACCGCATCGCCGAGGTGCTCGACGAGTCGGTCGCCAAGCACATGCGCGCCGACGTCACGGTCGGGTCGTTCCTGTCCAGCGGCATCGACTCCACCGCCATCGCGGCGCTGGCCCACCGGTACAACCCGGACCTGCTCACGTTCACGGTCGGGTTCGCCCGCGAGTCGACGTCCGAGGTCGAGATCGCGGCGGAGTCCGCGGCGATCCTGGGCGTGCGGCACATCCCGGTGGAGATCACCGCCGAGCAGTTCGCGGCCGCCATCCCCGAGGTCGTCTGGTACCTCGACGACCCGGTCGCCGACCCGGCGCTCGTGCCGCTGTACTTCGTGGCCCGCGAGGCCCGCAAGCACGTCAAGGTGGTGCTGTCCGGCGAGGGCGCCGACGAGCTCTTCGGCGGGTACACGATCTACCGCGAGCCGCTGAGCCTGGCGTGGGCCAAGAGCCTGCCCGCGCCCGGGCGCGCAGCGCTCACCCGGTTGGCCGGCCTGCTGCCCGAGGGCGTGCGCGGTCAGGACCTCCTCCGGCGTGCGGCCACCCCGCTCGAGCACCGGTACTACGGCAATGCGCGCAACCTGCGCGACGACGAGCTCGCCGCGCTCATGCCCGGCCGCGACGGCGCCCTGTCGCACGTGCAGGTGACCGAGGCCCACTACGCGCAGGCCCGGGCCGCCGGCTACGACGACGTGACCGCGATGCAGTACGTCGACCTGTTCACCTGGCTGCGCGGGGACATCCTGGTCAAGGCCGACAAGATGACCATGGCCAACTCGCTCGAGCTGCGCGTGCCCTTCCTCGACCCCGAGGTCTTCGCGCTGGCCGCCACGTTGCCGCTGGAGATGCGCACCCCGCGCGGCCGGGGCCATGCCCGGGCCGGGACGACGAAGTACGCCCTGCGCCAGGCCATGCGCCAGATCGTGCCGCCGCGGATCATGGACCGTCGCAAGCTGGGCTTCCCGGTGCCGACGGCCGACTTCCTGGCCGGACCGCTGCACGACTGGGCCCGCGAGGTCATCACGTCCAGCCAGACCGAGCAGTGGTTGGACCGGACCGTGGTGCTGGGCCTGCTCGAGCGGTTGCGGGCCGCCGCAGCGCAGGGTGCGCCGCCGAGCAAGCGCACCGCCCGGCAGCTGTGGGAGGTGCTGGTGTTCATGGTCTGGCACGGCATCTTCGTCGAGGAGCGCATCACCGTCGACGTCCCCGAGACCGTCTACCCCGTGAAGCTCTAGGGACGACGAAGGCCCGGCACCCTGGGGGTGCCGGGCCTTCGTCGTCGGTGCGTCAGCTGAAGCTGTCGCCGCAGGCGCAGGAGCTGCCCGCGTTGGGGTTGTCGATGGTGAACCCCTGCTTCTCGATCGTGTCGACGAAGTCGATCGTCGCGCCGCCCAGGTACGGCGAGCTCATGCGGTCGACGATGACCTCGACCCCACCGAACTCGTGGGTCTGGTCGCCGTCGAGGAAGCGCTCGTCGAAGAAGAGCTGGTAGCGCAGGCCGGAGCAGCCACCGGGCTGCACGGCGATGCGCAGGCGCAGGTCGTCGCGCCCCTCCTGGTCCAGCAGCGCCTTCACCTTGGCCGCGGCCGGGTCGCTGAGGATGACGCCGGTGGCGGCGTCGGGGGTGGCCTGCGTGTCCTGCACGGTCATGTTCTGTCCTCCCACATCGAGGGTCCTGGGCACAGAGTGCTCTGCTGCGGACCAACACCGCCGTGGCGGAGCTGCTTCCCACTGTACGGCGCGATCGTGGTCCGCCGGGTGTTGCGCAGGTCTCGGGGCGCGACCGCCCCCACGTAGACTCATCGACCGTGAAGCTCCGCCTGCCCGGCCGCCGTCCCGCCGAGACCACCCCGGACCCGACGGTCGACCTCACCACCCAGCAGGCGACCGCGGTCGGCAAGGGCCGGCCCACGCCCAAGCGCAACGAGGCCCAGGGCCGGCGCCAGGGCCCGCCCCCGCCGCCGCCACGCACGCGCAAGGAGGCCTACAAGCGCATGCGCGAGCAGCAGGCCGCCAACCGCGGGAGCGCCCGCGAGGCCGCCGCCCGCGGCGACGACAGCGCGCTGCCCGCCCGCGACCGGGGCCCCGAGAAGCGCCTGGTCCGCGATGTGGTCGACGCCCGACGCAACGCCGGCAGCCTCTTCCTCGTCGTCGCCGCGCTCGTGCTGGTCGGCTACTTCATCCCCAACCAGGCGGTGCAGAGCTACACCGTCTACCTGTGGTTCGCCTTCTTCCTGATCATCATCGGCGACTCGATCGTGCTGGGCCGCCGCATCAAGAAGGTCGTGGCCGAGCGCTTCCCGAACGCCACCCGCACCAAGGGGCTGGTCTGGTACGGCATCAGCCGGGCCACGATGGTGCGCCGCTGGCGCTTCCCGAAGCCCCAGGTGGCCGTCGGCGCCGAGGTGTAGCCCGCCGTCCTCCGGCCTACGTTCGAGGGCGTGCAGACACGTCGACTGGGCCGCTCCGGCCTGAACATCACCGAACTCGCCTACGGCAACTGGCTCACCCACGGCAGCCAGGTCGAGGAGGACGCCGCGCACGCCTGCGTGCGCGCCGCCCTCGACGCCGGCATCACCACGTTCGACACCGCCGACGTCTACGCCGGCACGAAGGCCGAGTCCGTGCTCGGCCGAGCGCTCGCCGGCCAGCGCCGGGAGTCCCTCGAGATCGCCACCAAGGTCTACTGGCCCACCGGACCCGGCGCGAACGACCGCGGGCTGGGCCGCAAGCACGTCATCGAGAGCTGCCACGCCTCGTTGCAGCGACTGCAGACCGACTACGTCGACCTCTACCAGGCGCACCGGTACGACTCCACGGTGCCGCTGGAGGAGACGATGACCGCCTTCGCCGACCTCGTGCGCGCCGGGAAGGTGCTGTACATCGGCGTCTCCGAGTGGCGGGCCGAGGAGATCGCCGCGGGTGCTGCGCTCGCCCGCGAGCTGGGCATCCAGCTGATCAGCAACCAGCCGCAGTACTCGATGCTGTGGCGGGTCATCGAGGCCGAGGTCGTCCCGACGTCCGAGGCCGAGGGCGTCTCCCAGATCGTGTGGTCCCCCCTGGCCCAGGGCGTGCTCACGGGCAAGTACCTGCCCGGGCAGGCGCCGCCGGCCGACAGCCGGGGCGGGCACCCCAGCGCGGGCGGGTCGATGAAGGGCTACCTGACCGAGGACATCCTGACCCGGGTGCAGCAGCTGCGGCCGATCGCCGACGACCTCGGCCTGTCGATGGCGCAGCTGTCGCTGGCGTGGGTGCTGCAGAACGGCAACGTGGCCGCCGCCATCATCGGCGCGACCCGGCCCGAGCAGGTGCACGACAACGTCGCCGCCGCCGGCGTCACCCTCGAGGACGACGTCCTGGCCCGCATCGACGAGGTGCTCGGCGACGTCGTCGAGCGCGACCCGGCCAAGACCAGCCGGGGCTGAACCGGCGCGGGGGCGCCGTCAGGTCGCCGCGAGCCCCATCGGGCCGTAGACGACGGTGTCCCCGCGCAGCAGGGTGGCGCTGGCGGCGCCGCGCTCGAGCAGCGTGCGCCAGTGCTCCCCCAGCCACGACTCGGCGTCGGCCTGCGCCTCCTCGACGGGCACCTCGACGCCGAGGTCGGCGGGGTCCACCACACCGCCGTCGGGGCCGTGCAGCCGCCAGGTCCAACCGGTCGCGGGCGTGGTCATGCCGGCCACCCTAGCCAGGCGGCCGACCTCCCGTGCCCGCCGAGCACCCAGGGTTGGCGGTCGGTGACGGGGGGCATGGGGTTCTGCGACCATCCCCCGCGCACAGGAGTTCCGATGAGCCAGTCCCCCGGGGCCGACGGCGCGCACCGCGCCGACGCCCACCCCGACCCAGCGCGACAGTCCACCGGCCAGCTGATCGGCGAGCTCCCCGAGCTGGTCACCCGCCTCGTCCGCGACGAGGTGCGCCTCGCCCAGGCCGAGGTCAAGGGCAAGGCCAAGAAGCTCGGCGTCGGCGCCGGGCTCTTCGGCGGCGCCGGCCTGGTGGCGCTGCTGGGCCTCAACGCCCTGATCACCGCCGCGATCCTCGGCCTGGCCAACGTGCTGCCGGGCTACCTCGCCGCGATCATCATCGCCGTCGTGCTGTTCCTCGTGGCCGGCGTGCTCGCACTGCTGGGCAAGAAGGACGTGCAGGACGCGAAGCCGCCGCTGCCCACCGACACGCTCGAGAGCGTGAAGACCGACCTCGCCGCCGTGAAGGGGAGTGCCACGCGATGACCAGCCGACCCGAGGGTGCGCACGGTCCGGGGGCGCCCGACGTCTCCGGGCCCACCGAGCCCGACGAGATCAAGGCCGACATCGAGGCCACCCGCGACCAGCTCGCCGCGACCGTCGACGAGCTCAGCCACCGGCTGGACGTCGGGTCCCGCGCGAAGGAGGGCGCCGCGCAGGCCAAGGACACCGTCGTCGAGACCTACCGGGAGAACCCGCCGGTGGCCATCGGCGCCGTCGTCGCGGTCGTGGCCGCCGTCGTCGCCGTCGTCGTCTGGCGGTCGCGCCGGTGAGCGCCGGGGCCAAGGCCGCCTACCGACCGATCGGGCTGGCGGCCGGCATCGCCGCCGGTGCGATCTCCGGCCGGCTGTTCAAGGTGGTCTGGAAGCGCATCGCCGACGAGGACGACGCCCCCGGCGCCATGCAGAGCGAGTACACGACCGGGCACGTCCTGCTGGCGGCGGCGATCCAGGGCGCGATCTTCGCCGTCGTCAAGGCCGGGGTGGACCGCTTCGGCGCCCAGGCCTTCACCAAGCTGACCGGGTCGTGGCCCGGTGACTGACCGGGGGCACGACGTGGACGGCGTCCAGCGGCCGGACAGCGCGGTCGACCGCATCCGGGAGCGGGTGCAGGAGAAGGCCGCCCGGCGGGCGGCGGCGCGCGAGGCCGCCGAGCGGGCCGAGGAGCACGGCCCCCGCCGGACGGCGACCTCTCCACCTCAGGTGAAGGGTCAGGGTGAACGCCTGCCGGGTGTCGACGCCGAGAAGCCCACCGAGATCCCGGCCCGCGGCTGGAAGCAGATCCTCAAGCGGGCGTGGGCGGAGAACAAGGCCGACAACATGCCGATCATCGGCGGCGGCGTGGCGTTCTTCGGCTTCCTGGCCATCTTCCCGACGCTCATCGCCGCGATCTCGCTCTACGGCCTGGTGGCATCGCCGGAGACCGTGCAGGAGCAGGTCGACGGGCTGCAGGGCACGGTGCCGAACGAGGTCCTGACGATCATCCAGGACCAGCTGACCTCCGTCGCCGAGTCCGGCACCGGGGCACTCTCGGTCAGCCTGGTCATCTCGATCCTCGCGGCGCTGTTCTCCGCGTCGGGCGGGGTCAACAACCTCATCACCGCGGTGAACATCGCCTACGACGAGGTCGAGACCCGCAACGCGATCAAGCTGCGGGCCCTGGCCCTGCTGCTGACCTTCGGCGCCATCGTCTTCGTGCTGCTGACCCTCACCCTGGTCGCGGTCGTCCCGATCGTGCTCGACGCGCTCCCGTTGGGGATCGTGGGGACGATCCTGGCCCAGGTGGTGCGGTGGGTGCTGCTGCTCGGGCTCATGGCCGGGGCGTTGTCGGTCCTCTACCGCGTGGCCCCCGACCGCGACGCCCCGAAGTTCCGCTGGGTGAGCCTCGGATCGGTCGTGGTGACCGTGGCGTGGGTGGTCGTCTCGATCGCCTTCAGCTTCTACGTCAGCAACTTCAGCTCCTACGGCGCCACGTACGGCGCGGTGGCCGGCGTCGTCGTCCTCATGCTCTGGCTGCAGCTCACGGTCTTCCTGGTGCTGCTCGGGGCGGAGATCAACGCCGAGGCCGAGCACCAGACCGCGCACGACACCACCCGTGGTGCCGAGGTGCCGATGGGCGACCGCGACGCGACGGTCGCCGACGAGCTGCCCGACCCGCCCGAGCCGGGCACGAAGGAGAAGACGACTGCCTGAGCTGCAGTTCGGCCCCGTGCAGGGGCCCGCCGCGAGCTAGCGAGCGGTGGGGGGCACGGGGTCCTTCGTGTGGGAGGGCACGAACGGGGGCTTGACCACCTCGACCGGTGAGGTGCGCCCCCGGACGTCGACGGCCAGCTCCAGCCCCGGGGCCGGCTGCGCGGCGGTGTCGAGCAGGGCGAGGGCGATGCCGGCCCGTAGGGTCGGTGAGAACGTGCCGCTGGTGACCTCGCCGACGCGTGCCCCCTCGGCGTCGAGCACCTGCATGCCGGGGCGCGGGATGCCGCGCCCCGGCGCCCGCAGGCCCCACAGCTGACGGACGGGGCCGGCGGCCCGCTCGGCCAGCAGCGCCTCGCGACCCCAGAACTCGGCCTTGGCCCAGCCGACCGCCCACCCCGCACGCGCCTGCACCGGGCTGATGTCGACCGAGAGCTCGTGCCCGTGCAGCGGGTAGCCCATCTCGGTGCGCAGCGTGTCGCGGGCGCCGAGGCCGCAGGGCCGGATCTGCTCGACCTCGCCCGCGGCCAGCAGCGCGTCCCACAGCTCACCGGCGCGGTCGGCGGCCACCAACAGCTCGTACCCGTGCTCGCCGGTGTACCCGGTGCGGCACACCGTCACGTCGCCGCCGCCCTGCGTCGCGGCGAACTCCATGTAGTCCAGCGCGCCGGGCAGACCCACCGCGGCGAGCACCTCCGCCGACCGCGGGCCCTGCAGCGCGAGGACGGCGACGTCGGCGTGCACGTCGGTGACGGTCACCCCGGCGGGGGCGGCTGCGGCCAGCCGGGCGAAGACCTCGGCGGCGTTGGCCGCGTTCGGCACCAGCAGGACGTCGTCGTCGGCGTGCAGGTAGACGATGAGGTCGTCGACCACCCCGCCGGCCCCGTCCTCGCCGTCGGGCCGGCAGCACAGCGTGTACTGCGCCTGGCCCGGGGCGATGCGGCCCAGGTCGTTGGTCAGGCAGCGGTTCACCAGCTCGGCCGCGCCGGCACCGCGCACCGTGCCGGTGCCCAGGTGCGACACGTCGAACAGGCCCACGCCCTCGCGCACGGCCGTGTGCTCGGCGATCACCCCTCCCCCGGCGTACTCCAGCGGCATCGACCAGCCGCCGAAGTCGGCGAGCTTGGCGCCGGCGGCGAGGTGCCGCTCGTGCAGGGGCGAGGTCTGCGTCGTCACACCCCGGACCGTAGCGCCGGGTGCCCACCGCGGGGACGGCGCCGTCGGGCTCCCTCTTCTAGGGTGGGCGGGTGCCGCCGACGATCTCCGCCACCGACCGCCCGCTCGAGAAGCTCACCGCCGACGCCGTGGTCGTCGGGATCGGGAAGGGGCCCGACGGTCTGCTCCCCACGCCCGGCTCCGACGCCGTCGACCGGTTGCTGGGCGGCCGGCTCATGGCGGCGCTGGCCGACCTCGGCGCGCGCGGCGGCGAGGACGAGGTGACCCGGTTGGCCACCTTCGGCCAGGGTCCGTTCCCGGTCGTCGCCGTCGCCGGGCTGGGCGCACCGCAGGCCGACGGCGGGTACCCCACCGACGCCGTCCGCCGGGCCAGCGGAGCCGCTGCCCGTGCGCTCACTGGCCGGGCGTCGGTCGTCTCCCTGCTCGCGGCCGTCGGTGGCGCCCCGGACGACGAGCGGTTGCACGCCGTCGGCGAGGGCGCACTGCTGGGCAGCTACGAGTTCACCGCCTACAAGTCAGCGCTGCCCGCCGACCGGCCCACCCCGCCGCGGTCGTTCGAGCTGGTCGTCCCCGACGCCGCCGGCGCCAAGGGGGCACTGGCCCGCGTGCGGGCCGTCGCCGACGCCGTGGCCCTCACCCGCGACCTCGTGAACACCCCGCCCAACGACCTCCCCCCGGCCGAGCTGGCCGCGCGCGGTGCCGCGGCGGGCAAGAAGGCCGGGCTGTCGGTCGAGGTCCTCGACGAGGAGCAGCTGGCCGCCGGTGGGTACGGCGGCATCCTCGCCGTCGGCGGCGGCTCGACCCGTGGCCCGCGGCTGCTGCGGCTGACCTACCGCGGCCGCCGGGCCCGCCGCTCGGTGGCCCTGGTGGGCAAGGGCATCACCTTCGACAGCGGTGGCCTGTCGATCAAGCCGGCGCTGCACATGGAGGACATGAAGAGCGACATGGCCGGCGCCGCCGCCGTCATCGCCACCGTGTGCCTGGTCGCCGAGCTCGGCCTGCCCGTCGACGTCACCGCCACCGTCCCGATGGCCGAGAACCTGCCCTCGGGCAGCGCCTACCGGCCGGCCGACGTCGTCACCTTCCGCAACGGCAAGACCGCCGAGATCACCAACACCGACGCCGAGGGCCGCATCGTGCTGGCCGACGCCATCGCCCGCGCGGCCGAGGACTCCCCCGACTACCTGCTCGAGACCTCCACCCTCACCGGGGCGCAGACCGTCGCCCTGGGCGGGCGCACGGCCGGGGTCATGGGCACCGACGAGCTGCGCGACGCCGTCGTGGCCGCCGGCACCCGGGCCGGCGAGCCCATGTGGGCGATGCCGCTGCCCGCCGAGCTGCGCCGCGGGCTGGACTCCGCCACGGCCGACTTCGTCAACGCCAACCCCGACCGGCTCGGCGGCATGCTCGTCGGCGCCCACTTCCTGGCCGAGTTCGTGCCCGACGGCCTGCCCTGGGCGCACATCGACGTCGCCGGCCCGGCCTACAACACCGGCAGCGCCTGGGGCTGCACGCCCAAGGGCGGCACCGGCACACCGGTGCGCACCCTGCTGGCGACGATCGAGGAGCTGGCCCGCAGCTGAGGCGGCCGGGTCGGGGCGTTCAGCCCCGGCCCTGCTGCTTGGCCCGGTGCGTCCAGTCCCGCATGCGCTGCGGGTACCCGGTGACCTGCGCGTCGTAGACCGGGATGGCGAGGTCGCGCGAGAGCTTGCGGGCGGTGTCCGGGCCGTCGATGCGCCGGCGGGTCCACTCGCCGTCGGCCGCCACCAGCACGATGGTCGACTCGGTCATCGCGGTGCGCGGCTCGACGTAGCCCTCGACACCGCGGCGGGTGGCCACGAACTGCTCGAGGTGGCCGAGGTCGGCCCGGGCCGACGGGCGGTCCAGGGTGCCCCGGCGATCACCTCGGGCGCCCTGGCCACCGGCCGGACGCCGTCCGCGCAGCTTGTCGAACAGACCCACCGACGTCCTCCTCCCGGGCACCGCGGGCGGGCGGACGGCCCGTCGCGGGGGTGCCGGGCACGGCACCCGCCGGGCCAACGGAGCAGGTCGGGTGTCCGTTCCCCGCAGGTGGCAGGATGGTGCCCACGCACAGCAACGCACAGCAGTGCACCAGGTCCGGCGAGCACGATCTGCCCGCCGCCGACCGAGCCGTCCCGCACCGAGGAGAACCTGTGAGCGCACCCGCCCAGACCGCCGACCTCGTCATCCTGGGGGGTGGCTCGGGCGGTTACGCCGCCGCCCTCCGCGGCGCGGAGCTCGGGCTGTCGGTCGTGCTGATCGAGAAGGACAAGGTCGGGGGCACCTGCCTGCACCGCGGCTGCATCCCCACCAAGGCCCTGCTGCACGCCGCCGAGGTCGCCGACTCCGCCCGCGAGGGCGAGCAGTTCGGCGTCAAGACCTCGCTGGCCGGCATCGACATGGCCGGGGTCAACGACTACAAGGGCGGCGTCACCGCCAAGCTCTACAAGGGCCTGCAGGGCCTGATCAAGAGCCGCAAGATCACCTACGTCGAGGGCGAGGGCAAGCTCGTCTCCCCCACCGCCGTGGCCGTCGGCGACACCACCTACGAGGGCAAGCACGTGCTGCTGGCCACCGGCTCCTACGCCCGCAGCCTGCCCGGCATCGACATCAACGGCAGCACGGTCATCACCAGCGACCAGGCCCTCGAGCTCGAGCGCGTGCCCAGCTCGGTGATCATCCTCGGCGGCGGCGTCATCGGCTGCGAGTTCGCCAGCGTCTGGAAGTCCTTCGGCGCCGACGTCACCATCATCGAGGGCCTGCCGCACCTCGTGCCGCTGGAGGACGAGGCGTCCTCCAAGCTGCTCGAGCGCGCCTACCGCCGTCGCAAGATCGACTTCTCGCTCGGCAGCCGGGTCGCCAAGGTGACCCCCGGGGACGACGGCGTGACCGTCGACCTGGAGAACGGCAAGTCCTACTCCGCCGAGATCGTGCTGGTGGCCGTCGGCCGCGGCCCGGTCAGCGCCGGCCTGGGCTACGAGGAGGCCGGCGTCGCCATGGAGCGCGGCTTCGTCCTCGTCGACGAGTACATGCAGACCAACGTGCCCACCATCTCCGCGGTCGGCGACCTGGTGCCCACCCTGCAGCTGGCCCACGTGGGCTTCGGCGAGGGCATCCTCGTGGCCGAGCGGCTGGCCGGGCTGCCCGTCGTGCCGATCGACTACGCCGGTGTCCCGCGGGTCACCTACTCCGAGCCCGAGGTCGCCTCGGTCGGCCTCACCGAGGCCCAGGCCAAGGAGCGGTTCGGCGAGGTCGAGACCGTCACCTACGACCTGGGCGGCAACGGCAAGAGCCAGATCCTCAAGACCTCCGGTGCGATCAAGCTGGTGCGCGCCAAGGACGGCGCCGTCGTCGGCGTGCACATGGTCGGCAGCCGGGTCGGCGAGCTCGTGGCCGAGGCCCAGCTCATCTACAACTGGGAGGCCCTGCCCGACGAGGTCGCCTCCCTGATCCACCCGCACCCCACGCAGAGCGAGGCCATGGGCGAGGCGCACATGGCCCTGGCCGGCAAGCCGCTCCACTCCCACAGCTGATCCCCCACCACCCCTGACCTGAGGAGCACTGCACTCGATGCCGACGTCCGTCACCATGCCCGCCCTGGGCGAGAGCGTCACCGAGGGCACCGTCACCCGCTGGCTCAAGGCCGAGGGCGACACCGTCGAGGCCGACGAGCCCTTGCTGGAGGTCTCCACCGACAAGGTCGACACGGAGATCCCCTCGCCCGCCTCCGGCGTGCTGACCAAGATCGTCGTCGCCGAGGACGAGACCGTCGAGGTCGGCGCCGAGCTCGCGATCATCGGGGGCGAGGGTGAGGACGGCGGCTCGGCCGCCCCCGCGGAGGAGCCGGCCCAGGCCGAGGCCCCGGCGCAGGAGCAGGCCACCGAGCCCGAGCCCGCCGCCGAGCCCGAGCCTGCGCAGGCCGATGCCCCGGCCCCGTCCGGCGGTCAGGACTCCGGGTCCGGTGAGGGCACCGCCGTCACCATGCCGGCGCTGGGCGAGAGCGTCACCGAGGGCACCGTCACCCGCTGGCTGAAGGCCGAGGGCGACACCGTCGAGGTCGACGAGCCGCTGCTCGAGGTGTCCACCGACAAGGTGGACACCGAGATCCCCTCCCCCGCCGCGGGCACGCTGACCAAGATCATCGTCGGCGAGGACGAGACCGTCGAGGTCGGCGCACAGCTGGCCGTCATCGGCGGCGGACCCGGTGGCGGTTCGGCCCCTGCCGAGCAGGCCCCGGCCGAGCCGGAGGCCCCGAAGCAGGAGGCCCCGAAGCAGGAGGCCCCGAAGCAGGAGCAGGCCCAGCCGACCCCGGTCGAGGCCGAGACCGACAACTCGACCCCGGGTGGTGACTACGGTTCCAGCGGGTCGCTGCCCGCCGGGTCGCCCACGTCGCAGCCGGCTCCCCAGGTGGCCCCGCAGGCCCCGGCCGCCCCCGCGGCCAAGCCCGCGGCGGCGCCGACCGGTGACGGCGGCGGCGCCTACGTGACGCCGCTGGTGCGTCGCCTGGCCGCCGAGCACGGGGTCGACCTGTCGTCGGTGTCGGGCACCGGCGTCGGCGGACGCATCCGCAAGCAGGACGTCCTCGCCGCTGCCGAGCAGGCGGCCCCGGAGGCTGCCGCGCCGGCCGCTGCGTCTGCCCCGGCTCCCGCGTCGAAGGGTGCGGCCCCCACCGCCGCCCCCAGCCCGCTGCGCGGTCGCACCGAGAAGCTGTCCCGGCTGCGTCGGGTCATCGCCGAGCGCATGGTCGAGTCCCTGCAGGTCAGCGCTCAGCTGACCACGGTCGTCGAGGTCGACGTCACCCGCATCGCCAACCTGCGCAACCAGGTGAAGAACGACTTCGTCGCCCGTGAGGGCGTCAAGCTGTCGTTCCTGCCGTTCTTCGCCAAGGCCGCGATCGAGGCGCTCAAGGTGCACCCGACCGTGAACTCCTCGATCGACATGGAGGCCGGCACGGTCACCTACCACGACTCCGAGAACCTCGGCGTCGCGGTGGACACCGAGCGCGGGCTGCTCGTCCCGGTCATCAAGGACGGCGGTGACCTCAGCCTGGCCGGCATCGCCCGCAAGATCGCCGACCTGGCCGAGCGCACCCGCACCAACAAGGTCACCCCCGACGAGCTGGGCGGCGGCACCTTCACGCTGACCAACACCGGCAGCCGCGGCGCCCTGTTCGACACCCCGATCATCAACCAGCCCCAGGTCGCCATCCTGGGCACCGGTTCGGTCGTCAAGCGGCCGGTCGTGGTGCAGGACGCCGACCTGGGCGAGGTCGTGGCGGTGCGGTCGATGGTGTACCTGGCCCTGTCCTACGACCACCGCATCGTCGACGGCGCCGACGCCGCCCGCTTCCTCGTCACCATGAAGGAGCGGCTGGAGGCCGGTCAGTTCCACGGGGAGCTCGGCCTCAGCTGAGCCCCGCACCACCCCTGACACCTCGGGCCCCGGCGACCACCGCCGGGGCCCGAGGTGTCGGAGGGCCCGGTTGCGGGCATCCCCGCCGCGCTCCCGTCCCCGTCCCCGCTCCCGGAGGTCGAGTCCGACCATGCAGATCGCGGTCACCGGTTCATCCGGTCTGGTAGGCACCGAACTGGTCGCGGCCCTGCGCGCCGACGGCCACGACGTGCGCCGGCTGGTCCGCCGCACCCCCCGCACGGCCGACGAGCACCGCTGGGACCCCGCTCACCACCAGCTCGACCCCGGCGTGCTCGCCGACGTCGACGCCGTGGTGAACCTGGCCGGGGTGGGCATCGGCGACAGGCGGTGGACCGAGCAGTACAAGCGGGAGGTGGTGGCCAGCCGCGGCGACAGCACCACCACCGTCAGCTCCGCGCTGGCCCAGGCGGTCGCCGCCGACCCCGACCGGCCGCGGGTGCTGCTGTCGGCCTCGGCGGTGGGCTACTACGGCGACGGCGGTGACCGGGTGCTCGACGAGACCAGCCCGGCCGGCACCGACTTCCTGGCCGACGTCTGCGTGCAGTGGGAGCAGGCCACCGCCCCCGCCGAGGCCGCCGGGGTGCGCGTGGCCCACCTGCGCACCGGCCTGGTGCTCGGGCGCGGCGGGATGATGGCCAAGCTGCGCCCGCTCTTCGCGCTGGGCCTGGGCGGCAAGCTCGGGTCGGGGCGGCAGTGGTGGCCCTGGATCAGCCTGCGCGACGAGGTCGACGCGATCCGCTTCCTCCTCGGCGCCGACGTCTCGGGGCCGGTCGACCTGACCGGGCCCGAGCCGGTCACCAACGCCGCGTTCACCGACGCGCTCGGGCGGGTGCTGCACCGGCCGACCGTGCTGCCGGTGCCCGGGTTCGCCCTGTCCGCGGTGCTCGGCGAGTTCGCCCAGCTCGGGGTGCTGGCCGGGCAGCGTGCGCTGCCGCGCGTCCTGCTCGAGTCAGGCTTCACGTTCAGCCACGGCGACGTCGAGTCGGCGCTGCGCTGGGCGGTCGGCAAGGGCTGACCCGGTCAGGGCGCCCGGCTCACGGGGCCCGGCTCACGGGGCCCGGCTCACGGGGCCCGGCTCACGGGGCCCGGCTCACGGCGCCCGGCTCACGGCGCCCCGCTCACGGCGCCCCGCTCGCGGGGCGCGGCTCACGGGGCCCGGCTCACGGGGCGAAGGCTGCCGTGTCGATGCGCCACCCCGATCCGGTGGCCAGCACGGTCATCACCACCGACGCATCGCCCCGGGCCGCGACGGGCTCCCCGGCTCCCCCGGTCACCACGGTGTAACCAGGCACTCGATCGGTCAGCAGCAGGCGCACCCCGCCCGGCACGGCCGTCGCCTCGTCGACCGCCACCACCTCGGGGGCGAAGCCGACCAATCGCTGCCCGGCGCCGGCGAGCTGGGTCAGCCGGCCGGCGTCCAGGGTCAACAGCGGGCTCCCGGCGGCGTAGACCCCGGCCAGGTCGCCGGGACGGCCGGCGGTGAACGCTGCGGCCCGCCGGTCGTAGAGCTCGGCGACCAGCTCTGCCCAGCCCGCCCTGTCCCCGGGCGCCGCGGTGGAGTCCGCAGGGACCCCGCTCCCGCCCTGGCCGCCGTCTCCGTGTCCGTCCCCGGGTGCCCCGGACACCGGCGCGCCGGACGCGGGCGGATCGGACGCCGCGTCCCCGGACGTCGTCACCCCGGACGCGCCACCCGCGGACGGCGTGCCCCCGGACGCGCCACCCGCGGGCGCTGTGGCCGCGGACGTCGGTGCGCCGGCCGGGGCAGTGCCGGGGCCCGGCGTGGCTGCCCCCACCCGGGCGGCCGGGACGGTGCCGGCGTCGGGGCTGCCCCACTGCACCCCGACCCAGACCGCGGTGAGCACGGCCGCGGTCACCGCCAGCAGGGCGCCCGCCCGGCGCAGCACACCTCTCCCCTCACGCACCGGGGCGGCGATCCGCCGCCGCAGTGCAGCCCGCCGGCCCGCCGGCTCGGGTGCGGCGTGCGCCCGGGCGGGCCGCCGGACCTGGTGGGTCAGCTCGGTGCGCGGCACGTGGTCGCTGCGGTGCAGCGCTGCCGGGTCCAGCCCGGGGGCCGGCAGGGTGATGCGCTCGGGCCGGCAGGCGTGCCGCAGATCGAGGGCGAACTCCGCCGCCGAGCCCCGCAGGTGCGGTTGCGGCGAGAGCCCGCGGGACACGACGGCCACCAGGTCCTCCGGGGCCTCGGGTGCCAGCAGTGCCAGGTCGGGCACCTGCCCCGAGGCGGCTACCGCGAGGGTGCCGCCGGGCCCGGCCGCGTTCCACGGCGGGATGCCGGTGAGGGCGTGGAAGGCCGCAGCGGCGACCCCGAAGACGTCGGAGGCCGGGCCGGCCGCACCCCCGCGCGCGACGACCGGGTCGACGTAGGGCGGGGTGACCTCGCCGCTGCCGGGGGCGCCGACGGGGCGGGCCACGCCGAGGTCGGTGAGCACCGGGCGGCCCTCGGCGGTGAGCACCACGTTGCCCGGGGACAGGTCGCCGTGCACGATGCCCCGCTCGTGCACGTGCGCCAGGGCGGCCGCCACCGGGGCGATGGCCGTGACGACCTCGCCCGGCCGCAGCCTCCCCCGTGCGGCCAGCAGTGCGGCGAGGCTGCCGCCGGCCAGCAGGTCGAGGACCAGCGCCACCTGCACGCCGTCGGGCGTCCTGCGGCGCACCACCTCGTGCAACCGCACCAGGTGGGGGTGGTCGAGCTCGGCGAGCATCGCGGCCTCGCGCACCTGCCGGTCGGGGTCGCCGTGCACCAGCACCTTGATCGCGACCGGCGGGCCGCTGCCCCGCGGCCTGGCACGCCAGACCTCCCCGGTGCCGCCGCGGCCGAGCAGCTCCTCGAGCACGTAGCCGGGCACGACCGGGCAACGGCGCGGGGTGGGGTCCGGGGACGGCATGGCGCCGACCGTAGGGGCTGCGGACGACCCGACCCCCGGTTGTCCACAGGCCCGCACCGCTGTCCACGCGCTCGACGCGTCGGTGTCGGTGACCCGGCATAGGTTCGCCCCATGTCGTTGCCGTCGCGGGTCGAGGTCGTCGTGGTCGGTGCCGGGCTCGCCGGGTTGTCGGTGGCCACCCGGCTGGCCGCCGCCGGGCGCGACGTGCACGTCGTCGAGGCGTCCGACCACGTCGGCGGGCGGCTGCGCACCGACCGGGTCGACGGCTTCGTCGTCGACCGCGGGTTCCAGGTGCTCAACACGGGCTACCCGCGCGCAGCGGCCGACCTCGACCTGCCGGCCCTCGACCTCGGGTGGTTCTGGACCGGCGCCGTGCTGCGGGTCGAGGGCCGGGCCCACCGGGTGGTCGACCCCCGCAAGCACCCGTCCGCCGTGCTCGACACCGTGCGCGCACCCCTGGGCACCCTGCTGCAGGAGGCCGCCGTCGGGGCGTTCTCCGCGCGAGCCGGGTACCTGCCCGTCGACCGGCTGCTGGCTGCGCCCGAGCGGTCCGCCGAGCAGGCACTGCGCCGGGCACGGGTCGGCGACCGGGCCATCGAGCGGTTCTTCCGCCCATTCCTGTCCGGGGTGCTGCTGGAGGACGAGCTGGCCACCTCGAGCCGGTACCTCGACCTGCTCTGGCGCAGCTTCGTCCGGGGCCGCATCGGCCTGCCCGCCCGCGGCATGCAGGCCGTGGGCGAGCAGCTGGCCGATCGGCTGCCCACCCACGCCCGGCACCTGGGCACCGAGGTCACCGCCGTCACCGGCACGGGCGTGCGCACCGCCGCCGGCGAGACGCTGGCCGAGGCCGTCGTGGTCGCCACCGACCCCGGCACCGCGTCGCGGTTGCTCCCGTCGCTGACCGCGTCGGCCCCCCGGCAGGTGACCACCCACCTGCACGTGCTGCCCGGCTCACCCCGCGCCGAGCCGCTCATCGTGCTCGGCCAGCCGGGCGGCCGGCTGGTCAACAGCGTGGTCGTCAGCGACGCCCAGCCCACCTACAGCCCCGACCGGCGTGCGCTGGTGGCCAGTTCCACGCTGGCACCGACCACCGAGGCCGAGGTGCGCGACGAGGTGGCCCGGCTGCAGGGCGTGGCCACCACCGACCTCGAGCACCTCACCACGATCACCGTGCCGGGCGCGCAACCGGCCGTGCTGCCGCCGCTGCAGCTGCGGCGACCGGTCGACCTCGGTGACGGCCTCTTCGTCTGCGGCGACCACCGCGACACCCCCTCGATCCAGGGCGCGATGGCCAGCGGCGCCCGCACCGCGCGGGCGGTGCTCGCCCGGCTCCAGCAGCCCCGGTAGGCATCCCCGGGCAGGGCCTACGCTCGGGGCATGAGCGAGCTGCAGGTGGTGCGGGCGGGTCTGGTCGACTACCAGGAGGCGTGGGACCGCCAGCGCGCGGTCCACGCCGCCGTGGTCGAGGGCACCGGCCCCGAGACGATGCTGCTGCTGGAGCACCCCCCTGTGTACACGGCCGGCAAGCGCACCGAGCCGCACGAGCGCCCGCAGGACGGCACCCCCGTGGTCGACGTCGACCGCGGCGGCAAGATCACCTGGCACGGCCCCGGCCAGCTGGTGGGCTACCCCATCGTGCGGCTGCCCGGCCAGCTCGACGTCGTCGCCCACGTGCGGCGCCTGGAGACCGCGCTCATCGCCGCGTGCGCACGGTTCGGGGTGGCCACCGAGCAGGTCGAGGGCCGCAGCGGCGCCTGGGTGCGCGCCGACTCGCGGGGCCCCGACCGCAAGATCGCCGCGATCGGCGTCCGGGTGGCCCGCGGGGTGACCATGCACGGCTTCGCGCTCAACTGCGACCCCGACCTGAGCGCCGGGTTCGGCGGCATCATCCCGTGCGGGATCGTCGACGCCGGGGTCACCTCGCTGTCGGCCGAGCTCGGCCGCGACGTCGGCGTCGCCGAGGTGGTCGACGTGGTCGAGGAGGAGATGCGGGCGGTGCTCACGCCCGTCGCCGCCGCGCCCGGGTCCGCCGCCGACGCGCTGTCCGCCTGCGCGCAGTGACCGAACTGCCGCACAGCCGGTACGTCAGCCTCACCACGTTCCGGCGCACGGGGGTCGCCGTCCCGACGCCGGTCTGGGCCGCACCCGACGGTGCCGACCTGGTCGTCTGGACCCGGGCCGACTCCGGCAAGGTCAAGCGGCTGCGGCACACCAGCCGGGTCACCGTGGCGCCGTGCGACGTCCGCGGCAGCACCCACGGCGAGCCGGTCGAGGCGCAGGCCCGGCTGCTGCCACCCGAGGAGTGGGCGGCAGCGCTGCGTCCGCTGGCCCGTCGCTACGGCTGGCAGTGGTGGATCACCTACGGCGCCGGCCGGCTGGTCGGTCTGGTCCGCCGCCGCGAGCGCCGGGCCATGATCCGCATCTCCCCCGCCTGACCCGGCTGCCCGACGTCGATCAGGGGGGTGCACGGAAGTCCGTCCTCCTCCACCAGATCTCGTGGAGGGGGATGGACTTCGGTGCACCCCCCTGATCGACGCTGCGGGGGCGCGGGCGTCAGTTGGCGACGACGTTGACCAGGCGCCCGGGGACGGCGACGACCTTGCGCACAGTCTTGCCGGCCAGCAGCTCCGCGATGCGCGGATCGGCCAGCGCCGTGGCCTCCAGCGCGGCGGCGTCGGCGTCGGCCGGGACGTCGAGCTGGGCCTTGACCTTGCCGTTGACCTGCACCGCGATCTGCACGGTGTCGTCGACCAGGTAGGCCGGGTCGGCCACCGGGAACGGCGCCCACGCCGATGAGCCGTCGTGGCCCAACCGCGACCACAGCTCCTCGGCCAGGTGCGGGGCCAGCGGCGCGACCAGCAGGGTCAGCCACTCGCACACCTGGCGCGGCACCGGGCCGGACTGGCCGTACACCTGGGTCAGGTGGTTGGTCAGCTCGGTGGCGCGGGCGATCGCGATGTTGAACCGCAGCGTGGTCATGCCGTCGCGCACGCCGTCGACCGCCCGGTGCAGCGCCTTCAGCGTGTCGGTCGCGATCTCGGCATCGGCGGCCCGCACCTCACCGGTCGACTCCTCGACCACGACCCGCCAGATGCGCTGCAGCAGCCGCTGCGACCCGACGACGGCCTTGGTCTCCCACGGCCGCGACTGCTCCAGCGGACCGGTGGACATCTCGTACACCCGGAAGGTGTCGGCGCCGTAGGCACCGATCATCTCGTCGGGGGTGACCATGTTCTTCAGGCTCTTGCCGATCTTCCCGTACTCACGGTTGACCGGCTGCCCCTCGAAGAAGAACTGGCCATCCTTCTCGACCACCTCGGCGGCGGGCACGTAGAAGCCCCGCGCATCGGTGTAGGCGTAGGCCGAGATGTAGCCCTGGTTGACCAGCCGGCGGAACGGCTCCTCCGAGGACACGTGCCCCAGGTCGAACAGCACCTTGTGCCAGAACCGGGCGTACAGCAGGTGCAGCACCGCGTGCTCGACGCCGCCCACGTACAGGTCGACGCCGCCGACGTCGCCCCCGCCGCGCGGGCCCATCCAGTAGGCCTCCAGCTCGGGGTCGACGAAGTGGCTGTCGTCGGAGGGGTCCAGGTAGCGCAGGTAGTACCAGCACGACCCGGCCCAGTTGGGCATCGTGTTGGTCTCCCGGCGGTACTCCCGCGGTCCGTCGCCCAGGTCGAGGGTGACCGTCGTCCACTCGGTGGCCCGGGACAGCGGCGGCTCGGGTGCGGAGGTGGCGTCGTCGTCGGCGAAGGTCTTCGGCGAGTAGTCGTCGACGTCGGGCAGCAGCACGGGCAGCTGCTCGGCGGGGACGGCGACGGGCAGGTCGGCGTCCGGGCCGTCGACGGCGTACACGACCGGGAACGGCTCGCCCCAGTAGCGCTGCCGGCTGAACAGCCAGTCGCGCAGCTTGTAGGTGGTGGTCGACTCGCCGTGGCCGTGCTCAACCAGCCAGTCGGTCACCGCGGCGATGGCGGCGGCCTTGTCCAGACCGTCCAGCTGCACGTGCTCGTTCGAGCTGTTGATCATCGGGCCGGTGCCGGTGTACGCCCCGCCCCCGAAGCCCTCGGGGGGCTGCACGGTGCGGACGACGGGCAGCCCGAACGCCTCGGCGAACTCGAAGTCGCGGGTGTCCTCGCCGGGCACCGCCATGATCGCGCCCGTGCCGTACCCGGTCAGCACGTAGTCGGCGACGAACACGGGCAGCTCGCGGCCGGTCAGCGGGTTGGTGGCGTACGAGCCGGTGAAGACGCCGGTCTTCTCGCGGCCCTCGGCCTGCCGGTCCAGCTCGGAGCGGCGGGAGGCCTGCAGCTGGTAGGCAGCGATCGCCTCGGCCGGGGTGGCCGCGCCGCCGGTCCAGCGGGGGTCGACGTCGGCCGGCCAGGCGGCAGCCGTCAGCGACTCGACCAACGGGTGCTCGGGGGCCAGCACCAGGTAGGTGGCGCCGAACAGGGTGTCGGGGCGGGTGGTGAAGACCTCGACCTCGCCGAACCGGACCTTCGCGCCCTGCGAGCGCCCGATCCAGTTGCGCTGCATCTGCTTCAGCGAGTCCGACCAGTCCAGCCGGTCCAGGTCGGCCAGCAGCCGCTCGGAGTAGGCGGTGATCCGCATCATCCACTGGGTCAGCGGACGCCGGAAGACGGGGAAGTTGCCGCGCTCGGAGCGGCCGTCGGCGGTGACCTCCTCGTTGCTCAGCACCGTGCCCAGCCCGGGGCACCAGTTCACCGGCGCCTGGTTCAGGTAGGCCAGCCGGTGCGCGTCGACCACGCGGCGACGCTCGACGTCGTCCAGGTCGGACCACGTGCGGCCCTCCGGCAGCGTCCCGGGAGCGGGCTCACGCCCGGCGTCCAGCTCGGTGACCAGCTCGTCGATCGGGCGGGCCTTGCCGGCGACGTCGTCGAACCAGGCCCCGAAGATCTGCGTGAAGATCCACTGGGTCCACTTGTAGTAGCCCGGGTCGATGGTGGCGAAGGTGCGGCGGCGGTCGTGGTCGACACCCAGCCGGCGCAGCTGCGCGGAGATGGCGGCGATGTTCGCCTCGGTGGTGACCCGCGGGTGCTGCCCGGTCTGCACCGCGTACTGCTCGGCGGGCAGGCCGAAGGCGTCGTAGCCCATCGGGTGCAGCACGTTGTGGCCGTCCATGCGCAGGAACCGGCTGGTCACGTCGGTGCCCAGGTAGCCCAGCGGGTGGCCCACGTGCAGCCCGGCCCCCGAGGGGTAGGGGAACATGTCCATCAGGAACGCCTTGGGCCGGTCGGCGACGCGATCGAAGCCCTCGGCCAGCGAACCGGTGGGGTTGGGCGTGTGGAACGTGCCCTCGGCCTCCCAGCGGTCCTGCCAGGCCAGCTCGATCTGCTGGGCCAGCTCCGGGGTGTACCGGTGCGGGGGGACGGTCTCGCTCATCGTCGTGGCTCCTGGGTGTCGCTGCCGGTGGGTGGGCATGAAAAAACCCCTCACGCAGGAGGGGTCGCCGTGCTGACGTGCGGGGAGCGGGTCAGCACGGCCTCGGAAGGAGCAGGCCACCGGTCACGGGGCGAGGTTACCCCGCACCGGTGCCCTGGCCGTAGCGGGAACGCAGGTCGGCGGCCAACCGGGCCAGCTGCGCGCGGGCGGCGGGGTCGGTGAACTCGACGGCCGAGCCGAACCCGGCCAGCTCCAGGGCCACCACCTCGGCCACCGGACCGAGGACCACGGCGGGCACGCGGCCGTCGTCCCCGGGCTCGCCGACATCGACCAGCCGGTGGGCCAGCAGCCGGCGCAGCCGCGGGAGCGCCACCGGCTCGGCCAGCAGGCGGGTGCGCTCGACGTGGCGGTGCTGCTCGGACGCATCCTGCCGCCGGCGCACCGTCCGGCGGAGTTCCCGTTCGGCGACGAGGTGCCGGCGCCCGCCGACGCCACCCCGTTGGAGGCCATGGTCGCCTGGCTGGGCCGGGACACCCGCTGGACCCCTGAGGTCGTTCCGCACCGGGCCAGTTCCGCACCGGGCGGACCCGTCGGGCACCCTGTCCGGGTGAGCGACGACGACCCGGTCCACGCCGCCCTCGCCGAGCGGCTCGGCGACGACGCGGCCGCCGGCCTGCTGCGTCGCCTGCGCGGCTTCTCCAACCACCCCAACGCGGTGAAGGGGGCCGCGAAGCTGGACGCCGGCCCCGACGTCGCGGCCGCCGCGCTGGCGGTCGTCGAGAACCCCGCGCTCGCCTCGCCGCTGGGCCTGGCGGCCGAGCCGCTGATGTGGCCGGCCCCGGAGCTGTGGCCGCTGCTCACGCTGGCCGCACGCGCCGACGTCGGGGTGGTGGACCGGGTGGCGCCGCTGTTCGTCGGCCAGGCCTACGCCGACCGGTTGTTCCGGGCCATCCGGCGAGCGGCGGGCACGGCGCCCGGCCCCACGGCCCCGGGGACGGCCCCGGAGACGACTCAGCCCGACGTGCCGCAGAAGCTGTCCGAGGTGAACCGATGGGTCGCCGCGCACCCCGACGTCGACCCGGCCGTGCTCGGCCCGCGCCCGGGCCAGCGGGCCGCGGCCCGGGTGGCCGCCGTCCGGGCGCTCGGGGCAATCGGCACCCCGGCGGCCCTGGCGGTGCTGAGCGACTACGCCGCCGACCGGTACCCCGACGCCCTGCTGGCCGAGCTGCACCGGGCGTGGGACCGCTTCGACCGACGGGTCTTCGCGGCCACGATGTTCCGGCCGGGGCGCGTGGACCTCGGAGTCGCACGCAGCATCGAGGGCATCGGCGCGGTGCCCGGCCTCACCGGGCTCACCGTGGTGCTCGAGGGCGGCGCGGACCTGGCACCGCTGGCCGAGTGCACCGCGCTGCGCACCCTCGCGGTCGGCGCCGAGGGCGAACCGGGGCTGCGGGGGGTCGAGCCCGTCGTCGACCTGCCCGACCTGGTCGAGCTGCAGCTGACCCGCACCACCCGCCACGCCGACCTGGCCCCCCTGGCGCGCAGCGGCGTGCGCCGGCTGCGGATCGACCTCGACGGCGCCGACGCCGACGTCCTGCTCGCGATGCCTCACCTCGAGCGGGTGCTGGTCGCCGACGACTCCCCCGCCCCCGACACCGGGGCCGTCCTCGCCGACCTCGTGCGCCGCGGCGTGCAGGTCACGGTGTACGCCCACCAAGCCGGGGGCTTCCCGCTGCTGGTGGAGTCCGGGGCCTCCGACCTCGTCGTGGTCGAGCAGAGCGGCTACGTCGGCGTCACCGCCGACCCCGGCACGGCCGGGGACCTGCGCAGTCGCCTCGTCTCGAACGTCGTTCCCTGATGGCCGACGACGACACCATCGTCGACGCCCCGCCGAGGAAGATCGTGCGCGCCGTCGAGCAGATGGTCGACCTGCCCTGGCCCGAGGGCGACGAGGAGCTGTCGTGGGACCTCCAGGGCCTGGAGGGCGAGACCACCTGGCTGTTCCACGCCCTGCCGCTGGCGCACCGGGCCGGGAAGGCGGCGAAGGTCCTCGGCCGGCAGCTGCGGCCGCTGCTGGACGAGCGCTTCGGCCTCCGCCTCCACTTCCACGTCGACCGCCCCGCCGGGGGCCGCGAGAACGACCGGCACCGCACGGTCGCGCGGCTGGTGCGGTCGATCGAGACGAACGTGGCCGACTGGTGGCGGCACGACGGGAACGCCGTCCTGCTGCTGGACTCCACCGCGTCGGCCCCGCACGACGACCGGCTGCTCGTGGTGGTGCTCCCCGACCAGTGGATGGGGCCGCCCGGTGCCGAGGAGCTGGCGCTGCGGTCCCCCGTGGTGCAGGACCTGCTGTCCCGCGACCCGGGCCGGGTGATCAGCGCGGCGTGGACGCTGCTGGGCACCCGCGACCCCGCCGTCCTCACCCCGGTGCTGACCGCGGTCGACGCCATCGAGGACGCCACCGCCGGGCTCCGCCTCGGCGGGGCACTCGCGTCGAACGCCGGCCACCTCGCCTCGGGCCTCGAGCGGGCACGCACCCTGGGCCGGGGCGAGTGCCTGTGCACCTGCTACCCCGGCCACAGCTTCTACGAGCCCGACCGCGAGCAGGCGAAGGGGTACGTCCGCGTGGTGGGCACGGTGCCCGACGAGCGCCAGTGGGTCGACGACAGCATCTGCGAGTGCACGAACTGCGGCCGGCGCTACCAGGTCGAGCACGGCGAGGGCCACTACCCGTGGTGGCGGTGGGCCCCGCTCGGCTGAGGTCACCCCAGCTGCGGGGCCACCTGCGCCGCGACCAGGTCGAGGTGGTCGAGGTCGGCCAGGTCGAGCACCTGCAGGTAGACCCGGGTGGCCCCGGCCTCGGCGAACCGCCCGAGCGTGTCCACCGCCTGTGCCGGCGACCCCGCGACGCCGTTCGCCCGCAGTTCGTCGACGTCGCGCCCGATGGCCGCCGCCCGCCGGGCAAGCTCGGCGTCGGTCGCCCCCACGCACAGCACCAGGGCCGAGCTGAGGGTCATCGTGGCCGGGTCCCGCCCGACGTCGGCGCAGGCGGCCCGCACCCGGTCGAAGAGCCCGGCGGCGTCGGCCGCGGAGGTGAAGGGGGTGTTGAACTCGGCGGCGTACCGCGCGGCCAGGGCCGGCGTGCGCTTGGCGCCGCGGCCGCCCACCAGCACCGGGATGCCCCCGGGCTGGACCGGCTTGGGCAGAGCCGGTGAGTTCGTCAGCACGTAGTGCTCGCCGGCGAACGAGAAGTTCTCCCCCTCACGTGTCGACCACAGCCCGGTCACGACGGCCAGCTGCTCGGCGTACCGGTCGAAGCGCTCGCCCAGCGACGGGAACGGGATGCCGTAGGCGGTGTGCTCGGCCTCGAACCACCCCGAACCCAGCCCCAGCTCGACCCGGCCCCCGCTCATCTGGTCGACCTGGGCCACCGAGATCGCCAGGGGGCCGGGCAGCCGGAAGGTGCCGGCCGTCATCAGGGTGCCCAGCCGGATGGTGCTGGTCTCGCGCGCCAACCCCGCCAGCGTGAGCCATGCGTCGGTCGGCCCGGGCAGGCCGTCCCCGCCCATCGCCAGGTAGTGGTCGGAGCGGAAGAAGGCGTCGAAGCCGGTCTCCTCCGCCCGCCGGGCCACGGCGAGCAGGTCGTCGTAGGTCGCGCCCTGCTGGGGCTCGGTGAACACGCGCAGCTGCATGGGCCCAGGTTGGCAGTCCCCCGGTCGCGCCGCAGGTCACACCCAGGTGCTTCAGGGTGTGGGCGGGCCCCGTTGCGGGCAGGATGGCCCGAGACGATCAACTCGGAGGTGCGTTCGTGTTCCGCAAGAAGAGCCATGCCCAGGTCATCGGCGAAGAGCTGCAGGAGGGCCTCGCGCACATCGGTTCGGCGGTCAGCGAGGCGGGCCGGGCCACGGCCGAGCACCTCGGCCCGCGCTACGAGGCCGCCGCCAAGAGCGCGCAGAAGACCCTGGAGAAGGACGTCGCCCCCCGCCTCGAGGCCGCCGTCGCCGCGGTGTCGCCCAAGCTCGAGGCAGCCCAGAAGTCCCTGGCCCCGCGGCTGGAGAACGCGCAGAAGGTCTACGAGAAGGACGTCGTCCCCCGCCTCGAGGCCGCCCGCGAGGCCGCCGCCGCCGGGGTGGCCACCGCCGGGCCCAAGCTCGCCGAGGCCCGCGACACCGCCGGGCCCAGGCTCGCCGAGGCCGCCAAGAGCGCGCAGAAGACCTTGGAGAAGGACGTCGCCCCCCGCGTGCAGGCCGCCGTGGCTCCGCGCCTGGAGGCCGTCCGCGACGCCGCCGGCCCCGCCCTGCACAGCGCCCGCGGCAGCGTGGTCGCCAGCCTCGAGACCGCCCGCGGCGAGCTCGAGCACCGTCGCGCCGAGCTGGCTGCTGCTGCGGCCACCGCCGGTGGCACCGTGGCCGCGGCCGCCGAGGAGGGCGGCAAGCGCACCCGCAAGGCGCGCAAGCAGGCTGCGAAGCGGGCCCAGGCCGTGAAGAAGCAGGCGACGTCCGGTCGCTCCGACGCCGTCGCCGCCGCCGAGGCCGCCCGCGACCTGGCTGCCGCCCGTGTGGCCGAGCTGCGGTCGGCGGCCGAGGCCAACCGCAAGGCCGTCACGAAGAAGGCCGACAAGCTGTCCAAGAAGGCCGAGAAGCGCCGCAAGTCCCTCGCCAAGGCCGCCGCCCAGGCGACCAAGGACACCCGCAAGCAGACCCACGAGCTCGCCCAGCGCATCGGCGTGGAGAAGAAGCCCCGCCGCTGGCCCTGGCTGCTGCTCGCCCTGGGCGTCGGCGGCGCCGCCTTCGCCGTCGTCCGCCGGGCCACCGCGTCGGAGGACCCGTGGACCCCCGCCCCCACCGGTGACGGTCCGGTGCCCGCCTACCGGGAGGACCCCGTGCCCACCGACTCCAGCAACCCCGCCGACACCTCCGTCGAGGACACCGAGGGCGGCAAGGCCGTCTCCACCGCCGAGGACGCCCCCGGCGACGCCACCCCCGAGAGCACCGACCTGGGCTGGCGCGACGGCAAGCACCACGACGCGCAGTCCGAGTCGCCCGACGCCGCGCCCCAGGTCAACCCGGTCCCGACCGAGGAGACCCTGAACAAGCCCCCGCTGGGTCGCGAGTAGCCAGGCCCGCAGCGCCGACGCCGAGGGGCGTCCCGGGTTCGCCCGGGGCGCCCCTCGGCGCGTCTGCGGTGCGGCCGCACAGGCGTACCTTGATCGGCATGAGCGCCACGATCGAGCCGGCCGGCCGCAAGCTGCTGCGCCTGGAGGTCCGCAACTCCCAGACCCCGATCGAGCGCAAGCCCGAGTGGATCAAGACCCGGCTCAAGACCGGCCCGGAGTACACCGAGCTGAAGTCGCTGGTGAAGCGCGAAGGCCTGCACACGGTCTGCGAATCGGCCGGTTGCCCCAACATCTACGAGTGCTGGGAGGACCGCGAGGCCACCTTCCTCATCGGCGGCGACCAGTGCACCCGGCGCTGCGACTTCTGCCAGATCGACACCGGCAAGCCCGCGGACTTCGACCGCGACGAGCCGCGCCGGGTCGGCGAGAGCGTCGCGTCGATGCAGCTGAAGTACGCCACGATCACCGGCGTCGCCCGCGACGACCTGCCCGACGGCGGCGCCTGGCTGTACGCCGAGACCGTGCGCCAGATCAAGGCCCAGGTGCCCGGCTGCGGCGTCGAGCTGCTGATCCCGGACTTCAACGCCGACCCCGACCAGCTGGCCGAGGTCTTCTCCTCTCGCCCCGAGGTGCTGGCGCACAACGTCGAGACCGTGCCGCGCATCTTCAAGCGCATCCGGCCCGGCTTCCGGTTCGAGCGCTCGCTGGCCGTCATCACCGCTGCGCGCGAGGCCGGCCTGGTCACCAAGTCCAACCTGATCCTGGGCATGGGCGAGGAGCCGCACGAAGTCACCGACACCATGCAGGCTCTGCACGACGCCGGCTGCGACCTGCTGACCATCACCCAGTACCTGCGCCCCAGCCCCCGGCACCACCCCGTGGTCCGCTGGGTCAAGCCGCAGGAGTTCGTCGACTTCGCCGCGCAGGCCGAGGAGATCGGCTTCCCCGGGGTGCTCGCCGGCCCGCTGGTGCGCAGCTCCTACCGCGCCGGCCGGCTCTACCAGCAGGCCGTCGCGGCGCGCGGGCTCACGCCGTCCATCTGAGCCGCGGGTCCCGCGGGGCGGGGCCGTATCCTCGGGCGCATGGCCCGCAGCAAGTCCACAGACACCCCGCCACCCACCGCGGCGAAGACCGGCAAGGGCGCCACCGCGTCCGGCAAGGGCGACAAGGCGGTCAAGCTGGGCAAGGACGGCAAGCCCAAGGTCGGGCGCTGGAAGAAGTTCACGACCTCGCTGGGCCAGATCAAGCAGGCCTACAAGCTCACGTACAAGAACGACCCCAAGCTGCCGTGGGTCATGCTCATCGCCTTCGTGGTCGTGGCCGCGGTCATCGAGCTGATCGCGATCCTGTTCGGCGCACCGCTGCTGTTCCTGCCCATCGCGGTGCTGCTCGGCGCGCTGGCCGCCCTGGTGGTGTTCAGCCGGCGGGCGCAGGGCTCGGCCTACCGCCAGGTCGAGGGTCAGCCGGGGGCCGCCGCGTGGGTGCTCGAGGGCATGCGCGGTGACTGGCGGGTCACCTCCGGCGTGGCCGGCACCCCGCAGCTGGACGCCGTCCACCGCGTGCTGGGGCGCCCGGGCATCATCCTGGTCGCCGAGGGCGTCCCGCAGCGGGTGCGCCCGCTCATCGCGCAGGAGAAGCGCCGCATCGCCAAGGTGGTCGGCGACACCCCGATCTACGACATCACCGTCGGCGACGACGAGGGCCAGGTGCCGCTGAAGAAGCTGTCCTCGCACGTGATGAAGCTGCCCCGCAACCTCGACGGCGCCGAGGTCAACAGCCTCGGCAAGCGCATGAACGCCCTCGGCGGGGCCCGCATGCCGATCCCCGGTGGCCCCATGCCCGGCGGCAAGCAGATGACCGTCAGCCAGCGTCAGATGCGTCGTCGGTGACCGGCGCCGTGCAGGACACCACCGTCCGGGGCAGCGAGGCCCGTCCGGTCTCCTTCGCCCGTGGGGCGCCCTCGGTCGACATCGTCGACGTCGAGGGCCTGCAGCAGGCCGCCCAGGACGCCTTCACCGCCGACCCCGCCGGCATGACCGGCTACGGCACCGCGGTGGGCTACCTGCCGCTGCGTGCCTGGATCGCGGCCAAGCACGGCGTCCCCGTCGAGCACGTGCTGGTGACCAACGGGTCCATGCAGGCCGACGCGTTCCTCTTCGACGAGCTGGTCACCCCCGGCACCACCGTGCTGGCCGAGCGGCCCACGTACGACCGCACCCTGCTGGGGCTGCGCGAGCGCGGGGCCGACGTCCGGCTGGTGACGCTGGAGGAGGACGGCATCGCCGTCGAGGAGGTCGCCGAGCTGCTGGCGCAGGGCGTGCGCCCGGCGCTGCTGCACGTCATCCCGACCTTCCAGAACCCGGCCGGGTACACGCTGTCGCTGGCCAAGCGCGAGCGGCTGGTCGAGCTGGCCCGGCAGCACGACTTCGTCGTGTTCGAGGACGACCCCTACGTCGACGTCCGGTTCAGCGGCGAACCGCTGCCCCGGATGCTCGAGCTCGACGGCGGGGCGGCCAGCGAGCACGTGGTCTACGCCTGCTCGTTCTCCAAGACCATCTGCCCGGGCATCCGGGTGGGCTACCTGGTCGGGCCCCCGGCGATCATCGACCGCGTGCGGGTGCGGGCCACCGGCACCTACATCGCGCCGAACATGGTCGCCCAGGGCATCGTGCACGCCTACCTCACCGGCGAGCGGTTCCCGGCCGCCCTGGAGCGCGTGAAGCAGGCCCTCGGCGAGCGGGTCGGCGAACTCGACCGGGCGCTGCGCGAGCACCTGCCGCAGGCCTCGTTCCGGCGTCCCGAGGGCGGCTACTTCCTGTGGGTGTCGCTGCCCGCGTACGAGGGCCACGACGTCGCCCGCATCGTCGCCGAGGCGGCCGCCCGCGGGGTGGCCATCGTGCCGGGCACGGACTTCCTGCTCGAGGGCGGGGAGAATTCGTTCCGGCTGGCCTACTCCGCCGTCCAGGTCGGCGACGTCGACTCCGGCGTGCGCCGGTTGGCCGAGGCCGTGGCGGCCGCGCGCGGCTGAGCCGCCGACGACCCGAGCCGCCCGCCGACGCCGACGGGCGGCTCAGGTCGAACGGATGACCGCAGTCGAGGTGAGCCGGTCGTGCAGGCCGCGGCCGTCGCTGTCGACCACCAGGGCCGGCACCAGGAGCATGAGCAGCGCGGTGCGCACGACCGCGCGCCACACCGCCACCCGCTCGCCCTGCCGGGGGTGGGCCAGCTGCAGCTTGAGCAGCGCCTGACCCGGGGTGCGGCCCACCAGCACCAGCGAGACCGCGGTGATCAGGCCGAAGGAGAGCAGGCTCCAGTTCTGCGGGATGCCCTGCACGACGGCCGCCGCGACCACGGCGGCCAGCAGGGCGTCGACCACGAAGGCGACCGCGCGGGTGCCGAACGGCGCGATCGACCCCGGCCCCTCGGCCGGCAGCCCCAGTGCCGCTCCGCGTGCGCGCCCCTGAGAGGGTGAGGACCCGTCCCTGACCATGCCGTCAGGGTAGTGACGACACGCGGGGCCGGTGTTACCGCGCGGAAACATGCGGGACACCGGAGGGCAACCGCCCGCTCGTAGCTTCGCTGTCGGCCGCCCGCCCACTCCCGGAGGATCGATGTTCAACTCTCCCGACGAGGTCAGCAAGTACATCAAGGACAACGACGTCAAGTTCGTCGACGTCCGGTTCTGCGACCTCCCCGGCGTCATGCAGCACTTCACCATCCCCGCGGAGACCTTCGGCGAGGACACCTTCGCCGACGGGCTCGGGTTCGACGGCTCCTCGATCCGTGGCTTCCAGGCCATCAACGAGTCCGACATGCTGCTGCTGCCCGACGCGAACAGCGCCTTCGTGGACCCGTTCCGCACGTACAAGACGCTGAACGTCAACTTCTTCATCCACGACCCGATCACGCGCGAGGCCTACTCCCGCGACCCGCGCAACGTGGCGAAGAAGGCCGAGGCCTACCTGGCCAGCTCGGGCATCGCCGACACCGCGTACTTCGGCCCCGAGGCCGAGTTCTACGTCTTCGACTCGGTGCGCCACAACACCTCGGTCAACGAGGGCTACTACCACATCGACGCGGTCGAGGGTTCCTGGAACTCCGGCTCGCTGACCGGCGAGAACGGCGTCGGCCCCAACCTGGGCTACAAGACCCGGATGAAGGGCGGCTACTTCCCCGTCGAGCCGACCGACCACCAGAGCGACCTGCGCGCGGCCATGATGATGAACCTGGCCAACGCCGGCCTCGAGCTCGAGCGCGGCCACCACGAGGTGGGCACCGGCGGTCAGGCTGAGATCAACTACAAGTTCGACACGCTGCTGCGCTCGGCCGACAGCCTGATGCTGTTCAAGTACATCATCAAGAACACCGCCTGGGCGCACGGCAAGACCGCCACCTTCATGCCTAAGCCCCTCTTCGGCGACAACGGCTCGGGCATGCACTGCCACCAGTCGCTGTGGAAGGACGGCCAGCCGCTGTTCGCCGCCGAGACCGGCTACGCGGGCCTGTCGGACATGGCCCGCCACTACATCGGTGGTCTGCTCAAGCACGCCCCGTCGCTGCTGGCCTTCACCAACCCCACGGTGAACAGCTACCACCGCCTGGTGCCCGGCTTCGAGGCCCCGATCAACCTGGTCTACTCCGCGCGCAACCGCTCGGCCTGCACCCGCATCCCGATCTCGGGCGACAACCCGAAGGCCAAGCGCATCGAGTTCCGCGTGCCCGACCCGTCGGCCAACCCCTACCTCGCCTTCTCGGCGATGCTGATGGCCGGCCTCGACGGCGTGAAGAACAAGATCGAGCCCCCGGCGCCGGTGGACAAGGACCTCTACGAGCTGCCGCCCGAGGAGGCCCTGGGCATCGAGAAGGTGCCCGCGTCGCTGGACGCCGTCCTCGACCGGCTCGAGGTCGACCACGACTACCTGCTCGACGGTGGCGTGTTCACCCCCGACCTGATCGAGACCTGGATCGAGTACAAGCGGGAGAACGAGATCACCCCGATCCGTCTCCGCCCGCACCCGCACGAGTTCGCGATGTACTACGACATCTGATCCCTGTCGCCCCGACGGCCCCCGACCTCACCGAGGTCGGGGGCCGTCGTGGTCCCGGGGTCGACTGCATCCGGAACGGCTTCTGCCGATACGGATGGGGCAGGTCGCACCCGATCCAGGAGGACACCGTGTTCCGTCAGTCGACCCCGAGCCCGGCCGTCGAGACACCGCGAGACGTCGAGGCGCTGGAGCGGGTGATCGAGGTGCTCGACGCCGGCGTGGTCGACGAGCGCGACGCCTACCGACGCACCACCGAGACCCTCGTCGCCGAGCTGGGCCTCTGCTACGGCGCCATCTGGCTGCCCGACGGGGAGCACCTCGTGGTGGCCGGGCAGTACGGGCCCCTCGTGCCGGCCATGGCGCAGGCGCCGGGCTCCCGGGGGGAGCAGGTGGCCCGGACGGTCGGCTTCGGCGGGGTCGCGGTCCGCACCGGCAAGCCGGTGGTGCTGGACGACTCCAGCGACGGGGACGCCTGCCTGCGCTGGCAGGCCGCCGTGCGCGGTGGCGCCACCCAGGGCTGCGTGCTGCCCGTCGTCGAGGGCGGCGCGGTCGTCGCCCTGCTGGAGTACTACTCGAGCACCCCCTTGCCCTTCTTCGGCGGCCGGGGCACGAAGTGGCAGGCGCTGGGTCGGCTGATCGCGCACGCCCGCCGCGCGGCACTGGCCAGCGCCGCGCTGCAGGAGACCGTCGACGACCGCAGCGCGGTCACCACCGTCGTCCGCTCGGTCGGCGAGGCCACCGACGCGCGCTCGGCCCTGCGCGCGGCGCTGGAGTCGGTGCGCACGGCCTTCGGGTGGGCCTACGGCTCGTACTGGGCCCTGGACCCGCAGACCCGCACGCTGCGCTTCGACACCGAGTCCGGCTCCGCGGGCACGGAGTTCCGCGAGGTCACCCTGGCCGCCAGCTTCGCCGAGGGCGTGGGCCTGTCCGGGCGCGCCTGGCGGGCCCGTGACCTGGTCTTCGTCCGCGACCTGGCCGAGCTCACCGACTGCGTGCGCGCCCCGGCGGCGCAGCGGGCCGGCGTCCGGTCGGGCGTCTGCTTCCCCGTCGTGGTCGGTGGCGAGGTCATCGGCACGATGGACTTCTTCACCACCGCCACCATCGAGCTGTCGGAGTCGCGCTCGTCGGCGCTGCGCAACGTGGCCCAGCTGGTCTCCCAGCGGCTGGACGGGCTGCACCGGGCCGAGCGCGACGCGGCCAACGCCCGTGCCCTGTCGGAGACCATCGGGCGGCTGCGCCAGGCCGCCGACGACGCCGGGCGGGTGGCCGACGCCGCCGTGGCGCAGGCCCGGGCGATGGCCAGCGAGGTCGACGCCCTCGACGAGGCGTCCACCTCGGTCGGCGACGTCATCCGGATCATCAGCCGCATCGCCGACCAGACCAACCTGCTCGCGCTGAACGCCACCATCGAGGCCGCGCGCGCCGGCGAGCTGGGCCGCGGCTTCGCCGTCGTCGCCAACGAGGTCAAGGAGCTGGCCCGGGAGACCGCCGGGGCGACCCAGCGGGTGTCCGAGCAGATCACCGGGATGCAGGAGACCACCCGCTCGGTCTCGGCCGGCATCCTGTCCACCAGCGACGAGATCGCCCGGCTCGGCGACGTCCAGGCCCGGATGAACGACGTGCTGGAGGAGCAGGCCCGGATGGCGGCGGCCTTCGACGCCTGAGGGCACGGGTGTGGACGGCGCGGCGGCGACCCGTCCACGCCGGCGTCCGGATCTGACCTGATCGGCGCCCGCGTTGGTCACGCTTTGCCGACGAATCGACAAATCCCCTCGTTGTAACTTCAAGTACCGATCCGACCACGAGGAGCTACCGATGACCCGCACCGCCGTCCGCACCAGCCGTCCCGAGCTCGTCGGCGACGAGAGCTGCGCCTGCGGGCCGCGCTGCGCGCTCACCGGACCCTGCCTGGACGCGGCGCTGACCGACGAGCGCTTCGGCCTGGTGGCCCGCTCCGTCCGCCGGCCGGTGCTGCAGCTGGCCTCCTGACGGCCGGGGAGGTTCCGGACCCCCGGGGAACGGGCATGGGGGGACGGTGCCTCTCCCCACCCCGCGCGGTCCGCTGTCCGACGCCCTCGTCACCGACCTGACCACCGGTGCGCTCCGCCCGAGCACGCTGGCCCTGGCCGACCAGGCCGCCGCCAGCCCCGTGCCGCTGGCCGACGACGACCTGCAGGTCGCGCTCTACACCTGCTACGAGCTGCACTACCGCGGCTTCCCCGAGGTGGACGACCGCTGGGAGTGGGACCCGCAGCTGCTGGGTCTGCGCGCCGTCCTCGAGGAGGCGTTCGAGGCCGCGCTGCACGACGCCGCGGACCCCTGGGTGCGCTCCTACGCCGCGGACGACGAGGGCGTCGACCGTCAGCTGACCGCGATGGTCGCCGCCGACGACGGCCCCTCGCTGTCCGAGCACATGGCCAAGCGCGCCGACGAGACCCAGTGGGCCGAGTTCCTCACCCTGCGGTCGGTCTACCACCTCAAGGAGGCCGACCCGCACACCTGGGCCATCCCGCGCATCACCGGCCGGGCCAAGGCCGCGCTGGTCGAGATCCAGGCCGACGAGTACGGCGGCGGGTCCCCGGTGCGCATGCACTCGGCGCTGTTCGGCCGGCTGATGCGCACCTTCGACCTCGACGACACCCACGGGGCGCACGTCGACGCCGCCCCCGCCGAGGTGCTGGCCACGCTCAACGCGATGAGCCTGCTCGGGTTGCACCGGCGGCTGCGGGGGGCGGTCGTCGGCCACCTCGCGCTCATCGAGATGACCTCGACGGCACCGAGCCGCCGGTACGCCTCGGGTCTGCGCCGGCTGGGCAAGGGCGACGACGCCACCCTGTTCTACGACGAGCACGTCGAGGCCGACGCCGTGCACGAGCAGGTCGCGCTGGTGGACATGTGCGGCTCGCTCGTCGCGGCCGAGCCTGCTCTCCACCCCGACGTCCTCTTCGGGGCCGCCGTGGCGCTGGAGCTCGAGTGCCGGGCCGGCGCCCGCATCCTGCAGGAGTGGACCGCCGGGCGGTCGGCCCTGCGTCCGCGGGTGGGCGTCCCGGCCTGAGGGCCTCAGTCGCCCCGCTGGTCCTCCTCCAGGGCGGCCAGCCGCTGGCTGGGCCGCTGCGACCGCGGGGCGCTGGGTGCGGAGAAGCCGGCCCGCTTGTGGCTGCCGTCGCAGAAGGGCTTCAGGCCCGACTTCCCGCACCGGCACAGCGCGACCACGTCGCGGCCCGGGTCGAACTCGACGCCGTCGGCGTCGACGAGCCGGAAGTCCCCCCGCACCACGAGCGGGCCGTCGCGGTGGGGGGTGATGGTCGCGGGTTCACGCTCGTCGGGCACCGACCACCCCTGCCCGGCCCCGACCGGCCTCAACCACGGGAGTCCCCCGCCGCCCCGCGGCCCCCGGCCGGGGACCGGCGATCACGCAGCGCCACCTCCTCGCGGACCAGCGGGATGACGTACCGGCCGACGTCGATGGCGTCGCCGAGCAGGTCGTAGCCGCGCATCGAGATGATGTCGACGCCGAGGTCGACGTAGTCCAGCAGCGCCGCGGCCACCGTCTCCGGGGTGCCGACCAGCGCGTTGGAGTTCCCTGCTCCCCCGCTGGCCTTGGCCGTCGGCGTCCACAGTGCGCGGTCGAACCGCTCGCCGCGCTCGGCGATCTCCAGCAGCCGTTGCGACCCGGTGTTCTCCGGCCCGGACGCCGGCGGGCGGGCGATCGACAGGGGCGAGCGCCCGTTGCCGTTGCGCATGGCCTCGATGCGGGCGACGGTGCGGTGCGCCTTCTCCCAGGCCAGCTCCTCGGTGGGCGCGATGATCGGCCGGAACGCCACCTGGATGCGCGGCATCTGCGTGCGGCCCGCTGCCCGGGCGGCGGCGTGCACCCGCTCGATCTGCTTCGCCGTCTCCTCCAGCGGCTCGCCCCACAGCGCGAAGACGTCGGCCTCGGCGCCGCCCACGGCGTAGGCGGCCTCCGACGAGCCGCCGAAGGAGATGTCGGGGCGCGGCTGCTGCACCGGGAAGGTGTCGGAGACGAAGTCGGCGAACCGGTAGTGCTCGCCGTCCCAGTCGAAGGGCTCGTGCGACGTCCACGCCTTCTTGAGGATCTGGATGTACTCCCGGGTGCGGGCGTAGCGCTCGTCCTTGGTGAGGTGGTCGCCCTCGCGCTGCTGCTCGTGGTCGGTGCCCCCGGTGATGACGTGCACCGTGAGCCGGCCGTCGCCGATCTGGTCCAGCGTCGCGACCGTCTTGGCCGCGAAGGTCGGGTAGCTGACGTTGGGCCGGTGGGCCAGCAGCACCTGCAGGGTGTCGGTGTGCGCGAGCAGCCAGGCCGCCGCCGCCGAGGGCTCGGGCGCACCGGAGCCGTAGGCGAACAGCACCCGGTCCCAGCCGAAGTCCTCGTGCGCGCGCCCCAGCCGGACCGTGTACTCCTTGTCGAAGCTGCCCCCCGAGCGCGGCGTGGTCTCCGAGCCGTCGTTGGTGGCGGCGATCCCGAGGAACTCGATCGGCACGGCGGTACCCCTCACGTGGTCGGTGCGTCCGTGCTGGGCAACCCCGCCGCCGCCCGCCGGTGTTCCCCGGTCGGGGATCAGTCGGGGTCGCGGCCGTAGAAGACGCGGTCGACCACGGAACGGGCGTGCCGGGTTGCCCGGCGGTAGTCGTCGACGAACTCCCCCGGGTCGACCTCCGCCGGGTAACCGCTCGCCCGGGCCACCCCGGAGAGCTCCAGGCCGGGCCTGGGCAGCTGGTCCCCGGCTCGGCCGCGCACCAGGAACACCGCGTTGCGCGCCCGGCTGGCCCGCTCCCAGGCCTCGCGCAGGGCCGCCGCGTCGTCGGCGGCGAGCACCCCGGCGTCCACCAGACCGGCGAGGGCGTCGATGGTGGGGGTCACCCGCAGCGCCGGGTGCTCGGAGGCGTGCTGCAGCTGCAGCAGCTGCACGGTCCACTCGACGTCGGCCAGCCCGCCCCGGCCCAGCTTGGTGTGGGTGGCCGGGTCCGCCCCGCGGGGCAGCCGCTCGCTCTCCACCCGCGCCTTGATCCGCCGGATCTCGGCGACCTGGACATCGGTGAGGCCCGCGGCGGGCCAGCGCAGCGGGTCGACCAGGGCGCAGAACTCGCGGCCCAGGTCGGCGTCCCCGGCGACGGGCTCGGCCCGCAGCAGGGCCTGCACCTCCCAGACCGACACCCAGCGCTCGTAGTACTCCCGGAACGCCGAGAGGCTGCGCGACATCGACCCCTGCCGGCCCTCGGGGCGCAGGTTGGCGTCGACCTCGAACGCCGGGTCGGGGGCCGGCTCGGCCAGCAACCGGCGCAGCGTGTGCGCGATCTGGTTGGCCGCCCCGGCCGCCCGCGACTCGTCGGCCCCCGGGCGGACCCGGTGCACGAACAGGACGTCGGCGTCCGACCCGTAGCTCATCTCCCGCCCACCGAGGCGGCCCATGCCGATGACGGCGACGTCCACCGGCACCTCGCCCAGCGGCACCCCGGCCTCGGCCGCCCAGCTGCGGCGCGCGGCCGACAACCCGGCCTCCAGCGTGGCGACCGCGACGTCGCGCAGCGCGATGCCCACGGCGACGACGTCGAGCAGGCCGAGCAGGTCGGCGCAGGCGATGCGCAGCAGCTCGGTGCGGCGCAGCCCGCGCAGCACCCGCACGCCCTCCGCCGCATCGGCGGCCCGGCCCACCGACTGCGTCCAGGCCGAGGTGAGCGAGGCGACCGGGCGGGGCACGAGCTCGTCGTCCTTGGCCAGCAGGCGCAGCGCCTCGGGGGTGCGGGTCAGCAGCCCGGCCACGTACTGGGAGGAGCCCAGCAGCCGGGCCAACCGTTCGGCGACCTGCCCCTCGTCGCGCAGCAGCCGCAGGTACCACTGGTTGCCGCCCAGGGCCTCGGACACCTGCCGGTAGGCCAGCAGCCCGGCGTCGGGGTCGGCGCAGGCGGCCAGGGTCTGCAGCACCACCGGCAGCAGGTAGCGCTGCATGGACGCCGAGCGCGAGACCCCGCCGGTCAGACCGGCCAGGTGCCGCAACGCACCCTCGGGGTCGGCGAACCCCAGCGCCCGCAGCCACACCCCGGCCGCCTCGGACCCCAGCGCCAGCTGCTCGCCGGGCACCCGGGCCACGGCCGACAGCAGCGGGCGGTAGAACAGCTTCTCGTGGATGCGGCGCACCTCGCGGGTGTGCAGCGCGAGCTCGGCCCGCAGCACGGCGACGGCGTCCCCGCGGTGGTCGGGCTTGTAGCCCAGCGACCGGGCCAGCCAGCGCAGCTGCGCCTCGTCGGTGGGCAGCAGGTGGGTGCGGCGCAGCCGCATGAGCTGCAACCGGTGCTCGACCGTGCGCAGGAACCGGTAGGAGGCGGTGAGGGTGGCGGCGTCCTCGCGGCCGACGTAGCCGCCCGAGGACAGCGCCAGCAGCCCGGGCAGGGTGCCGCCGGTGCGCAGCGTGGCGTCGACCCGCCCGTGCACCAGCTGCAGAAGCTGCACGCTGAACTCGACGTCGCGCAGCCCGCCGCGGCCCAGCTTGAGCTCGCGCCCGGCCTGCGCCGGCGGGATCAGCGACTCGACCCGGCGCCGCATGGCCTGCACCTCGCCGACGAAGCCGGGCCGGTCGCCGGCCTTCCAGACCAGCGGCCACAGGGCGTCGACGTACTCGTGGCACAGGGCCGGGTCGCCGGCGACGCCGCGCATCTTCAGCAGCGCCTGGAACTCCCAGGTGCTGGCCCACTGCTCGTAGTAGGACACGTGGCCGGCCAGGGTGCGCACCAGCTGCCCGGCCTTGCCCTCGGGGCGCAGGGCGGCGTCGACCTCCCAGGCCGCCTCGTGGCAGACCCGCATGAGCGTGGCGCAGACCTTCGCCGCGGTGGCCGTGGCGTCCGACTCGTCGGCCCCGTCGAGCGGCTCGGCGACGAACACGACGTCGACGTCGCTGACGTAGTTGAGCTCGCGGCCCCCGCACTTGCCCAGGCCGATCACGGCGATGCGGCAGGGGGTGGCACCCGCGGGCTGGTCGGCCACCGCGATCGCGAGCCCGGCGACCAGCACGGCCCCGGCGAGGTCGGCCAGCTCGCCGGCCACCTCGTCGGCGGTCACGGCGTCGCCCAGGTCCCGGCCGGCGACGGCCACCAGGGCCCGCAGGTAGGACCGGCGCAGGTCGCGCACCCGGGACGGCTCGGAGTCCGGGGCCGGGGTGCCCAGCCCCACGCCCCACGGCGGGTCGTCCGGGTCGGCCCCCACCGCGCGGAGCATCTCCTGCTCCAGGGCCAGCGGGGTCGGGCGCGCGAGACCGTCGTCGGTGTCGAGCACCGTCCAGTCCACGGGGTGGGCGACCAGGTGGTTCCCGAGCCCCGCACTGGCGCCCAGCACCGACAGCAGCCGAGACCGCAGGGTGGCCGAGCCGCGCAGCCGGGCCAGCAGGTGGGCGGCCAGCTCACCGCCGGGGTCCTCGCGGTCCAGCGCCTCGACCAGCCGGTCGAGGGTGAGCAGCGCGAGGTCGGGGTCGCCGGCCCGGGCCAGCGCCGAGACCACCGGGGCGGCCTCGGGGTCGGCGGGCTCGTTGCGGGCGAGGTCCCACAGGCCCAGCTCGGGCGAGGCGAGCAGCCGGGCGGCCTTCTCGCCGTCCTCGAAGCCGAAGCGGACCAGCCGGACGACGGCCGGGCGCGGGACCTCGACCGGGCCGGGGGCGGTCACGCCCGCGCGGTCGAGCGGACCAGCTCGGCGAACCGGCCGGCGAACGGCGCCCAGGTCTCCTCGATGTCGGGGTGGGCCGCGGCCGCCCGTGCGCTGATCTCGGCGACGTCGAGACCGCTGGCGGCGACCCCGACGGGGTCGTGCGCAGCCCAGGAGGCGGCGATCTCGGGGGTGGTCTCGATGTGGAACTGCAGGCCGTAGACCCGCCGGCCCAGCCGGTAGGCCTGCACGTCGCAGACCGGGTTGGCGGCCAGCACGACCGCGCCCTCGGGCAGCTGCTCGACCTCGTCGTGGTGCCAGGCGACGACGTCGGGCGACAGCGGCAGGCCGGTGAACACCGGGTCGGTCTCGGCGGCGTCGCGGCGGGCCACCAGCGTGGCGCCGACCTCGGGCCCGTCGGGCCGCACCCGGGTGCGGCCCCCTGTGGCCTGGGCGAGCAGCTGGGCGCCCAGGCAGATCGCCAGGGTGGGGACGTCGTCGGCCGCCGCGCGGGCCAGCAGCTCGCGCACCGGGGCCAGCTCGGTGGCGCCCTCGTCGAGGGAGGACTGCGGCCCGCCCAGCACCAGCAGCCCGTCGTGCCCGGACAGGTCGGCGGGCACCTCGTCGCCGGCGTCGAGGTGCCGTTCGTCCAGCTCCAGCCCGGCGTCGGTCAGCCAGCGCCCCAGCCGGGCCGGCGGGTCGGTGTCGGACGGGACGACGACGAGCAGACGGGTCACGCCGGCAAGGTTAGAGGCCGGGGAGGTAGCGCTGGAGCTCGAAGGGGGTGACGTTGCGCCGGTAGGAGTTGAACTCCTCCCACTTGTTGCGCAGGAAGAACTCGAAGACGTGCTCGCCCAGGGTCTCGGCGACCAGCTCGCTGCCCTCCATGGCCGTCAGCGCCTCGCCCAGGCTCACCGGCAGGTCGACGTAGCCGGCGGCGCGGCGCTCGGTGTCGGTGAGCGACCAGACGTCGTCCTCGGCCTCGGGCGGGAGCTCGTAGCCCTCCTCGATGCCCTTGAGCCCGGCGGCCAGCAGCACCGCGAAGGTGAGGTAGGGGTTGCACGCGCTGTCGGGCGAGCGCACCTCGATGCGCGCGGAGTTGGCCTTGGACGGCTTGTAGGAGGGCAGCCGCACCAGCGCCGAGCGGTTCGCCTTGCCCCAGGTGGCCGCGGTGGGCGCCTCGGTGCCGGCGAGCAGGCGGCGGTAGGAGTTGACCGTCTGGTTGGTGACGGCGGTGACCTCGCGGGCGTGGGTGAGCAGCCCGGCGATGAACTGCTTGCCGGTGGTCGACAGCCGCATGGGGTCGCCCGGGTCGTGGAAGGCGTTGCGGTCGCCCTCGAACAGCGACAGGTGGGTGTGCATCGCCGAGCCGGCCAGGTCGGTGAACGGCTTGGGCATGAAGGTGGCGTGCACCCCCTGGGCCAGCGCGACCTCCCGCACGACGTGCCGCAGCGTCATGATGTTGTCGGCCATCGACAGGGCGTCGGCGTAGCGCAGGTCGATCTCCTGCTGGCCCGGCGCGACCTCGTGGTGGCTGAACTCCACCGAGATGCCCATGGCCTCGAGCGCGAAGACCGCCTCGCGGCGGAAGTCGTGCGCCACGTTGTGCGTGGAGAGGTCGAAGTAGCCGCCGGTGTCGGCCGGCGTGGGCGGGGTGCCGTCGTCGGGGAGGTCCTTGAGCAGGAAGAACTCGATCTCGGGGTGGGTGTAGAAGGTGAACCCCATGTCGGCGGCCTTGCCCAGCGCCCGGCGCAGCACGTGCCGGGGGTCGGCCCACGCGGGGCTGCCGTCGGGCAGCGTGATGTCGCAGAACATGCGGGCCGTCTCGCTGACCCCGCCCTTGGCCGAGGGCATCACCTGGAAGGTGCCCGGGTCGGGCTTGGCGAGCATGTCGGACTCGTAGACCCGCGCGAAGCCCTCGATGGCCGAGCCGTCGAAGCCGATGCCCTCGGCGAACGCCGCCTCGATCTCGGCGGGCGCCACGGCCACGGCCTTGAGGTAGCCCGAGACGTCGGTGAACCAGAGCCGGACGAACCGGATGTCGCGCTCTTCCAGGGTGCGCAGGACGAACTCCTGCTGGCGGTCCATGGTCGGCATCCTGTCCTCCGCGCGTGAACGGCTCGTTACGACACCCCGGAGCCTGCCCCCTCGGGGTCGGTCAGCCGACGGCGGGGGCCAGCGCCGAGCCGGCCACCCACTGCTCCCAGCCGACGTTCCAGTCGCCGTAGCCGTCGGTCTCCGACAGCAGCGGACCGGCACCGGTCACCTGGACGACGTCGCCCCGGCCGAAGTTCGAGTAGAACCACCCGGCGTTCGCCGTCGACACGTTGAGGCAGCCGTGCGAGACGTTGCGGCGGCCCTGCTGGCCCACCGACCAGGGTGCGGCGTGCACGAAGATGCCCGAGTTGCTCAGCCGGGACGCGTACTCGACCTCGGTGCGGTACCCGGCCGGGTCGTCGATCGGGACGCCGTAGGTCGAGGAGTCCATCGTGTAGCGGCGCGACTGCTGCATGACCACGTAGGTGCCCGACGGGGTGGGGCTGCCCGGCTTGCCCAGCGAGGTGGGCATCGTCTGGACCAGCTGGTCGTCGACGTAGAGCCGCAGGGTCAGCTCGCCGGCGTCCACGACCCCGACCTTCTTGGGTCCGATGTCGAACTCGACGTGCTTGCTCGCCTGGCCGTGGATGCCGGCGCCCACGTCGACGCCGTAGGTGTCGACGTCGACGGCCACGTGGGTGTGCGCGGGCCAGAAGTCGGCCGGCCGGTAGTGCACGGTGCGGTCGGACAGCCACGACCACGAGCCGTCGACGTGCGGGCTGGTGACCACCGACAGGCGGCGCTCGACGGCGGCCCGGTCGGCGACGTCCTCGTCGAAGGTCACCGAGATCGGCTGGCCGACGCCGACGACCGGGGCGTCGGCGTTCGGGAAGACGGTGGGCATGGTGAGCGTGCGGGGGCTGACGGTGCCCACCGTGCCCTGGGCGCTGGTGGCGCGGCCGTCGGCGCCGGTGGCGGTCACCGCCACGGCGTAGGTGTCGCCGTAGCCGAGGTCCTCGCTGGCGGTCCAGGTGCCGGCCGCGGCGTCGAGCGCGCCGGCCAGCGGCACGCCGTCGGCGTCGGTGACCGCGACCGAGGTGAGGGTGCCGTGGCCGGCCAGCACCCGCAGCGGGGTGACCGGGTCGACGTCCACCGAGCCCAGCGGCGGGTCGACGCTGATCACCGCCGCCGGCACCGCCGCGGTGGTGGGTGCCGCGGCGGTCGTCGACGGGGCCGGGGTGTCCGCGTCGGCGTCGAGCCCGGAACGGCAACCGGCCAGTCCGGTGACCACGACGACGGCCAGCACGAGGGGCAGCACGGCGAGCGGGAGGCGACGGGCGCGGGTGACGGACATGGCGACCTCGGGACGTCGGGCAGGCGAGCGCGGTGCGGTGCGGTGGTGGACGGATCCAAGCAGCCGGAGGTGCCCGCGGGGCAGGTCCCTGCCGTGGAGGAACGACAGCGTTCCGGTGTCGATGCTGGCAGGTCTCGTCGGCCGGGGGCCAGGGTCCCGCCGCCGGGTGCAGGATGGGCGCGTGACCACGCCCTCGTCGTCCCCGTCCCCCGTCCCCTCGCCGGACGCGTCCGAGTCCGTGCTCTACGGCGGGGGCTCCCCCACCGCCCGGGTGCGCATCCACCACCTCCAGCAGGCCAAGGCCGCCGGCGACAAGTGGTCGATGCTCACCGCCTACGACACCTACGCCGCCCGGGTGTTCGAGGAGGCCGGCGTGCCGGTGCTGCTGGTCGGCGACTCCGCGGGCAACGTGGTCCTGGGGCACTCGTCGACCGTGCCGGTGACGGTGGAGGACCTCTTGGTGTTCACCAAGGCGGTCACCCGCTCGACCTCGCGGTCGCTGATCGTGGCCGACCTGCCCTTCGGCTCCTACGAGGCCTCGCCGGAGCAGGCGTTCGCCACCGCGGTGCGCATGATGAAGGAGGGCGGGGCGCAGGCGGTCAAGCTCGAGGGCGGTGCCCGGGTGGCGCCGCAGGTGAAGCTGCTGGCCGAGAACGGCATCCCGGTGATGGGCCACGTCGGGTTCACCCCGCAGTCCGAGCACGCGCTGGGCGGGTTCCGGGTGCAGGGCCGCGGGGACGCGGCCGACCAGGTGCTCGCCGACGCCCGCGCGGTGGCCGACGCGGGGGCCTTCGCCGTGGTGCTGGAGATGGTGCCGGCCGAGGTCGCCGCCCGGGTGACCGCCGAGCTCGCCGTCCCGACCGTGGGCATCGGGGCCGGGCCCGAGTGCGACGCGCAGGTGCTGGTCTGGCCGGACATGGCCGGGCTCAACGGCGGCCGGGTGCCGAAGTTCGTGAAGAAGTACGCCGACCTGCGCGGGGAGCTGCTGCGCGCCGCCCAGGAGTACGCCGCCGAGGTGCGCAACGGGGTTTTCCCGGGGCCCGAGCACAGCTTCTGACTCTTTCGGGCGGTTCAGCTGAACAGGATCGTCCGCAATGCCGATCCTGGTCGGGAACCCGCTCCCGAGAGGAACCCGACCGTGAAGTTCGACCGCACTGCCGTCATCGGCGTCGCCTCGGGCGTCGTCTTCCTGGCCGCGGTCGTCGGCGGGGTGGCCGCCAACGCCGCCCCCGGCGACCCGGGCACCGCGCCGGCCGCCGCCACCGCGGAGGCCGCACCCACCGCCGAGGCCGCCCCGACCGCGGCCACCGCCGAAGCGGCACCGGTGGCCTCGACCGCCGCTGCCGCGCCCACGGCCGACACCGCCGCGGTGGCGGCCCAGGCGCCGACCGCGGGCACCGCCCCGGTCGCCGGGACCGCACCCGTCGGGACCGCCGGCACCCCCGGCACCGCCGCCGGCACCGCCCCGGTCGCCGGGACCGCACCCGTCGGCACCGCCGGCACCACCGCCGGCACCGCACCGGTCGGCACCGCCGGCACGACCGCCGCCACCGCGCCGGTGGGCACCGCCGGCACCCCCGGCACGACCGCCGGCACCGCGCCGACCGGCACGGCGGCCCCCACGGCCGCGACGGCGCCGGTCGCCCCCACCGCGGGCGGCGGATGCCCGGCCGGCACCCTGCTCAGCCTGGGCCTCTGCGTCAGCCTCTGACGGCCGGTGGCCCCGCCCCCGCGGGGCCACCGTTCCTCAGACGCCGGTCACCCGCACACCGGCGTGCGTCTTGTACCGGCGGTTGACCGACACCAGGTTGATCGTCAGCGCCTCGACCTGGCGGGCGTTGCGCAACCGGCCCGCGTAGACACCGCGCAGGCCGGGCAGCTGCCCGGCCAGGGCCTGCACCAGGTCCATCGACGCCCGGTCGTCGCCGACGACCATGACGTCGCCCTCGAGGGTGGGCAGGGAGAGGTCCTCGAGCGACACCGCGGACAGGTGGTGGAATGCGCCCACCACGTGGCTGTCGGGCAGCAGGGCCGCGGCCTGCTGGGTGACGCTGCCCTCGGGGACGTCGAGCACGTAGGCACCCAGCTCGTCCCAGCCCATGGGCACCACGCAGTCCACGACGACCTTGCCGGCCAGCACGGGCGCCAGCTCGACCAGCAGCTCGGCGTGCCCGGCGAACGGGACGGCGACCACCACGACGTCGGCGGCCCCGGCCACGTCGGCGTTCGAGCCGCCCCGCACCGACACCTCGGCGCCGGCGGAGGCCTGCACGGCCCGGGCGCCCACCTCGGCGGCCACCTCGGCGGCCCGCTCGGTGTCGCGGGAACCCAGCAGCACGCGCTGACCGGCGGCCGCCCAGCGCACCGCGAGACCGCGGCCCTGCGGCCCGGTGCCGCCGAGGATGCCGACGACGAGCTCACCCACCGCGGTCACGGGGTCTCGCCGCGGTCCCAGGCGCGGTCCTCGGCGTCGGCCTGCTCGTTGCGCTCGGCGACCTTCTGCAGCGCCGCAGCGGCCTCCTCCTGCGTCGCGAACGGGCCGAGGCGGTGCCGCTCGGCGCAGCCGTCGGGCCCCTCCACGGTCTGGTGCTTGAGGCAGAAGAACCACGGCCCCTGGGTCATCTCGGTGTCCTCCTCGGACGGTGGGGTGCACGCCCGCGCACGCGAGCCGTGCCAGCGTGTCACCAGGCAGGCTCCGCCGCAGGTGGAGGGCGCCGAGGAGCATGCCGGTGGGGGGCACGGGTGGGGCACACTGCTCGGGTGCCCGCGGACCGCAGCCACCCCGAGCCCACCGCGCCCGGCGGCGCGGGGCTGGCCGGTGGCCGGGTGGCCGCGCAGGTCATCGCCGTCCTGCTGCTCGTGGGGTCGGGGCTGGGCGCACTGAACCTGCTGGTCGACGGCGTCCTGCGACCCGGGGCGCCCACGATCGTGTACGGCGGGTGCATGGCGATGCTGGCCTCGCTGGCCGTGGTGCTGCTGGTCGCCCAGCGGGTCGGACGGGCGGCGGTGGCGGCGCTGGTGCTGCTCGGCGACCTCGTCTACGTGGTGGTGGCGCTGTCGATCACCGACCCGCTGCTGTACTCACCACCGCTGATGATGCTGTTCGCGGCGTTCGCGGCGGCCTGGTTCCTCGACGGCTGGCTGCTGGGCGCGCACATGCTGGCGGTGCCCGTGGCCTGCTGGATCGCCCTGCAGGGCAGCTTCGACGACCCGGCCGCTCTCGCCGTCCAGGTGCTGGTGCAGTCGATGGTGCTCGACGTCGCGGCCGCCGGTGTCTACGTGCTGCGCCGGCGGGTGCAGCGGCTGCTCACCGCCACCGAGCGGTTGTCCTCCACCGACCCCCTGACCGGTCTGGCCAACCGCCGGTCGATGACCGCCGCGGCCGGGCGGCTGTGGCACCAGGCGCAGCGCGAGGGGGCCGTCGTCGCCGCCTTCCTGCTCGACCTCGACCGCTTCAAGCAGCTCAACGACGAGCACGGCCACGCCGCCGGCGACGCCGTGCTGCTGGCCGTCGCCCGGTCCCTGGCGCAGACCGTGCGGCCGACCGACGTGCTGGCCCGCACGGGCGGGGAGGAGATGGTGGTGCTCGGCGTGGTCCGCGACCACCACGACGCCCGCCACCTCGGCGAGCGGTTGCGCGCCGCCGTCCACTCCACCGAGGTCGGGGTGCACCGGGTGACCGCGTCGGTGGGGCTCGCGTTGGCCACCCCGGTCGCCGGTGAGGACCCGCGGGACGCCGTGTGGCGCCTCATCGACCGGGCCGACGTGGCGATGTACAGCGCCAAGCAGGCCGGGCGTGACCGGGTGGAGCTCGCCGCGCCCACGCTGCCCCGCCCCCGGCGCGGAGGCAGCAGCACCCCGGCCGACGCCGGCTGACCGACGCGTCTGGTGTGATCGCGGCATGACGGCGACCGCCCTGCAGCTGCCCCTGCCCCTGCGCGAGCAGGCCGCCCTCCGCGACGGCTGGCTGGACCGGCGCATCACCGACCTGCTCCCCGGGTTCATGGACGAGGCCGGCATCGACCTCTGGCTCGTGGTGGGACGGGAGTACCACGAGGACCCCGTGCTCATGACCATGCTGCCGGCCACCTGGCTCTCGGCCCGGCGGCGCACCGTCCTGCTGCTGCACCGCACCGCCGACGGCGTCGCCCCGCTCGCGGTGTCCCGCTACCCGGTCGGGTCCTTCGCCTCGGTGTGGGACCCGGCCCAGGACCGACCGGGCGACAGCCACGAGCGCGCCCAGTGGGCCGCCGTCCGCCGGGCCGTGGACCGCATCGCGCCCCGGGTGGTGGGCATCGACGTCTCCCCCACGTTCGCGCACGCCGACGGCCTGGCGCACACCGACCACGAGCTGCTCCTGGCCGAGCTGGGGCCCTGGGCCGAACGGGTGGTGCCCGCCGAGCAGCTGGCCGTGCGCTGGCTGGAGACCCGGCTGCCCGAGGAGATCGCCGCCCAGCACACCATGAACGCACTCGTGCACGCCACGATCGACGAGGCGTTCTCCCCTGCGGTGATCACGCCCGGCAGCACCACCGCGCTCGACGTCGCGTGGTGGATCCGGCAGCGCTTCCACGACCTCGGCGTCGACCCGTGGTTCCAGCCCACGGTCGACGTGCAGCGGCCCGGCCTGCCCGGGCCGACCGAGCACGCCGTCGTGGAGGCCGGCGACCTGCTGCACTGCGACGTCGGGCTGCGCACCCTCGGGTTGACCACCGACACCCAGCGCAACGCCTACGTGCTGCGCGCGGGTGAGACCGCCCCGCCGGCCGGGCTGGCCGCCGCGCACGTGGTCGGCAACCGCATGCAGGACCTCGTGACCGCCGCGATGCTGCCCGGCCGCACCGGCGACGAGGTGCTGGCCGCAGCCCGGGCCGTGGCCGGGGCCGAGGGCATCGACGGCGACGTCTACTCCCACCCCGTCGGCGTGCACGGCCACGGGGCCGGCCCGGCGATCGGCATGTGGGACGCCCAGGACGGCGTGCCCGGCGCCGGGTCGGCGCGGCTGCACACCGACACCACGTGGGCGCTCGAGCTGTGCGTGCGCGTGCCGGTGCCCGAGTGGGGCGGCCACGTGGTGCGCATGGCCCTCGAGCAGGGCATCGCGCTGACCGCCGAGGGGGTCTCCTACCTCGACGGCCGGCAGACCGTGCTCATGACCCTCTAGCGTCGCGGGTGGCCTTGTCGTTCGCCTTCTCCAACGCGTCGACGAGCTCGTCCTTCGTCATGGTCGAGCGGCCCTCGACGTCGAGCTCCTGGGCGCGCTCGTAGAGGTGCTCCTTGGTGGCGTTCTCGTCGACGCCGCCGGCGGTGCCCAGGTCGGTGTCGCGGTTGCCCTTCGCGGACTGCTCGTCGGAGGGCCCGTTCTCCTCCTTGGGCTCCCAGTGGTCGCCCACCTTCTCGTGGGTGTGCTTGACCGCCGACCAGGCCACCCGGTTCGCCGCCTGCTCGTCGCCGTCGTAGGTGTCGACCGCGCTGTCGTGCGCCTGCGCGTAGGTGTCCTTGGCCTTGTCGTCGGAGCGCTGCAGGGTGCTGGGCAGCTCGTCCTCGATCGGCTTCCCGCTCTTCGTCGTCTTCGGCATGGCTGGGGTGCTACCCGTCGACGGGCTCGCAGAACGTCGTCCACCGTGCGCGCTCGGCATCGGTGAGGGGCCGCGAGGCGTCGTCGGCGACGTGCACCAGGACGGCGAGCAGGTCGATGGCGACCTCGTCGTCCTGGCGCAGCTGCTGGCGCACCGTGACCGAGCTGGTGCCCAGCCGGGTCACCCAGCTCTGGACGTCGACGTGCTCGCCGGGCCGGTAGAGCAGCTGCCGGCGGTAGTCCACCTCGAGCCGGGCCAGGATCACCGGCGGTGCATTGCCGGTGCTGCCGTCGGCGGCCATCACCAGCCGGGCGTCCTCCAGCAACGACAGCGCCCGGGCGTGGTTGACGTGGCCGTAGAGGTCGGGGTCGGACCAGCGCAGCTGGACGGCGTGCCGGTGCCGCACGCTCAGACGGTCTCGTCGGAGGTGCGGTGACCGCCCTCGTCGGCGTCGGGGTGCAGCGTGCGCTCCTCGGACTCCGCCAGGATGGCCTCGGCCTGGGCCTCGGGGTCGGCGCTGCCGCCGGCGGTCTCCTCCTCGGGGAGCAGCTCGGCGCGGGTCTCCACGTTGTGCGCGGTGACGTTCGCGCGGGCCTCGGGCGACGGGTCCTGGCTGGAGGTCATGCCGCCGACCCTAGGACCGCAGGCTGCGCCCGGCGCGGCGGCTGCGGCACGTCGTGGTGTGCCGACCGGGCCGGTCCCGTTTCGTCACATGTGACGGCGGATCCACCGGCTCGGGCTCTCCCGTGGCGCACGCCACCCTGCCTACCGTGGATCCATGCCGTACAACCGATCTGCCACGGCCGTGCTCGACCCGGCCGCCCGCGTCCGCCAGCTCCACCTCGTCGCCGCCGCCCGCGTGGCCGCCGCCCGCGCGAGCACGCCGCAGCAGGTGGCCGACATCGTGCGCGTGACCGTGGACGACGAGGTCGACACCCACACCTTCGCCGCCATCGTCACCGACTGCTCGGCCGGGCTCCCCCGCCGCTGACAACGTACTTGCGGCCGATCGCGCCGCGCAGGCCGGTGCTGGACTCATATGCCCGTCCAGAAATGTCAGAGGCAACGCACAAACTCCGACGCAGACGCCAGAGTGGTGTCGCTCAGGAGGTTCCAGTGAGCAAGGTCAGCGCGTACTACTCGATCAACCCGACCGATCCCGACGTCCACCACGACCAGAGTGATTGCCCGTCTGGTCAGCAGATCCCGGCGCACAACCGGCGCTCGGGGACGAACGGCTACCCGAAGTGCAAGCACTGTCGTGACATGTAGTCGGAACGCACATTGAGCCGTTGCGTGGCACCGCGTGCGGTGCCACGCAACGCTCGCGGCGGAGTGCGGTCCACGCGGGTCGACGCGTGCGTTCGAGTCGAAGGACTTAGCGCCCTTGGTGAGCGGGGCGTTTACAAAGCGAGGCACGCAACCAATGGGCGGCGGCGTGAAGCTGAGCCGCATGCTTCCGCCTCAGGTGCTGGTCTCTGTCCGGCCCAGGCACGAGCACGGAGCTGGCAGTCGGCGTCGTTCAAGGTCAACAAGCCTGGGCGACCACCACACAATGAATTCTCACGTGCCCGTCCGGAAATTCAGAAGCGCATCACCGACGCTCGATCATCCCGACTCCTTTAGTCACTTCGACCCGGTCGGGAGTTGGGCGAGGACAGGCGACGCATCAGGCGGAATATCCACCCTCACGCTGTGCCCGGTTTTCCGAATGCAGCTCACACCAAGCGCGCAAACTAGCCTGACCGACGATTGTCAACACAATGGCCACAACCGGGGCTAGCATCGTAGGGTCCGCGCCCAGGGCCGGGGCAATGTAAGAAGTCACCCCAGCCGTGAAGGTAATCTTGCCTGCACCGTATTCCTTCGCCAAGGTGCGCCGTTCTTCATCATATTTGTCTCGCGAGCAAAGCAGATCATGAACCTCGTCCAAAACCTTTTGGTAGAAGATTCTCGCACCCGCCATCACGCCAAAAGGGGCCGTGTTGGGCGATGCGGCCTGTAGCCAAGCCTCCGCAGTCTCGGCCCATCCGCGCGTTCGCGACAGTTGATCGATCAGATCCTTCTGATAGTTTGGCAGGTCCAACAGCCAATCAGTGTTGGATGAGAGCACGGCCTCGAGTCCGCCGCTCATGCGTCCATCATCGGCTTCAAGTACTCCGCAGAAATTGCGTGAGTCGTTTGATGCAGCACGGCAGGATCCACGCCGCCAATCATCACCGTTCCGGAGCCCGAGGGCGTGTAGGCCCCGACTAGAACCGCAACGACCTTATTCGATCGAACGTTGACCACGGGCCCTCCGGACTGACCTGGGCGGAGCAGCGTGTTCAAAACAGCATATTTGGATTTAATCCCTTGATTTTGCATCAAGATGCGTGCGCCTACTGTCGTTGTCTGCTGAGTCAAGACAGTTCGGCCATCGTTTGCGTGCGGAAAACCCAGCGTAACCACCGGCTCCCCTGGCTTGACATCGTCCGTGCTCCCGATAGACCAGTTGACAGAAGTTTCAACTTCATGCACCCGCAGGACTGCTAAGTCGTGGATTGGGTCCGAGGCGACGACGTCAACCGGTCTGACATGGAAACTCTTGTCGTCAACATCCTGATAGTCGTCTGTTCGTACCCGCGGCACTACCATGTGCAGCCCAGCCGGGTGTCCACTGACCACGTGAAAGGCCGTCGCCAGTAAGTCACCCCCCAAGGCGAAGCAAGATCCCAGTGCCACATTGCCTCCCGGGCCGATGTGAGCCAAGAGGTAACAGGTCTGATCAGACTCGAACACCGCATTCATTGAGCCACTCTCTCACTTTTCACTCAGCAGTGCCTGGATCGAAGCCGGTCAGTTGGGCCGGATCGCAAACCCCGCGCCCGGGGTGGCCGAAGTGCCGTCACGCCAACCGGTCGGTGGCCGCCGGTGCCGCCCCCGCCGCCGAGCAGGGCTACGCCGATAGGGCGCACCTGGCGTGCTAGTGATCGGCCGGTCCGCCGGGCTTGCCCCGCGCCGCTGATCAGCCGCAAGGCGCCCATCCGTCCAAGACACCGCGCACCTCGCGGAGCCAAGATCACCGCCACGACAGCTCCGGCACCCCAGGTCTGGCCTACGCTGCGGGCCGCCGACACCCCCGCCCTCATCCGCTTCCTCGTCGAGGCGTGCGGCTTCGAGGAGGTCGCCGTCTTCGCCGACGGCGACGTCGTCCAGCACGCCCGACTGGCCTGGCCTGAGTGCGGCGGCATCATGCTCGGCTCCGTACGGGAGGCCGACGACGCCTGGCCGTTGCAGCCGGGCAGCTGCGGCAGCTACGTGGTGTGCGCCGACCCCGACGCCGTCTTCGCGCGAGCCGTCGCGGCCGGGGCGACGGTCGTGCGCGGGCCCGCCGACGCCTGCCACGGCCGCGAGTGCACGCTGCGCGACCCGGAGGGCAACCGGTGGTCGTTTGGCACCTACCGGGGCGAGCCCCGGTAGGCGGCAGGTCAGGAGCGGGCGCGCTCCGCGCAGTCCGGGCAGACGTCCGGGCCGGCCGGGTCGAAGGGCTCGCCCGCCTCGGCGCGCACGGAGTGGTTGCACAGCGACGTCGTCAGCTCGAGGTCGGCCGCACCGTCCGGGACGGCGTGCACGGGGCCGGTGAGCTGCTCGCCGGCGAGGTCGCCGTCGGGCCCGGGGACGACCACGGGGGTCGTCGCCCGGCCGCGGCCGTGGGTGGTGGTCACCGGCCCTGTCTGCCCCGCACCCCCGGCGGTCATGCCTCGGCGCGGACGGCGGCGAGCCGCGGCAGGTCGGCCAGCACCGCGTCCAGCGCCGAGTGCCCGGCGCCCAGCAGGCCGGCGCGCGGCCCGGCCCGGCTGACCAGCACCTCGAGGCCGTCGGTGACCAGCGGCGGGCTCTGCGCGTACACCGCCGACCGCACCCCGGCGACGAACGCCTCGGCCTGGCTGAGCCACCCGCCGAGCACCAGCCGGTCGGGGTTGACCAGGTTGACGATGGTGGCCAGCACCGTGCCGGTGCGGCTGCCGGCCTCGCGCAGCAGGCCGGTGGTCTGCGGGTGGGCGTCGCGGGCCAGGTCGAGCACGGCGTCGACCCCGGTGACCTCGACACCGTCGGCGCGCAGCCGGGCGGCCAGCGCCGAGCCGCTGGCCACGGCGTCCAGGCACCCGACCCGCCCGCACGAGCAGGGCACCGGCTCGGCGTCGGGCACCGTGACGTGGCTGATGTCCCCGGCGAAGCCGCGCGCGCCGCGCTGCAGCACGCCGTCGACGACGATGCCGCAGCCGATGCCCGATCCGGCCTTGACCATCACCAGGTGGCGGGCCGTCGGGTCGGTCGCGTGCTCGCCCAGCGCCATCAGGTTCGCGTCGTTGTCGACCACCACGACGGCGCCGGCGGGCAGGTGCGGCCGGGCGAGTGCGGCGACGTCGGCGCCGTTCCAGCCGGGCATCCGGGCCGGGGAGGTGACCACCCCGCCGGGGAAGGCGACCGGGCCGGGCACGCCGAGCCCGAGCCCGAGCAGCGGTCCGGCGTCGGCCGACCCGGACCGGAGCTCGGTCAGCACCCCGACGACGGTGGCCAGCACGGCGTCCGGGCCGTCGGCGACCCGCACCGGCACCGGCCGCTCGGCCAGCACGGCGCCGGTCGCGTCGAGGACCGCGCAGTCGGCGTGCTGCTCCCCCAGGCCGACGGCGCCGACGACCCCGAGACCGGGGCTCATCGCCAGCCGGCGCGGGGGGCGGCCGTTGCCGACCACCGGACCCTCGACCTCGGTGAGCACACCCGAACCCAGCAGCTCGTCGACCCGGCCGGCGACCGTGGTCGGCGACGCGCCGGTCAGCCGGGCGAGCTCGGCGCGCGAGGAGGCCCGCCCGGAGCGCACGAGGGCTACCAGGGCGGTGGGTGCTCCGGGGCGGGTGGGGGCGGTGGCGGGCACCCCGGCAGTAGAGCACGGTCACGGCCCGGTTAAAACCTTTTTGGATTAACTCATATCCCTTCTGCCTGCAACCCTGGGGTGCTTACTGTTCGCGGCGTCACACCCGACCGGCCGTGAGGAGACCCCGTGCCCGCCACCGACGCACCCCCGATGGTGCGGCTCCGCGGCGTCCAGAAGCACTTCGGCGCCCTGCACGTGCTGCGCGACGTCGACCTCGACGTGGCCGCCGGGGAGGTCGTCGTCGTCGTCGGGCCGTCCGGCTCGGGCAAGTCGACGCTGTGCCGCACGATCAACCGGCTCGAGCCGGTCGCCTCCGGCGAGGTGCTCGTCGACGGCGTCCCGGTGCCCGCCGAGGGTGCCGCGCTGGCCCGGCTGCGCGCCGACGTCGGCATGGTCTTCCAGTCCTTCGACCTCTTCGCGCACCGCACCGTGCTGGACAACCTCTGCATGGCCCCGGTCATGGTCCGCGGCATCCCCAAGGCGCAGGCGCGCACCGAGGCGATGGCCCTGCTCGAGCGGGTCGGCATCGCCGACAAGGCCGGCCACTTCCCCGCCCAGCTCTCCGGCGGGCAGCAGCAGCGTGCCGCCATCGCCCGCGCCCTGGCCATGAAGCCCAAGGTGATGCTCTTCGACGAGCCCACCTCGGCGCTGGACCCCGAGATGGTGGCCGAGGTGCTCGCCGTCATGACCTCGCTCGCGGAGGACGGCATGACGATGGTCGTGGTCACCCACGAGATGGGCTTCGCCCGCCGGGCCGCCGACCGCGTCGTGTTCATGGACGCCGGGGCGATCGTCGAGGTGGCCCCGCCCGAGCAGTTCTTCGCCGGCGGCGGCAGCGACCGCACCCGCAGCTTCCTGTCCGCCGTCCTGCAGCACTGAGGACCGCTCCCCAGCTCCGGCCCGCGGCACGCGGCCCGGCCCTCCCCCGCTCCGGCGGGTCCGTCGAAAGGCAAGGAATGAGCCGCACCCTCCGGCGACGCACCACGCTCGCCGCCTCCCTCGCACTGGTCGCCTCCCTCGGGTTGGGCGCCTGCGGCAGCTCGGACTCGGGCTCGTCGGCCGTCCCGCCCTCGGGCGGTGGCGGCGGGGAGGACTCGCTGCAGTCGGTGTACGACGCCGCCCCCGTGGCCGACGCCGCGGCCCTGCTGTCGGACTCGACGATGGCCGCCATCAAGGAGCGCGGCGTGCTGCGCGTCGGCGCCGCCCTCGACGCCCCGCTGCTGAGCCAGCAGGACCCCGCGAACCCCGACGACATCCAGGGCTTCGACATCGACCTGGCGAAGATGCTGGCGATCTACATCATCGGCGAGCCCAACATCGAGGTCGTGCCGCCGGCGTCGGAGACCCGCGAGGCGCTGCTGCAGAACGGCACCGTCGACGTCGTCTTCAACACCTACACGATCACCGAGGAGCGGGCGCAGCAGATCTCGTTCGCCGGCCCGTACTTCGTCTCCGGCCTCGCCGTCGCCGTCCCGGCCGACGAGGACAGCATCTCCGGCATCGACGACCTCGGCGGCAAGACCGTCATCGTCGGCGCCAACACCCCGGCCGTGACCGCGGTGCCCGAGCAGCAGCCCACCGCCGAGGTGGTCAGCTTCGCCACCGACCCGCAGTGCGTGCAGGCCCTCACCCAGGGCCGCGGCGACGCCTACGTGCAGGACTACACCCTGCTGGCCGCCGACGCGCAGGCCAACTCCGGCATCAAGGTCGTGGGCCAGCCCTTCACCGAGGAGGCCTACGGCATCGGCCTGCCCCCGAACGACCCGGACTTCAAGCAGTTCGTGAACGACTGGCTGGAGCAGATCTACGCCGACGGCTCGTGGGCCGAGATCTTCGACGCCACCCTGGGCACCGTCGGCGACGGCAGCACCCCCGAGCCGCCCACCATCGGCTCCGTCCCGGGGTCCTGACCTGAACCGCAGCAGCGCCGGCAGGAGGACCCGTTGAGCGCCCTCGTCGACAACCTGCCCGCCCTCCTGGCGGGTCTGGGCACCACCCTGTTCGTCCTCGTCACCTCCGCGGTGGGCGCCCTCGTGCTGGGCACCCTCGTGGTGGTGGCGCGGGTCAGCCCGGTCCCCGTCCTGCGGGCGGCGGCCTTCGGGTACGTGCAGGTGCTGGTCAACGTCCCCCTGCTGGCGCTGCTGCTGCTCGCCGTCTTCGCCCTGCCCGACGCCGGGCTCATCGCCCCGCTGGTGACCACGGCGATCGTCGTGCTCACCGTCTACGAGGCCGCCTACGTGGCCGAGGCCCTGCGCAGCGGCATCAACACCGTGCCCAAGGGCCAGGTCGAGGCCGCCCGCGCACTGGGCTTCACGCTGTCGCAGACGCTGCGGATGGTCGTCGTCCCGCAGGCCGCCCGCGCGGTCGTGCAGCCACTGGGCAACGTGCTCATCGCCCTGCTCATGAACACCGCGCTGACCGCCACCGTCGGGGTCGTAGAGCTCACCTCGGCCACCAACAAGGTCAACCTCGTCCAGGCCGAGCCGATCACGATCTTCGGCGCGGCCGGGCTGGTCTACATGGCACTCGCGCTGGTCATCGGACTGGGCGCCGGGCGCATCGAGAAGAAGGTGGCGATCCGTCGATGAGGCCGCCCGAGACCGCCTACCTCTACGACGAGCCGGGCCCGCGCACCCGCCGGCGCATCCGCATCGCCTCGGTGGTCAGCCTGGTCGTGCTGGCCGGGGCGCTGGCGCTCATGCTGCGCCAGTTCGCCTCGCGCGGGCAGCTGGACGCCGACCGCTGGTCGCCATTCCTGTCCTGGCCGATCTGGGAGTACCTGCTCGTCGGTCTGCGCGGCACGCTGCTGGCTGCCGCCGTCGTCGCCGTCCTCGGTGGTGCGCTCGGCGTGCTGCTGGCGCTGGGCCGGCTCAGCCCGCTGCGGCCGCTGCGCTGGCTGTGCACCGCGTTCATCGAGGTGTTCCGCACGCTGCCGGTGCTGCTGCTGATCTACCTCATGCTCTTCGGCCTGCCGGCCTACGGGATCAACCTGCCGGTGCTGTGGAAGCTGGTCGTGCCGCTGACGGTGGCCAACTCCGCGGCCATCGCCGAGATCGTGCGCGCCGGTGTGCTCAGCCTGCCCCGCGGCCAGACCGAGGCCGGCTACTCCCTCGGCATGCGCCGGCTGCAGGTGATGCGCGCCGTGGTGCTGCCCCAGGCGCTGCGCGCGGTCACCCCGTCGCTGGTGGTGCAGCTGGTGAGCCTGCTCAAGGACACCTCGCTGGGCTACGTCGTCGCCTTCACCGAGCTGCTCTACCGGGCCCAGGTGCTCAGCGCCTACAACCGGCTCCTCGTCCAGACCTTCCTCGTCGTCACCCTCGTCTACCTGGTGGTCAACGGGTCGCTGTCCGCGCTCGCGTCCCGGCTGAAGCGCCGGACGACGAAGACCGCCGCACCCGTCGCCGCCGCCGTCCCGGCCCAGCCGGGCGCACCCGCCGTGGAGGCCCCCCGTGCCTGAGTCACCCGCCCTGGCCGAGCTGGCCGTCGTCGTCCGCTCCGGGCTGGTCGAGAGCCGGCACCTGGGCAGCCTGGTCGCGCTGCGCCCCGACGGGTCGGTGGCCCTCGAGCTCGGCGACCCCGACGCCGTCGTGCTGCCCCGCTCGACCACCAAGCCGCTGCAGGCCCTGGCCTGCCTGGAGGCCGGCGCCCCGCTGACCGGGCCGGCCCTGGCGATCGCCGCCGGCTCCCACACCGGCGAGGACCGGCACGTCGACGTGGTGCGCGCCGTGCTCGCGCAGGCCGGGCTCGACGAGTCGGCGCTGCGCTGCCCGCCGGACCTGCCCGAGGACGAGCCCACCCGGCTGCGCCTGCTGCGCGCCGGCCAGGGGGCGTCCCTGGTGCGGATGAACTGCTCGGGCAAGCACGCGGCGATGCTGCTGGCCTGCGTGGTGAACGGCTGGCCGACGGGGACCTACCTGGACGCCGACCACCCGCTGCAGCGCCTCGTGCACGACGTCGTCGCCCGCGAGACCGGTGCCCCCGTGGGCCACACCGCCGTCGACGGCTGCGGCGCCGCCCTCTTCGGGACGACGGTGCGCGGCCTGGCGAACGCCTTCCGCGGTCTGGCGACGGCCACCGCCGGCCCCGCCGCCCAGGTCGCCGCGGCCATGCGCGAGCACCCGGAGTTCGTCGGCGGGCAGGGCCACGTCAACACCCGGCTGATGGCCGACCTGCCCGGCGTCGTGGCCAAGGGCGGCGCCGAGGGCGTCATCGGGGTGGCCACCGCCGACGGCCGCGCGGTGGCGATGAAGGTCGTCGACGGCAGCCCCCGGGCGACCACCGTCGTGGCGCTGGCCGTGCTGCGCGGCCTGGGCCTGGACACCGCGCCGGTCGCCGACCTCGAGACCGTGCCGGTGCTCGGCGGCGGCGTGCCGGTCGGCGAGGTCCGCCCCGGCGCGGCGCTGGCCACCTCGTGACCGACGTCGAGATCTGCGTCGACGACGTCGAGGGCGCGCTGGCTGCCGGGGCCGCCGGCGCCGACCGGGTCGAGCTGTGCGCCGCGCTCTCCGAGGGCGGGGTGACCCCCAGCGCCGGCACCCTCGCCGCACTCGGTGCCCGCGCCCCCGCGCTGCCGGTGACCGTGCTGGTGCGCCCGCGCGGCGGGGACTTCGTGCACTCGCCGATCGAGCTGGCCGTGGTGTGCGCCGACGTGTCGGCCGCGCGCAGCATCCTGCCGGTGCTCGGCGTGACCGTGGGTCCGCTGAACCCGGGCGGCCGCGTGGACCGGAAGGCCCTCGACGCGGTGGTGGCCGCTGCCGGCACCGCCCCGGTGACCTTCCACCGCGCCTTCGACACCCTCGCCGACCAGCCAGCCGCGCTGGAGGAGCTGGTCGACGCCGGCGTCGCCCGCGTGCTCACCTCGGGCGGGGCCGCCACGGCCCTGGCCGGGGCCGACCGCCTGCGCGCGCTGGTCGAGCAGGCCGCCGGGCGCATCGAGGTGATGGCCGGCGGCGGCGTGCGCGCCGACCACGTGGCCGACCTGGTCGCCGCGACCGGCGTCCCCGCGGTGCACCTGCGGGCCGCGCGCACGGTGCGCTCGGTGGGGCACCGCAGCGCCACCGAGGTGGTCTACGACAGCGGCACCCGCACCATCACCGACACCGCACAGGTGGCGGCCGTGGTGGCGGCGCTGCGCGAGCGGCGGGCCGGGTGAGCGCCCCCGCGGTCGTCGGCCTGGACGTCGGCGGCACGACCACCAAGGCCCTCGTGGTCGCCGCCGACGGCACCGTCGTGCACCAGGAGAACCGGGCCACCGCCCACGCGGCCGACCCGGTGCCCGGGCTCGCGGCCGAGCTCGACCGGCTCACCGCGGTGGCCGCCGCGCAGGGGCTGGCCGTGGTCGGGGCCGGGGTGGTCACGCCGGGGCTGATCGACGAGGCCACCGGGACGGTGCGCTACGCCTCCAACCTGGGGTGGCGCGACGTGCCGCTCCGCGCAGCGCTGCAGGACCGGTCGGCCGTCCCGGTGACCACCGGCCACGACGTCCGGGCCGCCGGGCTGGCCGAGCAGCTGCTCGGCGCGGCGCGCGGGGTCGACGACGTCCTGCTGGTGACCATCGGCACCGGCATCGCCGCCGCGCTGGTCGGCGGTGGGCGGGCGCTGACCGGGGGCACCGGCGCGGCCGGGGAGATCGGGCACGCCCCGGTGCGCCCCGGCGGCGAGGTGTGCCCGTGCGGGCAGCGCGGCTGCCTGGAGGTCTACGCCTCGGGCGCCGGGGTGGCGCGGCGCTACGAGACCCGCACCGGCCGGGCGCGGTCGGCCGCCGGCGTGGTGGGCGGGCTGGACACCGACCCGGTCGCACGCGAGGTGTGGGCCGACGCGACGTCCGCGCTGGCCGACGCGCTGGTGACCGCCACGCTGCTGCTGGACCCGTCGGTCGTCGTCCTCGGGGGTGGCCTGGCCGCGGCTGCAGCCGACCTGCTCGAGCCCGTGCAGGCCGGGCTGTCCGCGGGGCTGACCTGGCGCGAGCCGCCGCCGGTGGCGCTGACCCGGCTGGGTTCGCTGGCCGGGTGCCTGGGGGCCGCCGCGATGGCGATGGCCTCGGCCGGTCGCGACGTCGAGCTGGCCGGGTGGACGGCGGTGCCGGCCCGGTGAGTCAGCCGCGGCCGAGCTCCAGGCTCATCGCCACCTCGTAGCGGTCGCCCCGGTAGACCGAGCGGGTGTGCTCGACCGGGCGGCCGCCGCTGCGGGCCACCCGGTCGAAGGCCAGCACGGCCCGGCCGGGGGCCAGGCCCAGCAGCTGCGCGGTGGGCGGGTCGGCCTCCGAGGCCCGCACGGACTGCTCGGCCCGGTCGACCACGGCTCCGTAGACGTCGCCGAGCAGGGTGTAGACCGAGCCGGTGAGGTCGTGGTCGCCGAGGTCGGGAGCGACGTCGGCGGCGTACCAGCCGTCGTCGACCGACATGGGTTCGCTGTCGGCCAGCCGCAGCCGGCGCACGTGCCAGGCCTGCGCGTCCGGGGCCAGGACGAGCGCCTCGCGGGTGTTGTCCGGCGGGTCGGTGAGCGCGACCTCCAGGACGACGGTCGAGGGTCGCAACCCGAGCCGGCGCATGTCCTCGGCGAAGGAGGCCAGGTGCAGGCGGGAGCGGGCCGGCCGCTCGGCGACGAACGTGCCCGCCCCGGGCACGCGCACCAGCACGCCGTCGGCGACCAGCTGGCCGACGGCCTCGCGGACGGTCACCCGGCTGACCCCGTGCAGCTCGCACAGCTGCCGCTCCCCCGGCAGCGCCGCACCGGCGGGCAGCCGCGCGGCCTGCTCGGCGAGGCGGGCGCGGAGCTGGGCGTGCAGGGCGCCCTGCCCACGGGTGATGGGCGCGCTCACCAGCCCTGCTCGGCCAGCTTGTGGGCGAGCACGTAGCGGGCGTAGTCAGCGCGCTCGAGCTGGCCCGCCGCGGCCTCGTCCACGACGAGGGTGACGTGCGGGTGCAGCTGCAGCACCGACCCCGGGCAGGAGGTGGTGACCGGGCCCTCGGCGGCACCGGCGACCGCGGCGGCCTTGGCCGCGCCGGTGGCGACCAGCACCAGGTGCTCGGCCTCGCCGATGGTGCCCAGCCCCTGGGTCAGCACGTGCCGCGGGACGGCGGCGACGTCGCCGTCGAAGAAGCGGGCGTTGTCGGCGCGGGTCTGCTCGGTGAGGGTCTTGACGCGGGTGCGGCTGGCCAGCGACGAGCCGGGCTCGTTGAACCCGACGTGGCCGTTGGCCCCGATGCCCAGCACCTGGACGGCGACCGGCCGCAGGCTGGTGACCAGGGCCTCGTAGTGGCGGGCGGCCTGCAGCGGGTCGGGCGCCGAGCCGTCGGGGCCGTGCACGCGGGCGGGGTCGATGCCGACGGCGTCGGTGAGCTCGCGCCGGATGACCTCGCGGTAGCTCTCGGGGTGCCCGGCCGGCAGGCCCACGTACTCGTCGAGCAGGACGGCGGTGACGTGGTCGAACCGCAGGCCGGCCTCGTGCCGGGCGACGAGCCCGCGGTAGGCCAGCAGCGGGGAGGACCCGGTGGCCAGGCCGATGGTGACGCCGCCGGGCGCGGCCTCGACGGCGGCGGTGACGACGTCGGCGACCACCCGTCCGCAGTCCTCGGGGGTGGGCAGGACGACGACCTCCACGGTCAGTACTCCTCTCGGTGCACCCGGACGCCGGCCGCGTAGACGGCTCTCGGCACCAGGTCGGGGTCGGTGACCAGCACGTCGGCGCGCCGGCCCGGGGTGAGCTCGCCGACCTCGGCGTCGAGGCCGAGCAGCCGTGCGGGGGTGGCGGTGGCCGCGGTGACCGCGGCGACCAGGTCGACGCCGGCGTCGCGCACGGTGCGGCGCAGGACGTCCGACAGCGTCGCGGTGCCCCCGGCGATGGCGCCCGCGTCGTGGGTGAGCCGGGCGACACCGTCGCGCACGGTGACGTCGAGCGAGCCGAGCCGGTAGGCGCCGTCGGGCTGCCCGGCGGCGGCCATGGCGTCGGAGACGAGCGCGACCTGGCCCGGACCCACCAGGTCGAACACCATCGCCACCGTGGCGGGATCCAGGTGCACGCCGTCGGCGACCAGCTCGACCACCAGCTCGCCCCGGGCCGCGGCGGCCAGGCAGGCGGCGACCGGGCCGGGGGCGCGGGAGAGCAGCGGCGGCATGCCGTTGAACAAGTGGGTGGCGCTCATGGGGCCGGAGCCGTCGAGCAGGGCGCGGGTGGTGGCGGCGTCGGCGTCGGTGTGGCCGATGCTGGGCAGCACGCCGTGGGCGCGGCAGAGGGCGACCAGCTCGGCGGCATGGGCGGTCTCGGGGGCGAGGGTCACCGAGACGACGAGGCCGGTGGCCAGCAGCCGCGCCAGTTCGGCGGGGTCGCCGGGGCGCAGCGCTGCCGGGTCCTGCGCGCCGCAGCGGGCCTTCGACAGGTAGGGGCCCTCGAGGTGGACGCCAGCCAGGTCGGTGCCGATGAGCGGGGCGAGCAGGTCGAGCCTGCGCCTGACCGTGTCGGGGGTGGCCGAGACCAGTGACCCGACGAGGGTCGTGGTCCCGCGGGAGCGGTGGAAGGCCGCCGCACGCCGGACGCCGTCGAGGTCGCTGTTGGGGAAGGAGCCGCCGGCGCCGCCGTGGCAGTGCACGTCGACCAGGCCGGGGATGAGCACGTGATCGGTGGGCCCCGGCGGGTCGGGGTGGTCGGCGGCGGCGGTCACCGCGGCGACGCGGCCGCCGTCCAGGGTGAGGACGGCGTCCTCGACCACGGTGCCGCCGGTGACGAGCCTGCCGCGGAGCACGGTCTGCACGGGGCCTCCCTGGTCCGACCGGTCATGACCAGTGAAGCAGACAGGCGAGGACGACGGACGAGTCGGCCTGTACGCCGGGTTCTGTCCCCGGGTGCCTCGCGGCGGTCCCGATGGGCGGTCATCCATCTAGGCCTGCGATTGCTCGCAGGCTCGAGCGGTCTACCCGGAGGCTCGGGCGGGCAGCCCTCGAACGCCTCCGCGGACCAGCGGCGAACCGCCGGACCTTCCTGACCTTGCTCCGGGTGGGGTTTACCGAGCCGCTCCGGTCACCCGGAGCGCTGGTGGTCTCTTGCACCACCGTTTCACCCTTACCAGCCTGCACCGTCGGAACGGCACCGCTGGCGGTCTGTTCTCTGTGGCACTGTCCCGCGGGTCACCCCGGGTCGCTGTTGGCGACCACCCTGCCCTGTGGAGCCCGGACGTTCCTCGGCGGCGGGGTCTCCCCCACCGACGCGACCGCCCAGCCGACTCGTCCGTCGTGCGGCCGACCTTACCGCCCGGCGGCGACGACCCGGTCCAGCCACTCGGCCAGCAGCGACCGCTCGCCCGGGCTGAGGACGTCGAGGTCGTCGGCGTGCGCCCGCAGCGCCGCCGCCGCGGGCACCACCCCCGGGTCCCCGGCGGTCGGGGCGTCGACCAGGACCCGGGCCAGGACGGCGTCGAGCATGGCGTCGGCCAGCGCGGGGTCCCGCCGGTCGGCCGGCAGCGCCAGCAGCGTGAGCACCAGACCCGTGCCGGCGGCGTGCACCAGCTCGGCGGCGTGCTGCTCGCCCACCGCCAACCGCCCCGCCTGGGCGACCCGGTGCACCCGCGCCGCCAGCACCTCCCGCCCCGCCTGCGCCGCGGCCGACCGACCGGCTCGCGCAGGATCACTCAGCAGGCCGAACACCGCCGGGTGGGACAGCCCGAACTCGACCTGGCTCCGCCATCCCTCCCGCAGGTCCTCCACCGGGTCGGCACCGGACTCCCCCGCCGCCCGGACGACGGCGGCCTTGGCGGCGACGTGCTCGGCCAGCTCGTGCTCCACGACGGCCTCGAGCAGGCCGTCCTTGTCGCCGAACGCCCGGTAGATGGCCGGCGCCTGCACCCCGGCGGCCTCGGCGACCGCGCGAGTGGTCACCGCCTCGGCGCCACCGGACCGCAGCAGCCCGACGGCGGCCTCGACGATCGCCTGCCGGGTGTCGGCGCGGGGCCGGGTGCTCGCGGTCATGCCAGGACGATAGCGCCGATCCGGGCCTTCTGTTAGCGTCGATACCACCATCGAGGTAGCAGCGATCTCAGGAGCCCAGCCATGATCACCGTCACCGGAGCCACCGGCGCCCTCAACGGCGCCACCGTCGACCACCTGCTCGAACGCGTCCCGGCCGCCGAGGTCACCGTCGTCGTGCGCGACCCGGCCCGCGCCCAGCGGTTCGCCGACCGCGGGGTCGCCGTCCGCCGAGCCGGCTACGACGACCCCGCCGCCATGCGCGCCGCCTTCGCCGGCGCCGACCAGCTGCTGCTGGTCTCCTCCAACGACCCGGGTGCCGACGGCGTCGCGCTGCACACCGCGGCGGTCGAGGCCGCCGTCGACGCCGGGGTCGGCCGGGTGCTCTACACCAGCCACCAGGGCGCCGCCGACCCCTCGCCGTTCGCCCCGGCCGTGGTGCACGCCCGCACCGAGCAGGTGCTCGCCGCCTCCGGCCTGGCCTGGACATCGCTGCGCAACGGCTTCTACATGCACAGCCTGGACTGGCTGGCCGGCCCATGGCGGGAGACCGGCGAGGTCGTCGTCCCGGTCGACGGACCGGTCTCCTGGACCGCCCGGGAGGACGCGGCCAAGGCGGCCGCCGTCGTGCTGGCCGCCGGTGGGTACGACGGCCCCCTGACCCTCACCGCCGCCCGGGCCCCCACGTTCGCCGAGGTGGCGACCCTGGCCGGCGAGGTGACCGGCCGGCCCGTGGGCACCGCCGTCGTCGGGCCCGACGCGTGGCTGGCCGCGCAGACCGACGCCGGCCGCCCCGCCCACGTCGCGAGGTTCACCCTCGGCATGTACGAGGCCGCGGCCCAGGGCCTGTTCGCCGGCACCGATCCTCTGCTCGGCGAGCTGCTCGGCCGGGAGCCCCGCACGGTGCGCGACCAGCTGACCGGCTGACGCCCAACGGGGGGCGACGTCGACCCCCCGTGGACCACTCGAGCGTCACGATCGGGTCTCGCATCTGGCCGGTCGGCGGCGGAGCGGCCTACGGTCCCGACGCATGCGACGCAACCGGTGGGCACTGGCCGCGGTCCTCAGCGCGCTCCTGCTGGGTGGCTGCTCGGGCGGCGGGGTCGGCGGCGCGGACTCCCAGGGGTCCTACGCCGCCCCCGCGGACGCGGCCGGTGCGCCGTCCGTCGAGGACACCGAGCGCCAGGTGGTCACCACCGCCGACACCACGGTCGCCGTGGACGACCCCGCCGCCGGCGCCCAGCAGGTCAGCGAGCTGGTCGAGGACCGCGGCGGGCGGGTCGACCAGCGATCGGAGCGGACGGTCCCGCGGACCTCGGGCGACACCACCGTCGCCGACCTGGTGCTGCGCGTGCCCGCCGACGAGCTCACCGGGGTGCTCGACGAGCTCGACCGCATGGGTGACCTGAGCAGCGTGTCCGTCGTCCGCGACGACGTCACCAGCACCGCCGTCGACCTCGACGCCCGCATCTCCGCGCTGCAGACGTCGGTCACCCGGCTCGAGGCCCTCATGGCCGGCGCGGCCACCACCGCCGACCTGCTCGCGGCCGAGCAGGAGCTGTCGATCCGCCAGCAGGACCTCGAGGCGTTGCAGGCCGAGCGCACCGCGCTGGCCGACCAGGTCGAGCTCACCACCCTCTCGGTGCAGCTGGTCGAGACCGAGGCGGCCGCCGAGGACGACGACCCCGGCTTCCTGGGCGGGCTCAGCACCGGGTGGGGGTCGTTGACCGCCGCCTTCGGGGGTGCGCTCGTGGTGCTCGGCGTGCTGCTGCCCTGGCTGCTGGTGGTCGCCGTCGCCGCCGCGGTCGCCGTCCCGCTGGTGCGCCGCGCCCGCCGCCGGGCCCGGACGACGCGGACGGTCGCGCCGACGCCGTGAGCGTCAGCCCCAGAACAGCCGGAACCCGACCCGCCGTCCGCCGTCCTCGGTGAGCGTCGCCTGGTCGATCTGCTGCCGGGCCTGCTCGGCGACCGGGACGTCGGGGGCGAGCACCTCGAGGTAGCGCCGGTGCTCGCTCAGCGACGCCACCGCGGCCTCAACCCCGTCGGTGACGTCGACCGTGTGCGGCGGCTCGCCGATGGTCTGCACCGCCACGTACTGCGTGCCCGACCAGGGTGCCTCGGTCAGGTCGGGGAAGATCCACTCGTTGCCGGCGTCGGCCACCGCGTCGAGCACCGAGCGGGACAGCGCCCGGTGGTCGGCGGAGTTCCAGGCGGCGGGGGTGACGTCGGGTGTCGTCCAGGTGTCGCCGCCGTGCAGGGTCACCACCAGCTCGGGCCGGTGCCGGCGAATCGCCGCGGCCAGGTCACGGCGCAGCTCCGGGCCCTCGACCAAGGTGCCGTCGCGGTGGTCGAGGAACTCCACCTCGGTCACGCCGACGACGGCGGCCGAGCGGCGTTCCTCCTCCTCGCGCAGCGGGCCGGCCTGCGCCGGGGGCATCCCGGCGATCCCGGCCTCGCCGCGGGTGGCGAGCAGGTAGTGCACCTCCTTGCCGGCGGCGGTCCAGACGGCGACCGCGGCGGCCACCCCGTACTCGACGTCGTCGGGGTGCGCGGCCACCACGAGGGCGCGGGACCAGTCGGTGGGGAACGGTGCGGGCACGGCCCGAGTCTGGCCCGCGCCGCCGCTCAGCGCACGGGTTCGGAGTCGGACTCGTGCGCCGGGGTGTGCGGTGCCTCGTGCCGACCGTGCGCGTCACCCCCGTCCGCGGGCTGCTCCCCCTTCTCGTCGTGCTGGGGAACCGGGCCGCGGACGAGCAGCGCGACCAGCAGCGCACCGACCAGCCCGGCGGCGCCGGCGACCAGCAGCACGTCGCGCAGGCCGTCGGCGTAGGCGGCGCCCAGCAGCTCCGTGAGCCCGGCGCGGGCCTCCTCCGGTGCCGACCCGACGATCTGCTGCGCCTGCCCGCCGGACAGCGCGGACGCCGTCCCGGCCGGGTCGGGCGCGCCGCCGTCGGTGAGCACCCGGCTCGCGCCGGCGGCGAACACCGACCCCAGGACGGCGACGCCCACCGCGAAGCCCAGCTGCCGGGCGGTGTTCACCGCGCCGGAGGCCATGCCGCTGCGCTCGCGCGGCACCGACGCCAGCGCGGCCGAGGTGACCACCGGGTTGCAGATGCCGACGCCCAGACCCAGCACGGCCAGCCCGGGCACCAGCACGCCCCAGCTCGTGCCGGCGTCGACCCGGGCCATGAGCAGCACACCGGCGCCGACGAGGGCCAGGCCGACGGCGAGCACGACCCGGGGTGACCGGTCGGTGAAGCGGCGCCCGGCGATCGCCGCGGTCACGAAGCTGACCGCCGACAGCGGGATGAACACCAGGCCGGCCTGCAGCGGGCTCAGGCCCAGGATCGACTGGAGCCACAGGGAGATGTAGAGCGAGTTGGCGAACGCGGCCAGGTTCAGCAGCAGCGAGCCGAGCATGATGCCGGTGAACCGCGAGGTGCGGAACAGCCGCAGGTCGAGCATCGGGGCCTCGCGGCGCAGCTCGAGCAGCACCCAGCCCACCAGCACGACGAGTCCGGCCACGATCGGGCCCCACGAGCCGACCGGCGCCCAGCCGTTCGCGGCGGCCTCGACGAGTCCGTAGACCACGGCCCCGGCGCCGAGGGTGAAGGCGGCGATGCCGGAAACGTCGGGGTGCGGGGCGCCCGACTGCTTGGACTCCTCGACCACCTTCAGGGTCAGCAGGACGGCGAACAGCGACACCGGCAGGTTGACCAGGAAGATCCAGCGCCACGACAGCTCGGTGAGCAGGCCGCCCAGGATCGGGCCGGCCGCGGCGGCGGCCCCCACCACGGCGCCCCAGATGCCGAACGCGGTGCCACGGTCCCGCCCCTGGTAGATCGCGTTGAGCAGCGCGATGGTGGTGCTGAACATGGCGGCCGCGCCGATGCCCTGGACCGCCCGCGCCACGATGAGCAGCTCGGCGTTCGGCGCCAGCCCGCAGGCCAGCGAGCTGAGCGCGAACAGCGTCAGCCCGCCCAGGTAGAGACGCCGGCGGCCGTACAGGTCGGCCAGCGACCCGGCGCCCAGCACCAGGGCGGCCAGGCCGAGGGCGTACACGTCGACCACCCACTGCAGCTGGTCGAACGACGTCCCCAGGGAGGTGGCGATGTCGGGCAGGGCGACGTTCACGATCGTGACGTCGATCAGGAGCATGAACGTGCCGGCACAGACCGCCACCAGCGGCCACCACTTGCGCATGGCGCCCACCATGCCCGGCCGTTGCGCCGCCCAACCGCATCGGCCGCGCCTGCCTCGACCTGCGGAAGTGCCACTGCTCACAGCCCGGTGCGCGACACGTGCACCGCCGTCGGGCCGGGGATCGGCAGGGACGGACCGTAGGCTCGCCGCTCGTGTCCGTCGTCGACCTGCTCGTGGCAGCAGGGGTCGCCCTGCTGGCCGGGGGCATCAACTCCGTCGCCGGGGGCGGATCGTTGATCCTGTTCCCGACGCTCGTCGCGCTCGGGCTGCCCACCGTGGCGGCCAACGTGACCAACTCCGTGGCCCAGTGGCCCGGCTACCTCGGCGCCGTCGTCGGCTTCCGCGAGCACTACCGCGGTCAGCGCACGCGGCTCGTCGCCCTGTCCGCGGTGGCCGTCGTGGGCGGCACGGCGGGCAGCATCCTGCTGCTGACCACGCCCTCCTCGGCCTTCGACACCGTCGTGCCCGTGCTGGTGCTGCTGGCCAGCCTGCTCATCGGCGTGCAACCGCTCATCACCAAGCGGTTGCGGGCCAACGAGACCGACGGCGAGCGCCGCGACCCCCTGTGGCTCTACGTCGTCGTGCTGCTGGCCTGCGTCTACGGCGGCTACTTCGGCGGCGCGCTGGGGGTCATCCTCACCGCCGTCCTCGCCGTCGGCCTGGGCCGGCTCAAGCTGGCCAACGCGCTCAAGGCCGTGCTGTCGCTGGTGACCGCGAGCACCACCGTCGTCGTGTTCGGCATCTTCGGGCCGGTCGACTGGCTGCTGGTCGCCGTCTGCGCCCCGGCGGCCCTGCTGGGCGGCTACCTCGGCGCGAAGGTCGCCGGGCGCATCCCCAGCACCCCGCTGCGGGTGTTCATCGTCGTCTTCGGCGTCGCCGTCGCGGTCTACCTGTTCGTGCGGCCGTGACCGTCGACGTTCTCGCCCTGCTGCTCGCCGGGGCCTTCCTGGTCGCCTCGCTGGTCGCCGCGGTGGTCGACTCCCCCCGGGTGCCGGCCGCCGCGGTCGCCGTCCCGGGGGCCCTGGTGCTGGCCGCGGTCGGCGTCGTCGGGTGGGGCGAGGCGCGGGACACGGTCGCCGAGATCGCGCCCACCGCCGGCTTCCTCGTCGTCATCCTGCTGCTCAGCGACCTCGCCGACCGCGAGGGCCTGTTCAGCTGGTCGGCCGCGGTCACCGCCCGCCGGGCCGGACGCTCACCGCAGGGGTTGCTGCTGCGGGTGGTCGCACTGTCGGCCGTGGTCACCGCCGTGCTGTCGCTGGACGCCACCGTCGTCCTGCTGACGCCCGTCGTGCTGGCCACCGCTGCGCGGATGAAGGTGCCGGCCCGCCCGCACGCCTACGCCGCCGGGCACCTGTCGAACTCGGCCTCGCTGCTCATGCCGGTGTCGAACCTGACCAACCTGCTGGCCTTCGCCGCCACCGGGTTGACCTTCCTGCACTTCACCGCGCTGATGGCCGGGCCGTGGGTGGTCGCGGTGCTGGTCGAGTACCTGGTGCTGCGCCGGCTGTTCCGCGCCGACCTGCGGGTGCCCGTGGGCGAGCCGGTGCGCGAGGTGCCGCCGGCCCCGGTGCTGGCACTCGTCGTCGTCGGCCTCACCGTCGTCGGCTTCGGGTTCGCCTCGCTGACCGACATCGCGCCGGTGTGGCCCGCACTGGTCGGCGTCCTGGTGCTGGCCGGCAAGCAGCTGGTCACCCGACGCACCCGGCCGGTCGACCTGCTCACCGCCGCCAACCTGCCGTTCGCCCTGTTCGTGTTCGGGCTGTCGGTCATCGTGCTGGGGCTGCAGGTGAACGGCCTCGAACGCCTGCTCGGGGTGGTGCTGCCCGGGGGCGACGGCCTGCTCGCACTGCTCGGGGTGGCCGCCGTCGCCGCCGTCGTGGCCAACCTGCTCAACAACCTGCCCGCCACCCTGGCTCTGCTGCCCGCCGCGGCCGCCGTGGGCGGCACACCGACGCTGCTCGCGGTGCTCATCGGCGTCAACGTCGGCCCCAACCTGACCTACGTCGGGTCGCTGGCCAACCTGCTGTGGCGGCGGGTGTTCGCCGCCACCGGTGAGCCCTCACCGAGCGCAGCCCGGTTCAGCCTGGTCGGCCTGGCGACGGTCCCGCTGACCCTGGTGCTGGCCACGGTCGCGCTGTGGGCCGCCCTCCAGGTCTGAGCGCACCGGGTATCGGAAGCTCTACCCCCCTCATCGGGCCCGATCAGCAGGGTGGAGCTTCCGATACCCAGGTCACTCGCCGCCGCGGCCGGGTTCGCCGATGGCGATCATCGCCTCGACGGCCTTGCGGGCGCGGGCGGCGACGTCGGGGGCCACCTCGATGGCGCCGTAGCCGGTCTGCAGGGTGCGCAGCAGCTTGGCCGGCGTGATCATCTTCATGTAGCGGCAGGCGGCCCGGTCGTTCATCGGGATGAACTGCGTGCCCGAGTTCAGCGCCCGCAGCTGGTGCAGGATGCCGACCTCGGTGGCCACGAGCACCTGCGGTGCCCGGGTCGCCGCGGCGGCCTCGGCCATGCCGCCGGTGGAGAGCACCCGGGTGCGGTCGGCCGGCAGGTCGCCGTTGCTGACCAGGTCGAGCACCGAGGTGGTGCAGCCGCACTCGGGGTGCACCAGGATCTCGGCGCCGGGGTGCGCGGCGATCTGCGACCGGACGTCTGACGGCGAGATGCCGGCGTGCACGTGGCACTCCCCGGCCCAGATGCGGATGTTCTCCCGGCCGGTGACCCGCTTGACGTGCGCGCCGAGGAACTGGTCGGGGCAGAAGAGGATCTCGCGGTCGGCGGGGATCGACCGGATCACGTCGGCGGCGTTGGACGACGTGCAGCAGATGTCGGTCTCGGCCTTCACCGCGGCGGTGGTGTTGACGTAGCTGACCACGACGGCGCCGGGGTGCTCGGCCTTCCACTCGCGCAGCTGCTCGGCGGTGATCGAGTCGGCCAGCGAGCAGCCGGCGTCGAGGTCGGGCAGCAGCACGGTCTTGTCCGGGGACAGGATCTTGGCCGTCTCGGCCATGAAGTGGACGCCGCAGAACACGATCTCGCGGGCGTCGGTCTGCGCGGCGACGCGCGAGAGGTACAGGGAGTCGCCGGTGTGGTGGGCGACGTCCTGGATCTCGGGGACCTGGTAGTTGTGCGCCAGCACGACGGCCCCGCGCTCGTCGGCCAGCCGGCGCACCTCGGCGGCCCACTCCTCGTACTGCGCGGGGGTCAGGGTGCGCTCGTCGCCGGTCGGGGCGGGGGCTGCGGCGGTCACGGTGACCATCATCCCTCTTCGCCGTGACGCCGCCGTGACCAGCCTGCCCTTACGATTCCCCGGTTCCGTTGGTCAAGACCTCAAGGACTCCTCGTGCGCCGTCGTCCCCTCGCCCTCGCCGTGCTCGCCACGGCCGCCCTCGCGGTCACCGCCTGCGCCCCGCAGGAGTCCTCCTCCGCCGGCGCCTCGGGCTCCTCCGGCGGGTCGTGCACCCCCGAGGACCTGCCCACGGTCACCGCCGACACGCTGACGATCGCCACCGACACCCCGGCCTACCAGCCCTGGTTCGTCGACGACGACCCGACCAACGGCGAGGGCTACGAGTCCGCCGTGGCCTACGCGGTCGCCGAGCAGCTGGGTTACTCCGCCGACCAGGTCGAGTGGACGACGGCCCAGTTCAACACCGCCATCTCCCCCGGCGACAAGTCCTTCGACTTCGACATCAACCAGTTCACGATCAACGACGAGCGCCGCCAGGCCGTCGACTTCTCCTCGCCGTACTACACCGCCACGCAGGCCGTGATCACCACGGCCGGCTCCCCGGCCGACGGCGCCACCTCCATCGAGGACCTGAAGGACCTGCGGATCGGCGCGCAGGTGGCCACCACCAGCCTCGACGTGCTCACCGACGTCATCGCCCCCAGCAGCGACCCGGTCGTGTTCAACACCAACGACGACGCCAAGCTCGCGCTGCAGAACGGCCAGGTCGACGCCATCGTCGTCGACCTGCCGACGGCCTTCTACATCACCGCCGCCGAGCTGGACAACGGCGTCATCGTGGGCCAGATCGAGGACTCGGGCGACTCCGGCGACCAGTTCGGCCTGCTGCTGGCCAAGGACTCCCCGCTCACCGACTGCGTCACCGAGGCCGTCGACGCCCTCGACGCCGACGGCACCCTGGCCGACCTGCAGCAGCAGTGGCTGTCCGAGGCCGCCGACGCCCCGGTGCTGAACTGAGCCTGCCCGCCCCCAGCGCACTCGAGCTCGACCGGCGGGCCTTCCGCGCCCGCCGGTCGCGCCGGTCCACCCTCGTCGCGCTGGGCTCGACCCTCGTCTTCGCGGTCGTCGCCTACCTGGTGATCACCCGGTCGCCGGGCTGGCCCCGCGTGCAGTCGACGTTCTTCTCGCTGGACAACGCCCGCGCGGCCTTCCCCGACATCCTGCGCGGGCTGTGGCTGAACGTGCAGGTGCTGGTCATCGGCGGGCTGTGCGTCGTCGTCCTCGGGCTGGGGCTGGCCGTGCTGCGCACGCTGCGCGGCCCGGCGTTCGCCCCGCTGCGGCTGCTGGCCACCGGCTACGTCGACGTGTTCCGCGGGATGCCGCTGATCATCACGCTGTACCTGGTCGGGTTCGGGCTGCCGGCGCTGCGCCTGCAGGGTGTCCCGACCTCGCCGTTCATCCTGGGGACGGCGGCCATCGTGCTCACCTACTCGGCCTACGTGGCCGAGGTCTTCCGCGCCGGCATCGAGTCGGTGCACCCCTCGCAGCGGGCCGCGGCCCGCTCGCTGGGCCTCACCCACCGGCAGATGATGCGCATCGTGGTGCTGCCGCAGGCGGTGCGCAACGTGACCCCGGCGCTGCTCAACGACTTCGTCGCCCTGCAGAAGGACGTCGGGCTGATCTCGGTGCTGGGCGCCATCGACGCCGTGCGGGCCGCGCAGATCGAGGTCGGGCAGACCTTCAACTTCACCCCCTACGTCGTCGCCGGGCTGCTGTTCGTGCTGCTCGCGGTCCCGTCGGCCCGCATCGCCGACACCGTCAGCGCCCGGGCCCGCCGGCGCCAGCAGAGCGGAAGCGTGCTGTGAGCCCGGTTGCCGGTGGTCCGGTCCTGGACGTCCGCGGTGTCGTCAAGACCTTCGGGGAGAACGTCGTGCTCCGCGGGGTCGACCTGTCGGTCGACGAGCACCGCGTCGTGGCGCTGATCGGCGGCTCGGGGTCGGGCAAGTCGACGCTGCTGCGCTGCGCCTCGCTGCTCGAGCAGGTCGACGACGGCCAGGTGCTGCTCGACGGAGAGGACATCACCGATCCGCAGGTGGACGCCGACGCCGTGCGCCGTCGCCTGGGTGTGGTCTTCCAGGCCTACAACCTGTTCCCGCACCTCACCGTGCTGGACAACGTGACCCTGGCGCCCGTGCGGGTGCACGGCCGGTCCCGCTCCGAGGCGACGGACGAGGCCCGGGAGCTGCTCGATCGCATCGGGTTGGCCGACAAGGCCGGCGAGTACCCCGACCGCCTGTCGGGTGGCCAGCAGCAGCGCGTGGCCATCGTGCGGGCGCTGGCGGTGCGGCCGCGGGTGCTGCTGCTCGACGAGATCACCTCCGCGCTGGACCCCGAACTGGTCGGCGAGGTGCTGCGGCTGGTGCGCGAGGTGGCCACCCAGGGCATGACCATCGTGATGGCCACCCACGAGATGGGCTTCGCCAAGCAGGTCGCCGACACCGTCTGCTTCCTCGACCAGGGCGTGGTTCTCGAGTCCGGCCCGCCCGCGCAGGTCCTGGGCGACCCGGTGGAGCCCCGCACCCGCCAGTTCCTGTCCCGCATCATCGACGCCGGCCGGTTGTAGGACGTCGGCGTGGATCAGCCCAGTCGATCCACGGCCGTCCTGGCTCACCGACGCCGGTGAGCCAGGACGGATCGCGCTGAACCCAGCCGATCGGTGCCGGGGGTCAGCCCAGGTGACTGGTGTCGTTGACCAGTCTCACGCTGCTCGTGCCGTCCGTGGACCACACGACCTCGCTCAGGCTGGCGGCCTCGAGGAAGACGCGGTGCACGATCTCGTCGCCGACGCCCAGGCCAGCGGCGAGCATCAGCTTGATCGGCGTCACGTGGGTGACCACGAGGACCGTCCTGCCCGCGTGGCGCTCGAGGATGCGGGCGCGGGCCGCGGCCACCCGCTGCGAGACGTCGGCGATCGACTCGCCCCCGGGAGGTCGGACGTCGAGAGCGCTGCGCCAGCGGCGGAAGGCCAGCGGGTTGGCCGCCACCGCCTCGGCCGCGCTCATGCCCTCCCAGGCCCCGAAGTCGAGCTCGCGCAGGTCACGGTCGACCTCGATCGACAGGTCGAGCGCCTCGGCGACCTCCCCGGCGGTCTGCCGGCAGCGCTTGAGCGGTGAGGAGACGATCACCTCGATGCCCCGGCCCACCAGCGCCCGGGCGGCGGCGGCCGCGTCGGCCCGGCCCAGGTCGGACAGGTCCAGGTCGCTGCTGCCGCTGAACCGGCGCTCGGGGGTGTGCGCGGTGCGCCCGTGCCGCAGCAGCAGCGTGCGGGTGCTGACGACGGGGGCCGGCTCAGTGGCCGGCTCGGGGGCTGCCTCCTCGATCTCCACCGGGGCGGGCCCGGCGTCGCGGTGCACCGGCTTGCCGTCCATCGCCGAGTTGGCCAGTGCGTCGGCCGCCGAGTTCTGTGCCCGCGGGATCCAGGTGTAGCGCACCTGCCCCAGCTGCTGGGCGATCGCCCGCGCCCGGACGGCGAGCGCGCGCATGTCCGGGTGCTTGATCTGCCAGCGACCCGACATCTGCTCGACCACGAGCTTGGAGTCCATGCGGACCTCGACCGACGCCTCGGGGTCGATCGACAGCGCCGCCTCGAGACCGGCCACCAGGCCGCCGTACTCGGCCACGTTGTTGGTCGCCCGGCCCACCGATGCTGCACGCTCGGCCAGCAGCGCGCCGGTGTCGGCGTCGCGGACCAGGGCGCCGTACCCGGCCGGCCCGGGGTTGCCCCGGGACCCGCCGTCGGCCTCGACGACGAGGCGCCGGGTCACAACCCCGACTCGGCGGTGCGCACGAGGATGCGGTTGCAGTTCTCGCAGCGCAGGACGGTGTGCGGGTCGGCGTTGCGGGCCGCGGCCAGCTCGGTGCCGTACAGCTCGATGCGGCAACCCTCGCAGCGCCGGGCGTGCAACGCGGCCGCGCCGGTGCCGCCGGTCTGCTTGGCCACCCGCTCGTAGACCGCCAGCAGCGGCGCGGAGACCGTGCCGGCGACCTCGGCGCGCTTCGCGCCGTGCTCCTGCTCGCCCGCGGTGATCTCGGCCAGCGCGGCGTCGCGGGCCTGCTCGGCGGCTGCCTGGTCGGCCTGCGCGCCGGCGAGCCCGGTCTGCGCGGCGGCGAGCGTCGCGTCGGCGGCCTCGCGGCGCTCCATGATCTCCAGCACCTGGTCCTCCAGGTCGCCCTGGCGGCGGGCGAGGGAGGCCATCTCCTGCTGCAGGCTGGTCATCTCCTTCGGCGTGGCCGCCCCGGAGTCCAGCCGCTGCTGGTCGCGGGTCGAGCGGGCGCGGACCGACTCGACGTCGGCCTCGATGCGCTTCTGCTCGCGGTCGAGGTCGCGCACGGCCGTCTCGGCGCGCACGACGTCGGCCGAGAACTCCCGCTGCGCCTCCTCGGCGGCGGTGACCGCGGCGTTCTCGGGAAGGGTCCGCCGGCGGTGGGCGAGCTGCGCGAGCGCGACGTCCTCCGCGGCCAGGGCCAGCAGCTTCTGCTGGTCGAAGTGGTCTGCCTGCACGCGGCCAACCTACCCGCGCGCGGCGCCCTCCCCGACGCCCACGTCGCGGCCGTCCTGCGCGACGTGCAGCGACCACGGGTCGGTGCGCCGCTTGGAGACGGCGACGTCGACCCGGCCGCCGAGGTCGCGGCGCAGCACGTCGGCGGCCACCGGCAGCCACGGCCACTCGCTGGCGAAGTGCGCGACGTCGCAGATGGCCGGGCCGGGCACCTCCATCGCCTCCACGGCCGGGTGGTGCTTGACGTCGCTGGTGAGCAGGACGTCGGCGCGGGCCGACGCGGCCCGGTCGTAGAGCGAGCTGCCGCTGCCGCCGCACACCGCGACGGTGCGCACCAGCCGGTCGGGGTCACCGGCCACCCGCACCCCCGCCGCGGTCACCGGCAGCACCGCGGCCGCGCGCTCGGCGAACTCGCGCAGGGTGATCGGGTGGGCCAGCTCGCCCAGCCGGCCGAGGCCGGCCCGGCTGGGGGTCTGGGAGTTCTCGAAGACCGCGTAGCCCGGGTCCTCGTAGGGGTGCCACTCGTGCAGGGCCCGCAGGACGTCGGCCTGGGCGGCCCGGGGCACGACCATCTCCAGCCGGGTCTCGGGGACGTGCTCGAGCCGGCCGTGCGCGCCGATGGCCGGGTTGGTCTCGTCGCCGGGGATGAAGGTGCCGGTGCCGACGGTCTGCCAGGCGCAGCGGGTGTAGTCACCGATCACCCCGGCGCCGGCGGCGCTCAGGGCGTCGACCAGCCGGTCGCTGTCCTCGACCGGGGTGAAGACGACCAGCGTGTTGGTGTGCGGGGCGCCCACGGACTCCAGCGGCACCGTGTTGCCCACCCCGAGGGCTGCGGCGAGTGCGTCGTTGACGCCGTGGTCGGCGGCCCGGTCGGCGTTGGTGTGCGCGACGAAGAGCCCGATGCCGGCCCGGATGAGCCGGTGCACGATGCGGCCCTTGGGGTCGTCGGCGGGGACGCCGTGCACGGGGGTGAGCAGCAGGGGGTGGTGGGTGACCACCAGGTCGACGCCGCGCTCGATCGCCTCGTCGACGACGGCGTCGGTGGGGTCCACCGCGAACAGCACCGAGTGCACGGCCTCGGCGGGGTCACCGCACACCAGCCCGATGGCGTCCCAGTCCTCGGCGAGCGCCGGGTCGTAGCGGGCCTCCAGGGCGGCCACGACCTCGGCCAGCGGGGCACCGGGACGCGGGAGTGCGCGGACGTTCCCCTGGGGGTCGGGGTACATGTCCTCGTTCACCGGAAGTGCCATTTTTCGGACTGTAGGTGCGGTCCCGCCGGTCCGCCCGCCGGACGCGTGTGAGCTGGCCCGGTGGGGGTGACGGGCCTCGTCGGTGGTGGGGTGGTCGGCGGTCGGCATCACCCCGTGTTCGTGGCCGGGACGCCATCCGGACGGGTGCCCGGCGGACCGGCCGGCGTGGGCGACCTCACGGCCCGGCACGGTCAGTCGACCAGGGCGTCGGAGGAGTACGCGGCCCACAGCAGGGCGTAGGGCCCCTCCACCCGCAGCAGCTGCTCGTGCGGACCGGACTGCACGACGCGGCCGTGGTCGAGGACGACGACCCGGTCGGCGCGGGCCGCCGTCGTGAGCCGGTGCGCGACCACGATGGTGGTGCGCCGACCGGCCACGGCGTCGGCGGCCCGGTTGACCGCGGCCTCGGACGCGAGGTCCAGCGACGCGGTGGCCTCGTCGAGCAGCAGGACGTCGGGGTCGACCAGCTCGGCCCGTGCCAGGGCCAGCAGCTGGCGCTGGCCGGCCGACAGCGACCGCCCCCGCTCACCGACGCGGGTGCGGTACCCCTCGGGCAGTGCGGCGACCATCTCGTGCGCGCCCACCGCCCGGGCCGCGGCCTCGACCGCGACGTCGTCGGCATCGGGCCGGCCGTAGGCGATGGCGTCGCGCACGGTGCCGTCGAAGAGGTGGGCCTCCTGCGGGACGACCCCCAACCGCGACCGGTAGCCGGCGAGGTCGAGCGTGCGCAGGTCGCGCCCGTCGACCAGGACGGCGCCGTCGGTGGGGTCGTAGAAGCGGGCGACGAGCTTGACCACGGTGGACTTGCCCGCCCCGGTCTCGCCCACCAGCGCGACGGTCTCCCCCGGTGCGATGCGCAGCGTGACACCGCGCAGTGCCGGTGCCGGCGCGCCGCGGTAGGCGAACGTGACGTCGTCGAGCACCACCTCGCCGCGCAGCCGACCGACGGGCGCCGGATCGGGGGCGGGCGGCGTGGAGGTCGGGGTCTGCAGCAGGTCGCGCAGCCGGCGCAGGCCCACGGCGGCCTGCTGGTAGCTGTCGAAGACCTGGGACAGCGACTGCACCGGGGAGAAGAAGGTGCCGACGTAGAGCAGGAAGGCGACCAGCACCCCGGCGGTGATCGTGCCCTCGGTGAGCCGCACCGCGCCGACGACCAGCACGGCGGCGACGGCCAGCTCGGACAGGAACTCGACGAAGGGGAAGTAGGTCGCGATGTAGCGCTGGGCGCGCAGCCGCACGTCGCGGTAGGCCCCCGCCCGCTCGCGGAACACGGCGAGGGAGCGCTCAGTGCGCACGGCGGCCTGGGTGACCCGCACCCCGGCGACGTCCTCCTGGAGCCGGGCGTTGACGGCGCTCACCCGCTCGCGCGCCTCGGTGTAGGCCGGCACCGATCGCCGGCGGAACCACCAGGTGGCCACGGCCAGGACCGGCAGGAACGCGACGAGCACGAGCGCCAGGTCGACGTCGAGCAGCACCAGGGCGACCAGGACGCCCACCAGGGTGAGCAGGCTGACCACCGCGGTGGTCAGACCGGTCTGCAGGAACGCCGACAACGCGTCGACGTCGGTGGTCATCCGGGTCATGATCCGGCCGCCGAGCTCGCGCTCGTAGTAGTCGAGCCCCAGGCGCTGCAGCTGCGCGAAGGTCTTCACCCGCAGCGTGTAGAGCAGCCGCTCGCCGGTGCTGCCGGTGAGCCGGGTCGACCCGATGGTGACCAGCCAGTCGGCCACCACCACGGCCAGCGCCAGCGCGCTGATGGCCAGCAGCACCCCCAGCGAGTCGGCCGACACCCCGCGGTCGATGCCGGCGCGCACCAGGGCCGGGACGGCGATCTGCGCGGCGGCGTCGGCCGCGGTCAGCAGGAACGCGGCGCCGAGCACCCACCGGAAGGGCCGCAGCAGGCCGGCGAGGGTGAACCCCGGGTCGGCCGAGCGCGCCCGCCCGGGCGGCACCCGGGGGTCGTCGTCGGCGGGCGGGAGGGCGGCCACCAGCTCGCGCAGTGCGGGGGTGGACGCCGCGTTCACCATCGCCGACCCGGGCCCGCCGATCGAGTTCGCCGCACCCCGCAGCGCGCGGTCGCCGTCCGGGCCGTGGTCGACCTCGGGCCAGGCCGCCGGGTCGACCGTGGTCGGCGACGGGACCTCGGGGACGGGGGTGGGCGGGCTCGTGCCCGCGGGCGGGTCGTCGTCGACGCCGGAGACGAGCAGGCGGTAGAGCGGGCTGCGCTCGGCCAGCTCGTCGGTGGTGCCGACGTCGACCACCCGGCCGCGGTCGAGCACGGCCACGCGGTCGGCGAGGGCGAGGGTGGAGGCCCGGTGGGCCACGACCAGGGTGGTGCGGTCGGCCCGGGCACCCGCACGCAGGCCCTCCTGGATGCGGGCCTCGACCGTGGCGTCGACGGCCGAGGTGGCGTCGTCGAGCACCAGCACGCGGGGGTCGGTGAGCAGGGCGCGGGCCAGGGCGACCCGCTGCCGCTGGCCGCCGGACAGGGTGAGCCCCTGCTCGCCGACCACGGTGTCGAAGCCGTCGGGCAGCTCGTCGATGAACCCCTCGGCCTGCGCGGTGCGCGCGGCGGCCCGCACCTCGGCGTCGGAGGCGTCCGGCCGGGCGAAGGCGATGTTGGCCCGCACGGTGTCGGAGAACAGGAAGCTGTCCTCGGGCACGATGCCCAGCGCACCGCGCAGCTGGTCGGTGTCGAGCTCGCGCACGTCCACCCCGCCGATGCGCACCGCACCGGCGCCGACGTCGTAGAAGCGCGGCAGCAGCCCCACGACCGCGGACTTGCCCGAGCCGGCCGGGCCGACCAGCGCCAACGTCTCCCCGGGCCGCACCCGCAACGAGACCCCCGAGAGCGTGGCCGGGCCCTCCCCGTAGGCGAACACCACGTCGTCGAGCTCGACGGCGAGCGGGCCCGCGGGCACCGGGCGGGAACCGGAGCGCAGGACCGGCTCGGTGTCGACGATCTCGAGCACCCGCTCGACCCCGGCCCGCGCCTGCTGCCCGATGACCAGCACCGCGGCCAGCATGCGCACGGGGGCCACCAACGAGGCCAGGTAGGTGGCGAAGGCCAGGAAGGTGCCCAGCGTGATGCTGCCCTGCAGGGCCAGCCACCCGCCGAAGGCCAGCACGCCCACCTGCCCCAGGGCCGGGACGGCCTGCAGCGCCGGGTTGTAGCGGGCGGTGAACCGCACGACCCGCATGCGGGCACCGAACAGCCGCCGCGCGCCCGCGTCGACCCGGTCGAGCTCGCGGCCCTCCTGGCCGAAGCCCTTGACCACGCGCACCCCGGTGACCGCGGCCTCGACGTCGCCGACGACGGCCCCGGCCTGCTGCTGCGCGGCCCAGTTGGCCGGGAACAGGTCGCGCCGGGACCGCAGGGCCAGCCACCACAGCGCCGGCCCCACCGCGAGGGCGACCACCGTGAGCAGCGGCGACAACCAGGCCATCACCACGATCGACCCGACGAACAGCAGGGCGTTGCCGGCCAGGTTCGGCAGGAACGCCAGCAGCCCCTGCACGAGGGTGATGTCGGAGATGGAGCGGCTGACCACCTGACCGGTCTGCAACCGGTCCTGCCCCGGCCCGTCGAGGCGGGACAGCGCCTCGGCGACGTCGTTGCGCAGGTCGTACTGCACGTCGAGGCTCAGCCGCCCGGCCAGGTAGCGGCGGGTGAACCCGGCGGCGAAGCGCACCAGCCCCGCCACCGCCAGCAGCCAGACGTAGGGCGCGACCGAGCGGGTGCCCCCGGCGACGACGTCGTCCACGACCTCCTTGACCACCAGCGGCACCCCGGCGGCGATGAGCGAGCCCACCAGGGCGGCGGCGAAGGCGCCGACGAGGTCGCCGCGGTGACGCAGGCAGTAGCCGACCAGCCGGCGCAACCAGCCGCCCTGCGTGGTGGCGGTGGGGGTCGGGTGCGGCACGCCGTCCAGTCTGCGCCGGGCCCCTGACAGTTCCTGGTGGGAAGCTCTCGCGGTGGCGGACAGGGGGCTGCGGGCACCGGCCTGGCTCGAGGAGCTGGTGCGCACCGGTCGGTCGCCGGTGCCGTGGCGCGACGTCGTCCGGTTCGCGCTGTCCCTGGCCGGGCCGCTGGCGCTCGTCGGGCTGCTCGGCCGGCTCGACGACCCCGCGGCGCTCGGGGCCGGGGTGTTCGGCACGACCGGCGCGCTGGCGGCCACGCTGGCCCCGCAGGGCGGGCCGCTGCGCACCCGCATGCGCCGGGTCGCGGCCGCCGGCGGGATGGGCACGGTGGGGTTGCTGGCCGGACAGGCCGCGACCGGCGAGGGGTGGCAGCCGCTGCTGGTCATCGGGCTGCTGTCGGTGGTGGCCGCCCTCGTCAGCTCCATCGACGCCGCGCTGTCGCTGGGTGCGCTGCAGCTGCTGATCTACGCCGCCCTGTCCTCCGGACTGCAGACCACGCTGCCGCTGCACACCGAGATCGGGTTCTTCCTCACCGGCGGTTTGTGGGCCACAGCGCTGGTGCTGGTGCAGGCCAGCACCGAGGACGCCGACCCCGACCGCGAGGCCGTGGGGGCGGTGTTCACCGCGATCGGTGACCTGCTGGCCGCGGTCGGCACGCCCGGCACCGACGACGCCCGGCGCACCCTCACCGCCGCGCTCAACACCGGCTACGACCGGGTGATCCACAGCCGCAGCACGTCCTCGGGCCGCAGCCGTGAGCTGGCCGAGCTCGCCGGGCTGCTCAACGCTGCCGCACCGCTGGTCGAGGGCGCGGTGGCCACGGTGCGGGCCGGCGTCCCGGCCGACCCCGCCGACGTCGCCGCCACCCATGCCCTGGGTGCCGCGGTCGCTGCCCGCCGTCCCCTGGTCGGCGACCGGCCCGCGGCCCTGGAAGACGGGCCGTCCACGCTGCGCGCGGTGCGGCACGGCGTCCGGCTGGTCTGGGACCTCGTCGGCGACCCGGACGAGCGCGCCTCGGCCGCCGTCGTCCGGGCACCGTTGCCCTGGCGGCTGCGTGCCCGCGACCTGCTGGACCGCACGACCGGCAACGCCGATTCCCGCGCGTTCGCCGTCCGCCTGACCCTGTGCATGGTGGTCGCCGAGGTGGCCCGGCAACGGCTGCCCATCGAGCGCCCCTACTGGGTGCTGCTCACCGTCGCCGTGGTGCTCAAGCCCGACTTCGGGTCGGTGTTCACCCGCGCGGTGCAGCGCGGGGCCGGCACGCTGCTCGGGGTCCTGCTGGGGTCGGCGCTGCTGGCGGTGCTGCCGCGCGGGGGCTGGGTGGTGCTGGCACTGGCACTGTTCGCCGCCGTCCTGCCGTGGGCGCGCAACGCGAACTTCGGGCTGTTCTCGGTCTTCCAGACCCCGCTGGTGATCATGCTGCTCGACCTCGCCGCGCCGAGCCCGTCGGAGCTGGTGGGCCCGCGCCTGGTCGACACGGTGATCGGCTGCGCGATCGTGCTCGTGTTCGGCTACCTGCTCTGGCCGCAGACCTGGCGCGCCCCGCTGGACGACGCCCTGCGGGCCGCCGCCGTCGCCCTCGACCGGTTCGTCGACGCCGCCTTCCACGGCACCCCGGAGGAGACCCGTCGGGCGCGCCGAGCCAGCTACCGGGCACTCACCGAGCTGCAGACCCAGCTGCAGCGCCGGCTGGCCGAACCACCGCCGATCAGCACGCGGGCGGCGGCCTGGTACCCGGTCATCATCCAGCTCGAGCGGACGTCGGACGCCGTCACAGAGGCGGTGATCGCGATGCGCGCCGGGGCCGAGATCCCGCCGCGGGGCCAGGTGAACGTGCTGCGCCGCTCGATCCGCGAGCTGGACGACGACCTGCGGCTGCACCGGTTCCCCGACGACACCGAGATCCACGCCGAGGGCGTGCTGGGCCCGGTCGCCCGGGAGGTCGACGCCGCCCGCCGCCTGGTGCGTGCGCAGGCACCGGGCAAGCACTGAGCCGGCCGGGAGCACGGGGTGGGCGCGGCAGGGTTCGAACCTGCGACCGCTCGCTTGTAAGGCGAGAGCTCTACCGCTGAGCTACGCGCCCGGGAGCCGCCCCACCGTAGTGGGGCGGCCCGGGGATCACGAGGCGAGCGCGGCGACGGCGTCCTTCCAGCCGCTCTGCGCCCGGGCGTCGCCGGGGCCGTTGACCTCGGCGAAGGCGACCTTGCCCTCGGCGTCGACCAGGAACGTGCCGCGGTTGGCCATGCCGGCGGTCTCGAAGAACGCGCCGTAGGCCTTGGCGACCTCGCCGTGGGGCCAGAAGTCGCTCAGGAGCGGGAAGTCGAAGCCCTGCTCGGTCTTCCACGCCTTCAGCGCCGGCGCCGGGTCGCACGAGACCGCCACGACGCGGACGCCGGCGTCGGTGTAGGTGCCCAGCTCGTCGCGCAGCTGGCACAGCTCACCGGTGCAGATGCCGGAGAAGGCGAACGGGTAGAAGACGACCAGCACGGGCGACCCACGGTGCTCGGACAGCGTGAAGGGCTGCCGGTCGGAGTCGTTGAGCGTGAAGTCGGGCGCGGTGTCACCCACGGAGAGAGTCATGCCGCGATCCTCCCGCTACCGCTTGGAACGGGCCGCCTTGGGGGTGACGAGCCGGATGCCGGCCCACTCCTTGGCGGCGGAGATGCTGCTGGTCTGCTGCAGGCCGGCGGTCGGCGCGGCCTCGGTGACCTCGCCGGGCTCGACGTGGCCGGGGCGCCCGGACTTGGGGGTCAGCAGCCAGACGACGCCGTCGTCGGCCAGGGCGGCGATCGCGTCGACGAGGGCGTCGATCAGGTCGCCGTCCTCCTCGCGCCACCACAGCAGGACGACGTCGGCCACCTCGTCGGAGTCCTCGTCGACCATCTCGCCGCCGGACACCTCGACGACGGAGTCGCGCAGGTCCTCGTCGGCGTCCTCGTCCCAGCCGAGCTCCTGCACGACCATGCCCGGCTTGATCCCCAGCCGGGCCGCCATGCTGGCGCTGCCCGAGTCGACGCTCATCCCTGCTCGTCCTCCATCTGCTCAGTGTGCTCGGTGGTCCCGGGCGGCCGCAGATCCGCGGCTCGCCCGGCGTCGGTGCGTCAGTGTGTCCGACGCGCGTCCGATCCGGTAGCCGACCGGTCCGATCCGTGCCCGGAACGTGTCCGTCGGCGGTGAACTCTGCGACCGCAACGAGAGGCGGCGTGACGTGCGCGGGGGCGGCAGGAGACGATGTGCGCATGAGCGCCACGCAGCAGTCGGACGGAGACCCCGCCCGCGAGTCCGGCACCCCCCGCGCGGTCATCACCGACGGCCTGCCGAGCCAGTTGATCGACAACGACCCCGACGAGACCGGTGAGTGGCTGGAGTCCTTCGACGCCGTCGTCGACCACGCCGGCAAGGGCCGTGCCCGGTACCTGATGCTCCGCATGCTGGAGCGCAGCCGCGAGCAGCAGGTCGGCGTCCCCGCCCTGCGCAGCACGGACTACATCAACACCATCCCGCCCGAGCGCGAGCCGTGGTTCCCCGGCGACGAGCACGTCGAGCGGCGCATCCGCGCCTACATCCGGTGGAACGCCGCGATCATGGTGCACCGCGCCCAGCGGCCCGGCGTCGGCGTCGGCGGGCACATCTCGTCCTACGCGTCCTCGGCGTCGCTGTACGAGGTGGGCTTCAACCACTTCTTCCGCGGCAAGGACCACCCCGGCGGCGGTGACCAGATCTGGTTCCAGGGCCACGCCTCCCCCGGCATCTACGCCCGCGCCTTCCTCGAGGGCCGGCTGACCGAGCACCAGCTCGACGGCTTCCGGCAGGAGGTCAGCCACCCCGGCGGCGGGCTGTCCTCCTACCCGCACCCGCGCCTGATGTCGGACTTCTGGGAGTTCCCGACGGTGTCGATGGGCCTGGGCCCGATCAACGCCATCTACCAGGCCCGCTTCAACCGCTACCTGCACCACCGCGGCATCAAGGACACCTCCGACCAGCACGTCTGGGCCTTCCTCGGCGACGGCGAGATGGACGAGCCCGAGTCGCTCGGCGCGATCGGCCTGGCCGCCCGCGAGGAGCTGGACAACCTCACGTTCGTCGTGAACTGCAACCTGCAGCGCCTCGACGGCCCGGTGCGCGGCAACGGCAAGGTCATCCAGGAGCTCGAGAGCTTCTTCCGCGGCGCCGGCTGGAACGTCATCAAGGTGGTCTGGGGCCGCGGCTGGGACAAGCTGCTGGCCGCCGACCGCGACGGCGCGCTGGTCAACCTCATGAACAGCACGCCCGACGGCGACTACCAGACCTACAAGGCCGAGGACGGCGCCTTCGTCCGCGAGCACTTCTTCGGGCGCGACCCGCGCACCCGCAAGCTGGTCGAGGGCATGACCGACGACGAGGTCTGGGCGCTGCAGCGCGGTGGCCACGACTACCGCAAGGTCTACGCCGCCTACAAGGCCGCGATGGAGCACAAGGGCCAGCCCACGGTCATCCTCGCCAAGACCATCAAGGGCTGGACGCTGGGCAGCCACTTCGAGGGCCGCAACTCCACGCACCAGATGAAGAAGCTCACCGCCGAGGACCTCGCGACCTTCCGCGACCGGCTCTACCTCGACATCCCCGACTCCGCGCTCGAGGACAAGTACCTCCCGCCGTACTACAAGCCCGACCCGGACTCCGACGAGATGAAGTACATGCTCGAGCGGCGTCAGCAGCTCGGCGGCGCGGTACCCCGGCGGCACGTGGCGGCCAAGCCGCTCAAGGCGCCCGAGGAGAAGGCGTTCGAGGTGCTCAAGCGCGGCTCGGGCAAGCAGGAGGTCGCCACCACCATGGCGTTCGTCCGGCTGCTCAAGGAGTTCCTCAAGGACAAGGAGCTCGGCCCGCGCTTCGTGCCGGTCATCCCCGACGAGGCCCGCACCTTCGGCATGGACTCGCTGTTCCCGACGTCGAAGATCTACTCCCCGCACGGCCAGACCTACACCGCGGTCGACCGCGAGCTGATGCTGGCCTACAAGGAGTCGACCACCGGCACGATCCTGCACGAGGGCATCAACGAAGCCGGGTCCACCGCGTCGTTCACCGCCGTGGGGTCCTCGTACTCCACGCACGGCGAGCCGATGATCCCGATCTACATCTTCTACTCGATGTTCGGGTTCCAGCGGACCGGCGACGCCTTCTGGGCCGCCGCCGACCAGATGACCCGCGGGTTCGCCCTGGGTGCCACCGCCGGCCGCACCACCCTCAACGGCGAGGGCCTGCAGCACGAGGACGGCCACTCGCTGCTCCTCGCCGCCACGAACCCGGCCGTCGTGAGCTACGACCCGGCGTTCAGCTACGAGCTGGGGCACATCGTCAAGGACGCCCTGGCCCGCATGTACGGCGAGGACCCGGGTGCCCCGCTCGGGGGCTCGCGCAGCGCCGACGTCTTCTACTACCTGACGATCTACAACGAGGCCTACCAGCAGCCGGCCGAGCCCGAGGACCTCGACACCGCGGGTCTGCTGGCCGGCATCTACCGGCTCAACCAGGGCCCGTGGATCGACGACGCGAAGAAGGCGCAGATCCTGGCGTCGGGCGTCGCTGTGCCGTGGGCGATGCGGGCCCAGCAGCTGCTGGCGGAGGACTGGGGCGTCTCGGCCGACATCTGGTCGGTGACGTCGTGGACCGAGCTGCGCCGCGAGGCCGTCGAGGCCGACGAGTGGAACCTCGACCACCCGGCCGAGGAGCCGCGGGTGCCCTACGTGACCCGCGCCCTGGCCGACGCCGAGGGTCCGTTGGTCGCGGTGTCGGACTGGATGAAGGCCGTGCCCGACCTGCTCGCGCCCTACGTCCCGGGTCTGGTCTCGCTGGGCACCGACGGGTTCGGCCTCTCCGACACCCGCCCGGCCCTGCGCCGCCACTTCCGGGTGGACGCCGAGTCGATCGTGGTGCGGGTGCTGGGCGAGCTGGCCAAGAAGGGCCAGGTCGAGCGCTCGGTCGTGGCCGCGGCGGTGGAGAAGTACCAGACCACCGACCCGTCCAAGGCCCCGACCGACCTGACCCAGGACACCCCCGCCACCTGACCCCCGCCCGCCCCCGGCGCGGCATGGATCAGCTGGGTTCACCAGAGTCCGTCCTGGCTCACCGACACCGGTGAGCCAGGACGGATTCTGCGTTCCGGGTCACCAGCCATCCACAACCTGGCCCCCGATCCACAGATCCGTCGTCGGCGGCCCACCACGGTCGTGGTCGCGCCATGGTTCGCGGCATGGACCCCCAGCTCGCCTTCGCCATCACCCGTCATGGCGGGGTGTTCTCCACCGCGCACGCCGAGGCAGCGGGCCACGACCGGCACGCCATCGCGGCGCAGGTGCGCTCCGGCGCGTGGCACACCGTCCGGTACGGCGTCCACACCAGTCGCGAGATCTGGTCCGCTCACCGGGACCACGGCCGTCAGCACCACCTCGAGGCGGCTGCCGTGGTGCTGAGGCTGGGGCGCCCCGACTCGGTGCTCAGCCACGGCACCGCCGCACGCGTGCACGGACTCGTCCTGCCCGCCGGGGTTGGTGAGGACGTCGTGCTCACCGACCCGGTGCAGTTCCGGCGCGGCAAGGGTTACCAGGTGCGCAGGGCGGCTCTGCCTCCCGATGACGTCACGGTGGTGGACGGGCTGCCGGTCACCTCGCTGGCACGCACCCTCGCCGACGTCGCCAGGGAGTGGGAGGTGGTCGATGCGGTGGTGGCGGTGGACGACGTCCTGGCCGACGGTCGACTGACCCGCGACGAGCTGACCACGACGTCGCTCCGGCACCGGCACTGGCCGGGAGCCGGCCGGATGGCCCGCGCGTTCGGGCTCGCGCGCATCGGGGCCCACTCGCCTCACGAGACGAGGACCCGGCTGGCGTTCGTGTCCGCCGGTCTGCCCGAGCCGGTTCTCCAAGCGGCCGTGTTCCGGGATCACCGACTGGTCGGCGTGCTCGACATGCTGTGGGAGGACAGCGCCGTCTTCGGTGAGTGCGATGGGCGCACGAAGGTCGACGACCCGTGGTTCGGGCGGAGCCCCGCCGACGCTGTCTGGGCGGAGAAGTGCCGGCACGACGAGCTCGTCGACCTCGACCTCGTGGGGGTACGGGTCAAGCCCGGTGACCTGCACGCCCCGTTCGCGGACAAGCTGGACCGACTGCGTCGGCTGCTGACCCGGCCACCGCGGGAGGACCGCACCTACCGGGTGGAGCAGCGGAATGGGGGCCTGCGCCGGGTGCCGCGGGTGCGGGGACCCCAGCCCGGATCATCGGAGTCCGTCCTGGCTCACCGGCGCCGGTGAGCCAGGACGGACTCTGGTGAACCCAGCTGATCCGCGCCGCGCCGGGGCGGCCGTCGAGGGGCTAGCCGGCGAGGGCGGACAGGGCCATGTGGGCGTACATCGCCACACCCGCCGGGAGGGCGTCCTCGTCGAAGACCACCAGGTTCGAGTGGTTGCTGGGGGCCTCGTCCGGCACCAGGTCGGGCGGGCAGGCGCCCAGGAAGGCCATCGCGCCGGGCACCTGCTCCAGCACGTAGGAGAAGTCCTCGGCGCCCATGAGCGGGTCGGGCATCGGGACGGCGGACCCCGACCCCAGCAGCGTCGCGGCCGCCGCCTCGACCTGGCCGGCCACCACCGCGTCGTTGACGGTCACCGGGTAGCCCTCGACGCGCTCGAACTCGGCGACCAGCTCGTGGGCCTCGGCCACCTTCTCCGCCACCCGCTGCACCCGGGCCACGACGTCGGCCCGCCGCTCGGCCGACAGGGTGCGGATCGTCCCCTCGAGGAACGCGGTGGCCGGGATGATGTTGTTCGTCGTCCCGGCGCTGATGTGGCCCACGGTGACCACGGCGGGGTCGAAGACGTCGACGCGGCGGGTGACCATCGCCTGCAGGGCCAGCACGATCTCGGCCGCCACCGGCACGGGGTCCGCGGTGACGTGCGGGGTCGAGGCGTGCCCCCCGGCCCCGCGCAGGGTGACCCGGAAGTGGTCGGCGGCGGCCATCAGCGGCCCGGGGCGCACGTTGATCGTCCCGGTCGGGAACGACGCGCTGATGTGCAGTGCGAACGCCCCGCTCACCGGGGCCTCGGGCACGGCGGCGAGCAGGCCCTCCTCGAGCATGTACCGCGCGCCGTGGAAGCCCTCCTCCCCCGGCTGCACCATGAACACGACCTGCCCGGCCAGCTGGTCGCGCCGCTCGGCCAGCAACCGCGCCGCGCCCAGCAGCATCGCGACGTGCGTGTCGTGCCCGCAGGCGTGCATGGCCCCGGGGATCTCCGAGGCGAACGGCAACCCGGTGTCCTCCTGCAGCGGCAGGGCGTCCATGTCCCCGCGCAGCAGGTAGGTCGGGCCCGGCCGCGCACCGCGCAGCACGCCCACCACCGAGGACGTCGACCGCCCCGTCGTCACCTCGATCGGCAGGTCGGCGAGGGCCTCGAGCACCATCGCCTGGGTCTGCGGCAGGTGCAGGCCCACCTCGGGACGGCGGTGCAGGCGGCGGCGGAGGTCCACCACCCAGTCGGCGTCGGCACGGGCAGCGGCGAGCAGGTCCATGCGCGCAGTCTTCAGCAAGGCTCACGATCGGCGCCAGCAGAGTCCGTCCTGGCTCAGCGGCGTCGGTGAGCCAGGACGGCCACCGGTGAACTCAGCTGATCCACGCCGCGCCCGAGGCGGACTACTCCACCGCCCACAGCGGCCGGGCGCGGTCGAGCTGCCACACGCACACCGTCGCGGGGCCGGTCACCCGTCCCTCGCCGGTCGAGGGCACCGGGCCGGCCCAGACCCGGTCGCGGGTGGCCACCACGCGCAGCCCCGGGGGCACCGGCACGGTCTCATCGTCGGGCACCCGGGCGATCCACAGCCGGGCGTCGGCGCGACCGAGGTCGACCCAGCCGCGGCGGGCACCGGCCGTCCAGCGCACCACGCGGTGGCCCGGTTCCTGGCCCGGCGTCGTCGTCCGCAGGTAGGTCTGCAGCAGGTGGGCACCGTCGGCGCCGGCGACCTCGTCGTGCACCAGCCCGGTGCCGGCCCGCAGCACCCCGACGTCCCCGGCGCGCAGCGTCGGCCGACCACCCCAGCCGTGCACCAGGGACCCGGACAGGACGACGACCACCACGTCGACGTCGGCGTGGCGGTGGGCGCCGTAGCCTGCGCCGGGCAGCAGCCGGTCCTCGGCGATGCGCAGCAGCGGACCGGCCGACCCGTCGTAGGGCTCGACCAGGTGCCGGGAGATCAGGCCCTCGTCCACCGCACCCGCTCCCCACCACGCTGACCGATCGTCGCCACCAGCAGGGTCCACCCGGCGCCGAAGGCCCACCCGGCCACGACGTCGGACAGGTAGTGCACCCCCAGCCAGATGCGGCTGAGGCCGACCACCACGACCAGGGCCAGGCCGGCCACCGCCGCCCACCGCCGGCCCGCCCCCGACAGCACCGGCCAGGCGAGCAGCAGCGCGGTGACCACCAGGCACGCGATGCCCGAGGAGTGCCCGCTGGGGAACGACAGGGAGTCGTACCCGGCACCCCCACCCGGGAAGTCCGGCCGCACGCGGCCCACCAGCTCCTTCAGGCCCGAGTTGAGCGGGCCCACCCCGACCACGGCGACGGTCACCCACACCGCGTCGCGGCGGCGTCCGACGCGCACGAGCCACACCACCACCGGTGCGAACACCAGCAGCCGGGCCACCGTGTACCCCGGCGCGGTGAGCACCTCGAGCAGCACCGACACCGCCCGCGACCGGTCGTCGCCGGCGTACAGCGCCACGCTGACCGCGTCGTCCAGGCGCAGCTGCGGGCCCCACCCGCCAGCCACCCCGGCCCCGAGGAGGACGACGACCAGCGCGCAGGTCCCCGCGGCGGCCAGGCGGGACCCCATCGGGTGGACCCGCTGCGCCGTCGTCACCGGCACAGCCTGCCCCATGACACCCTGCAGCGGTGAGCGCAGCCCGACCGTCGGAGGCCACGCTGCGCCGGCTCGAGCGCGCGTCGGGTGCGCTGGCCACCCAGGCGGTGGCGCGCATGGACGACACACTGCCCTGGTTCCGCTCGATGCCGGCCGACCAGCGCTCGTGGGTGACGCTGGTCGCGCAGGCCGGCATCGCCTCGCTCGTCGACTGGTGCCGGCACCCCGGTCGCCCGCCCCGGCTCACCGGCGAGGTCTTCGGGGCGGCCCCGCGCGACCTGGTGCGCACCGTGCCGCTGAAGCAGACCGTCGACCTCATCAAGGTCACCGTCGAGGTCGTGGAGGACCGGGTCGCCCACGTCGCCGAACCGGGCGAGGCCGAGGCCCTGCGGCTGGCGGTGCTGCAGTACAGCCGCGAGGTCGCGTTCGCCACCGCCCACGTCTACGCCAGCTACGCCGAGAGCCGCGGCGCCTGGGACGCCCGGCTGGAAGCGCTCGTGGTCGACGCCCTCGTGCGCGGCGAACGCACCGAGGAGCTGCCGGGCCGGGCGGCCGCGCTGGGCTGGGCGACCACCGCCCCGGTCCTGGTGCTCGTCGGGCACACCGCCCCCGACGTCGACGACCTGCACACCGCCGTGCGCCGGGCCGCACGGACCCTGCGCGCCGAGGTGCTGGTGGGGGTGCACGCCGAGCAGCTCGTGGTGGTGCTCGGCGGCGTGCCCGACCTGGTGCCCGTCGCCGAGCGGGTCAGCCGGGAGTTCGGTCCCGGCCCGGTGGTCAGCGGCCCCGCCGTCGACTCCCTGGCCCAGGCGGCCGACTCCGCCGCCGCCGCGCTGGCCGGGCTGCGAGCAGCCGTCGCCTGGCCGGGTGCCCCGCGACCGGTCCCGGCCGACGACCTCATGGCCGAGCGGGCCCTGGACGGCGACCCGCTGGCCCGGACCGCCCTGGCCGAGCGCGTGGCCGGACCGCTGCAGGCCACCGGCGGCGACGTGCTCGACACCGTCCGGGCCGTGCTGGGCAGCGGCGGGAACCTGGAGGCCAGCGCACGGGCGTTGTTCGTCCACCCCAACACCGTGCGGTACCGGCTGAAACGGGCCACCGAGCTCACCGGCCTGTCGGCCACCGACCCACGGGGCGCCTGGACCCTGCAGGTGGCCCTGGCGTTGTCGGCCCTGGACGGCGGGCGCTCGCTCTGGGCCTGAGCTGTGGCCCACCGCACCACCCGTCACAAATTTGTAGGAACCCTCCAGAAGATCACCGGTGTTCTTCGTCGGGCGCCGACCGCCCGCGGCGGGCCGATCACTGGCACGGTTGACCTGTGCTCGCCGTCCTCGCCCCCGGTCAAGGGGCCCAGAAGCCCGGGATGCTCACCGACTGGCTGGAGCTGCCCGGCGCCGAGCCCTTCTTCCGCTGGGCCGGCGCGATCGCCGACGCCGACCTGCTGACCCTGGGCACCACCGGTGACGCCGAGGCCATCAAGGACACCGCGGTCACCCAGCCGCTGGTGGTGGCCATGTCGCTGTTCGTGGCCCGTGAGCTCGGCGGCCTGCCCGGCCCGGTCGCGCACACCCCGCAGGCCGGCCGCGACGTCGTCATCGCCGGCCACAGCGTCGGCGAGCTCACCGCCGCGGCGCTGGCCGGGGTGCTGTCGGTCGAGGCCGCCATCGCGCTGACCGCCGTCCGCGGCCGCGCCATGGCCTGGGCCTGCGCGCAGACCCCGACCGGCATGTCCGCCGTCCTGGGCGGCGACCCGGCCGAGGTGCTGGCCGCGATCGAGGCGAACGGCCTGTCGCCTGCGAACGTCAACGGCGCCGGGCAGGTCGTGGCCGCCGGCTCCCTCGACGGCCTCGCCGCGCTGAAGGCGGCCCCGCCGGCGAAGGCACGGGTCATGCCGCTGTCGGTGGCCGGCGCGTTCCACACCGAGTACATGGCTCCGGCCCGCGCCGAGCTCGAGGGCCTCGTCGGCGGCATCCGCCCCGCGCAGCCTTCCCGTCTGCTCGTGTCCAACAAGGACGGCTCCGCGGTCGAGACCGGCGCCGGGGTGCTCGACCGCTTGGTCAGCCAGATCACCAACCCGGTGCGCTTCGACGCCTGCCTGGACACCCTGCGCGAGCTCGGCGTCACCGCCGTCATCGAGCTGCCGCCGGCCGGCGCGTTGGCGGGTCTGGCCAAGCGCGACTGGAAGGGCCGCCACGACGTCGAGGTCCTCGCGATCACCAGTCCGGCGGACCTCGACCGCGCCGCCGAGCTCATCGCCGCCGAGCGGGGCCGGGCCGAGGCCGAGCACTCCCCCGACTGGCGGGTCGTCGTCGCCCCCGCCCGCGGCACCATCTCCCCCGCCGCGGTCGCCGAGGGCACCGCGCTGCCCGCCGGCGCCACCCTGGCCACCATCGCCGGCCGTCGCGAGACCGTCGAGGTCGCCGCGGGCTACGCCGGACTCCTCGCCGAGTGGCTGGTCGCCGAGGGCGACCTCGTCGACGCCGGCGACCCCATCGCCCGTCTCTACCCGGAGGTCTGACCCATGAGCACCATCCAGCTCCCGGCCGGCTCGCCCGGCGCGCGGATCCTCGGGGTCGGTGAGTACCGGCCGCGCCGCCGGGTCACCAACGACGAGCTGTCGCAGACGATGGACACCAACGACGAGTGGATCCGCACCCGCGTCGGCATCCAGGAGCGCCGCTGGGCCGACGCCGACGAGACCGTGGTGGAGATGTCGGTCGCGGCCGGCGGCAAGGCCCTGGCCGCCAGTGGTCTCACCGCCGAGGACATCGACCTCGTCGTCGTCGCCAGCTGCAGCCTGCCCACCCAGATCCCCGGTGCCGGGCCCGAGGTGGCGTACCGCCTCGGCATCCCCCGCCCCGGCGGCTTCGACGTCAACGCCGGCTGCGCCGGGTTCTGCTACGCCCTGTCCGCCGCCTCGGACGCCATCCGCGCCGGGTCGGCCCGCAACGCCCTGGTCGTCGGCGTCGAGAAGCTCACCGACGTCGTCGACATGGACGACCGCTCGACCGCGGTGATCTTCGCCGACGGCGCCGGCGCGATGGTCATCGGCGCCAGCGACGAGCCGGGCATCGGCCCGGTCGTCTGGGGTTCGGACGGCGACCAGCGCGACGCCATCGCCATCCCCGTCGAGGGGCAGCCCGACGCCGGCAACCTGACGATGGCCGGTCAGGCGGTGTACCGGTGGGCCACCACCAAGCTCACCGCCACCCTGCAGGAGGCCATCGACCGCGCCGGGGTCACCGCCGCCGACATCGACGTCTTCGCCCCGCACCAGGCCAACCTCCGCATCATCGAGCTGATGGCCAAGAAGCTCGGCCTGCCCGACTCGACCGTCATCGCCCGCGACGTGGCCCAGGCCGGCAACACCTCGTCGGCCTCGGTCCCGCTGGCCCTGTCGGCCCTGCTCGAGAGCGGTGAGGCCAAGAGCGGCGACCTCGCCCTGCTCCTCGGGTACGGCGCCGGGCTCACCTTCGCCGGACAGGTCGTCCGGCTCCCCTGATCCCCGGGCGGCCCCGCCGCCCGGCCTGCACGACCCCCTGACCCGCACGACGAAGAGGAGGCCCACGTGGCCAGCACCGCCGAGATCCAGTCCGGCCTCGCCGAGATCCTGGAGGAGGTCGCCGGGGTCGCCCCCGCCGACGCCACCCCCGAGAAGTCCTTCACCGAGGACCTCGACGTCGACTCGCTCTCCATGGTCGAGATCGCCACCGCCGTCGAGGACAAGTTCGGCGTCGCGATCCCCGACGACGAGCTGGGCGGCATCAAGACCGTCGGCGACGCCATCTCCTTCATCGAGAAGAACCAGTAAGAGAAGGACCACCTCGCCCCCCGGGAGACGCGCTCCGCACGTCTCCCGGGGCCCCGCGGGGCGGCCGTCCCACCAGGTCACCAGTTCCAGGAGGAAGACGTGAACTTCAACAACGGCGACGTCGTCGTCACCGGTCTCGGGGCCACCACCCCCCTGGGGCCCGATGTCGCGTCCACCTGGGACGCCCTGCTCGCCGGGACGTCCGGGGTCACCCGGATCACCGACGAGTGGATCGAGCCCTTCCCGGCCCAGCTGGTCGCCCGGCTGGCCGCTGACCCGGCCGAGCAGATCGACCGCGTGCGGGCCCGCCGCCTCGACCGCAGCCAGCAGGTCGCGGTCGTCGCCGCCGAGGAGGCCTGGCGCGACTCCGGCGCGGGCGACGCCGGCTACGACTCGCTGCGCATCGCGGTGGTCGTCGGCACCGGCATCGGCGGTGCGATGACCCTGCTCGGGCAGGACGACGTCCTGGAGGCCAAGGGCCCCAAGCGCGTCTCCCCCTTCACCATCCCCATGCTCATGCCCAACGGCCCCGCCGCCGCGGTCGGCCTGGCCATCGGCGCCCGCGGCGGCGTCCACGCCCCCGTCAGCGCCTGCGCCTCGGGCGCCGAGGCGATCCGCTGGGGCCTGGACATGCTGCGGCTGGACCGCGCCGACGTCGTGCTCGTCGGCGGCGCCGAGGCCTGCGTGCACCCGCTGCCCATGGCCGGCTTCGCCGCCATGCGCGCCATGAGCACCCGCAACGACGACCCCGCGCACGCCTCGCGGCCCTTCGACGCCGGCCGCGACGGCTTCGTGCTCGCCGAGGGCGCGGCCTGCCTCGTGCTCGAGCGCGCCGACGCCGCCAAGGCCCGCGGCGCGAAGGTCTACGGCCGTCTCGCCGGCGCCGGCGGCACCTCCGACGGCTACGACCTCGTCGCCCCGCACCCCGAGGGCGAGGGCGCCCAGCGCGCCATCGGTGCCGCCCTGCGCGACGCCGACCTGTCCCCCGCCGACATCGGTCACGTGAACGCGCACGCCACCTCCACCCCGGTGGGCGACATCGCCGAGGCCGCCGCGCTGCTCGACGCGGTCGGCGACCACGCGGCCGTCACCGCCACCAAGAGCCAGACCGGGCACCTGCTCGGCGCGGCCGGCGCGCTGGAGTCGGTGTTCTGCCTGCTCGCGCTACGCGACCAGGTCATCCCGGGCACACAGAACATCGAGACCCTCGACGAGTCCCCGGCCGTGCAGAAGCTCGACATCGTGCGCGGCGCCCCGCGCACGGCCACCTTCACCGCCGCGCTGAACGATTCGTTCGGCTTCGGTGGGCACAACATGGCCCTGGTCTTCACCACAGCCTGACTGAAGGACCCCGCTGCCCCCCGGGCCACGCTCCGCGCGACCCGGGACCCCGCAGCGGGGCCGACATCCCGCTCGACTCCTGATGGAGGCCTCCCCCGTGACCACCGTGAGCCCCGCCGCCACCCTCGCCGAGCCCGACCCCCGCGACCCCGAGGACCGCCTCGCCCGGTTCTTCGACCCCGGCACCATGCAGACCCTCGCCGCCCGGGACACCTCCGGCGCGATGGCGGCCCGCGGCCTGGTCAACGGCTCGCCGGCCATCGCCTACTGCACCGACGCCACGATCATGGGCGGCGCCATGGGCGTGGACGGCTGCCGGCACATCGTCGACGCCATCGACGTCGCACTGCGCGAGCACGTGCCGGTCATCGGCATCTGGCACTCCGGCGGCGCCCGGCTCGCCGAGGGCGTCACCGCCCTGCACGCGGTCGGCGAGGTGTTCGCCGGCATGATCCGTGCCTCGGGCCGGGTCCCGCAGATCTCCGTCGTCCTCGGCCCGGCCGCCGGCGGGGCCGCCTACGGGCCGGCGCTGACCGACCTGGTCGTCATGGGCCCGCTGGGTCGTGTGTTCGTCACCGGCCCGGACGTCGTCCGCTCGGTCACCGGCGAGCAGGTCGACATGGAGGCCCTCGGCGGGCCCGACACCCACGGCCGCCGCTCGGGCGTGGTGCACATCGTCACCGAGACCGAGCAGGACGCCCTGGACACCGCCCGCCAGGCGGTCGACCTGCTGGCCGCGCAGGGCAGCTTCGCCAGCACTGACGGCGAGCCCGACACCGACCTCGCCGCGATGCTCCCCGAGGCCAAGCAGCGCGCCTACGACGTCAAGCCCATGATCGCCGGGCTGCTCGACGGGCCGCCGCTGGAGCTGCAGAGCCGGTACGCGCCCAACGTCATCACCGCGCTGGGCCGGCTCGCCGGGCGCACCGTCGGCGTGGTGGCGAACAACCCGCTGCGCCTGGGCGGCTGCCTGGATTCGCCCTCGGCGGAGAAGGCGGCCCGGTTCGTGCGCATGTGCGACGCGTTCGGCGTCCCGCTGGTGGTGCTGGTCGACGTCCCGGGCTACCTGCCCGGCGTCGGCCAGGAGTGGGACGGCGTCGTGCGCCGCGGCGCCAAGCTGCTGCACGCCTTCGCCGAGGCCGTCGTGCCGCGGGTGACGCTGGTGACCCGCAAGAGCTACGGCGGCGCCTACATCGCGATGAACGCCCGCTCGCTGGGCGCCACCGCGGTCTACGCGTGGCCCGGTGCCGAGGTCGCCGTCATGGGCGCCAAGGCCGCCGTCGGCATCCTGCACCGCAAGAAGCTGGCCGCCGCACAGCCGGGTGAGCGCGAGGCCCTGCACGCCCAGCTGGCCGAGGAGCACGAGAAGATCGCCGGCGGCGTCGGCCGGGCCATCGAGATCGGCGTCGTCGACGAGGTGGTCGAGCCCAGCCAGACGCGCAAGCGCTTGGTGGCGGCGCTGTCGGCGGCCCCCGCCGGCCGCGGCGCCCACGGCAACATCCCGCTCTAGCACACATCCGCCGTCGATCATCGACGGCAGCGGACCCGGACAGCACAGCGGCCCGGCACCCATCCGTGGGTGCCGGGCCGCGGTGCGTCGCGACGGGGTCGGTCCGGGGTCAGGGGGCCGGCGCGGTCGCGGACGCGCTGCAGAGCAGGTCAGACGACCTGGTGCAGCCAGCTGATGGGCGCGCCGTCGCCGGCGTGGCGGTAGGCCTCGAGGTCGTCGTCCCAGGCGGCGCCGAGCAGCGCGTCGAGCCCGTGGCGGAAGGCCTCGCCCGAACCGGCGGTGGCGGCCAGGTGCCGCAGCTGCTGCTCGGTGACCATCAGGTCGCCGTTGGCCGACATGGGCGCACGGAAGACACCCTGGCCGGGCACGTAGGCCATGCGCTCGCCGTCGTTGCCCTGGCTGGGCTCCTCGGTCACCTCGAAGCGCAGCATCGGCCACGCCTTCAGGGCAGCGACGAGCTTCGCGCCGGTCCCGGTGGCACCGGTCCAGGCGACCTCGGCACGGTAAGCACCGTGCTGCGCGGGCTGTTCAGCCCAGGACAAGCTCACCGGCGCGCCGATGACCCGCTCGAGGGCCCAGTCGACGTGCTGGCAGAGCGCCTTCGGGCACGCGTGCACGAAGACAACACCCTGCGTAGACCGTCGTTGCACAGTGCACCTCCATCGGATCAAGACGGGTCTCGTCTTCCCCAACGGACCTGACTCGCGATGGCAGTGCGTGTAGCTCGAACGGGTGGTGCGGGGTTGCTCGGGACAGTCTGCCCGACTACCACGCCCCAGCGCTACTGCGGGTCCGAATCGCTGGGCCAGCTGTGCCAGAAGTGACGCGTGTGGTTCGTGGGACGAGCGGCGTGTTCCCCACGGGGACGAAGGATGAGCACACCTCTCGCCATGTCCCCATCGGCAGGCGTCGGCCTCGTAGGCAGATGTCGCTGGACGATCCGGGCCTCGCCGTCCACTCGGTGGGGTTGCTGTGCACGCTGGGTCAGAACAGCTCAACGTGATGGTGTCGTTACTCGGCGTGCGGTCTGTCGCGTCTTGTCACGCTGCGTCGCCTGACATGGTCCGAGCGTGACTTCGACACAGCGCCGCGGACGGCACTCGGTCCTGACCGAGGAGACCTTCGTGTGCGGCCAGGCCGCGCTGCAGGTGCTGTGGAACGGGGTGAGCGGCACGCCCATCGCCGACTCCAGCGGTCCGTGGCACGCCTGCGAGCCCGGCCCCACCGAGGTCGTCTACTCCCTGTGCGGCCGCGAGGTCACCCGCATCGAGGGCGCGGCCATCTGGCCCGACCCGCGCCGCACCCCCGCCTGCGTGGTGTGCGAGGAGCTCGCGCTCGACTGAACCGCCCCCGGACGCAGAACGCCCCGCCCTCTCGACGAGGTGCGGGGCGTTCGTGCGTGCGGGGTCAGGCGCGGCGGACGGTGAAGGTCGGGGGCTCCTTGAGCGTCTGCGCCACGACGCAGTACCGCTCGGTCAGCTTGGCCAGGGTGGCCAGCTTCTCGTCGTCGGCGTCGGTGTCGAGCTCGGCGACGACCTCGATGCCGGTCATGCCCACCGGGACGTCGCGGGAGACGCCGAGCGTGCCGCGGGCGTCCATGTCCCCCCGGGCAGTGAGCTTCGCGCTGCGGATGTCGATGGACATCGCGGTGGCGACGCTGCGCAGGGTCACGCCGGAGCAGCCGAGCAGGGCCTGCAGCAGCATGTCGCCCGAGCAGGCGTCGGAGCCGTCGCCGCCGGTGGTCTCGTGGAACCCGGCGCGCTGCGGACCCGACCAGGTCTCGATCGTCGCGGTGATCCCGTCGTCCCGGAAGTCACCCGTGGCGTGCAGCTCGGCGCGGGCGGCCGACGGGTCGTCCTTGTACTTCTGCTTGATGGGGGCCTGCATCTCGCGCAGGGCGGCGGCGTCCATGGGGGCAGTGAACCCGCATGGCACGCTATGCGCACGCACGGGGCGGTAGCTCAGCCGGTCAGAGCATGGGACTCATAATCCCTGGGTCGTGGGTTCGAGCCCCACCCGCCCCACCCAGCCCGACGGCGCCGCTGCCCGCACCATGGGTGGGTGTCGTTCACCCACGAGACCACCGTCCCCGCCACGCCCCAGGCCGTCGTCGCGACGCTGACCGACGAGGCGTTCGTCCGCGCCGCCCTGGCCGATCTCGGTGCCGAGGTGCGCGAGGTGTCGGTCGAGGGGACGACGACCCGCGCCCGCTACAGCGTTGCCACCCAGGGCATCCCGCAGGCGTTCGCGAAGTTCGTCGGCGACCGGGTGGAGGTGACCGACGTCCGCACCTGGACCGTCGAGGGCGACGGCGCGACCGGCACCGTGCTGGTCACCACCACCCTGTTCGGCCGCGACGTGAAGCTCGAGGGCCAGCGCCGCATCACCGGGAGCACCACCATCACCAGCACCGGCCGCTCGCACGTCGACGCCCCGTTCGTGGGCCGCAAGGCCGAGGGCGCCGTCGACGAGCTGGCGGTCGTGGTGCTGAAGAAGGAGGCCGGTACACTGGCTGCCCGCCTCGGCTGATCAGTCGAGGCGCTCGACGCCGGCGGCGTGGCGGCGCGCGAGCTCCTGGTAGATCGACGGGTTGCCGTCGACCCACCGCGCCGCGCCCTCCGACAGCGGCCCGCGCACCCGGGCCGGTGAACCCAGCGCCAGCACCTCGTCGGGCACGACCATGCCGGGCGGCACGAGCGACCCGGCACCGATCAGGGTCCGGGCACCGATGCGGGCACCGTCCTGCACGGTCGAGCCGTTGCCGATCAGCGCCTCGGCCCCGACCACGCACCCGTGCACCACGCACAGGTGCCCGATCGTGGCACCCGGGCCGACCTCGGTGACCGGGTCGTCGCCGCCGTGCAGCACCGAGCCGTCCTGCACGTTGGCGCCCTCGCGCACCACGATCGCGCCGAAGTCGGCCCGCAGCACCGCGCCGTACCAGACCGAGGCGTGCGCCTCCACGGACACGTCGCCGACGAGGGTGGCGGTGGGTGCGATCCAGGCGTCGGGGTGCACCCGCGGCGACCGGCCTTCGAAGGAGAACAAGGGCATGGCGCACCCTCGCACGGCGCATCCCGCTCGCGCAGGGCACCGTGTCGACATGACGACACCGCAGTCCGACGAGCCCCAGCCCCGCGACATCGCCCTCGAGCAGCCCACCGACGAGCAGGTCGCCGACCTCGAGGAGCAGAGCGACCCCGAGCAGGAGTAGTCGGCGGCGCGGCTCGGGTAGGGCCCGGTGCATGCGTACCGACGAACTCCTCGCAGCCGCGTTCGACAACATCGCCGGGGTGGTCGACTCGGCCGTCGACGGCCTCACCGCCGACCAGCTCGCCCAGGCCCCGGCACCCGGCGCCAACACCATCGCCTGGCTGGTCTGGCACCTCACCCGCATCCAGGACGACCACGTCGCCGACGTCGCAGGCTCCGAGCAGGTCTGGACGGCGGACGGCTGGGCGCGCCGGTTCGACCTGCCCTTCGACGACGCCGAGCACGGCTACGGCATGGCCGCCGAGGACGCGGCGAAGGTGCGGGCCGACGCCGAGCTGCTGACCGGCTACCACCACGCCGTCCACGCACGCACGAAGGAGTACCTGGCCACGTTCTCGGACGCCGACCTCGACCGCGTCGTCGACACGGACTGGGACCCGCCGGTCACCCTCGGCGTCCGGCTGGTCAGCGTCGTCACCGACGACCTCCAGCACGCCGGCCAGGCCGCCTACGTCCGTGGTCTGCTCGCCGGGTGACCGCAGCCAAGGTCGACCTGAAGGACGACGACGCCTACCGCGCCCACCGCGGCGAGTTCCGCACCCTGACCGTCCCCGAGCGCAGCTACCTGGCGGTCGACGGCCACGGCGACCCGAACACCGACGCGTTCGCGGTCGCCGTCCAGGCGCTCTACCCGGTGGCCTACGCGCTGAAGTTCGCCTCGAAGGCCGCCGGGCGCGACTACGTCGTCCCGCCGCTGGAGGGGTTGTGGTGGGCGCAGGACATGGACGCGTTCACCCGCCGCCGCGACAAGGCCGTGTGGGACTGGACGCTCCTGCTGCTCGTCCCCGACTGGCTGGGCGCCGACGACGTCGCGGCGGCCGTCGAGCACACCCGACCCAAGGCCCCCGAACGGCTGGACGACGTCCGGCTGGAGGCACTCACCGAGGGGCTGTGCGTGCAGACCCTGCACGTCGGACCGTTCGACGACGAGGGCCCGGTGCTGCGGGAACTGCACCACGAGGTGCTCCCCGGCGCCGGGTTCTCCCCCACCGGCCGGCACCACGAGGTCTACCTGTCCGATCCCCGTCGCACGGACCCCGCGAAGCAGCGCACGATCCTGCGCCAACCCGTCGGCTGAGCTCGGCGAGCAGCACGGCCGACACCGGCCTACCGTCCGACGACGTGAGCACCGACGCTGACCAGCTGGCCCCCGCGACGGACTTCTACGCCGTCGACGACCTCATCGACCCCGCCGACCTCGAGATCCGTGACCGGGTGCGCGACTTCTGCGCCCGCGAGGTCACCCCGGTCATCAACGACTACTGGGAGCGGGCCGAGTTCCCGGCCCACCTGGTGCCCAAGCTGGCCGACCTCGGCATCGCCGGCGGCACGGTGAAGGGGCACGGCGCGGCCGGCATGAGCGCGGTCGCCGCCGGGCTGGTCGCCGCCGAGTGGGCCCGCGCCGACGGCTCGATGGGCACCTTCCACGGGGTGCACTCGTTCCTGGCCATGCAGTCGATCGACCTGCTGGGCAGCGAGGAGCAGAAGGAGCGCTGGCTGCCGGCCATGGCGCGCATGGAGAAGATCGGCGCCTTCGGGCTGACCGAGCCCGACCACGGCTCCGACGCCGTCGCCCTGGGGACGACGGCCACCCGCGACGGCGACGGCTTCGTGCTCAACGGGGCGAAGAAGTGGATCGGCAACGGCTCCATCGCCGACCTGGTGCTCATCTGGGCCCGCGACGAGGAGGGGAACGTCGGCGGCTACGTCGTCGAGAAGGGCACCCCCGGCTTCACCGCCACCGTGATGACCGGCAAGACGGCGCTGCGCGCGGTCTGGCAGGCCGAGATCACCCTGGAGAACTGCCGGGTGGGCGAGGAGAACAAGCTCGCGAACTGCCACAGCTTCAAGGACGTCTCCCAGGTGCTCGACCGCACCCGGTACACCGTCGCGTGGCGGGCATTGGGCGTCGCGCAGTCGGCCTACGAGCTGGCCCTGGCGCACACGCTGCAGCGCGAGCAGTTCGGCCAGCCCATCGCCGGCTACCAGCTGGTGCAGGAGAAGCTCGCCCGCATGCTGGCCGAGATCACCACCATGCAGCTCATGTGCTGGCGCCTGTCGACGCTGGCCGACCAGGGCCGCATGACCGCGGCGATGGCGTCGCTGGCGAAGATGAACTGCTGCAAGAAGGCGCGCACGATCATCGCCGACGCCCGTGACCTGTTCGGCGGCGACGGGATCCTGCTCGAGCACCACATCGCCCGCCACCACGCCGACATCGAGGCGATCTACACCTTCGAGGGCACCGACCACGTGCAGGCGTTGATCGTCGGCCGCGAGGTGACGGGCCTGTCCGCCATCACCGGCCGTCGCCCCCGCCGCGAGGCCTGACCCGTCGATCGGCGCTCATCGACCATCCCGGGCGGGGAACGGTCGGTGAGCGTCGACCGACCGTGGGCTCAGGAGGCGTGCGAGAGCTGCGGGCGGGTGAGCTGCTTGCACTCGGCGCACGCGGTCTCGCGGGCGCCGACGCGGTCCCAGCGGTGGGCGCCCCACACCTGCACGATCGCGCCGCACGCGGCCAGCTCCACCTCCCCGTCGAGCTCGGCCGGGGGCCGGTGGGCCTCCACGGCGTGCCAGGACGAGGAGACGGTGTCCTCGGGTCGCGACCGCGACCACCGGTCTGGTCGGGCGTACCCGACGGCGTAGCTGTCCACGACCCGATTGTGCCCCCGGTCACAGCAGCCCGCCACCGCTCCGGAGCCCGCGACGCCGTCCGGCCTGCGACACGGTGGTCATCGGCACGCTCCGCCACCGGATCGTCGTGTGGTGGACCTCACCGACCAATCTGGTCGGTTTCCCGACCAGATTGGTCGGTGGCCGATTACGGTCATCGCCGTGAGCCGACCACCGCGCCAGCACGCGGACGACGACATCCTCGACCGCGCCGCCGCCCTCTTCGCCCGCCGGGGGTTCGCGAAGACCTCCGTGCAGGAGATCGCCGACGCCGTGGGGCTGTCCAAGGCCGGCCTGCTGCACCACTTCCCGAGCAAGGACGCGCTGCACACCGCCGTCACCGTGCAGGCCGACGGGCTCGCCGAGCAGGTGCTGGCCGTCGCCGACCGCGCCGCCGAGGGCCCCGAGCGCGACCGGGCGACGGTCGACGTCCTGGTCGACATCGCCTTCGCCCACCCCGGCCTGGTCGCGCTGCTGCTCTCCCCCGCCGCCGAGGAGCCGGCGCCCGAGTGCACCTCCACCGCCGGCGACGCCGCCCTGCGCGCCTTCGGCATCGCCCCGGGCGAGGTGCCCGCCGACCCGACGCGCGTCGTCCGGGTGCTCGGGGCCCTCGGCGCGCTCGCCGTCCTCTCGATCTCCGCGACCGAGCTCGGCACCACCACGACCTGGCGACCCCTCGTGGTCGCCACCTGCCTCGACGCGCTCGGCCACGGCCGTCCGGGCGCGCCCGCCACCCCTTCCACCGACCCGGAGGCCTGACCCCCATGGCTGCACTGCTCGCCCGGCTGGGCGCCCTCGCGCACCGCCGCCGGCTCACCGTCGTCCTCGTCTGGCTGGCCGTCCTGGTCGCCGGCGGGGTCGGCGCCGCCACCCTGTCCGGGGAGACGACCACGTCGTTCTCCATCCCGGGTCAGGAGTCGACCGTCGCCCTCGACCGCATCTCCGAGGAGTTCGGCGCCGCCGACTCCGGGGCCAGCGCGCAGGTCGTCGTCGGCACCCCCGAGGGCACCACGCTGACCGACCCGGCCCAGGCCGCCGCGCTGCAGCAGCTGGTCACCGAGCTGGGCGGGCTGCCCGGCGTCGCCTCGGCCAGCAACCCGCTGGACCAGGCCTCCCCGACCGTCAACCCGGAGCTCACCACCGGCTACAGCACCGTCACCTACGACGTCGCACCCGGCGAGGTGACCCCGGCCGAGCAGGACGCGCTGCGCGACGCCGTCGCCGACGCCCGCGACTCCGGGCTCACCGTCGAGGTCGCCGGCCAGGCGCTGGAGAGCGCCCCCGAGGTCGGCGGCATCGGCGAGATCGCCGGTGTCGTGGTCGCCGTCCTGGTGCTCGCCCTGACCTACGGGTCGCTCGTCGTCGCCGGCATGAACCTGCTGACCGCCGCCGTCGGCGTCGGCATCGGCGTCCTGGGCATCACCATCGCGACCGGGTTCCTCGAGCTGTCCTCGACCACGTCGATCCTCGCCGCGATGCTCGGCCTCGCCGTCGGCATCGACTACGCGCTGTTCATCATCAACCGGTACCGGCAGGAGCTGCGGCGCGGCACCGACGTCCCGACGGCCATCGCCACCGCGGTCGGGACGGCGGGCTCCGCGGTCGTCACCGCCGGTCTCACCGTGGTGATCGCCCTGGTCGGCCTCTTCGTCGCCGGCATCCCGTTCCTGACCCAGATGGGTGTCGCCGCCGGCGCGACCATCGTCGTCGCCGTGCTCGTCGCGCTGACCCTGGTGCCCGCGGTGCTGTCCTACCTGGGTCGCCGGGCGCTGCCGAAGAAGCAGCGCGACCTGCCGCCGGTCGCCGAGCTCGACGACGCCGCGCCCTCCACCGGGTTGTTCGGCCGCTGGGCCGCCGGGGTCACCCGGCACCGCGTCGTCGCACTGCTCGCCGCCGTCGTCGCGCTCGGCGTCATCGCCGTGCCGGTGGCCTCGATGCGCACGACGCTGATCCAGGCCCCGCCGGCCGACAGCACCCAGGAGCGGGCCCAGCAGCTGCTGGCCGACGGCTTCGGCGCCGGCATCAACGGACCCATCACCGTGCTGTTCGAGGGCACCGACGCCGCGTCCGCCGCCGCGGCGGCCACCCCGGGCATCCAGGGTCTGGACGACGTCGTCACCGTCACCCCGCCCATCCCGAACGCCGACGGCGACGCCGCGCTGCTCACCGTCGTCCCGGACTCCGGCCCGACCAGCGCGGCCACCGAGCAGCTGGTCGAGGACCTGCGCGGCCAGCTCGCCGACTCGGGCGGCGTGACCGCGTCGGTGACCGGGCAAACCGCGGTCAGCGTCGACGTCGCCGCCTCGCTGAACAGCGCGCTGCCGGTCTACCTGGCGCTGGTCGTCGGGCTCGCGCTCGTGCTGCTGGTGCTGGTGTTCCGGTCGCTGCTGGTGCCGCTGGTCGGCGTGCTGGGCTTCCTGCTCACCATCGGCGCCTCGCTCGGCGCCACCGTCGCGGTGTTCCAGTGGGGTTGGCTCGGCGACCTGGTCAACCTCGAGAGCACCGGTCCGCTGATCAGCCTGACGCCGATCCTGGTCATCGGGATCCTCTTCGGGCTGGCGATGGACTACCAGGTCTTCCTGGTCTCGCGGATGCACGAGGCGCACGCCCACGGCAAGGCACCGGTGGCCGCGATCCGCAGCGGGTTCCGGTCGGCGGCGCCCGTGGTGTTCGCCGCCGCGCTCATCATGTTCAGCGTCTTCGCCGGCTTCGTGCCCGCCGGTGACGCGACCATCAAGTCCATCGGGTTCGCGCTGGCGATCGGGGTGCTCTTCGACGCCTTCGTCGTCCGCATGGTGCTGGTGCCCGCGGCGCTGACCCTGCTCGGCGAGCGCGCCTGGTGGCTGCCCCGCTGGCTGGGCTGGCTGCCGGTGCTCGACGTCGAGGGCGCCGCGCTGGAGAAGGACGCTCCGCGCGACGACGAGCGGGAGCTGGTCGACGCGGCCCGCTGATCCGCCGCGGTCGCTGCCCGCAGCGGGGGCTCACCCCTCCGCTGCGGGCACCTCGCGGCCGGTGAGCGCCCGCAGGGACCGGCGCAGCGTGGTGAGCACACTGCCGGCGACGAACAGGTCGTGGCCGCTGCGGGCGCGCTCGTCGCGGATCCGGTCCGCGAGGGCCTCGATCCGGTCGACGGCGGCACGCACCCGGTCGTCGTCGGCACCCGTGCGCACGACGTCGGCGACGGCGCCGATCGCGTCGGTGGTGGCCGGTCGCAGCCGCGGGCCCAGCGCGATGTCGGCCCACCCGGCGTCGGCGCGCTCGTGCTCGCGCAGCAGCTCGGTGACGTCCTGCACGAGGAACGACACGCTCTCCAGGGCGCGGGCCTCGCGGTACTGGTGGTCCACGTCGGCGGCGTACCGCCGGGCACGGCGGTTGCCGCGACGGGCCTGCTCGGCCACGTCGACGGCGTCCCGCATGCGCCCCAGCTCGGGCTCGATGGCCCGCATGCGGGCGCGCCACCCGCCCTCGTCGGGCAGCGACTCCTGGCGCAGCCCGTCGACGAGGTCGTCGAGCTGGTCGGCCAGCGTGGTGCGCAGCCGGTCGAGCTCGGCCTGCGCCGGGGCCAGCGGGAGCGGCGGGAACACCGCGGTGACGGCCAGCCCGATGCAGGCACCGAGCAGGGTCAGCCCCGCGTACCCGGCGACGTAGCCGAACGGGTCGGCGTTGCCGATGATCAGCGTGAACAGCGCCGCGGTCGGGACCCAGGTGGCCGCCGTCCCCAGCCGTCGCCAGCCGGCCAGCAGCACCCCGAGGCCCACCACCACGGCCACGGTCACCGCGTTGGGGTAGCCGACCGCGTCGACCCCCAGGGCGACGACGGCGCCCAGCGAGATGGCGGCGACGGTCTGCAGCCCCTCCCGCGCCGACCCCGCCAGCGTGGTGGAGGTCGCGATGACCGCCCCGAGCGGGGCGTAGTACGGGTACTCCCCCGCAGGCCCGGGCACGAGCTGCGCGACACCCCACGCCAGCGACGCGGCGAGCGCCGCCTTCACCGTCAGGCCCCAGCGCGGGTGCCGCGCCCACGCCCGTGCCGCCGAACCGAGCCGGCCCGGGCGGCGTCCTCGATCGTCCACCCGATCCATCGTGGGGGCCCGCTAGCGTGCGGGCATGTTGGAGACCGACTACCTCGTCGTGGGCGCCGGGGCCACCGGGCTGGCCTTCGTCGACACCCTGCTGGCCGAGACCGACGACGTGCACGTCACCCTCGTCGACCGGCGTTCGGCGCCGGGCGGGCACTGGGTCGACGCCTACTCCTTCGTCACGCTGCACCAGCCCTCGGCGTTCTACGGCGTCGGCTCCCTCGAGCTGGGCACCGGGCGCATCGACACCACCGGGCTGAACCGGGGCATGCAGGAGCTGGCGTCGGGGCCGGCGATCGTCGACTACTACGACCGGGTCGTGCGCACGGTGCTGCTGCCCACCGGCCGCGTCGGGTACCACCCGCTGAGCGCGTACGAGCCCGGCCCGGACGGCGCCCACCGCGTCACCTCCCTCCTCTCCGGCGCGGCCACCGAGGTGCGGGTGCGCCGCAAGCTCGTGGACACCACGCACAGCAGCCCCTCGGTGCCCGCCACCCACCGACCGCGCTTCGCCGTGGCCGACGGGGTGCACCTCGTACCGCCGAACGACCTGCCCCGCCTGCCGCCCGGCCCGCACCGGTTCGTGGTGCTCGGCGGCGGCAAGACCGCGATGGACACCTGCACCTGGCTGCTGCAGCACGGCGCGGCGCCCGAGGCCATCACCTGGGTCGTGCCGCGCGACTCCTGGCTGATCAACCGGATCACCACCCAGCCCGGGCCCGGGTTCTTCGCCGAGTCGATCGGGGCGCAGGCCGACCAGCTCGAGGCCCTGGCCAGCGCCGACGACGTCCCGGACCTCTTCGCCCGTCTCGAGCGCTGCGGCGTGCTCACCCGCATCGACCGCGACCGCACCCCGAGCATGTTCCACCTGGCCACGGTCGCCCCCGGGGAGGTCGAGCTGCTGCGGCAGGTGCACGACGTCGTCCGGCTCGGGCGGGTGCGCGAGCTGCACCCCGACCGCATGGTGCTCGACGGCGGCGAGGTGCCCCTCCCCCCGGGCGCGGTGGTCGTCGACTGCACCGCCTCGGCCGTGGAGCCGCGGCCCGGGCAACCGGTGTTCCAGGGCGACCGGGTCGTGCCGCAGCTGCTGCGGCTGCCGCAGCCGGCCTTCAGCGCCGCGCTCACCGGCTGGGTCGAGGCCCACCACGGCGACGACCAGGAGCTGCAGAACGAGCTCTGCGCGCCCGTGCCGTTCCCGCACGCCCTCGACGACTACCCCGCGACGATGCTGGCCACGATGCGCAACCAGCACCGGTGGAGCCAGCACCCCGAGCTGCGCCGGTGGATCCGCGCCAGCCGGCTCGACGGGTTCGGCGCGGTCATCGCCGGCGCCGACCGCGAGGACCCCGCCCAGCAGGCGGTCCTGGCGCGGTTCCGGGAGCACACCCCGGGCGCGGTGGCCAACCTGACCAGGTTGACCACCGCGCTCGGCGGCGTCAGGCGGGGTTGACGTCCTGCGCGCCGCGCAGGACCTCGGCCAGCTGCGCCATGTGCGCAGCCTGCGACCGGTAGTCCATCGCGGCGCCGTTCCACTCGTAGGCCTGGCCGGCGACCAGGGCCGGGTGCGCGGCGAAGGTCGGCTGGGCCGCGAGGTCCTCGGCCTGGTAGCCCTCGACGTTGAGCAGCAGGACGTCGCCGGTGGACATCTGCGAGGCGTTCTCCCAGCTGTAGATGTCCCAGTAGAAGTTGCCGTCGTCGGGGTTGAGGTCGGTGAAGTCCACGCCGTACTCGCGGTACAGCTCCATCTCGGGCTCGTCGTCGGGCTTGGCGACGTAGATGCCCGAGCTCGCGTCGGCGTACATCTGGGTGACCTCGACACCGGAGGTCTCGGCGGCCTCCTGCAGGTCGGCCGCGGCCGCGTCGAACTCGGCCTGCGCGGCGTCGACCTCCGACTGCTCGGCGCCGAGGGCGAGGGCCAGCCGGTTGAGGCTGTCGATGACGTCCTGGCCCTCGCCGCCGACCTCGATGGTGATGAGCGGGGCGATGGCCTCGAGCTGCTGCTGCTGCGCGGTGTCCTGCAGGCCGTAGCGGGGGCCCTCGAGGTCGAGGGTGCCCTCGCGGTCCTCGGGGTAGATGCCGACGACGATGACGTCGGGCTGGGCCGCGGCCATCGCCTCGATGTCGATCTCGCCGTAGCCGTTGCCGACCACGGCGACGTCGGAGAGGTCGTAGTCGGCGAACCGCTCGTCCTCGGCCACGGGCACCCGGCCGAAGACCGCGACCGGGTCGACGTCCAGGCTGTGCAGACCCAGGGCGTAGTCGGCGTAGCTGGCCACCCGCTCCGGGGCCTGGTCGAGGGTGATCGTCTCGCCGACGTCGTCGGTGAAGGTCCAGGCCTCGGCCGAGCCGCCGGCGGAGTCGGCGGTGGCGTCGGAGCCGCAGGAGGTCAGGGCGAGGACGGCGGCGAGGCCGAGGGGGACGGCCGCACTGCGGCGCAGGGAGCTGATCATCACGGGCGAGAGGTTAGCCTACCCGTACTTAGGGGACCCTCAGTGGTCTCTCGGGCGGCCCGGGGCCCACGAACGGACCCGTGGACGGCGACAGGCCCCCGACCGTGGCGGTCGAGGGCCTGTCGTGTGGCTCCCCCGTCTGGACTCGAACCAGAAACCGTTCGATTAACAGTCGAATGCTCTGCCAATTGAGCTACGGGGGAACGGGTGCTGCGGTGCAGAAGATTACCTCACGCCGACCCGGCCCCTGGGGCCACCCCCGCGCGTGTCGGGCCGGTAGCGTCGATCACTCCCAGTCCCTACCCAGGAGGTCCTCCCGTGGCCAAGCTGTCCTTCATCGCCGGCGTCGGTGCCGGCTACGTCCTGGGTGCCCGCGCCGGCCGCGAACGCTACGAGCAGATCCGCCGCGCCTACGACCACGCCAAGGACGACCCGCGCATGCAGTCCCTCGCCGGCACCCTGCGCGCCCAGGCCGACACCGCCGTCGCCAGCGTCGTCCGCGAGCTGCGCGGCCGCTGACTCAGCGGCTGGCGTCCTCGGAGTCGACCGCCTCGGCCAGCCGCGCCCGGGCGACCTCGCGGGCGGCGGGGTCGTCGCGGTCGGCGTCGTGGTCGAACACCACGCTCCACTCGCGGGCGGCCTGACCGGGTACCCGGCGGGCCACCAGCAGCACTCCCCCACCGGCCGGCAGCGGGTGCCGCTTGCTGGCTACCACGCTCTGGTCCACCCGTCGGCGCACCACGGCCGGCAGCTCGCCGGCGTCGGTGAGCACGTGCCGGGTCACCGGCCCGCGGGCCTGCACGCCGGGTTCGACCTCGACCAGCGGCGTGACGGCGAACGTGCCACCGGTCTCGGCGGCGGTCCACCGGGCGTGCCCGACCAGGTGCCAGGGCAGCAGGTCGCCCTCGGGCACGGCCTGCAGGCCGGCCGACGTGGCCACCAACCAGCCGCCGTCCCGGCGCGCCCCCCAGGCCAGGACGTCGGTGCCGCCGGCCGCCTCGGTGACCTCGGTCGGCGGGCGGCCGAAGCGTTGGGCGAGCCGGCGCAGCAGGCTCACGCCAGCCCACCGATCGCCCGTTCGCGCAGCGAGCGCGCCTCCTGCTCCAGCGCCAGCAGCTGACCGAACACCTTGGTGTAGCCCTCGGGGTCCTCGACCGGGTTCATCCGCTGCAGCCGGCCCTTGGTCTCGGTCACCCGGCGCACGGTGGCCATCTCCTGCAACCGGGTGAGCACGGCGTGCACGTACCCGCTGTCAGGTTCCTCGGCCGGGGACTTCAGCGCCTCGACGGCGAGCGCCGGCAGCAACCGGCGGACGTCGTCGGACGCGGCGACGGCACCCACCTGGTCGATCCACGCCGCTCCACCGACGGTCGCCCCCGCCGCACCGCCGGCCGCGGCCACCGCCGCGGCGACCGCGCCGTACTCGGGGTGGGTCCACGACTCGGGGGCGATGGCGTCGAAGACCGGACCGGCGAGCTCGGGGCACTGCAACGCGGTCTTCACCGCCTCGCGCTCGATGAACGCCGCGGTGTCGTCGGCGGAGCGCGCCGGCGCCTTCTGCCGCGGGCGGGGGCGCCCGTTGGATGCCCCCTCGCCGGTCACCGCCCGCACGCGCTCGAGCACCTCGGCCTCGTCGGTGTTGCCGAGCATGCCGGCCAGCTGGCGGGCGTAGGCAGGCCGCAGGGCGTGGTCCTTGATCTGGGCGACCATCGGCACGGCCTTGTCCAGCGCGTGCACCCGGCCCTCGACGGTGTCCAGGTCGTAGTCGGCCAGCGTCGTCTTCAGCACGAAGGCGATCAGCGGCACCCGACGCGCCACCAGGTCGCGCACCGCGGCGTCGCCGTGCGCCTGGCGCAGCTCGCACGGGTCGCGGCCGTCGGGCTCGACGGCGACGAAGGTCTGGCCGACGAACCGCTGGTCCTCGGCGAAGGTCTTCATCGCCGCGGCCTGGCCGGCCTTGTCGCCGTCGAAGCAGTAGACGACCTCGCCGCGGAACTCGTCCTGGTCCATGAGCAGCCGCCGCAGCACGTTGATGTGCTCGGCGCCGAAGGCGGTGCCGCAGGAGGCGACCGCGGTGGTGACGCCGGCGATGTGGCAGGCCATCACGTCGGTGTAGCCCTCGACGACGACGGCCCGGTGCTGGCGGGCGATGTCGCGCTTGGCCCGCTCGACGCCGTAGAGCACGGTGGACTTCTTGTAGAGCGGGGTCTCGGGGGTGTTGAGGTACTTCGGCCCCGGGTCGTCGTCGGCGAGCTTGCGGGCGCCGAACCCGATGACGTCGCCGGTGATGTCGCGGATGGGCCACAGCAGGCGCCGGTGGAAGCGGTCGATGGAGGTGCCCCGCGAGGACTGCTTCGACAACCCAGCCGTCTCCAGCTCCTGCTGGCTGAATCCGGCCTGCCGCAGGTGCTTGGTGAGGGTGTCCCAGCCCGCAGGGGCGAAGCCGCAGTCGAAGTCGGCCGCCATCTCGCGGGTGAACCCCCGCTGGGCCAGGAAGGTGCGGGCGATCGCGGCGTCGGGGGTGGCCAACTGCTGCCGGTAGAACTCCGCGGCGGCGGTGTTGGCGGCGACCAGCCGGGCGCGCTGGCCGGCCGCGGCGCGGTCGGGAGCCCCGGTGGGCCGCCCGCCGTCGTCCTCGTACTGCAGCTGGATGCCGGCCCGGCCGGCCAGCAGCTCGACGGCCTCGGAGAACGAGAGGTGGTCGATCTCCTGCACGAACTTGATGACGTCGCCGCCGGCGCCGCACCCGAAGCAGTAGTACAGGGCGCGCGAGGGGGTGACGTGGAACGACGGCGACTTCTCGTCGTGGAACGGGCACAGGCCCTTCAGCGACCCGCCGCCGGCGCGCTTGAGCTGCAGGTGCTCGCCGACCACCTCGTCGATCTTGGCCCGCTCGCGCACGGTCGCGATGTCGGCGGCCCGGATGCGGCCGCGCCGCTCACCCGCCATGACGGCCTGTCCCCTGCACTGGTCCCCTCCCCGGGCCGGCCCAGCGGCCGCCCGTCGCACCATCATCCCAGCGCCGGGCCACCCGGTGCACCGACGCCCGTCCTCGCACGACCTGCTGCCCGGCGCCGGGCCACGTCGTCATGCCGCGGCGGCTGCTGCCTGGTTGCGGCGGGTGAACACGTGCTCGAGCCAGAGCAGGAAGACCGCGTGCCGCAGCGGGACGTCCTCGCGCAGCTCCAGGGTGAGCACCGGGCTCCAGAAGCCGATCCGTCCGCCGCGGCCCACCACCTCGTCCCCCGCCGTCCAGACGTGGGCACGCGAGCCGGCCTTGACCTGCAGCACCGCGCCCTCGAGGTCCACCTCGTGCCGACCGGTCCAGAACGAGGTGCGCACGGCGCGCAACCGCGCGGTGTGCTCGGGGTCCGCGCGGAGCCGGCCACCCAGGTCGCCGGTCTCCCGGCCGTAGACCCACTCGGTGCCGTCCACGACGGCCAGGGCCCGCTCGCGCCAGAAGCGCGGCGCCAGGGTGGCGACCTGCTGCCCGCCCGTGGCGTCCTTGTCGCCCTCGCCGCCCACGACGACCGGTTGCACCCCTGCCTCGGCACCCCGGTGCCCGGCGGCCACCAGCGTGTAGGTGATCATCCGATGCCCGGAGCGCCGGCGACGCTCTCGCCGGTCGCGCGGTAGAGCAGGTAGGCGGCCGTCTCGCGCAGGATGTAGCGGAACTGCGTGCCGCGGGTCTGCACCGCCGGGCCCTGCCGCGTGGGCGAGCTGGCCGCGTCGATGCCGGAGTCGTCGGCCATGCGCTCGGCGCGCATCGCGTGCCAGGGGTCGGTCACCAGCACCGCGGTCGACCAGCCGCGCTCGGCGAACTCGGCGGCGACCAGCCGCATGCTCTCCAGGGTGTCGACGCCGTCGGTGACCGCGACGAGCTCGTCGGCGGGGACGCCCGCGGCGCGCAGGTAGTCGCGGCCGGCCTCGGCCTCGGTGAACTCGTCGCCGCTGCGCTTGCCGCCCACGGTCACCACGACGGGTGCGACCCCGTCGCGCCACAGCGCCAGGGCGTGCTCGAGGCGGGCCTCGAAGATCGAGCTGGGCACGCCGTTGTACTGCGCGGAGCCCAGGACGACGATGGCGTCCGACCGCGGTTCGGCGTCCTGCCGCGCCGTCCACCAGATGGCGGTCGCGGTGGAGACGACGACCAGCCCGACGGCGAGGACGACGGCACCCACGGCGCGCCCCACGAAGCCTCCGACCATGCGGACATGGGTACCACGTGCCGGCTGCTCAGGTGCTGGATCCGCACACCTTCGCGCCGTCCTGGGCGATGACGGTGAGCTGCACGGTGGTGCTCGTGCCGCCGTCGTCCCAGGTCACGGGGACGACCTCGGCCAGCTGGCCGTCGAGCTCGCCCTCGACCGGGTCGCCGACCGTGGCGGTGCCGGGCAGCTGGTAGGCGTCGGCCACCTCGTCGGGGGCCAGCCGGGCCTGCTCGTCCTCGCACAGCAGACCCCACGAGGTCTCGGTGTCGCCGGCGGCCATGGCGCGGGTGAACACGGTGGCCACCTCGGCGGCCTGGTCGGCGCCGCTGCCCTGGAACAGCGGCAGCACCACGGCCGCGCCCATGGCGACCGCGACGGTGCCCACGCCCAGGGCGACCAGCAGACCCTTGCGGGAGCGCCCACGCCCGGCGTGCAGTGGCTGGGGGTCGTCGTCGTACAGGTAGTCGGGGGCGCTCATCCGCCGCTGACCTCCAGCTCGGCACCCCGGGGCGGGCGGGGGTCGTCGCGGTCGTCCAGCCACCCCTCGGGCAACGCCACGGGCCGGGGCGGGGTGGTGCGCCCGCGCGGCTCACCGAGCACGGCGGCCGGGTAGGGCTGGTCGTCGATGCCGGCCAGCAGCTCGGCCAGCTCGTCGAGCGAGCTGACCATGGCCAGCGCCCGGCGGGTGGTGGAGCCGACCGAGAAGCCCTTCAGGTACCAGGCGACGTGCTTGCGGAAGTCGGCGCAGCCGTGCTGCTCGCCGTGCTCGGCGGTCAGCAGGGTGGCGTGCCGGTGCATGACGGCCGCCACCTCGCGCAGCGTCGGGAGGGCCCGCTCGGACGAACCGGCGAACGCCGCCGCGAGGTCGCCGAACAGCCACGGCCGGCCCAGGCACCCGCGGCCCACGACCACGCCCGCGCAGCCGGTCTCGGCGACCATGCGCAGGGCGTCGTCGGCCTCCCAGACGTCGCCGTTGCCCAGCACCGGGATGTCGACGGCCTCGACCAGCCGCGAGATGTAGGACCAGTCGGCGGTGCCGCTGTAGAGCTGGTCGGCGGTGCGGCCGTGCAGCGTGATCGCCGCGGCCCCGGCGTCCTGCGCGATGCGCCCGGCGTCGAGGTAGGTGTGGTGCTCGGGGTCGATGCCCACCCGGGTCTTGACCGTCACCGGCACGTCGCCGGCGGCCCGCACGGCGGCGGTGACGATGTCGCCGAACAACCGGCGGCGCCACGGCAGCGCCGAGCCCCCGCCCTTGCGGGTCACCTTGGGCACCGGGCAGCCGAAGTTCAGGTCGACGTGCGCCGGGCGGGTGCCGGCGACGCCCTCGTCGACCAGCATCGTGACGGCGCGGCCCACGGTGGCCGGGTCGACGCCGTAGAGCTGCACGCTGAACGCGTCGCGCTCCTCGGCGGTGGCCCGCACCATGCGCAGGGTCTTCTCGTTGCGCTCGACGAGCGCCCTCGTGGTGATCATCTCGCAGACGTACAGACCGGCGCCGAACTCGCGGCACAGCGTGCGGAACGCCGGGTTGGTGATGCCGGCCATGGGAGCGAGGACGACGGCCGGGTCGACGGTCAGCGCGCCCAGCTGCAGGGGCGCGAGTCGGGAGTCGAGGACGGCGGTCACCGCTCCAGGGTAGGCGGGGCCCTAGCCACCCGTTCTGCTCGGCGATGCGCACCGCCCCGGCGTAGGAGCGCACCCGCGCGGTCGCTGCCCGCTGGTGCTGCTCCCCGGGGGCCGGTGACGCGCGTGGGAGCGCAGCACCGGACCCCGGGAGCCGAGCGGATCAGCAGCCGACGAGGCGGGCGCCCAGGTAGGACGTCACCTGCGAGAGGGCGACGCGCTCCTGGGTCATGGTGTCGCGCTCGCGGATGGTCACCGCGTCGTCGGTGAGGGTGTCGAAGTCGACCGTGAGGCAGAACGGGGTGCCGATCTCGTCCTGGCGGCGGTACCGGCGGCCGATGGCGCCGGCGTCGTCGAACTCGACGTTCCAGTTCTTGCGCAGCTCGGCGGCCAGGTCACGGGCCTTGGGCGAGAGGTCGGCGTTGCGCGACAGCGGCAGGACCGCGGCCTTGACCGGCGCCAGCCGCGGGTCCAGCGCCAGCACGGTGCGGGTGTCGACGCCGCCCTTGGCGTTGGGGGCCTCGTCCTCGCGGTAGGCCTCGACCAGGAAGGCCATGAGCGAGCGGGTGAGCCCGGCTGCGGGCTCGATGACGTAGGGCGTCCAGCGCTCGTTGGTGGTCTGGTCGAAGTACGAGAGGTCGGTGCCCGAGTGCTCCGAGTGCGTGCTCAGGTCGAAGTCGGTGCGGTTGGCGATGCCCTCGAGCTCGCCCCACTCCGAGCCCTGGAAGCCGAAGCGGTACTCGATGTCGACGGTGCGCTTGGAGTAGTGCGACAGCTTCTCGGCCGGGTGCTCGAAGTGCCGCAGGTTGTCCGCGTCGATGCCGAGGTCGGTGTACCAGCGGGTGCGCTCGTCGATCCAGTACTGGTGCCAGGTCTCGTCGTCGCCGGGCTTGACGAAGAACTCCATCTCCATCTGCTCGAACTCGCGGGTGCGGAAGATGAAGTTGCCCGGGGTGATCTCGTTGCGGAAGCTCTTGCCGATCTGGCCGATGCCGAACGGCGGCTTCTTGCGCGCGGCACCCATGACGTTGGCGAAGTTCACGAAGATGCCCTGCGCGGTCTCCGGGCGCAGGTAGTGCAGCCCGGACTCGTCCTCGACCGGCCCGAGGTGGGTCTTGAGCATCATGTTGAAGTCGCGCGGCTCGGTCCAGGACCCGGTCACCCCGCAGTTGGGGCAGGTGATCTCGGTCAGGCCCTCGGGCAGGCGGCCCTTCTTGGCCTCGAAGGCCTCCTCGAGGTGGTCGGCGCGGAACCGCTTGTGGCAGTTCAGGCACTCGGTCAGCGGGTCGGTGAAGACCCCGACGTGGCCCGAGGCGACCCAGGTCTGGCGCGGCAGGATGACCGAGGAGTCGAGCCCGACGATGTCGTCACGGCTCTGCACGACGGTGCGCCACCACTGCTTCTTGATGTTCTCCTTGAGCTCGACGCCCAGCGGGCCGTAGTCCCAGGCGGAGCGGGTGCCGCCGTAGATCTCCCCCGAGGGGAAGACGAACCCCCGGCGCTTGCAGAGGTTGACCACCTTGTCGAGGCGGGCGGGGTCGTGCGGGGCGGTGCTCACGGAGGATCTCCATCCGGCTGGCGGTCGGCGGTTGCCCTGCAACGCTAGACGGCCCCCGCCAGCTCATGAATCCAGGTAGACCCCGGGTTCGTCGACGGCGTGCACCCAGACCGGTGCACCGGCGATCTTCACCTCGGCGGCCGACAGCGCACGGCGGTAGGCGCCCACGCCCTCCCAGGTGGTGAGCAGGGCGCACAGGCCGTCGTCGTCGGCGGCCGTGCCGAACTCACCGCCGAGGAAGCCGGGCCGGGCACGCAGGGCGTCGAGCAGGACCGCCCCGTCGGCCAGCAGCGCCGCACGGTCGGGCGGGCGGAACCTGGTCACCACGAACACGACGACCTCCTCGTTCGACAACGGTTCTCATATGCGGGACGATGGTGGCATGTCGGTCGCCCCGCTCCCGCTCCCCCGCCGGCTCCCCGACGACGTCGCCGCGGCCAGCGAACTGCTCTCGGCACTGGCCGCGCCGCTGCGCCTGTCGATCGTCGCCCTGCTCGACGAGCACGGCACGCTGTGCGTCCACCAGCTCGTCGACGCCCTCGGCGTCCCCCAGCCGCTGGTCTCCCAGCACCTGCGGGTGCTGCGTGGTGCCCGGCTCGTAGTCGGCGACCGCAAGCACCGCGAGGTGCACTACCGGCTGGTCGACAACCACGTCGGGCACATCGTCCGCGACGCGATCGAGCACGCCGCCCACGCCGGTGCCGCCGCCGACGTCCGGCCGTCTGCGACGATCGCCTGATGGTCCGCACCACCCGGCAGCGCACGGCGGTCGCCGCGATCTTCGACGACCTCGAGGGCTTCCACAGCGCCCAGGAGGTGCACGCCCGCCTGCGCGCCGCCGGTGACTCGGTCGGTCTGTCGACGGTCTACCGGGCGGTGCAGGCCCTGGCCGAGGACGGCGAGCTGGACTCCATCCGCACCGACGCCGGCGAGGCGCTGTACCGCCGCTGCAGCACCCGGCACCACCACCACCTCGTGTGCCGCAGCTGCGGCCGCACGGTCGAGGTGGCCGGCCCCGCCGTCGAGCGCTGGGCCGACCGCACCGCCGAGGAGCACGGCTTCGCCGACGTCAGCCACACGCTGGAGATCTTCGGCACCTGCGCCGAGTGCCGCGCCGCAGGCGCGACCGTTGGACCGGACGGCATCGTTCCCTAGACTCCGCAGCCGGTGGGCACCGACCCACGGAGGCCGGAGGGGGCGCGGTGCAGACCGAGCAGTTCGGCCCGTACCGCATCGAGGCGCTCATCGGCCGGGGCGGCATGGGCGAGGTCTACCGCGCCCACGACACCGAGCACGAGCGCACCGTCGCGCTCAAGGTGCTGTCCGAGCACCTGGCCGCCGACCGGGGCTACCGCGAGCGCTTCCGCCGCGAGGCCCACCTGGCCGCCCGGCTCAACGAGCCGCACGTGGTGCCCATCCACCGCTACGGCGAGATCGACGGCCGGCTCTTCCTGGACATGCGCCTGGTCCGGGGCGAGGACGTCGCCGCCGTCGTCGCGCGGGAAGGCCGGTTCTCCCCCGCCCGCGCCGTGTCCATCACCAGCCAGGTGGCCCAGGCGCTGGACGCCGCGCACGCCGACGGCCTGGTGCACCGCGACGTCAAGCCGTCCAACGTGCTGCTCACCGGCAGCGGCGACGGCGAGTTCGCCTACCTCGTCGACTTCGGCATCGCCCGCTCCACGACCGACTCGCAGGGTCCCGCGCTGACCCAGACCGGGGCGGCGCTGGGCTCCTTCGACTACATGGCCCCCGAACGCTTCCTCGAGCGCGAGATCGACCACCGGGTCGACGTCTACGCTCTGGCCTGCGTGCTCTTCGAGTGCCTCACCGGCCGCCGGCCCTTCCAGACGACCGGCCTGGCCGCGCAGATGTTCGCCCACGTCAACACCCGGCCCGAGGCGCCATCGGCGGTGGCGCCGGGCCTGCCCGCCCAGCTCGACGCCGTGGTGGCGCGCGGGCTCGCCAAGGACCCGGCCGCCCGCTGGTCCAGCGCCGGCGAGCTGGCCGCCGCCGCGCGGGCCTCCCTCGCCGGCGCGGGGAACGCGGGCTGGGCGGTCGCCGTCCCGCAGGCGCCCCCGGGCGGGGCGGGCCCGTACGGGCGTCCCACCACCGTCGGGTTCACCGACCCGTCGGGCGGGTCCCCCGGCACGGGTGGGGGCACGGGTGGGGGCACGGGTGGGGGCACGGGCGGCGGGTTCGGCGGCACCGGCGGCGGGTCCGGCCCGGGGCCCGGCGCCCACGGCGTGGGCGCGCAGGGCTTCGGGCGCACGGGGTTCGGTCCGCCGTCCACCGGTCCGGGCACCGGCGGCGGCTTCGCCCCGGCGGCCGGGCAGGGCCCCGGCCCCGGTTCGTGGGGGTCGCCACCGGTCCCCCCGCCGGGCATCGGGCAGCCGGCGTGGAGTGCGCCGGCCCCGCAGCGGGCGAGCAGGGGGCTGCTGGTCGCGCTCGCCGCCACCGTCGTCGTCGCGGTGCTGGTGGTCGTGGCCGTCGTCGCCACCCGCGGCGGCGGGGGGTCCGACCCGGTGGTCACCGCCGCGCCGACCACCACGGCCGACGTCCCCACCTCCAGCGCCGGCCCCACGAGCACGGCGACCTCGACCCCCGACGAGCCGTCCCCGACCGAGGCCCTCCTCGAGCGGCTGCCCGGCGACTTCGAGGAGCAGGACTGCGAGGAGTACACGCTCCCGGGCGACGGCGCGGAGGCCGCCGTCGAGTGCGGTGAGGCGATCTCGGGCACCGGCCCCGAGGCCGCCCGCTTCTACGGCTACCCCGACGTCGACACCCTGCGTGATGCCTTCCAGGGCGACGTCGACCGCAACGGGCTGTCCCGCGTCGACGTCGACTCCGGCTGCCCGGGCACCCCGGGCTGGCTGGACTACGACGACAGCTCGGGGGTCGAGGCCGGCTCGGTCGCCTGCTATGTCGACGACGACGGCTACGGGATCATCTTCTGGACGCAGGAGGACGCCCTGGCCGAGGGCTACGTGGCCGTGTCCGACGGCGCGACGGACCTCGCCGCCCTGTGGGAGTGGTGGAAGGACTCGGCCAAGAGCGACTTCCAGGTCGGCTGACGCCGGGCCGCGCACCGCCGGCGTCCGACGGGACCGGGTGGTGCCGCTTACCATCTGCACGACGCCGCGGCCGCGGCGCCGAGATGTGGAGGAGGCCCGTGGAGTCCGACCGGTTCGGGCCCTACCGCATCGAGGCCCTGATCGGGCGCGGCGGCATGGGCGAGGTCCACCGGGCCTACGACACCGAGCACCGCCGCACCGTCGCCCTCAAGCTGCTGTCCACCACCACGGCCGGCGACGACGACTTCCGCGAGCGGTTCCGCCGCGAGGCCCACGCCGTGGCCCGGCTCAACGAGCCGCACGTCATCCCCATCCACCGCTACGGCGAGATCGACGGCCGGCTGTTCCTGGACATGCGCCTGGTCAGCGGCATCGACCTGGGCGACCTGCTGCACACCCAGGGCGCGCTGCCCCCGGCGCGGGCCGTGGCCGTGGTCGGGCAGGTGGCCCGCGCGCTGGACGCCGCGCACGCCGAGGGCCTGGTGCACCGCGACGTGAAGCCCTCGAACATCCTCGTGACCGGCGAGCCCGGCGACGAGTTCGTGTACCTCGTCGACTTCGGCATCGCGTGGTCGGCATCGGACGCGCAGAGCCGGCAGCTCACGCAGACCGGGTCGGCGGTGGGCTCCTTCGACTACATGGCCCCCGAGCGCTTCATGGAGCGCCCCATCGACGGCCGCACCGACGTCTACTCCCTGGCGTGCGTGCTGTTCGAGTGCCTGGTCGGCCGTCGTCCGTTCACCGGCAACGACCTCGCCACGATGATGTACGCCCACCTCAACACCGCGCCGCCGCCGGTGTCCGCGCTGCGCGGCGGGCTGCCCGGCGGGCTCGACGAGGTCGTCGCGCGCGGGTTGGCCAAGGACCCGGCCCAGCGCTGGCCCACCGCCGGGGCGATGGCTGCCGCGGCCCGCGCCGCGCTGTCCTCGGGGGGCGTCACCCCGCAGCTGGAGACGGCGACCGCGCCGGGCCCGCCGCCGCCCACCCCGCAGGCCGTGGGCATGTCCGGTCCGGGCTGGGGCCCCACCTCCACCCAGGCACCGGGCTGGGCTCCGGCCCCGTCGCCGACCGGTGCGGTCACCGGCCCCTCGCCCACGCGCCGCCGTCGGTGGGTGCCCTGGGCCGCAGGTGCCGGCGCGGCCGCCGCGGTCGCCGCCGTGGTGGCCGTGGTCGCGACCTCGGGCGGGTCGGGCGGCGACCCGTCACCCACCAGCACCGCCGCCCCGACCACCTCGGCGGCCGAGGCCGAGCTGCGGGGGCTGCTGCCCGCGGCCATCGCCGACTGCGCCTCGGGCGACCCGTCGACCCTGGGCGAGACCGCCCGGCTCGACTGCGGGCCCAGCCCGACCCAGCCAGGCCCCTCGGCCGTGCAGGTGTCGCGCTTCGAGGACTCCGGCGCTGCCGACTCGGCGTTCCTGCGCATGGTCGACGAGCAGGACCTCGCCCCGCTGTCGACGTCGCAGACCTGCCCCGGATCCCAGGGCTACTACTACTGGCGCGACGACCAGCGCCAGGTCGCCGGCCGGGTGGCCTGCTACGCCAACCCGCGCGGCGACGCCGTGCTGTTCTGGACCCAGGACGACGACCAGGTGCTCGTGGTCGCCTCCGTCGACGCGGGCACCGGCGGCCGGGGCCTGGCCGACCTCACCACCTGGTGGTCCGGCGACGGCGCCCGCTTCGGCGGCTGAACCGACCAGGCCGACTACGCCGACCCGAAGCGGCGCTGTCGCGAGGCGTACTCCTCGCAGGCCGCCCACAGGTGCCGGCGGTCGAAGTCGGGCCACAGCACGTCCTGGAACACCAGCTCGGCGTAGGCGCTCTGCCAGAGCAGGAAGTTCGACGTGCGGTTCTCCCCCGAGCTGCGCAGGAACAGGTCGACGTCGGGCATGTCGGGCTCGTCGAGGAACCGGGCGACGGTCTTCTCGGTGATCTTGCCCGGGTCGAGCCGGCCCGCCGCCACCTCGCGGCCGATGGCGGCGGCGGCGTCGGCGATCTCGGCCCGCCCGCCGTAGTTCACGCACATCGTGAGCGTGAGGACGTCGTTGTCGCGGGTGAGCTCCTCGGCGATCTCGAGCTCCTTGATCACCGACCCCCACAGCCTCGGACGGCGGCCGGCCCACCGCACCCGGACCCCGAGCTCGTGCATCTCGTCGCGCCGGCGTCGGATGACGTCGCGGTTGAAGCCCATGAGGAAGCGGACCTCCTCGGGGCTGCGCTTCCAGTTCTCGGTGGAGAACGCGTAGGCGCTGATCGCACCGACGCCGAGCTCGATGGCGCCCTCGACGCAGTCGAACAGCGAGGACTCACCGGCCTCGTGGCCCTTGGTGCGCGGCAACCCGCGCTGCTTGGCCCACCGGCCGTTGCCGTCCATGACGACGGCGACGTGGTGCGGCACCTTGTCGCGCGGGATGGCCGGGGGCTGCGCGCCGGAGGGGTGCGGGTTCGGCGGACGGACGGCCCGCTTCACGTGCGGTCCACCAGGCTCAGCGAGCGCAGCCCGCGCTCGAGGTGCCACTGCAGCAGCGCGGCCACGAGCCCGCTCCCCTCACGTCGGTTGATCCCCTGGCTGGCCTCGGCCGTCGTCCAGTCGCCGGTGAGCAGCGCCTCGAGCAGCTCGACGGTCACCGGACTGGGCAGCGACGAACCGGTGGGCCGGCACGCCGGGCACACCATGCCGCCACCGGGCACCGAGAAGTGCCGGTGCGGGCCCGGCTCGGCGCACCGCGCGCAGTCGGTGAGCGCCGGTTCCCAGCCGGCCACCGACATGGCCCGCAGCAAGAAGGCGTCGAGCACCAGGCCAGGCGGGTGCGCCTGCCCGGCCAGGCTGCGCAGCGCGCCGATGACCAGCAGGAACATGCGCAGCGACGGTTCCTTCTCCTCGGCGGTGAGCCGGTCGGCGGTCTCGAGCACCGCGGTGCCGGCGGTGTAGGCGCGGTAGTCACCCACGATCTTCGGGCCGTAGGAGTGCAGCGACTCGGCCTGGCTCACGATGTCGAGGTTGCGGCCGGTGTACAGCTGCAGGTCGACGTGGCTGAACGGCTCGAGCCGGGCGCCGAACTTGCTCTTCGTGCGCCGCACGCCCTTGGCCACCGCGCGCACCTTGCCCGTGCGGCGGGTGAGCACGGTGACGATGCGGTCGGCCTCGCCGAGCTTCTGCACCCGGAGCACCACGCCCTCGTCGCGGTACAACGACTTGGGGACCGTGCTCACGGCTCGGCTCCTGCGTCGCCTCGGCTGCTCAATAGCCCAGCCGTTGCAGCTTCTTGGGGTCGTCCTGCCACTCCCCCAGCACGGTGACGTGCAGGGCCAGGTGCACCCGGCCGCCGAGCAGGTGCTCCAGCCCCACCCGGGCCTCGCTGCCGATGGCCTTGATGGTGGCCCCGCCCTTGCCCAGCAGCATCGGCTTCTGGCTCGCCCGCTCGCAGTGCAGCAGCACGTGCAGCTCGGTGAACACGGCCTCGGGGTCGCGGGGGTCGGGCTTGCGCACGATCTCCTCGACGCTGACCGCGAGGGAGTGCGGGACCTCCTGGCGCACCTTCTCCAGCGCTGCCTCGCGCACCAGCTCGGCGATCTGCCGCTCGAGGTCGTCGTCGGTGAGCTGGTCGTCGGGGTACAGGGCGGGGCCCTCGGGCAGCATGCCGATGAGCAGGTCGGCGAGCAGGTCGACCTGCTCGTCGGCCACCGCGCTGACCGGCACCACCTCGCGCGCCTCGACCAGCTGCGAGGCGGCGACCAGCTGCGCGGTGATCTGCTTCTTGGACGCCGCGTCGGTCTTGGTGACCACCAGGACGACGGGGGTGCTCACGTTCTTCAGCTGGCGGGCGATGAACGCGTCACCGGCGCCCACCGGCTGGTCGGCCGGGATGCAGAACACGATGACGTCGACCTCGGTGAGGGTGTCGCGCACGACGTCGTTGAGCCGCTGGCCCAGCAGGCTCTTGGGCTTGTGCAGCCCGGGGGTGTCGACGAGCACCAGCTGGCCCTCGGGGCGGTGCACCACGCCGCGGATGGCGTGCCGGGTGGTCTGCGGGCGGTTGCTGACGATGCCCACCTTGTCGCCCACCAGGCGGTTGGTGAGCGTGGTCTTGCCCGCGTTGGGCCGGCCCACCAGGGCCACGAAGCCGCTGCGGTACGGCGCGTCGGGGGTGCTCACGCCGACCATCCTCCCACCGGGGTCCGACAACGCTTGCGAGGATGGACACCATGGCCCGCAGACCACGCAGACCGGACGAGGAGCCGCCCGCGGTGCGCGCCGCCGTCGACCGGGAGCGGCACATCAGCCAGGTGACCAGCTACGGCTTCCTCGCCCGGCGCGGGCCCAAGCGGTCGGTCACCGTCACCCCGGCCCCGCTGCGGTACTGGCAGTACAACCTGGTCAGCCCCGGCGTGGCGCTGGCCACCGTCGCCGCGGTCGTCGTCTGGCTGCTCGCGCTGGGGCTGATCAGCGGCTGGCCGGCTGCCCGGCAGGAGGCCCCGCTGGCCGTCGTCCTCGGGCTGCTCGTCCTCGTGCTGGCCACGAGCCGCTTCACCGTCTCCGACCACGCGGTGTCCACCGACATCGCCGGGCTGCGCCAGACGTCCTCCTTCGGCGTCGTGCCGCTCGTGCTGGTCGAGGACGTCGTCGCGGCCCGTGCTCCCGCCGGCTGGCCGCGGGCGAAGCGCCGGGGTGGGTGGTGGCCCGGCCGCCGCCGGGTCGTCGTCCGGCACCTGTCCGCCGACGGCGCGGCCGGCCGCGCGTTCACCGTGTGGGTCCGCGACCCCGAGGCGTTCGCCGACGCCCTCGGCCACCCGCTGGCCTGACCGGTGACCGGGGCCGCCGTCCTGGGGCTGAGTGTGCAGGTGCGGTCGCCCGGGTCGGCGTGTCCTGCGGGTGTTGCGACCGCAACTGCGCACTCGGCGACGGCGGCGGGCGACCGCCGCCGTCAGGCGGTGAGGACCACCGTGCCGTCGGGGGCGGCCAGGTGCACCGGGGCGTCGGCCGTCAGGTCGTGGACGGCGGCCAGGCCGGCCACCTCCACCGCGCCGGCGCCGGAGACGACCGCGGCCGCCTCCAGGCCCTCGACGCCGGAGGACACCGCAGCGGCCACGGCGGCCTGCAGCGCCGACAGCTGCAGCGAGGGCAGCGAGACGGTGGCGGCGAGGTAGGTGCGGCCGTCGGTGTCGCGGACCGCGGCCCCCTCGGGCGCCCCGGTGCGGCCGCGGGCCGAACGGGCGAGCGTGACGAGCTTCTGGTCCTCGGGCTGCAGGTCGGTCACCCGGACAGCTTCGCAGCCTCGTCGGGCTCGTCCACCGGCACCTCGGCGGCGGCGGCCGCCGCAGCCGCCTCCTTCTTCTCCCGCTTGCGGCGGGCCCGCCGCTCGGCGCGCTCCTCCTCGTCGGGGTCGGCCGCCGGCTCGTCGCCGTCGTCCTCGGGCTCCTCGGCCGGCTCCTCGACCCGCCGCACCAGCATCGTGTCGATCTGGTTGCGCCGCCCGCCGGTGCTCTCGGCGAGCAGGTGCAGCTCACCGACCACCGTCTCCGAGCCCTCGATGGGCACGCGTCCGATGGCCCGGGCGAGCAGACCCCCGACGGTCTCCACGTCGTCGTCGTCGGGCAGCTCGACGCGGAACAGGTCGGCGAGGTCCTCGACCGGCAGCCGTGCGGTGACCCGGTAGGAGCCGTCGGGCAGTTCCTCGACCGGCGGGCGCTGCACGGCGTCGTGCTCATCGTCGATCTCGCCGACGATCTCCTCGAGGATGTCCTCGATCGTCAGCAGCCCGGCGAAGCCGCCGTACTCGTCGACCACGACGGCCATGTGGATGCGCCGGGCCTGCATGTCCCGCAGCAGGACGTCGACCGGCTTGGACTCGGGCACGAACGACGCCGGCCGCATGATCTCCTCGACCCGGATGCGGCTCACGTCCTGGTCGCCCTGGGTGCGCCGCACGAGGTCCTTGAGGTACACGACCCCGACGATGTCGTCGACGTTCTCGCCGATCACCGGGATGCGGCTGAACCCGCTGCGCAGCGCGAGGGCCAGCGTCTGCCGCAGGCTCTTGGTGCTCTCGACGAACACGACGTCGGGCCGGGGCACCATCACCTCGCGGGCGATGGTGTCGCCGAGGGAGAACACCGACTGGATCATGTCGCGCTCGTCGCTCTCGACGACCCCGCGCTCCTCGGCCATGTCGACCAGTTCGCGCAGCTCCACCTCGGTGGAGAACGGGCCGTCGCGGAACCCGCGGCCGGGGGTGATCGCGTTGCCGACCAGGATCAGCAGCGTCGAGACCGGTCCGAGCAGCCGGCCCAGCAGCCTGGTGGGACCGGCGGCGGCCAGTGCGATCGAGTAGGCGTGCTGCCGGCCCAGCGTGCGCGGCCCCACCCCGACCAGCACGTAGCTGACCACCGTCATCACCGCGGCGGCGGTGACCACCCCGGCGCCCACGCCGTCGAACTGCACGAAGAGGATGACGCCGATCAGCACCGCCGCGGTCATCTCGCAGGCGATCCTCAGCAGGAGCAGCAACGAGACGTGCCGGGGGCGGTCGGCCAGCACCGCGAGCAGGGCGTCGGCGCGACGCACGCCGTCGCGGCGCAGCGTCTCGACCCGGGCCCGGGAGATCCCGGTGAGCGCCGAGTCCACCGCGGCGAACACCCCGGCGACGGGGACGAGCAGGACGGCGATCACCAGGAGGGTGATCGCGGTGGAGCTCATCGCGGCGCGGTCTCCTCACCCGTGACCTGGTCCCGGGGCACCGCGGCGAACTTCTTGAGGAGGTCGGCCTGCAGACCGAACATCTCCTTCTCCTCGTCGGGCTCCATGTGGTCGTAGCCCAGGATGTGCAGCACGCCGTGTGTGGCCAGCAGCAGCAGCTCGTCGTCCATCGTGTGGCCGGCCGCGCGGGCCTGCCGGATCGCGACCGCGGGGCAGAGCACGACGTCACCGAGCAGCTCGGGGCCGGGCTCGGGGTCGTCGGGGCGCTTGGTGTCGAGCTCGTCCATGGGGAAGGCGAGCACGTCGGTGGGGCCCTTCTCGCCCATCCACCGCTCGTGCAGGCTGGCCATGTACTCGACGTCGACGCACAGCACCGACAGCTCGGCGAGCGGGCTGACGCCCATCTCGGCGAGGACGAACCGGCAGATGCCGGTCAGCGACGTCTCGTCGACGGCGATCTCGGACTCGTTGGCGACCTCGACGGCCACGGGTCAGCTGCCCTTCTGCCGCCGCGGGCCGGTGCCGCGGACGGGGTCGGTGGTGCGGGACGCGGTGGCGACGTCGTAGCGCTCGTAGGCCTCGACGATGTCGCCGACCAGCCGGTGCCGGACGACGTCGGAGCTGGTCAGCTCGGAGAAGTGGATGTCGTCGACGTCGCCGAGGATGGTGCGCACCACCCGCAGGCCCGACTGCGCCCCACCGGGCAGGTCGACCTGCGTGACGTCGCCGGTGACGACCATCTTGGAGCCGAAGCCCAGCCGGGTGAGGAACATCTTCATCTGCTCGGCGGTGGTGTTCTGCGCCTCGTCGAGGATGACGAACGAGCTGTTCAGCGACCGGCCGCGCATGTAGGCCAGCGGGGCGACCTCGATGGTGCCCGACTGCATGAGCCGCGGGATCGACTCGGGGTCGACCATGTCGTGGAGCGCGTCGTACAGCGGCCGCAGGTAGGGGTCGATCTTCTCGCTCAGCGTGCCGGGCAGGAAGCCCAGCCGCTCGCCGGCCTCGACCGCGGGGCGGGTGAGGATGATGCGGTCGACCTGCTTGGTCTGCAGCGCCTGCACCGCCTTGGCCATGGCCAGGTAGGTCTTGCCGGTACCGGCCGGGCCGATGCCGAAGACGACGGTGTTGCGGTCGATGGCGTCGACGTAGTGCTTCTGGTTGAGCGTCTTGGGCCGGATCGTGCGGCCCCGGCGGCTGATGATGTCGAGGCTGAGCACCTCGGCCGGGCGCTCGCTGCCGCCGGCGCGCAGCATGCCGACGACGCGGCGCACCTCGTCGGGGCGCAGGGTCTGGCCGCGACGCACCAGGGCGATCAGCTCGTCGAGCACCCGGACGGCGAAGGCGGTGTCACCCGGGGCGCCGGTCAGCGTGATCTCGTTGCCGCGCACGTGGACGTCGGCGGTGAGCTCGGTCTCGACCAGCCGGAGGAGTTCGTCCCCGGAGCCCAGCAGGGCCACCATCGGGATCGACTCGGGCACGGTGATCGACGTCCGCACCGGGGCAGCGCCCGCGGCCGGGGTGGAGCTCGGAGAGGTGTCGGGCAAGAACGCTCGACCCTGCCTTCCTGCGACGGGGATGTGACCGGGGTGAGCCTACGCCGGTGCCGGTGGCCCGGCGTCGGGTTTCCCGGGTCACCGCCCCCTGTGGGTGGCCTTGCCCGGCCCGTCGGCCAGGAACGAGGCCACGGCGCCGCGCAGGTCCTCGGTGGCGAACAGTGCACCGGACGCCGCGGGGACGACGTCGTCGGCAGCCCGGACGCCCTCGCGCACCGCGGTCGCGACGATCGTCTTGGTGGCCGCGTGGGCGACGGTCGGGCCCGCGGCCACCTGCCGCGCCAGGGCCAGCGCCGCCTCGGCGAAGCCCTCGGTCGGCAGCACCCGGTTCACCACGCCCCACCCGTGCAGGGTGGTGGCGTCGTACCGCTCACCGGTGAGGACCAGTTCCTTGGCCCGGGCGCTGCCGGCCCGCTCGGCCAGCCGCTGCGGTCCACCCATCGACGGCGTCAGGCCCACGACGATCTCGACCAGCCCGAACGAGGCCCGCTCGGCGGCCACGAGCAGGTCGCAGGCCAGCGCGATCTCGAAGGCCGCGGTGAGGGTGAGGCCGTGCGCGGCGAAGACGGTGGGCACCGGGAGGTCCTCGAGCGCCTGCACCGCGCGCAGCAGCCGGGCCCACAGGTCACCGCCCACGCGGGCGGCGTCGGGGCCCTCGGCGACGTCGGCGAACAGCGCGACGTCGACCCCGCCGGAGACCACCTTGCCCTCGGCGCGCACCAGCACCGCGCGGGCCCGGTCGGGGCGACCGGGGTCGGTGAGCGCGACCAGCTCGGCGACCCGCGCCTCGAGCGCGTCGAAGGTGGCCGCGTCGAAGAGGTTGAGCGGTGGGTTGTCCAGGACGAGGACGGCGACGTCCCCGTCGCGCTCGATGCGGACGGGGGCTGCGGTGGTGGTCACGCCCCGATCATCCAGCAGCTCAGCCGGGCGGCCAGCCCAGGTCGCGGCCGCCCAGCACGTGGCCGTGCACGTGGTGCACGGTCTGCCCGGCAGCCGGGCCGGAGTTGAAGACCAGGCGGTAGCCGGGCTCGGGGGCGGACTCGGTGGCCAGCCCCTCCTGGACGGCGACCGCGTGCGCGGCGGCCACCACCTCGGCCAGCAGCTCGGGGTCCGCGCCCACGAGCAGCCCGGCCGTGGCGTGGTGGTCCTTGGGGATCACCAGCACGTGGGTGGGGGCCTGCGGGTTGATGTCCCGGAAGGCCAGCGTGCGCTCGGTCTCGTGCACGACGTCGGCGGGGATCTCCCCGGCGACCATGCGGCAGAACAGGCAGTCGGTCACGTGCGCGACCCTAGATGTCAGGACCAGCGGGTGCGTGCCGACAGCGCGGCGAGGGCGGCAGGCCCGGCGGTCGACGTCCGCAGCACCTCGTCGCCCAGGCGCACGACCTCCGCGCCCGCGGCGCGGAAGGCGACCACCTCGCCGTCGGTGATGCCGCCCTCGGGCCCCACGACGACCGCCACGACGCCCTCGGAGGGCACGTCGACGCCGGCGAAGGGACGGCGGGCCTGCTCGTGCAGCACCAGCGCGAGGTCGGTCTCCCCGAGCAGTCCGCACACCTCGCGGGTGCTCATCGGCCCGGTGACCTCGGGGATGCGCGGCCGGCGGGCCTGCTTGCTGGCCGCGCGGGCGGCCGCGCGCCACTTGGCGAGCCCCTTGTCGACCCGGTCGTCGCGCCAGCGGGTGACGCAGCGCGCCGCGGTCCACGGCACGATCCGGTCGACGCCCAGCTCGGTGGCCAGCTCCACGGCCAGCGGGCCGCGGTCGCCCTTGGGCAGGGCCTGCACGAGCACGAGCTCCGGCTCCGGCGCGGGGACGTCGTGCCGGGCCAGCACCTCGACCTGCAGCCCCTCGGGGCCAGCGGCGGCGACCACGCCCTCGACCAGGGTGCCCTCGCCGTCGGCGACCCGGACCCGCTCCCCCGCCGTCATCCGCAGGACGTCGACGGCGTGCCGCGCCTCGTGCCCGGTGACCAGCACCGTGCCGCCGGCGGGCAGCTCGTCGACGAGGAACAGCGGCGCGCCGTCGTGGGCGAGGGTGCCGGGGTCGGTCATCGGCCGTTGAAGGCGTCGCGGACCCGCCCGAACAGTCCGTTGTGCTGGGCCCGGCTGGCCTCGGGGTGGTCCTCGCCCCGGACGGCGGCGAGCTTGCGCAGCAGCTCCTCCTGCTCGCCGTCGAGCTTGGTCGGGGTCTGCACGTCGACGTGCACCATAAGGTTGCCGCGGCCGGTGGCGCGCAGCCGGGGGGCGCCGTGCGCGCGCAGGGTGAGCACCGAGCCGGACTGGGTGCCGGCCTTGATGTCCAGCGGCTCGTCGCCGTCCAGGGTGCGCAGCGTGAGGGTGGTGCCCAGCGCGGCGGCCGTCATCGGCAGCGTGACCCGGCAGTGCAGGTCCTCGCCGTCCCGGGTGAAGACGTCGTGCGGGCGCTCGTGGATCTCGACGTACAGGTCACCGGCCGGGCCGCCGCCGGGGCCGACCTCGCCCTGGCCCGAGAGCCGGATGCGCATGCCGTCCTCGACACCGGCGGGCACCTTGACCGGAATGGTGCGGCGGGCGCGCACCCGGCCGTCGCCGGCGCACTGCGGGCAGGGCTGCGGGATGACCTGGCCGGTTCCGGCGCAGGTGGGGCACGGCCGGGAGGCGACGACCTGGCCCAGGAACGAGCGCTGCACGCTCTGCACCTCGCCGCGGCCGTTGCAGGTGGTGCACTGCGCCGGGTGGGTGCCGGGTGCGGTGCCCGCGCCGGTGCACTGCGTGCACAGGACGGCGGTGTCGACGGTGATGTCGGTGGTGGTGCCGAAGACCGTCTCGTCGAGGTCGAGCTCGACCCGGATGAGGGCGTCGCCCCCGGCCCGGGTGCGGCTGCGCGGGCCGCGGGTGGCCCCGCCGCCGCCGAAGAAGGCGTCCATGATGTCGCCCAGGCCGCCGAAGCCCGCTCCCCCGCCGAACGGGTTGCCGCCCCCGCCGCCGCCGGACTCGAACGGGTCGCCGCCGAGGTCGACGATGCGCCGCTTCTCGGGGTCGGTCAGCGCCTCGTAGGCCCGGCTGACCTGCTGGAACTCCTCCTTGGCCCCGGGGTCGGGGTTGACGTCGGGGTGCAGGTCGCGGGCCTTGCGGCGGTACGCGCTCTTGATCTCCTTGTCGGTGGCTCCCTGGGAGAGCCCGAGCACGCCGTAGTAGTCCGTAGCCATCTGGTGTTCTCAGTCCTCAGCTCTCGGCCAGCAGTTGGCCGACGTAGCGGGCCACGGCGCGCACCGCGGCCATGGTCCCGGGGTAGTCCATGCGGGTGGGGCCCACGACGCCGAGGCCCCCGAGTGCGAGGTCGGCGCTGCCGGCCGACCCGTAGCCCACGGAGACCAGCGACGCGCCGGTGAACCCCTCGTGGGCGTTCTCCTCGCCGATCCGGACCAGCACGTGGCCCGGGTCGACCTCGCCCATCAGCCGCAGCACCACGACCTGCTCCTCGAGGGCCTCGAGGAGCGGGCGCAGGGTGCCGGGGAAGTCCAGTGCCCCGCCGCGGGTGAGGTTGGCGGTGCCGCCGACGAGCAGGCGGTCCTCACCCGGCTCGGCGAGGGTCTCGACCAGCGTCGCGCTGACCGCGGCCACCAGCCCGCGCAGGTGGGCCGGGGCGGTGTCGAGGAGGTCGGCGACCTTCACACCGGCCTCGGCCAGCTTGGCGCCGACGAAGGCGGCGTTGAGCAGGGTGCGCAGCTCGGCCACGGGGTCGACGCCGGCGGGGGCGTCGGTGACCGGCGGGATCTCGACCACCCGCTGCTCGACCCGACCGGTGTCGGTGATGAGGACGACGAGCAGCCGGTTGGCCGCCAGCTGCACGACCTCGAGGTGCCGGACCGCCGAGCGCGACAGCGTGGGGTACTGGATCACCGCGACGTTGCGGGTGAGCTGGGCCAGCAGGCGCACCGTGCGGCTGAGCACGTCGTCGAGGTCGAGCGCGCCGTCGAGGAAGCGCTCGATGGCCCGCCGCTCGGCCACCGACAACGGCTTGACCTGCGAGAGCCGGTCGACGAAGAAGCGGTAGCCCTTGTCTGTGGGCACCCGGCCGGCACTGGTGTGCGGCTGGGTGATGTAGCCCTCCTCCTCCAGCACCGCCATGTCGTTGCGGATGGTGGCCGGGGAGACGCCGAGGTCGTGCCGGGCGGCCAGGGCCTTGGACCCCACCGGGTCGTTGGTGGACACGTAGTCCTGCACGATCGCCCGCAGGACCTGCAGACGACGGTCCTCGTGGGCCATCCCGCACCTCCCGTACCGACCGACGACTGGCACTCACCGATCCCGAGTGCCAACGATCAGCATACGACCGGACACGCACCGCGTCCCGCACCTCCGACCCCGGCCGGGCCCCACTAGGGTGGGTCGCGGCGGAGCGCCCCGGGTCCCCGGGGTCGGGTCTGAGGGGAGCCGGGCACTGATCTTCAAGGCGGTGCGCGACGGGCGTCCCTACCCCGACCACGGCTTCTCGACGCGGGACTGGGCGATGATCCCGCCCCGCCAGATCCGGCTCGACCAGCTGGTCACCACCAAGCGCACGCTCGAGCTGGACGCCCTGCTCGCCGACGACTCCACCTTCTACGGCGACCTGTTCCCGCACGCCGTGCAGTGGCACCGCGAGATGTTCCTCGAGGACGGCCTGCACCGCGCCCTGCGTGCGGCCCTGCAGCAGCGCAACGTCATCCACGTGCGCGTGCTGGACCTCGACTCCCTGATGCCCGGCGCCTGAGCCCCGCCGCCTCCGGCTCGGCGTGGGCCAGGTGGGACGACGAACGTGCACCCCCCTGGGGCGTTGTCGGCGCAGGAGGGTGCACGCGGCTCGTCGGAGCTGGTGCACCCCGGGCTCACGGCCGGGGCGGGGCTAGAGCCAGCCCTTGTCGGCAGCCACCCGCGCGGCCTCGACCCTCGTGCGGGCGCCGGTCTTCCCGATGGCGTTGGACAGGTAGTTGCGCACCGTGCCCTCGGACAGGAACAGCCGGCCGGCGATGTCGGCCACCGTCGCGCCGTCGGCCGCGGCCCGCAGCACGTCGGCCTCCCGCGCCGACAAGGGCGAGGAGCCCAGGGCCAGCGCGGCGGCGGCCAGGTCGCGGTCGATGACCCGCTCCCCCGCCACGACCGAGCGGATCGCGGCGGCGAGCTCGGCGACGGGTGAGTCCTTGACCAGGAAGCCCTGCGCGCCCACCTCCATCGCCCGGCGCAGGAACCCGGGCCGGCCGAAGGTCGTGAGGATGACGGCCTTGACCGCGGGCAGCTCACGGGCCAGGCCGCGGGCGGCCTCGATGCCGTCGCAGCCGGGCATCTCGATGTCCATCACGGCGACGTCGGGGGCGTGCTCGTGGGCGGCGGCCAGCACCAGGTCGCCGCGGCCGACGTCGGCGACGACGGTGATGTCCTCCTCCAGCTCCAGCAACGCGCGCAGCGCACCGCGCACGAGCTGCTGGTCCTCGGCCAGCAGCACCCGGATCACGCGGTCACCTCGGCCGGTGCCGGGGCGGGCACCAACGGCACGACGGCGGTCAGCCGCCACCCGCCGCGGGGCCCGGCGCCACCGGTCAGCGACCCGCCGACGGCGCCGACCCGCTCGCGCAGACCCGTGAGCCCCGAGCCGGGGGCGGTGGCGTCGGTGGGGCCGCGGCCGTCGTCGGCGACCACCAGCTGCACCTCCGTGCCGTCGTCGACGAGCTCGACGGTCACCGCCGACGCCCCGCTGTGCCGCAGCACGTTCGTGGTGGCCTCGCGCACCACCCAGCCCAGCGCCGCGTCGACGGTGCCCGGGAGGGCGGGCACCCGCTCGGGCCCGCCGAAGGCGATGCCCGCGCCCGACAGCGCGGACCGCGCCTCGGCCAGCGCCTGCCCGCAGCTGACCTGCCGGTAGCCGCTGACCGCCTCGCGCACCTCGGCCAGCGCACGGCGGGCGGCGTCCTCGACGTCGGCCATCTCGGCGGCGGCACGGTCGCCGTCGACCGGAGCCAGCCGGCGGGCGAGCTCGCTCTTGAGCGCGATGAGCGACAACGAGTGCCCCAGCAGGTCGTGCAGGTCGCGGGCGAACCGCATGCGCTCCTCGGCGACGGCGTTGCGGGCCAGCTCCTCGCGGGCCGCGGTGAGCTCGGCGTTGATGGTGAGCAGGTGCCGGGTGCCCCAGAGCGTGGCCGCCGTGAGCGGGCAGAGGATGGGCAGGAAGAGCGACGTCCAGTCCTGGTAGGACACGATCACCACCGCCGAGGCCAGCGTCGCGGCCCCGGTGACCGGCCAGACCAGGCGCTCGGCCAGGCTCGCCGCCGCGGCGGCGGAGACGTAGATCCACAGGCCCGCGTAGCTGGTGCCGAACCCGGCCGACAGCGCCAGCGCCAGCAGCACCACGACGACGAAGTCCGGCCGGACCCCGCGGGCGTCGGCGAACCGGGCCAGCACGCTCATGTAGGCGACGGTGAACGCCACGAGCGCCGCCCCGATGAGCACCTGCAGCGCCGGCGGCCGGGGGGTCAGCACCAGGTCGAGCACCGGGAAGACCTGGAACACCAGCCACGGCACGGACCAGGCCAGGCGCCGCCAGAGCACCGGGCGGGCGGGGACGACGGGCTCCACGGCGCCAGTCTCCCCGCTCAGCCGGCGACGGCGTGCAGCGGGCGCCGTGCGCCGACGGCCAGCGCGGCCAGCGCGAACACCGCGGCGAACCCGGCGAGCGCCAGCACCGGCAGCACCGTGCCGCCGTCCCCGACCACCCCGCGGCCGAGCTCGGCGTACCAGTAGGACGGCGTCGCCTGCGCCACCGTGCGGAACCCGGCCGGGAAGACCTCGACGGGGATCCACAACCCGCCCAGCGCGGCCAGCACCACCGACACGATGCCCATCGCGGCACCGGCCGCCTTCTGCTCCAGCGCCAGGCCCAGCAGCATGCCCAGGGCCACGAACGCCGCCGACCCGAGCCACAGCGCGGCGACCAGCCCGACCCAGGTGCCCAGCCCCAGCTGGACGCCGTTGACGAACCGGCCGACCAGGGCGACGACGACCAGGCTCGGCAGGACGAGCAGCATGCCGACGGCGATGTCGACGACGACCACGTCGCGTGCGGGCACGGGCAGTACGCGCAGCTGGCGCAGCCACCCGGAGGCCCGGTCGAACGAGAGCCGGATGGTCGCGCCCAGGGCGGCGCCGAGCCCGCCGTAGGCCATCATCGAGACCATGTAGGTGCGGGCGTAGTCCTGGTACTCGGCGCCGCTGCCGGCCTGGCCGCCGAACACCTTGGTGAAGAAGACCGTGAACAGTGCCGGCAGCACGACGGTGAAGAACAGGTACTCCCAGGAGCGGAGCACGCGGCGGAGCTGGAAGGTCAGCAGGGCGGTCACTTCGTGCCTCCGGTGAGGGTGAGGAAGGCCTGCTCGAGGCTGGCGCCGGCCACCTCGAGGTCGGGCAGGCGGTCGCGGGTGGTGAGCAGGGCGCGCAGGGTGGCCTCGGCGTCGGTGGTGGCCAGCTCGACCAGGTCGCCGGAGCCGCGGACGGAGGTGACGCCGGGCAGCTCGGCCAGCCCGGCACGGTCGGTGCAGCCGAACCGGACGGTGCGCCCGGCGATGCGGGACTTGATCTGCGCCGAGCTGCCGTCGGCGACCACGCGGCCGGCGTCCACCACGACCACGCGGTCGGCGACGGCGTCGGCCTCGGCGAGGTGGTGGGTGGCGAACACGACGGTGTGCCCGCGGTCGGCGAGGTCGCGCATCGTCGTCCAGAAGGCCTGCCGGCCCTCGACGTCCATGGCGCTGGTGGGCTCGTCGAGCACGAGCAGCGGCGGCGTGCCGGCCAGCGCGAGGGCCAGCAGCACGCGCTGGCGCTGCCCGCCCGAGAGCTGCTCGGTGCGCCGGTCGAGCAGGCCGTCGATGCCGGTGGTCGTGACGAGGTCGGCCAGGGGCCACGGGTCGGCGTAGCGGCCGGCGACCAGCCGGAGCACCTCGCCCACCCGCGACTCGCTGGGCAGCCCGCCGTGCTGCAGCATCGCGCCGACCCCGCCGGAGCGGACGGCGGCCAGCGGCTCGCGGCCCAGCAGCTGCACGGTGCCGGCGCTCGGGCGGAAGAGCCCGAGCGCGGCGTTGACGGTCGAGGACTTGCCCGCGCCGTTGGTGCCCAGCAGGGCCACCGTCTCGCCGCGGGCGATGCTGAGGTCCAGGTCGTGGACGGCGGTGGTGCCGCCGTAGCGGACCGTCAGCCCGCGGATCTCCAGTGCCGGTGTCATGCGTCCAGCCTGGTCAGCGCGGCGCCCCGGCTGTAGTGCCGGACGTCGTCCACAGGCCCTGACGGATGTCAGATCCGCGCCCCTACCCTCGACTGCGTGACCGCCCCCGCGCTCGACGTGCTCAGCCGGGTGTTCGGCTACGACAGCTTCCGCGGCCCGCAGCAGCAGGTGGTCGAGCACGTCGCGGCCGGCGGCGACGCGCTGGTGCTCATGCCCACCGGCGGCGGCAAGTCGCTCTGCTACCAGGTGCCGGCGCTGCTGCGCGACGGCGTCGGCGTGGTCGTGTCCCCGCTCATCGCGCTCATGCAGGACCAGGTCGACGCGTTGACCGCGCTCGGCGTGCGGGCCGGGTTCCTGAACTCCAGCCAGGACCCCGACGAGCGCCGGGCCGTCGAGCAGGCCTTCCTCGCCGAGGAGCTCGACCTGCTCTACGTCGCGCCCGAGTCGCTGGGCGGCGGGGAGTCGCGCACGGCCCGGCTGCTCGAGCGGGGCCGCATCGCGCTGTTCGCCATCGACGAGGCGCACTGCGTGGCCCAGTGGGGGCACGACTTCCGGCCCGACTACCTGGGCCTGTCGATGCTGCACGAGAAGTGGCCCGACGTCCCCCGGGTGGCGCTGACGGCGACGGCGACCCCGCGCACGCATGCGGAGATCAGCACCCGGCTGCAGCTCGACGACGCTCTCCACGTGGTCGCGGGCTTCGACCGGCCCAACATCCAGTACCGCATCGCGCCGAAGAACGAGCCCCGCAAGCAGCTGCTGGACCTGCTGCGCACCGAGCACCCCGGCGACGCCGGCATCGTCTACTGCCTGTCGCGGTCCTCGGTCGAGACCACCGCCGAGTTCCTGGTGAAGAACGGCATCCCGGCGCTGCCGTACCACGCCGGGCTCGACCAGCGCACCCGAGCGACCAACCAGTCGCGGTTCCTGCGCGAGGACGGCCTGGTGATGGTGGCGACCATCGCGTTCGGCATGGGCATCGACAAGCCCGACGTCCGGTTCGTGGCGCACCTGGACCTGCCGAAGTCGGTCGAGGGCTACTACCAGGAGACCGGCCGGGCCGGCCGCGACGGCCTGCCCTCCACGGCCTGGCTGGCCTACGGCCTGGCCGACGTCGTCCAGCAGCGCAAGATGATCGAGGGGTCCGAGGGCGACCTCGCGCACCGCCGCATGCTCGCCGCGCAGCTCGACGCGATGCTCGCCCTCTGCGAGACGGTCGAGTGCCGGCGGGTGCGTCTGCTCGCGCACTTCGGGCAGCAGAGCGAGCCCTGCGGCAACTGCGACACCTGCCTGGTGCCGCCGGAGACGTGGGACGCCACGATCCCGGCCCAGATGCTGCTGTCGACGGTGCTGCGGCTGCAGCGCGAGCGCGGCCAGTCGTTCGGGGCGGGCCAGTCGATCGACATCCTGCTGGGCAAGCGCACCGAGAAGGTGGTGCAGCACGCCCACGACCAGCTCAGCACCTTCGGCATCGGCGCCGACCTGTCCGAGCAGCAGTGGCGCGGGGTCGTGCGGCAGCTGCTGGCGCTGGGGCTGCTGGCCGTGCAGGGCGAGTACGGCACGCTGGCGCTCAGCGAGGCCAGCGGGCCGGTGCTGCGCCGCGAGCAGTCGGTGCCGATGCGCCGAGAGCCCGAGCGGGTGGCCCGTGGGCGCACCGGCAAGGCCGCCAAGGCAGCGGTCGACCTGCCCGCGGAGGCGGCACCGGCGTTCGAGCGGCTGCGCGCCTGGCGGGCGGCGACGGCGAAGGAGCAGGGCGTGCCCGCATACGTGGTCTTCCACGACGCGACGCTGCGGCAGATCGCCACCGAGCAGCCCGTGGACGTCGCGGCGCTGGGCTCGATCAGCGGCGTGGGCGCGGCCAAGCTCGAGCGCTACGGCGAGGGCATCCTCGCCGCCCTGCACGCCTGATCAGTGCGGGACCGGGCAGCCGGTGGGGAACGTGCCGAGCGCGCTCACGTCGTAGCCGTCGGGGTAGCTGCGGATGGTCGGCAGCTGCCGGGCGTAGAAGGGCTCGGTGCGCGGCGCGGCGAAGCGCAGGGCCCGCCCGCGCGCCCGCAGCCCGGCCCGGGTGGTGGCGGCCAGCACGGGGTTCGGCTGCGGGTAGCGGAAGGCGGCGAGCAGGGCGTCGTCCATGAGCGCGAACGAGGTCTGCCGGACGACGGCCGCCGGTAGCTTGTCGTGCGGCGGGAAGGTGCCCAGCAGCGCGAGCGTGGCGTCCGCGACGGCCCGGCCGCCCTCGCTGAACGCGAAGTGGTCGGCCTCGTAGGCGTCGTGCACCCGGGCGAACTCCTGCCAGGTGTCCGGGATGCCCTTGATGCCCATGCGCGTGCCGAGCGCCTTGTAGTACTCGGCGCTGGCGATCTTCTCCACGCCGCTCATCGGCCGCCAGGCGTAGGCGTCCATCCAGCGGATCGGGGTGATCACGAAGGTGCACAGCACGTAGCGCATGTCGTCGTCGCTGATCTCGTACGACCGGTGCATCTGGTTCATCCGCCGGATCGCGGCCTTGCCGGTGGCCGAGTCCGGCCCGTGCTCGAGGACGGCGTCGAGGATCAACCCGGTGTCGTCGTAGCGCTTCTGCACCCGCTCGGTGAACTCCCCCGTCCGCGCCAGCAGCTCCCCGATGCTCGGCACGGCGTACGTGCGGAACAGGGCGAAGCTGAGCGCCTGGTTCATGTCCCACGGGAACTCGTGCGTCGCCGTGAGCCGGTGGACCGCGAGGTGGTCGCGCACGGGGTCCATCGCGGTGATCCGGGTCAGGATGTCGTAGCGGTGCCGCACGGGCACATCGTGGTCCTCCGGACCACACCGCGTCCAGGAGCCGTTCCCCCGCGGCGACGAGCGACGCTGCTCCCTCCTCGGGAGGGCACTCGTGCCTCGCGGCCTCCCGTCGTCGGGACGGGGTCGAGGTCCTCGTCCGAGACCCTCCGGGCCCCGCTCCTCGAACCTCAGTCCGTGAGGTCGCGGACCAGGGCGTCGGCCAGCAGGCGCCCCCGGTCGGTGAGGACGGCGCGGCCGGCCGCGTGGGCGGCGGGCTCGAGCAGCCCGCGGGCGACGGCGTGCTCGGCCCGGGCGCGACCGACGTCCGACAGCGCAGACAGCGGCAGGCCGTCGCGCAGCCGCAGGCCGAGCATCACGGTCTCCAGGGCGACGTCCTCGGGCGTCAGTCGCTCGGCACCGGCGGCGGGGTGCTCACCGGCGGCGAGGCGACCGGCGTAGGCGGCGGGGTGCTTGACGTTCCACCAGCGCAGGCCGCCGACGTGGCTGTGCGCGCCCGGCCCGATGCCCCACCAGTGCGCGTTGGCCCAGTACAGCTCGTTGTGCCGGCAGCGGGCGGCCCGGTCGGTGGCCCAGTTGGAGACCTCGTACCACTCGAGCCCGGCGCCGCGCAGCACCCGGTCGGCCTGCTCGTAGCGGTCGGCCAGGACGTCGTCGTCGGGCATCGGCAGCTCGCCGCGGGCCACCCGGCGGGCGAGCTTGGTGCCCTGCTCGACGATGAGGGCGTAGGCGCTGACGTGGTCGACCGGGGCGTCGAGGACGGCCTGCAGCGAGAGGTCCCAGTCGGCGTCGGTCTCCCCCGGCGCGCCGTAGATCAGGTCCAGGTTGACGTGCTCGAACCCGGCGCCGCGGGCCTCGCGGGCGGCCTCGGCGGCCCGGCCGGGGGTGTGCCGGCGGTCGAGGACGGCGAGGACGTGCGGCGCGGCCGACTGCATGCCCAGGCTGATGCGGGTGAACCCGCCCGCGCGCAGCACGTCCAGCGACTCGGGTGTCACCGACTCGGGGTTGGCCTCGGTGGTGACCTCGACGTCGGCCGCCACCGGGAACAGCTCGCGGGCCCGGGCGAGGACGGCGACCAGGTCGGCCGCCGGCAGCAGCGTCGGGGTGCCGCCGCCGACGAACACGGTGCTGATCTCGGGCGGCTCGGGGCCCAGCACCCGGGCAGCCAGCTCGAGCTCGGCGATCGCGGTGGCCGCGTACTCGCTGCGGTTGGCGCCGGGGCCGAGCTCGTCGGAGGTGTAGGTGTTGAAGTCGCAGTAGCCGCAGCGCGTGGCGCAGAACGGCACGTGCACGTAGAGCCCGAACGGGGTGCCGTGCACCGTCGCCCGGGCCGCGTCGTCGAGCATCTGCGGGCCCGCCGGGAGCACCGGGGTCTGGCCGAGGATGGGGAGGGTCGTGGTCATCGCTGCACCCAGTGTCCACGGCCGGTGCAGGATGGGTGCCGTGACCGACTCGGTGCTCCACGTCGAGGTGTCCCGCGGTGTCGCCACCCTCACCCTCGACTCCCCCGCCAACCGCAACGCGCTCTCCCGCGCCATGCGCGCCCAGCTGCGCGACGCCCTCGCCGCCGCGCTGGCCGACGACGCCGTCCGCGTGGTGGTCCTCGACCACACCGGCCGGGTCTTCTGCTCCGGCATGGACCTCTCCGAGGCCGCGGGCGGCGCCGCGGCCGACCAGGGGGTGAACGAGTTCCCCGACCTGCTGTCGACGATCTGGCACTCGCCCAAGCCGGTGCTGGCCGCCGTCCGCGGCCCGGCCCGGGCGGGCGGGGTGGGCCTGCTGGCCGCCTGCGACGTCGTGGTCGCGGGCGCCTCGGCCACCTTCGGGTTCGCCGAGGTGCGCATCGGCGTGGTCCCGGCCGTCATCTCCGCGGTGTGCCGGCCGCGCATGCACGCCAACGCCGTGCACCGGCTGATGCTGACCGGTGAGGTGTTCGACGCCGCGACCGCGCAGGCCACGGGTCTGGTCGACCTCGCGGTCGCCGACGACGACGTGTCCGCGACCGTCGAGGCCCAGGTGACCGCGCTGGCCGCCGGCGCCCCGGCCGCGCTGGCCGAGACCAAGCGGCTGCTCCGATCGGAGCTCGACTTCGCGCCCCTGCTGGAGACCTCGGCCCGGTTCTTCGCCTCCGCCGAGGGCCAGGAGGGCATCGCCGCGTTCCGCGAGAAGCGCCCGGCGTCCTGGGTGCCCCAGGGCTGAGGCTTGCCCCGACGACGGCCCGGCGGGACCCTGCGGGCATGAGCGAGCCCGACCGCAGCCGCTTCACCGTCCTGCCCGACGGGCCGCAGCCCGACGAGTGGGTGGAGACCACCGACACCTCGCAGTGGCCGGTGGACGCCGACCGCGAACGCCGCGAGACCCTCGGCGAGACCACCCGCGCCACCTACCTCGGCGGCCCGTTGCCCTGACGGAGGTCGCGACCGCGGTCAGCGCAGGCGGCGGGTGGCGTCGGGGAGGCGCTCGGTGACGCCACGGGCGTCGAGCCACTCGGCCAGCGGGACGGCGACGCGGCGCGACGTCCCCCAGGCCTGCCGCGCCTGGCTCAGCGTGAACGGCTGCGCGATGCCGGCGAGCGCCCGCCGGGCCCGCTCCTCGACGCCGGGAGCCAGCACGACGCCCTCGGCGATGCGCACCAGCTGGCCGTCGCGCACCGCGGCCGCCAGCTCGCGCGGACCGAGCCCGGCGGCGGCCAGCTCCTCGGCGTCCGGGGCGGCGAAGGGCTGCTCGGCCAGCCGGGCGAGGACCGCCGACACCGCACGCTGGACCGGTTCGGGCAGGCCGCCCTCGGCGACCACCCGCCCGTCGCGCAGCTGCAGCGGGGCGCGGACCAGCCCGGCGACCAGCTCGACGTCGGGCAGCTCGAGCGCACTGCGCAGCACGGCGACCGGTGGGCCGGGCTCCAGCGGGCGCAGCTGCCGGTAGCGGGCGACCACCGCGGGCACCCGGGCGGCCAGCTCGTCGGCCAGGCCGGGGGCGAGCAACCAGCGGCCGACCGCGGTGGCCTCGGCAGGCACCGACCAACCCATCGCGACGAACTCCGCGCGCAGCACCACGCGCCGGCGGGCGAGGTCGGCCAGCGCTCCCCCGCCCGCGGCGAGATCGGCGGCCCGGGCCCGGGCGGCGCCCCGCCGGTGCAGCTCGGGCGGGTCGACGTCCCGGACGTCGGCGCCGTGCACCGTGCGGGTGCCGGGGTCGCGCAGCAGCAGCCGGTCCCCCACCCGCAGCGGCAGCGGGTGGGCCAGCCGCAACCGCACCGCGGCGTCGTCCAGCGGCCGCACCCTGGCCGCGACGGTCGCCGAGCCGATGTGCACCACGAGCTCGGCGGGCAGCCGCTCGGCCGGACGCACGAGGACGACGTCGAGCTCGGCGGTGTCCCGGAACGCCCCGGGCGTCAGCAGCGCGTCGCCCCGGGAGATCTCCTCGACCGCGACGCCGCGCAGGTTCAGCGCCACCCGGGCGGTCGCCGCGGCCTGCTCGACCGGCTCGCCCAGCGACTGCAGCCCCCGCACCACGACCTCCCGGCCGCCGAGGTCGAACCGGTCACCGGCGCGCACGGTGCCCGCCGCCAGGGTGCCGGTGACGACGGTGCCGGCGCCGCGGATGGTGAACGCGCGGTCCACCCACAGCCGCACGGGCGCGACGGTGTCCGGGGCGGGCAGGCCGGCGAGCAGCTCCTCCAGCGCGGCGGCCACCGCCGGGACGCCGTCGCCGGTGCGCGAGCTGGCCGCCACCCCCGGCACCTCGCCCAGCGAGGTCTGCGCCAGCCGCTCACGCACGTCGGCCAGCACCGGAGCCGGGTCGGCGAGGTCGGACTTCGTGACCACCAGCAACCCGTGCCGCACGCCGAGGGCGTCGAGGACGGCGACGTGCTCGGCGGTCTGGGCGGACCAGCCGTCGTCGGCGGCCACCACGACCAGCGCCGCCGGCACCGAGCCGACCCCGGCGAGCATGGTGCCGACGAACTTCTCGTGCCCCGGGACATCGACGACGGCGACGGTGCGGCCCGAGGTGAGCGTGGTCCAGGCGAAGCCGAGGTCGATGGTCAGCCCGCGGCGGCGCTCCTCCTCGAGGCGGTCGGGCTGCATGCCGGTCAGCGCGGTGACCAGCGAGGTCTTGCCGTGGTCGACGTGCCCGGCGGTGGCGATCACCTGCACGCCCGGACCGCCTCCACCAGCGCCTCGTCGTCGGCGGGGTCGAGGCTGCGCAGGTCGAGCAGGGTGCGCCCGTCGGCCAGGTAGCCGACCACCGGGGGCGCGCCGTGCCGCAGCGGCTCGGCGAACGACGCGGGCAGCGCGACGGCGACGCTGGGCAGCTCGAACTCCGGGGCCCCGCCACCGCCGACCCGCGCGCTCGCCTCGACCACGTGCGCGTCGCCGCCCAGCGCGGCGACGACCGCCTCGGCTCGGGCCCGCAGCTCGCCGGTCGTCGTCGCGAGCATGCGGTGCACCGGGGGCACCGGGCCGCGCAGCGTGGCCTCCAGCGCGGCCAGGATCGTCTTGTCCACCCGCAGCGCGCGGTAGAGCGGGTGCCGGCGCAGCCGCTGCACCAGGTCGGCGCGGCCCAGGACCAACCCGGCCTGCGGGCCGCCCAGCAGCTTGTCGCCGCTGCACAGCACCAGGTCCGCGCCGGCAGCCAGCGTGGTCTGCAGGTCGGGCTCGTCGGGCAGGGCCGGGTGCGGCCGCAGCAGCCCTGACCCGACGTCGGCCACGACCGGGACGCCGATGCCCGCGAGCTCGGCCACCTCGACGGCTGCGGTGAAGCCACGCACGACGAAGTTCGAGGGGTGGATCTTCAGCACCGCGCCGGTGTCCGGGCCCACCGCCGCGGCGTAGTCGGCACGGGTGACCCGGTTCGTCGTCCCGACCTCGCGCAGCCGGGCGCCGGTCGAGACCAGCAGGTCGGGGATGCGGAAGCCGTCCCCGATCTCGACCAGCTCGCCACGGGCCACCACCAGTTCGCCGCCGAGGCAGGTGGCCACCAGGGCGAGCGCGGCCGCGCAGTTGTTGACGACGATCGCCGCCTGCGCGGCCGGGACGGCGGCCAGCAGGGCGTCGATCGCCCCCTCGCCGCGCGGCCCGCGCCGGCCCGTGGCCAGGTCGAGCTCGACGTCGGTGGTCCCGCTGGCTGCGACGACCGCCTCGACCGCCGCAGGCGACCACGGCGCCCGGCCCAGGTTGGTGTGCACGAGCACGCCGGTGGCGTTCAGCACCCGGTGCAGGCTGGCCGCCGAGGCGGGCAGCGCCGCGACCACGGCGTCGGCGGCGGCCCCGGGTGCGAGCCCGCCCTCGCGCACGCGCTGCTGGACGGCGACCACCACGGACTTCACCAGCTCGCGCCCGAGGCGCTCGACGCCCGCCGCGACCCGGGGGTCGGCGAGCAGCGCGTCGGTGCGGGGCACCCGGCGGCGGGGGTCGGTCGTCATCTCTCCAGGGTCTGTTGGCGGAGGCGGACGGGAATCGAACCCGCCTGACCCGGCTACCGGGCCACGTCGGCTTTAGAGGCCGCGGGGGTCACCAGACACCCTGACGCCTCCGTGGGCCACGGTACGGGCGGATCAGACGGTCAGCACGGCGGTGACCCCGGCACCCAGGAGGGCCACCACGGCGACCAGGGCCGTCGTCCCCGCGAGCAGCCGGCGCGGGAAGACGTGCCGGACCATCAGCAGCGAGGGCAGGCTCAGCACCGGCAGCGCCACCAGCAGGACCGCAGCCGACGGTGCGGCCAGCCCCGCCGCCAGCGCCGCCGACACGACCGCCACCTCGCCGCCGGTGGGCACCGGCAGCGCCAGCCCGGCGACCAGCAGGAGCAGCAGCACCGCGACGGCGGCCACCCCGCTGCCGCCGTCGGCCGGGAAGAGCACGCCGCGGAACGTGCCCAGCACGAACACCACGGCCAGGTACTCGGGCAGCAACCGGACGGCGAGCCCGGCCAGCGTCGCCACGAACCGCACGAGCACCGGACGCCGGTCGGCCACGGGCGCGGGTACGTCGACCGGGACGACGTCCGCCTCCGCCCGGCGGCCCAGCCACCCGGCGAGCGCCACCGCGCCGACCACGACGAGCAGGCCCGCCCCGAAGCGCAGCACGGCCCAGGGCCAGGGCAGCACGGCGAGGCAGAGGACGAGCACCACCGGGTTGAGCGCCGGGTTGCCCAGCCAGAACGCCAGCACCGCGCTGGTGCCCGCCTTCGCGCGCCGCAGACCCACGGCGAGCGGGGCGGCGCAGCACGAGCACATCAGGGTGGGCACCGAGGCCAAGCCGCCGCGCAGACCCCCGCGGGCGGCACCGGCGTCCGGGGCACCGAGCACCCGCTGCAGCCAGGTGACCGGCAGCAGCACCTGCACCGCGGCGGCCAGCACCAGGCCGACGACCAGTGCCTTCCAGATCGCGGCGGTGTAGGCGACCGTGAAGTCCCACCCAGCGGCGAGCGACACCGGCGGGGCCTGCTCGCCCTCGCCGGTGAGGATCGAGGCGCCGAGGTCGTGGCTGCCCAGGACGGCCGGCACCTTCTCGGTGTAGGGCCCGTACTTGGCCCACCACAGACCGGCGACCAGCAGCGCGATCGCGACCCCGCCGAGCAGCAGCACCCGGCGTCGGTCCGGCCCGGTGGGGGCGGTGCCCGGCTCGGCGGGCGGGACCGCGCGGTCGGTCGTGGGCATGCGGGGTCCCCTCGGTGGCGCGGGTCCTCGGCCGCCGGCTCCGGCCCGGACCTCGCTGCCGATCCTGCCCCCTCCGGTCCGGTCCGGTTCACTGGGCCGGGTGACGACGACCCGGTTGACCCAGTACGCGCACGGCGGCGGGTGCGCCTGCAAGATCCCGCCCGGCGAGCTCGAGGCGGTCGTGGCGGGGCTGACGCACACCGGCCCGCGCGACCCCTCCTCCGAGCTCGTCGTGGGCCTGGACGACGGGGACGACGCCGCCGTCGTCCGCCTGCCCGGCGGGCAGGGGCTGGTGCTCACCACGGACTTCTTCACCCCGGTCGTCGACGACGCGTACACCTTCGGGCGCATCGCGGCGGCCAACGCGCTGTCCGACGTCTACGCCATGGGCGGCACGCCGACGGTCGCGGTCAACCTGCTCGGCTGGCCCCGTGACGTGCTGCCCGCAGAGCTCGCCGCCGAGGTGCTGCGCGGCGGCCTCGAGGTCGCGCACGAGGCCGGCTGCCACGTGGGCGGCGGGCACTCCATCGACTCCCCCGAGCCCACCTACGGCATGGCGGTCACCGGCCTGGTCGACCTCGACCGGCTGATCCGCAACGACCGGGCCGCGGCCGGCGACGCCATCTCGCTCACCAAGCCACTGGGCGTCGGCACGCTGAACAACCGCATGAAGGCCACCGGCGAGCCGTCGCCGGAGGCCATCGACTCCATGACCCGGCTCAACGCCGAGGCCTCGGTGGCCGCGGTGGCCGCCGGTGTGCGCGCCGGCACCGACGTCACCGGCTTCGGCCTGCTCGGCCACCTCTACAAGATGGCCCGGGCCAGCGGGGTGACCGCGGTGGTGTCGGCCGCCGACGTCCCCTACCTCGCCGGGGCCCGGCAGTCGGTGGCCGACGGCTTCGTCTCCGGCGGCACCCGCCGCAACCTCGACTGGGTGCGCCCGCACACCGACCTCACCGCCGTCGGCGAGGACGACGGCCTGCTGCTGGCCGACGCGCAGACCTCCGGCGGCCTGCTGCTGGCCGGGGAGGTGCCCGGCGCCCCGGTGATCGGGGAGTTCGTGGCGGCCGGGGAGTTCGCCGTCGTCGTCCGGTAGTGCCGGCGCCGTGAGTCCTGGTTAACCTCCAGGACCATGCTGGCTGCCTTCGTCTCGACACCGTCCGCCGACGACCCGCTGTCCGTGCTGGAGGTCGGCGACCGCCCGGCCCCCGAGGCCCGTGACGGGTGGGTGACCGTCGACGTGAAGGCGGCGTCGCTGAACCACCACGACCTGTTCAGCCTGCGCGGCGTGGGCCTGCCCGCGGAGCGCATGCCGATGACGCTGGGCTGCGACGCCGCCGGTCTGGACGCCGACGGCAACGAGGTGCTGGTGCACGCGGTCATCACCGGCACCCCGGGGTGGTCGGGCGACGAGACGCTGGACCCCAAGCGCTCGCTGCTGTCGGAGCTGCACCAGGGGACGCTGGCCGAGCAGGTGCTGGTGCCGGCGCGCAACGTGCTGCCCAAGCCCGCCGACCTGTCCTTCGCCGAGGCCGCGTGCCTGCCCACCGCGTGGCTCACCGCCTACCGGATGCTGTTCACCAAGGCCGGGCTGCAGCCGGGGCAGACCGTGCTGGTGCAGGGCGCCTCCGGCGGCGTCGCCACCGCGCTGATCGCGCTGGGCCGGGTCGCCGGCTACCGCATGTGGGTGACCGGGCGCAGCGAGCAGAAGCGGGCCGCCGCGCTCGCCCTCGGCGCTGACCAGGCCTTCGAGACCGGCGCCCGGCTGCCCGAGCGGGTCGACGCCGTCATGGAGACCGTCGGCAAGGCCACCTGGTCGCACAGCGTGAAGTCGCTCAAGCCCGGCGGGGTCATCGTCACCTCGGGCGCGACCACCGGTTTCGACCCCTCGGCCGAGCTCAACCGGGTCTTCTTCACCCAGCTGCGGGTCGAGGGCTCGACCATGGGCACCCGGGCCGAGCTCGAGCAGCTCGTGCAGCTGTGCGCGACCACCGGCCTGCGCCCGCAGATCGACGTCGAGCTGCCGCTGGCCGACGCCCGCGAGGGCTTCGAGCGCATGCTCGAGGGCCGCACCAACGGCAAGATCGTCTTCACCGTCTGAGCCGGCGGCCCCCGGCATGGAGCAGCTGGGTCCACCAGGACCGTCCTGGATAGCCGACGCCGATGGACCAGGACGGACCCCGGTGGACCCAGCTGATCAGTGCCGCGCGGGTGCGGGGACGCGGAGCAGGACGACGGCGGTGATCGCGGCCAGCGCGGCTGCCACGGCGGCGCCGGTGAAGACGGTGTGCAGCTGCGTCAGCACGGCGGCGTCGACCGCCTGGTCGTAGACCGGGCAGTCGGTCGGGCTGGTGGGGCAGCTGACCAGCGGGCTAGGGATCTCGCGCACCACCGCGGTGAACCGGCGCAGCGCGATCGCGGTGAGCAGCGAGAGCCCCACCAGCATGCCCACCGTGCGGGCGACCACGACCAGTGCGCTCGCGCTGCCGTGCACCCGCGACGGCGTCACCCCGAGCAGCACGACGGTGACCGGGGCGACCGCCAACCCGAACCCCAGCCCGGCGGCCAGCAGCGCGGCGGTGGAGGTCCAGCTGTCCAGCGACGAGGCGTCCCAGCGGGTCATGGCGACGAACGCGAGCGCGGCCAGCGCCATCCCGGCACCGGCGATCGAGCGGGGCGGCACCCGGCGGCAGAGCCACCCCCCGGCCACCGCCCCCACCGGGACGGCGACCAGCAACTCCACCAGCACGAGGGCGGCACCCAGCTGATCGGTCTCGGTGGTGGCCCGGGCGAACAGCGGGACGTCGACCAGCGCGGCGACGAGGGCCACGCCGACGAGCACGTTCACCAGCAGCGCGCCCCACGCGGCGACCGGCCGCAGCTCGGTCAGCGGCAGCAGCGGCTCGGCGGTGCGGCGCTCGTGCAGCACGAACGCCACGGCGGCGACCGCAGCCAGCGGCAGCAGCACCGGGCCGTGCGCGACCACCTGCCTGGCCGGGTCGGCCGCGGCGAAGGCCCACACCAGGCTGCCCAGCGCCACCACGACCAGCACCGCCCCGAGGACGTCGACCTCGCGAGCCAGCGCCGGCAGCCCGCGCAGCGGCAGCACCGGGTGCGCGGCGGTCGCCGAGCGGACCAGCACACCCAGGGCGCCCAGGACGGCGACCAGCACCAACGGGGTGCTCCAGGCCGGCCCGGCCAGGGGCACCCAGGCCAACCCGAGCGTCACGTCGGTGGCCAGCGCGTCGGGTTCGGCGAGCTGCAGTGCCAGCGCCGTCGCGGCCACCACCGCGCACACGACCCCGACGACGTCGCGGCCCGCCCGCCGCGGGCCGGTGAGCCGCAGCGCGACCGCCAGGCCGACGCCCAGCACCAGGTTCAGCCAGAAGATCGCCCGCCAGTCCGACACCGCCAGCACGGCCGCCCCGGCCAGCGGCCCGAGCACCGCGCCGGCCTCCTGCACGGCCCCGACGACCCCGAGCGGCACGGCCCGGCGCTCGGGCGGCCACCGGTCGGCCACGAGGGCCAGCGTCGCCGGCACGAGCCCGCCGGCGCCGATCCCCTGCAGGCCCCGACCGAGCACCGCGGGGCCGAGCGCCACGGCGGTGGCAGTCAGCAGGGAGCCCAGGGCGAACAGCAGCAGGCAACCGACCAGCACCGGCAGCCGGCCCCGCAGGTCGGCCAACCTGCCCAGCAGCGGCAACGTGGCGGTGTAGCCGAGCAGGAAGCCCCCGATGATCGGGGTGGCCTCCTGCAGCTGGTCGAGCCCCACGCCGACCCCGGTGAGGATGTCGGGCAGGGCCAGCACGACGACGTAGGTGTCGGCCGCCGAGACCAGCACCGCCAGCGTCGCCAGGACGACGGCGGCCCGCCCCGGAGCCGCGACCTCAGCCGGTGGGCGGTGCGATGATGGAGACATCGGCCCCGAAGTCCGACAGCACGATCGTGTAGCTGCCCGTGTCGTCGGCGGAGAAGAACGGTCCGGTGAGCTGCACCTGGCGCAGCTCACCGCTGTCGGTGGCGACCGAGAACACCGCGGAGACGTCCTGCGCGGGGTCCTCGCTGGTGAGCAGGTCGGCCACCAGCTGACCGGGCAGGGTGCCGCTGACCTCGCGGACCACCTCGCCGTCGACCCGGGACTCGTCGCCGAGCTCGGGCGACTGCGTGGCGGTGAGCAGCTGGCTGATGCCGGTCTCGGGGTCGAGCAGCGCACCCGGGTCGCCCACCCCGATGGTGGCCGGGTCGACGACGCTGTACCCGCTGGCGAACGGGAGCTGGGCGTAGACCGTGCCGTCGACCGAGATGACCTCCGCGTCGATCGCGCTGCCCAGGGCCCGCACCTGCAGCGTGCCGTCGAACGACGCCGGCCGGGCGATGTCGCCCTCGCCGCCGAGCAGGGCGTTGCCGGTCGGCGGGGCACCGTCGCTGGTGAGCTCGAAGTGGGCGCTGCTCGCGTCGTCGAGCACGGACTTCGCCCGGGCCAGCAGGTCGCCGGCCGACTCGTCGGAGCTGCTGCCCCCGCACCCGGACAGCGCCAGGGCCGCGGCCAGCACGGTCAGCAGCGCGGCCGCCGTCGAACGCCGTCGCATGTCGCCTCCTCGCGGGACTCCCCGTGAGGCCCGCGCGGACAGTAGCGCGGGGGTGCGACGGTTCAGCCGACCAGCGCCGCGATGCGCCGGGCGAGCTTGTCGCGGTCCTTGTGCGGTACGACGTCCAGTGCCGGCTCGACCTCGACCAGCCGGGACTTCTGCGTGGTCAGCGCGCGGAAGAGCAGCCCGGTGGTCACCCCGTGGTCGGGGACGTGCACGACCTCGACGGCGTCGCCGGCCCCGACGTCGCCGGTCTGCAGCACCCGCAGGTAGGCGCCGCTGGCCCCGTGCGCGGTGAACCGCTTGACCAGGTCCGGGACGTCCCAGAAGCGGGCGAAGTTGGCGCACGGGATGCGCGGCGCGGTGACCTCGAACCGGGCGCTGCCGATCGCCCACCGGGACCCCAGCACGGCGCCGGTGAGGTCGAGCCCCGTCGTCCGCAGGTTCTCCCCGAACGACCCGGCCGGCAGGTCGCGGCCGAGCTCGGCCGCCCACCAGGCGGCGTCCTCGGCGGCGTAGGCGTAGACCGCCTGGCCCTCGCCGCCGTGGTGCCTGCGGTTGACCTGGCGGTCGCCGTCGAGCGTCTCGTCGAGCACCGCCACCCGGCCCGCGACCGGCCGCTTGCGGATGCCGGTGGTCGAGGGCCGCTTGCCCGGCAGCGGGAGCAGGTCGTCGCCCGAGACGCAGACGGCCTCGACCCGGCCGGTCACTTCTTGGTGGGCTCGGCGTTGGAGAGCGCAGCCACGAAGGCCTCCTGGGGGACCTCGACGCGGCCGACCATTTTCATCCGCTTCTTGCCCTCCTTCTGCTTCTCCAGCAGCTTGCGCTTGCGCGAGATGTCACCGCCGTAGCACTTGGCCAGGACGTCCTTGCGGATCGCGCGCACGGTCTCGCGGGCGATGACCCGGGCGCCGACGGCGGCCTGGATCGGCACCTCGAACTGCTGGCGCGGGATGAGCTCGCGCAGCTTGCCGGCCATCATCACGCCGTAGCCGTAGGCCTTGTCCTTGTGCACGATCGAGGAGAAGGCGTCGACGGCCTCGCCCTGCAGCAGGATGTCGACCTTGACCAGGTCGGCCTCCTGCTCGCCGGCCTCGGCGTAGTCCAGGCTGGCGTACCCGCGGGTGCGGGACTTCAGCGCGTCGAAGAAGTCGAAGATGATCTCGCCCAGGGGCAGCGTGTAGCGCAGCTCGACGCGGGACTCCGACAGGTAGTCCATGCCGGTCAGCGATCCGCGGCGGCCCTGGCAGAGCTCCATGATGGTGCCGGTGTAGTCGCTGGGGGCGATGACCGTGGCGTTGACGATCGGCTCGTAGATCGTGGACATCTTGCCGTGCGGCCAGTCGCTGGGGTTGGTGACGACGTGCTCGCTGCCGTCCTCCATCACCACCCGGTAGACCACGTTGGGCGCGGTGGAGATCAGGCTCAGGCCGCTCTCGCGCTCGAGCCGCTCGCGCACGATCTCCAGGTGCAGCAGGCCCAGGAAGCCGACCCGGAACCCGAAGCCCAGGGCGGCCGAGGTCTCGGGCTCGTAGACCAGCGCGGCGTCGTTGAGCAGCAGCTTGTCCAGCGCCTCGCGCAGCAGCTGGTACTCGCTGCCGTCGATGGGGTACAGCCCGGAGTAGACCATCGGGTTGGGGTCGCGGTAGCCGCCCAGCGACTCGGCCGCCGGGCGGTGCTGCAGCGTGACGGTGTCGCCGACCCGGGACTGCCGGACGTCCTTCACCCCGGTGATGAAGTAGCCGACCTCGCCGACGCCCAGGCTCTCGACCGGCTTGGGCTCGGGTGAGATGACGCCGATCTCGAGGAGCTCGTGGGTGACGTTGTTGCTCATCATCTTGATCCGCTCGCGGCCGGAGATGCGGCCGTCGACGACGCGGACGTAGGTGATGACACCGCGGTAGATGTCGTAGACCGAGTCGAAGATCAGCGCCCGGGCGGGGCCGTCGGCGTCGCCGGTCGGGGCCGGGATCTTCTCCACGATCATGTCCAGCAGCTCGGGCACGCCCTCGCCGGTCTTGCCGCTGACCCGCAGCACGTCGTCGGGGTCGCAGCCGATGATGTGCGCGATCTCGGCCGCGAACTTCTCGGGCTGGGCCGCCGGCAGGTCGATCTTGTTGAGCACCGGGATGATCGTCAGGTCGTTCTCGATCGCCAGGTACAGGTTGGCCAGCGTCTGCGCCTCGATGCCCTGCGCGGCGTCGACCAGCAGCACCGCACCCTCGCAGGCGGCCAGCGACCGGGACACCTCGTAGGTGAAGTCGACGTGGCCCGGGGTGTCGATCATGTCCAGCACGTACTCGGTGCCGGCGTGCTCGCCCGAGCGCGGGGTCCAGGGCAGCCGCACGTTCTGGCTCTTGATGGTGATGCCGCGCTCGCGCTCGATGTCCATGCGGTCGAGGTACTGGGCGCGCATGTTGCGCCCCTCGACGATGCCGGTCACCTCGAGCATCCGATCGGCCAACGTCGACTTGCCGTGGTCGATGTGGGCGATGATGCAGAAGTTCCGGATGCGGGTCGGGTCGGTGCGGGCGGGTGCAGTCACAGTGCTGCCCATCGTCCCACGCCGGGACGGCGGCGTGGTGCACCGCCGGGACGCCGACGCGGTGCACCGCCGTGGAACCGGTCCCCGCGCCGCCCTCCGCGGGGGTGGCCCCGGCCACGCTGGGCAGCGGTCCGGCGGGCTGGTAGCCTGGCGAACCGGTCCGCGCTGCGCCTGTGCGCCGTGGACGAGACAGCAGAGACTTTCCCCGAGAAGACCCAGAGGCTCACGCGTGGCGAACATCAAGTCCCAGATCAAGCGGATCAAGACCAACGAGAAGGCGCGTCAGCGCAACGTCGCCGTCAAGTCCGCCCTGAAGACCTCGGTCCGGCGTTTCCACGCCGCCGCCGCGGCCGGGGACAAGGACGCTGCCGACACCACCCTGCGCGCCGCCAGCAAGCTGCTGGACAAGGCCGCCAGCAAGGGCGTCATCCACAAGAACCAGGCCGCGAACCGCAAGTCGTCGCTGGCCAAGCAGGCCGCCGCTCTCTGAGCCGCCGGCTGCTCCGACGAGCCCCCTCCCCCGCCGGGGACGGGGGCTCGTCGCGTTCCTGGGTCTCGCAGGCGATCAGCGCCGGGTGCCGCGGCCGGCGCCCGAGGTCTGGCGCAGCTCCACGATGCGCCGCACAGCGCGCTCCAGGGCGTAGTCCGCGCTGGCCGCCACACCCTTGACGTCGGCGTTCAGCTCGGCGGCCACCCCGATGGCCTGCTGCAGGGCAGGGATGCTCCACCCGCGGGCCTGGGCCTGGGCCTTCTTCACCTTCCACGGCGGCAGCTTGAGCTGCCGGGCCAGGTCGCCGATGTTCGACGTGCCCAGCGAGGCGACCCGGGCCGCGGTGCGCACACCGTCGGCGATGGCATCGGCGAGCAGCACGTGCGGCACCCCGCGGTCCAGCGCCCAACGGAGCATCTCCACCGACCCCGCGTGGTCGCCGACCAGCACCCGCTCGGCGACGGTGAAGCCGCTGACCTCGGCCTGCCCCCGGTGGAAGCGGGCCACCGCGTCGGCGTCGATCGACCCGCCGAAGTCCGACACCAGCTGACTGGCCGCGGCCGACAGCGAGCGCAGGTCGTTGCCGACCGCCTCGAGCAGCGCGGTGGCCGCGTCGGGGGTGATCCGCCCGCCGGCCCGGCGCACCTCGTTGCGCACGAAGGTCATGCGCTCTCCGGCGTTGGTCAGCTTGGGGCACTCGTCCTCGGCGGCGCCGGCCTGCCGGAACGCCTTCAGCAGAGCCTCGTTGCGCTTGCCCCCGGCGTGCACCAGCACCAGGGTCAGCTCGGGGTCGGGGTCCTTCGCGTAGGCCACCAGGGTGTCGGCCAGCGCCCCGGCGGCCTCGTGGACGCCGGTGACGACGACGAGCCGGTGGCCCCCGAACAGCGAGGGCGACAGCGCCTCGGCCAGGTCACCCAGGGCCAGCCCGGCCGCGGCCAGCTCGTGCTCCTCGGCGTCGGGGTCGAGCCGGCGGACCGCGGCCCGCACCTCCGACACGGCCCGCGCGCGCAGCAGCTCCTCCTCGCCGACGACCAGCCGCAGGCGGGACAGCGGGGGTGGCGGGGAGGCGGACTGCGGCACCCGGCCATCGTGTCACGCACCTCCGACGTCCCCGGTGGCTCCGCTGGCCGGGGCCGACCACCTCCGGCCGGGAAGGCGGTCCGGCCACGGCGCGCTGGACGTCGTCCACCCCACGGGCCAGCACGCCCCAGTCACCGGTCTCCCCCACCACCGCGACGTCGCCCTCGAGGTCGGTGCGGTGCACCTGGACGCCGTCGTGGGCCAGCCAGTCCAGCAGCCGGGCCGCCGGGTGCCCGTACGTGTTGTCGGCCCCCACCGAGACCAGCGCGACCCGGGCCCCGGTGGCGGCGAGGAAGTCGGGGTCGGCGTCCCCGCTCCCGTGGTGGGGGACCTTGAGCACCTCGGCGGTCAGGTCGACGCCGGCGGCCAGCAAGCCGCCTTCGGCGTCGGCCCCGAGGTCGCCGGTGAGCAGCACCCGGACGCCCCGCTGCGTCACCCGCGCCACCATCGAGAGCGCGTTGGCGTCGACCCCGGGCCGGGCGGCCGCAGGGTCGGGGGCCAGCACCTCCACCGTCGCCGACCCCACGGTCGCCACCGCCCCGGCCGCGAGCACCACGAAGTCGGCACCGGCGGCCGACACCACTGCGGCGACGGCTGGGAGCCGGTCCTCGGTCGGGGCCAGGACGCCGGTGGCCACCTGCCCGACCTGCCGGCCCTCCAGCGCACCGGACAGGCCCGTGACGTGGTCGGCGTCCAGGTGGGAGAGGAGCACGAGCGGCAGCCGTTCGATGCCGAGCCGGCGGAGGCACCCGTCGACCAGCTCGGGATCCGGCCCCGCGTCGACGAGCACGCCGGCGCCCCCGCCGACCGGCAGCACCAGCGCGTCCCCCTGACCCACGTCGCAGGCGACCACCACCGTGTCAGCAGCGGGCCACCCATCGGTCGCCTGCCGGGCCGGCCACCCCACCACCAGGACCCCGACCGCCGCCGCCAGCGCCACCGGACGGGCCCGCGGCCAGCGCACCAGCACGGCGCTGCCGACCAGCAGGGCACCGGCCAGCAGGAGGGCTCCCCAGGCCCCGGCGGGCCAGCCCCCGGCCCCGTCGGGCACCGCCGCGGCGCGGTCGGCCACGAGCACCAGCCAGCGCGTGGGCCAGCCCGCCGTCCAGACCAGGGCGTCGGTCAGGCCGGGGCTGACCGGACCGGCGAGCACGGCCAGCAGCCCCAGCACGGTCGCCGGTGCGACCGCCGGTGCGGCCAGCAGGTTCGCCGGCAGCGACACGACGCTGACCAGTCCCGAGAGCCCCGCCACCAACGGGGCGGTCACGAGCCCGGCCGCCGCGCTGACCGCGAGGGCATCCGCGAGCGGGCCGGGGAGCCCCGACCTGCGCCACGACCGCGACCAGCCGGGCGCCAGCAGCACGATGCCCGCCGTCGCCGCCACCGAGAGCGCGAAGCCGCCGTCCGCGGCCAGTGCCGGGTCGACCAGCAGCAGGACGCACACCGAGGCGGCCAGGGCGGGGACGGCGACCCTCGACCGCCCGGACGCCAGGGCCAGCAACGTCACCGCGCCCATCGCCGCGGCCCGCACGACGCTCGGGCTCGGGCGGGCCAGCAGCACGAACCCGACCAGCCCGACGAGCCCGGCCAGCGCCTGCCAGCGCCGGTCGACCGCCCGGCGGCGGAGCGGCCACAGCAGCAGTGCCAGCACGATCGCCACGTTGGCGCCCGACACCGCGGTGAGGTGACCCAGCCCAGCACGCCGGAAGTCGGCGGTCACGCCCGGCTGCATGGCCGACGTGTCCCCGACGACGAGACCGGGCAGCAGCCCCGCGGGGTCGTCCGGCAGCACCCTCTGCGCCGAGGCCACGAGACCTGCCCGCAGGTCACCGGCGACCTCCTGGGCCGCCCCGGCACCCTGCACCGTCGTCGGCGGCCCGCGGGCGCTGAGCACCGCGACGACGTCGTCGCCCCGTTCGGCCGGCCGCACGGTCGCCCGCACGGTCACCGTCGTGCCGGGCAGTGAGCCGGCCCACTCCTCGGCCGGGCCGAACAGGAGCACGGGGACCCCGCGCACGTCGGCGCCCTCGAGGGCCGTCACCGTGCCGGCGACGAGCACCCGGGCCGGACCCAGGCCGCCGGGGAGCACTCGCGGGTCCTCGTCCACGGTCATCACGACGGTGACCGTGCTGCCCCGGTCGGCGAGCTCGACCAGCGGTGACCCGCCCCGCTCCGCCGAGCGCACCGCGCCGGCAGCCGCGGCCACCGACACCCCGGCCAGCACGGCCACCACGACCCTGAGGACCGTGCCGGGTCGGCCGCGCGTCAGTCCCCACCCGACAGCCGCGCACAGCACGGCGAGGGCCGCCGCCCCCAGCGGGGGCAGCCACGGCACGAGCAGCGTGGTGGCCCACAGCCCCAGCGCGGGCGGGACCAGCCGCAGGTCGGTCCAGGACCACCGCTGCGGTACCCGCCGTCGCTGCACCCGCACCCCGGCGACGCTAGGGACACCGCACCCGGTCCGAGGGGCCTCGGCGCCCCCTGGGGACAGGCACCCCGGATGTGGACGACGGCCGGCACGACGGCGCCCGGTCTGCTAGAGCAGGTCGGCCCGGCGCCCCCAACGGTCGGCGTGCACCGCCTCGGCCAGCGGCCGCCGAGGACGCCACCCGTGCCGCTCGAGGTCGGGGACCTCCTGCAGCGCGGCGACCGGTCCGACGCAGAGCCACGCCAGCGGCCGCACGTGCTCGGGGATGCCGAGCAGCTCCCGCAGGAACGGCTCGCGGTAGAAGGACACCCAGCCGACGCCCCAGCCCTCGGCGGTGGCCGCCAGCCAGAGGTTCTGCACGGCCAGGCAGGTGGAGAACAGGCCCGTGTCGGCGATCGCGTGCCGGCCGAGCACCACGGGACCGCCGCGGGACTGGTCGTGCGTGACCACGACGCCGAGGCTGGACTGCAGCACACCCTCCACCGAGATGCGGGCGAACACCTCGGCCCGCTCGGCGTCCAGGCCGGCATCGAAGACCGCACGCTCGGCGGCTACGTGGGCCTGGAACCGCGCCCGCAGGTCACCGTCGCGGACGAGCACGAAGTCCCAGGGCTGGGTCATCCCCACGCTGGGCGCCGCGTGCGCGGCGCGGAGCACCCGTTCCAGGGCCGCCGGGTCGACCGGCGCACCGGTGAACTCCCGCCGTACGTCCCGGCGGCGGTGGATCGTCTCGTACAGGCCGGCATCCATGCCCGCCATCCCACACGAGCTGCGCTCAGACGGTCACCAGGGGGGCGACCTCGGCGTACAGGGCGGGCCCGATGCCGCTGACGTCGTCGAGCTGCTCGACCGAGGTGAACGGTCCGTGCTCGGTGCGGTGGTCGAGGATGCGTTGGGCCAGCACCGGCCCGATGCCGGGCAGGGCGTCGAGGTCGGCCAGCCCCGCCGTGTTGAGGTCGACCGGCCCGCCGGCACCCGTGCCACCCACCGGCGTCGTCCCCGCAGCCCCCGAGGACGCGCCCGGCACCCCGACCGCGACCTGCTGGCCGTCGGCGAGCACCGCGGCGGCGTTGACCCCTGCCGGGTCCGCCTCGGGCAGCAGACCACCGGCCGCCGCGAGCGCGTCGGCCACCCGCGACCCGGCCGGCAGGGTGACCAGCCCCGGGCTCACCACCTGGCCGACCACCGACACCACGATCTCGGCCGGGGCCGCGTCGGGTGACCCCGTCGGCTGGCCCGTGCTGGCCGCGGGCACCGCCGGGGCGACGGAGTCCACGGCCTCCACGGTGTCGGCTGCCGGCGCCGGGGACACCTCGGGGCGGGTGACCCAGCTCCACCCGGCCACGGCCAGGGCGGCGAGCACCGCGACGAGCCAGAGGGTCCGGGCGCCGTGCGGCCCCGGGTCCACGCGGGTCGAGGGCCCAGCGGCCCGGTGCCGCCCGCTCCCCCGAGGGGCCTCCGACTCCGCCGACTCCGCCGTGTCCGCCGCTGCCGTCGGTGCCCGGTCGCGCTTCGGTCGGGACGGCGCACGGTCGGGGTCGTCGTCCCGGGCCCGGTCGGCAGGGTCACGGCGGTCGGCAGGGTCACGGCGGTCGGCGAGGTCACGGCGGTCGGCGAGGTCACGGCGGTAGGCGAGGTCGACGGTCCAGCTGTCGCCGTCGACGTCGGTGTCGAGGCCGCCGCCGGCAGGGTCGGCGGCGTGCTGGAGACCACGGCCGCCGTTCGGGGCCCGGCCGGGGCGAGCCGACGGATCGGGGCCGGGTCGGCCCCGCGGCGCCTCTCCGGGCTCGTCGTCGGCCTCGTCACCGAGCCCGTGGCCGTACCCGTGTCCGTGCCCGTGTCCGAACTCGTCGTCGGGCTCGTCGTCGGGCAGCCAGCCACGACGGTCGGCACCGTCGGCCAGCAGCGCCCGCAGACGGGCGCGGATCACGTCGGCGTCGTCGGACCGTCGGGAGGAGAACAGCACGGGCCGGAACGTAGGGCCGATCGCACCGCCCAGGACCGGGTGCAGCGGATCTGTGGACAGCACCCCCAGCTGTGGATGGCAGCATGCACGACCGTGCCGGTCCGGGAGAGCCTGCCGCGGTGTCCCCCGTCCGCGCCTCGACACCACGGCGCCGCCCTGACCACGCCCGCCGCCGTGGCCGCGGTCGTCGGCCTGGTCGGCGGGCTCGTCGTCGAGATGCTGCCGCGGGTGGGCGGCGACCTCGTCGCGCAGCGCTGGTGGATGTCGTGGGCCGCCTCGGCCGCTGGGCAGCCGGTCGACCTGGCCTGGTACGCCGGCTCGCCCGCCGTCTCCTACAGCCTGGTGGCCCCCTGGGTGCTGGCCTCGGTGGGCACGGCGGTGGCCGGGGTCCTCAGCACGGCGACCGGCGCCTGGGCGACGACCGTGCTGCTGGCCCGGGCGGGAGCGGTCCGGCTGCCTCTCGTCGCGGTGGCCGCAGCCCTCGCGAACCTGGCGAACCAGCTGTCGGGCCGGTTGACGTTCGCGATGGGCACGGCGGTGGCCCTGCTGGCGCTGGTCCTGGTGGGGGCCCGCCCGGGGAGCCGGGTCCGCAGGGTCGGGGCGGGGATGCTCGCAGCGGTCTCCGGAGCGCTCAGCCCGGTGGCCGCCGTGCTGCTCGGCCTCGCTGCCGTGGCGTGGTGGTGGGGCGGCGCACGGAGGTCACGGCGCGGGTGGGACGTGGTGGCGCTGCTGGTGGGAGCAGGTCTGCCGCTGGCGGGGATGCTGCTGCTGCACGCCGCCGGGGGACCGATGACCGGCAGCACGCACCAGATGCTGGCTGCGACCACGGCAGCCCTGGTCGTGCTCGCGGTGGCCGGGCCGGGTCTGCCCGTGGTGCGGGCCGGGGCGACCCTGACGGCTCTGCTGCTCCTGGCGACCTGGGTGCTCCCGGACCCGATGGGGTCGAACTCCACCCGGATGGTGCTCCTGTTCGCCGCACCGGTGCTGATGGCGGCGCCGGGGCGGTCGACGGCCCTGGTGGGGCTGGCCACGGCCCTGGTCACCTGGCTGCTCCCGCCCCTGGTGCCCGACGACCTCGTGGTCCGCGACCCGGCGGTGCAGGCGAGGACGGCGGCGCCCCTGCTGGCGGAGCTGGACCGGCGCGGTCCGGTGGGCCGGGTGGAGGTGGTGCCGATGGCCGACCACTCCGACGCGACGCTGGGTCAGCAGGTGCCGCTCGCCCGCGGGTGGACCCGCCAGCTGGACGTCGCCCGCAACCCCCTCTTCTACGACGGCTCCCTCGACGCCGGCTCCTACCTCGACTGGTTGCGCGCACGCGGCGTCTCGTTCGTCGCACTCTCCGACTCCCGACCCGACTGGGCCGGGCGCGACGAGGCGACGCTGGTGCGCGACGGGGTGCCCGGGCTGCAGCGCATCTGGTCCGACGGCACCTGGACCCTCTACGCGGTCGACGGACCCGGGGTGGTGCTGGACGGCCCGGCCGAGCTGACCACCAGCGGACGGCGGGAGTTGACCCTGGTGGTCACCGACCCCGGCGAGGTCACCCTGTCGATGTTCTGGGACGAGCGCCTGACGCTCGTGGGTGAGGGCTGCCTGTCGCCCGGCCCGACGCCGGGCACGGTGGTCGTCGAGGCCTCGGCCGCCGGCGCGGTCACGGTGACCAGTTCGTGGTGGCCGTCGGGGCACTGCTGACCCCACCTGCACGGTCGCTGCGGAGCGGGCGGCGGCCGGTGATCGCCGCCCGCGTCACCCGCATGCGTGGGGTCAGGGCTCGCCGGTCGGCCCCGACTGGCGGTCCGTGCCCGGCGCGGTGACCGGCTCGGCGCTCGACTCGGCACCGGGGTCGGCGGCGGGATCGGCGACCGGACCGGCGGTGGCGGGGGCCGCGGGTCCGGGGTCGGCCGGCACGGAGGGCTCCGGTTGCGCGTCGGGCGACGCCGGGGTTGCGGTGGGGTCGACCACCACGCCCAGGGCGCCCGGACCGACGTGCGCGCCGATCGCCGCCCCGAGCTCGCTGACGTGCAGCTCGCGCAGCATCGGCACGCGCTCGCGCAGCTGCTGGGCCAGGGCGTCGGCGCGGGGTGCGGCGGCCAGGTGGTGCACGGCCAGCGACACCGGGCCGTCCCCGCAGAGGTCGACCACCCGCTGGACCAGCCGGGCCACGGCGCGCGAGGTCGTGCGCACCTTCTCCAGCAGCACGATGCGGCCGTCCTGCACGTGCAGCACGGGCCGCACCGACAGGGCAGTGCCGAGCACCGCGGCCGCCGACCCGATCCGACCGCCGCGCCTCAGGTGCTCGAGCGTGTCGACCACGAACAGGGTGCTGCTGGCCGCGGCCGTGCGGCGGGCCACGTCGGCCACCTCGTCGGCCCGGGCGCCGGCGGCAGCAGCCCGGGCCGCGGCGAGGACGGCGAAGCCCGTGCCCATCGCGGCGGTGCGCCCGTCGACGACGGTCACCACGTGGTCGCCCACCTGCGCCGCCGCCGACCGGGCCGCGTCCCAGGTGCCCGACAGCTCACCGGACAGGTGGATCGACACGATGCGGTCGGCGCCCGCGTCGAGCCTGCGCCGGTAGGCCGCGACGAAGTCCCCCGGTGTGGGCCGCGAGGTGGTCACCTGCTGGCCCCGCACCGCCAGGGTGCGGGCCACCTCGGCCGACCCCACGTCGAGGCCCTCGCGACCCGACCGGCCGGTGAGCACGACGTAGAGCGGCACCACCTCGATGTCGAGGTCGGCCACGAGCCCCGTCGGGAGGTAGGCCGTGGAGTCGGTGACCACCGCGACGGACATGGGCGCGAGGTTATCCGGCGCCCGCCACCGCTCTGCCGGGAACCGGCTGGTCAGGACGTCCGGCCGGCACGGGTCGGGCGGGCCTGCTCAGGGAGCGGCGTCGGCGTCGGTCGGGGTGGGCGGGGCGTCGTCCGGGGTGGCGCTGCCCACCCCGGCCGCCTCGGCGATGTCGGGACCGGTCTCGGCGCCCGATCGCCGTGGCACCCCCGGCGATCCGCCGGTGGCCGATGCGTTGTGCCGCAGCACCCGCCAGCGGCTGCCCTGGTGGATGAGCTCGGTCCAGTGGCAGTTGCCCAGCGGACCGAGGACCCGCCGGTGCTCGGGACCCAGCCCCAGCAGTGCCTCGATGAGCCGGCCGCCCGTGCCGCCGTGGGTGACGACCACCGCCACCGGAGCGGGCGGCAGGTCGGTCAGGGCCGCGGTCGCCCGGCGGGCCACCTCGGCCGGGTCCTCGCCACCACGCCCGCGCACCGGTCGCCCCGCCGTCCAGTCGGCGTACTGCTCGGGCAGGTCGCGGGCGACGTCCTCACGGGTGAGGCCTTCCCAGCTGCCCAGGCTGTGCTCGCGCAACCGGGGGTCGACGCGCAGGTCGACCCCGAGTGCGGTGGCCAGGGCCTGCGCGGTGTCCCGTGCGCGCACGAGGTCGCTGGTCACCACGAGCGTGCCGGCCGGGAGCTCGGCCGCCAACGCCTGCGCGGCGTGGTCGGCCTGCCCCCGCCCGGTGTCGTCCAGCGGCGGGTCGAGCTGTCCCTGGAACCGCCCGGTGGCGTTCCAGGAGGTGCGACCGTGCCGCCACACCAGCACCCGTTCGACGGGCGGGCCCTCGAGATGTGCGGGGCCGTCGCTCACCGGGAGGGGTCCGCCTGCGGCGGCTGGGAGGTGGCGGGGTCCAGTGCCCCGGGAGCCTCGTCGCCGTCGCCGGAGACCCCGCCGGACACCGCGTCGGCGTCCTGCCCGGTCGCGACGGGCGCCTCGGCCGACGCGTCGGCCCGCTGCGCCGGGGCCGCGGCGGGCGGGAGCGCGCTGTCGGTGAAGGGGATGGTCGGGCAGTCCTTCCAGAGCCGCTCGAGCGAGTAGTAGGCGCGCTCCTCGGCGTGCTGCACGTGCACCACGACGTCGACGAAGTCCAGCAGCACCCAGCGGGACTCGGCGACGCCCTCGCGGCGCACCGCCTTGATCCCGGCGGCGCGCAGCCGGTCCTCCACCTCGTCGACGATCGACTGCACCTGGCGCTCGCTGGGGGCCGAGGCCAGGACGAAGGCGTCGGTGATGGCCAACCGCTCGCTCACGTCGACGATGGACACGTCGGTGGCGAGCTTGTCGGCGGCGGCCTGGGCGGCCAGCAACGCGGTCTCGCGGGCCTCTGTCGAGGCGGTCATCGGGGCATCTCCTGGAGCTCGGGGGTGCCGGGGCCGTCGGTCGGCCCCGGCGGGGAGGCGTGGGTCGCACCGGAGGTCCCGGTGCGGGAGGTATCGGTGCGGGGGGTGTCGGTGCGGGGGGTGTCGGTCCGTGGCACGGTGGCGTGGACGGCGGCCAGCGGCGCCCCCGCGTGGCGCACCGCGGTGCCCGGCAGCAGCTGGCCCGGCGGGGTCGGTGGCTGGCCGTCGCGGTAGAGGCCACGCTTCTCGATGTACTGCACCACGCCGTCGGGCACGAGGTACCAGACCGGCATCCCGCGCCGCACCCGGTCGCGGCAGTCGGTCGAGCTGATGGCCAGTGCCGGGATCTCGACCTGCGTCACCGCGTGGGCGGGCAGGTCGGCGCCGGTCAGCTGGTAGCCGGGCCGGGTGACCCCGACGAAGTGCGCGAGGTCGAACAGCCGCTCGGTGTCGCGCCAGCCGACGATCTGGGCCAGCGCGTCGGCGCCGGTGATGAAGAACAGCTCGGCGTCGGGGCGCTGCCGGTGCAGGTCGGTGAGGGTGTCGATGGTGTAGGTCGTGGTGCCGCGGTCGACGTCGACCCGGCTGACCGAGAACCGGGGGTTGGAGGCGGTCGCGATGACCGTCATCAGGTAGCGGTCCTCGGCGTGGCTGACCTGCCGGTCGGCCTTCTGCCACGGCTCGCCGGTCGGGACGAACACGACCTCGTCGAGGCCGAACAGGCTGGCGACCTCGCTGGCCGCCACGAGGTGGCCGTGGTGGATCGGGTCGAAGGTCCCACCCATCACGCCCAGTCGACTGCCTGCCACCGCACGACTGTAGCCCGGACCCCGCTGGTCACCGCCGGGATCGACGGCCCCGACGGGTGCGGGGCGCTCGAACGGGCCGGCCGTCCCCGGCGTCCCCGTGGAGCGCCGCGACAGCCGGCCCGTGCGGCCGGCGCCCCCGTGTCGCCGGCCGGGACCGGGATGTCCCGGCCCTCGAGCAGAGGCGGTGGTGCAGCCTCCACACGGTTCAACGGCACCGAACCGGCTCGGTTACGGGCGAATCCGGAAAACATGCTCTGGCCCGATCCGGTCGCGCACCAGCAAGATCAGAGCGTGGTGACGAACTCCGCCAGCTGCGCGGCGTTGCGCACCTCGATCATGGGGATGACCTGGCCGTACTTGTCGGCCGCGGAGTCCCCGCTCCCCCAGAGGCGCGCGGGCTCGGGGTTGAGCCAGTAGGCCGACCGCGACCGGCGCACCAGGTCGGCCAGCACCGGGAGGCCGGGCTGCCGGTAGTTCGTCCGGCCGTCGCCCAGCACGAGCAGCGACGTCTTCGGCCCCACCGCGGTGGCCCACTTCTCGGCGAACACCCCGAAGGCGTTGCCGTAGTCGCTGTGACCGTCGAAGGTCACCACCTCGGCCTCGCGGCCGATCCGCTGCACCGCGTCGGCCACGTCGGCGCCGGGGGCGAAGAACCGCGTCACCTCGTCGGTGGAGTCGACGAACGCGAAGGCCCGCACCCCGGAGAAGTGCTCGCGCAGCGCCTGCGTGAGCATCAGCGTGAAGTGGCTGAAGCCGGCGACCGAGCCGCTGATGTCGCACAGCACCACCAGCTCGGGCTTGTGCACCGCGCGCGGCTTGTGGTGGGTCACCACGGGCACACCGCCGGTGGCCAGCGAGGCCCGCACCGTCTTGCGGAAGTCCAGCCGGCCCTCCCGGCCGAGCCGGCGCTTGGCCGACAGCCGGGCGGCCAGTCGCCGGGCCAGCGGGGCCACCGAGCGGCGCAGCTCGGCCAGGTCGGCGGACTGGGCGCGCAGGAAGTCCACCTGGTCGGCCAGCGGCTTGACCGCCGTCCGGGCGACCCGGTCGCGGCCTCGCTCGGCGGCCGAGCGGCGGCGCACCTCGGCCTCGACCGCGGCGCGGAAGGCGGCGAGCCGTTCCCGGACGGTCTGCCGAGCCACCTGCTCGGCCAGCCCACCGCGGTCGGCGCCGCCCAGCAGACCGTCGAGCAGCTGGGAGACCAGGGTGTCCGGGGACAGCGCGCGCAGCACCCGGTAGGAGAAGAACGACTGACCCGACGGCGACGGCTGCCCCTGCCCGAGCTGGTCGACGGCCATGCGGGCGAAGCGCCGGAGCGCCTCCTCGTCGCCGTCCAGCAGCCGGCGCAGCAGCTCGGCGCGCAGCTCGGCGGCCAGCGCGGCCTGGCGGTCGGCGTCCGGGATGCCGTCGTCGGCGGCCGGCGCGCCCTCGTCGACCTCGGCAGGGTCGGCGGGGCGGTCCGTCAACGGCCACCACAGGTCGAACAGGACGTCGTAGGTCTGCCGCTGGGCGGCCCGCTGCAGCAGGACGGCGGCCAGCCCGTGCCGAAGCTGCTCGCGGTCGAGCAGGTCGACGGCGGTGAGCACGGACGCCGCGTCGACGGCGGCGGAGATGCCCACCGGGATGCCGGCCTCGCGCACCGCGCGCACGAAGCCGTCGAGGTGGGCCGGGAGGCCGCCGTCGACCATCAGTTCAGCCGCAGCTCGGCGGCGGCGCGGGTCTGGTCGCTGGCGTGCTTGAGCACCACGCCGAGGGTCTCGCGCACCTCGTCGTTGCCCAGGGTGTCCAGGCCGAGGGCCAGCAGCGTCTGCGCCCAGTCGAGGGTCTCGGAGATCGACGGCGACTTCTTCAGCTCCATCGCCCGCAGCGCCCGCACGGTGCGCACCAGCTGCTCGGCCAGCGCCGGGGCCAGCTCGGGCACCCGCGAGAGCACGATCTCTCGCTCGCGCTCGGCGCTGGGGTAGTCCAGCGCCAGGTACAGGCAGCGCCGCTTGAGCGCCTCGGAGAGCTCGCGGGTGGCGTTGGAGGTGAGCACCACCATCGGCCGGCGGGTGGCCACGATCGTGCCGATCTCGGGGATCGTCACCTGGAAGTCGCTGAGCACCTCGAGCAGCAGGCCCTCGACCTCGACGTCGGCCTTGTCGGTCTCGTCGATGAGCAGCACCGTGGGGTCGGTGCGGCGGATCGCGGTCAGCAGCGGGCGGGAGAGCAGGAACTCCTCGCCGAACACGTCGTCGTGCAGGTCGCCCCAGTCGGCACCGTCCGCGGAGCTCTGCGAGGCCTGGATGCGCAGCAGCTGCTTCTTGTAGTTCCACTCGTACAGCGCTCGCGCCTCGTCGAGGCCCTCGTAGCACTGCAGCCGGATCAGCTCCGAGGACGTCGCGGTGGCCAGCGCCTTGGCCAGCTCGGTCTTGCCGGTGCCGGCGGGCCCCTCGACCAGCAGCGGCTTGCCCAGCCGGTCGGCCAGGAACACCGTCGTGGCGATCTGCGGGTCGGGCAGGTACCCCGCGGCCGACAGCCGGGCGGTGACGTCGGCGACGTCGGCGAAGTGGTGGGGCTGCTGCGGGGGCACGGGGCTCCTAACGGGTGTGACCGGTGCCGGTCACGACGTAGGTGGTGGAGGTCAGCTCCGGCAGGCCGAGCGGCCCCCGGGCGTGCAGCTTCTGGGTGGAGATGCCGATCTCGGCGCCGAACCCGAACTCGCCGCCGTCGGTGAACCGGGTCGAGGCGTTCACCAGCACGGCCGCGGCGTCGACCCCGGCCACGAAGGCACCGATCGCGCTCGCGGAGTCGGCCACGATCGCCTCGCTGTGCCCGCTCCCCCACTCGGCGATGTGGTCCAGGGCGTGGGGCAGGTCGTCGACGACCCGCACGGCCATGTCCATCGACAGGTACTCGGCCGCCCAGTCCTCGTCGGTGGCGGGGACGACGGCGTCGTGCGCGGCCCGGGCCGCGTCGTCGCCGTGGAGGGTGACCCCGGCGTCGACCAGCGCCGTGAGCAACCGGCCCAGCAGGGGTGAGTCGCGGTGCACCAGCAGGGTCTCGGCGGAGTTGCAGACGCTGACCCGGTGGGTCTTGGCGTTGAGCACGATCGCCTCGGCCATCTCGGCGTCGGCGGAGGCGTCGACGTAGACGTGGCAGTTGCCCACCCCGGTCTCGATCACCGGCACGGTGGACTCCCGCACCACCCGCTGGATCAGCTCGGCCCCCCCGCGCGGGATGACGACGTCCACGAGGCCACGGGCGTTCAGCAGTTCGCCCACGCTGGCCCGCTCGGCGGGGAGCAGCTGCACGCTGTCGGCGGGCAGCCCGGCCTTGGCCGCGGCCTCGGCGAGCACCTGCACGAGGACGACGTTGGTGCGGTACGCCGACGCCGACCCGCGCAGCAGTGCGGCGTTGCCGCTCTTCAGGCACAGCCCGGCGGCGTCGACGGTGACGTTGGGCCGGGCCTCGTAGACGATGCCGATGACCCCGAGCGGGACGCGCACCTGGCGCAGCTGAAGGCCGTTCTCCAGCGTCGACCCGCGCACGACGTCGCCCACCGGGTCGGGCAGCGCCACGAGCTGGCGCAGCGCCTCGGCCACGCCGGCCACCCGGTCGGCGTCCAGCCGCAGGCGGTCGAGCATCGCGTCGGGGGTGCCCCCGGCGCGGGCGGCCTCCACGTCGGCGGCGTTGGCGGCCAGGACGTCGTCGGTGTGCGCGACCAGCGCATCGGCCATCGCCAGCAGGGCGGCGTCCTTGGTGGCGGTCGGCAGCGTGCGCAGCACCCGGGCGGCGGCACGGGCGCGACGCGCGGCGTCGCCGATCAGGGGCAGCTCGACCTCGGGCACGGGCTAGACGATACGCAACCGTCAGTCCTGACCGTGGACGGAAACCACGTGAGGACGACGGCCCGGGCCGCCCAGGGTCCCGGCATGACCCAGGTGCCCCTCCTGCAGCACGGTGACGTCCTCCTGCGCGCCCACCGGGCCGAGGACGCCCCGGCCGTCGCCGAGCAGGCCCGCGACCCGGAGATGCAGCGGTTCACCACCGTCCCGGTCCCCTACGCAGACGTCGACGCCACCGCCTTCCTCGACGCCGTGGCCCGGGTGTGGGCGACGGGATCCGGCGCCGCGTGGGCCATCGAGGTCGAGCAGCGCTTCGCCGGCACCGTCGACCTGCGCTTCGGCGAGGGCTGGGCGTCGGTCGGCTACGGCCTGGCCGCCTGGGCCCGCAGCCGCGGGGTGATGTCCACGGCCGACGCCCTGGCCCTCGAGTGGGGCTTCACCACGGGCAGGCTGGCCGGGGTGCGGTGGGAGGCCTTCGTCGGCAACGAGGCCTCGCGCCGGGTGGCCGAGAAGTGCGGGTTCACCATGGAGGGCACCGCCCGGGGGCTGAGCGTGGCCAGAGGCGTGCGGCACGACGCCTGGATCGGCAGCTTGCTGGCCGAGGAGTGGCGGGCTCGTGGCGGGGTGTCCACTGATCCCTCGGGGTCCCCGGTCATCGCGATGGCCGACCACCCGCGGGGGACCACGGACACCCTGGCCGGGTGAGGTGGCGCGCGCCGCGGTGCCTCAGCCGCGGAGGGCGCGGAAGGCGGCCTTGCGGGCATCGCCGGTGAGGCGGTCGAGGAAGACCTTGCCGTCGAGGTGGTCGACCTCGTGCTGCAGGCAGCGGGCCATCAGCCCCTCGCCCTCCAGCCGCAGCGGCTTCCCGTCGACGTCGACCCCCTCGGCCGCGCACCACATCGCCCGCACGGTCGGCGCGTAGAGACCGGGCACCGAGAGGCAGCCCTCGTCGCCGTCCTGGGTCTCCTCGGAGCGCTCGACGATCACCGGGTTCACCAGGTGCCCGATCTCGCCGTCGATGTTGTAGCTGAACGCGCGCAGCGAGACGCCGATCTGGTTGGCCGCCAGACCTGCACGACCGGGGTGGTCGACGGTCTCCTCGAGGTCGCGCACCAGCGCAGCCAGCTTGTCGTCGAAGGCGCGCACCGGGTCGCAGGGGGTGCGCAGCACCGGGTCGCCGAGTTCACGGATGGGACGGACAGCCACGGTCGTGGATCCTCTCAGGTGCCCACGAGCACGAGCTCGTCGCGGTGCACCACGGGCCGCCGGTGGTCGGGCTCCAGGTCGGCGGTGGACCGCCCGAGCAGTGCAGGCAGCTCACGGGCGTCGTAGGAGGCCAGGCCCCGGGCGACGACGGCGCCGTCGGGGCCGACCAGCTCGACCGGGTCGTCGGCCAGGAACTCCCCCACCGCCCCGGTGACGCCGGCGGCCAGCAACGAGGCACCTCGCTCGCGCACCGCGGCCACCGCCCCCGCGTCGAGCAGCACCTGGCCCCGGGGCCGCGAGGCGTACCGCAGCCAGAACTGCCGGGCCGAGGGACGGCGTCCGTGCGCGGCGAACAGCGTGCCCACCGGCTCCCCGGCCAGCGCCGCCGCCGCCTGCGGGGTGGAGGTCACCAGCACCGGCACCCCGGCCTGCGAGGCGATGAACGCGGCCTCGACCTTGGTCGCCATGCCCCCGGTGCCCACACCGTTGCGAGCCGCCGAGCCCAGCACCACCGCCTCGAGGTCGGCGGCCGAGCGCACCGTGTCGATGCGGGAGGCCGCACCCACACGGGGGTCGCCGTCGTAGACGGCGTCGATGTCGGACAGCAGCACCAGCGCGTCGGCCACCGAGAGGTGCGCGACGAGGGCGGCGAGCCGGTCGTTGTCGCCGAACCGGATCTCCTCGGTGGCCACCGTGTCGTTCTCGTTGACGATCGGCAGCACACCGAGGGCCAGCAGCCGCTCGACGGTCTGCCGGGCGTTGCGGTAGTGCCCGCGCCGGGTGAGGTCGTCGGCGGTGAGCAGCACCTGGCCGACGGTGACCCCGTGCCCGGCGAAGGCGTCGGCGTAGGCGCGCATCAGCAGCAGCTGTCCGACGCTGGCCGCGGCCTGCGCGGTGGCCAGGTCACGCGGGCGACCGCCGATGCCGAGCGGGGCCAGCCCGGTGCCGATGGCCCCCGACGACACCAGCACGACCTCGCGGCCCGCCGCCCGGAGCGCGGCCAGCACGTCGACCAGCGCATGCAGGCGGGCGACGTCCAGGCCCTCCTCGAGCGACGTGAGGCTGGAGGACCCCACCTTGACGACCACCCGGTGGGCGCGGGCGACGACCTCGCGGGTCACTCGTCGTCCCAGCTCGGGTCGTCGTCCTCCGGCTCCAGCAGCTCGTAGGGCGTGCGGCGACGGCGCTTGGCGGCCAGCCGCTCGTCGGCCCGGGGCCGCGCGTTGGTCTCCAGCCGGACGTCGGTGCCGCGCCCGCCCAGCCCGGCGGTCTCCTCGACGGTGAGGGTGCCCGCGGGCAGCGTGGGCTCCCAGTCGAAGGTGACGTCGCCGACGGTGATCGCGTCACCGGGCCGGGCGCCGGCCTTGGCCAGCTCGATCTCGACACCCAGCCGGTTGAGCCGGTCGGCCAGGTAGCCCACGGCCTCGTCGTTGGAGAAGTCGGTTTGGCGGACCCAGCGCTCGGGCTTGACGCCCAGCACGACCCAGCCGTCGGTGCGCGGGTCGGGCTGCACGGTGAAGCCGGTGTCGTCGACCGCCCGGGGGTTGATGGTGATCCGGGTGGCCTCGGGCGCGGGCAGCGAGGCGCGGTGCGCCTGCACCTCGCGGGCCAGGGCGTAGCCGAACTCGGTCAGGCCCTCACCGGTGACGGCACTGATCGGGAAGACCTCGAGGCCGCGGGCCTCGAGGGTGGTGCGCACCAGGTCGACCAGCTCGCGCCCGTCGGGCACGTCGATCTTGTTCAGGACGGCGATGCGCAGCCGGCCGACGAGGTCGAGCTCCTCGTCGTACTCGTGCAGCTCGTGCTCGAGGGCCACGATGTCGTTCTCGGGGTCGCGGCCGGGCTCCATCGTCGCCATGTCGACCACGTGCACCAGCACGGCGCAGCGCTCGACGTGCCGGAGGAACTGCAGGCCCAGGCCCTTGCCGGTGGAGGCGCCCGGGATCAGGCCGGGGACGTCGGCCATCGTGTAGGTGACGTCGCCGGAGCGGATGACCCCGAGGTTGGGCACCAGGGTGGTGAACGGGTAGTCGGCGATCTTCGGCTTGGCGGCGCTCATGGATGCGACCAGCGAGGACTTGCCGGCCGAGGGGAACCCGACCAGGCCGACGTCGGCGACGCTCTTGAGCTCCAGCACGGCGTCGACGTCCTCGCCGGGCTCGCCCAGCAGCGCGAAGCCGGGGGCCTTGCGGCGGGCGTTGGCCAGCGCGGCGTTGCCCAGCCCGCCCTTGCCGCCGGCGGCCAGCACCATGCGGGTGCCCACGCCCATGAGGTCGGCGACGACCTCGCCGCCGACGCTGACGACTGTGCCCTCGGGGACGCGCAGGACGGCGTCCTCGCCGCGGGCGCCGCTGCGGTTGCCACCGGCACCGGGCTTGCCGTTGGGCGCCTTCTGGTGCGGGTGGTGGTGGAAGTCGAGCAGCGTGTGCACGCTGGCGTCGACCTCGAGGACGACGTCGCCGCCGTCCCCGCCGTTGCCGCCGTCGGGACCGCCGAGGGGCTTGAACTTCTCGCGGTGCACGGAGCTGACCCCGTGCCCGCCGTTGCCTGCGGACACGTGCACGGTCACGCGATCGATGAAAGCGGCCATGGTCGCCGCCTCTCTGCGCTGTCGGCCGTCGTGGGTGGTGCCGGTCTACCCGGCTTCAGAACAGGACCGGGCCCGGCGGGTGATCCCGCCGGGCCCGTGTCGTGCGACCCCGTACCGGGGTCGCGGTGTCAGACGGCCGGCTCGAGAGCCGGCTCGACGAGCTGCACGTTGACGACGCGACGGCCGCCACGACGACCGAACTCGACCGCACCGGGGGTGAGGGCGAAGAGGGTGTCGTCCTTGCCGCGGCCGACGCCGAGGCCCGGGTGGAAGTGGGTGCCGCGCTGGCGGACGATGATCTCGCCGGCCTTGACGATCTGGCCGCCGAAGCGCTTCACGCCCAGGCGCTGCGCGTTCGAGTCACGACCGTTGCGGGACGACGATGCGCCCTTCTTGTGAGCCATGGCGGCGTCAGCCCTTCTTCTCGGAACCGATGGCGGTCACCACGACCTCGCTCAGCGGCTGACGGTGCCCCTGGCGCTTGTGGTAGCCGGTCTTGTTCTTGAACTTGTGGATCTTGATCTTCGGGCCCTTGCCGTGCTCGACGATCTCGCCGGTCGCGGTGACCTTCGCCAGCGCGTCGGCGTCGCTGGTGACGGTGTCGCCGTCGACCAGCAGCACGACGGGCAGGGTGACGGTGTCGCCGGCCGACCCCTCGAGACGGTTGACGGTGAACCGGTCACCGACAGCCACCTTGTGCTGCTTCCCACCGGCCTTGACGACTGCGTACACCACTGACTCCTCGATAGGTCTTCGTTGTCCTGGGCGCACCCCGGTGTGGACCGGTGTGCGGGACGGGCTGCTCGAACCGGGGCCACCGACCTCCACGCACGAGGCGCGGGGCAGCAGCCACTCCGGACGGAGCAACCCGGCAAGCGTACCCGAGCCGACCGACGGAGGTCGAACCCGTGTGCCCGACGTCGCGTCCGCGCTCCGGCGCCGGGGGTGGTCAGGCCTCCCCCGGCACCGGAGCGGGTCACTCCTGGGGCGGTCCGGCGGGCCGGCTGGCGGCCCGGCGGCGGCGCGGGCGGGCGACCGGCGCCTCCGCGACGGCCGGTGCGGGAGCGGGCTGCCCCTCGTCCCGGGCCTCGTCCTGGGCCCCGTCCTCGGCCTGAGCCACGGGGGTCGCGGTCGGCTCGGGAGCGGCGACGGGCTCGGCAGGGGCGGTGGGCTCGGGGGCGGCGGTGGGCTCGGGGGCGGCGTCGCCGTCCGTGGCGGTCGCCGGGGTCTGCCCGGTCACCGCGTCCGCGGCCTCGGGCAGCTCGGGAGCGGCGCCGACAGCCGGCGCCACGTCCTCGGCGGCGTCGGCATCCGGCGCGACGTCCTCGGCGACGTCGGCATCCGGCGCGGCGTCCTCGGCGACGTCGGCATCCGGCGCGACGTCCTCGGCGGCCGTGACGGCGGCGACGACCTCGTCGGGCTCGACGGCCCCGGCCTTCTCCGACGGGCCCGCCCCGGTGTCGGGGACATCGGTGTCCGAGGTCGGCTCGACGGCCCCCGTGTCGGGGACATCGGGGTCGCCCACGGCCTCTGCGGCGTCGGCGTCGGCGTCGGCACCGTGGCCGGCGGCGACCGCGGCGGCGTCCTCGGCCACCTGCTCCTCGCCGCTGCGCCCGCGGTTGCGGCGCCCCCGGTTGCGCCGGCCCGATCGGCCGGTCGACTCCTGCGGGGCGTCGTCACCGGCATCGGGGCCGGTGCTCGGCACCGCGTCGGCCTCGGCGGGCGCCTCGGGCGCCCGGTCGGCACCGCGGTCGTGGCCACGCCCGCCGTCGCGGTTGCGGCCGCCCCCGTTGCCGGAGCCACCGGCGCCCGAGCCGGAGTTGCCCGACCCGGAGTTGCCCGACCCGGAGTTGCCCGAGGCGCCGTTGCCGCCGTTCCCCGCACCGCCCGAACCCGAGCGCTTCTTCTCGTCGACCGGGTCGAGGTGCACCACGACGCCGCGCCCGCGGCAGTGCTCGCAGTTCTCGCTGAACACCTCGAGCAGGCCCTGGCCGACCCGCTTGCGGGTCATCTGCACCAGGCCGAGCGAGGTGACCTCGGCGACCTGGTGCTTGGTGCGGTCGCGACCCAGGCACTCGGTGAGCCGGCGCAGCACGAGGTCGCGGTTGCTCTCGAGCACCATGTCGATGAAGTCGATGACGATCATGCCGCCGACGTCGCGCAGCCGCAGCTGGCGGACGATCTCCTCGGCCGCCTCGAGGTTGTTGCGGGTGACCGTCTGCTCGAGGTTGCCGCCGGACCCGACGAACTTGCCGGTGTTGACGTCGACGACGGTCATCGCCTCGGTGCGGTCGATGACCAGCGAGCCGCCCGAGGGCAGCCACACCTTGCGGTCGAGGGCCTTGAGCAGCTGCTCGTCGACCCGCAGGTCGCGGAAGACGTCGCCGTTGCCGACGTAGCGCTCGAGGCGCTCGGACAGCTCGGGCGAGACGTGCGCGACGTAGGCCTCGACGGTGTCCCAGGCGTCGTCGCCCTGCACGACCAGCCGCTTGAAGTCCTCGTTGAACACGTCGCGGATGACCCGGATCGCGAGGTCGGGCTCGCCGTACAGCAGCGTGGGCGCGTTGGTGACGGTCTGGGACTTGGTCTGGATGACCTCCCACTGCGCCTGCAGCCGGGCGACGTCGCGGGTGAGCTCCTCCTCCGAGGCGCCCTCGGCGGCGGTGCGGATGATCACGCCGGCGTCGTCGGGGACGATCTTCTTCAGGATGTCCTTGAGCCGCTGCCGCTCGTTGTCGGGCAGCTTGCGGCTGATGCCGGTCATCGTGCCGCCGGGCACGTAGACCAGGAAACGGCCGGGCAGGTTGATCTGCTGGGTCAGCCGGGCGCCCTTGTGGCCGATCGGGTCCTTGGTGACCTGCACCAGCACCTTGTCGCCGGACTTGAGCGCCTGCTCGATCGAGCGCGACTTGCCCGACAGGCCCGCGGTCTCCCAGTTGACCTCACCGGCGTAGAGCACGGCGTTGCGGCCCTTGCCGATGTCGACGAACGCGGCCTCCATCGAGGGCAGCACGTTCTGCACGCGGCCGAGGTAGACGTTGCCGGCGAAGGACGTCGACTGCGCCTGGGTCACGTAGTGCTCGACCAGCACGTCGTCCTCGAGGACGGCGATCTGGGTGCGCTCGCCCTGCTGGCGGATGACCATCGCGCGGTCGACGGCCTCGCGGCGGGCCAGGAACTCCGACTCGCTCAGGATCGGGGCGCGGCGGCGGCCGGTGTCGCGGCCGTCGCGACGGCGCTGGCGCTTGGCCTCCAGCCGGGTGGAGCCGGCGACACCGCGCACGGCGTCGTCGCTGGAGTCGCGGCCGTTGCGGCCGGCGCGCTCAGGCCGGTCGTCGTCGCTGCTGTCGCTGGTGTCCCCGGAGCTCTCGCCCCCGCGGCGGCGGCGGCGACGACGGCGACGGGTGCTCGAACCGGAGCCCTCGCCGTCTGCGTCCTCGGCGTCGTCGTCGGAGGATTCCTCGTCGGCGGAGTCGCCGGAGCTGTCCGCGCCGGTGTCCTCGGTGCCGCTCTCGGCCTCCTCGCGGTCGTCGTCGTCCTCGCCGGAGCGACCCCGGCCACGTCCGCGGCGACCCCGGCGGCGGCGCCGGCTGCCCGAGCCGTTGTCGTCGCGGTCCTGCGCGTCGTCGGCGTCGTCGCCGTCCTCGGTGTCGTCCTCGGTGTCGGGGGTCGGGAGGACGACGGCCTCGTCGTCCTCGGCGGGGCGCTCGACCTCGGCGGTGCGACGACGGGACCGGCTGCGCCGGGGCTTCTGCTCCTGGTCCTCGTCGGCCTCGGGCGCGACGGCCTCCTGCTCCTCGACCGGCTCGGCGGGCGTCTCGGCCTGCGGACGGCGGCTGCGCCGGCGCGGGGCCGGGGCGGCGGGCTCGGCGTCGGCGGAGGGGGCCTGGAACGCGACGAAGGCCGGCACGGTGGGCGGCGTGGGCGCGGCGGGCTCGACCGACGCGGGGTCGGCGGCCAGCGCGGGTCGGGTGGCCCGACGGCGGGGGCGTGCGGTGACGGTGCTGCTGTCCGGCGAGCTGAACTGGGCGCCGAACCGGGTCTCGACGGGCTCGGCGACCACCCGCGAGGGCGGGATCGCCGCGGCCTCGAGGGTCTCGGCGTCGGCCCGCAGCCGCAGTTCGCCGGTGTCGCCCTCCGTGGGGGCTCCCGCCGCATCGGGGGCCGCGTCGTGGACGTCGTCGGCGACCGGCTCGTCGGCGGCGTCGTCCTCGGCGGCGTCCTCGGCGTCGATCGGCTCGGCCGGGACGTGCTCGGGGCGGGGGTCGCCGGCGGCGGTGTCGGGCGGGGTGAGGTCCTGCTGGGGTGAGTCGGTCTCCCCCGTGCTGGTCGGTTCGGTCGTCGTGTCGTCGGTGTCGGCCACGAGGGGCTCGCCTCCTGGTGCACCCCCGGGCGCCGATCGTCGTCGACGACTGGCGGCCGCGCAGGGGCGCGGGGTCGGGCGGGAGCGGTGCGCCGTGCGGCGCGCCGCGGCCCGCATGAAGTCTGTGCCAGGACCCGGCCACGTGATCGGGTCCCGGTGGTGCTGTGCGCAGTGCTGGCGGGTGGAGCTGTGGTGCGAAGGCTGTGGTGCTCAAGGCTGTGGTGCGGTCGTGCGGGGACTGCAGGTGGTGCAGAAGGCTGGGGTGCGCCGCGGCTGGCAGTTCGCGGTGCGGGCGGCGTCGCCGTCGGCCCGAGCGGCGCAACCCTCCGGGTCAGACCGGCTGGGGCTCCCCCTGGCAGCGGGAGCCGGCCTCGCGGTCCGGTCCGAGCGGGTCGGCCACCTCACCGGTGTCGTCGAGCCGGCCCTGCGCCTCACGCACGGCCCGGGGGGGCAACGGCGGGTGCAGGTCGGCGACGGCAGCCAGTGCGGCCAACACGTCGTCCGGTCGTACGGTCGGCGTCACCTGCCGTACGACCACGTGCAGTATGGCACGACCTGCCTCCCCCGACGCCGCAGCCGAGACGACGGCGGCTCGGGCGTCGATGTCCCGCGGGCCGTTCTTGGTGCGCTTGGAGACGGTCACGGTCTCGGCTGCCAGCAGCGTGGAGACGGCGTCGGCGAGCTCGGCCGGGTCGACGCCGGCCAGGTCGATGCGCCAGCGGGTGGCGTCGAGCCGCTCGGCCAGACCACCGGTGCCCTCGGCGGCCTCGACGCACTCCAGGACGTCTATGCCCGGGGGCAGCGAGGCGTCGACGGCGGCGCGCACCGCCTCGGGGTCGCACCGCGCGGACAGCCCGATCTCGACGTACTCGGCCTCCGAGGCCGCCCCCGTCGGCGCCGCGCCCATGTAGCTGATCTTGGGGTGCGGGCTGAAGCCGGCGGAGAACGCCATGGGCACCTGGGCCCGGCGCAGCGCCCGCTCGAGGGCCCGGGCGAGGTCGCGGTGGCTGGCGAAGCGCAGCGGGCCGCGCTTGGTGTAGCGCAGCCGCAGCTTCTGCACGGTGGGCGGTGGGGGCGGGCCGCTGGGCTGGCGGGCCATCAGTGCGTGTGCACCGGGTCGGGCACCGACGCCTCGACGTCGACGTCGACGTCGGCGCGCACCTGCGGCCGGGGCCCGGCGCCGACCGGGGTGAGCGGGATCAGGGAGCGGCCGGTGGGGCCGATCTGGATCTCGGTGCCCATGGTCGGGCAGACGCCGCAGTCGTAGCAGGGGGTCCAGCGGCAGTCGGCGACCTCGTCCTCGTTCAGCGCCTCCTGCCAGTCGTCCCAGAGCCACTCCTTGTCCAGGCCGGACTCGAGGTGGTCCCAGGGCAGCACCTCGTGCTCGCCGCGCTCGCGGGTGGTGTACCAGTCGAGGTCGACGCCGAAGGGCGCGAGCTCCTCGGTGGCCGCGTTCACCCAGCGGTCGTAGGAGAAGTGCTCGCTCCAGCCGTCGAAGTGCCCGCCGTCGCGCCACACCCGCTCGATGACCCGGCCCACGCGGCGGTCGCCGCGGGACAGCAGGCCCTCGATCACGCCGGGCTTGCCGTCGTGGTAGCGCAGGCCGATCGAGCGCCCGATGCGGCGGTCGGCGTTGATGGCGTCGCGCAGGACCCGCAGCCGGTGGTCGATGGTCTCGGCCGAGGCCTGCGACGCCCACTGGAACGGCGTGTGCGGCTTGGGGACGAAACCGCCGATCGACACGGTGCAGCGGATGTCCTTGGAGCCGCTGGCCTCGCGGCCGGCGCGGATGACCTCGACCGCCAGCTCGGCGATCTCCAGGACGTCCTCGTCGGTCTCGGTCGGCAGACCGCACATGAAGTACAGCTTCACCTGGCGCCAGCCGTTGGCGTACGCGGTGGTGACGGTGCGGACCAGGTCCTCCTTGGACACGGTCTTGTTGATCACCCGCCGGATGCGCTCGCTGCCGCCCTCCGGGGCGAACGTGAGCCCCGAGCGCCGGCCGTTGCGGGAGAGCTCGTTGGCCAGGGTGACGTTGAAGGCGTCGACCCGGGTGCTGGGCAGCGACAGACCGGTGTTGGTGCCCTCGTAGCGGTCGGCGAGCTCCTTGGCCAGCTGCCCGATCTCGGAGTGGTCGGCCGAGCTCAGCGAGAGCAGGCCCACCTCCTCGTAGCCGGTGGCCTTGAGGCCGGCGTCGACCATCGAGCCGATGCCGGTGATGGTGCGCTCGCGCACGGGGCGGGTGATCATCCCGGCCTGGCAGAACCGGCAGCCGCGGGTGCAGCCACGGAAGATCTCGACGCTCATGCGCTCGTGCACGCTCTCGGCGAGCGGCACCAGCGGCTGCTTGGGGTAGGGCCACTCGTCGAGGTCCATGACGGTGCGCTTGGCGATCGTGACCGGGACGTCGTCGCGGGTGCGGGTGAACGCCGCGATGGTGCCGTCGGCGGCGTAGCTGGGCACGTAGAACTGCGGCACGTACACGCCCTCGACCCGGGCGAGCCGGGCGAGCAGCTCGGTGCGGCCACCGGGCCGGCCCTCCGCCGTCCAGGCGCTGTGCACGTCGGTCATGTCGCCGACGACCTGCTCGCCGTCGCCGAGCACCGCGCAGTCGACGAAGTCGGCGACCGGCTCGGGGTTGAAGGCGGCGTGCCCGCCGGCGACGACGACCGGGTGGGTCTCGTCGCGGTCGACCGCGTGCAGCGGGACCCCGGCGAGGTCGAGCGCGTCGAGCAGGTTGGTGTAGCCCAGCTCGGTGGCGAAGCTGACGCCGAGGAAGTCGAAGGCCCGCACCGGGCGGTGGTTCTCCAGCGTGAACTGGCCGACGTCGTTCGCGCGCATCAGCCCGGCGAGGTCGGGCCAGACCGCGTAGGTGCGCTCGGCCAGGGCGTCGGGGCGCTCGTTGAGCACCTCGTACAGGATCATCAGGCCCTGGTTGGGCAGGCCGACCTCGTAGGCGTCGGGGTACATGAGCGCCCAGTGCACGCGGACGGCGTCCCACGGCTTGGTCTGGGCGTTCAGCTCACCGCCGACGTACTGGATCGGCTTCTGCACCTGCGCCAGCAGCGGCTCGAGTCGGGGGTACAGGCTCTCGACAGTCATAGCGCTGTCGAGGGTAGTCGCCGCTCGCCGAGGTCCAGACGGGGTCGACTGTGCAGTTGCGGTCGGCAACGCGGGCGGACACGCCGTGGCGGGCGACCGCAACTGCACAGTCGGGGCTACAGCGAGGGGAAGAACAGGCCGATCTCGCGCGCGGCGGACTCGGGCGAGTCCGAGCCGTGGACGATGTTGTTCTGCACCTCGAGGGCGAAGTCGCCGCGGATGGTGCCCGGGGCGGCCTTCACGGGGTCGGTGGCACCGGCCAGGGCGCGGAAGGCCTCGATGGCCCGGGGGCCCTCGGCGACCAGGGCCAGCAACGGCCCACCGGTGATGAAGTCGACCAGCGAGCCGAAGAACGGCTTCTCGCTGTGCTCGGCGTAGTGCTGCTCGGCGGTCTCGCGGGGCAGGGTGCGCAGCTCGGCGGCCACCAGCCGCAGGCCCTTGGCCTCCAGCCGGCCGACGACCTCGCCGACGAGGCCGCGGGCGACGCCGTCGGGCTTGACCAGGATCAGGGTGCGCTCAGTCACGGCTGCGCAGCCTACGGAACGACCGTGACCGCTCCGCTGCCGGTGGGCACGAGCTCGACCCAGGTGGTGCCCGGCGCCAGCAGCACGGGGCTGCCGTCGGGGGCGGCGAGCGTCACGGGGTCACCATCGCCACCCTTGGTCCAGGTGATCGGCACGGTGCGCCCCGCGGTGGCGACCAGGCCCTCGCCGGTGCGCCCGGCGAGCAGCGTCTCGGGGACGGGGTTGCCGGCCGGGTCGACGGCGTCGGTGGCCACGACCTCGACCCGCAGGACGACGACGTTGGTGGCGCTCACGCGCACCCCGTCGGCGGCGGTCGCCGGCGTGCCGGCCTCCGCGCGGGCCCAGCTGCGGGCCACCGGGTCCCAGGTCCAGGACGGCGTGGCGTCGGGCGAGAGCTGCAGGTCCAGACCGGAGGCTGCGCTGCCCTGGGCGATGGTGGTCTGGGTTCCCGCGGTGGGGGCGTAGCCGAACTGGGCGGCCGGCGGGGCCTGGTGCTCGGCGTCGGCGGCGGCGTAGAGCGCAGCCGGGTCGAGGTAGACGTTGTGCGGTGCCTGCCGTGGCCCCTGGCGCGCGAAGCCGTCGTCCCCGGCGTCGAAGCTGAACAGCTGCAGCCCGGACGCCGAGACGGCCGACAGGTACTGCCCCTGTCCACCCGAGGTCGCGAACAGCCCGCGCAGCGGGGCGGCGATGGCGGGGTCCATCGGCCGGGTCGAGCGCACCGGGCCGATGGAGGCCGGCAGCCGCGACTGGTAGACCGCGACGAAGCGGCTGGTGCCGCCCTCGACGACCTGCTCCCAGACGATGTCGGCCTCGGTCAGCCCGGCCTGCGGGCGGGCGATCGGCGGGTTCTCGATCTTCACCGCCAGCGCGGGGCGCGGGTCCACCGCGGCCACCGGGAGCCCGGTGAGCGGAGCGACCGGCTGGGGCGCGGGTGTCGCGACCGGCGCCGCGGTCGTCGCGGGCGCCGCCTCGGTGCTCGTCGGGGCCGCCGCCGGGGCGGCCGCCTCCGACCCGCACCCCGCCAGCAGCACCGCCGCCAGACCCAGGACCGCGGCCCGACGTCGTCCTCGCACTGTTCCTCGCACGCCACACGCTCCCACGGGCCCGGTCGTCCCTCCTCCACCATCGGCGCCCCGCGGCCCGGTCCGGACCCGGCGTCAACCGAGGTTGACACAGTCCACTTCGTCAACCTAGGTTGACGCCATGGCCTCCCCCACCGATGCCGTGGCCACCGCGGCGGCTGCCGACGACCCCGCCACCGGGTTGCGCGGCGTGCGGGCGCTGCGCGAGCTCGCCGACCGCCTCGAGGTGCTCCAGGTCCAGGCAGCCCGCGAGCGCGGGTGGTCCTGGCAGGAGGTCGCCGAGGCCCTCGGCGTCAGCCGGCAAGCAGTCCACAAGAAGCACGCCCGCTCCCGGAAGGAGCCCTGAGGTGTTCGAACGCTTCACCGACGAGGCCCGCGCCACCGTCGTCCGGGCCCAGGACGTCGCCCGCTCGACCGGCGCCGACCGCATCGAGCCGGTGCACCTGCTGCTCGCCGTCGCCGTCGGCGAGGGTCGTGGCGCCGCCGCCCTGCGCGCGGCGGGCCTCGACGCCGTGCGCGCCCGCACGGCCGCCACCGCCGCCGACGACGTGGCCCTGTCCGCGCTGGGCGTCGACCTCGACCTGGTCCGCGCACGGGCGGAGCAGACCTTCGGCGCCGGCGCCCTGGACCCCCGCTCGCGCCGCGGGCACCTGCGGTTCGGCGGGTCGGCCAAGCGCGTGCTGCGGGAGGCCCTGCGGGCCGAGGTGGGCCAGGGTCGCCGCCGGCTGGACGACGGCTCGGTGCTCCTGGGCGTCCTCGAGGTCCGCGACGCGGTCGTGGCCGCGGTGCTGGCCGACCAGGGCGTGGACCCCCGGGCGGTGCGGGCGGACCTCACCGGGGCCCGCGCCGCCTGAGGTGGACTACCTGGGGTCAGGTGCCCCGGGCGGGTCGGGCACCGGCCCGAACGGCGACCCGACCAGGTCCTTGCGGATCTGCAGCAGGTACAGCCACACCAGCAGGAAGATCCCGCCCACGAACCACATCGCGTTCGAGTAGAGCCCGGTGAGCAGCAGGGGGACCTGAAGCACCGTACCGATCAGCAAACCCTGCGGACGCCGCTGCAGCCCGCTGGACAGGATGAGCACCACCGAGAGCGCGAGCAGCACGGTGAGCCGCACCCAGCCGAGGCCGTCGGACTGCACGATCCCGCGCGGCACGAACAGCACCGCGATGCCCTCCAGCAGCAGCACGGCCGCGGCTGCCCCGGAGAGCGCCTTGGCCGCCCGGGCCGGGTCGGCCGCGCGCGGAGCGGTCACTTCTTCTTCCCGCCCATGAGGGTGCGGGCCTCCCCCGCGGTCACGACGCTGCCGGTGACCAGCACGCCGGAGCCACCCAGCGCGTGGTCGCGGCCGGCCTCGGCCAGCTCGATGGCGGCCTCGAGGGCGTCGAACAGCTGGGGGTGCACGCTGACCCGGTCGGCGCCGAACACGTCGACGGCCAGGGCGCCCAGCTCGTCGGCCGGCATGGCCCGAGGCGAGGTGTTCTGGGTGACCACCAGCTCGGCGCACAGCGGTTCGAGCTCGGCGAGCATGCCGGCGACGTCCTTGCCGCGCACGCAGCCCACGACGCCGACCAGGCGGGTGAAGTCGAAGGACTCGCGCACCGCCTCGACGGTGGCCCGCATGCCCGCCGGGTTGTGCGCGGCGTCGACGAGGACCGACGGCGAGCTGCGCACCCGCTCGAGCCGCCCCGGCGACCGGACGGCGGCGAACGCCTCGCGCACCACCTCGGGGTCCACCGGCCCGCTGGCCGCACCGGCGCCCAGGAACGCCTCGACGGCGGCGAGGGCGACGGTGGCGTTCTGCGCCTGGTGGGCACCGAAGAGCGGCAGGTAGACCTCGGGGTACTCCCCGCCCAGCCCCTGGATGCGGATCTGCTGACCCCCGACGGCGACCCGGCGCTCGAGCAACCCGAACTCGGTGCCCTCGCGGGCCACGGTGGCGTCGACCTCGACGGCCCGGCGGACCAGCGCCTCGAGCGCGCCGGCCGGCTGGTGCGCCAGCACCGCGACGACGTCGGGACCGGGCACGCCGTCCTCGGTCGGCGGCGCGGGCTTGATGATGCCGGCCTTCTCGGCCGCGATCGTGGCGACGTCCGGGCCGAGGTACTCGGCGTGGTCCATGGAGACCGGGGTGACGACGGCGACGCGCGCGTCGACCACGTTGGTGGCGTCCCAGGTGCCGCCCATGCCCACCTCGACCACCGCGACGTCGACCGGGGTCTCGGCGAAGGCGGCGTAGGCCATGGCGACCATGACCTCGAAGAAGGACATCGGGACGTCGGAGGAGCCGTCGACCATCTGCACGTAGGGCGCGATGTCGTCGTGCACCTCGACGAAGCGCTCGGCGTGGATGGGCCGCCCGTCGACGACGATGCGCTCGCGCACCGACTCCAGGTGCGGACTGGTGAACCGGCCCACGCGCAGGCCGAACCCGCGCAGCAGCTCGTCGACCATGCGCGCGGTCGAGGTCTTGCCGTTGGTGCCGGTGACCTGGATGACCGGGAAGGCCTTGTGCGGGGAGCCGAGGAGGTCGAGCACGGCCGAGATGCGGGTGAGGCTGGGTTCCAGCCGGCTCTCGGGCCAGCGGGCGAGCAGCTCGGCCTCGACCCGGGCCTCGTCACGGGAGGTGGTCACTCCGCCCAGGATGCCAGTCGCGGCCCTTCCTAGGATGAGGGCATGTCCACAGACGTCACCGCCCCGGGCACCGTGCCCGACAAGCCCACCCTCGACGGCCTCGAGGCCAAGTGGGTAGCCGCGTGGGCGCGCGACGACGTCTACGGCTTCGACCGCGAGGCCGCGCTCGCCGCGCCCCGCTCGCAGACCTTCGCCATCGACACCCCGCCGCCGACCGCGAGCGGGTCGCTGCACGTCGGGCACGTGTTCAGCTACACGCACACCGACATCGTGGCCCGCTACCACCGCATGACCGGCAAGCACGTCTTCTACCCCATGGGCTGGGACGACAACGGCCTGCCCACCGAACGCCGGGTGCAGAACTACTACGGCGTGCGCTGCGACCCCTCGCTGCCCTACGACGCCTCGTTCACCCCGCCGGAGAAGGCGGGGAAGGACCAGGTGCCGATCAGCCGGCGCAACTTCGTCGAGCTGTGCGAGCAGCTCACCGCCGTCGACGAGGCCGAGTTCGAGAAGCTGTGGCGCCAGGTCGGCCTGTCGGTCGACTGGGGCAACGTCTACCGCACCATCTCCGAGTCCTCGCGGGCCACCGCGCAGCGGGCGTTCCTGCACAACCTGGCCCGCGGCGAGGCCTACGCGCAGGAGGCGCCGACCCTCTGGGACGTCACCTTCCGCACCGCCGTGGCGCAGGCCGAGCTCGAGGACCGCGAGCGTCCCGGCGCCTACCACCGGGTCGCCTTCGCCGGCCCCGACGGCCCGGTGCACATCGAGACCACCCGCCCCGAGCTGCTGCCCGCGTGCGTCGCGCTGGTGGCCCACCCCGACGACGAGCGGTACCAGCCGCTGTTCGGGCAGACCGTGCGCACGCCGCTGTTCGGCGTGGAGGTCCCCGTGGTCGCCCACCGCCTGGCCGAGAAGGACAAGGGCTCGGGCATCGCGATGATCTGCACCTTCGGTGACCTCACCGACGTCATCTGGTGGCGCGAGCTGCAGCTGCCCACCCGCGCGATCATCGGGTGGGACGGCCGGCTGCTGCCCGACGCCCCCGACGGCGTGCCCGCCGAGGTGTACGCCGAGCTGGCCGGCAAGACCGTGTTCAGCGCCCAGCAGCGGGTCGTGGAGCTGCTGCGCGAGTCCCGCGACCTCGAGGGCGACCCGCGGCCGATCAACCACCCGGTGAAGTTCTTCGAGAAGGGCGAGCGGCCCCTCGAGATCGTCACCACCCGCCAGTGGTACATCCGAAACGGCGGCCGCGACGCCGACCTGCGCGCTGCGCTGGTGGCCCGGGGCCGCGAGATCCAGTGGGTGCCCGAGCACATGCGGCACCGCTACGAGAACTGGGTCGAGGGCCTCAACGGCGACTGGCTGATCAGCCGGCAGCGCTTCTTCGGCGTCCCCTTCCCGATCTGGTACCGCCTCGACGAGGCCGGCGAGCCCGTGTTCGACGAGCCGCTGCTGGCCCCCGAGTCGGCCCTGCCGGTCGACCCGTCCTCCGACGTGCCCGAGGGCTTCACCGAGGACCAGCGCGGGGTGCCTGGCGGGTTCATGGCCGACCCCGACGTCATGGACACCTGGGCCACGTCGTCGCTGTCGCCGCAGGTCGCCTCGGGCTGGGACACCGACCCCGAGCTGTTCGCGCACGTCTTCCCGATGGACCTGCGCCCGCAGGCGCACGACATCATCCGCACCTGGCTGTTCTCCACGGTGGTGCGCGCGCACTACGAGCAGGGCCAGGTGCCCTGGACGCACGCGGCCATCTCCGGCTTCGTCGTCGACCCCGACCGCAAGAAGATGAGCAAGTCCAAGGGCAACGCCACCACGCCCATCGACGTGCTGGAGAAGTACGGCACCGACGCCGTGCGCTGGCGCGCCGCCGGGGCCCGTCCGGGGGCCGACTCGCCGTTCGACGAGGTGCAGATGAAGGTCGGCCGCCGGCTGGCCATCAAGCTGCTCAACGTCGGCAAGTTCGTGCTCGGCAGCCTCGGCGCCACCGCCGACCTGGTGGGCGCCGACGTCACCGAGCCGGTGGACGCCGCACTGCTGGCCCGGCTGCGCACGGTGGTCGAGGAGGCCACCGCGGCGATGGAGGCCTACAACTACACCCGGGCGCTGGAGGTCACCGAGACCTTCTTCTGGCAGTTCTGCGACGACCACGTCGAGCTGGTGAAGACCCGGGCCTACGGCGAGGACGGCGGCCCCGCCGAGGGTGCCGCGTCGGCCAAGGCGGGCCTGGCGACCACGCTGTCGGTGCTCAACCGGTTGCTGGCCCCGGTGCTGCCCTTCGCCGCCGAGGAGGTCTGGTCGTGGTGGCAGAGCGGGTCGGTGCACCGCGCCGCGTGGCCGACCACCGACGAGCTGCCCGCGGGCGGCGACCCGGCACTGGTCGGGGTGGCCGCCGAGGCGCTCGCCGCGATCCGGAAGGCGAAGAGCGAGGCCAAGGTGTCGATGCGCGCGCCGGTCGAGTCCGCCGTCGTGCGCGCCCCGGAGGCGTCGGTGGCGCTGGTCGAGGCCGTGCGCCGCGACCTGGTGGCCGCCGGGATCATCACCACGCTGACGGTGGAGCCCGCCCAGGGCCCACTGAGCGTCGACGTGGTGCTCGCCGAGGTCCCCGCCGCGGAGTAGCCCGCGCCGGCGCTCAGCGCTGCGCGCTCAGCGAAGCGTTGAACTCCGGCGGCCCAGAACGCACCTTGTTCTGGGCCCCCGGGGTTCACAGATCCCTGCCCGGGGCCGGTGAACGCCGGCCGCGCTCGCTCCGCTGCGGGTGGGGGTGCGGGTGCGGGTGCGGGTGCGGGTGCGGGTGCGCCAGCAGCGCACTCCACGTGCGGACAGGGCGCCACTGCACCCCGTGCGGGTCCGTGGCCCTCGATCCGGGCCGTCGGGGTTCGACGTCCGCGTTGTCCACAGGGGCCGAGCGGGGACGGCGCCCGATCGGTCAGGGTGCCGGCATGCACGCGCTCTCGTCCCTGCTGCCGCACGGTGCCGCCCGCCGCGACGAGGTCACGCTCGCCGCCAGCTCGAGCAGCGTCACCCGATGGCTAGCCGACGGCGACCTCGTCCTCCCCCACCCCGGCGTGCTGGCGCTGCCCGGCCGCATCCGCGAGTGGGACGTCCGCGCCCGAGCCGCCACGCTGTGGGCCCATGGACCGCTCAGCCACCAGTCGGCTCTGGTCCACCTCGGGCTGCTCCCCCGCGACACCGGTCCGATCCACGTCACCGTGCCCGCCGACCGCTGGCCCCGCGGGTCCGACGACGTCCTCGCCCACCGCACGACGCTCCCCATGGCGGTCCTGCACCACCGGGGGCCGGCCGCCGGCCAGGGGCGGTCGCCGTCTGTGTCCGCGCGCCTCGCGGGATCACCCGCGGCAGACCGCGAACCCCCGACGTCCGGCCGCCCCGAGGCACTGCCCGTGCTCGGTCTGGCCCGCAGCCTGGTCGATGCGTGGGCGTGGGCGAGCTGCACCAGGCTCAACCCGAGAGCAGCGATCGACATGACCACCGTCCGGCATGCGCTGATCGGCGCGGTGCGGGACGGGCAGGTCGAGGTCGCGGCCGTGCGGGCGGAGTCCGCCGTACAACGGACGCACGCCGGACGCCGCACGCTCGAGCAGCTGCTCGGGTTGATCGAGGCGGGGTGCCAGAGCGAGCTCGAGGTGTTCGGCCTCCTGCACGTGCTGCGCATCCCCGATCTGCCCCGGTGCGTGCATCAGCACGAGGTCGCACTGCCGGGCGTGCGGGCTCGCCTGGACGCCGCCTGGCCCCACCTTCGCGTGGCCGTCGAGCTCGACGGGCACCGCTTCCACAGCAGCCGGGCCGACCGCGAGCGGGACATGCGCCGGGACACCGCCCTCGCTGCGGCGGGCTGGGTGGTGCTCCGGTTCAGCCACGCGCGGCTGACGACCGACCCCGAGGGGTGCCGCCGGGAGATCGAGCTCGTCCTCCGCCGTCGCGCCCACGAACTGGCTGCCTGACGACTCGGCCAGGGTGGTCAGTACCCGGGCCGCGAACGTCGATGGCCCAGAACCGGGTGGGTTCTGGGCCATCGGCGTTCAGAGCTCGTGCACCTACAGGGGCGGCGCGGCGGCCGCCGGGAGGGTCAGGCGGACTTCTCGCGGCGCTCGCGGACGGGCTTGCGGGGCACGATGGTCGGGTTGACCCGGTCGAGGACGACCTCGCCGGTGATGACCACGGTGGCGACGTCGTCGCGGCTGGGGATGTCGTACATCACCGACTGCAGCACCTCCTCCAGGATGGCACGCAGCCCGCGGGCACCGGTGCCGCGCAGCAGCGCCTGGTCGGCGATGGCCTCGAGGGCGTCGTCGGTGAACTCGAGCTCCACGCCGTCGAGCTCGAAGAGCTTGCGGTACTGGCGCACCAGCGCGTTCTTCGGCTCGGTGAGGATGTTGATCAGCGCGGTGCGGTCGAGCTTCTGCACCGTGGTGATGACCGGCAGACGGCCGATGAACTCCGGGATCATGCCGAACTTCAGCAGGTCCTCGGGGAGCACCTGTGCGATCGCGTTGGCCTCCTCGATCTCGGCCTTGCCGCGCACGGCCGACCCGAAGCCGATGCCCTGCTTGCCGGTGCGCGCCTCGATGACCTCCTCGAGACCGGCGAAGGCGCCACCCACGATGAACAGCACGTTGGTGGTGTCGATCTGGATGAACTCCTGGTGCGGGTGCTTGCGCCCGCCCTGCGGCGGCACCGAGGCGGTGGTGCCCTCGAGGATCTTCAGCAGCGCCTGCTGCACGCCCTCGCCGGACACGTCGCGGGTGATCGACGGGTTCTCGCTCTTGCGGGCGATCTTGTCGACCTCGTCGATGTAGATGATGCCGGTCTCGGCGCGCTTGACGTCGTAGTCGGCGGCCTGGATCAGCTTCAGCAGGATGTTCTCGACGTCCTCGCCGACGTAGCCGGCCTCGGTGAGCGCCGTGGCGTCGGCGATCGCGAAGGGCACGTTGAGCATGCGGGCCAGGGTCTGCGCCAGGTGGGTCTTGCCGCACCCGGTGGGGCCCATCAGCAGGATGTTGGACTTGGCCAGCTCGACGTTCTCGTCGCGGGAGCCGCGCTCACCGCCGGCCTGGACCCGCTTGTAGTGGTTGTAGACCGCGACGGCGAGCGTGCGCTTGGCCTTGTCCTGGCCGATCACGTACTGCTCGAGGAAGTCGTGGATCTCCTTGGGCTTGGGGAGCTCGTCGAACTTGAGGTCCGAGGACTCGCTGAGCTCCTCCTCGATGATCTCGTTGCACAGCTCGATGCACTCGTCGCAGATGTAGACCCCGGGGCCAGCGATGAGCTTCTTGACCTGCTTCTGGCTCTTCCCGCAGAAGGAGCACTTGAGCAGGTCGCCGCTCTCACCGATACGTGCCACCTGGCTGACCTCCGTGTCACAACGGGCCTGCGGGGAAGCGCAGGACCCTGTTCGTCATCCCTGATCACCCCGCCGGCGGCGGGCCTCGTGCACGAGCCGGCGGGTGCCGGGGATCGGGTGTCCGCCGACCGTACCGGCCCTCTCCGACGTTCCCGGGCAGTGACGCACCCGGGTTGTCAGCTGTCGTCCACCCCGAGTCGCACGAGCCCCGGGGACCCCCGGCGCCCGCCTGCGACCGCGCGGCTCCGGAGCCTCAGGAGAGACCCCGGAGCCGTGCGGGTCACGCCGGGAGGGCGTTGAGCTTGCGGCTCTGGATGACCTCGTCGACGATCCCGTACTCCTTGGCCTCGGCGGCCGTGAGGATCTTGTCGCGGTCGATGTCCTTGCGGACCTGCTCCTGGGTCCGACCGGTGTGCCGGGCCAGGATGTGCTCCATCTGCGTGCGCACGCGCTCGATCTCGGCGGCGTGGATCTCCAGGTCGGTGACCTGGCCGCCGGCCTCGCCCGAGGGCTGGTGGATGAGCACCCGCGAGTAGGGCAGCGCGAGCCGCTTGCCCTTGGTCCCGGCCGCGAGCAGGACGGCAGCCGCGGAGGCGGCCTGCCCCATGCAGACGGTCTGGATGTCGGGCCGCACGAACTGCATCGTGTCGTAGATGGCCATCAGCGCGGTGAACGATCCACCGGGCGAGTTGATGTACATCGTGATGTCGCGGTCGGGGTCGGTGGACTCCAGCGTGATCAGCTGGGCCATGACGTCGTTGGCGCTGGCGTCGTCGACCTGCACCCCGAGGAAGATGATGCGCTCCTCGAAGAGCTTGTTGTAGGGGTTGGACTCCTTCATCCCGTAGCTGGTGCGCTCGGTGAAGGAGGGCAGGATGTACCGGCTCTGCGGCATCTCGAAGCTCATGTCAGGTCCTCCGACCGTCAGTTCTCGGTGACCGGGTTGTCGGTCTCGGTGGTCGCGGAGGCCTTCGTGACCACGTGGTCGACGAAGCCGTACTCCAACGCCTCGGCCGCGGTGAACCAGCGGTCGCGGTCGGAGTCGATCTCGATCTGCTCGATGGTCTGGCCGGTGTGCCGCGACTGCAGCTCGTTGAGCTCCTGCTTGGTGCGGCGGAACACGGCGGCCTGGATGGCGATGTCCGACGCGGTGCCGCCGACGCCGGCCGAGGGCTGGTGCATCATGATCCGGGCGTGGGGCAGGGCGTAGCGCTTGCCCGGAGCACCGGCGGTCAGCAGGAACTGTCCCATCGAGGCCGCCAGTCCCATGCCGTAGGTGGCGACGTCGCAGTCGATGAACTGCATCGTGTCGTAGATCGCCATGCCGGCCGTGACCGAACCGCCGGGCGAGTTGATGTACAGGTGGATGTCGCGCTTGGGGTCCTCGGCGGACAGCAGCAGCATCTGGGCGGCGAGCTGGTTGGCGATCGTGTCGTCGACCTGGGTGCCCAGGAAGATGATGCGCTCGCGCAGGAGGCGCTCGTAGACCGAGTCGCCGAGGTTCATCATGTTCCCGGCGCCGCGCATCACCGGCGCGGTCGGGTGTGTGGTGCTCACGTGTGCGGTGACCTCCGTTGGACTGTCGAGCAGGCGGTCTCTGGATGGTGGTGCGGTGGAGCTGGTGGGCCGCCGGGGGCGGGTCGCGCCCGGTGCGGGCGGGCCCCTTCTCGGTGTCACGTCGACCCTAACGCGCACGTCCGACAGGCCACTCCCGCGACGGCCGGTGTTCGCCGAGGGCGCACATGCGCCCGCCCCGCGGACGACGACGCCCGCCCCACCGCGGTGCGGTGGGGCGGGCGTCGGCGCCGTGCTGATCAGCGGTGCATCAGGACTCGTCGGCGTCCTCGACCTCGGCCGCTGCCTTCTTCGCCGGCGCCTTCTTGGCGGGGGCCTTCTTGGCGGCGGCCTTCTTCTTCGGGGCCTCCGCGGCCTCGTCGGTGGCCTCGTCGGCGTCGGCCTCGGCGGCTGCTGCCTTCTTGGCCGGCGCCTTCTTGGCGGGGGCCTTCTTGGCGGCGGCCTTCTTCTTCGGGGCCTCCGCGGCCTCGTCGCCGTCGGCGGTGGTCGTGCGCGGGCGCAGTGCCTCGAGGTCGACCTCGTTGCCGGAGGCGTCGGTGATGGTCGTGGACTCCAGCAGCTGGGCCAGCGCCTTGGTGCGGCGGACGTCGGCGACGAAGTCGGCGATGTTGTTGCCCTGCTGCAGCTGCTGGGCGTACTGCTCAGGGCTCACGCGGTTGCGCTGGGCCTGGGCCATGATCTGGGCCGAGAGGTCGTCGTTGTCGACGGTGACCTCGCGGGCGTCGGCGATCGCGTCGAGCACGAACTGGGTGCGCACGGCGTTCTCGACGTTCTCGCGCATGTCGGCGTCGTAGGCCTCGCGGCCCTCGATGCCGGCCATCTCGAAGTAGGCGTCCCAGTCCATGCCGGCCTGCTGGAGCTCGCGCTCCATCGACTGGCTGCGCCACTGCAGCTCGCGCTCGACGAGGGTCTCGGGGATCGGGACCTCGACGACCTCGAGCAGGTGCTCGACCAGCTTGTCGCGGGCCTGGCTGCCCTGCTGCATGACCTTGACGCGGCCCAGCCGGGTGCGGACGTCGTCGCGCAGCTCGGCGAGGGTGTCGAACTCGCTGGCGGTGGAGGCGAAGTCGTCGTCGAGCTCGGGGAGCTCCTTGGCCTTGACCGAGCGGACGGTGACGGTGACCTCGGCGTCGCGGCCGGCGGCGTCGCCCGAGAGGAGCTTGGTGGTGAAGGTGGCCGACTCGTCGGTCGACAGGCCGCGCACGGCCTCGTCGAGACCCTCCATGAGGGTGCCGGTGCCGACCTCGTAGGACATGCCGCTGGTGGTGCCGTCCTCCAGCACCTCGCCGTCGAGCGTGGCCTCGAGGTCGATGGAGACGTAGTCGCCGTCCGCGGCCGCGCGGTCGACACCGGTCAGGACGGCGAAGCGCTCACGCATGGTCGAGACCTGCGTGTCGATCTCCTCGTCGGTGACCTCGACGTCGTCGACGGTCACGGCCAGGGAGTCGAGCTCGGGCAGCTCGAGGGTGGGGGCGACGTCGACCTCGGCGGTGAAGGCGAGGGTGTCGCCGTCGTCGAGCCGGGTGACCTCGACGTCGGGCTGGGTGAGCACCCGCACCTGGTTCTCGCGGATGGCCTCCGAGTACACCTCGGGGACGGCGTGCTGGACGACCTGCTCCAGGACGGCGGCCCGGCCGATGCGCTGGTCGAGGATGCGGTTGGGGACCTTGCCCGGACGGAAGCCGGGGACCCGGACCTGGCGGCCGAGCTCCTTGTAGACCTCACCGAAGGCGTGGTCCAGGTCGCCCCACGGCACCTCGATGGCGAGCCGGACCCGGGTCGGGCCCAGGTTCTCGATGGTGCTCTTCACAGTGCAGTGCTCCTCGGTGCAGACAGCAGGGGGAACGGCGAGGCCGTGCCGGATCGGGCAAGGTCAGGCCGGGATGCCCGTCAGTCTCCCAGAGACCGGCGGGCGTCGTGTCGGGGTGACAGGATTTGAACCTGCGGCCCCCTGCTCCCAAAGCAGGTGCGCTACCAAGCTGCGCCACACCCCGTGGCGAGGGCCGAGTCTAGGCCGCACCACCTGGACAGGACCTACCGCTACCCTGGTCGGGCAGCACCTCGCGGGTGTAGCTCAATGGTAGAGCCCCAGCCTTCCAAGCTGGCCATGCCGGTTCGATCCCGGTCACCCGCTCCACGCTCACCACCTGCACGAACACGCATCGGGCCTGGTCAGACCGCACACGCGGCGGCCAGGCCCGATCTGCGTTCGGACCCATCGGATCCCACCCGGTCCCAACGGCTAGTGACACGCGAGTGGCACGGGCGAACCAGCCGGCGCCGACGGCGGCCGGGGCCCCTCATCTGTCCCGGCCTTGCCGAGACCATCGGGCACCAACGGGTGGCGTCGAGCACCTCTCAACCGGTAGAGGAGTCATGCCACGAGCGAAGAAGTCTGCCCCGACCACGTTCCTGACCGTCGCCGACCTCGCCGAGCGCTGGATGCTCGCCGAGAACACGGTCCGAGCCACACTCGCCACCGGTGAGATCCCTGTGGTGCGCGTCGGCCCGCACCCCGACCCCCGTCGTCGGGCCATCCGCGTGCGTCTGGCTGACGTCGAGCGCCACGAGGCCGAGCGTTCGACGGACCAGTGAACGGACTACCCCACCGCCAGCCCCACGCAGCTCACCAGCCGCCACGTAGCCGACTGACGGCCACCTGCGAGACCAATCGCCCCGGGGCGCACGTCGCCGGCCACGTAGGCCCGCAGAGGGTGTCATCCCGTCTCGTTCCGGGGTCAGCAGCGCTGGAGGCCGAAGAGGAAGAGGCAGCCGACGTCCGGCAGCCGGGAGCGCGTCGGCCCGTCCAGCACCTCGGGAGCACGTGATGGTCTGGTTCAAGGTGGACGACAAGCTCCACGGCGACCGGCGCGCCCGTCGCGCCGGTGTCGCCGCGATGGGCCTGTGGGCCCTGGCCGGCGCTTGGGCATCCGACCAGCTCACCGACGGCTTCGTTCCCGAGTGGGTGCCCGCGTCGCTCGGCGCGACAGCGGAGATGGCGGCCAGACTGGTGACCGCCGGCCTCTGGATCGAGACGACCGACGCCGAGAACGACGAGACCGGCTGGCAGTTCACCCCGTGGGCACCCGACCAGCCCCTGAGAGCGGACGTCCTCGCCGACCGTGAGGCCAACAACAAGCGCCAGCAGATGAAGCGCATCCCGGGCCTGGTGGCCGCGATCAAGAAGCGCGATGGCGACCGGTGCAGGTACTGCGGGATCAAGGGCAACCACACGGATCGCCGAGGCCCGACCGGGCTGACCTACGACCACGTCGACCCCACCGGCCCCAGCAGCGTCGACAACTGCGTGACCTCGTGCAGGTCGTGCAACAGCAAGAAGGCCAGGCGCACCCCCGATCAGGCTGGCATGACCCTCTTGCCAGAGCCCCGCCGTGGACAGCCGCGCAGGAGGCAAAGCGCAGCTCAGAACCCGAGTCGCGCAGAACCCAGGTACGTACCTGGATCTGAACTAAGTACAGATCAAGGGTCACCAGGGGTGACGCCGGGTCGGGTCGGGCTCGGGTCGGGTGCTGTTCCTAGCGCAGCTTCCGACGCTCAGACCTCATCCCCCGACCACGAAGAAGCACCGACGACGCAGCGGCTCACGCTCGCAGAGCTGGCCGACTACCGAGCCCCCACCACGACGCCGGCACCGCCGCCAGGACGACTCACCACCGGCAAGAGCTTCGCCGACCTGGTCGTCGTACCGGGGTCAGCGCCACTGGAAGCCGAAGGAGATGTCGTGACCAACGACAGCGGCGGGGAGACCTCGCGATGACGACGACCACGGCGCCCACCGGCGAGCTGGCCACCATCGCCGCGCACCGGGCGCACGCCCACGCCGTGGCACTCGCGCTGCGTGACGCCGGCCTTCCCCGGGCCACCTTCGACGCCACCACCGGCACGATCGAGCCCGATCCCGCCAACGCCACGATGACGACGTCGTGGGCCATCCGACCGCGCTCTGTCCGTCGTCTGGACCTGGCCGACGCTGCCGACGACGCAGGAGCCGTCGCCGAGCGCCTGGGCCGCGTGTACCCCGTCGTGGTGCAGAAGCGCCGCATGGCCGACGACGCTCAGCACTACGTGGTCATGTCCCTGTCGACGTTCGCCGCGCTGCTACGCGACGGGCTGCCGGGGGCGATGCGCTGATGGCTCGCCCCTGCACGATCTGCGCCCATGACGACCACGAGGACATCGACGCCGCCATCATCGGCGCCGGTGGATCTCGCCGGGTACCGCTGGAGACGTTGGCCCGGCGCTACGGCCTGAGCCCCCGCAGCCTGGCCCGACACCGTGATGAGCACCTGGCCGCCGCGCTGGCCGAGGTCACCGTCGGGATCGCCCGTCGGCGCGAGGACGTGCGGCTCGCCGACCTGGTTGACCGGGTGCTCACGCAGGTCAGCGACGCCGCCGACGTCCGAGACCACGCGATGACGGCCGGCGACGGGCGCCTAGCTCTCATGGCCTCCCGCGAAGAACGCGAAGCGCTGGCCTACCTCGCCGACCGTCTCGGTGTCGCCGACGACGGCACCCGCACGACGGTGCGCGAGCTTGACGCACTCGTCAGCGCGCTCGTGACGGTCGCCGACACCGACCCCCATGCCGCGCTCGTCGTGGCCGGCGTCCTGCGCGCGCAGACCACCGGCCACGACCTCACCGACTTGGCTGACGCCTTGACCGAGCGCGCCCAACGCCCGGCCCTCCAGCTCGTCCCCGACCCCAACCAGGAGGCACCACGATGACCGCACCGAACACCAGCCCCGCACAGCGGCTCGCAGAGGCGCTCGGCTCCGGCAACCCCCGCCGGGCTGCCGCCGAAGTCGAGCGCTACGTCGCCCACGCGATCTACATGGCCACCGGCAAGACGGCTCGCGAACCGCTCCAGATGCACTCGACCACGCTGCGCGAGTACCGCTGACTCCTCGCGGCGCCACGCGCTCCGTCACACGACCGGGCGCCGCGAGGGCACTACCTGCACGGCGGCTCCAGGGCGTGGCCTCTTCACCCCGACGTCGCCGTACAGGCCCGCTCATTGGTTCGGCGACGGGTGAGCGGTGCACAGGGCTCGTGCTGGACGAGTGGGTCCTCTCCGCCCCGTTGGGCGTCCAGCACGAGCCCTCCCCCAGCACGACACCGACGTTGAGCGCGGTGACGACGAGGACCACAGGCCAGCCGTTCTCCAGCCCAGACGACGGCCGGTCTCCGAGGTGGGCACCCTCGGCCCCGCCGTCACCGCGCTGAGCGCCGGACGCCACCGAAGACCCCCCACGACCCCGAGGACGACACGATGTCCGACACCAACCGCGCCGCAGCGCTCGCCGCGATGGCCCACCAGCTCAGGTCCGGCAGCCGCCGCTACGACCCCGAGTTGATCTCGGTCTCCCGGTTGGAGGAGATCCGCGACCGCAACGTCCGGCTCGCCGCTGCGCTGGGCAGCGACACCGCCCGCCGTCAGCCCGCAACCCCCAGCCGGGCCGAGCAGGCCGAGATCGACCGCGTCGTCGCCGACAACGCGGAGTGGTTCACCACCACCGGCGATACGCAGGGCACCGGCCGGTGAGCCCCGACCCCGACCAGGCACCGAAAGGGCCCACGATGACCGAGTACGACCCCGAGGCGCTGACCCGGATGGTCGACCAGATGCGGGCCGGGCACTACTCCCACCTGACGATCAGCCGGACGTCCAGGCTCCGGGAGATCACCACGCAGGGCACCGGTCGATGAGCACGATCCACGTGGTGCCGCTGCCGGGGACGGCGCTGAGCGCAGTCGGGCTGGTGCTGCGCGAAGACCGGCTCTACAAGATCACGCCCGAGGTTGCCGCCACACAGCGCGACGACTTCGGCCGGTCATGGGTATCCGACCTCTCCGACGACGCTCAGTGCGCCCGCTGGGGCCGCCGGATGCTCTGGGTGGTGGAGATCGAGCGAGCCCGCCCGGGGGCCACGTTGGTGCGCATGGTGGCACGCACGGATGCCCCCTTCCAGGGCTCTGGCTACCTGCCCGCCGGTCAGACGCTGACCATGCCCGCAGAGCTGGCCGCGCGGTTGCACTGGCTCCGCCCCGAGGAACAGCGCGCCACCCACGGCTACGTGCAGATCGACGTCGAGCCCATCGAGGGCATCGCGCCGTGACCGCGTTCCCCAGCAAGCCACACGCGACCACGAGCACGTTGCCCGCCGTCGCCTGCGACTACCTGGTCCACGAGCCCGCCACCGTCGGCGAGACCTACGTTCGCACCGGCGACGTTGTCAGCCTGGTCGATGGCCCCCACGTCGCAGTCGCCGCCGTCGCCCTCAGCGCCGCCGCCCAACGGCGCGACTTCGGCAGGCTGATCCTGGAGCAGACCAGCGACGGCCCAGGGCTCGCCCGCCGACCGGGAGCACGCATGGGGATCGTCAGCGCCGCCGAGGCCCTGCCCCTGCGACCCGCACTCGGTGGGCCCAATGGCCCGTCGTCGCGCGCGTAGGGCACCCAACTCCCCCAGGACCCACGAAGCCGACCGAGGGAAGATCGTCAGCATGGCCGACCACGAGGACGACGCCGCCGAACCGACTGAGGCCGCTGCGATCTTGCGCCGGGTGCTCGACGCTGTCGACCGGGGCGAGATCACGTCGACCCAGACCGAGCGCGACAGGCTGGAAGGTGCTGCCGTCGCCCTGGAAGGGCTCGCCGGCAACACCTGATTACAGAATCTCCACATTTCCTGTAATCTGCGTCCGTGACCACGCTCCGTCGCTCCAGGCGCACCCAGCCCGCCGGCCCTCAGCGGTGGGTCGGCTACTGCCGGGTCTCTACCGGTCGACAGGTGGCCAGCGGTGGGGGGCTGGACGACCAGGAGGCCAAGATCCGTTCCTTCGCTACTGCCCGGGGCGTCGAGCTGGTCGGCATCGAGGTGGACGGTGGAGTCTCTGGCACCAGCACTGACGGGCGCGATGCGCTCGCCCGGGCCCTGGAGCTGGTCCACAGCGGGCAGGCAGACGGCATCGTTGTCACCAAGATCGACAGGCTCGCCCGGTCGGTGGCCGACTTCTCCCGCCTGGCCGCTGACGCCAAGCGCGAGGGCTGGACGCTCGCCGTCTCTGAGATCGGTCTCGACTTGAGCACGAGCAACGGCCGTCTCGTCGCCGGCATCATGGCGAACGTGGCCGAGTGGGAGGCCGAGGTCATCGCCGAGCGCACCGCAGACGCGATGCAAGCCAAGATCCAGACCGGTACCCGGTACGGGCGCAAGAGCAAGGTGCCTGCCGTGGTCGTGGACCGGATCGTCGCCGAGCGCGCCGCCGGACGGGGTCTGGTCGCCATCGGGGAGGGTCTGATGGCCGACGGCATCCTCACCAGCACCGGCCGGCCGGTCTGGCACGCCTCCACGGTCAAGCAGGTGCTCACCACGGCCGAGCTGGACGCCTACGCCGCAGCACGCAGGGCCTGAGCGCACCACCAGCCCCACCAGGCCCGTCGGCAAGAGTGACACGTCCGAGCAAGGTCTCACCGACGCACGTCGGCCTAGGGTGAGAGCGGGCGGCTTGACGCGTGTTCGAACGCGTGTTCGAATAGTTCATGAGGATGACAGCCGACCCCATTTCTGGGAGGCGAACCACGGTGGCCAGTGGCAGCAAGATCGAGTGGACCGAGGTCACTTGGAACCCGGTGACGGGCTGCGACCGCATTTCGGCGGGTTGCGACAACTGCTACGCGCTCACGCTGAGCAAGCGGCTCAAGGCAATGGGTGCAGCAAAGTACCAGAACGACGGCAACCCGGTCACATCCGGGCCGGGCTTCGGTGTAACGACTCACCCACGCGCGCTGCGCCAGCCCTACACGTGGCGAGCGCCCCGCACTGTTTTCGTTAACTCGATGAGCGATCTGTTCCATGCCCGCGTGCCGATCGACTTCATCGCCGACGTCTTCAAGGTCATCGCAGACACCCCACAGCACACTTACCAGGTACTGACCAAGCGTCCTAGCCGGGTGCTCAAGCTGGCCGACCAGCTCGATTGGCCTGCGAACCTGTGGCTGGGGGTCTCGGTCGAGGAGGCCAAGGTGCGCGACCGGATCGCCGCGCTGCGCAAGGTGCCGGCGGCCGTACGGTTTTTGTCCTGCGAACCGTTGATCGGACCGCTCGGACACCTGGAGCTGGATGGCATCGGCTGGGTCATCGTCGGTGGCGAGTCCGGCCACGGCGCGCGGCCCGTCCAGGCCAACTGGGTGACGGAGATCCGCGACCAATGCGTCGACGCCAACGTCCCCTTCTTCTTCAAGCAGTGGGGTGGCCGCACCCCGAAGGCAAACGGCCGCGAGCTGGACGGCCGCCTCTGGGATGAGATGCCAGCCCTCGCGGCTAGCTGAAGTCCAGGATGGTGCCGCTTGGGTAGGTGCCGAACCTTCCCTGGTTTGGGGACGTGAACAGCCCGTCCAGCTGCATTGGCTTCAACGTGGGCTTCTTGACGTGCGCCTCGATGAACGGCGTCTCAACCACCACGAACTCCATGACCTGCTCGATGGTGACCCCTCTAAGCCCCCCGAAGTGATCGAGAATCGCCTGTCGGAGCGGGGCGATGTCCGGGTCGGGGGTGAACAAGACCAACTTGTCGTTCAGGTAGTCCGAGAAGACGAAGTCCCCGTTGGGTGCGACTTTCCACATCACGTCCTTCATGCGGGACAGGCCCGTCACGTGGCGAGTGCAGAAGAACAGGTAGTTGATGGTCTTGTTCTTCTTGTCGCGCATCTCGAACCATCGGACGTAGTCGAAACCGCACACCTCACGGAGCTGCCGGGCGTACAGATCCCTCAGCCACTCCTTGCGCCCCGGGGTGCCTGCCGGCGGTGCCTGTAGGTACTCGTCGGTTCCGAACCAGGCATCGAAGTGGGGCTCGACCTTGCCCGGCTTGTTCGCGAATCTGATGGAACTGTTCGCGTCGAAGTAGATCAACAACTCGCACTTGTCGAACGCCAGCAGTCGCCGAATGAGGTTCATCGGGACGTCCTGGTACCCGAAGGGGTCGAGGAAGGCGAACGTGGGCGCAAGGCGGCGGTCGGATGCCTCCAGCGTCTCCAGGAGGTCAGTAGCCAGGTGCTGGAAGTTCTGGTTGAACAGCGCAATCTTGACGTGCTCGGGCAGGCCGGCGGCCTCGATCTCAGCGATCGACCGCTCCAGGTGCGGGTATCGCTCCGGATCGGCCTCGTTGAAGAACAGAAGGAACTCGCAGCCGTACTTCGCCACGTCGTACTTGTGCTGGGTGAGCGTCTCCAGGGTCAAGCTCGGGGACCCCAGCTGGCCGCCTTCGTAGATGTTCGGACCGGCGAACCCGTCCAGCATCAGCACCCGGCCGTTGTACCGGCCCATGATGGCGAACCACGCACCCAGGTACCCCCTGAGGATGGCGTGCTTGGCCGCCGTGTGCGGCTCCTGCTCCCAGATGGGCGGCAACTTGTCCTTCGCCACGAAGACCCCCGTGCTCCGCTCGTCGATGATGAAGCATCGTCTCATGCGAGAACGATGCGTCCGCTCTCACCTGTGACCTGGGCGACAACTCGATCGAGGTCGGCCCGGACAGCATCTGGGGCCTGAGCACCCGAACAGAAGCCCGGCGGCGCGCCGGGGCTACCGCCACTCGCACTGTCGGTGCCCCGGGCCACGATGGACCGGTGGACCCCATCACCCCGGACAGTGTTCTCGCCGGCGTCTGGTTGAAGCTGTCTCACGCCCGGGATGTCCTCGATGTCCTGCTCGCGGAGATCAGCAGGGTGCTGGAGGCCGGCAGCATGTCCCCGCCGCGAAACAACTGCGACGGCACTTTCTCCGCGCTGTATCAACCGGCCGAGGAGCCCTATCCCGAGATGGGCCTCATGCTTGGGGACTTCGCGCACTGCGCTCGGTCGGCGCTAGACAACCTGATCACGGTCCTGGTCCTCCAGAACGGCCGCCAGCCGATCCGAGACAACGCCTTTCCCATTTACGACGACCCCGACAAGTGGGCCGACAGCGTCGGCAAGCGCTACCCGAAGGAACGCGGTCCGCTGGCTCACGTGAGCCAGGCCGCCTACGACACGATCGAGTCGCTCCAGCCCTTCCAGGACGTCCCCGGCGGGGTCCCCGCCGACAACCTGCTGGCCGTCTTAAGTCGGGTCAACAACGCCGACAAGCACGCGATGTTGCACACCGCCGCCGTGACCTCGGCGCCGGTCGACCAGGAGGTACTCCGGGTCGAGCCGCCGACGGCCGAGGTCGAGATCATCTGGACCCGCCCGCCGTTCGAGCCGCTCGTGTTCGGGGCCGAGCAGACCCGCTACCGGTTCGTGAGCGCGATGCCCAGCGAGTGGGTCGTGTACATCAACTGGCCCCTGGTCGTGCACTTCACCGACCACGCCGGCCGCACCGTTCCGTACTTCCAGCTGGGCGACATCTACAACGCTGTGGGTCGGACGATCGACGCCTGCCTCGGCAGCAGCCACGAAACGGGATCGGCCAAGGACACCCCAGGCAGAGTCTGAGCCGCCACGTAGCGCTCGTGTCACGTCGACCCGGCCCAACCACGTCATCTCGGGCCCTCATCGCCACGTAAGCCCGACTGGTTGACACGGCCGGTCAAGCCCTTGCGCTGGTCAGCACGCAGTTGGACAGTCCCCCGGCCACACGCAGGTTGTCTCTGACCTACCCGAGTCGGTAGAGGGGATGGCCAGCTTCCGCCGATCCCGTGAGGACGTCCCATGACCAGCAAGGCCCCCACCGAGACCCGGCGCCGCCAGGGCTCCGGCTCTGTCACCGAGCTGCCCAGCGGCAGTGTGCGACTGCGCTACCGGGTCGACGGCAAGACGGTGACCATGACGTTCCCGCGCGAGGGTGCCGGCACCGACGCCCAACGGACCGCCCGAGCCCGCAAGACGGCCGAGGCACACATGCGCCGCGCGCAGGTGGCGATCGAGGACAGCAACCACCCGACTCCCGGTGCCGGGCTCACCCGGTTCGTCGACTACGCGGACGCGTGGCTGGCCGCCCGGAAGGTGCAGGGCAGGCCGTTGGCACCGACCACGCGTGACCTGTACCGAGGACAGCTCGACCGGTGGATTCTGCCCACCTTCGGCCGCGTCGAGCTGGGCAAGATCACCCCTGCCCGGGTGCGGGCATGGCACGGCATGCTGACCGACCTGGTCACCGGCGCGGGACCGACCGGGGCCCCCAAGTGCTACAAGCTGCTCAAGTCCATCCTCACGACGGCCGTCGAGGACGGCGAGATCCGGGCCAACCCCTGCACGATCAAGGGCGCCGGATCCGAGCCGGTCAACCCCCGCCCGGACGTCGAGCTGGAGCACGTCCAGGCCATCGCCGACGCCATCGCCGAACGGTGGAGGGCCATGGTCTTGGTCGCGGGGTTCTGCGGGCTCCGGTTCGGCGAGCTGGCCGCCCTACGCCGCCGGGACGTCGACCTGATGCGCGGCGTCATCCACGTCCGCCGCACGGCCGGCAAGGTCAAGGGCCAGGGCCGGGTCATCCGGGAGACGACGAAGAACGGCACCCATCGCGTCGTCGCCGTCCCGTCGCACATCGCCGACGACCTGGCGCACCACCTCGCGACCTACGCCGCCTCCGACCCCGAGGGCTTGATGTTCGTCGGCCCCCGAGGTGGGCCCCTGCGGTCGAACAACTTCACGGCCGCCGACGGGCCGTGGCGAGCAGCCCTGGTGACCGCCGGCCTCGGCGACACCGGGCTCCACGGTCACGACTTCCGGCACCACGCAGCGACCACGATGGCCGTGGTGGGTGGCTCGGTGGCTGACATCAAGCGCTTGCTCGGGCACAGGTCGGACGCGATGGCCATCAGGTACACGCAGAGCAGCCCCGCCCGACAGGCAGAGCTGGCCGAGCTGGTGTCCGAACGAGCTCGTCTCGCCCCCGTGCAGCAGCTCCGACCGTCCAAGATCATCGCCAGCTAGTGACACGCGAGTGACACGTACGGCCGCCGACACGTCCGAGACGGCAGCCACGCCCCTCTGACCTGCACCAACGTCCGGAACGTCACGATCCGGGGTGAGCCTTCCAAGCTGGCCATGCCGGTTCGATCCCGGTCACCCGCTCAACGCACCGGTCGCCACACCGGCCCTCACCGGGGCAGGGCCTCCGGCGGCGGGCTGGCCGGCAGACCGAACAGGTCGAACAACCGGGTGTCCAGGAACGACGTGATCCGGCTGATCCGCCCGTCGTGCACCTCGAGGGCCTGGAAGGCGAAGCGCGTCCACCCGCCGGCCCCGTCGGGCTTCCACTGCGCGAACGCCGTCGAACCGTTGAGGTCGACCGGCAGCAGCGCCGAGCCGCGGCACCCCGACCCCGGCCCCTCCATCCAGGCGACGACGTCGGGGGCCGAGCGCAGCCACATGGCGAACGGCGGCATGTCCTGCACGGCGTCGTCGTGCAGCAGCTTCACGAACGCGGCCATGTCGTAGCGCTGGAAGGCGTCGACGTAGGCGGCCAGCAGCTGCGCCTGGTCGGCGTCCACCTCCCCCGGCCGGGCCTTGCCGTCGTACCCGGCCAGCGTGGCGCGGGCCCGCTGCAGGGCGCTGTTGACCGCCGCGACCGTGGTGTCCAGCAGCCCGGCGACCTCCTCTGCCCGCCAGCGCAGCACCTCGCGCAGCACGAGCACCGCGCGCTGGCGGGGCGGCAGCACCTGGAGCGCCGCCACGAAGGCCAGCCGCACCGAGTCGCGCTGGGCCACCAGGTCGGCCGGGTCGCCACCGAGCACCGACGAGGTGAGCGCCGGCTCCACCCATGCGCCGTCGGGCAGCGTCTGCGCCAGGGACGCCTCGACCGGGGCGTAGGGCTCGTCGGACATGTCCACCGGAAGCGCTCGGCGCTTGCGCCCGTCCAGGGAGTCCAGGCAGACGTTGGTGGCGATGCGGTACAGCCACGAGCGCAGTGCCCCCGGGCCCTGCAGCTTGTCCAGCGACCGCCAGGCCCGGACCATCGTCTCCTGCACCGCGTCCTCGGCGTCGAAGGAGGACCCGAGCATGCGGTAGCAGTAACCGGTCAGCTCGCGGCGGTGCGTGGCGATGCGCGCCTCGAGGTCCCCGCGGGTCTCCAGCACCTCGGTCATGGCGTCCTCACTGGTAGGTGACGAGCTCGGGCAGCGGCTGCGCCTGGGCCACGGTCTCGGCCGGGGTGAGCATCGGCTCGTCCTCGTCGATGAAGTTCTTCCACCCCCAGTACAGCGGAGAAGGTGCCCCTTGGTGAAGGGCGTTCCACGTGCCCTGCTTGGCCGGCTGGCTGCCCTGACCGTCGACGTGCACCATCACGGCCAACTCGTCGCGGGAGGTGTCCAGCCGTTCCCGATCGGTGATCATGCTCGACCGGAACTGGTGCAGCACCAGCAGCTTCTGGGGCAGCGCGTTGGCCCGGGTGAGGTCGGCCAGCCAGGTGACCACCTGGTTCACCTCGTCGACGCCCACCGACCCGATCTGCTGCAGGTGCACCTCGTCGGGCTGCAGCCGCCACTCCGGGTCCAGCGCCAACCCGACGTAGGGCAGCTCCAGCAGCGACTGGTACTGCTGCGCCTGGGTGAGGAAGTCGGTGCGGCCGGGCTGCAGGTCCAGCACGACGTACAGGCCCGCGGCCCCCGCGGCCTCCACGTAGGGCCGCAGGGCGGCCGGGTCGGCCTCGGAGGAGTAGTTGCCGTCGGGTCCGGCCGACGCCGAGGCCACCGTCACGATGACCTCGAACGTCGGGACGACGGTGCGGTCGGGCAGCAGCGCGGCGTACGGCGCAGCGAACTCGTCGGCCCGGCCGATCGACTCGTCGAGCCCTTGCTCCCCCAGCACGCCCAGCGCCGGACCCTCCGGCGACCCGTACATGGCGACGAGGAAGTGCTCGGGGAACAGCAGCTGGCCACCACCGGGCAGCTGGGTGCCCGAGGCGGCGGTCGCGGTCTTCCAGTCCAGGCCCTGCACCCCGGTGAAGTCGGCGCCCAGCGCCACGACGGCCGCCGGCTGGGTGCCGGCGAGGGCGTCGACGACCTCGGCCGAGGCCCGCGGGTCGGTCTGCCCGGCCGTGTCGACGACGACGGCGCCCGCCGCCCGTGCGGTGACCGCGCCCGCCGCGGTGGCCGGTGCCCCGCTGTCCAGGACGACGACGTCGGACAGCGGCTCGGCCGGCTCGACCGCGGGCAGGTCGTCGCCGGTGCCGGTGACGACGCGGTCGCCGAGGTCGGCCTCGGCGGTCTCGGCCTCGTCGGCCAGGAGGACCTGCTCCACGCCCAACCGGTCCAGCTCGTCGACGACGGGGGCCGGGTCCTCCCCCACCAGCAGCAGCGGGACGCCGAGCTGCTCGGCCGCGTCGACGGCGTCCCCGGACGGCGGCTGGTCGGCGGCGGCCACGACCGCGACCGGGGACGACGTGAAGAGGGCCCGGCTGGTGGACAGCGCCGCGGCCACCGCGTCGGTGTCGGCCACCAGCGTGGTGGCCGCGGGCACCGTGGTGACCGGCTGGCCGGGATCCGCGCCGCCCCCGGAGGCGTCGGCTCCGTCGGACCCCGAGCAGGCCGACAGCGCGAGCAGCGCGGCCAGGAGGACGGCGGTCACGGGGGCAGGACGCATGGGCCTTCTCTCGTCGGGGCCGCCTGCGGGCGGGGCGACGACCGCGTTCGACCCTAACCCTCGCCAAGCACACCGGCAGGGAATCCGGTCGCACTCCGGCCCGGCACCCGGTAGGCAGGGATGGTGACACCCGACGCCGTCCCCGCCGCCGACCCCGCCCTCGTCGACCAGCTCCGTCCGATCACGGTCGAGGAGTGGCCCGCCTTCACCACCGCCATGACCCGGGTGTTCGGTGAGGACGCGACCGGCCCGTACCTCGACGAACCCCGCCCGACCGCCGAGCTCGACCGGTCGCTCGCCCTGCTCGACGACGGCTTCGTCGCGGCGACGGCCGGCATCTACAGCCACGACCTCACCGTGCCCGGCGGCGTCGTCCCGGCCGCCGGGGTCACCTGGGTGACCGTCTCCCCCACCCACCGGCGTCGTGGGGTGCTGACGGCGATCATGCGGCGCCAGCTCGACGACGTGCACGCCGCCGGGCGCGAGCCGCTGGCCGCGCTGTGGGCGGCCGAGGGCAGCATCTACGGCCGGTTCGGCTACGCCCCCGCGGTGTGGCGGGGCGGGATCACGCTCGACCCCGCCCGCACCCGGCTGCGCGCCGACCTGCCGACCACCGACGGCCGCATCTCGATGGTGGAGCTCGACGCCTACCGTGCGGCCGCCGTCCCGCTGTACGAGCGACTGCGCCGTGACGTGCCCGGGCACCTGGCCCGGGACGAGCGGTGGTGGGACCGCCGGCTGCGCGACGACAAGGACGACCGCGACGGCTGGACCTCACGCCGGTACGCGCTGCACACCGAGTCCGACGGCGCCGTCACCGGGTACGTGAGCTACCGGCAGAAGGAGCAGTGGTCGCCCCGCGACGAGCCGCAGGGCAAGCTGCAGCTGGTCGACCTGGTCGCGGCCACCCCGGCGGTGCGGGTCGCCCTGTGGCGCTTCGTGCTGGGCCACGACCTGGTGCGGGAGGTCTCCTCGTGGGCGCTGGGCGCCGAGGACCCGATCCGGTCGATGGTGGCTGACCCGCGCTCGGTGCCCCTGTCGCCCTCGGACGCGATGTGGGTGCGGCTGGTGGACGTCGACCGCGCCCTCGCCGCCCGGCGCTACCCCGCGCCGATCGACCTGGTCCTGGAGGTGCGCGACCCCTTCTGCCCCTGGAACGACGGCCGCTGGCGGCTGACCGGTCACCCGGCCGGCGGGCACTGCGCGCGCACCGACCGCGACCCCGACCTCGTGCTCGGCGTCGAGGAGCTGGCCGCGGTCTACCTGGGCGGGGTGTCGCTGGGCACCCTGCACCGGGCCGGCCGCGTCACCGAGGTGAGCCCCGGCGCGGTGGCCCTGGCCTCGACGTCGTTCTCCTGGCCGGTCGCCCCGCAGAGCCCGGACGCGTTCTGACTCAGGCGGCCGCGGCGTAGCTCCACGACGTCGGCCGCGGCCGGCCGGGCAGGTCGGCCCGGCCCGTCGCCCAGCGCAGGGTGGTGGCCGGGTCGGCGTCGGTCGGCGCCTGCGGGAACAGCCGGGCCAGGACGGCCTCGACGACGTCGGACGGCGGGGCCCACCGGGCGCCCACCACCTCGGCGACGTCCCCGGTGTGCACCAGCACCTCGGCGCAGGCCATGGCGGCGAACCCGGCCGGGTCGGGCGCACCCCAGGGGTGGAAGCCGCGCTCACCCGGGTCGGCGGCGTCGAGCACGCGGGCCAGCACCTCGCCCCAGGTGGACAGCCCGGTCACCAACCGCCCGTAGCCGGCCGCGGGGTCGCGCTCGTACCGCCCGGCGGTGAGGTCGACCCGGCCCATCAGCAGGTCGTGGCCGTACCAGTGCAGGCACTCCCCGGTGTGCCAGACGACCCCGGCGACGTCGGTGCCCATGACCGGCACGGCCGCCGTCGGGTCGGGGACGCGCGCCAGCAGCGCCACGGCCTCGTCGACCGCAGCGCGGACGTCGTCCCCGGTCACGTCAGCCACCGGCACCGGGGCCACTGCCGCGGCGCCGTCGGCCACCCGGCTCACCGGTCGCGGTCGGCCGGCCCGCCTCCGGCGGGGTGGTGGCGCTCCTGCTCGTACTCGGCGATCAGCCCGATGCGGCGGGCGTGCCGCTCGTCGCCGCTGAACGGGGTGCGCAGGAAGGTGAGCACCAGCTCGGTGGCCTCCTCCACGGTGTGCTGGCGACCGCCGACCGCGACGACGTTGGCGTCGTTGTGCTGGCGGGCGAGCTCGGCGGTGGAGGTGTTCCAGACCAGCGCGGCCCGGACGCCGGGGACCTTGTTGGCCGCGATCTGCTCTCCGTTGCCCGACCCGCCGATCACGACACCGAGCGAGCCCGGCTCGACGACGACGCGCTCGCCGACCTCGATGCAGAAGGGCGGGTAGTCGTCGAGGGGGTCGAAGTCGAAGGCACCGCAGTCGACCGGCTCGTACCCGGCCTCGGCGACGGCCCCCATCAGGTGGGCCTTGAGCTCGAGCCCGGCGTGGTCGGTACCCAGGAAGACGCGCATGCCCGCAGTCTCTCAGGACAGCCGGGCGGCCACCGGCAGGGGCAGCACGCGCAGCAGGCCCGCGACGGCGCGCCACGGCCACTCGGGCACGTAGGCGCGCACCGGCTCGCGGTCGACCGCGGCGACCAGGGCGTCGACGCCGGTGTCCAGGTCGACGGTGAAGGGGCCCCGACGGCCGGTGTTGATGTCGGTCTCGATGAAGCCGGGGTGGATGGTGCTGATCTTGATGCGGCGGGTGTCGCGCGAGGACAGCAGGTCGGCCCGGATGCCCTCGGCCAGGACCGCGTCGGCGGCCTTGGAGGTGGCGTAGGCCGTGCGGGTGCCGCCCATGCCGCGCACCCCGGCCACCGAGCTGATGACGACCAGGTGGCCGTGGCCCTGCGCCCGGAACAGCGCGACGGCGGCCTCGCAGGTGGCGTGCGTGCCCAGCACGTTGGTGGTCAGCACCGCCCGGTTCGGCCGTGCTCCCCCGGTGCCCACCGGCACGCCCTTGCCCAGCCCGGCGTTGGCCACGAAGCGGTCCACCCCGCCGAGCTCGCCGACCACGCGCGGCACGGTCTCGGCGACCGCGTCGGGGTCGTCGACGTCCAGCGGGGCGACGACGACGGTGCGGCCATGGACGGCCAGCTCGTCGCGCAGCCGCTCGAGCCGGTCGGTGCGGCGGGCCAGCAGGGCGAGGTCGTGGCCGGCGGCGGCCCAGCGGCGGGCCATGCCCTCGCCGAGGCCGGAGCTGGCCCCGGTGATGACGATGCGCTGGCGGCGGGTGTGCGGCATGCCCGCGAGCATGCCGCACCCGGCCGTCAGCTCCGCTTGCCGATCTCGAGCGCGGAGGCCGGGACGGTGGAGAAGTCCGGCTCCTCCGTGCGGGTGCGCTTGAGCTCCCAGAAGCCGGGCAGGTTGGCCAGGAGAACGGCGCCGTCGAAGGCCTTGCCGGCCTCCTCGCCGGTGGGCACCCGGCTGATCACGGGGCCGAAGAAGGCGACGCCGTCGACGTGCAGCACGGGGGTGCCGACGTCCTCCCCGACTGGGTCCATGCCCTCGTGGTGGCTCTTCTTCAGCGCCTCGTCGTACTCCGTGGAGGTCGCGGCGTCGGCGAGGGAGGCGGGCAGGCCGACCTTCTCCAGCGCAGGGGCGATGACGTCGGAGAGCTCCTGGCCCTCCTGGTGCCGCAGGGTGCCCATCGCGGTGTAGAGGTCACCCACGACCTCGTCGCCGTGCTGCTGCTGGGCGGCGACGAGCACCCGCACCGGGCCCCAGGCCTGCTTCATCATCTCGACGTACTGCTCCGGGAGGTCCCGGCCCTCGTTGAGCACGGCCAGGCTCATCACGTGCCAGTGGACGTCGAGGTCGCGCACCTTCGCCGCCTCGATCACCCACCGGCTGGTCAGCCAGGCCCACGGGCACAGCGGGTCGACCCACACGTCGACGCGGGCGGCGGTGGGGGCGGTCTGCACGGCCTCGGTCATGCCATCTCCTCAGTTCGCGGGTGCTCGCCGCCCTGCAAGAGGGTCGGCGGCCCCGTTGTTCCCCGTCCGCCCGGTGTCCACGCACACGCCCCGGCCGGGTGCCCGTGTCGGTGGCTCGTGGGAAGCTGCCCGGCGTGGCTGTTCCCAACCTGACCCGCGACGCCGCCGCCGCGCGCGCCCAGCTCCTCACCGTCCACGAGTACGACCTGCAGCTCGACGTCACCGACGGCGCGGGTCGCCCCGGCGCCGAGACGTTCCGGTCGACCACGACGGTCCGCTTCGACGCCGCCACGCCGGGCAGCGACTCGTTCATCGACCTGGTCGCCGAGCGGGTCCACTCCGCCACCCTGAACGGCACCCCGCTCGACGTCACCGGCTACACCGAGGAGCACGGGCTGCCGCTGCCGGGCCTGGCCGCGCAGAACGAGCTGGTCGTCGACGCCGACTGCCGGTACTCGCGCACCGGCGAGGGCCTGCACCGCTTCCTCGACCCCGAGGACGGCGCGGTCTACCTGTACTCGCACTTCGAGCCGGCCGAGGCCAAGCGCATGTTCGCCTGCTTCGACCAGCCCGACCTCAAGGCCACCTTCGCGGTGCACGTGACCGCCCCGTTCGACTGGCAGGTCGTCTCCAACACCGGCGGGCGCACCATCGAGGCCGGCGAGGCCGGCTCGCAGCTGGTGCACTTCGAGCCCACCAAGCGCATCTCCACCTACCTGGTGGCCCTGGTGGCCGGCCCCTACGCCAAGGTCACCGACTCGCACGAGGGCCTGCCGCTGGGCATCTACTGCCGCGCCTCGCTGGCCCAGCACCTCGACGCCGACGCGATCTTCGAGGTCACCAAGCAGGGCTTCGACTTCTACCACCGGGTGTTCGACTACCCCTACCCGTTCGACAAGTACGACCAGCTCTTCGTGCCCGAGTTCAACGCCGGGGCCATGGAGAACGCCGGCTGCGTGACGTTCCTGGAGGACTACGTCTTCCGCTCGCGCACCAGCCGGGCGCGCTACGAGCGCCGGGCCGAGACGATCCTGCACGAGCTGGCGCACATGTGGTTCGGCGACCTCGTGACCATGCGCTGGTGGGACGACCTGTGGCTCAACGAGTCCTTCGCCACCTACATCTCCACGCTGTGCCAGGCCGAGGCCACCGAGTACACGACGGCCTGGACGACGTTCGCCAACACCGAGAAGAGCTGGGCCTACGCCCAGGACCAGCTGCCCTCGACGCACCCGATCGCCGCCGACATGGTCGACGTCGCCGCGGTCGAGGTGAACTTCGACGGCATCACCTACGCCAAGGGCGCCTCGGTGCTCAAGCAGCTGGTGGCCTACGTCGGGCAGGACGCCTTCCTCGCCGGGGTGCGCCGCTACTTCCGCACCCACGAGTACGGCAACACCACGCTCGCCGACCTCCTCGGCCCGCTGTCCGAGGCCACCGGTCGCGATCTGTCGGCCTGGGCGCAGCAGTGGCTGCAGACCAGCCAGGTCAACACGCTGCGGCCGGTCTTCGAGGTCGACGACGACGGCCGCTACCGCAGCTTCGCCATCGAGCAGACCGCGGTGCCCGAGCACCCCGTGCTGCGCGACCACCGGTTGGCAGTGGGCCTCTACAGCGCCGGGCCCGGGGGCCTGACCCGCACGCACCGGGTCGAGCTCGACGTCAGCGGGGCCCGCACCGAGGTGTCCGAGCTGGCCGGCCACCCCGCCGCCGACCTCGTGCTGGTCAACGACGACGACCTGACCTACGCCAAGATCCGCCTCGACGAGCGGTCGCTGGCCACGCTGCGGGCGCGCATCGGCGACCTCGCCGAGCCCCTGCCCCGCGCGCTGTGCTGGTCGGCGGCCTGGGACATGACCCGCGACGGCGAGCTGGCCGCCCGCGACTGGGTGGCCCTCGTGCTGGCCGGCGTCGACGCCGAGAGCGAGATCTCGGTGGTTCAGTCGCTGCTGGCCCGGGTGCAGGCCGCGCTGGGCAACTACGCCGACCCCGAGTGGGCCGGGACGGGCTGGACCGCCCTGGGCGACAAGGCCCTGGCCTCGCTGCACTCGGCCGAACCGGGCTCGGACGCCCAGCTGCAGTGGTCCCGCACCCTGGCCGCCGCGGTGCGCACCGACGAGCACGTGGCCGCCCTGCGCGGTCTGCTCGACGGCTCGCTCGAGGTGCCCGGGCTCCAGGTCGACGCCGAGGCCCGCTGGGCGTTCCTGCACGGGCTGGTCGCCGTGGGCGCGGCAGGCGACGCCGAGATCGACGCCGAGGCCGAGCGCGACGCCACCGCCACCGGCGCGCGCCGGGTGGCCACCGCCCGGGCACTGCGCCCGACCGAGGCATCCAAGGCCGACACCTGGCAGCGGGCCTTCCACGACGAGTCCATCGCCAACTCGATCCACGAGGCGATGGTCGCCGGCTTCTGGCACCCGGCCCAGCGCGAGCTCACCGCGCCCTACGTCGAGCGCTACTTCGTCGACGTCGCGCCGCTGTGGGAGCGCCGGCCCGGTGAGATCGCGAAGAACGCGGTCGAGTACCTGTTCCCCAAGCAGGTCTCGCCGGCGACCGTGCAGGCCGCCGACGCCTGGCTGGCCGACCCGGCACACCCGGCGCCGCTGCGCCGGCTGGTCAGCGAGGGGCGCGACGGCGTCGTCCGCTCGTTGCGTGCGCAGGAGCGCGACCGCCAGGCCGCCGGCAGCTGAGACGAGCAGAAGGGGCCCCCACCGAGTCGGTGGGGGCCCCTTCTGCGTCCGCGCGGTAGGAGGCGTCCCTCGCCGGGGACGAGGGGTTCGACCTCAGTAGCGGGGGCGGTGGGCGGCGGGGTGGCCGGCCTGGTCGGACAGCTGGCGCAGCCCGTTGACGATGCCGCCGACCAGGTCGCCGGCGCCGAACCGGCCGGTCATGGTGAGCACCGCCAGGGCGCAGGCCCGGTCGGGCAGGCGGCGGGCCGCCGCGGAACCGGTGACGATCTCCAGCACCCGCTGGTCGGGGGCCACGGCGATGAGCACCGACTGGCTGGTGTCGCCGACGGAGCGGGCGTGCAGCTCCTCGGCGCCGGCCCGGGTGTCGGCGGGCAGCTCACCGATGTAGAGGGTGAACCGCAGACCGGTCTCCCGCGACGACATCGTCAGCGCCTCGTCGAGCCGGAGCAGCTCGGCGGGGCTGAACGGCGAGGCCTTCGGGCCCTCCTGGTCGTCGACGATCGGCTCGCGGGTGTCCTCGAGCTCGGTGGCCATCAGTGGGTGCCTCTCTGTCGCTGCATCACGAGGGTCGTCGCGGGGTGCGCGACGGGGAGTGCGGAGTGCGCGGTCACCAGGTCGCCGTCATCGGGTCGCGGTCACCGGATCGCCGTCGCCGGGTCGCGGTCACCAGGTGCCGCGGGCGCCGCCGGCGGCGGTGCGGCGCGGGGCACCGGCGGTCTCGCCGATGGTCAGCGCGGCGACCTGGTCGCCGGTGCCGTGCTCGTCGTGGGCGTCGTGGCCCCCGGCGTGCGCGCCGCCGACCGGGTGCGGCTCGTACCAGACCGCGTCGTGGCCCCAGGGGGTGCCGGGCTTGTACCGGTCACGGTTCTTCAGGCCGGGCAGCAGCACCAGCCCGTAGGCGAGCAGCACCACCGCGAGGGGGGCCACCACGAACACGAGCAAGGTCTCGACGACGGTCACACCTGCGAATCTACCGGGGGTCCCCGTGCCCGGCTCGGCAGCCCGGCGGGGCACGATGGCGGCGTGACCACGCGGGAGGACGCACGAGGACTCGACGACGCCGACCCCCTCGCCGGGTTCCGCGAACGGTTCACCGGCGACGGGCCCGGTGGCGCGTGGGACGACGGTCCCGGCCGCCGCATCTACCTGGACGGCAACTCGCTGGGCCGGCTGCCCCGGGCCACCCCGGCGGCGGTGGCCCGGGTGGTCGAGGAGGAGTGGGGCCGCGGGCTGGTCGGGTCCTGGGCGCACTGGGTCGGCCAGGCGACGCGGGTGGGCGACGTGCTGGCCGCCGGGGTGCTCGGCGCCCGGCCCGGTGAGGTGCTGGTCGCCGACTCGACGTCGGTGAACCTCTACAAGCTGCTGCAGGCCGGGGTGGGTGCCCGGCCGGGGCGCGACGTGCTGGTGTGCTGCGCCGACGACTTCCCCACCGACCGGTACGTCGTGGCGGGCGTGGCTGAGCAGCACGGGATGACGGTGCGCGAGGTCGCCGCCGACGTCGACACCGGGCTGACCCTCGACGACATCACGGCGGTCCTCGACGACCGGGTGGCCGTCGTGGTGCTGTCGCTGGTGGCCTACCGCTCGGGCGCGATGGTCGACCTGGCCGCGGTGACCGAGCTGGCGCGCGCGTCGGGCGCGCTCGTGCTGTGGGACCTCAGCCACGCGGTGGGGTCGGTCGAGGTCGACCTGTCCGCGGCCGACCTCGCGGTGGGCTGCACCTACAAGCACCTCAACGGCGGTCCCGGGGCACCCGCCTTCCTGTACGTGCGGCGCGAGCTGCAGGGCTCGCTGCGCCAACCGATCCAGGGCTGGTTCGGCCAGCGCGACCAGTTCGCGATGGGGCCGGCCTACGAGCCGACCGACGGCGTGGAGCGCTTCGCCGTGGGCACGCCGCCGGTCCTCGCCACCGCGGCGGTCGAGGTCGGTGCGCGCATCTCCGCCGAGGCCGGGATGCCGGCGATCGCGGCCAAGGGCCGGGCGCTCACCGATCTGCTGGTGACGCTGGTCGACGAGCGGTTGCCCCAGCTGCGGCTGGCCTCGCCGCGGGAGTCCGACCGGCGTGGGGCGCACGTCAGCGTCGAGCACCCGCAGGCGTGGCAGCTCACCCAGGCGCTGGTCGACCGCGGTGTGGTGCCCGACTTCCGCACCCCGGACCGGATCCGCTTCGGCCCGGCACCGCTGTACACCCGGTTCGTCGACGTGTGGGACGCCGTCGACCGCCTGGCCGACGTCCTCGCCAGCGACGCCCACCTCCCCTACTCCGCCACGCGCTCGCGCGTGACCTGACGGCCCCGTCGGAGGGTCCCGCGACGCACGACGGCGCACCGGCACCTGGGTGCGCGCCGGCGCGGGTGAGGCCGCGGACGCTCCCGGACGTCAGGCGGCGTCGGGGAGGCCGAGCCAGGTGCGCCAGCGGGGGTCGACGGCGCGGTGACCGAGCATCCGCCAGGCCGACCCGGACGGCGCCCGCGGCGGCTGGGGAAGCGTCCAGCCCAGCTCGGCGAGCGAACGGTCGGCCTTGGTGTGGTTGCACCGCCGGCAGGCGGCCACCACGTTGTCCCAGGTGTGGGTGCCGCCCCGGCTGCGCGGCCACACGTGGTCGATGCTCGTGGCCGGCGCCCCGCAGTACACGCACGTGGAGCCGTCGCGGGTGAACACCGCCCGCCGCGAGAGCGGGACCTGCGCCGGGTAGGGCACCCGGACGTAGCGGGTCAGCCGCACGACCACCGGGACCGGCAGCGCCACCAGCTCGGCCCGGCACAGCGCGTCGGACACGTCGACCGGTTCGGCCTTGCCGGCGAGCACCAGCACGATGGCCCGCCGGCTGGACACCACGCCCAGCGGCTCGTACGTCGCATTGAGCAGCAGGGTGGCCGCGATGGTGGCGGCGGGCATCGCCGGGGCACGGCGCGGATCGGGGCGGGGGTCGCGCGGCCGGCCCGGCGGGCCCGCGGCGGTCGACCCGAGTGCGGTGAGCGGCACGGGGCACCTCCGTAGCGCCCCGGACCGCCGGGGTGCTGCGACCCACGGGCACCCCCATACTGCCCCCGATCGGCGGGCTGTGGGCAAACGCTTTCCTTCCTCCCCGTTACGGTCCGGTGGTGAGCACCGCCCCCAGCAGCGCCCCCGATCCCGCCGGCCACACGGCCCTGCGCCCCGATCCCGCCGGCGACACGGCCCTGCGCCCCGATCCCGCCCTCGCCCCGCGCCTCGACCTCGTCGAGGACCTGCACGGCCACCGCGTCGCGGACCCCTACCGCTGGCTGGAGGACGTCGCCGACCCGCGCACGCAGGCGTGGGTGGCGACGCAGGACGCCCACGCGACCCAGGTGCTGTCCGGGCTCCCGGCCCGGGAGGCGTTCGCGGCGCGGCTGCGCGGGCTGGTCCGCTCGGGCGCGGTGGGCATCCCGGTGTGGCGGGCCGGCCGGGCGTTCTCCACCCGGCGCGACCCCGGCCAGGAGCACGCGGTGCTGCGGGTGCGCGAGGCGGTGGGCACCCAGCGCGTGCTGGTCGACCCGATGGCCCTGGACGCGGCCGGCACCACGACCCTCGACGCGTGGTCCCCGTCCTGGGAGGGCACCCGGCTGGCCTACCAGGTGTCCGTCGGCGGTGACGAGGAGTCGCTGCTGCACGTGCTCGACGTCGCCACCGGTGAGCTGCTCGACGGCCCGGTCGACCGTTGCCGCTACTCCCCCGTCGCCTGGCTGCCCGGTGGCGAGGAGCTGTTCTACGTGCGCCGGTTGGCCCCGGACCAGGTGCCGGCCGGCGAGGAGCAGTTCCACCGCCGGGTCTACCGCCACCGGGTGGGCGCCGACCCGTCGTCCGACGTCCTGGTGCACGGCGAGGGGCTGGACCCCACCAACTACTACGGCGTCCGGACGTCGTCGGACGGTCGCTGGCTGGTCGTGTCGGCCTCGGCCGGCACCGCCCCCCGGGACGACGTGTGGCTGGCCGACCTGCACGGCGACGGCGTGCTGCGCCCGCTGCAGACCGGCGTCGACGCGCAGACCTCGGCGTGGGTGGCCCGCGACGGCCGCCTGTGGCTGTTCACCGACCGGGACGCCCCGCGCGGGCGCCTGGCCGTCGCCGACCCGACCGACCCGACGACCTGGGAGCCGGCCGCCTGGACCGAGGTGGTGCCCGAAGCCGGGGCCGCGGTGCTCTCCGACGTCGCGCTGGTCGACGGTGCCGACGGGACCCTGCAGGTGCTCGCCGTGCACGCCGTGGACGCCACCGACCGGCTGTCGCTGTGGGCCGCCGACGGCACGGGCCGGCGCACCGACGTCGCCGTCCCACCGGGGTCGATCGCCGGGGTCAGCGCCCCGCCCGAGGGCGGCACGACCGCCTGGGTCGGGTTCACCGACCACGCGACCCCGCCCTCGGTGCTGCGCTGGGACGCCACCGACCCCGCCGTCCTGGTCGACGCCGAGCGGGCCCCGGTGGCCGGCGACGTCCCCGACGTCGTGGTCACCGAGACGCACGCGACCTCCGCCGACGGCACCCCCGTGCACCTGTTCGTCGTCGCGCAGGCCGGTGCGCCCGACCGGCCGCGGCCGGCCGTGCTCTACGGCTACGGCGGGTTCAACGTCTCCCTGACGCCCGCCTACAGCGCGCAGACGCTGGCCTGGGTGGCCGCGGGCGGCGTGTGGGCCGTGGCGAACCTGCGCGGTGGTTCCGAGCACGGCGAGGAGTGGCACCGCGCCGGCATGCGCGAGCGCAAGCAGAACGTGTTCGACGACTTCGCCGCAGCCGGTGAGCACCTCGTGGCCCAGGGCTGGACGACGCACGACCAGCTCGGGGTGTTCGGGGGATCCAACGGCGGCCTGCTGGTGGGGACGACGACCACCCAGCGCCCCGACCTCGCCGCCGCGGTGGTCTGCAGCGCGCCGCTGCTGGACATGGTCCGGTACGAGCTGTTCGGCCTGGGCCGCACGTGGAACGACGAGTACGGCACGGCCGCCGACCCCGAGGAGCTGGGCTGGCTGCTGGGCTACTCGCCCTACCACCACGTGGTCGAGGGCACGGCCTACCCGGCGGTGCTGTTCACGACCTTCGAGTCCGACACCCGGGTCGACCCGCTGCACGCCCGCAAGCTGGCCGCGGCCCTGCAGCACGCGACGTCCTCGGGCGCCCCGGTGGTGCTGCGGCGGGAGGTGGCGGTGGGCCACGGCGCCCGGGCGGTGAGCCGTACGGTGGAGCTGGCCGCCGACCAGCTGGCCTTCCTGGCCGCCGCCACCGGGTTGTCCGTCGAGACACCCGCCGGCTGAGCGGCGCCCGTCGGCGGCCCTGCCCCCCGCTCTCGAGCCACCTGGGAGACTCCCACCGTGATGAGCACTGCACTGTCCGTCACCGCCGCGGCGTCCGACGCCGTGGTGCCCGACTGCGTGACCGACGACCCGTCGTCCCTGTGCGCACAGGTCTACCGCTGGTTCGGCCTGGACTGGCTGGCCGCCAACGCCCAGGCGCTGATCGCGACCCCGCTGCGGATCCTGCTGATCGTGGTCATCGCCGTCCTTGCCCGGGCGGTGATCAACCGGGGCATCCGCCGGTTGACCGAGCGCACGGCCACCGGCCAGGTGCCCACCATCCTCAAGCCGCGCCGGGCCAAGGGCGTGGACCACCAGCAGGTGGTCGAGCAGGTGGCCGCCCGGCGCACCCAGCGGGCCGAGGCCATCGGGTCGGTGCTGCGCAGCTTCGCCTCGATCGTCGTCTTCTTCATCGCCGTGGTGATGGTGCTCGGCGAGCTGGGCATCAACCTGGCCCCGATCGTCGCCTCGGCCGGGGTGGTCGGCGTGGCGCTGGGCTTCGGCGCGCAGAACCTGATCAAGGACTTCATCGCCGGGATCGGCATCATCCTCGAGGACCAGTACGGGGTCGGCGACGTCGTCGACCTGGGCGAGGCCAGCGGCACCGTGGAGGCCGTCGGGCTGCGCATCACACGGCTGCGCGACGTCAACGGCGTGGTCTGGTACGCCCGCAACGGCGAGGTGCTGCGCGTGGGCAACAAGAGCCAGGGCTACGCCCAGGTGGTCATCGACATGCCGGTCACCCACGACACCGATCTCGAGCGCTGCCGCGAGGTCATGCAGGAGGTCGGGGACGCCGTCTACGCCGAGCAGGAGTGGGCCGAGGTCATCCTGGGCGAGCCCGAGTCGCTGGGCGTGGAGTCGATCACCCCGCAGGCCATCGTCATGCGCCTGCAGGTGCGCACCACCAACGCCGACCAGTGGCGGGTGGGCCGCGAGCTGCGGCTGCGCCTGCAGGAGCGATTCGCCGCCGAGGGCATCCGGATCCCGGTGACCCTGGCCCCCACCACGGCGGGTCCGACCTGAGCCACCGCGCGCCGGAGGAGGTCCGCGCCGACCGCCCGGCGACCTACCGCTCGGTGTTCGCGGTGGCGGGCTTCCGGCCGCTGTTCGGCTCCTACGTGCTGACCTCGGTCGGCGACATGCTGGCCAAGCTCGCCCTCACCGTGCTCGTCTACGAGCGCACCGGGTCGCCGCTGCTGAGCGCGCTCACCTTCGCCGTCAGCTACCTGCCCTGGGTGGTCGGCGGCCCGCTGCTGGCCACGCTGGCCGACCGCTTCCCCCGCCAACGCGTGATGGTCGTCGGCGACCTGGCCCGGGCGGCGCTGGTCGCCACGATGGCGGTGCCCGGCATGCCGCTGCCCGCGCTGCTGGTGCTGCTCCTGCTGGTGTCGGTCGCCGGGCCGCCGTACGAGGCCGCCCGCTCGGCGTTGACCGCCGACGTGCTCGACGGCGACCGCTACGCCGTGGCCACCTCCCTGGCCGGGATCGTCCAGCAGCTGGCCCAGGTGGTCGGCTTCCTGCTGGGCGGGGTGCTGGTCACCGCGCTCTCGCCGTCGCTGGGGCTGCTGCTGAACGCGACCACCTTCGCCCTCGCGGGGCTGTGGCTGGTGCTCGGGCTCGACCCCGAACCGGTGCCCGACCGGGACGACGAGGGAGCCGGCTCGGCGTGGGCCGACGTCCTCGCCGGGGTGCGGCTGGTGCTGACCCGCCCCCGCCTGCTGGCCATCGTGGGCCTGCTGTGGGTGGGGATGCTGGTGGTCAACGCGCACGAGGGCATCGCGCCCGCGCTGTCCGACCAGCTCGCCGGTGACCAGACCCTGGTCGGGGTGGTGCTGGCCGCTCAGCCGGCCGGGGCGGTGCTGGGCGGTGTGGTGGTCGGGCGGTTCTGCCCGCCGCGGCTGCGCGAACGCCTCGTCGGTCCGCTCGTGGTGCTGTCGGTCGGCGCACTGGCCCTGGCCGGGCTGGCCGTGCGGCTGCTGCCCGAGCCGGCCGCCGCGCCCGTGTTCGTGGTGCTGCTGGCCGTCTGCGGGGTCGGCAGCGCCTGGATGATCCCGCTCAACGTGGCCTTCGTGCAGGCGGTGCCGCCCGCGGTGCGCGGCCGGGCCTTCGGCGTGGCGATCGCCGGGCTGTCCGCCGTCCAGGGCCTGGGGGCCCTCGCCGCCGGTGCGGGTGCCGTGCTGCTGACGCCGACCGACGTCGTCGCGCTCACCGGACTGGTCGGGCTGCCGCTGGTCGTCGTCCCGCTCATGGCACTGCTGCGCACCCGACCGCCCGCCGTCCCGGCGCTTGCGGGACCATCGGGGACATGAGCGAGTCGAGCCGCCCCCTGCCCTCGGCACGCACGTTCTACGCCGAGGTCGGGGGCGCCCCCACCTTCCACGCCCTGGTCGCGCACTTCTACGCCGGGGTGCGCACCGACCCCGTGCTGGCCCCGCTGTACCCGCAGGACGACTGGGACGGCGCCGAGGAGCGGCTGCGCGGGTTCCTCGAGCAGTACTGGGGCGGGCCCACCACGTACTCGGAGAACCGCGGCCACCCCCGCCTGCGCATGCGGCACGCGCCCTTCGCCATCGGCGCGGCCGAGCGCGACGCCTGGCTGCACCACATGCGCGCCGCCGTCGACTCGCTGGGCCTGACCCCCGAGCAGGACGCCACCCTCTGGGGCTACCTGACCATGGCCGCCCACAGCATGCAGAACCGGCCCGACGGCCCCACCCCCTGACCCCTCGCTGACAGCGTCGTCGGCGTGCCCCTCCCCGATCCCCTGGAGCACCCCGTGACCAGCACCCCGACCGCGCCCGCGCCCACCGACTGGTGGCGGGACGCGGTGTTCTACCAGGTCTACATCCGCTCGTTCGCCGACGGCGGCGACGACGGCGTGGGCGACCTGGCCGGCCTGCGGGCACGGCTGCCGGAGCTGGCCGAGCTCGGCGTCGACGCGCTCTGGATCAACCCGTTCTTCCCCTCCCCGATGGCCGACCACGGCTACGACGTCGCCGACCCCCGCGACGTCGAGCCGGTCTTCGGCGACCTCGCCGCGTTCGACGCCGTGCTGGCCGAGGCGCACGCGCTGGGGATCAAGGTGACGATCGACCTGGTGCCCAACCACACGTCCGACCAGCGCGACTGGTTCGTCGCCGCCCTGGCCGCCGGCCCCGGGTCGCCCGAGCGGGCCCGCTACGTCTTCCGCGACGGGAAGGGGCCCGACGGCGCCGAGCCGCCGAACAACTGGCCCTCGATCTTCGGCGGGCCGGCGTGGACCCGGGTGCCCGACGGCCAGTGGTACCTGCACCTGTTCGCCCCCGAGCAGCCCGACCTGGACTTCACCCACCCCGAGGTGCTGGCCGACCTCGAGGAGACCCTGCGCTTCTGGCTGGACCGCGGTGTCGACGGGTTCCGCATCGACGTCGCGCACGGCATGGCGAAGGCACCCGGGCTCCCCGACGTCGACTTCGACGAGGAGACGGGCCTGTTCGACGACCACGGCCCCGACGACCCGAGGCTGGACCAGGACGGCGTGCACGACATCCACCGCCTGGTGCGGCGGGTCATGGACGCCTACCCCGCGACCATGACCGTCGGCGAGGTCTGGGTCTCCAGCGAGGAGCGGCTGGCCCGCTACCTGCGCCCCGACGAGCTGCACTCGGCCTTCAACTTCCGGCTGCTCACCGCCGACTGGGAGCTCGAGTCGCTGCGGGCCGCCGTCGTCGACTCCCTCGACGCCGTGGCCGCCACCCCCGCGCCCGCCTGCTGGGTGCTGTCCAACCACGACCGCCCGCGGCACGTCACGCGCTACGGCGACGGCGAGCTGGGCACCCGTCGCGCCCGGGCCGCGGCCCTGCTGCAGCTCGCCCTGCCGGGCATGGCCTTCGTCTACAACGGCGATGAACTGGGGATGCCCGACGTCGACCTGCCCGACGAGGCCCTCACCGACCCGGTCTGGACGCGGTCGGGCGGCACCGAGCGCGGGCGCGACGCGTGCCGGATCCCGGTGCCGTGGAGCGGCACCGAGCCGCCGTACGGGTTCACCACCGGCGACTCGACCTGGCTGCCCATGCCCACCGGCTGGGCGGGGCTGACCGCACAGGCCCAGGCCGCGGACCCCGACTCGATGCTGTCGCTGTACCGGACGGCACTGCGGCTGCGCCGCGGTGCCTCGGGTGACCTGACCTGGCTGCCCGCCCCCGAGGGCTGCCTGGCGTTCGGCCGCGGCAGCGGGCTCTCGGTGCTGCTCAACCTGTCCGGGGCACCGGTGCCGCTGCCCGGGGGCCGGGTGCTGCTGGCCAGCGCCGGGGTGGCCGACGGGCACCTCCCCCACGACGCCGCGGTCTGGGTGCAGGCCTGACCTGCGGGGGCGGCTCTGACCGGGTCGCCCCCGCCCGCCGCGGGTAGCATCCGGACGAACACTCAACGTCACGGGGGACGACGTCGGAGCCGGCTCGCCGGGTCCTGCCAGGAGGCTGTGCACCGATGGACCTGCTGCAGGTGGACGGTCTCGCCAAGGCCTACGGCTCCCGGCGCGTGCTGCAGGACGTCAGCTTCTCGGTGGCCGCCGGCGAGGTCGTCGGGCTCGTCGGCGCCAACGGGGCCGGCAAGTCGACGCTGGGCGACGTGGTGGCCGGTCGGTACGCCCCCGACGCCGGCCGCATGACCGTGCTCGGGCACCCCTACGCGCCGCTCTCGGCCGCCGACGCCCGGCACCTGGGCGTGGGCGCGGTCGAGCAGCTCGTGCGGCTGGACCCCGAGCTCACCGTCGCCCGCGCCGTCTGCCGCGACACCGAGCTGGCCGGCGCGCCGGACTCCCGGGTGCGGGCCCGGGCCCGGGCGGTGCTCGCCGACGTCGGGCTGGACCTGGACCCCGACCAGCTGGTGGCCGACGTCCCCCGGTTCGTGCACGGCCTCGTCGAGGCCGCGAGGGTGCTGGCCGAGGACACCCGCCTGGTCGTCATGGACGAGGTCTCGGCGGCGCTGACCCCCAGCGAGGTGGAGGGCCTGCACGCCATCGCCCGCCGGCTGCGGTCGCAGGGCCGCGGGGTGCTCTACATCAGCCACCGGCTGCCCGAGATGCTCGCGGTGGTCGACCGGGTCCTGGTGCTGCGCGAGGGCCGCATCGCCCTCGACGCCCCGGCGGCCTCGCTGGAACCCGCCGGCCTGGCCGTGGCCACCCTCGACGGCGCGGTGCCGGCCGCCCGCCCGCAGTCCCTCCCCTGGGGCACCAGCAGCGCGGCGCCGGTCGTCATCCCGCAGGCGCGCCCCGCGCCCGAGGACTCCCCCGCCGTCGTCGTCCCGGCAACCACGACCCGGCCCGAACCGTCCTCGGACGTCGCCCTGGAGGTCCGCAACCTGCGCGTGCCGGGCAGCAGCGCCGGGATCGACCTGCGGTTGCGCCGCGGCGAGGTGCTCGGGCTGACCGGACGACGCCGCTCGGGGCTGCAGGAGATCGCCGGCGCGCTCACCGGCGAGCTGCCGGCCCAGTGCGACGGCGTCGCCGTGCGGGGCCAGGAGCGGCCGGTCCCCGCGCAGCCGGGCTCGGCGCCGCTGCGGCTGGCCGCCTACCGGCCCGACGACGACGCCTACGGCATGGACCCCGGCGAGACCATCGCCCGCACCCTCACCAGCCAGGAGTGGGGCCGCCCGGAGGACCTGCGCAGCGAGATCGCCACCCTGCGCGGGGTCATCGACACGGTGCACCGCATGAACGTGCGCACCACCAGCATCCGCACGGTGTTCGGCGCGCTGTCCGGCGGCGACCAGCACAAGCTCGCCCTGGCCCGCTGGATGGCCGCGACCGAGGGCGACGTGGTGGTGGTGCACGAGCCCACCCGCGGCCTGGACCTGCGCTCGCGGCGCGAGGTGCGCCGGCTGCTGGACGACGTCACCGCGCACGGCCGCTCGGTCGTGGTGGTCTCGGTCGACCCCGACGAGCTGACCGACGTGTGCGACCGCATCGGGGTGGTGGCCGACGGCCGGGTCGAGGAGTGGCTGGACACCCACGAGATGACGCTGCCCGACGTCCGGGCGCGCATCCTCGGCGCCGTCGCCACCCCCGCCTGAGCGCCCCGGGCGCCCAGGCGGGGGTGGGCCGTCAGACGCTGACGGTGCCGGCGACGCTGCGCAGCTTGTGCCGGGCCAGGGCCAGGTTGGCGGTGGAGCGGTTGAGCACCAGGTAGATGAACAGGCCGGCGTTGCCGGCGCCCTGGAGCACGTTGATCAGGTGGTACTGGCCCTTCAGCGTGATGAGGATGTCCTCGATCTGGTCGTCGAGCTCGAGGTCGGCGATGGTGCGCAGCTTGGCGCGCACCACGTTGGAGTTGCCGGCCGCGGCCACGTTGAGGTCGAAGCCGGGGCTCCCGCCGGCGGCGAGGGCCATGCCGCTGTCGGCGTCGACGATCGCGGCGCCGTTGGCGCCCTCGATCTCGAGGAGGGAGGCGATGACGGTGTCGAGCTGTGCCATGGGTGGGGCTCCTGTCGTCTCGGGGTGAGGACGTCGCGGGACGGCGACGTCCGGGGGTCGCGCAGCGGGTCGCTCTGCGGGCGGGGCGACCGCGGGCTCAGGAGCGGGCGGGTGGGCCCGGGCCGGGCGTTCGCCGACGGTCGGTGCCGACACCACGCGCTGCCACCACGAGGACCACCATGCGGACGCCATTCCCTCTTCGCCGTTCGTCGCGGACCCCGTGGACCCCAGACAACCTCACGCTGCGCACCCGTGCAATCGGGCTCGGTAACCCCCAGGTCAGCCCGGTGGATCGCGCACCACCGACCACCGGCTACCTTCCGCGGTCGACACCCCCGCGCTGACCGGAGGACCCATGAAGACCCGCGACCTCGCCTACGTGGCGCTGTTCGCCGCCCTGACCGCGGTGCTGGGGCTGCTGCCCGCCATCCCGGTCTCGGCGCTGCCCGTGCCGATCACGGCGCAGACGCTGGGCGTCATGCTGGCCGGCGCCGTGCTCGGCGCCAAGCGCGGCTTCCTCGCCCTGCTGCTGTTCCTGGTGCTGGTCGCGGTGGGTCTGCCGGTGCTGGCCGGGGGCCGCGGCGGCCTGTCGGTCTTCGTCGGCCCCAGTGCCGGGTTCCTGTACTCCTGGCCGCTCGGCGCCCTGGTCACCGGTCTGCTGGTCGAGCTCCTCTGGCGGCGGCTGAACCTGGTGACCGCGCTGGTCGCCACGGTGGTCGGCGGCATCGGCGTGGTCTACGCGGTCGGCATCCCGTTTATCAGCCTGTACTCCGACGCCCCGCTGTCCGCCGCGGCCACCGGGTCGCTGGTGTTCGTGCCCGGGGACCTGGTCAAGGCGGTCATCGCGGCGGTGCTGGCCGTCGCGGTGCGCAGGGCCTACCCGGTCATCGAACGGCCCCGGCAGGAGGCCACCCGACCGTGAGGCGCCGGCGCGCGTCGGCGCCGGCCCCCGAGCCCGACCCGACGCAGGGCATCGAGCTGCGCGGCGTCGGCCACGTCTACGGCGAGCGCACCGTGCTGCGCGACGTCGACCTGCAGCTGACCGAGCACCGCGTCGGCGTGGTCGGGGCCAACGGCTCGGGCAAGTCGACCTTCGCGCGGCTGCTGAACGGCCTCGTCGTGCCCACCTCGGGGCGGGTGCTGGTCGACGGCCTGGACACCGCCACGCACGCCCGCGAGGTGCGCCGCCGGGTCGGCTTCGTCTTCCAGGACCCCGACGCGCAGATCGTCCACCCCACGGTCGCCGAGGACGTCGGCTACGGGCTGGAGAACCAGGGCGTGCCGGCCGACGAGCGTGCCGAGCGCGTGGCCGAGGTGCTGGCCCGCTACGGGCTGGCCGAGCACGCCGACCACCCGGCCCACCTGCTCTCGGGCGGGCAGAAGCAGTTGCTGGCCGTCGCCGGGGTGCTGGTGATGCGCCCGGCGCGCATCGTGCTCGACGAACCCACCACGCTGCTCGACCTGGTCAACACCCGGCGCATCGCCGAGCTGGTCGCCGGGCTCGACCAGTCGGTCGTGGTGGTCACCCACCACCTGGACCTGCTGGCCGGCTTCGACCGCGTGCTCGTGGTGGACGGCGGCCGGGTGGTGGCCGACGACCGCCCGGCGCCCGCCGTGGCCGCCTACCGGGCACTGATGGCCGACCGGTGATGCTCGCGCTGTACGTCCCGCGGGCCAGCCTCCTGCACCGGACGCCGGCGGGGGTGAAGCTGCTGGTCCTCGTCGTCCTGGGCGCCGTGGTGTTCACCGTCCCGACCTTGCCGGTGGCCGCCGGGGCGCTGGCCGGGGTCGTGCTCCTGGGGCTGCTGGCCGGGCGGTTGCCGGCGGCGGTGCTGGTGCGGCAGGCGCGGGCCGTGGCGGTGTGGGTGGTGGCCATCGTGGCCTTCCACGCCGTGGCCACCGACGTGCTGACCGGGGTCACGACCGGCGTCCGGCTGCTGGCGCTCGTGCTCGCCGCCGCAGTGGTCACCGCGACCACCCGGGTGACGGCACTGGTGGCCGTGGTGGAGAAGGTCTGCGCGCCGCTGCGGCTGGTCGGGGTGCGGCCGGCCCGCATCGGTCTGGCGGTGGCCATGGCGCTGCGGTTCATCCCGCTGGTGGCCGAGCGGGCCGACCGCATCCGCGAGGCGCAGGCCGCGCGGGGCGGCCGGGTGCGCGGTCCGCGGGCGCTGGTGCTGCTCGTGGTCCCGCTGCTGGTCTCGGTGCTGCAGCTGGCGCACACGGTCGGCGAGGCGCTGGACGCCCGCGGCGCCGACACGGCCTGAGCCACCCCGCGCCTCAGCGCACGGCCTCCACCACGACGGCCACGCCCTGGCCGCCGCCCGCGGCGATCGCCGCCAGCCCGTAGCGGCCACGGCCGGCGCGCACGAGCTGGCTGAACAGGCGGACGACGAGCACCGCACCCGACGCACCCCACGGGTGGCCCAGCGCCAGCGCCCCGCCCTCCGGGCACACCCGCTCGGGGTCCAGCTCCAGCGCCCGGCAGCAGGCCAGCACCTGCCCGGCGAAGGCCTCGTTCAGCTCGACGACGTCGAGGTCGGCCAGCCCCAGACCGGCGCGCTGCAGGGCGAGCCGGGCGGCCGGCACCAGCGAGAGCCCGGGCAGGGCGGGGTCGGAGCCGGTGGTGGCCGTGGCGAGCACCCGCAGCCCGGGGACGCCGAGGGTGGCGTGGGTGGCCGCGTCGACGACGGCCACGACTGCCGCGCCGTCGTTGACGCCGCACGCGTTCCCGGCCGTGCCGGTGCCGCCCCATGCCGGGCGCAGCCGGGCCAGCCGCTGTTCGGTGAGGCCGGGCCGGGGCCGCTCGTCGCGTGCCACCCCGGCGACCGGGACGACCTCGGCGTCGAACCGGCCGGCCTGCTGGGCAGCGGCGGCCCGGGCGTGCGAGCGGGCGGCGTAGGCGTCCTGCTGGGCCCGCGTGACGCCGAACCGGGCCGCCAGGGCGTCGGCGGCGGGGCCCATGTCGGGGTCCCCCAGCGCAGCCGGGGCGAACGGGGCGCGACCGGGCCGGGTCGACGTGGACGCCGACTCCACCCCACCGGCCAGCACGAGACCGGGCTCGGTGCGCACTGCCCGGGCGGCCAGCGCCACGGCCGCGAGCCCGCTGGCGCACTGCCGGTCGACCGTCAGGGCCGGTACCTCCACCGGCAGGCCGGCGGTCAGCGCAGCGACCCGCGCGAGGTCGCCGCCGGGCCCGGTGCAGTTGCCCAGCAGCACCTCGGCCGGGACCACGGGGACGGCGGCCGCCACCGCGGCGAGCACGGGTGCGGCCAGCTCGGCGGCGGGGACGGCGGCGAGCGCGTGCCCCGCCGTCCCGATGGCCGAGCGCAGCGCCGCGACGACGACCGGCGCGTCGCTCACGGCCGCCACTCCGTCCCGCCCACGGGCACCGGGTGACGGCTCGTGCCCACCGCAGCCCGGGACCGGGCCATGGGCGTCCGGTGACGGCTGGCGCCCGCTCCGGCGTCGGACCGGGCCCTCTGCGTCGTGCGACGGCCCCCGACCACTCCAGCGCCGACCTGGGCCGTGAGCGTCACCGAACGGCTCCGGTCAGGCGGGTGAGGCGGCCCTCGGCGGCACTGGTCGCCACGGCGGAGCGGTCGACCTTGCCCGTGGCGGTGACCGGCCAGCGGTCGAGGTGGAACCACCGCCGCGGGCGCTGGGCGGTCGAGAGCTCGGGCAGTCCGGTGGCGCGGGCAGCGGCGAGGGCTGCCGCGTCGGTGCCGACCGCGGCGACGAGCTGACCCAGCCGCGGGTGCGGCAGGCCGACCACCACGGAGTCGCCGGCACCCGCGGCCCGCAGCACCGCCTCGACGTCGGCCACGAGCACCGTGGCGCCGCCGGTCAGCACGGCGAGGTCCCCCCGGCCGACGACGGCCAGGTGCCCCTCATCGGTCAGCACACCCCGGTCGCCCACCGTGGCCCACCCCCCGCGGTCGACGGCGAACGGTGCGCCGGCTCCCCCGGGGACGGCGGCCCCGTCGTCGGGGTGGCCGGGGTCCTCGACGTAGCCCTCGGACAAGTACGGCGACCGCGCCCACACGACGCCGTCGCGCACCTGCAGCCGGACGTCGGGGAACGGGCGCAGGTCGTCGTCCGCACTGCCCCAGGCGAGGAAGGAGAGCTCGGCGGCGCCGTAGTAGTGCTCGACCCGCGCCCCGGCGGCGACCGCCCGGTCGGCGAGCGCGCGGGGCAGCCGGTCGCCGGCGACGACCAGCCGCAGGCCGCGCACCGGGGTGCCGTCGGCGAGGACGGCGGCCAGCGCGGCCGGGGTGAGGCAGCCGTGGGTGGCCGCGGCGGGGTCGGCGACGAGATGGGCACCGACGACGTGGGCGTGCACCGCCGCGAACAGGTTCATGGAGGAGTGCAGCGGGCCGGGCAGCCAGAGCCGCGCGCCGGCGTCGACGCCGCTGAGCTCGGTGACCGCCGGGAAGGAGTCCCACCACGACGCGGTGCTGCGCACGACCGCCCGGGGCCGCGAGGTGGTGCCCGACGTCCGGACGGCGATGCGGCGGCCGTCCCGGTGCGCGGCGAGCACGGCCGCCACCGGGTCGCCGGCGGCCAGCACGTCGACGGGTGGGGTCACCCCTGCGCCGGTTCGTCCAGCCACTGCTGCAGCCAGGTCTTCTCCTCCGGGGTGATGCGTCGGGGGCGCTGCAGCGCGAAGTCGAAGGGCACGAGCACGGTGCTGCCGGTGACCGCCAGCACGCCGTGGTCGAAGAGCTCGTAGTGGCAGGTGAGCGCAGCGGCGCGGACGGTGGACACCCAGATCTGCACGGTGAGCGGCTCGGCGTCGTAGACCACCGGCCGCCGGTACTGGATCTCGTGGGAGTGCACGACCAGCCCGCGGCGCATGCCGGTCTCCGCGTCGTGGGTGGGCTGGTCGAAGAACAGCGCGACGCGGGCGGACTCGAAGTAGCCGAGGAACGCCACGTTGTTGATGTGCTGGTAGGCGTCCATGTCCGCCCAGCGCATGGGCACCTGCACCGAGAACCTCACGGGAGCACACCTTGCCGTACCGGGTCGGCCCTACGGTGGTCCGGTGACCTGGAGCACGGGCGACCTCGGGATCGTGACGCTGCCCTCGGGCCGGCTGGTGCGCGGTCGGGGACGCCGTGCGCCGCTGCCGCCCGGGCCGCTCCCCCAGCTCGGGGTGTACCTGCTGGGCCGCCGCCCCGAGCCCGTCGGGTGGGCGGAGCACTGGGTGCGCTGGTCGGACTTCCGGCTGCCGGGCGACCCGGCGCAGCTGCGCCGGGAGCTGGGCGAGGTGCTGGAGCGGTGCGCCGACGAGCGGGTCGAGCTCGCCTGCTGGGGCGGCACCGGCCGCACGGGGACGGCACTGGCCTGCCTGGCGGTGCTGGACGGCGTGCCGTCCGACAAGGCCGTCGCGTGGGTGCGTGCCCGCTACCGCCCGCGCGCCGTCGAGACCTGGTCGCAGCAGCGCTTCGTGCGGCGGTTCCCCGCGGGGTGACACCTGGCTGTGGTCCTCGGGGCTCGGGAACCTCAGCCAGGTGTCACCCGGCGCGGTTCAGTCGCGGGTGAGCTTGCGGTAGGTCGCCCGGTGCGGGCGGGCCGCGTCGGCGCCCAGCCGCTCGATCTTGTTCTTCTCGTAGTCCTCGAAGTTGCCCTCGAACCAGAACCACTTCGAGTCGCCCTCGTAGGCCAGGATGTGCGTGGCCACCCGGTCGAGGAACCAGCGGTCGTGGCTGACCACCACGGCGCAGCCGGGGAACTCCAGCAGCGCGCTCTCGAGGCTGGTGAGCGTCTCGGTGTCGAGGTCGTTGGTGGGCTCGTCGAGCAGCAGCAGGTTGCCGCCCTGCTTCAGGGTCAGCGCCAGGTTCAGCCGGTTGCGCTCACCGCCGGAGAGCACCCCGGCCTTCTTCTGCTGGTCGGGGCCCTTGAACCCGAACGCCGACACGTAGGCGCGCGAGGGCATCTCGACGTTGCCGACCTTGATGTGGTCCAGGCCGTCGGAGACGACCTCCCACAGGCTCTTGTTCGGGTCGATGCCGCTGCGGTTCTGCTCGACGTAGGCGATCTTCACGGTCTCGCCGACCTTGATGTCGCCGGCGTCGGGGGTCTCCTGGTCGACCAGCATCTTGAACAGCGTGGTCTTGCCGACGCCGTTGGGGCCGACGATGCCGACGATGCCGTTGCGCGGCAGCGAGAAGCTCAGGCCGTCGATGAGGATGCGGTCGCCGAAGCCCTTGACCAGCTTGTCGGTCTCGATGACCACGCTGCCCAGCCGCGGGCCCGGCGGGATCTGGATCTCCTCGAAGTCGAGCTTGCGGAACTTGTCGGCCTCCGCGGCCATCTCCTCGTAGCGGGCCAGCCGGGCCTTGCTCTTGGCCTGGCGGGCCTTGGCGCCCGAGCGCACCCACTCCAGCTCGTCCTTCAGGCGCTTGGCGCGCTTGGCGTCCTTGGCCCCCTCGACCTTGAGCCGGTTGGCCTTGGTCTCCAGGTAGGTGGAGTAGTTGCCCTCGTAGGGGTAGGCCCGGCCGCGGTCGAGCTCCAGGATCCACTGCGCCACGTTGTCCAGGAAGTACCGGTCGTGGGTCACGGCGACGACGGTGCCGGCGTACTTCTCCAGGTGCGCCTCGAGCCAGGCCACCGACTCGGCGTCCAGGTGGTTGGTGGGCTCGTCGAGCAGCAGCAGGTCCGGCGCCTCGAGCAGCAGCTTGCACAGCGCCACGCGGCGGCGCTCACCACCGGAGAGCACCTTCACGTCGGCGTCGCCGGGCGGGCAGCGCAGCGCGTCCATGGCCTGCTCGATGCGGTTGTCGAGCTCCCAGCCGTCACCGTTCTCGATGACCTCCATGAGCTCGCCCTGCTCGGTCAGCAGCGCGTCGAAGTCGGCGTCGGGCTCGCCCATCGCCGCGCTGACCTCCTCGAAGCGGGTCAGCGCCGCGCGGAGGTCCTTCACGGCCTCCTCGACGTTGCCGCGCACGTCGAGGTCCTCGTTGAGCGGCGGCTCCTGCTGGAGCATGCCGACGGTGGCGTCGGGGGCCAGCACGGTGTCGCCGTTGGAGGCGTGCTCGAGCCCGGCCATGATCTTGAGGACCGTGGACTTGCCGGCGCCGTTGGGGCCGACGACGCCGATCTTGGCGCCGGGCAGGAACGCCAGCGTGACGTCGTCGAGGATGACCTTGTCGCCGTGCGCCTTGCGGGCACGCACCATGGAGTAGATGTACTGGGCCACGGGAGCCTTCCGTCGTGATGGGTTCGTGCTGGTCGGAGTCGGCGCGGGCGACCCGGCGGGGTCGACGCGGCACGCCGTCGTCCAGTCTCCCAGCCCCCGGCAACCCCGTCGGTGCCGGGACCGGGGACGACGCCCCCGGCCCCGGCGGTCGATCAGAACGGGGCGCCCGCGGACGCCAGCTGCTCCTCGGTCGCGTCGGCGGGGACGTCGGCGGGGTCCGCGGACTCCGCGGGCGCTCCCTCGGCGCCGGCCACGACGGCCCGGGGCGTGCGCTTGAAGACCGCCGAGCCCCGGCTGAGGTCGTGGCCGACCTGCGCGGCCCGGATGACCGGCCTGCTGCGCTTGGCGCCGTCGACCTCGTACTCCGAGGTGGCGATGCGGCCGACGACGACCACGGGGTCGCCCTTGACCACGCAGCCGGAGACGTGGGCGCCCAGGGTGTTCCAGCAGTCGACGTCGACGTAGAACGTGTCGCCGTCGACCCACTGCCCCGACCCGCTGTCGAACCAGCGGTCGGTGGACGCCATGCGGAACTTGGTCACCTCGCCGCTGCCGGCGCGGCGACGGACGGGCGAGTCGACGACGTTGCCGACGACGGTGATCTGGTTGCTGCTCACGATGCTCCTCCAGGGGATGGGCCGGCGGTCGTCGCCGGACACCGGTCACCGTCGTCGCCCGCAGGCCCCGGTGGCGGCGTCGGCCGCGATCTGTGGACGGGCACCCCGGATGTGGACGACGGCCAGCACGGCACGCCCGCAGCGTGTAGGGCGGATGGGATGATCGGCGCCGCCGGGCGCCCGTAGCTCAGCGGATAGAGCAGGGGCCTTCTAATCCCTTGGTCGCAGGTTCGATTCCTGCCGGGCGCGCTCACCCCTCCCCCGCCGGCCCCCCGCGCGGGCGGCGTCTGGCATGGTCGACGGCTTCCCGCACGACCACCGGACGACGAGAGGACTTCTCCGTGCTCACCCTGACCGAGAACGCCGCCACCGCCATCCGCACCCTGGTCGAGGGCGCCCAGGCGCCTGCCGACGCCGGTCTGCGCATCAGCGACGACCCCACCGGCCCCGCGCTGGAGCTGGCCATCACCGGCGGCCCCGAGGCCACCGACCAGGTCGTCGAGGCGACCGGCACCGAGGGCCACGGCGCCCGGGTGTTCCTCGACGACCAGGCCGCCGCCGTGCTCGCCGACAAGACCCTCGACGCCGCCGCCGACGACGAGGGCCGCCTGCAGTTCGGCATCCGCGAGCAGTCCTGAACGCACGACGGCCCCGCACCCCCGGTGGGGTGCGGGGCCGTCGGCGTCGGGCTCAGTTCTTCGGGGTCCAGCCGATCGCCGGGGCGACCTCGCGGACGACGGTCTCCAGCAGCCGGGTGTTGTAGGCGACGCCCAGCATGTTCGGCACCGTCAGCAGCAGGGTGTCGGCCTCGCGCACGGCGGCGTCCTTGGCCAGCTCCTCGGCCAGCTGGTCCGGCGGGCCGGCATAGGTCTTGCCGAACCGCGACCGCATGCCGTCGAGGATGCCGACCTGGTCCTCCCCCGACCGGTCGCCGAAGTACATGCGGTCCTCGTCGGTGGTCACCGGCATGACGCTGCGGCTGACCGACACCCGCGGCTCGCGCCCGTGGCCGGCGTCGGCGAACGCGGCGCGGTAGCGCTCGATCTGCTCGGCCTGCAGCTCGTCGAACGGGATGCCGGTGTCCTCGGTGAGCAGGGTCGAGCTCATGAGGTTCATGCCCTGCCGGCCGGTCCACTCGGCGGTGCCGCGGGTGCCCGAACCCCACCAGATGCGGTCGGCCAGGCCCGGCGACTGCGGCTGGATGCCGAGGGCGCCCCGGACCCCGCCGGTCATCCGCGGGTCCGCCTCGGCCACCCCGGCGCCGGCGATCGCGGCCCGGAACAGCTCGGTGTGCGCCCGGGCCAGGTCGCCGCCGTCGTCGTCGAACTCGTACCCGAAGGCGGTCGCGCCGCGCAGCGCGGTCTCCGGTGATCCCCGGCTGATCCCGAGCTGCAGCCGGGCATCGGCGAGCAGGTCGGTGATCGCGGCCTCCTCGGCCATGTACAGCGGGTTCTCGTACCGCATGTCGATGACCCCGGTGCCGATCTCGATCCGCGAGGTGCGGGCGGCGACGGCGGCGAGCAGCGGGAAGGGGGCGGCCAGCTGGGGCGCGAAGTGGTGCACCCGGAAGTACGCGCCGTCCAGGCCCAGCTCCTCGGCGGCAACGGCCAGCTCGACGCTCTGCACCAGCGCGTCACGACCCGTGCGCACCTGCGAGCCCCGGCCGGGGTTCCAGTTCCCGAAGCTCAGGAAACCGATCTTCTTGTCCATGGTGTGACCTCCTCGATCGACCAATTGAACACTCAACCATCTGCACGTGTTCCCGTACAGCACCGGGGCCCGACCGCACCGTGTGCGATCGGGCCCCGGGGGCGGCAGGTCAGACCTGGGCGAGCGTCGGGTAGTCGGTGTAGCCCTTCGCTCCGTCGCCGTAGAAGGTCGAGGGGTCCGGCGCGTTCTCCGGGTGGCCACCGACCCATCGCTCGACGAGGTCGGGGTTGGCGATGACCGCACGGCCCACGGCCACGACGTCGGCCAGCTCGTCGGCGACGTAGCTGATCGCCTCGTCGCGCTCGGTGGGCTCCGCGAACCCTGTGTTGATCATGAACTTGCCGCCGAAGCGGCGGCGGAGGTCCTGCACCAGCTCGCCGGCGGGCTCCTTGTGCAGCACCGACAGGTAGGCCAGGCCCAGCGGGGCGATGGCGTCGACGAGCGAGGCGTAGGTGGCGGCGACGTCGTCGGCATCGGGCTCGACCACGCCCTGCACACCGTGCTGCGGCGAGATGCGCAGGCCCACCCGGCCGGCGCCGATCTCCGCGGCGACCTCGGTGACGACCTCGGCCACGAACCGGGCGCGGGACTCGGGGCTGCCGCCGTAGACGTCGGTGCGGGTGTTGGAGTCCGCGCCGAGGAACTCGTGCAGCAGGTAGCCGTTGGCCCCGTGCACCTCGACGCCGTCGAGGCCGGCGTCGACCGCGCGGCGGGCGGCGGCCACGAACTCGGCCTTGACCGCGACGGCCTCCTCGGTGGTCAGCGCGTGCGGCACCGGGTAGGGCAGCTTGCCCTGCGGCGTGCGCACCTCGCCGGGGACGGCGATCGCCGACGGCGCCACGATGCGGTCGGTGCCGGTGATCGCGGGGTGGGAGACCCGGCCGCCGTTCATCACCTGCATGACGATCCGGCCGCCGCGGGCGTGCACGGCCTCGGCGACGCGCGCCCAACCGGACGCCTGCTCGTCGGTGACGATGCCGGGCTGGCCGGGGTAGGAGCGGGACTCGTGGCTGGGGTAGGTGCCCTCGGTGACGATCAGGCCGAGTCCGGCACGCTGCGCGTAGTGCTCGACGACGAGGTCCCCGGGGACACCGGAGTCACCGGAGCGGGTACGGGTCAGCGGGGCCATGACGACACGGTTGGCGAGCTCGAGGTCACCGAGCTGCACGGGCGAGAACAGATCCATGCAGGGCGCAGCGGTCGGGGGCCGCGGTCGATTCCGCCGGCGCAGTGCGACTCCGACCACACCCGTCCCACGAACCTCGATGGGCGCACCTGACAACAGGATCCCCACGATGTGACGGAACCTGCCGACGCGGGCGCGACGCACCCACCGGAATTGCGCGATGCGGCGCCTCTCATGGGCGACAGTGTGCGAGTGAGCGTCTCCGTCCCGCCGACCCCGCCGGGCGTCCCCGGTGAACCCAGCGGGCCCCGGGCGGTGGACACGCTGCTGGCCGACCGCGGCCAGCTGTTCCGTGCGCTGTTCCTGTCGGCCCCGATCGGCAAGGCCGTCGTGGGCACCGACGGTCGCCTGCTGGTCGTCAACCCGGCCCTGTGCACACTCACCGGCCGCACCGCCGAGGAGCTGATCGGCCGGCACGTCGACCTGCTCGCCCACCCCGACGACACCCCCGTCGAGGACCAGCTCGGCACCGCGGTCCCCGGCGCCACCCCGCTGGACCCGCACCTGGAGGTGCTGGGCGAGCGCCGGCTGCAGCGCGCCGACGGCACCACGCTGTGGGTGCAGCAGGCCCGTGAGCTGGTGCACCGCACCAACGGCGACCCGCACTTCGTCGTCCTCAGCCTGGTCGACGTGACCGACCGCCGGCGCGCCGAGGAGGACCTCGTGCGCCGGGCGCTGACCGACCCGCTGACCGGGCTGCCCAACCGCCGCTCGCTCACCGACCGGCTGCAGCACGCGCTCAACGTCTCGCGCCGCCGCGACAGCCCCGTCGGCCTGGTCTACCTGGACCTCGACCGGTTCAAGGCGGTCAACGACTCACTCGGCCACGAGGCCGGCGACCAGTTGCTGTGCCAGGTCGCCGACCGGCTGCGCTGGTCGACCCGGGTCGAGGACACCGCCGTGCGGCTGGGCGCCGACGAGTTCCTCGTGCTGGCCGAGGAGGTCGTCGACATCGACGGCCTGCGCACGCTGGCCGACCGCCTCATGCGGGTGCTCGACGACCCGTTCCACGTCAACGACCGCGAGATCGTGCTCTCGGCCAGCATGGGCCTGACCCTGGGCCTGGACGCCGCCCCCGACGCGCTGCTCAAGCAGGCCCACGGCGCCCTCATCCGCGCCAAGGCAGGCGGCGGACGCGGCCGCATCGAGGTGCACGACGAGGCGCTCAGCGACGGGGACGTCGACCAGCTGCAGCTGGAGAGCGACCTGCGGCACGCGGTGGACGCCGGTGAGCTGCGGCTGTTCTACCAACCGATCGTGGCGCTGTCGGACGAGACGCTGCTGGGCTACGAGGCGCTCATCCGCTGGCAGCACCCCACCCGCGGGCTGCTACCACCCGGCGCCTTCCTGGAGGCGGCCGAGAACAACCGGCTGACCTCCAAGCTGGGTGCGTGGGTGCTGCGCCAGGCCTGCTCCGACGCGGCCGGCTGGGACCCGGGGCTGCGCGTGCACGTGAACATCTCCGCGCGCCACCTGGCCGAGCCCGGCTTCTCCGAGCTGGTCGCGGCCGCGCTCGAGGAGTCGGGGCTGGAGTCCGGCCGCCTGGAGCTGGAGATCACCGAGTCGACCGCGCTGTTCGCCGCCGAGGCCACGCTGCGCTCGGTCTCGGAGGTCACGGCCACCGGCGTCACCCTGGCGCTGGACGACTTCGGCACCGGCTACTCGGCCATCACCGCGCTGCACCGCCTGCCCATCCACACGGTGAAGATCGACCGCAGCTTCGTGGCCGACGTCGTCACCGAGCCCTCCACCGCCGCCCTCGTGCAGGGGCTGCTGCAGCTGGGCCAGGGCATGGGCCTGGAGGTCATCGCCGAGGGCATCGAGGACGCCGAGCAGGCCACCTGGCTGCGCGAGCACGGCTGCACGATGGCCCAGGGCTACGCCTTCGGCCGGCCCGCCCCGCTCCCGGCCGAGCCCGCGGTGGCGGCCCCCGCCTGACGTCAGGCCGGGGTCGGCACCGGACGCTTCGCCGTCCGGCCGTCCCCGGAGGAGCGGCCGCGCACCCGGCGGCCGACCCACGGCACCACGAACGAGCGCACCCAGGCCAGCTCGCCGGCGAGCCGCTCGCGACGGGGCAGCTCGGGCGCGGGGTCCAGCGGGGTCGACCAGCCCGGCTCGACGTCCAGCCCGAGGACGGCGGCCGCGGCGAGCGCGGTGCGCCGGTGCCCCTCGGGTGCCAGGTGCAGGCGGTCGACGTCCCACATGCGGGCGTCCTGCACCCACGCGGCGCCCCACTGGTCGAGCACGTAGGCGCCGTGCCGGGCCGCGATCGACCACAGGTGGGCGTTGTAGGTGGCCGACCGGCCACGGGTGCGGCCGATGATCGGCGTCGCCCGCGGGTCCACCCCGGTGGCCAGCAGGACGTCGGCCCCGGCCGCCCGCAGCCGCAGCACCGCGTCCTCCATCACCGCGGCCAGCGCGTCGGGGTCAGCACCGGGGCGCAGCAGGTCGTTGCCGCCGGCCACGATGCTCACCAGGTCCGGCGCCAGCGCGAGGGCGGCCGGCACCTGCTCGTCGACGACCTGGCCCAGCAGCCGCCCCCGGACCGCGAGGTTGGCGTACTCGACCTCGCCCTGCGCGGCGGACAGGTGGGTGGCCAGCCGGTCGGCCCAGCCGACGAGCGAGCCGTCGGGGGCAGGGTCACCCACGCCCTCGGTGAAGGAGTCGCCGATCGCCACGTACCGCTGCCATGCCACCGGGACATCTTCCCCGCCCTGCTCCGACACGCAGGACGCGGTGCACGTCACGGCCACCGCTGCCGGATCATGTCCGCCCATGCGCACCGACGTCGCCTGCACCCTGACCGTCTCCACCCCGGTCTCGACCCGGGCCCTGCTGCAGGTGGCCGTCGCCGCGCCCACCACGGAGGAGCTGACCGTCGTCTCCGCCGGCACCCCGCGCACCGCGGTCGAGACCCAGGTGCACGGCGCCCGGGTGCACGAACTGCAGCTCGCGGCCGGCGAGACCACCATCGCCTACTCGGCGTCCGTGGAGTCCGGCGGTGACCCGCGCGCGGTGACCGCGGCCGACCGCGCCGAGTACGTGCGCCCCTCCCGCTACTGCCCGTCGGACCAGGTCGAGGGCTACGCCGCGCGGGAGTTCGACCAAGACGTCGAGCGGGGCGCGCTGGTGCAGCAGGTCGCCCAGTGGGTCACCGACCGGCTGGTCTACGTCGCCGGCGCCAGCCGACCGGTCGACACCGCCATCGACACGCTGCTGGCCGGCTCGGGGGTGTGCCGCGACTACACCCACCTGACCGTGATGCTGCTGCGCGCCCTGGAGGTGCCGGCCCGCCTGGTGGCCGTCTACGCCCCCGGCCTCTCGCCGATGGACTTCCACGCCGTGGTCGAGGCCGACGTCGACGGCGTCTGGCGGACCGTCGACCCCACCCGGTTGGCGCCGACGTCGTCGCTGGTGCGCATCTGCCACGGCCGCGACGCCGCCGACACCGCGTTCCTGTCGCTGTTCGGCGGCCGGGCGACCCTGGGCCGCATGTCGGTCACCGCCACCGTGGACGGCGACCTCCCCGCCCCCTCCCCCGTGCCCTTCCCCCTGCCCTAGCCCCGAAGGGTCTCCAGGAGGCGGAGCCAGACCTCGTTCATCGTCGGGTAGGCCGGGACGGCGTGCCAGAGCCGGCTGATCGGCACCTCGCCGACCACGGCGATCGTGGCCGCCTGCAGCATCTCCGAGACCCCGGGCCCGACGAAGGTGACGCCGAGCAGCACGTGCCGCTCGGTGTCGACCACGGCCACGGCCTTGCCGCTGTAGTCGTCGGCGAACAGCGCGGACCCGGCCACGTTCCCCAGCTCGTACCGGACGACGGTGTGCGGCAGACCCTTCTCCTCGGCCTGCGCGGCGGTGATGCCCACCGAGGCGACCTGCGGGATCGAGAAGGTCACCTGCGGCACGGCCGCGGCGTCGGCGGTGGCCACGAACGGCGACCAGTCGGCCATCGACACCTGCTCGCCGGTGGCCCGCGCGACGATCGCCGCGCCGCCCTGCCGGGCCTGGTACTTGCCCATGTGGGTGAGCAGCGCGCGGCCGTTGACGTCGCCGATGCCGTAGAGCCAGTCGACCCCGCGCACCCGCAGCGAGTCGTCGACGTCGAGGTACTCCCCCGCGGTCAGCCCAACGGTCTCGACGCCGATGCCCTCGGTGCGCGCCCTCCGTCCGGCGGCGACGAGGAACCGGTCGGCGCGCACCTCGCCGGCGCTGGTGGTCACCACGACGTCGTCGCCGTCCCGGCGCACCGCCGAGACCGAGGTGCCCAGCCGGACGTCGACCCCGCGCCCACGCAGCGACTCGGCCACCGCCTCGCCGGCCTCGGGCTCCTGGCCGGCCAGCAACCGGTCACCGCGCTGCAGCAGGGTGACCTGCGAGCCCAGCGCCGACCACGCGGTGGCCATCTCGACGCCGACCACGCCGCCGCCGAGGATGACCAGCCGGCCGGGGGCCTCCTGCGCGCTGGTCGCCTCCCGGGCGGTCCAGACGTCGACGTCCTCGATGCCGTCCAGCGGCGGGACGGCGGCCGCGGACCCGGTGCACAGGACGACGGCATGGTTGGCCGTCAGCACGGTCTCGGTGCCGTCGGCCGCCCGGACGACGACGCGCTTCTCGCCGTCGAGCCGACCCTCGCCGCGCACCAGCGTGATGCCGGCCCCGTCGACCCACTGCGCCTGGCCGGAGTCGTCCCAGTTGCTGGTGAAGGAGTTGCGCCGCTCGAGGGTGGCCCGCACGTCCTGGTCGCCGGTGACCGCGGCGGCGGCGCCGGAGACAGCGCGGGCCTCCTCCAGCACCTCGGTGCCGCGCAGCAGCGCCTTGCTGGGCATGCACGCCCAGTACGAGCACTCGCCACCGACGAGCTCGCTCTCCACCAGCGCAGCGGACAGGCCACCCCGCACCACGGTGTCGGCCACGTTCTCGCCGGTCGAGCCGGCCCCGATCACGACGACGTCGAACGTCTGCTCAGCACTCACGGCACCCAGTCTCGGGCTGTGGTCGACTGACCGCATGCCGGTCGAGCTCGCCTCCGCCCTGCGCCAGTACGCCGCGGGGGTCGCGCTGCTGGCTGTGCAGGACGACATCGACGACGTCGGGACGACGGTCACCTCGCTCATGAGCGTCTCGGTCGACCCGCCGCTGGTGGGCCTCGCGCTGACCACCGGCGGCTACCCGCTGGAGGTGCTGGAGACCGTCGGCTCGGGTGCGCTCACGTTGCTCGCCGCCGAGCACGAGATCCTGGCCAGCCGGTTCGCGTCGGCGGGCCGGCCCAGCGCCCGGCACCTGCTGGAGGGCGTGCCGTGGCAGCGGGGTGAGCACAGCGGCGGCATCGTGCTCAGCGGCGGGGTGGCCGGGCTGGACTGCCGGGTGCACAGCACGGTCGAGGCCGGCGACCACACCGTCGTGCTGCTGGAGGTGCTCGCCGTCCCGGTGCTGGACGAGCGCGCCGAGCCCCTGCTGCGCCTGCGCGGCCGCTGGACCGACGGCTCCGGCCGCACCTTCCGCCGCTCCTGACCCCGCCGCGGGTGGCCCCGCACCGGAGTGCGCCGGGTGGCCCCGGGCCGCACCGCTGCCCCGGGCGACGATCCGCGTGCGGTGACCGGCCACGGGGCTCCGCCCGACCGGGGTGGCGCACCGGGACTAGCGTTCTTCCTCGATGACCGACGCACCGTTCTCCGAGTCCGCCGTCCGTCGAGCGCTGGTGCGGGCCGAGCGCGGGGTCGCGCTGGACGCCGTCGAGGCCGAGACCCTGCTGTCGGCCCGCGGCCTGGGCGACGGCGAGCCGCTGGACCGGCTGCTGACCGCCGCCGGCCGGGTGCGCGACGCCGGTCTGGCATCGGCAGGGCGGCCGGGTGTGGTCACCTACAGCCGCAAGGTGTTCATCCCGCTCACCCGGCTGTGCCGGGACCGCTGCCACTACTGCACGTTCGTGACCACGCCCGGCCAGTTGCGTGCGGAGGGCCGGGCGCCGTTCCTCTCGCCCGACGAGGTCGTCCAGATCGCCCGGGACGGCGCCGCGCTGGGCTGCAAGGAGGCGCTGTTCACCCTGGGCGACCGCCCGGAGGACAGGTGGCCGGTCGCCGCGGAGTGGCTGGAGGCCGCGGGCTACGACTCCACCCTGGGCTACCTCCGGGCGGTGGCGATCCGGGTGCTCGAGGAGACCGGGCTGCTGCCCCACCTCAACCCCGGGGTGCTGTCGTGGGAGGAGATCCAGCGCCTCAAGCCGGTGTCGGCGTCGATGGGCATGATGCTCGAGACCACCGCGACCCGGCTGTTCACCGAGCGCGGCGGCCCGCACTTCGGCTCCCCGGACAAGGACCCGTCCGTGCGGCTGCGGGTGCTGGAGGACGCCGGCCGCTCCGCCGTCCCCTTCACCACCGGCGTGCTGCTGGGCATCGGTGAGACCCCCGCCGAGCGGGTCGACGCCGTGCTGCGGATCCGGGAGTCGGCGCAGCGGCACGGGCACGTGCAGGAGACCATCGTGCAGAACTTCCGGGCCAAGCCGCGCACCGCGATGGCCGCCACCGACGACCTGGCCCTGCAGGAGTACCTGGCCGCGGTGGCGGTGACCCGGTTGCTGCTGGGGCCCAAGCACCGGGTGCAGGCCCCGCCGAACCTGACCGACCCGGCCGAGCTCGGGCTGCTGCTGCGCGCCGGGGTCGACGACTGGGGCGGGGTCTCACCGCTGACGCCCGACCACGTCAACCCCGAACGGCCCTGGCCGAACGTCGACACGCTCGCCGAGCTGAGCGCACGGGCCGGGTTCACCCTCCGCGAGCGGCTGGCCGCCCAGCCCGGCTACGTGCAGTCCCCCGAGCCGTGGCTGGATCCCCGGCTGCGCCCGCACGTCACCGCGCTGGCCGGTCCCGACGGCCTGGCGGTCCCGGGGCGTCGTCCGGTGGGTCTGCCGTGGCAGGAACCCGACGAGACCTGGGGCGCGAGCGGCCGGGTCGACCTGCACACCGAGATCGACACCGTGGGCCGCACCGAGGACCGGCGCGGCGACTTCGACGCCGTCTACGGCGACTGGTCCGAGCTGCGCGAGCGCACCACGGCCGCCCGGGACGCCGGCAGCACCGCCCTGGCGACCGGCGACCCGGAGGTGCACGCCGCGCTGGCCCGGGCCGAGGCCGACCCGGCCGGCCTCACCGACGCGCAGTACCTGGCCCTGCTCGGCGCCGACGGCCCCGACCTCGACGCGCTGACCGGCCTGGCCGACGCCGTCCGCCGGGACACCGTGGGCGACGACGTCACCTACGTCGTCAACCGGAACATCAACTTCACCAACGTCTGCTACACCGGCTGCCGGTTCTGCGCGTTCGCCCAGCGGCGCACCGACGCCGACGCCTACACCCTGTCGATCGAGCAGGTCGGCGACCGGGTCGACGAGGCCTGGGCCGGCGGCGCCACCGAGATCTGCATGCAGGGCGGCATCCACCCCGACCTGCCCGGCACCGCCTACCTCGACCTGGCGCGGGAGGTGAAGCGCCGGCAGCCGGGCATCCACCTGCACGCCTACTCGCCGATGGAGGTCGTGAACGGCGCCGCCCGCACCGGCCTGTCGTTCCGCGAGTTCCTGACCGCCGCCAAGGAGGCCGGGTTGGACTCGGTCCCCGGCACGGCCGCGGAGATCCTCGACGACGACGTGCGGTGGGTGCTGACGAAGGGGAAGCTGCCCACCGCCACCTGGCTGGAGGTCGTCGGCACCGCGCACGAGGTCGGGCTGCCCTCGACCTCGACGATGATGTACGGCCACGTCGACGCCCCGCACCACTGGGTCGCCCACCTGCGCACCATCGCCGCGCAGCAGGACCGCACCGGCGGCTTCAGCGAGTTCGTGCTGCTGCCCTTCGTGCACCACAGCTCGCCGATCTACCTGGCCGGCGTGGCCCGCCCCGGGCCGACCAACCGGGAGAACCGCGCGGTGCACGCGGTGGCCCGGCTGCTGCTGCACGGCCGCATCGACAACGTCCAGACCTCGTGGGTCAAGCTCGGCGACGCCGGCACCCGGACCGTCCTGACCGGCGGTGCGAACGACCTGGGCGGCACGCTCATGGAGGAGACCATCAGCCGCATGGCCGGCAGCGAGAACGGCTCGCTGAAGACCATCGCCGAGCTCGAGGCCATGGCCGCCGCCATCGGTCGTCCCGCCCGGCAGCGCACCACCGACTACGGGACGCCGACGGCCGAGCGCCTGGCCACGGCCCGCTCCGACGCCGGCCGCCGCGCCCTCACCCTGCAGATCACCCCGGCCTGATCGGTCGCCGCACCACCACGGAACGTCATCGCCCGGTTGTTGCATCGACTGTGCGTGAGCATTGAACTACTCCGCGGAAACCGCGGCATCCAGTCGGCGATCCTGTCGGTCGGGTGGCCGGTGCTCTACCTCATCACCGTGCTGCAGACGCTGTTCATGATCAAGGAGCTCGTCCGCCGGCAGCGGGGCTTCACCGTCTGACGCAGCCCACCCACCCCGACGGGGCCCACGGTCATCGACCGTGGGCCCCGTCGTCGTCCCACGAGGTCACTCCGCGGCGGGCACCGCCCGGTCGCTAGCCCGATCGGGTGGACCCGCGACGGAAACCACCCCAACGGGTCCGGCGTGGCACGGCAACCCTTGACCCCCCTCACGTCCGGTCACATCGTCGTCACTGACAGCCCGGGACGACGGCGACCCGGTGCACCCATCTCGATGCGCGACCCGTGTCGCCACCCAGGAGACCCCGACGTGAGGCCACCCGCCCCCGCCCCCCGATCCCGACGGACCCGGGCACTGCTCATCGGGGCGGTGCTGACCGGCACGGCTGCCCTGAGCGCCTGCCAGCTGCCCGACGTGAGCATGAGCCCGTCGGCGGCCGACACCGCCACCACCGCCGCGACGACCACCCGGGCCGCGAGCCCGTCCCCCACCGCCGAGGTCGAGGCGGTGCAGGCCGTCAGCACGCCGACCGCGACCACCCCCACCGTCGCGCCGCGCCCGGCCGGCGAGCTGGACCCGGGCTCGGTCACCCACGCAGTCGCCGCCGGGGACCGCCAGCTGGTCGTCGACTGGTGGACCACCGGCTCCCCCACCACCTGGACCGCGGCCGAGGAGAAGACCGTCCAGTTGTCGGCCCACCTCGAGGGCGGCGACGATTCGCGCATCGAGGTCCTCGTCACCCGCTTCAGCGCGGTGCTCGACGACGGCACCAGCCGCACCTCGCTGTCCGACGACCGGGGCGAGTTCGCCCTGCAGGCCCCCTACACCTACGGGACGGCGTTGACCCTCCCCGCCTCGGCACCCGGCGCCACCTCGGCGACCGTCTCGCTGCAGTTCGACCTGCTGGTCGAGACCGAGCCCGGGTCGCAGCGCTACTTCCGACAGACCGTCCTGGACAGCCTCGTGCTGCCCTTCACCGCCGCGCAGGAGTCCGAATGACCGAGATCGCCGTCCCCGGGACCACCACGCGCGGCATGCGCCGGTCCACCGACCGGATCACCCTGCTCGCCCGCTCCGGGGACGAGATCCCCGACGTGAGCACGCTGGTCCCCGAGCAGTTCGCGGACTGGAACACCTCCACCACGCGCCGGCACGCCACCATCGCCTGCGTCATCCCCGCCTACAACGAGGAGGGCACGATCGCCGCCGTCCTCACCTCGATCCTGTCCCAGACCCGGCCGCCGGACACCATCCACGTCGTCATCAACAACACCGACGACGACACCGGCGAGATCGCCCAGGGCTTCGCCGGCGAGCACGAGCGGGTCGTCAAGGGCCAGAAGTACTCGACCGTCGTGCACGTGCACGACATCGGGGTCAACCCGGACAAGAAGGTCGGCGCGCTGAACTTCGGCTACTACGTCAGCCGCGGGCACGACTACATCCTCGGTGTGGACGGCGACACCACCCTCGACCGCTTCTGCGTCGAGTGGATGGAGAAGGAGATGGTGACCGACCAGCGCATCGGTGGCCTGTCGGCCATCTACTCCTTCGACAAGTCGACGGTGAAGGGCCCGATGGCCAAGTTCCTGGTCGCCGGGCAGCGCGCGCAGTTCGCCGGGTTCAACATGGACAACCTGGTGCGTGGCCGGAACATGGCCGTGCTGGGCGGCCAGTGCTCGCTGTTCAGCGTCCGTGCGCTGGAGCAGGTCATGTACCTCAACCACCAGGCCGCGCCGTGGGTGCGCGACTCGGAGGTCGAGGACTCCAAGCTCTCGCTGCAGATCAAGGACGCCGGCTTCAGCACCAAGATCAGCGCCCGCTCGCGCGCGAACGTGGGCCCGATGACCACCCTGCGCTCGCTGCACGGCCAGCAGGTGAAGTGGAACTACGGCGGCATCGACCTGCTGTGGCCCGGTCAGCGCGGGGACACCAAGGGCCAGCCCATGCACCCGAACCTGCGGCTGCGCTGGTACGAGAACATCTCGATGGTGCTGAACATCGTCAGCCGCATGGCCTTCCTGCTGCTGCTCGCGGCGGCGCTCAGCATCGACGCCTTCGTCTTCAACCCGGTCTGGCTCATCCCGCCGGCGGTCGCGACGATGCTCAACCTGCGCATCGCGGCCTCGATGCACGACAAGAGCGCCTCGGACATCTTCTACGCGCTGCTCATCGCCCCGGCCGAGCTGTACATGTGGTTGCGCATGGGGCACTTCCTGACCGCGTGGACGCAGTTCTTCGCCCGCTCGGACAAGGACAACTGGGCCGCCCAGGCCGCCGCCGAGCGTGGCCGCGGGTCGGCCTACGTCATGCCGCTGGTCTGCGCGGTCGCCACGTTCGCCGTCCTGATCTTCGCCTGGAGCCAGCAGAGCGTGCAGCTGCAGTCGGCGATCCTGTCCATCGGCTGGCCGGTGCTGTACCTGCTGACCGTCCTGCAGACGCTGTTCATGATCAAGAAGCTCGTCCGCCGGCAGCGGGGCTTCCAGGTCTGATCCTCACCCGGTCGCGGATGCGCCGGCATCCGCGACCGGGTAGGCAGGTGGGGTGCGTGCGATCACCTACACCGAGACCGGTGGCCCCGACGTCCTGCAGCTCACCGACCGCCCGACCCCCGAGCCGGGGCCCGGCGAGGTGCGGGTGCGGCTCGCCCTCTCCGGGGTCAACCCGACCGACTGGAAGTCCCGCAGCACCGCCGACCCCGGCGACGGCGGCAAGACCCCGAACCAGGACGGCGCCGGCACCGTCGACGCGGTCGGCGAAGGCGTGGACCCGGGCCGGGTCGGCGAGCGGGTGTGGGTCTGGGAGGCCGCCTGGCAGCGCCCGACCGGGACGGCGGCCGAGCACACCGTCGTCCGCGCCGAGCAGGCCGTGCCGCTGGGCGAGCACCCCTTCGAGCTCGGCGCGGCGCTCGGCATCCCGTTCATGACCGCGCACCGCTGCCTCACCGTCGCCGAGCACCTCCCCCGCCACCTGGCGCCCGGGTCGCTGGACGGCGTCCCCGTGCTCGTGCAGGGCGGCGCCGGCGCGGTGGGCAACGCCGCGATCCAGCTGGCCCGCTGGGCCGGCGCCACGGTCATCACCACCGTCAGCTCACCGGAGAAGGCCGAGCTCGCCCGGGCCGCCGGCGCCCACCACGTCGTGGACTACCGGCGCGAGGACGTCGCCGCCCGGGTGCGGGAGATCGCGCCCGACGGCGTCCAGGCCGTCGTCGAGGTCAACATCCGGGCCAATGCCGAGGTCGACACGAAGCTGGTCGCCCAGCACGCGTCGCTCGCGATCTACGCCGACGACGGCGGGCCCGAGTTCAGCGCCCCCACCCGGGCGTTCATGGCGCTGAACACCCGGTTCCAGTTCGTGCTGGTCTACACCGCGCCGGCCGAGGCCAAGACCCAGGCCGTCGCGGACATCTCGACCGCCCTGGCGGCGGGGGCGATCCGGGTCGGCGAGGACGCCGGGCTTCCGCTGCACCGGTACCCGCTGGCCGAGACCGCCGCGGCGCACCAGGCCGTGCAGGACGCCGTCGTCGGGAAGGTGCTGGTCGACGTGACCGCCTGACGCGGGCGCGAGGCGGGTCCGCAGGGGCGCCTCGGGCGGCGTCCTCCTCCACGGAGGTCCGTCGTCCTCCACCGGATCCGGTGGAGGAGGACGGAGTTCCGTGCACCCCCCTGGTCGACGCTGCGGGGGACGCTCAGGCGCCGACGCCCAGGGAGCGGGCGATGAGCATGCGCTGCACCTCGCTGGTGCCCTCGCCGATCTCCAGGATCTTGGCGTCGCGGTAGAACCGGCCCACCGGGAACTCGTTCATGAAGCCGTAGCCGCCGTGCACCTGCGTGGCGTAGCGGGCGTTCTCCATCGCCATCTCCGAGCTGTAGAGCTTGGCGATCGCGGCCTCGCGCTTGAACGGCTCACCGCGCAGCATCTTCTCCGCCGCCCGGTAGTAGGCCAGCCGCGCGGTCGAGGCGCGCACCTCCATGTCGGCGATCATGAAGGCCACGGCCTGGTTGCGGCCGATCGCCTGGCCGAACGCCTCGCGCTCGGCGGCGTACTTCACGCTCTCGTCGACGCAGCCCTGGCACAGCCCGACGGCCAGCGCCGCGATCGCGATGCGGCCCTCGTCGAGGATCGACAGGAACTGGGCGTAGCCCCGGCCCCGCTCCCCCACCAGGTTCTCCTCGGGCACGCGCACGTCGGTGAACGACAGCTCGCGGGTGTCGGAGGCGTTCCAGCCGACCTTGGAGTACCGCTGGCCGACGACGAAGCCCGGCGTGCCCGACGGCACGATGATCGCCGAGATCTCCTTGCCGCCGTCGGGCTTGGTGCCGGTGACCGCGGTGACGGTGACCAGCTCGGTGAGATCGGTGCCGGAGTTGGTGATGAACGCCTTGGACCCGTTGATGACCCAGTGGCCGTCCTCGAGCTTCGCCGTCGTCCGGGTCGAACCGGCGTCGGAGCCGCCGCCGGCCTCGGTCAGCCCGAAGGCACCCAGGGCCTCCCCGGCGCACAGCCGCGGCAGCCACTCCTTCTTCTGCTCCTCGGTGCCGAAGCGGAAGATCGGCATCGCCCCCAGCGAGACGCCGGCCTCGAGGGTGATGGCGATCGACGAGTCGACCCGGGCGAGCTCCTCGAGCGCGACGCAGAGGGTGAAGTAGTCACCGCCCGAGCCGCCGTACTCCTCGGGGAAGGGCAGCCCGAACAGACCCAGCTCGCCCATCTGGCGCACGATGGCCGTCGGGAACTCGTCGGCCTCGTAGAACGCCCCGATCTGCGGGCGCACCACCTCGTTCGCGAACTCGCGGACCATCGTCCGCAGCGCTTCGGTCTCGGTGTCCAGCCGGTAGTCCAGCACCATTGCTCAGTCCCCTTCGGGCACCCGTGGGGTCACCACGGCCACCTGCTCGTCCAGCCGGACCTGGTGGCCGGCGGTCACGGGGAGCTCGGTGACGACGCCGTCGACCGGCGCGGTCAGCACGTGCTCCATCTTCATCGCCTCGACGACCAGCAGCGGGGTCCCCGCCACCACCTCGTCGCCGACCGCGGCCCGGACGACGGTGACCGTGCCCGGCATCGGCGCGGTCACCACCCCGTCGGCCGCAGCCGCGGCACCTGCGCCGGCCGACCGCTCGACCAGCCGGAAGGGCAGCGCGAACCCCTCGATGCCCAACCAGACCGTGCCGCCGTCGCGGGCGGTCACGTACCAGGTGGTCACGTCGCCGACGGTCACGGCCAGCCGGTCGCCCTGCCGCCACGCCCGGGCCGGCAGCGGCTCGCCCTCGCCCACGCGCACCTGCGCCTCGGACGCCCGGCCGCGGGTGCGCACGACGACGGGCTCGCCGCCGGGCACCACGAGCGTGCGCGGGGTCCAGGCGTGCTCGCCGACCCGCCACCCGCCGGGCACCGACCAGGGGTCGACCCGGGTTCCAGCGGGCTCGTCCTCCAGCAGCAGGGCCAGGGCCACCGCCGCGTAGGCCGACGGCGGCGGGTCCTCGGCCCGGGTCAGCTGCTCGCCGCGCCGCTCGATCAACCCGGTGTCGAGGTCGCCCGCGACGACGTCGGGGTCGGAGAGCAGCGCCCGCAGGAACGGCACGTTGGTCGACACCCCGAGGACGGCGGTGCGACCGAGCGCGGCGACCAGCCGGCCCCGGGCGGTCTCGCGGGTCGGGCCCCAGGCGATGACCTTGGCCAGCATGGGGTCGTAGTCGGTGCCGACCACGCCGCCCTCGACCAGCGAGCTGTCGACCCGCACACCCTCACCGACCGGCTCGGTCAGCGAGACCACGGTGCCGGCCTGGGGCAGGAACCCGCGGGCGGGGTCCTCGGCGTAGACCCGGGCCTCGATCGCGTGCCCGTCGAGCGAGACGTCGGCCTGCTCCAGGGGCAGCTGCTCCCCCGCCGCCACCCGCACCTGCAGCTCGACCAGGTCCAGGCCGGTGACGGCCTCGGTCACCGGGTGCTCGACCTGCAGCCGGGTGTTCATCTCCAGGAAGAAGAAGTCGCGCGGGTTGTCGGCGTCGACGATGAACTCGACCGTGCCCGCACCGGTGTAGCCGACCGCGGCCGCGGCGTCGACGGCCGCCTGCCCCATCGTGGCGCGCATGCGGGCCGACAGCAGCGGCGAGGGGGCCTCCTCGACGACCTTCTGGTGCCGGCGCTGCAGCGAGCACTCGCGCTCGCCCAGGTGCAGCACGGTGCCGTGGGTGTCGGCCATGACCTGCACCTCGATGTGCCGGCTGTTGCCCACGTACCGCTCGACGAGCAGCGTGTCGTCGCCGAAGGAGGACCGGGCCTCGCGCCGGGCGCCGGCGATCTGCTCGGCGAGCTCGGACTCCTCGCGCACCACCCGCATGCCCTTGCCGCCACCGCCGGCCGAGGGCTTGAGCAGCACCGGGAACCCCGCCTCGACGGCGGCCGCGGCCACCGCGGCGTCGTCCATGCCGGGCTCGGAGGAGCCCGGGACGACGGGCACGCCCGCGGCCCGCACGGTGGCCTTGGCCCGGATCTTGTCGCCCATTGCCTCGATGGCGGCCACGGGCGGCCCGATGAAGGTGATGCCGGCGGCCTCCAGCGCCCGGGCGAACTCGACGTTCTCGGACAGGAAGCCGTAGCCGGGGTGCACCGCCTGCGCTCCGGTGGCCCGGCAGGCGGCGACGATGCGCTCGATCGACAGGTAGCTCTGCGCGGCCGGCGCCGGCCCGATGGGGACGGCGAGGTCGGCGACCCGGGTGTGCAGCGCGCCGGCGTCGGCCTCGCTGAAGACCGCGACCGAGCGGATGCCCATCGAGCGCAGGGTGCGGATGACCCGCACCGCGATCTCGCCGCGGTTGGCGACCAGGACGGTGGTGAACATCAGGCGTCCACCGCCGACCGGGCCGGCGCGATCAGCTCAGGCTGCGCGCCCCAGGACCTTGTCGGCCTTGCCCACCTTGACCAGGCGGCGCTTCTTGACCGTGTAGCCCGGCGGGAGCGTGCCCTCGGCGAGTGCGCGCAGCGGGCACCGCCCGCAGCGCGGTTTGTCGACGCAGCACTTCTTCTTCGGCATGCGCTGCTTGGCCATGCGGTGAGGTTAGCCATACCTGTCTCCGTGCGGAAGGGGTGGCCAGGGACAGCCGGTACGGTCTCTGCGACGTCCAGCCCCGAAGGAGACACACCGTGGCCGCCGAAGCCTTCATCGCCCAGCTCAACGTGCAGATCGGCAACGAGTTCGCCGCGCACCAGCAGTACGTCGCCTGCGCGGTCTACTACGACCAGCAGACGATGCAGCAGACCGCGCAGCTGTTCTTCGACCAGGCCGCCGAGGAGCGCAGCCACGCGATGATGATGGTGCGCTACCTGCTCGACGCCGACGCCGAGGTGCGCATCCCGGCTCTGCCGGCCCCGATCTGCGACTTCTCCGACGTCGTGGCCCCGGTCGCGCTGGCCCTGGAGCAGGAGAAGCGCGTCACCGAGCAGATCAACGAGCTCACCGCCATCGCCCGCCGCGAGAACGACTTCGCCTCCGACCAGTTCATGCAGTGGTTCATCAAGGAGCAGGTCGAGGAGGTCAGCAAGATGAGCGACCTGCTGGCCGTCGCCAAGCGCAGCGCGCACGACGTCGAGCAGATCGAGGACTACGTGCAGCGCGAGGCCGCCGCCGGCGAGGGCGTCGACCCCACCGCGCCGCGCGTCGCGGGCGTCTGAGTCACATCCGGAAGACGCCATAGCCGACCTCCTCCAGGGGGGCGTGCGCGACGGCGGACAGCGCGAGGCCCAGCACGGTCCTGGTGTCGGCGGGGGCGATGACCCCGTCGTCCCAGAGCCGGGCGGTCGCGTAGTACGGGTGGCCCTGCCGCTCGTACTGCTCACGGACGGGGGCCTTGAAGGCCTCCTCGTCCTCGGCCGACCACTCCTGCCCGCGGGCCTCCAGGCCGTCGCGGCGCACGGTGGCCAGCACGCCGGCGGCCTGCTCGCCGCCCATGACCGAGATGCGGGCGTTGGGCCAGGTCCACAGGAAGCGGGGCGAGTAGGCCCGGCCGCACATCGAGTAGTTGCCGGCACCGAAGGAACCACCGATGACCACGGTCAACTTGGGCACCCGGGCGCACGCGACCGCGGTGACCATCTTGGCGCCGTGCTTGGCGATGCCGCCGGCCTCGTAGTCGCGCCCGACCATGAACCCGCTGATGTTCTGCAGGAACAGCAGCGGCACCTTGCGCTTGTCGCACAGCTCGACGAAGTGCGCGCCCTTGACGGCCGACTCCCCGAACAGGATGCCGTTGTTGGCCACGATGCCCACCGGGTGGCCGTGGATGCGGGCGAAGCCGGTGACCAGGGTCTGCCCGTACAGGGCCTTGAACTCGTGGAAGCGGCTGCCGTCGACCAGCCGGGCGATGACCTCGCGGACGTCGTAGGGGGTGCGGCTGTCGGGCGGCACGACGTCGTAGAGCGACTCGGGCGGGTGCACCGGCTCCTCGGTCGGCTCGACACCCCACGGGGTGGGCTCGACCGGGGCCAGCGTGCCGACGATCTGCCGGACGATCTGCAGCGCGTGGGCGTCGTCCTCGGCCAGGTGGTCGGTGACCCCGCTGGTGCGGCTGTGCAGGTCTCCCCCGCCCAGCTCCTCGGCGGTGACCACCTCGCCGGTGGCCGCCTTCACCAGCGGCGGGCCGCCCAGGAAGATCGTGCCCTGGTCGCGGACGATGACGGCCTCGTCGCTCATGGCCGGCACGTAGGCGCCGCCGGCGGTGCACGAGCCCATCACCGCGGCGATCTGCGGGATGCCCTGCCGGGACATCGTGGCCTGGTTGTAGAAGATGCGGCCGAAGTGCTCGCGGTCGGGGAACACCTCGTCCTGCAGCGGCAGGAAGGCACCGCCGGAGTCGACCAGGTAGATGCACGGCAGCCGGTTCTGCAGCGCGACCTCCTGCGCCCGCAGGTGCTTCTTCACCGTCATCGGGTAGTAGGTGCCACCCTTGACGGTGGCGTCGTTGGCGACGACGACCACCTCGCGGCCGGCCACCCGCCCGACGCCGGTGATGATCCCGGCGGCCGGGGCGTCGCCGTCGTACAGGCCGTGCGCGGCCAACGGCGAGAGCTCCAGGAACGGGGCGCCGGGGTCGAGCAGGGCGTCGACCCGCTCGCGGGGCAGCAGCTTGCCGCGGTCGGTGTGCCGGGTGCGGGCGCGCTCACCGCCCCCCAGCGCCACCTGCCGGAGCTGGTCGGCGAGGTCGGCGGCGAGTTCCCGGTGCCGCTCGGCCCACCGGGCCGCGGCGTCGGGGTCGGCCGGCGGGGCACTGCTGAGCACCGGTGCGTCCACGCCGGGATGTTAACCACGGTTCACGTCGGGGGTCCACTGCGACGCGTGCACACAGGTACTCCGGTGCGGTCCTAACCTGGTGGGCGTGACCGCCGAGCCCGACAGCGCGCTGCACGCCGACGCGGCACGCCCCTCGCGGCGCGAGCAGATCCTGCAGGCGGCGGCCCGACTGTTCGCCGAGCGCGGCGCACGCAGCGTTGGCGTCGACGACATCGGCGCAGCGGTCGGCGTGACCGGGCCGGCGATCTACCGGCACTTCACCGGCAAGGACGCCATGCTCGCCGAGATGCTGCTGCGGATCAGCGAGCGGCTGCAGGCCGGCGCGGAGCGCGTGGTGCTCGCCGCCGGCGACGACCCCCGCGCCCAGCTCGACGCCCTGGTCGCCTTCCAGGTCGACTTCGCCCTGGACAACCCCGCCCTCATCACCGTGCAGGACCGTGACCTGGGCGCGCTGTCCGAGGACGACGCCCGGCAGGTGCGCCGACTGCAGCGGCGCTACGTCGAGCAGTGGGTCGCCGTCCTGACCGCACTGGACCCCGATGCCACGACGGCCGCGTGCCGGGCCCGGGCGCACGCCCTCTTCGGGTTGATCAACTCCACCCCGCACAGCGCGGGCCGGTTGTCCCGCCCGGCCATGCGGGCGCTGCTGGTGACCATGGCCACCTCGGCGGCCACCGGCTGACCGCTCAGCGGGTGGGGTCGAGCTCCACGGCGTCGTCGGCCAGCTGCTGCAGGGCGCCGGCCTCGCCGGGCTCGCCCACCCACGAGGTCTCCACGACGACGGCGACGTCGTCGACGGCTTCGCTGGCGTACTCCGCGCCCGACAGCGCCTCGGGGCCGCCCTCGTAGCGCGAGCCCTCGCGCAGCAGGTCGCTGACGTTGCCGGTGCCCGACACGTCGGTGAGCGAGAGCAGGGCCTGCACGCGGGCGGGGTCGGGCATGGTCACCCGGGACACCGACACCACGGCCGGCTGGCCGCCGACCTCGGCCGACCACAGCGAGCGCGAGAGCCCCAGGCAGTCGGTGGTGGCGAAGAAGCTGGTCACCGCCCCGTAGGAGTGCTCGCGGCAGCTGCTGTCGTAGGAGACGACCTGCAGCGTGTAGTCGGTGTCGCCGCCCTGCTGCACGGTGCCCACGGGCAGCGCCGACGGCGTGGTCGGGCCGCTGGACGTCGTGGGGGCACTGGTGGAGGTCGGTGCGGCCTGGGTGCCGCCGTCGTCGTCCCCGCCCAGGCCCTGGGCGACCAGGACCCCGCCGAGGACGACCAGCAGCAGGGCCACCGCCGCGGCGACCAGCACCACCGAGCGTCTGCGCCGACCCGGCGGGGCGACCTCCGGCTCGGACGGCGGCTCGGACTGCGGCTCGGCCACCCAGCTCTGCGCCGACCAGGCCGGTGCCGCCGGGGCCGCCGGGGCCCGGTGCGCCGGGGGCTCGTCGCGGGCGCCGAAGATGCCGCCGATGCCGCCGGTCTCCTCCGGGCCGTCGGCGGCGGGGGGTGCGGGCTCCGGCGCGGGGGCGGGTCCGGGGGACACCGGCCGGATCTGCTGGGTCGACTGCCACCCCGGGGCCTGCTGGGGCGGCTGGTCGGGCGCTGCAGCGGTCTGCGGGGCGCCCGGCCCGGGGAGGGCGACGGTGTCGCCGCCGGCCGTGCGCAGCTGCGCGGGCACCTCGGGGTGCGCCTGCTGCTCGGCCGCCGCTGCGGCCGCCAGCGCGGCGGCGGCGGCCGGGTCGACCAGGGGGCCACCGGTCTGACCGCGGTGGCCGTACCCGGGGTCGTGGCCCGGCACCGGATCCAGCCGCCCCGGGTCGGTCGCCGTCGGCCCCGCGGAGCGCACGGCCGGCTGGTTGGCCAGCGTGGCGGGGGCCAGCAGCTCGCGCCGGCGCAGGACGTAGGGCGAGTACGGGAAGCCCTCGCCGTTGAGCTCCTCGACCGCGGGGCTGCGCCCGCCGACGCCGAGCGCCTCGAGGGCGGCCCGGACGTCGGCCGTCGTCCACAGCCGCGGGTTGTCGGTGCCGGCGTACCGGCTGGCGCGGGCGATGCCCAGCAGCAGTGACCGGGACTCCAGCAGGGACACCTGGTCGCCCTCGCCGAGGTCGCCGTCGGCCGGCACGAGGCCGCGCAGGTCGCCGTGCAGGACGGTGAGCCGGGCGATGCGTCCGGGCTCGAGGCCGGCCCGGCGCAGCCGGACGGCGACCTCCATGCCGGCGCGCATGAGGCCGTCGAGGGGGGTCGACCCGCCACCGGCCAGCCGCAGGACGTCGCCAGGGCCGGCCCCGGGACCGATCGTCCAGGAGCCCTCGGGCAGCACCGTGACCACGCCGGACTGGCGGACGACCTCGACCACCCGCACCACGGCGACGCCCTCGGGCACCAGCACGACGGCGTCGCTGATCCGGCGGTCCATGGGGCCGTCGGACAGCGCGAGCGAGGCGACCAGGGCGCCGCGCACGGAGCCGCCGGTGTCCCAGCTGCCGAGCTCGGCGAAGAAGGCGCGTTCGGCCCCGGTCTCCAGCCCCGAGGGCGTGAGGATCAGCACCGCGTCGCCTCCCGGGTCATCGCGTCGACGTTACGACATGACGGCGACCCGGCGGTGGCTCACCGTGCGGACGCGCCGTGACCCGCCGGCGGAGCGGCCTCCAGCGGGGCGCACCACCGCGCCCACCGGGCCGACGACCCGACCCGGTCGACGACCGCCCACAGCACGGCGAAGCCCAGGCACACGGCCGGGGCGACCTGCCACTGCCACGGTGGGATGACGGCCAGGAACTCCTGCACGAAGGCGGCGAGGAAGACCGCGCCCGCCACGGGGACGCCGGCCAGCCAGCCCGGCACCCGCCAGGTGACGGCGCAGTCGACCAGCACGGCCCCGACCAGCAGCATCACCGGCAGCACGGAGGGCGGGAAGCCGGTGGCCACGAGGAACCCCCAGACGACGGCCCGGTAGGCCAGGTAGGTGCCCACCAGCACGGTCGCCGTCCACCGCTTGCCGACCACCCTGCGGGCCACGACGAGGGAGAGCAGGCCGGCGCAGATCAGCCACGCCGGGTGGACCCAGGGCGGCACGGGGAGCATGAAGCTGGTCGGCGAGGACCCCTGGGCCGCGGCGAAGTCCAGCAGCTGGGGCTCGGCGGTGGTGTGCCCGTCGCGGTAGGCGGCCAGCGACAGCACCCCGTACTCCTGGTGCTGGTTGGGGAACAGCATGTTCTCCACGAAGAACAGCCACAGCCCGAGCAGCACCCCGGTGCGCACCCGGCCCGGTGCCGCGTACAGCCACCAGCCACGGATCGCCCCGGCCAGCATGATCGCGGTGCCGACGTACAGGAGCATGTGGCTGGGGCTCCAGCTCGTGATGTCCAGGCCGTTGACGCGGTGGTTGATGATGTCGACCGGCACCGCGACCAGGAAGGTCGCCGTCCCCCACTGCATCCAGCGCAGCGCCCGCCGGTCGACCCCGCGACCGCTGTAGGTGTGCACCACGACCAGCGCCACCACCAGCACGGTGCCGGCGGAGTTCATGAGGTGCGGCGGGGCCAGGTCGTCGCGCAACCACTTGAAGTGCCACGAGACGTCCCAGGACGAGCCGAGCATCTTCAGTGCGAAGGCCAGCAGCCAGCCGCCGTAGAGCCAGCGCAGCTCGGTCTCGGTGGTCGGGCGCCCGGGGGCACCCGGCGTCATCGCGTAGGACCAGAGCCACCGGGTGGCGGCCACCGGGTGGCGCAGCGCAGCGCGCACCGAGGTCGGGGCCGGCCGGGCGGGGGCGGTGCGGGTGTCCAGAGTCATGGAACGGCTCCTGGCGTGAGGCGAGACTGCAGCGTATCGGCGCGGAGGGTCAGGGTCAGCACCTTCGAGTGGCGCGGTGGGCACTTATCCCGTAAGGAGCGTGTCGTCGTCGGCGTGGTGCGTACTGTCGCGAGCCGTGGCAGGCAACGGAGCGCACAACCTGGTCTGGATCGACTGCGAGATGACCGGGCTGGACTTGACCAAGGACAAGCTCGTCGAGATCGCGGTGGTGGTCACCGACTCCGAGCTCAACGTCCTCGACCCGGGTCTCGACGTGATCATCCACGCCGACGACGACGCGCTGGCCGGCATGGACGACGTCGTCGTCGCCATGCACGCGAAGTCGGGGCTGACCGAGGCGGTGCGCGCCTCGGCCGTGACCGTCGCCGAGGCCGAGGAGCAGGTGCTCGCCTACGTGAAGCGGTTCGCCCCCGAGCGCCGCACCGCGCCGCTGTGCGGCAACTCGATCGGCACCGACCGCGGGTTCATCGCCCGCGACATGCCGACCCTCGACGACCACCTGCACTACCGCATGGTCGACGTCTCCTCGGTGAAGGAGCTGGCCCGGCGCTGGTTCCCCCGGGTGTACTTCAACCAGCCGCCCAAGGGCCTGGCCCACCGCGCGCTGGCCGACATCCTCGAGTCCATCCGCGAGCTGGCCTACTACCGGGGCGCGGTCTTCGTGCCCGCGCCCGGCCCGACCACCGACCAGGCACAGGCCGCGGCGGCCGCGGCCACCGACACGTACGCCGCTCTGCTGACCCCGCAGCAGCCGGGCTGAGGTCTCCGGTACTCTTCTCGACGGCCCGCCTCGCGGCGGGCCGATGGTGGGTGTAGCTCAGCTGGTAGAGCGCCAGGTTGTGATCCTGGATGTCGCGGGTTCAAGTCCCGTCACTCACCCCATCGAAACCCCTGGTCAGCCCCGCTGGCCGGGGGTTTCGCCGTTCCGGGTCAACATCTGGTCAACGCCGACGGGGCAGACTGGGGCCGTGGCGAGCGTGCAGCGGCGGAAGTATGCCGACGGGCGGACCGTGCACCGGGTGCTGTTCCGGCAGGGTGGCAGGCAGTCCAGCCTCACGTACGTCGACGCGAAGTCGGCCGAGAAGGCCCGCAAGCTGATCGAGGCGCTCGGCCCGGACGAGGCCGTGCCCCGCCTCGAGGGGCGCTCCCCCA
>NZ_FMUH01000014.1 GCF_900101025.1 Klenkia marina | reverse complement strand
CGGGTGGGGGGGTGGATTGGTGGCTGGTGATGGTCTGCGCGGCCGACTCGTCGGCCCAGGAGCTGAGGGCGGTCATCGGGGGGCCGCCGGCGGGGGCAGCAGCGCCGACAGGTCAGCGTCTTCGGGGACCAGCACGTCGCGGGCCTTGCTGCCCTCGGACGGGCCGACGATCCCGGCGCGCTCGAGCTGCTCCATCAGCCGGACGGCCTTGGCGAACCCGACCCGCAGCTTGCGCTGGATCATCGACACCGACCCGAACTGGGAGGCCACGACCTGCTCGGCGGCCTGCACCAGGTCGGCGTGCTCGGCGAGCTGCCGCTGGTACTCCTTGGCCTCGTCGGACAGCTCGACCGTCTCCACGCGGACCATGCGGGCCGGGCGGTCGGGATCGGGCTCGGGGAGGCGGTGCAGCCAGTCGACCATCCACGAGTTGATCTGGCCGTCGAGGTCCTCGGAGACGATCGGCATGATCAGGCCCAGGAAGCTGTCGCCGCAGGTGACCATCGACGAGGGTGCGGGCAGGCGGCACGGGGTCAGCGACAGCGACTTGCCGTAGGCGGTCGAGGCCTTCGCGAACAGGGCGAGCAGCTTCCCGTCGACGCACCAGCGGGTGTTGCTCGTGCCCAGCGCGTTCGCGCCGGTGGCGAACAGCTCGACCAGCGGCGGGAACGACGTGCCGTGCGGCAGCCGGGGCAGCTTGAGCTGCTTGCCGTTGAACAGCCCGCCGGTGTCGGTGATGGACACCTCGGTGCCCACCTCCAGCTCGAGGGTGTCGCCGTTGTCCTCGTCGTCGGACTTCGCGCCCTTGAACAGGACCAGCAGCTCTGAGCAGTCGGTGGGGGACAGGTCGAAGGAGCCGATCTCCCCGTCGGGGATCTCCCACACCGACACGATCGCCAGCCCCGCGGTCCATCGGTTCGACGCGGTGACCGTCAGGTTCCGGTCGTCGAGAACGCACCGGATGCGGTGCAGCGTCGAGTCGTCCTTGTCCCTGGAGGCGTGCGGGGCGACCGCG
>NZ_FMUH01000011.1 GCF_900101025.1 Klenkia marina | reverse complement strand
CACACATTGCTGTGCTTCCACTTCCGGCCTATCAACCCGCTGGTCTGGGCGGGGGCCTTACCCCTCGAGGGGTGAGAGACCTCATCTTGAAGCGAGCTTCCCGCTTAGATGCTTTCAGCGGTTATCCCTGCCGAACGTAGCCAACCAGCAGTGCTCCTGGCGGAACAACTGGCACACCAGAGGTTCGTCCGTCCCGGTCCTCTCGTACTAGGGACAGCTCTTCTCAAGTCTCTTACGCGCACGGCGGATAGGGACCGAACTGTCTCACGACGTTCTAAACCCAGCTCGCGTACCGCTTTAATGGGCGAACAGCCCAACCCTTGGGACCTACTCCAGCCCCAGGATGCGACGAGCCGACATCGAGGTGCCAAACCATCCCGTCGATATGGACTCTTGGGGAAGATCAGCCTGTTATCCCCGGGGTACCTTTTATCCGTTGAGCGACACCGCTTCCACATGCCGGTGCCGGGTCACTAGTCCCAGCTTTCGCTCCTGCTCGACCCGTCGGTCTCACAGTCAAGCTCCCTTGTGCACTTGCACTCGACACCTGATTGCCAACCAGGCTGAGGGAACCTTTGGGCGCCTCCGTTACATTTTGGGAGGCAACCGCCCCAGTTAAACTACCCACCTGACACTGTCCCTGATCCGGATCACGGACCGAGGTTAGACATCCAATTCGACCAGAGTGGTATTTCAACGACGACTCCACGAACACTGGCGTGCCCGCTTCACAGTCTCCCACCTATCCTACACAAACCGAACCGAACACCAATATCAAGCTATAGTGAAGGTCCCGGGGTCTTTCCGTCCTGCCGCGCGTAACGAGCATCTTTACTCGTAGTGCAATTTCGCCGAGCCTGTGGTTGAGACAGCTGAGAAGTCGTTACGCCATTCGTGCAGGTCGGAACTTACCCGACAAGGAATTTCGCTACCTTAGGATGGTTATAGTTACCACCGCCGTTTACTGGCGCTTGAGTTCTGAGCTTCGCCACCGAAGTAGCTAACCCGTCCCCTTAACGTTCCAGCACCGGGCAGGCGTCAGTCCGTATACATCGTCTTTCGACTTCGCACGGACCTGTGTTTTTAGTAAACAGTCGCTTCTCACTGGTCTCTGCGGCCACCCACCGCTGCCCACAGCAAGTGTGTTGACAGTGAATGGCCCCCCTTCTCCCGAAGTTACGGGGGCATTTTGCCGAGTTCCTTAACCACAGTTCGCTCGATCGCCTTGGTATTCTCTACCTGACCACCTGAGTTGGTTTGGGGTACGGGCCGCTCAGAGCTCGCTAGAGGCTTTTCTCGGCAGCATAGGATCATCCCATTCGCCTCATTCGGCTATGCATCAGGTCTCACCCTCGTGCGACGCGGATTTGCCTACGTCGCGGGCCACACCCTTGCACCGGTACTACCACTCACCGGTAGGACTACCTTCCTGCGTCACCCCATCGCTTGCCTACTACCAGTCCGGGTCCCACGTTCCACCCACACGCAGCTCCCCCGAAGGGAAGCCATCACGGGGCTTCAGATGGTTAGCATCGCTGGGTTCAGCATGGGCGCTCTTTCGCGGGTACGGGAATATCAACCCGTTGTCCATCGACTACGCCTGTCGGCCTCGCCTTAGGTCCCGACTCACCCTGGGCGGATTAGCCTGGCCCAGGAACCCTTGGTCATCCGGCGGGGGAGTTTCTCACTCCCCTTTCGCTACTCATGCCTGCATTCTCACTCGTGTGGCGTCCACGGCTGGATCACTCCGCCGCTTCAACCCCCACACGACGCTCCCCTACCCACCCCCACACCTGGCCGACAGTCCAAGGACTGACGACGGGCAACGTGGGAGTGCCATAGCTTCGGCGGTGTGCTTGAGCCCCGCTACATTGTCGGCGCGGAATCACTTGACCAGTGAGCTATTACGCACTCTTTCAAGGGTGGCTGCTTCTAAGCCAACCTCCTGGTTGTCACTGCGACTCCACATCCTTTTCCACTTAGCACACGCTTAGGGGCCTTAGCTGATGATCTGGGCTGTTTCCCTCTCGACTACGAACCTTATCGCCCGCAGTCTCACTGCCGCGCTCTCACTTACCGGCATTCGGAGTTTGGTTGATTTCAGTAACCTTGTGGGGCCCCTAGACCATCCAGTGCTCTACCTCCGGCAAGAAACACGCGACGCTGCACCTAAATGCATTTCGGGGAGAACCAGCTATCACCGAGTTTGATTGGCCTTTCACCCCTACCCACAGCTCATCCCCTCCGTTTTCAACCGAAGTGGGTTCGGTCCTCCACGCGGTCTTACCCGCGCTTCAACCTGGCCATGGGTAGATCACTCGGCTTCGGGTCTAGAGCACGCGACTGTAGAACGCCCTATTCGGACTCGCTTTCGCTACGGCTACCCCACACGGGTTAACCTCGCCACGTACCGCTAACTCGCAGGCTCATTCTTCAAAAGGCACGCAATCACCCGCCGCACACGAAGTGCAATCAGGCTCTCACGGCTTGTAGGCACACGGTTTCAGGTACTATTTCACTCCCCTCCCGGGGTACTTTTCACCTTTCCCTCACGGTACTTGTCCGCTATCGGTCACCAGGGAGTATTCAGGCTTAGCGGGTGGTCCCGCCAGATTCACACCGAATTCCACGAGCTCGGTGCTACTTGGGATACGTTCCAAGGCAGGGCATGAGTTTTCGTGTACGGGGCTCTCACCCTCTACGGCGACCCCTTCCAGAGGCCTTCCACTAACACCACACCTTTATGACTACCTCACCCCGCGGCAGCGGAGTACGCAACGTCCCACAACCCCACATGCACAACACCTGCCGGCTATCACATGCACATGGTTTGGCCTCATCCGCTTTCGCTCGCCACTACTCACGGAATCACTGTTGTTTTCTCTTCCTGTGGGTACTGAGATGTTTCACTTCCCCACGTTCCCTCCACACGCCCTATATATTCAGGCGCGGGTCACACCACATGACTGGTGCGGGGTTCCCCCATTCGGAAATCCTCGGATCAACGCTCGGTTGGCAGCTCCCCGAGGCTTATCGCAGCCTCCTACGTCCTTCATCGGCTCCTGGTGCCAAGGCATCCACCGTGCGCCCTTAACAACTTGAACACACAAACAAACAAAACAAGATGCTCGCGTCCACTGTGCAGTTCTCAAAGAACGAACGACCACCCACCCCACACCCATCACCAGGCACCCACCAGAAGGTGAGCCGGTATGACAGACAGGCAGGCCCCGTCCGAGATCGCAGCACCCACACCCCACCCGACCGCAAGGTCGAACTCGATGTGGGCGGCCCGCTCTCTCAGGACCCAACAGCGTGCCTACGACCCTCCACCTGCACCCACCCCCGTTCCCACCACCGAAGGTGGCTGTACTAGGAGCCGAGCGCGATCAGAGAAATCGAACTGGTCAGTGTTCCACCCGTGAGCGACACCCCACACACTCGCAACCACCCTGAAGCGGGCGATCATCACGGCATGGGCGTGACTCTGGACCGACCCTGCAGGAGTACTACCCCCAACACATGGCCGGCCAGTGCTCCTTAGAAAGGAGGTGATCCAGCCGCACCTTCCGGTACGGCTACCTTGTTACGACTTCGTCCCAATCGCCGATCCCGCCTTCGACGGCTCCCTCCACAAGGGTTGGGCCACCGGCTTCGGGCGTTACCGACTTTCGTGACGTGACGGGCGGTGTGTACAAGGCCCGGGAACGTATTCACCGCAGCGTTGCTGATCTGCGATTACTAGCGACTCCAACTTCATGGGGTCGAGTTGCAGACCCCAATCCGAACTGAGACCGGCTTTTTGGGATTCGCTCCACCTCGCGGTATCGCAGCCCTTTGTACCGGCCATTGTAGCATGTTTGCAGCCCTAGACATAAGGGGCATGATGATTTGACGTCATCCCCACCTTCCTCCGAGTTGACCCCGGCAGTCTCCCATGAGTCCCCGCCATAACGCGCTGGCAACATGGAACGAGGGTTGCGCTCGTTGCGGGACTTAACCCAACATCTCACGACACGAGCTGACGACAACCATGCACCACCTGTGTGCGACCCTTACGGACCCACCATCTCTGGAGGATTTCCGCACATGTCAAGCCTAGGTAAGGTTCTTCGCGTTGCATCGAATTAAGCAACATGCTCCGCCGCTTGTGCGGGCCCCCGTCAATTCCTTTGAGTTTTAGCCTTGCGGCCGTACTCCCCAGGCGGGGCGCTTAATGCGTTAGCTGCGGCACGGAGACCGTGGAATGGCCCCCACACCTAGCGCCCAACGTTTACGGCGTGGACTACCAGGGTATCTAATCCTGTTCGCTCCCCACGCTTTCGCTCCTCAGCGTCAGTTGTTGCCCAGAGACCCGCCTTCGCCACCGGTGTTCCTCCTGATATCTGCGCATTTCACCGCTACACCAGGAATTCCAGTCTCCCCTGCAACACTCAAGTCTGCCCGTATCGACTGCAGACCCGGAGTTGAGCTCCGGGCTTTCACAGCCGACGCGACAAACCGCCTACGAGCTCTTTACGCCCAATAATTCCGGACAACGCTTGCACCCTACGTATTACCGCGGCTGCTGGCACGTAGTTGGCCGGTGCTTCTTCTGCAGGTACCGTCACTT
>NZ_FMUH01000012.1 GCF_900101025.1 Klenkia marina | reverse complement strand
GTAGAAGCGGCGCATCGCCTGGCCGGTGATGGGCCGCTGCGACGGCGCGTCGGCCGGCAGGTCCCCGCGCGCGTCGAGCCACGGCTGGTCCTCGTGAGTCAGCTCGACCAGCCGCGCCGGCCCCATCCGGCCGTAGAACTCCACGACGGCGTCGACGACAGCCTGGTCGTGCTCGTCAAGCGCCTCGGGGTCACCAGCCACCCGGTGCACGGTGTACTGCAGCCGGTGCTCACGGAACAGCCGCGGCGCGACCGGACCGTTCGGCCAGGCCTCGATGCGGTCGTCGAACAGCGCCCGACCGTCCCACGCCAGAGACCACGCCTGCGCGAAGTACACGAGCTTCTGCAGGTCGTGGGCGGTCCGCGGGCCGAGGGCGAGGATGTAGGCCGCGACGTCGACGGCCTTGCTGTCCGACATCGTTGCCTCCCTTCCCCATCGCTCTACCTGAACGGTTCAGTCCCCAGGTTATCCACCCAGCGCTTGACGTCACCACCGGTTGCCGTGGTATCGGCGACACGTGAGGCAGATGTAGCGGGAATGACAGGTGTTGTGCGCACCAGGTCATCGGCTACGACACGCCGATGGGGTGGTGTCCACTTCCGTGTACACGACCCCGGCTGGCACGGTGCCCGGCCATGACGAACTACGAGCACGCGTTGATCACCCGCAGCACCTCGGGCACCGGGCTGACGGGCACCGGGGTCTCGTCCTACAGAGGAACCCCGCAGGACGGGGGCGTAGCGCACGTGCTGGAGTACCTGGTGCAGCTGCAGCCCGAGGGCTGGGCGCTCGCCGCCGTCGAGCCGGCAGGCACCGAGGGCACCCGGTACTGGCTACGCCGCGAGGTCGAGACCGACGGCGAGGGTGGCTCGCCCTGCCCCTGACCGACTACTCGTCGGCGCGGTACCCGGGCGCCCGGGCGACCGGGACGGCGGCGTTCTTGGCCGCGAGCACCGCGGAGGCGGGCACCACCCACGTGCCGCCGACACGGCGACGACTACTGGACGTCGAGGGTCCAGCCTCCGGTCGCCGTCACCTCAACGATCACGTTCGTCCCGCGCGGCCAGGGGACGGTCCCGCTGTACGGGTCGGTCGTGTTGACCAGCCCCCCGCTACCGCTGCTGCCGTAGCCCGCGACTCCGAAGTAACGACCGTCAGCGTTGCCCGTGATGGTCGCTGTCTGCCCTGACGTCTGCGAGATCAGCACGGCGTCCCCGACGCCTTCAGCGTGACCGGCGAAGGTGGGGGCGAACTCGAGG
>NZ_FMUH01000013.1 GCF_900101025.1 Klenkia marina | reverse complement strand
CGAGCGCACCGAGATGGTGTGCCTGACCCCGCAGCAGTTCGGCGCGCTCCGCAGCGAGTTGCCCGAGCGGTGGCGGCCCTTCGCGACCGTGCTGGCCGGCACCGGCCTCCGGTTCGGGGAGGCGGTCGCGCTCACCGTGTCCGACGTCGACCTGCTCGCCCCGACCCCGGTCCTGCGGGTGACCAAGGCGCTGGCGCGCACCGACAGCGGGTTCGAGGTCGGCCCGCCGAAGACCAGGAAGTCCCGCCGCACGGTGTCCCTGCCCGCCGACCTGGTCGATGTGCTGGCCCCGCTGGTCGCCCGCCCCGGCAGCGAGCTGCTGTTCGTGGGCCCGACGGGCGCCCGGGTGCACCACGCGAACTTCTACAACCGGGCGTGGTCACCGGCCGTCGGTCGGTTCGCCGGCGACCGCAAGGTCGACGACGTCGTGGTGCGCGGCGACGGTCCGCGGCCGCGGATCCACGACCTGCGGCACTCGCACGCCTCGTGGCTGATCGCCGCCGGCGTGCCGCTGCCCGCGATCCGCGACCGGCTAGGCCACGAGTCGATCACCACCACGGTGGACACCTACGGGCACCTCATGCCCGACCAGCACCGGCAGACCGCCGCTGCACTCGACGGGCTGCTGGTCGAGCGCTAGGCGGCGGCCTCGTGCTCGCCGGCCGCGGCGTCCAGCACAAGCTTCTCGGCCTCGGTCAGCATGGCCAGCCGGGTGCGCAGGGTGCCGCGGTCGACGTGGAGCAGCTCGGCGGCCTCGGCGGGGTGGCAGGTCCAGCGGACGGCGTCGGCCAGCGCAGCGAGCGGGATGAGCCGTCGCGCGGCCTCCCGCTGCACGATCAGCTCCTGCCGAGCATCGAGGGCCGCGTCGGACAGGCCGACGTCGCCGCGTTCGGCGTGCACGAGCTCGTGCGCCAGCGTGGAACGCGCCTGCGCCCCGGTCAGGCCGCGGCGCAGGGCGATGACCCGGTCGTGGTGGAAGTACTGCCCGCACGGCTTCTGGTGGCGCCAGGACAGCGTGAGGTCAGCACGACCGGCGAGGTCGGCCCATGGGTCGTACTGCAGCGCGGTCACCCCCGTGACGTCCCGGTCAGCTGGGGTGGACCTCATCATCGTGGTCTGACAGTTCCGGATCGCCCTCGTACGCAGCGGCCCCGACCTCGCGAAGGAAGCCGCCGCGTCGACCTCGCTCTGCGTCT